>NZ_CP031264.1:1418042-2836084 GCF_003258605.2 Peterkaempfera bronchialis
TGGAAGCAGCCCAGGGTGCGGGTGGAGCGGATCAGCTCGAAGGCGGCGGGGTCGTCGTGGGGGACGGCGTCCAGGTCGACGTCGGTCTGCTCGGTGCGGGCTATCTCGGTGAGGGCATACGCCATGGCGGACTGCATCCGCACGCCGAGGACGTCCAGCTTGAGCAGGCCGATCTCCTCCACGTCGTCCTTGTCGAACTGGCTCATCGGGAAGCCCTGGGCGCTGATCTCGGCCGGGGTGAGGTCGCGCAGCCGCTGGTCGGAGAGGAGGATGCCGCTGGGGTGCAGGGCGATGTGGCGGGGCAGCCCGTCCAACTTCTCCACCAGGTCGAAGAGGACGGCGAACAGGCCCTCGTCCAGCCGGGAGGAGCGCAGCTCCGGCAGGTCGCGCAGGGCGGCGCGGACGTCGCGGGCGCGGAGGTGCGGGAATGCCTTGGCGGCGGCGTCGATCTCCTCGGGCGGCAGGCCGAGGGCGGCGCCGACGTCGCGTACGGCGTGCCGGGCGCGGTAGGTCTCCTGCATGGAGACGCAGAGGGTGCGGGCGGGCCCGAACCGCTCCAGCAGCCGTTGGTACACCTCGGTGCGGCGGGCGGACTCCACGTCCAGGTCGATGTCGGGCAGTGCGGTGCGCCGCTCGGAGAGGAACCGCTCCATCAGCAGGCCGTGCCGCAGGGGGTCCACGCCGGAGACGCCGAGCAGGTGGTTGACCAGGCTGCCGGCGCCGGAGCCCCGGGCGGCGCAGCGGATGCCCAGGCCCCGGACCATCTCCACGACCTCGGCGACGGTGAGGAAGTACGCCTCGTAGCCGAGGCGGCGGATGAGGGCGAGTTCGCCGTCCAGCCGGTCGCGGGCGGCCGGACCTCCGGCGGCGGAGCCGTAGCGGCGGACCAGTCCGGCCTCGCAGCGGGCGCGCAGTTCGGCGGCGGCGCGCTCCGGGGCGACCCCGAGGACGGCCGGTTCGGGCATCCGCACCGATCCGAAGCCGAGGTGGGCATAGGGGTCGAGGGCGAGGCCGGCGGCGAGGTCGGCGGTGCCGGTGAGCAGGCTGCGGGCCTCGGCGGGGCCGTATCCGGCGGCGCGGGCGACCTCCTCGGCGACCACGGCCATCTCGGCGGCGGACTTGAGGTGGCCTTCGGCGTTGGCCCGGTCGCGGTGGCGGCGGTCCAGCGGGACCAGGCGGCGGGCGGCGTCCAGGATGTCGGCGACGGGGGCGTCCTCGGGGCGGGCGTGGCGGACGGCGTTGGTGAGGACGGCGGGCAGGCCGGCCTCGGTGGCCAGGCCGAGCATCCGGGCGGCGACGGGCAGCGCATGGGGGTGGCCCGGCGGTGCCAGGTGGTGGACCACCTCGACGGCGAGGTCGGCGCCGCAGGCCCGCTCGCGCCAGCGGCGCAGCAGTGCGCGGGCCAGGTCGGGGCGGCCTGCGGCGGCGGCGCGGCCGACATCGGAGCCGGGGCCGAGCAGTACCAGCAGGTCGCCGTCCAAGGCGTCGGCGGCGGCCAGTTGACGGGTGATCGTCTCGGGGGTGATGGCGGGCCTGCGGCGGACGGCCGCCGGGTCGGCGGCGGGGCGGCCAGGTCGGCGGCGGAGGCCAGGTCGGCGCCGTGGGCGGCGCTGACCAGTCGGCACAGGGCGCCCCAGCCCGCCCGGCCGCCACGGGCCAGCACGGTGACCCTGGGCAGCCGGGGGTCGACGGCCCGGCCGCCGCGGGCGGGGGTGGTGGCGGGCGGGGGTTGGGGGCCGTCCGGCCGTACGGCGAGGTCGGCGCCGAGGACGGGGCGTATCCCGGCCCGGTCGCAGGCCCTGGCGAAGCGCACGGCGCCGTAGAGGCCGTCGCGGTCGGTGAGGGCGAGCAGCGGCATGGAGAGTTCGGCGGCGCGCTCGACCAGGACCTCGGGTGCGGAGGTCCCGTACTGGAGCGAGTGGCCGGACGCCACATGCAGATGGGTGAAGGAGTCGGTGGTGCTCAAGGGGACTCCCGTGGAGAGGGTGCGGGTCGGGGGTTCAGCCGGTCCTGGGCATCGGGGGGCCTCCTCCCTCCCCGGCGTCGCGGCTGTCGAAGTCGTCGAAGTCGTCAAAGTCGTCGAAGTCGTCGGGGTCGCCGGGGTTGTCGGGGTCCCCGAGGTCCCCGAGCGGGAGGGCGGGGGCGGGTACGGCGGGCCGCAGCGAGAGCAGCCGCTCGACGATCCGCAGGAAGAGCGCGGTGTTGCGGACCAGGTCGTCGGCGTCGCGCGGGCTGGCGGCGCCCTGGATACCGGCCTCGGCGGCGGCGCGCTTGCGGGCGCCGGCGGCGAAGTACACCGCCCACTCGGCCAGTTCGGGGGCGACCTCGGGCAGCACCTCCCAGGCGCTGCGGATGGCCTTGCGCCGCCGGGGGTTCTTCTCCGGGCGGCCGCGCACGGCGAGTACGGCGGCTGAGGTGCGCAGCGCCGCGAGGTGGGCGGCGGCATAGCGCTCCAGGGGGTCCTCGCAGGCGCGGGCCCCGGCCAGGGTGCGGTGGGCCTGGGTCAGCAGGTCCAGGGCGGCGGGCGGGGCGGCGGCCCTGCGCAGCACGGGGTGGACGTCGGACGGGCGCCGGTAGGGGACGCCATAGCCGCCGACCGGCCGACCGGACTGCTGCTGTGGCTGTGGCTGCTGCGGCAACTGCGGCTGAGGGAAGATCCCGTCGGGCGGGCCGCCGCCCAGGCGGAGGATGCGGGCATCGCCACCGGCGATCGTCATCTGCTCCGCCCCCCTCAGTCCGTGGTCCGGGTGAGGGTCCACCGGCCCGCCTCCGGGTCGCGGCTGAGCTCGTACACGCCCACCGCGAAGGCCCGGCCGGGGCTGGCCTCGACCCGCCAGACCTCCCGCTCGGTACGGATGCAGCGGCCGAGCGCCGAGGTGGGCGGCGCCTCGGCCACCGGCCGGGTGCGCCCGGCGGCGCCGGACGCGCCGATCCGCCGGGCCTCCTCCCACCATGGCCCGCTCTCCTTCCAGTGGCCGAGCACCTCCCGCACCGCGTAGACCCGGTCGCGCCAGAGGAAGTGCGTGGGCCTGTCGCCGGTGCCCCGGACCTCGACCGGGTCCGCATGCCGCCTGGTCATCGTGCCTCCTTGCTGGTCCTCGTGCCGACCTCCCTTGTTCGAACTTTCGTTCGAACATTGCCAGGGTAACCCCCTGCGCGGACTTCGCGTCAACGCCATTCCCCTCCTCGGCCTGCTGCTACGGACCCGGATGGCCCGCACCTCCCCCATGGTGAACGGCACCACTGACAACACCCCCGGAGCGGAGCTATATTTGAACTGACCAGTCAGTCTAAAAGTGAGGGAAGAGACGATGACCGACCCCGAGAGTGGTGCCGCCGTCGCGGCCCGGGCCCTCTCCCTGCGCGGCCCGCGCGGCTGGGTCTACCGAGGGGTGGACTTCACCGCCCGGCCCGGCACCCTGATCGCCGTCGAAGGCCCCGCCGGCTCCGGCCGGACCTCGCTCCTGCTCACCCTCGCCGGACGGATGCGCCCCACCGAGGGCAGCGCCACCGTGGACGGGCTGCGGCTGCCCCGGCAGGCGGCGAAGGTACGGCGGATCTCCGCCCTCGGCCCGGTACCCGGCGTCAACCAGCTGGACCCGGCGCTCACCGTCGGCGAGCACATCCGCGAGCGCCGGCAGCTGCACGCCCCGATGCTCTCCCTGCCGGGCCGCCGCGACCAGCAGGTCACCGAGGCCCTGGCCAGGACCGGCTTCGCCGTCGACCGGCTGCCGCACGGCCCGCGCACCCCCGTACGCGACCTGGACGGACTCTGGATGCTGCGGCTGGCCACCGGGCTCGCCCTCACCGGCCGCCCCCGGCTGCTCTGCGTGGACGACACCGACGACCGGCTGCACACCGCCGACCGCGCCGCCGCCTGGCAGCTGCTGCACCAGGTCGCCCGCAGCGGCGTCACCGTACTGGCCGCCACCACCGACGCCGCCGCAGCGGACGGCCTGGCCGGGCTGACGGTGCACCTGCCGGGCGCCACCGAGGAAGCAGCAGCAAAGGACGAGGGAGCAGCCACCGATGCGCGCGTTTAGCCTGGCCCGCCTGGAGCTGCGAAGGTTCGCCCGAGGGCGGCTCCCCCGCGCCGCCATGGTGGCCCTGCTGCTGCTCCCCCTGCTCTACGGCGCCCTCTACCTCTGGTCGTTCTGGGACCCGTACGGCCGCCTGGACAGGCTCCCCGTCGCCCTGGTGAACCAGGACCGCGCCGCCACCGTCCAGGGCACCCGGATCGACGCCGGGCAGCAGCTCACCGAGGAACTGAAGAAGCGTCATGTCTTCGACTGGCGGGAGACCTCCCCGCAGGAGGCCGCAGCCGGTGTCGCCTCCGGCCGCTACTACCTCTCGCTGACCATCCCGCAGGACTTCAGCCGGAACATCGGCTCCAGCGACAGCGACCACCCGGAGCACGGCTCCCTCCAGGTCAGCACCAATGACGCCAACAACTACATCGTCGGCCAGATCTCCCGGTCGGTCTTCACCGAGGTCCGCGCCGCCACCTCCGCCAAGGCGTCCGGCGGCTTCTACGACAGGATCTTCATCGGCTTCTCCGACCTGCACGACCGGACCGCCAAGGCCGCCGAGGGCGCCGACCAGCTCCACTCCGGCGCCGACCAGGCCCACCAGGGCGCGGGCAGGCTCGCCACCGGTACCGGCCAAGCCCACCAGGGCGCCGGCGAACTCGCCGCCGGCAGCAGGGACGCCCGCAGCGGCGCCGACCGGCTCGCCGCCGGCCTCGACCGGGCCAAACAGGGCAGCAGCGCCCTCGCCGGCGGCCTCGCCGACCTCGACCACGGCGCGCAGCAGCTCGCCTCCGGCAGCAAGGAGGCCGCCGCCGGGACCCAGCGCCTCGCCGATGCCGTCAACCCGCTCGCCAAGGACGTCTCACCCCTGCTGCACGAGTACCCGGACCAGATCAGCGCCTCCGCCAAGCTGATCGCCGACGCCGCGCACGAGATCTCCGGCAACCTCGCCAAACTGCCCGCCGCCGGCGCCAAGGCCCTCGCCGACGCCCGCGCCGCCGCCGACCGGCTGGACGCCCTCTACGCTCAATGTCGTACTGACGGCACCGACTGCGCCGCCCTGGCCCAGGCCGACCAGGCCGCTCACCAGGTCCTGGACACCGCCCGGCAGCTGGACGCCGCCGTCCAGCGGATGGCCCCCCGGCTGGACGAGCTGGCGGCCGACGCCACCCGGGTCGAACGGCTCGCCCGGCAGCTCTCCAGGCCCGGCCTCGCCAAGGACTTCGACACCGCCGTCGCCGACGTCAACCGCCTCAACACCGGAGTGCACCGGCTCGCCACCGGGTCCGCCGAACTCAGCAAGGGCACCGGCCAGGCCCTCAGCGGCGCCCGGACCCTCGACACCGGCCTCGCCACCCTCACCGACGGCGCCCGGTCCCTCAGCGGCGGGCTCTACCAGCTCTCCACCGGCGCCCAGCGCCTCGACTCCGGCCTCGCCACCCTGGCCGACGGCGCCCAGCAGCTGGACAGCGGCCTCGGCCGACTCTCCGACGGCTCCGGCACCCTGGCCAGCGGCCTGCACGACGGCGCCGACCAGATCCCCGCGTACGACAAGGCGCAGCGCGACGCCCGCGCCGCCGCCATGAGCGACCCCGTCCAGCTCGCCAGGAACGAGCTCAACAAGGCGCCCAACTACGGCACCGGCTTCGCCCCGTACTTCATCCCGCTCGCCCTCTGGGTCGGCGCCATGGTCAGCTATATGCTGCTGCGCCCGCTCAGCCCCCGGGCGCTGTCCGCCAACGCCCCCTCCTGGCGGATCGCCCTGGCCGGCTGGCTGCCCGCCGCCGGGATCGGCGTCCTCCAGTGCTGCGCCCTGCTGGCGGTACTGCACTGGGGAGTCGGCCTGGAGACCGCGCGCACCGCCGGGGTGGTCGGCTATCTGCTGCTCACCGTGGGCTGCTTCACCGCCGTGATGCAGTGGCTGAACGCCCGCTTCGGCCCGGCCGGACGGCTGCTCGCCCTCGCCCTGCTGATGCTCCAGCTGACCTCGGCCGGAGGCACCTACCCGGTGGAGACCAGCCCCCGGTTCTTCGGCGCCCTGCATCCCTTCCTGCCGATGAGCCATGTGGTCCAGGGTCTGCGCCGGCTGATCAGCGGCGGCGATCTCGGCCCGGTCTGGACCGGCTGCGCGGTACTGGCCGCCTTCCTCGCCGCCGCGCTCGCCCTCACCGCGCTCACCGCCCGCCGCAGGCAGGTCTGGTCGCTCTCCCGGCTCCACCCGGAGCTGGCCCTGTGACCGCCGCCCGCACCCGCGACAATGCCACCATGAGCAGCAGCAGCACGCGACGCGGCGCCACCCGGCAGAAGCTGTACGAGGCGGCCGTGACCCTCATCGCCGAGCAGGGCTTCTCCTCGACCACCGTGGAGGAGATCGCCGACCGTGCCGGGGTCGCCAAGGGCACCGTCTACTACAACTTCGCCAGCAAGACGGAACTCTTCGAGGGGCTGCTGCGGCACGGGGTGGGCCTGCTCACCGACTCGCTGCGCGGCGCGGCGGCCGACCGGCCGCCGCTGGAGGCCCTGGACGCGATGGTCCGGGCCGGGCTGGAGTTCATCGCCGCCTACCCCTCCTTCGCCCAGCTCTTCGTGGCCGAGACCTGGCGTACCAACCGGGCCTGGCACGACACCCTGCGGCTGCTGCGCGACGAGGCGGTCTCGGTGGTCGCCGACGTGCTCGACGACGCCGTACGCCAGGGCGAACTCGCCCCCGACCTGGACACCCGGCTCACCGCCTCCGCCCTCTTCGGCATGGTCCTGGTGGTGGCCCTGGACTGGCTCGCCTTCCAACCCGAACGCGACATCGCCGACGTGCACGCCGCCCTGGTCCGCCTGCTCCACGGCCGGATCAGCGCCTGACCGCTCTGCCGGGACCGGTCGGCCGCCGCCGGGTTCCGCTCCGCCGCCCCGTGTCGGCGGTGCGGAACCCGCGGTCGGCTCCAGCGCGGCGGTCCCACCCGGCCGGGCCCCCGTGGAGCCCCGCTCCCCCCTCGCCCCCGTGTCCCCCCGTGGGCTCGCGGGCTCCCGTCCCCGGCGGGCGGTGTCCGTCGCGCTCCGGGCGGCCGGTGCCTCGCGGCCCGCCGTCCCGGTGCCACCACTCTCCCGTCCCGCCAGGTCACGGCGTATCCGTCGGACTACTCAAAGCCGCAGCCGAGTACTTCTGAGTACCCGTGCTCACCGGAACCGCCGCTTCCCCGGGAGGCGTCTCCCCCTCACCTACGCTGTGTCGGCGGCAGCACTTCGGAAGCAGGGAGACGGGCGTGTCGATCATCCCGATGATCTTCACCAGCGGATGGGCGAGCGGGATCAACGCCTATGCGGTGGTGCTGCTGCTCGGGCTCTTCGGCCGGTTCGGCGGCGCCGACTCGGTGCCGCCCGCGCTGGAGCGCACCGACGTCCTGATCGCCGCCGCCGTGCTCTTCCTGCTGGAGGTGGTGGCCGACAAGATCCCCTACCTGGACTCCGCCTGGGATGTCGTGCACACCGTGGTCCGCCCGGTGTCCGGCGCCGTCGTCGGCGCGCTGCTGGCCGACCAGGCCGACGGCTCCCTGGGCGAACTCGCCGCCGGGGCGATGGGCGGCACCAGCGCCCTGGTCAGCCACCTCACCAAGGCCGGACTGCGGATGGCGGTCAACACCTCCCCGGAGCCCGCCAGCAATATCGCGGTCAGCCTGCTGGAGGACGCCACCGTCGCCGGTGTCGTCATCCTCGCGGTCTTCCATCCGCTGCTCGCCGCCTCCGTCGCGGGCGTGCTGATGCTCATCGGCATCCTGCTGGTCTGGTTCGCCGTCTCCCGCATCCGCCGCTTCCTCCAGCGCCGCCGCGAACGCCGCACCCAGCGGACCGCCGCCGCCCCCGCACCACCCCCCTACACCGACTCCGGCCCGCCCCGCTGACCACATACCGGCCCAGCCGTCACCCCTGCCGCGCCGTATCCAGCGCCCGCGCAGACACCCGCTCCTCACCCGCACCGCCCCGCCCCGACTCCCCCGCCCGGCCCCGGTCCTCACCCCACCGCCCCGCCCCGACTCCCCACCCGGCCCCGGTCTCCACACCCCACCGCCCCGCCCCGACTCCCCACCCGGCCCCGGTCTCCACACCCGCCGACCCCACCTGGCTCCCCCAGGTCCTCACCCCGACGCCCCGCCCCGACTCCCCCACCCGGCTCCCCTAGGATCGTTGGCCATGGCAAAGATCGTGGTCATCGGTGCAGGCATGGGCGGGCTGGCAGCCGCCGCGCGGCTGGCCACGGTCGGCCATCGGGTGCTGGTGTGCGAGGCGTCCGGGACATACGGGGGCATGGTCGGCCGGTATGAACGGGACGGGTTCGCCTTCGACACCGGGCCGACGCTGCTCACCCTCCCGGCGGTCTACCGCGACCTGGCGCTGAAGACCGGCAAGGAGCGGCTGGAGGACCTGGTCGAACTCTCCCCGGTCGACCCGGAGAGCCGCCATCTGCTGCCGGACGGCACCGAGCTGCTGCTGCCCAATGCCTCCCGAGCCGGGGTGGTGCGGGCGCTGGACGAGGCATTCGGGGCCGGGTCGGGCGAGCGGTGGGGGGCCGTGATGGACCGGGGCCGGCAGGTGTGGGAGGCCACCCGGCGCCCGCTGCTGGAGGAACCGCTCACCGGGGACGCCGCCGCCCTGCACACCGACCCGTACCCGGACCGGCGGAGCACCCTGGGCCGACTGCTCGGCGGCGGCCCCACCCTGGCCCGGGTGGCCCGCCGGGAGCTGGGCGGGCAGCCGGGGCCGTCGGCGCTGCTGGCCGAGTATGCGCTGCGCTTCGGCCTGGACCCGCGCCGGGCCCCGGCGAGCCTCACGGTGGTGCCGTATATGGAGCAGACCTTCGGCGTCTGGTACGTGGCCGGTGGGATGCGGGCGCTGGCCGACGCGGTGTACGCGCGCTGCGAGCGGCGGCGGGCGGAGTTCCTCTTCCACGCGGCGGTCTCCGAGGTGGTGGTGCGGGAGGGCAGGGCCGCCGGGGTGGAACTCTCCGACGGCAGCCGGATCGACGCCGACCTGGTGGTCTCGGCCGTGGATGTGCGGGCGCTGTACGGGCAGCGGCTGGTCGGCGGGGAGCGGCAGGAGCAGTGTCCGCCGCTGCCGGAGCCGCTGTCGGAGCCGCAGCCGGGGCGGTTCACGGTGCTGCTGGCACTGCGCGGCGCCCGCCCCGGGGGGACCGCGCACCGTACGGTCGTCCACGCGGCCGATCCGGCGGACGAGTTGGACGCGCTCTTCGCCCCCGCCGCCCGGCTCTGCGAGCGGCCCACCGTGCAGGTGCTGCGGCCCGACGACCCCGCGCTGCGGCCGGACGGTGGCCATGAGGCCGTCTCGCTGACGGTGACCGTGCCGCGCCACGGGGCGGTGGACTGGGACGCGCCGGGCCGGGCGGAGGAGTACGCGGACCTGGTGCAGGCCCAGGTGGAGGCGGCCGGGCTGGGGTTGCGGGACCGGGTGCTCTGGCGGCAGGTACGCACCCCGGCCGAGGTCGAACGGGAGACCGGGGCGCCGGGCGGTTCGGTACCCGGGCCGGCGCTGGCGGGCGCCGGGGGCGCCTTCCTGGCCGCCCCCAACCGCTCCCCGCTGCCCGGCCTCTATCTGGCGGGCGGCTCGGCGCACCCCGGCGGCGGGCTGCCCCGCGCCGGGATGTCGGCGGCGGTCACCGCGGCCCTGATCGGCACCCCCTGAGCCGCACTTCCCCGGGCTGACCGCCCTCAGCCCGGCAGGTTGTCCTCGGCCCAGCTGGTGAGCTCCTCAAGGGCCGGAAGCAGCGCATGCCCGGACGGGGTCAGGCTGTAGACCACCGCGACGGGCGGCCCCTGCTCGACGGTGCGCCGCACCAGACCGGCCCCGGCCAGTTCGGTGAGCCGGTCGGACAGCACCGAGTCGCTGATGCCCGCCACGGCCCGCTTGAGGTCCGCGAAGCCGGCCGGGCCCTGGATGAGGGTGCCCAGCAGCACGCCGTTCCAGCGCTTGCCGAGGAAGCCGAACGCACGCCTGAGCGCGGCATCGCACGCTCGCGGCTCGTGCTCTTCGCCGCGTCGCCTCTCCATGCCGCCATCCTACCGGGCCTGCTATTCTCGGCACCGTTGCTCGTTTTTTCGAAGTAGCAAGGGAGATGAGAGTACTGTGACCACGGACTCCGGCACCGCCGTACCGCCCGCCCTGGACCTCCTGGACGACGCCGGCCGCGCCCTGCTGTTCACCGAGGCCCGGACGGCGAACAGCTTCGCGCCGACGCCGGTCACCGACGACGAGCTGTCCCGGATATGGGAGCTGGCCAAGTGGCCGCCGACCGCCGCCAACGTCCAGCCGCTGCGCGTGCTGTACGTGCGCACCGACGAGGGGCGCAAGCGGCTGGTCCAGCACCTGAACGAGGGGAACCGGGCCAAGACCGAGTCCGCCCCGGCGGTGGCGGTGCTGGCGATGGACACCCGGTTCCATGACCACATCCCGACGCTGCTGCCGTTCCGGCCGGAGCTGAAGGACGTGTTCGAGGCCCAGGAGGAGATGCGGGAGTCGACCGGTCGCTTCAGCGCGGCGCTCCAGGCCGGCTACTTTGTGCTCGCCGTCCGGGCGCTGGGCCTCGCCGCCGGGCCGATGGGCGGCTTCGACGCCGCCGCGCTCGACGCCGAGTTCTTCCCCGACGGGCAGTGGCGCTCGCTCCTGGTGGTCAACATCGGCCACCCCGGCGAGAACCCCTGGTTCGACCGGCTGCCCCGGCTCGACCACTCCGACGCCCTGCGCTGGGCCTGACCCGCACGACCCGGGGACAGCGCGACCGGAAACAGCGCGACCCGGAATACGGGCGGCCGCCCCGGGGTTCCCGGGGCGGCCGGCTCGGCGAAGGGTGTGCTCAGGCGGTCACGGCAGCCGGTACTGGTCGTTGAGCGCCGCGCCCGCCTCGGGGTGCTCCTGGTCGTAGCCACGGGCGTCGCACTGCAGGCCGCCGACGATGCAGTGCTTGACCATCGCGGCCAGGGTGGCGTCGTCCCAGGCGTTGAAGAAGTCGTAGTGGTAGCTGTAGGCAGCCCCGCTCGACAGGTGCACCTGGGACATGTTGCCGTCCACCGGGAAGGCCATCTTGAACTCGACCATCGGGAGCGCCACCGGGTGGTCGGCGGGGCAGATGCCGTCGACCGGGTAGGCCATGTGGCTCTTGTGGTCGGGGGTGTCCAGGTACTTCCCGTTCCAGCAGCTGGGCGCCTGGAGGCGGATGTTCAGCTGGCTGCCCGCCGGACAGCTCCCCGGGAAGTCGATGTTGTGGTAGCTGTCACCGCACTCCCAGCCGGCCACATAGCCGGGGTTGGCGCGGAACTCCGCGGCGGTGGCCGTCGGGCTGCCGACGACAAAGCGCAGCCCCTTGGGGAACGGGCGGACGCTGGTGTAGTCGATCACTCCCGTCTTGTAGTAGATGGTCTGCGGGCCGACCGGGGTGATGACCTTGTCCCCGTTGTACAGGGTGGGCACCCAGTAGCCCGAGGTGTCACCGGGCACCTTGCACGCCGTGCCACCGGCGGTCAGGGAGTCGACGGTGGAGTAGGCGTTGGTGTTGTTGGCGCCCATGAAGGTGTGGTCATGCGATGCGCCCGGCTGCCCCGGGAAGACGATCGGGTCGTCGGGGGCCCGGTGGGTGACCGAGCAGTTGGCCTGGAACTCGTGGAAGTAGCGGTGCGGGGGGTTGGCGGTGGAGGGGACCACGCCGGTCACCGGGGGGTTGGCGGGGATGTAGTTCCCGTCGGGCATGGCCATCGCGGCCATCGCGGCGTGCCCGGCGTGCGCAGCCGGGGCGGCGGGGGCCGCCGGGGTGGACGCGGCTTCGGTCGAGGTCGCGGGGGCGACCATCAGGGCAAGCGCGGTCAGGCCGCCGAGGGCGGCGGCGAGTGCCCCCGAGAGGAAGGGGGGTCGGCGGAACATGTGAGCCTCCATGTCGTGGACGAACATGGGAAAGCGCTCTCCAAGGTAGTCTCAGTCTCCTGGCCATTTCGCGGACATGTCAATGCTCTGGGAGCCGACGGCTTCAGGCCGACTGCCGCCGTACCAGCTCCGGCTTGAAGATCACCGAGGTCACCCGCTGGTCCGGCCGCTCGATCCGGTCCAGCAGCAGCCGCGCCATCTCGGCCGCCATGTCCTCCACCGGCTGCCGCACCGTGGTCAGCTGCGGCCGGGCGGCGAGCGCGGCGCTGCTGTCGTCGAACCCGACCACCGCGACATCCTCGGGGACCCGCCGCCCCCGGTCGCGCAGCGCCAGCAGGGCGCCCTGGGCCATCAGGTCGTTGGCCACGAAGACGCCGTCGGTCTGCGGGTGCTCGGCCAGCAGCCGCGCCATGGCCCGCTCCCCGCCGTCCTGGGTGAAGTTGCCCTCCACGCTGGGTGCGAAGGCGTGCCCGTGCTCGGCCATGGCCTCGCGGAAGCCGGCCAGCCGGTCCTGTCCGGCCGGGGCGTCCAGCGGGCCGGAGACGGTGGCGATATGCCGGCAGCCCCGGGCGAGCAGATGCTCGGTGGCCAGCCGGGCGCCGGCGTGGTGGGCCACGTCGACATAGCTGATCGGGACGGGCGTCGTCGGCCGGGCGAAGAGCACGGTGGGCACCTCGGTCTCGGTGAGCAGCCGGGGCAGCGGGTCGCCCGGGGCGATGGAGACCAGCACCACGCCGTCGATGCGCTGCTGCTGAAGCTCGGCGAGCAGGGCGGTGCGGCTGTACGGGGAGTCGGCGAGCATCAGCAGCGGATGCACCCCGCGCGGGCGGAAGACGGTGAGCAGCCCGCCGACGATCCGGCCGAAGAAGGGGTCGCTGAAGACCTGGCCCAGGAAGGGGTCCTGTTCGGCGTGGACCTCGGGCACCGAGAAGACCAGGGCGACGGCGTCGGTGCGGCGGGTGACCAGCGACCGCGCCGCCCGGTTGGGCACATAGCCGGTGGCCGCCACCGCCGCCAGCACGGCCTTGCGGATCTCCGGGTCGACATTGCGGGTCTCGTTGACGACCCGGGAGACGGTGGCCCGGGAGACTCCGGCGGACCGGGCGACGTCTTCGAGGGTCGGCAGGCGTGGCCCCGCCGGACGGCTGCTGGTCATGGAGCTGTTATACCACGCTCGGAAAGCGCTCTCCGAGGCAAAGCCGCAGACCGGGCGGGGTACGGCGGCGGTCGGTACCGCGCCGCCGTACCCCGCTCCAGGCCGGACGGGATCGGCTCAGGCGTAGACGCCGAACTCGTACAGCGAGTAGCCGTAGGCCGTCCCCCGCTGCGTCATATAGACCCGGATGTAGCGGCCGGAGGCGGTGACGTCGACATCGTCGACCCCGCCGCTCCCGGTGGACGTGGAGTACACGGTCCGCCAGGTGTTGCCGTCGTCCGAGACCTGGAGGTCATAGGACTTGGCGTAGGCCGCCTCCCAGCCGAGCTGCACATGCCGCACGGCGGTGGTCTTCCCGAGGTCCACCTGGACCCACTGGGGGTCGCTCCAGTCGCTGGCCCAGCGGGTGTCCCACTTGCCGTCGGTGGTGTTCGACGGCGGGAAGGGCGCCCCGTTGCCGGTGGCCTGGTACGAGGAGGCGGTGGTGGGCTTGGAGAGCGCCACATTGGTCCCGCTCGGGGTGGCGGCCACCACCCGGAAGGAGCGGGTCTCGATGCCCACGTTGCCGTGGCCGTCGTAGGCGTAGACATAGACCTTCCACACCCCGAGCCGCTTGGGCGCGGTCACCGAGAACCGGCCGTCCCCGGTCTGGGTGAAGGTCACCTGCTGGAGTCCGGTGCCGCCGTCGACGTACTTGGTGGAGTACATCAGCTGGTAGCGGATGGCATCGCCGTCCGGGTCGCTCGCCGAGGCGGAGACGGTGAAGGTGGAGCCGGCCGCCACCGCCGTGGCGCCGCCGACCGTCATGCTGCTGATCACCGGCGGGGTGTTGGACGGCGCGGTGCCGCCGTAGTCCTTGACGACCGAGTAGTACGCCAGCCGCTTCCAGCCGCTGGGCACGATGTTGAACCAGACGCCGCCGAAGTCGTTCTCATTGCCGTAGTGGAAGATCGTGGCGCCCAGCGCCACTCCGGTGTGGCCCTTGATGCAGTCCCAGGCGGACACATAGGCGTCGCGCTTGGCGATGTCGGAGGGCTCGGTGGGGACGCCGTTGGCGTCGTTGGGCACCTCCCACTCGCCGGCCTCACCGGTCTCGGTGACGATGTACGGCTTGGTGTAGCCGCCGGCCGCCCAGTCCTGCCTGACCCCGCAGACCTGGCCGTAGGAGTTCACCGCGTAGAGGTCCAGGCTCGGCGTGTACTGCTTGTAGTAGACCCAGGAGCCGGTCCAGGCGTCGGTGGAGGTCACCGGGTGGTTCGGGTCGACGGCGTGGATCGCCTGCACCACCTGCTCCACATACTTGGCGTAGGCGATGCGCTGCTGCTCGATCTGGGCGCCGGAGTAGTGGTCCTGCGTGGTCAGCAGCACCTCGTTGCCGACGTCCCACATCAGCACGCCGGGGTGGTCCTTGTAGGTGGTGACCCACTTCCTGATGTCGGCGAGGGTGTTCTCCTTGTACGCGGTGTCGCCCACGTAGTCGGCGCCCTGGTTGAGCCAGAAGCCGTTGACCACCTTCAGCCCGTAGGCGGCAGCGGTGTCCAGCAGCGGTTTGCTGCCCCCGTCGGTGCCCCAGGTGCGCAGGGTGTTGACGCCCATCGACTTGAGGTCGCGCATCCGGGCGCCGGCGGTGTCATTGGAGGGCCCCCAGGTCAGGCCCTTGACCTGGTACGGCTTACCGTCCACGGTGAGCTGCCAGTTGCCCTGGGAGCCGGTGACCTGGACCTTGCTGCCGCCGGTGGGCACCGCGGGGTCGGTGAGCGGGGCGGGGGCGGTGCCGGTGGTACGGGAGACGGTGACCGAGTCCAGGCTGAGCACGCCGCCGGAGGAGGTGTCGGCGGCCGGGGTGGTGCAGCCGCAGACGGCGTCCGGGTACGAGCCGCCGATGCCGAGGTTGAACACCAGGAAGAAGCCGTGGTGCACGGCGGCGTTCCAGGCGGCGGTGCCGACCTGGCTCTCGTTGACCTGCCAGACCTGCGCGCCGTCCAGGTACCAGCGGATCTGCTCGTCGGAGCGGGTGCGGTCGATGACGGTGGCGTAGGTGTGGTAGCCGGTCTGGCAGCCGGTGCAGCTGGCCAGGCCGCTGGTCATACCGTCGTACTCATTGCAGTTGCCGCCGGGGGCGGTGCCGCAGTGCAGGGTCGCCGACAGCTGGCTGCGGCCGTTGACGTTCTCCAGGATGTCCAGCTCGCCGACGCCGGGCCAGGTCGAGGGGGCGGCCCGGTAGCCGGCGCCCAGGGCGCGGAAGGACGGCCAGTAGCCCAGCGCCCGGTCGGGGTTGGGCTGCTTGATGGTGGCGGAGATCTGCAACTGGCCGCCGGCCGGGGCCTCGAAGTCGGTGCGCTTGGTCTCCACCCGGCCGGAGGTCCAGGCGGTGCCGGACTTGACCGCGGTGAGGTTGAGGTGGCCGCTGCCGTCGAGGGAGACATTGGCACGGTCGGCGGTGGAGGTCTCGACCTCGCCGGTGCCCCAGTGGGCGGAGCCGCCGGGGTAGGCGGTGCCGGTGTCGGTGATCCAACTGCCGCTGTCGGGGGCGGAGCCGGCCGCGCCGGAGAAGTCGTCGCTCCAGACGGTGGTCCAGTTGCCGGGCGGGGTGGTGCCACCGCCGGTCGTCCCGCCGGTCGTACTACCGCCGGTCGTACCGCTGGTCGTCCCGCCGGTCCCGCCGCCCGTCCCGGGGGTGCCGTAGACCTGGAACTCCCAGAGCGAGTAGCCGTAGCCGTTGGACCGGGCGGTCCCATAGAGCCGCACATAGCGCCCGCTGCCGCTCAGCGGGACGGTCTGGGTCCCGCCGGTGCCGGTGGTGGTGGTGTAGGCGTCGGTCCAGTGCGCGGCGTCGTCGGAGACCTGGATGCGATAGGCGGTGGCGTAGTTCTCCCAGGTCAGGACGGCCTTGCTGAGGGTGGCCGAGGCGCCCAGGTCCACCTGGAGCCACTGCGGGTCGCTCCAGGCACTGGCCCAGCGGGTGGCGGCGTCGCCGTCGACGGCCGCCGCCGCCGGGTAGCCGGCGCCCTCGGTGGAGGAGGCGGTGGCCGGCTTGCCCTGGGAGAGCAGTGCGTCGGCGGCCTGCGCACGGGTGGCCGGGACCACCAGGGCGTACAGCGCCAGGCCCAGCGTGAGGATCAGCGCGGCGGCGGTGCGCAGCGATGGCGGCGGTGGCAGGGTGCGGGGGCGCACCGGGTAGGGAGCGGTTCTCATTGCGGCGGCTCCTGGGGGGAAGGAGGGCGGACGGAGAGCATGCCTTGGAGAGCGCTCTCTCGTGGGGCGATGGTCGCGGTCCGGTTTCCGGGGTGTCAAGAGATGTGGCAGCACCCCGCGAGAAGCCGCCTCGGCGTATCCGATACATCATCACTTGTCCGGGCAGATCGCCGGTCCGATCGCCCCCGCCCGCCCGGCGGGGGCTTGACGTACTCCGCCGAGCCGCGTGACTGTTGCCTGGAGAGCGCTCTCCACCAGCGTTCACCGACCGCGTTCACCGACAGCGCTCACCGCCGCACTTCCACGATGGAACAGGCCCTGCGAAGGGATCACCATGACCACCCGCACCCTCACGGCCGGGCCGGACCTCACCGCCCACCTGGACGACCTGCTCGCCCGCCTCGACCTGCCCGCCAAGGTGGCCCTGCTGTCCGGCTGCGACGCCTTCCACACCCCGGGCGAACCGGCCGTCGGCCTGCGCGGGATGAGCGTCTCCGACGGCCCGGCCGGGGTGCGCGGCGAGCGCTGGGACGAGCGCGACACCGCCCTCTCGCTGCCCTCACCCACCGCCCAGGCCGCCGCCTGGGACGAGCAGTTGGTCACCGAACTCGGCGGGCTGCTCGCCGCCGAGGCCCGCCGCAAGCAGGTCGACGTGCTGCTGGCCCCCACCCTCAACCTGCACCGGTCCCCGTTCGCCGGCCGCCACTTCGAGTGCTTCTCCGAGGACCCGCTGCTCACCGCCCGCACCGGGGCCGCCTACATCCGGGGCGTCCAGGCCGGCGGAGTCGCCGCCACCGCCAAGCACTATGTGGCCAATGAGTCCGAGACCGAGCGGCTGACCCTGGACGCCCGGGTCGACGAGCGCACCCTGCACGAGGTGTACCTCGCCCCCTTCGAGGAGGCGGTGCGCGCCGGGGTCTGGCTGGTGATGTCGGCGTACAACCGGGTCAATGGCACCACCATGTCGGAGAGCCCGCTGCTCGCCGAACCCCTCAAGGGCGACTGGGGATTCGACGGGGTGGTGGTCTCCGACTGGGGCGCGGTGCGCTCCACCGAGGCTGCCGCCCGCGCCGACCAGGACCTGGCCATGCCCGGCCCGCACCCGCTCTGGGGCGACGCCCTGGTGGCCGCCGTACGCGAGGGGCGGGTACCGGAGGCCGCGGTGGACGCCAAGGTCCGGCGGATCCTGCTGCTGGCCGCCCGGGTCGGCGCCCTGGAGAGCGTGCCCGGCCCCGCCGCGCCGCCCGCGCCCGCCGACCCGGCGGGGCTGCTGCGGCGGGCCGTCGCGGCGGGCAGCGTCCTGCTGCGCAACGAGGGCGGCCTGCTGCCGCTGGACCCGGCCCGGCTGCGGCGGATCGCCGTCCTGGGGCAGGGCGCGGCGCAGGCCCGCATCCAGGGCGGCGGCAGCGCGGGCGTCTTCCCCGCCTCCGTGGTCTCCCCGCTGGACGGCATCCGGGCCGCGCTGGAGGGCCAGGCCGAGGTGGTGCACGCCGCCGGGCCGCTGCTCAGCGTCCGCCCCACGCCGCTGCACCCCGGCAATGCGCGCAACCCGGCCACCGGGGAGCCCGGCGTCCTGGTCCGCTACCTCGCCGAGGACGGCGGCGAGGTGCACCGCGAGCACCGGCTCAGCGGCCGGGTGCTGGAGCCCGCCGCCGGGCCCGAGGCGGTCGAGGGCGCGGCGAGCGTGGAGGTCAGCGCCCTGGTGCGGCCGGGCGCGGCCGGCCGGTGGAGCATCTCGGTGGTCGGCCTGGGCGCGGTGGTACTGGAGGCGGACGGCCGCACCCTGCTGGACACCCATGTCACCCCCGCCTCGCAGGACCCCACCTATCTCCATGTGGCGCCCTCCTTCCGCAGCGCGGAGGTCGAGGTGACGGAGGATCAGGAGATCCTGCTGGTCGCCCGGCGGCGCTTTGAGCCGGACACCGGCCGGGTCGTCGCCCTCGCTGCGGACCCGCCGCGCCCGGACCAGGACGAGGCCGTCGCGCAGGCGGTGCGGGCGGCGCGCGGCGCCGATGTGGCCGTGGTGGTGGTCGGCACCACCGACGAGATCGAGAGCGAGGGGTTCGACCGGGCCTCCCTCGCGCTGCCCGGCCGCCAGGACGACCTGGTGCGGGCGGTGGTCGCGGCCAACCCGCGGACCGTGGTGCTGGTCAACTCCGGCGGCCCGGTGGAGCTTCCCTGGCGGGAGGAGGTACCGGGCGTGCTGGTCGGCTGGTTCCCCGGCCAGGAGGGCGGGCACGGCCTGGCGGATGTGCTCTTCGGCCGGGCCGAGCCGGGCGGCCGGCTGCCCACCACCTGGGCGGCCACGGCGGAGGGCGCCCCGCTGCCCGCCGTCACGCCGGAGCAGGGCGTGCTGGACTACGCGGAGGGGCCCGACATCGGCTACCGGGCATGGCTGCGGTCCGGCGCCGAGCCCGCCTACTGGTTCGGCCACGGGCTGGGCTACACCACCTGGGAGTACGAGGAGTTGACCGCCCCGCAGCGGATCGACCCGGCGGCCGGGGCGGAGGTCCGGGTGCGGCTGCGCAACACCGGTGCCCGGCCGGGCCGCGAGGTGGTGCAGCTCTACCTCGACGCGGGCGACGGCCTGCGGCTGGCCGGGTATGCGGCGGTCACGGCCGGGCCCGGTGAGCGGACCGAGGCGGTGGTCCGCCTGGCGCCGCGCACCTTCCGGCAGTGGTCGCCGCAGGCGGCCGGCTTTGTGGACCGGCCGGGCCGGTACACCCTGCACGCCGGCTCCTCGGCCGGACGGCTGCCGCTGTCGGCGCGGTCCACCGTGGGCTGACCGGCGCCTCCCCGCTCCGGGACCGGGTCCTCCGTACGCTGCTGCGGACCCGGTCCCGGTCCCGGTCCCGGCGATGGCCACGGCCGACGGGGATTGTCGGACCCGCCCGCTACGTTGGGCCAATGACCTCTACCGAGAGCAGTCCCGAGCGGATCAGGCCGCAGCAGTTCCATGAGACCGCCGGCCTGGAGGATTGGCGGGTGCTGGGTGAGGGGGCCTGCGCGTACTTCCGCACCGGGTCGTTCGCGGTCGGCGCCCGGCTGGTGCAGGAGATCAGCGGGCTCACCGGCCTCGGGGACCGCCACCCCGACATCGATCTGCGGCCCGAGGGCGTGACCGTACGGCTGATCACGATCACGGCCGACTACTACGGGCTGAGCGAGCGGGACGCCGAGCTGGCCCGGCGGATCTCGGCAGTGGCCCACAAGCTGGACCTCCCCGCCGACCCGTCCGCGGTGCAGACCGTCCAGGTCACCATCGACGCCCTCGTCGGTCCCGAGGTGGTGCCGTTCTGGCGTGCCCTGCTCGGGTACCAGGACCGCGCCAACAGCCCCGAGGACCTGATCGATCCGCACCGCCGTGGGGCGCCGTTCTACTTCCAGCAGATGGACGCGCCGCGCCCGCAGCGCAACCGGGTCCATGTCGACGTCTGGGTGCCGTACGACCAGGCCGAGGCGCGGATCGCGGCGGCAGTCGCCGCCGGGGGCCGCCTGGTGACGGATGCCCATGCGCCGTCGCACTGGGTGCTGGCCGACCCCGAGGGCAATGAGGCATGTGTCGGCGCGGCCGGCTGGACCGGGCCTGCCCCCGAGGCCACCTCACCGTCGGACGCGGGGTGAGCGCTGAGGGGCCCGCTGGTCGTACCGGACTGCGGCGGCCACCCGCTCAGGCGGAGGGCTGCCAGCCGCCCGGCTGCTGCGGCGGCTGCGGAGGCTCCGGTGGCTGCTGCTGCTCGGGGACGGTGTACTGCTGGGTGCCGTAGTCGGCGTACGGCTGCGGCTGCGGCTGCGGCTGCGACTGCTGCTGCGACCAGTCGGTGTAGCCGGTGGCGGCGGGGCTGTACTGGGTCTGGTCGTAGCCGCCCTGGTACGCCGCCGCATAGGGGTCCTGCTGCGGATAACCGGCGTAGGAGGCGTCGTAGTAGCCCTGCTGGCCCTGGTAGGCGGCGGTGGCGCTGTACTGGGTCTGGTCATAGCCGCCCTGGTACGCCGCCGCATACGGGTCCTGCTGCGGATAACCCGCATAGGAGGCGTCGTAGTAGCCCTCCTGGGTGGCGGTGGTCGCGCCGGTGTAGACCCCGTAGCCGTCGGAGTCGTCGTCCTCGCTCAGCGGCTGCATCGCATACACCGGCTGCCCGGCGGGCTGCTGCGGCGGCTCCGCCTCGGCGGCCGGGGGGCCGGGGGCGTACGCCGGTTCCACCGGGCCGACCTCGCCGACCTGCGCCACCGGCGGCTCCGCCAGGCTGCCGCCGACCGCTCCGGCCAGGAAGGGGATGCGGGACAGCGGCCCGGGAAGGGAGCCGTCCGGCCCGCGCAGCGACCAGCCGGCCTGGTAGCCGCGCTTGACGGAGAGGGTGACAAAGGTCTGCCCCACCGCGAAGGCCGCCGCGCCCAGTCCGATGACCGCCACCGACCCCAGCGCCATCCCGCCGACCACCCCGAGGAAGCCCGCCAGCGCCACCGCCCGCCAGACCAGCGGAGCCTTGTTCTGGAGCAGCAGTTCGGCGACCAGCCAGAGCGCCACGACCACGAACGCGGCGTACAGCACCAGGTACCCGACGCTCACGAAACCTCCACTCACCGGCCCGGCGCCGCCGCCCGGCCCACCCCGTCCCGGCCCACCCGCGCCGCGCGTGTCGAGCGAGCGTACCGTGCCGCCGCGGCACGGGTGTTGCCACCGGGCCGGGGTTTGCGGCGGTGCGGGTCAGACCCGCTCGTGGAGCCCCAGGTTCTGGTAGATCTCCAGCGTCGCCGTGGAGTGGTTGAGCGTGATGAAGTGCAGGCCGGGCGCGTCCTCGGCCAGCAGCCGCTCCGCCATTCCGGTGGCGTACTCCACGCCGACCGCGCGGACCGCCGCCGGGTCGTCCGCGACCGCCAGCACCCGCTCGGCCAGCTCCGCCGGGAAGGCCGCATTGCTGAGCCGGGCGAAGAAGTCGATCTGCTTGACGTTGGTGACCGGCATGATCTCCGGGATGATCGGCACCTCGCAGCCGGCGGCGGCGACCCGGTCGCGCAGCCGCAGGTAGTCCTCCACATGGAAGAACATCTGGGTGATGGCGTAGTCGGCCCCGGCGCGCACCTTGGCGATGAAGTGCCGGATGTCCTCCTCCCAGGTGGCGGAGCGGGGGTGCATCTCCGGGAAGGCCGCGACGCCCACGCAGAAGTCGCCGATGCCCTTGATCAGCTCCACCAGCTCGGAGGCATAGCGGACGCCGTCCGGGTGGGGCACCCACTCGCCCATCGGGTCGCCGGGCGGGTCGCCGCGCACGGCCAGCACATTGCGTACCCCCTCATCGGCGTAGTGGCCGATGATGTTGCGCAGCTCGGCGACCGAGTGGTCGACGGCGGTGAGGTGGGCCACCGGGGTGAGGGTGGTCTCGCTGGCGATCCTGCCGACCATGTCGACGGTGCGGTCCCGCGACTTGCCGCCGGCGCCGTAGGTCATGCAGACGAAGTTGGGGGCGAGCGCCTCCAGTCGGCGGATGGCATCCCACAGCTTTCGCTCGCCCTGCTCGGTCCGGGGCGGCATGAACTCGAAGGAGAAGGAGCGGTGCCCTTCCGCCAGCAGGTCGCGGACGGTGACCGCGCGGTCCGTTCTGGTGGAGGGGATACCGAGTGCCATAAGGGCAGGTTATCCGCGATACGGACGGTCGGGGCACTCCGCGTCCACCTCGTGAGACGCGGTATCGGCCGGGCGGCTGCGCGGGGTGGACAGGTGTCCGGTTAGGCTGGCTGTCCCCCGCTTTATCCACCGGAGCCGCACCGTGACCCTGCCCGCCGACGCCGCCGCCGCACTCCTCCGGGAGCCTGTCGGCAACCCCGTGGACCAGGAGGGGCTGCGCGTCCGCGTCAACGAGGCGCTTGCGGAGTTCATGGACCGGCAGGAGGTGCTGCTGGCCAAGATCTCGCCGCAGCTGGTGGAGGCGTCCTCGGCGCTGCGCGACTTCCTGCTGGACGGCGGCAAGCGGCTGCGTCCCGCCTTCTGCTACTGGGGCTGGCGCGGCGCCGGCGGCCCGGTCGGCGCGGACGGGATCGTGGCGGCGGCGACCGCCCTGGAGCTGCTCCAGGCCAGTGCGCTGATCCATGACGACCTGATGGACCGCAGCGACACCCGGCGCGGGCTGCCCTCCGTGCACCGCCGCTTCGAGGCGCTGCACCGGGCCGGCGGCTGGCGCGGCGACCGCGCGCAGTACGGCACGGCCGCCGCGGTGCTGCTGGGCGACATGCTGCTCTGCTGGTGCGACGAGCTGTTTCTGCGGTGCGGGCTGGACCCGGCGGCGGTGCTGGCCGCCAAGCCGGTCTTCGACCTGATGCGCACCGAGGTGATGGCCGGGCAGTACCTGGACGTGCTGGAGCCGGTCGCGGGCGACTCCATGGGCGAGGGCGCGGCGGACCGGGCGCTGGCCGTGGTCCGCTACAAGTCGGCCAAGTACACGGTGGAGCGTCCGCTCCAGGTGGGCGCGGTGCTGGCGGGTGCCGGGCCGGCGCTGCTGGAGGCGTACTCGGCGTTCGGTCTGCCGCTCGGCGAGGCGTTCCAGCTGCGCGACGACCAGCTGGGGGTCTTCGGCGACCCGGCGGTGACCGGCAAACCGGCCGGTGACGACCTGCGGGAGGGCAAGCGCACCCTGCTGGTGGCGCTGGCCATGGAGTCCTGCGCCCCCGCCGAGGCGCGGCTGCTGGACGAGCGGCTGGGCGCCCCGGATCTGGAGCCCGCCGAGGTGGAGCGGCTGCGCGGGATCATCGCCCGGAGTGGTGCGGCCGATCGGGTGGAGCAGCGGATCGACGCGCTGCTGGGCGAGGCGCTGGCGGCGCTGGAGGCGGCTCCGCTGGCCGACGGGCAGGCCCGCGACACGCTGCGGGCGCTGGCCTCGGCGGCGACCACCCGGCGGTACTGAGCGCGGTGCGGAAGAGGGGGTTCCGGGGGCGGCGGGGCGCCCCCGGAACCCGGTCGGTCATCCGGTGCGCAGCCGGCGGGCCAGGTCGGCGGCGGCGGCCCCGGGGTCGTCCGCCGCGGTGATCGCCCGGACCACCACGACCCGGCGGGCGCCGGCCGCCAGCACCTGGTCGAGGTTGCCGGCGTCGATGCCGCCGATGGCGAACCACGGCCGGGTCGGCCGCAGCTGCGCCGCGTACCTCACCAGGCCGAGGCCGGGGGCGTGGCGGCCGGGCTTGGTCGGGGTGGGCCAGACCGGTCCGGTGCAGAAGTAGTCCACGCCGGGCTCGGTGACGGCGGCGTCCACCTCGGCCTCGGCGTGGGTGGACCGGCCGATGACCACCTCGTCGCCGAGGATCGCCCGGGCGTACGGCACCGGCAGGTCGCCCTGGCCCAGGTGGAGCACGTCGGGGCGGGCTGCGTGGGCCACGTCGGCCCGGTCGTTGACCGCCAGCAGCCGGCCGTGGCGGCGGCAGGCGTCGGCGAAGACCTCCAGGGTCTCCAGCTCCTCCGCGGCCTCCAGCGCCTTGTCGCGCAGCTGCACGATGTCGACGCCGCCGGCCAGCACCGCGTCCAGGAACTCGGGCAGGTCGCCCTGGTCCCGGCGGGCGTCGGTGCAGAGGTAGAGGCGGGCGTCCGCCAGCCTGGCCCGGGCCGGGAGGCCCGGGGTGTCCGTGTCCGCCACCGGGTCAGACCGCCATCGCCTGGGCGCGGCGCTTGACCTCGGTGCCCCGGTTCTCCCGCAGCGCCTGCACGGGGGTGCCGGGCAGGGTGGGGTCCTCGGTGAAGAGCCACTCCAGGGCCTCGGCGTCGCTGAACCCGGAGTCCCTGAGCACGGTCAGGGTGCCGAGCAGCCCCTTGACGGGCTTGTCGTCGCCGATGAAGTCGGCGGGGACCTGAAGGGCGTTGTTCTCTCCTCGGCGCACCGCGATCAGTACGCCGTCCTTGACCATCTGACGGACCCGGGTGACCTCCACACCCCACTGCTCGGAGATGTCGGGAAGGTACAGCCACGCCGGGACAAGGGCATCAATCTTGGGATCGATCTCGCTCACCCGTCCAGACTGCCATCCGTCGGGCCCCGATGGGTAACTCCGGGTGCGTGGCGGTGCCGCGCCGCGCGGGCCGCCGGGGCCCCGCCGGGGCCCCGTGGACGCACTGCAACGGGCTGCTGGGACCTCAGCGGGCGGCCGACTTCAGCGGGGTGCCCGGGTCCGCAGCGGCGGCCGGGTCGACCGGGGTGGAGCGCTCGATCAGCCGCCTGCCCTGGACGAGGTCGCGCGGCCGGTCCACGGCGAGCAGGGCCACCGGGACGTCGCCGCGCAGCCAGAGCACCGTCCAGGAGGCGTCCTCGGGGGTGCCGCGCCAGAGCAGCCGGTCGGCGGACGGGTGGTGTCCGGTGTACTGGACCATCCGGCCGAACTGCTCGGACCAGAAGTACGGCACCGGGTCGTAGGGCGGCGCATCGGGGCCGAGCAGGTCGGCGGCGACGGTGCGGGCGCCGAGCATGGCGTTGTCCCAGTGCTGGACGGTCAGCCGGGTGGCGAAGCGGGCGGAGGGGAAGGAGGCGCAGTCGCCGACCGCGTGCACCCCGGGCAGGGTGGTGCGCAGCCGGGCGTCGGCGAGTACCGCGCCGCCGCCGTCCAGGTCCACCCCGGAGCCGTGCAGCCAGCCGGTGGCGGGGCGGGCCCCGATGCCGACCACCACCACGTCGGCGGCCAGCCGGGTGGCGTCGGCGAGGTGCACCGCGCCGGGCTCCACCGAGGCGACGGCCGCGCCGGTGCGCAGCTCGACCCCGGCGGCGGCGTACCAGTCGCGGGTGAGCCGGCCGAGGTCGGCGGGGAGGGCTCCGGCCAGCGGCTGGTCGGCGGCCTCGACCACGGTGACGGCGCAGCCGAGCTGCCGGGCGGCGGTGGCGGTCTCGGCGCCGATCCAGCCGGCGCCGACGATCACCACGCGGACGCCGGGGCGGAGCGCCGTACGCAGCGCCAGCGCGTCGTCGGCGGTGCGCAGCAGGTGGACGCCGGGGACGCCCTGGGTGCCGGGCAGCGGTACGGCGGTGGCGCCGGTGGCGGCCACCAGCCGGTCGTAGCCGACCGGCCCGGCGTCGGTGTGGACGGTGCGGGCGGCGCCGTCCAGCCGCAGGGCGCGGCGGCCGGTGAGCAGTTCCACGTCCAGGGCGGCCCAGTCGAGGTCGAAGGCGGTGGAGTCGGCCTTGCCGAGCAGCACGTCCTTGGAGAGCGGCGGCCGGTCGTACGGGGGGTGCGGCTCGTCGCCGAGCAGCGTCAGCCTGCCGGTCCAGCCCTGCTGCCGCAGGGCGGCGGCGGTCTGGGCACCGGCCATGCCGGCGCCGACGATCACGATCCTGTCCTTGCCGGTCGCTTCTGCCACCCGGCCAATCTACCCACCTCCCACCGCCGCCGGGGCAGGCAGGGCAAAAAACTGGGAGAGCGCTCGCCCAATCAGTTTCCCGGCCCTGACCTGGGGGTGTCAAGGCATGTCACGCGGACCTTCGCGGCGGGGGCGGCCCGCGGCGGGGATATGCACCTGACGCCACCTCACCGACCATGGGAGGGTGTTTGCGCAGGCTGCGGCGGTACGGCGGGGGGACGGGGGCGAGTCGGCCGATCCCGAGGGCCTTTACCCCTTGACGGGAGAGTTTGCCCACGCGTTAAATCACGCCCTGAAGTAAGCCGTGATCCTGCCGGCCCTCACCACCCGTCTGCCCCTGGAAGGGGAACCCCGACATGCGTGCCTCCAGGCTTGCCACCGCCACCGCCCTCGTCGCCGCCCTCACCATCACGGCCACCGCCTGCGGAGGCGGCGGAAGCAGCTCCGGCAGCCCCAAGACGCTCACCTACTGGGCGAGCAACCAGGGCGCCAGCCTCGACAACGACAAGCAGGTCCTGGAGCCGGAGCTCAGAAAGTTCGAGAAGCAGACCGGCATCAAGGTCAAGCTGGAGGTCGTCCCCTGGTCCGACCTGCTCAACCGCATCCTGGCCGCCACCGCCTCCGGCCAGGGCCCGGACGTGCTCAACATCGGCAACACCTGGTCCGCCTCGCTCCAGGCCACCGGGGCCCTGCTGCCCTGGGACGACGCCGCCTTCGCCAAGATCGGCGGCAAGGACCGCTTCGTCCCGGCGACCATCGCCTCGGCCGGCGCGCCCGGCCAGGACCCGGCGGCGGTGCCGCTCTACTCGCTGGCGTACGCGCTCTACTACAACAAGAAGCTGTTCCAGCAGGCCGGCATCGCGGCCCCGCCCACCACCTGGGACGAGCTGGTCGCCGACGGGAAGAAGCTCACCAAGGACGGCCACTACGGCCTGGCGGTCGAGGGCGGCAACCTCTCCGAGAACATCCACAACACCTTCGTCCTCGGCAAGCAGCACGGCGCCGACTTCTTCGACGCCTCCGGCAAGCCGCAGTTCGACACCCCCGAAGCGGTGGCCGCCGTCAAGCAGTACATCGACTTCATCGCCAAGGACAAGATCGCGGCCCCCGGCAACGCCGAGTACGCCGCCAACCAGTCGCTCACCGACTTCGCCACCGGCAAGGCCGGGATGCTGATGTGGCAGGCGGCCGGCAGCAACCTGAAGTCCCACGGCATGTCGCCCGACGACTACGGGGTGGCCCCGGTCCCCTTCCAGACCGCCTCGCCCTCCGGCGACACCGCCGTCAACTCCATGGTGGCCGGCATCAACCTGGCCGTCTTCAAGAACACCAAGAACAAGGACGGCGCCCTGGACTTCGTGAAGTTCATGACCAGCGACGCCGAGCAGAAGATCCTCAACTCCACCTACGGCTCGCTGCCGCCGGTCACGTCCGCGCAGGGCGACCCGGCCTTCGGCACCCCGGACCTCAAGGTGCTCTCCCAGGTGCTCTCCACCAGCGCCGCGCCGCTGCCGCAGGTCGCCCAGGAGAGCCAGTACGAGACCCTGGTGGGCACCGCCGTCAAGAACCTCTTCGCCGCCGCGGCGGCCGGCAAGCCGATCACCGACGAGACCGTCAAGGCCGAACTCACCAAGGCCCAGCAGCAGATGCCGGCGTCCTGACGTGCGTGAACGACTGCGCCGAGTCGGCCTGCCCTATCTGCTCCTGATACCCGCCCTGATCCTGGAACTGCTCATCCATGTGCTGCCGATGGTCGTCGGCGCCCTGATGAGCTTCAAGGAGCTCACCCAGTTCTACATCCAGGACTGGACCGGAGCCCCTTGGAAGGGACTGGGCAACTACCGGATGGCGGTGGACTTCAACGCCCCGGTGGGCAAGGCGCTGCTGCACTCCTTCTGGGTGACCTGCTGCTTCACGGTGCTCTCGGTGGGCCTGTCCTGGCTGGTGGGGACGGTCGCGGCCGTCCTCATGCAGGACTCCTTCCGGGGCCGGGGCCTGCTGCGGACGCTCTTCCTGGTGCCGTACGCGCTGCCGGTCTACGCCGCCGTGATCACCTGGTCGTTCATGTTCCAGCGGGACACCGGCCTGGTGAACCATGTGCTCCACGACCAGCTGCACCTCACCTCCGACCGGCCGTTCTGGCTGATCGGCGGCAACAGCTTCACCGCGCTGGTGGTCGTCTCGGTCTGGCGGTCCTGGCCGTTCGCGTTCCTCACGCTGACGGCCGGGCTCCAGAACATCCCGCGCGAGCTCTACGAGGCGGCGGCGATGGACGGGGCGGGGGTCTGGCAGCAGATCCGCAAGATCACCCTGCCGTCGCTGCGCCCCGTCAACCAGGTGCTGGTGCTGGTGCTCTTCCTGTGGACGTTCAACGACTTCAACACGCCGTATGTGCTCTTCGGGAAGTCCGCGCCGGAAGCCGCCGACCTGATCTCCATCCACATCTACCAATCCTCCTTCGTCACCTGGAACTTCGGCTCGGGCTCGGCCATGTCGGTGCTGCTGCTGCTGTTCCTGCTGCTGGTGACGGCGGTCTACCTGCTCCTCACCTCCCGCCGGAAGGGCGCCGATGCATAGCGACCCGGCACGCGGCCGCGCCGCCTCCCCCATGGCCGCACCCGCCTCCTTCCGGTGGACCAGACGGATCGTGCTCACCGTGCTGACGGTCTTCACCGTGACCCCGGTGCTGGTGATGGTGAGCTCGTCGCTGAAGCCGCTGGAGGACGTCCAGGGACCGTTCCGCTGGATACCGAGCGGCTTCACACTCCGCCCCTATGTGGACATCTGGCACACCGTGCCGCTGGCCCACTACTTCGTCAACTCGCTGATCGTGTCGGTCTCCTCGACCGTCTGCTCGGTGACGGTGGCGATCCTCGCCGCCTACGCGGTGAGCCGGTACACCTTCCGGGGCCGCCGGGTGTTCACCGTGACGGTGCTCTCCACCCAGATGTTCCCGGGCATCCTCTTCCTGCTGCCGCTCTTCCTGCTCTTCGTCAACATCGGCAATGCCACCGGGGTCGCGCTCTACGGCAGCCGGGGCGGGCTGATCCTCACCTACCTCACCTTCTCGCTGCCGTTCTCCATCTGGATGCTGGTCGGCTACCTGGACTCCATCCCGCGCGACCTCGACGAGGCGGCCCTGGTGGACGGCTGCGGGCCGATCCGCGCCCTGGTGCGGATCATCATCCCGGCCGCCCGGCCCGGCATCATCGCGGTCGCCGTGTACGCCTTCATGACCGCCTGGGGCGAGGTGCTCTTCGCCTCGGTGCTCACCAGCGAGGAGACCCGGACCCTCGCCGTCGGACTCCAGGGCTACGCCACCCAGACCGATGTCTACTGGAACCAGGTCATGGCCGCGTCGCTGGTCGTCAGCGTGCCGGTGGTCGCCGGGTTCCTGCTGTTGCAGCGCTATCTCGTCGCCGGGCTCACCGCCGGCGCCGTCAAGTGAACCTCTTCGAAAGGCCCCTTGTGAACGACCTCAGTGCGCTCCCCGACGACTTCGTCTGGGCGGCGGCCACCGCCGCCTACCAGATCGAGGGCGCCGTGGAGGAGGACGGCCGCTCCCCCTCCATCTGGGACACCTTCTCCCACACCCCGGGCAAGGTGGACAACGGCGACACCGGCGACATCGCCTGCGACCACTACCACCGCTGGCCCGAGGACCTCGGTCTGATGGACAGGCTCGGCCTCGGGGCCTACCGCTTCTCCATCGCCTGGCCCCGGGTCATGCCCGAGGGCGGCGGCGCCGTCAACCCGGCCGGCCTGGCCTTCTACGACCGGCTCACCGACGCCCTGCTGGAAGCCGGGATCACCCCCTACCCGACCCTGTACCACTGGGACCTCCCCCAGGCGCAGCAGGACCGGGGCGGCTGGCCGGAGCGCGAGACCGCCGAGCGGTTCGCCGAGTACGCGTCGGTGGTCGCCGGGGCGCTGGGCGACCGGGTCACCCACTGGGCCACCCTCAACGAGCCGCTCTGCTCGGCCTGGATCGGCCACCTCGAAGGCAAGATGGCTCCCGGCCTGACCGACCTCACCGCCGCCGTCCGGGCCTCGTACCACCTCCACCTGGGCCACGGCCTGGCCGTGCAGGCCCTCCGGGCCGCCGTCCCCGGTGCGCAGATCGGCATCGTCAACAACCTCAGCCCGTGCGAGCCCGCGAGCGACAGCGACGCCGACCGCGCCGCCGCGCTCCGTGCCGACGGCCACACCAACCGCTGGTGGCTGGACCCGATCCACGGGCGCGGCTACCCCGAGGACATGGTCAAGCTGTACGGGGTGGAACTCCCGGTCCGCGCGGGGGACCTGGAGACCATCGCGGCGCCGCTGGACTGGCTGGGCCTGAACTACTACTTCCGCCAGGTCGTCGCCGACGACCCGACCGGCCCGGTCCCGTACGCCCGCCAGATGCCCGGCCCCGACCCGCGCCGCACCGCGATGGACTGGGAGGTGCACGGCGAGGGCCTGGAGACGCTGCTGGTGCGGCTCTCCGAGGAGTACGGCGCGCAGCGGGTGTACGTCACCGAGAACGGCTCGGCCTACCAGGACACGGTCGGCCCGGACGGCGAGGTGCACGACCCGGAGCGGACCGCCTACCTGGAGGAGCACCTGGCCGCCTGCGCCCGCGCCGCCGCCCGGGGCGTCCCGGTGGCGGGGTACTTCGCCTGGTCGCTGCTGGACAACTTCGAGTGGGCGTACGGCTACGACAAGCGGTTCGGCCTGGTCCACGTCGACTACGAGACCCAGCGCCGCACCATGAAGACCAGTGGCCGCCGCTACGCCGAGCTGATCGCCGCGCACCGCACCCGCACCCGCTCGGCCGTCTGACCGGCGCCCCCGCACGGGGCGCACACCACCGCGCACACCCACGCACACGCACACGCACGCGCACCCACGCACCACCGCACACACCACCGCACACACCGCTGCACCACCGCGCCCCGGGGCCCTTCGAGGTCACCGGGGCGCGGCGATAGGCTGGGGGCGTACACGCGGGAGCCCGGCGCACCGGGCTGAGAGGGAGGCTGGAGCGGCCTCCGACCGTCGGAACCTGATCCGGGTCATGCCGGCGAAGGGAGAGTCGCAGCCTTGGTACGCACAGAGACGGATGTACTGGTCGTCGGCGGCGGGATCATCGGCCTCGCCGTGGCCTGGCAGACGGCGCAGCGCGGCCTCTCGGTGGCGGTGCTGGACCCCGACCCCGGCCATGGGGCCGCGCAGGTCGCCGCCGGGATGCTGGCACCGGTCACCGAGTTGCAGTACGGCGAGGAGCCGCTGCTGCGGCTGGGCATGGCCTCCAATGCGCGGTACGCGGCCTTCGCCGCCGAGCTGGAGGAGGTGTCCGGGCTCTCCACCGGCTACCGCGCCTGCGGCACCCTCGCGGTGGCGCTGGACTCCGACGACCGGGCGGAGCTGCTGGAGCTGTACGCCTTCCACCAGCGGCTCGGCCTGGACTCGACCTGGCTGACCGGCCGCGAGGCCCGCCGGCTGGAGCCGATGCTGGCGCCGTCCGTACGCGGCGGCCTGCATGTGGCCGAGGACCACCAGGTGGACGGCCGCCGGGTGGGCGCCGCCCTGGTGGCGGCGTGCCGCCGGGCCGGGGTGCGGCTGGTCCCGGCCGCCGCCGCGCGGCTCACCGTGCGGTCGGACCGGGCGACCGGGGCGGTGGCCGACTCCGGTGAGGAGTTCACCGCCGACCAGGTGGTGCTGGCGGCGGGCAGCCGCAGCCATCTGCTGCCGGGCCTGCCCGACGGTGTGCTGCCGCCGGTGCGCCCGGTGAAGGGCCAGGTGGTGCGGCTGCGGGTGCCGCCGGTGTACGCGCCGTTCCTCTCCCGCAATGTCCGGGCGGTGGTGCGCGGCTGCCATATCTACCTGGTGCCGCGCGAGGACGGCGAGCTGGTGATCGGCGCCACCACCGAGGAGCTGGGGTACGACACCACGGTGACGGCGGGCGGGGTGTACGAGCTGCTGCGCGACGCCCATGAGCTGATCCCCGGCATCACCGAGCTGCCGCTGGTGGAGACCGGCGCCGGGCTGCGTCCCGGCTCGCCCGACAACGCCCCGCTGCTGGGCCCCACGGCGCTGCCGGGCCTGGTCGCCGCCACCGGCCACCACCGCAACGGGGTGCTGCTGACCCCGGTCACCGGCGACCTGATCGCCGAGTACCTGGCCACCGGTCGGCTGCCCGAGCTGGCCGCACCCTTCCTGACCAGCCGTTTCTCCCGTACCCCGACCCTCGCCCAGGAGGTCCTGCGATGACCGCACCGCACCCCCCGCAGATCGCCCTCTCCGTGAACGGCGAGCCGCGCCGCGTCCCCGGCGGCGCCACCCTCGCCGATGTGGTGGCGACCCTCAGCAGCGCGCCCTCGGGGGTGGCCGCCGCCGTCAACGAGGCCGTGGTGCCGCGCAGCGCCTGGGGCGCCACGCCGCTCGCGGAGGACGACCGGATCGAGATCCTGACCGCGGTCCAGGGAGGCTGAACCATGGCGGACGACGTTCTCACCATCGCCGGGACGGCCTTCACCTCCCGGCTGATCATGGGTACCGGCGGTGCTCCCAGCCTGGAGGTGCTGGAGCAGGCGCTGCGGGTGTCCGGTACGGAGCTGACCACGGTGGCGATGCGCCGGGTCGACCCGACCGTCAAGGGGTCGGTGCTGGAGGTGCTGGCCCGCAACTCCATCCGGGTGCTGCCCAACACGGCGGGCTGCTTCACGGCGGGCGAGGCGGTGCTGACCGCCCGGCTGGCCCGGGAGGCGCTGGGCACCGACTGGGTGAAGCTGGAGGTGGTCGCGGACGAGCGCACCCTGCTGCCGGACCCGGTGGAGCTGCTGGAGGCGGCGGAGACGCTGGTGGACGACGGCTTCACGGTGCTGCCGTACACCAGTGACGACCCGGTGCTGGCGCGGCGGCTGGAGGAGGTGGGCTGCGCGGCGGTGATGCCGCTGGGTTCGCCGATCGGCTCCGGGCTGGGCATCCGCAATCCGCACAACTTCCAGCTGATCGTGGAGAACGCCGGGGTGCCGGTGGTGCTGGACGCGGGCGCGGGCACCGCCTCGGACGCCGCCTTCGCGATGGAGCTGGGCTGCGACGCGGTGATGCTGGCCTCCGCCGTCACCCGTGCCCAGGACCCGGCGCTGATGGCCGACGCGATGCGGCGGGCGGTGGAGGCGGGGCGGCTGGCCCGGCGGGCGGGGCGCATTCCGCGCCGGTTCCACGCCGAGGCGTCGTCGCCGCTTGCGGGCCGGGCCGAGCTGGACCACCGGGAGATGCCCGCCTTCCAGACGTTCTGAGGTCAGCAAGCGTTCTGAGGTCAGTACGCATGGTCGGCCGTGACGTCCGCCGACAGCTCCAGGGCCCGTTCGGCGTCGGCGCCGCGCAGCGCCAGCAGGGTCAGGGTCAGGGCGTCGATCGCGGCGAGGTGGGCGAGTCGGCTGGCGACGGTCTCCAGCCCGAAGACGAGGTCCTGGCCACCGGCGACCAATGTCCAGCTGCTGGTCTCGCTCAGCGGTGAGTGGGCGTAGCTGGTCACGGCGATGACGCCCGCCCCTGCCGCGCGCGCCCGGCGGGCGGCGTCGACCGTGCTGCGGGTGGCGCCGGTGTGGCTGACGGCCAGGCAGACGGCGGAGTCGGGCAGCAGCCCGGCGGCCAGTTGCGCGGTGATCGGGTCGGCGGGTGCGTCGACGGCGCAGCCCAGTGCGCGCAGCCGGTAGGCGGCATCGGTGACCACCGCGCCGGACAGCCCCGCACCGACGACCAGGACGCGGGTCGCCCGGTGCAGGGCGTCCGCCGCCTGGCGCAGCTCGGTCGCGGAGAGGGTGGCCGCCAGCCCGCCCAGCGCCTCCCGGGCGGCGTGCACGGTGTCGCTGATCGCGCGGGTGGCGGGGTCCCGGTCCTCGGAGGGGCGGGTGCGGGGGGCCTGGCGCGCTGCGGCGATCTTCAGCTCCTGGTAGCCCCGGAAACCCATCCGCTGGCAGGCGCGGACCACGGAGGACGGTGCGGTACCGGCCAGCGCGGCGACATCGCTGACGCTGAGGTGCACCAGGTCCGCGCCCTGGTCGAGGACCACCCGGGCGACGCGGGCCTCGGCGTCGCGCAGCTCCGGCAGGTGTGCGCGGACCTGGGCGGCGAGTTCCTCGGAATTCCGTTCCATGTGATTAGGATACCGTGGAACGCGATTCCAGCACACCGGGAGGGTCCTGCTCCAGGGCCCGGCCCTGCCGCTGATCGCCTGGGCTCGGCGGGGCCGCGCACTGACCGCCCGGCTCAGGCCCGTCTGCGGGCGCGGCCTCACCGGAGGGGTGCTCTCCCTGCTGGCCTACGGACTCGTGGTCTGGGCGCAGGCCCGGGGCAACCTCGCCACCATCGCGGCGCTGCGCGAGACCAGCATCGTCATCGCCGCCCTGATCGGCACCCTGGTCTTCCGGGAGCGCTTCGGCCACCTGCGCCTCGCGGCCAGCGCCACCGTCCTGGCCGGTATCGCCGTGCTGGAGCTCGCCCATCCCTGAGCAGAACCGTGCCAGGACGGTCACAGACCCGGTACAGGTCACCCGCAAGGGGTCCCCTCCACGCCCTCCGGGACTCCCGCGACAGCGCCCGCCCTTAGACTCCCCTCGTGGACACGACGTTGCACGACCCGCTCATCGGAGCGCTGCTCGACGGCCGCTACCGGGTCGAGCAGCGCCTCGCGGTGGGCGGTATGGCCACCGTCTACCGGGGCACCGACACCCGGCTGGACCGGGTGCTGGCGCTGAAGGTGATGCACCCTGCGCTCGCCGCCGACGCCGAGTTCACCAGCCGCTTCATCCGCGAGGCCAAGGCCGTCGCCCGGCTCTCCCACCCCAATGTGGTCAATGTCTTCGACCAGGGCGCCGACGGCTCCCATGTCTTCCTGGCCATGGAGTACGTGCCGGGCTGCACCCTGCGCGACGTGCTGCGCGACCGGGGCGCGCTCTCCATCCGCGCCGCCCTGGACATCCTGGAGCCGGTCCTGGCCGCGCTGGGCGCCGCCCACCGCGCCGGGCTGGTGCACCGCGACGTCAAGCCGGAGAACGTCCTGATCACCGAGGGCGGCCTGGTGAAGGTCGCCGACTTCGGGCTGGTCCGCACGGTCGCCGGCGACTCCGCGCAGACCGGCTCCACGCCGCTCGGCACGGTGATCGGCAGCGTCTCCTACCTCTCACCCGAGCAGATCCAGCAGCGCCCGGCCGACCCCCGCTCCGATGTGTACGCCTGCGGCATCCTGCTGTACGAGATGCTCACCGGCCGCAAGCCGCACTCCGGCGACTCCCCCGCCCAGATCATCCAGCGGCACCTCAGCGAGGACGTCCCGCCGCCCTCGCTCGCCGTGCCCGGTCTGCCCCGCGACCTCGACGCCGTGGTGACCTCGGCCACCGCCCGCGAGCCGGGGCGCCGCCCGTACGACGCCGTGGAACTGCTGGCCGCGCTCCAGCGGCTGCGCCGCACCCTCGCCCCGGCGCAGCTGGACGCCGAGCCGCCGGCCTCCTCCCGCTCCACCCCGCAGTACTCCACCAGCGAGCCCACCACGATGCTCCCGGCGGTACCCGGCGGCGCGGGCGCCCCCGAGCCCACCAGCGTGCTGGAGCTGCCGTCGGACCTGGTGATGCCGCAGAGCCGCCCGTACGACGAGCCCTCCCCGTACGCCGAGCCGTCCCCGTACGACGAGGCCCCCCGGCCCCGGCGCTCCCGGCGCGGGCCGATCACCGTGGCCGTGCTCACCGCGCTGGTGGTGGCGGTGGGCCTGGCCACCTGGCTGCTCTCCGGCGCCCTGTACGCGACCACGCCCAGCGTGCTGGGGCTGGGCCGGGACGCCGCCTCGGCGCGGCTGAGCGCCGCCGGGCTGACCGCCTCCTTCACCGAGGCGTTCTCCGAGACGGTGGCACGCGGCCAGGTGATCGAGAGCGACCCCGGGCCGGGGGCGCGCACCCGCAAGGACGACCCGGTGAAGGTGGTGCTCTCCAAGGGGCCCGAGCGGATCGCGGTGCCCCGGCTGGCGGGCAGGCCGCTGGACGAGGCCCGCAGGCAGCTCACCGACGTCGGGCTGGCCCCGGGCACCACCACCGCGGACTTCAGCGACGCCCTCCCCCCGGGCGCGGTGATCAGCAGCAGCCCGGAGGCGGGCCGGGAGCTGGCCCGGGAGACACCGGTCTCGCTGGTGGTCAGCAAGGGCCCGGCGCCGCTGCCGGTGCCGCCGGTGGTCGGCCTGCGGGTGGACGAGGCCCAGGCGCGGCTGACCGACCAGGGCTTCACCGTGCAGATCAGCCCCGAGCAGGTCTTCTCCGACACCGTGGACGCCGGCTCGGTCGCCGCCCAGGACCCGGACGACCGCGCGGGACCGGGCGCCACCGTCACCCTGACCGTCTCCAAGGGCCCCCAGCTCTTCCCGGTGCCGGATGTCCGCGGCAAAACGGAGGACGAGGCCACGGCGACCCTCCAGGCGGCCGGCTTCGACGTACGGGTGGTCCGGCTCAACCCCTTCGGCAACCCCGCGGTCCGCAACCAGAGCCCCGGCGGCGACGACCAGAAGCCCAAGGGCACCACCGTCACCATCGTGCTGCTGTGACCCACCGCGAGGCGCCGTGATGGGATGACGGCCATGACCGCGCAGCCCACCGTCACCGTCACCACCTGGTACCTGGAGCAGACCTCCCCGGACGCCCTGCGGCCCTCCCCCGCGCCCCCGGCCTCGGTCGGCCTCACGGTGTCCCGCGCGGAGGCCGCCTACCCGGCGTTCAACCGGTTCCTCTACACCGCCGTGGGCGGCGACTGGACCTGGACCGACCGGCTGCCCTGGACCCACCGCCAGTGGGAGCAGTACCTGAACCGGGACGGCATGGAGACCTGGGTCGCCTGGGTCCGCTCCACCCCGGCCGGCTATCTCGAACTCTCCCCCACCGGCCCCGGCGAGGTGGAGATCGCCTACTTCGGCCTGGTCCCCGCCTTCCACGGCCAGCGCATCGGCGGCCACCTCCTCTCCCTCGGACTCGCCCGCGCCTGGGACCTCGCCGACCGCTGGCCCGCCCTCTCCCCCACCCGCCGCATCTGGGTCCACACCTGCGACCAGGACGGCCCGGCGGCACTGCCCAACTACGAGTCCCGCGGCATGACCCGCTACGACACCCGCACCACCCAGGAACCCCTCACCCACCCCCCGGGCCCCTGGCCGCACGCCTACCGCGACCACCCCGGCAGCACACCCCACTGACCCTCGCCCACCCACCCCGCCCCACCGATCACCGGTGACGGCCGGGGCCCGCCGGGGGAGGTCCGGCGGGTCTCCACGAGGTCCTGAACGGCCCACCCGAACTCGGCTGGGTGGGCCGACCGTGCGTCCGAGTGGCCGTGCGAAGCGGCTGACCCTACGCACCTGTCGCAGCCGCCCGTCGGGCGATCTGCTGATGCGGTGGGGCTGCCGCGTGCCGGCTCAGGCCCCGGGACGCCGGCTCAGGTCCGCCCCGAAGAGCCGCAGCAGTTCCTGCTCCATCACCGGGGTCAGCGCCTCCACGAACTTGTCCGCACGATGGCCGTAGTCCCGGTAGACCATGGTGTTCCTCACCGCGATCGGGCAGTTTCCGGACGGAGCGCAGACCCAGTCGTAGGGGTCGATGGTCGCCACGTGCTCGGCGGCCGCTGCCGCCTTGATCAAACGCCCAGTCAGTCGCTCGGTAAACTCGACAAGGCCGTCCGACGGAACCGGGCGATCCCAAACCCGGGTATGTCGCGCCCTGGGAGCAGAAGGGCGCCCTGTGCTGGGTCACCGGGTGAGGACTCGGCCGAGGAAGCCTCGGATGTAGCCGGCGATGGTGTCGAGGTGGCTCTCCAGGGCGAAGTGGCCGGAGTCGAGGAGGTGGACCTCGGCGTCGGGGAGGTCGCGTCGGAAGGCGCGGGCGCCGTCGGGGCCGAAGATCTCGTCGCCCGCTCCCCAGACCGCCAGCAGGGGGACCCGGGCGGCGCGGAAGTACTCCTGGAGCTCGGGGTAGCGGTCGACGTTGGACGGGTAGTCGCGGAAGAGCTTCAGCTGGATCTCGTCGTTGCCCGGGCGGTCCAGCAGGGCCTGGTCATGGGTCCAGGTGTCGGGGCTGACCAGGGTGGGGTCGGGGACGCCGTTCAGGTACTGCCAGCGGGTGATGTCCAGGGTGAGGGCGGCGCGGACGCCGGGTTCGGTCTCCGGCCCGGGTGCTGCCGCATAGGCGAAGAGCCCGTCCCAGAAGGACCTGACGAAGCCCTCGGTGTAGCCGTTGCCGTTCTGGGTGATGATCGCGGTGACCCGCTCCGGCGAGCGGACGGCCAGCCGCCACCCGATGGGGGCGCCGTAGTCATGCACATACATCGCGAACGTCTCGACGCCCAGCCTGCCCAGCAGGCCCGCAGTGACGTCGGTGAGCGCGTCGAAGGTGTAGCCGAAGTCGGCCACGGTCGGCATCGCGGAGAAGCCGAAGCCGATGTGGTCCGGGGCGATGACGTGGTAGCGGTCGGCCAGCGCCGGGATCAGATGGCGGAACATATGGGAGCTGGCCGGGAAGCCGTGCAGCAGCACGACGGCCGGCGCCTCGCTCAGTCCGGCCTCCCGGTAGAAGACCTCCAGGCCGTCGACGGTCGCGGTGCGGTGGTGTACGGAAGGGGTCATCTCTCACCTCGCGGTTACAGCTCGGGGCCGTCCCCGGGGCGCTCCTGGTAGGAGTAGCGCTGCTCCTGCCAGGGGTCACCGAGGTTGTGGTAGCCGCGCTCCTCCCAGAAGCCTCGCCGGTCGGCGCGCATGTACTCCACCGCGCGCACCCATTTGGGGCCCTTCCAGGCGTACAGCTGCGGCACGATCAGGCGCACCGGAAAGCCGTGCTCCACGGTCAGGGGCTCGCCGCCCCGGTGGGTGGCGAAGAGCGAGCGCTCGTCGGCGAAGTCGGCCAGCCGCAGGTTGGAGCTGTATCCGTACTCGGCCCACACCATCACATGGGTGACGTCGGGGGCGGGCGGGGCCAGTTCCAGCACGGTGCGGGTGGCGACACCGCTCCATTCGTTGTCCAGCATGGAGAACCGGGTGACGCAGTGCAGGTCGCCGTGCACGGTGATGCGGGGCAGGGCGCAGAACCGCTCATGGTCCCAGCTCTGCTTCTCGCCTGAGGCGGTGGCGCCGAAGACCTGAAACTGCCAGGTCAGCGGCTTGAACCGGGGGACGGGACCATAGTGCAGCACCGGCCAGCCGCGCTGTGTCCGCTGGCCCGGGGGCAGCCGAGGGTCGGCCTCTTCAGGCCGTGCGCCCTGCTGCTGGTGTTCGAACTGCCCCATACCTCCCATGGTCGCAGAGGGGTGGACGGATCCCTCAGGTGCCCCTGTTCCACCGCAGAACACACAAACCGAGTGAGTGTGCACTTACTGGCACTTCCGCCCACCCCGGTGCCACGATGCCCAGAGCCACTAAATCCGGACAGATGCGGCCAAATCACCAGAGACGTGGAGTGCACCCATGCAGGGCGACCCCGAGATCATCGAGTTCCTCAATGAGCAGCTGACCGGCGAGCTCACCGCGATCAACCAGTACTTCCTGCACGCCAAGCTGCAGGAGCACCACGGCTGGATCAAGCTCGCCAAGCACACCCGGCACGAGTCCTTCGACGAGATGCGGCACGCCGAGATCCTGACCGACCGGATCATCTTCCTGGAGGGCCTGCCCAACTACCAGCGGCTCTTCCACATCAGGGTCGGCCAGACGGTCACCGAGATGTTCGAGGCCGACCGCCAGGTCGAGGTGGAGGCCATCGACCGGCTGCGGCGCGGGATCGTGGTGATGCGCGCCAAGCAGGACATCACCTCGGCCAATATCTTCGAGGACATCCTCAAGGACGAGGAGGACCACATCGACTACCTGGACACCCAGCTGGCGCTGGTCGAGAAGCTCGGCGAGCCGCTGTACCTCGCCCAGGTGGTCGAACAGCCGGACAGCTGAGCGCTACGCGGCGTCGGCCGCCACCTCGGGCAGTCCCAGCCGGGCGGCGAGGCGGGCGGTGGGGCACGGACGGGCGCCGTGGTGGCCCAGCAGGGCCTGGATCCGGCGGACGCAGGAGCCGCAGTCCGTGCCGGCCCCGCAGCCGTTGGCGACCTGGCGGGGCGTGGTCGCCCCCTCCGAGATCTCCTGCCGGACGCGCTGCTCGGTGACCGCGTGGCAACTACAGACATACATCGCGCGGTCTCCCCCTCACGGCCGTTCAGCCAAGGCTTGCCTAACTCGACTAAGCCTTACCTTACCGGCGGCTCCGGGATGCGAAAAGCCCCCTCGGTACCGGATGCCCGATTTTCGAGGGGGCCTTCGTCACACTCCGGCTCAGTGGCCCCGGTACATCTCCGCCACCAGGAACGCCAGGTCCAGCGACTGGCTGCGGTTGAGACGCGGGTCGCAGGCGGTCTCGTAGCGCTGGTGCAGGTCGTCCACGAAGACCTCGTCGCCGCCGCCCACGCACTCGGTGACATCGTCGCCGGTCAGCTCGACATGGATGCCGCCCGGGTGGGTGCCCAGCGCGCGGTGCACCTCGAAGAACCCCTTGACCTCGTCCAGCACATCGTCGAAGCGGCGGGTCTTGTGGCCGGTCTCGGCCTCGAAGGTGTTGCCGTGCATCGGGTCGCAGATCCACACCGGCTGGGCGCCGGACGCGGTGACCTTCTCCACCAGGGTGGGCAGCCGGTCGCGGACCTTCCCCGCGCCCATCCGGGTGATGAAGGTGAGCCGCCCGGGCTCCCGCTCCGGGTCCAGGCGCTCGATCAGGGTGAGCGCCTCCTCCGGGCTGGTGGTCGGGCCCAGCTTCACGCCGATCGGGTTGCGGACCTTGGCCGCGAACTCCACATGGGCGCCGTCCAGCTGCCGGGTCCGCTCGCCGATCCACACCATGTGGCCGGAGACGTCGTACAGGTCTCCGGTCCGCGAGTCGGTCCGGGTGAGCGCCGTCTCGTAGTCCAGGACCAGCGCCTCGTGCGACGAGTAGAACTCGACCGTCTTGAACTCCTCCGGGTCCACCCCGCAGGCGTGCATGAAGGCCAGCGCGTTGTCGATCTCCTTGGCCAGCGACTCATAGCGCTGCCCGGCCGGGGAGTTGCGCACGAAGTCCTGGTTCCAGGCGTGCACCTGCCGCAGGTCGGCATAGCCGCCCGTGGTGAAGGCGCGCACCAGGTTCAGGGTGGCTGCCGACGCGTTGTACATCTGCTTCAGCCGCTCCGGGTTCGGAATCCGCGCCTCGGCGGTGAACTCGAAGCCGTTCACCGAGTCGCCCCGGTAGCTGGGCAGCGTCACGCCGTCGCGGGTCTCGGTGGACTTGGAGCGCGGCTTGGAGTACTGGCCCGCGATCCGGCCGACCTTGACCACCGGCACCGAGGCGGCGTACGTCAGCACGACCGCCATCTGGAGCAGCGTCTTCAGCTTGTTGCGGATGTGCTCGGCGGAGACACCGTCGAATGCCTCGGCGCAGTCGCCCCCCTGGAGCAGGAACGCCTCACCTCGCGCGACGGCCCCGAGCCGGGCGCGCAGCTGGTCGCACTCACCGGCGAACACCAGAGGCGGATACGAGGCGAGGTCCGCGAGCACCTTGCGCAGAGCCTCGGAATCCGGCCATTCGGGCTGCTGCGCCGCGGGCAGGGACTGCCATGTGTGGAGATCGTTCACGGTCACGTACACCAGGCTACGGTGTGTGTCCGCGATTTCGTCCCCGCCGCCCGAGGACTGAGACACGGTGTGGGCATCTTCACTCCACAGGGCCCCTGATCCGCTACAGTCGCTCATATGAACGCGCACCGGACCTTCTCCTGGTGGTGGACCGTCCCCTCGGCGGCCCACTGATCGCGCGTCCCTGACGCCACCACGGCCGCCCCACGGGGCGGCCGTCGGCGTATCGAGGCGACCTTCCCCGGACAGCGGAGCCCCCGCGCACCCCCTCCCCGGAAGGACGACCCGTGACCCCCGCCGACCTGGTCAGCCGCCTCACCTCCGCCGACGCCCCCGCCTTCGCCCTGCTGCACCGCCGGGCCCCCCGGATCGCCCCGGACACCGTGGAGGTCCTGCTCGGCGAGATGGCCGGCCACCAGACCCTGGCCGACCTGCCGGTGCCGTCCGGCGCCCCGGCCTCCCGCACCCCCGTGCACGACCTGCTCGCCCTGGTCCCGTACCGGCAGATCCGCGAACGCGGCTTCGACGCCCACGACGACGGCACCCCCCTCCAGGCCCTGCGCATCACCGAGCAGCACGCCTTCCCCCTCACCCAGCTGCTGGCCGCACTCCCCCAGCAACCCGTGGAGCTGCGCGACGGCGCCTTCGACATCGACGACCCCGGCTATGCGGAGATCGTCCGCCGGGTCATCGAGGACGAGATCGGCACCGGCGAGGGCGCCAACTTCGTCATCCGCCGCGACTTCACCGCCACCCTCCAGGACTTCACCCCCGCCCTCGCCCTCACCCTCTTCCGCCGCCTGCTGGAACAGGAGCGCGGCGCGTACTGGACCTTCCTGGTCCACACCGGTGACCGCGTCCTGGTCGGCGCCAGCCCCGAGGTCCATGTCCGGCAGACCGGCGGCACCGTTGTGATGAACCCCATCTCCGGCACCTACCGCTACCCCTCCGGCGGAGCCACCCTCCCCTCCCTGCTCGCCTTCCTGCACGACCCCAAGGAGCTCGAAGAGCTCACCATGGTGGTCGACGAGGAACTCAAGATGATGTGCACCGTCGGCGACCTCGGCGGCCAGGTCCTCGGCCCCCGCCTCAAGGAGATGGCACACCTCGCCCACACCGAGTACGAGCTGCGCGGCCGCACCAGCCTCGACGTGCGCGACGTCCTGCGGGAGACCATGTTCGCCGCCACCGTCACCGGCAGCCCCGTACAGAACGCCACCCGCGTCATCTCCCGCTACGAGGCCACCGGCCGGGGCTACTACTCCGGCGCCCTCGCCCTGATCGGCCGTACCGGCACCGGCGGGCAGACCCTCGACTCCCCCATCTGCATCCGCACCGCCGACATCGACCCCGGCACCGGCCGGCTGGTGGTCCGGGTCGGCGCCACCCTGGTCCGCCACTCCGACCCCGACTCCGAGGTCGCCGAGACCCACGCCAAGGCCGCCGGCGTGCTCACCGCGATCGGCGCCCACCCCTCCCCCACCCGGCGGAGCCGCCCCGACCACCCCGGCCCCCGACTCGCCGACAACCACCGGGTGCAGGCCGCACTGGACTCCCGCCGCGCCGGGCTGGCGCCGTTCTGGCTGCGGATGCAGCAGCCCGCCCCGACCGCCGGATCACACGCCCTGGTGGTGGACTGCGAGGACACCTTCACCTCGATGCTCGCCCATCTGCTCCGCTCACTCGGCCACCGGGTCACCGTCCGCCGCTACGACTCCCCCGGCCTCCGCGACACCATCGCCGCCCACCCCGGCCCCCTGGTCCTCGGCCCCGGCCCGGGCGACCCCACCCACCCCACCGACCCCAAGATGCAGCTGATGCGGCACGTCGTCGCCGACGCCCTGGCCCACCACCACGGCGGCGTCCTCGCGGTCTGCCTCAGCCTGCAACTGCTCGCCGCCGAACTCGACCTGCCCGTCGGCCGCAAGCACATCCCCTACCAGGGCGCCCAGGAAGAGATCGACCTCTTCGGACACCGGCAGACGGTCGGCTTCTACAACACCTTCACCGCCCGCTGCGACGGCCCCGCCGCCGCCCGGCTCGCCACCCTCGGCATCGAGGTCGCCCGCGACCCCCGCACCAACGACGTCCACGCCCTCCGCGGCCCCGGCTTCGCCGGCGTCCAGTTCCACCCCGAATCCGTCCTCACCCGCAACGGCCCCGCCATCGTCGCCAACCTCCTCCACACCGCAGTCCCCACCACCCGCTGACAGCCCACCCACCCGAGCCATGCACGGACAAGCCCCTCCCCCACCGGCCGGAGGGTGGCGGACGGGTAGGGGTGGGAGGTCCCGGGCCACCTTCAGGAGGCCGGTGCTGCCACGTCCTCAGCGCGGAGCGGGCTCGGGGACATGGGCGACCGGATGCGGCGGACAGGCTCGTGGACGTGCTCCTGTCCGCCGCATCCAGCTGACCAGCCGCAGTTACGGGCGGCGCCGTCCGATGTGCAGCGCCGTGCCCGCCTCGATCACCACGGCGCAGTCGCGCCCAGGGAGGTAGGGCGAAGCGAGACCCGCTCCGCGAAAGCCGGCCATGCCGGAGCGGCCCCGCCCGCTACCCCGATGCGGCGCCGACTGCGAGGCTCGGACCATGGCGACCACCGACGCGACGGAGAGCCCCCGGCCCGGCCCGCGGAATGCGATCACCGACGTCCCCGGCATCCGGGTGGGCCACGCCCGCCTCACCGGAGAACGGGCCCTGAGCGGTACCACCGTGGTGCTGGCGCCGCTCGGCGGGGCGGTGGCGGCGGTCGAGGTACGGGGGTCGGGGCCGGGCACCCGGGAGACCGATGCGCTGGAGCCCGGCAATGTGGTCCAGCGGATCGACGCGGTGGTCCTGACCGGCGGCAGCGCCTACGGCCTGGCCGCAGCCGACGGAGTCGCCGCATGGCTGGAGGAGGCGGGCCGGGGCCACCGGGTCGGGCCGGACCCCTCGCATGTGGTGCCGGTGGTCCCCACCGCCGCCCTGTTCGACCTCGGCCGGGGCGGCGACTTCCGGGCCCGGCCGGACGCGGCGACGGGCCGGGCCGCCATCGCGGCGGCAGCGGCCTCGCCGCCCGGCGCAGCCGTGTCCCAGGGCTCGGTAGGCGCGGGCACCGGCGCGATGAGCGCCGGTATGAAGGGCGGCGTGGGCACCGCCAGCACGGTGCTGCCCAGCGGCGCGGTGGTGGCCGCACTGGTGGCGGTGAACGCCCTCGGCTCCCCCGTCGACCCCGCCTCGGGCCTGCCGTACGGCTGCGCCGACGGCCTGCGGTACGCCGACGGCTCGGCGGAGTTCCCGCTGCGCGCGCCCGGCCCGGCCGCTGCGGAGCGGGCCGGACGGCGCCTGCGGGAGCTGGCCGCCCAGCGGGAGCACCTCGCCCCGCTGAACACGACCCTGGGCGTGCTCGCCACCGATGCCCGGCTGGACCGCGCCCACACCCGCAAGCTGGCCGTCGCCGCCCACGACGGCATGGCCCGTGCCGTCCGGCCCTGCCACACCCTCTCCGACGGGGACACCGTCTTCGCGCTGTCCACCGGCACCGCCGAGCCCCCGCCGCCGCACCCGGGTCTGCTGCCCGAGCACGGCCCGGCCGACTCGGTGAACCAGATGCTGGCCGCAGCCGCCGACGTCTTCGCCCGGGCCGTCGCGCACGCCGTACTGCACGCCCGCTCGGTGACCACCCCCTGGGGCCACCTCCCCGCCTACCGCGAGCTCTACCCGGAGGCCCTCGACTGAGCGGACACCGCCGCCACCTCACCCGAAGAAGACGTCGAACTCCTCGTAGAGCGAGGGGTCCACGGTCTTGATGCGGGCGGTGGCGACGTCCAGCGGGGCGCGGACGATGTCCGTACCGCGCAGGGCGACCATGGTGCCGAAGTCGCCGTCGCGCACGGCGTCGATGGCGTGCAGGCCGAAGCGGGTGGCGAGCCAGCGGTCGAAGGCGGTGGGGGTGCCGCCGCGCTGGATGTGGCCCAGGACGGTGGTGCGGGCCTCCTTGCCGGTGCGGTGCTCGATCTCGGAGGCCAGCCACTCGCCGATCCCGGAGAGCCGGACATGCCCGAAGGCGTCCAGTGAGTCGTCCTTGGTGACCATCCGGCCGGTGGCGGGTACGGCGCCCTCGGCGACCACCACGATCGGCGCATAGTTGATCTTGAACCGGTTCTCCACCCAGCCGCAGACCCGGTCCAGGTCGAAGGGGTGCTCCGGGATCAGGATGACATTGGCGCCGCCCGCGATGCCGGAGTGCAGCGCGATCCAGCCCGCGTGGCGGCCCATCACCTCGACCACCAGCACCCGCCGATGCGACTCGGCGGTGGTGTGCAGGCGGTCGATGGCCTCGGTGCAGATGTTGACGGCGGTGTCGAAGCCGAAGGTGTAGTCGGTGCCGTCCAGGTCGTTGTCGATGGTCTTGGGCACCCCGACCACGCGGACGCCGGCCCGGCTGAGTTCGGCGGCGACGCCCAGGGTGTCCTCGCCGCCGATAGCGACCAGCGCGTCGATCTCGTGCTTGGCCAGGTTCTCGGTGACCCGCCGCACCCCGCCCTCGACCTTGAGCGGGTTGGTGCGCGAGGAGCCGAGGATGGTGCCCCCGCGCGGCAGGATGCCGCGCACGGCGGGGACGTCCAGCCGCATGGTCTGGTTCTCCAGGGGGCCGCGCCAGCCGTCGCAGAACCCCACGAACTCATAGTCGTAACTCTGCACGCCCTTGCGCACGATGCCGCGGATGACCGCGTTGAGCCCGGGGCAGTCGCCCCCTCCGGTGAGCACTCCGATTCGCATGGTTCTTCCCCTCCGGCCGTGTCGGTGGCACAGGAACCCGCATCACGAGTGTGACCCGGATCACTCCACAGCGGGAGGGGGCGTGCAGGGAACCGACCCTGCGTCAGTCTCCGTCCAGGCCCTGCTCGATGGCGTACCGGACCAGCTCCACCCGGTTGTGCAGCTGGAGTTTGCCCAGGGTGTTCTGGACGTGGTTCTGCACGGTGCGGTGGGAGAGCACCAGCCGGTCGGCGATCTGCCGGTACGACAGCCCCTTGGCCACCAGCCGCAGCACCTCGGTCTCCCGGGCGGTGAGCTGCGGCGGCGCGGGGGTGCGGGCATCGGCCGACGCGGGCTCGGCGGCCAGTCGGCGGAACTCCCCCAGCACCAGCCCGGCCAGGCCCGGGGTGAAGACCGGGTCGCCGGCCGCCGTACGGCGCACCGCGTCCAGCAGTTCCTCCCGACCGGCGGACTTCACCAGGTACCCGGTGGCGCCCGACTTCACCGCCTCCAGCACATCGGCGTGCTCGCCGCTGGCGGAGAGCACCATCACCCGTACCCCGGGGTCGGCGGTGACGACCTCCCGGCAGACCTCCACCCCGGGCAGGCCGGGCAGATTGAGGTCCAGCACCAGCACCTGCGGTGCGGCGGCCCGGGCGCGGCGGACCGCCTCCCGGCCCTCCCCGGCGGTGGCCACCACCTCGAACCCGGCGTGGGCCAGGTCGCGGGCCACCGCGTCCCGCCACATCGGATGGTCGTCCACCACCATCACCCGAATCGGGCTCCCCCCAGCCGCACCGTCCGCCGCGACCCCGTCAACCACCACGTCGATCCGCCCTTCCTTGCTCCCCGCGCGGGCGCGGAACCCTCATCTCGACCTCCACGCCCTGCCCCGGCACGGAGCTGACCTCGGCGCTGCCACCGAGGTCGCGCAGTCGGCCACGGATGGACTGGGCGACGCCCAACCGCCCCTCGCGCTCCGCGTCGCCGAGCCGTTCTGGCGGGAAGCCCGGCCCGTCGTCCCGGACGCTGACCAGCACCTCGCCCGGCTCGTCCTCCACCAGGATCCAGGCATGGGCGGCCTCCCCGGCGTGGATCCGCACATTGTCCAGGGCCGCGCCCACGGCGGCGGCCACCTCGACTGCTGCCCGGCCCGGCAGCAGCACGGGGGTGCCGGGAGCGGACACGGTCACCCGGGCGTCGGCGTACCGGCCCACCAGGGCCCGCAGATCATGCGGCGCCGCCGGATCGGGCCCTGCCGCCGGACCCACGCCGCCCGCCACGCCTGCCCCTGGAGGCGCCCCCGCGAGCGGCACACCGGAGACCAGGTCACGCAGCGCCGCCTCCTGCTCACCGGCCATCCGCCCGATCTCCGCCGCCTCGCCGCCGAGTTCGGTACCGCGCCGCTGCACCATGGCGAGCACCTGGAGCACCCCGTCATGGATGTCCCGGGCCAGCCGCTCGCGCTCCCGGGTCGCCGCCTCCAGCTGGAGCGCCCGGGCGAGGGCGGTCTCGCTGGCGCGGGCCAGCTCGACCACGTACCCGATGGCGCAGCCGGCGACCAGCAGCAGCACGATGTTGTGGACGTTGCCGGTGGTCACGGCGCCGCGCTCGACGATGTCGGCGGCGCCGACCACGGCCCCGGCCAGCGCGGCGGTCCGCCAGCCGCCCTTGGCCGCAAAGCCCAGTACGGTGCCGGCCGCCCAGATGGTGGGCAGGGTGGCCTCACCGGCCAGCACCCGGGCGGGGTCGTCGAAGACCCGGGTGAGCACGATGCCGGTGACGGCGACCGTGAGGTCGGCGGCGAGCAGCAGCCGGCCGCAGCGCTCGGCGGAGAGGAACGACCGGGCGGTGGCCAGGGTCCACACGGTGAGCACGCCCATGAAGAGCCACCCGGCCACCGGGTGGGCGTAGGAGTGGTAGACGGCCAGATAGCGGATCAGGGCGTAGCCCAGGGTGAGCAGCCGGAAGAGCGAGATCGCCCGCCACAGCGGCAGCTCCACCGACATGCCGCCGCCGGGGCCGGTACCCCCGGCGCCGGTGCCTGCCACGGCCACGATCCCCACCCCCTGGTGTCCCCCCGGCAGGTCAGCCCGCCGACCCGTCCTGCTTCTCCGCCGACCCGGCCGACTCCACCGACCCAGCCTGCTCGGCCTGCTCGGCGTGCTCGGCCTTCTGAGCAGCCTTGCGCTCCGCGTCCGCCTTCTTCTTCTCATCCGCGATCCGCCGCTTGGCAGCGGTGGCGTAGATGTCCACATACTCCTGGCCGGAGAGCTTCATGATCTCGTACATGACCTCGTCGGTCACCGAGCGGAGAATGAAGCGGTCGCCCTCCATGCCCTGGTAGCGCGAGAAGTCCAGCGGCCGACCGACCCGGATGCCGGGGCGGATGCCGAAGTTGGGGACGACCTGGCCGGGGGGCTGCACCTTCTCGGTGTCGATCATGGCGACCGGAATCACCGGGGCGCCGGTGGCCAGCGCGACCCGGGCGAGTCCGCCGACCTTGCCCCGGTAGAGCTTGCCGTCGGGCGAGCGAGTGCCCTCGGGGTAGACGCCGAAGAGTTCACCGCGCTCGATGACGGCGATACCGCTGCGGATGGCGGCCTCACCGGCACCACGGGTGCCGGAGCGGTCCACCGGCAGCTGGCCGACGCCCTTGAAGAAGGCAGCGGTGAGCTTGCCCTTGAGGCCGGGCGTGGTGAAGTACTCGGCCTTCGCGATGAAGGTGACCCGACGCTTCATCAGCGCGGGCAGGAAGAAGGAGTCGGAGAAGGACAGGTGGTTGCTGGCGATGATCGCGGGGCCCTCGTCCGGAATGTTCTCCAGACCCTCCACCCACGGGCGGAAGAAAATCCGCAGCATTGGGGAGACGATCATCTTCATGAGCCGGTAGAACAACGCCTGACCTCCTGAGTCCCGGACCGATAGAACCTTAATGCCGATCCGGGCAAAGTCTCTCCCCGGAGTCCGCGGAACGGTGGGCGCCGGGCCGCTGTACGCACCCGCCGCCGCCGTGGGACGATGCGGGCTCCGCCTCGCCAAGGAGCCCGCGATGCCGCTGCTGCCCGGCGCCGAGCCGTTCCACCATGAGGGCGGACCGGTGGGTGTACTGGTCTGCCACGGTTTCACCGGAACGCCGCAGTCGCTGCGGCCGTGGGCCGACCATCTCGCCGACCACGGCCTCACCGTCTCACTGCCGCTGCTTCCCGGCCACGGCACTCGCTGGCAGGACATGCAGCTCACCCGGTGGGAGGACTGGTACGCCGAGGTGGACCGGGAGCTGCGGGCGCTGACCGAGCGGTGTGAGCAGGTCTTTGTCTGCGGCCTGTCGATGGGCGGTGCGCTGGCGCTGCTGCTGGCCGCCCGGCACGGCGCCGCCGTCTCCGGCCTGGTGCTGGTCAACCCCTCGGTGCGGTCGGACAACGCGGCGACCGTGCTGCTGCCGGTGCTGCGCCATCTGGTCCCCAGCATCCGGGGGGTGGCGGACGACATCGCCAAGGAGGGCAGCACCGAGGTGGGGTACGACCGGACGCCGCTGCACGCGGCCTGGTCGCTCTCCCGGCTCTGGCGGACCGTGCAGGGCGAACTGGAGCAGGTCACGCAGCCGCTGCTGCTCTTCCGCAGCCCTCGTGACCACATCGTCTCCCCCGCCAACGCACGGCTGCTGCTCGGCCGCATATCCTCCACTGAGGTGGAGGAGCGACTCTGTGAGCGCTCCTTCCACGTGGCCACGCTGGACCACGACGCCGAGGCGATCTTCGAGGGCAGCCTCGACTTCATCCGACGTCTGGCACCGGCCGCCAAGGCCGACCCGGTCTGATCCGGGGCGGCGGGGCTACCGACACGAGGGGCTTGGGGACCACCGGTGCAGGAGAGCGACAAGGCGGGCGGCGGCGCGGACCTGCCGGAGGACGGCGCGCAGGGCGGCTCCACGCCCGAGGGAGGGGCCGAGCGCCCCGCCGAGCGCCGGCCGCCGGCCGGCAGCCAGGCCGAGCAGGACGCCATCTTCAAGGAGCTGGTGGCCTCCTTCGACGCCCCGGTGGACCTACGGACCTGGCCGGACTCCGAGGACCTCAACGAGGTGCCCGGCAAGGGAGCGACCGGAAAGTCCGGCCCCCGTGGGCCCGGCGACCCCGGCGACCTCAACCGGCTGGACGACTTCGCCCCCCAGCCCCGCCCCCGCCCCCGGCCCGGCAGCGGGAGCCCGGTCTCCGGCCCGCCGCCCGGCCCCCGCGACTGGGACGCCCCGCAGGACCCGGACGACGACCACTTCGTGCCGCCGGAGCCGCCGCCGCTGCCGCGCGGCGACACCACCACCACCTTCGCCTGGATCGCGGTGCTCGGCGGGCCCGCCCTGCTGCTCTTCTCGGCGCTGGCCTGGCGCGACATCAGCGGCTGGCCGGCGCTGCTGGGGGTGGTCGCCTTCATCGGCGGTTTCGTCACCCTGGTCGCCCGGATGAGGGACCGCGACGAGGACGACGAGGACCCGCACGGCGGCGCCGTCGTCTGATCCGGCCGTCGTCTGACCCGGCCGTCGTCTGAGCCGGTCACCCGGTCACCCGGCGGGGACGCGCAGCACCGCCAGCACCGGCAGGTGGTCGGTGGCCGCCCTCAGGTCCGCCGGGTCGACGCCGGGCAGCCGGTCGGGCACGCCGCAGGCCAGCACCTCCAGGCCCGGGGTGGCGAACACGGCGTCGATGCGCTGGTACGGGTGGTCCGGCACCGAGGTCATCTCGCCGCCCCAGGGCGCCACCGCGTACCCGTCGCGCAGCCGCTCGGCGAGCAGCCGCCACGCGGGGCCGTCGGGGTGCTCATTGAAGTCGCCGCCCACCACCCCGTACGGCACGCCCTGCCCGGCGAGGTGGTCGAGCAGCAGGGACGCCTGCTGCCGGCGCTCGGCGGGGTCCAGGCTGAGGTGGCAGCTGGTGACGGAGAAGGGCGCGGCCCGGCCGATCCGGACCACGGCCGTGGCGAAGCCGCGCTGGTGCAGGCCGGGGGTGCGCGGCAGCAGCAGGTCGCCGGTGCGCAGCACGGCCGTGCGTACCTTGCCGAGCAGCAGCGGGCCCGAGGCGCTGCGCCCGCCGGAGAGCACCACGGTGCCGGTGCTGTGGGCGAGCCGGGCGGCCTGCTGGGCGGGGCGCCAGAAGCGGGGCGACTCCTGGAGGCAGAGCAGGTCGGGGTCGCAGGCGCGGACCACTCTGGCCAGGGCGGCGCGGTCGTCGCGCAGCGAGCGGAGGTTGTAGCTGAGGACGCGGACGCGTTCGCCGCCGTCGGGTTCGGGGCCGGAGGGGGGCAGCTCGGGCGGTCCGGTCGGTGCGTCGCCCATGGCGGCCTCCTCACGCTGACTGCCGACTCGACTGCCGGCTGCCGACTTGACCGCCGGCTGCGGCAGGACAACTGGCTGGGGCAGGACAGCAGGCTACGGCGGGACAGGAGGTGAGGGCTCCCGCCCCGCCGACGGAGGTCAGGCGTGCCGGTCAGGCGGTGCGGGCGAGGTCCCCCGCGCCGGCGATGCCGGAGGCCGAGCCCATGGACGCCAGTACCACCTCGGCGCGCGGCCGGTGGACGCCACCGGTCAGGTACTTCTGGAACGCCTGGGAGACCGGGTCGAGCAGCAGCCGGCCGGCGTCCGAGACGCCGCCGCCGAGCACGAAGACGGCCGGGTCGAAGAGCGCGGCCAGGTCGGCCATGCCCCGGCCGAGCCAGTCGGACACGTCCTCGTAGCACTCCAGGGCGAGCGGGTCGCCCTCCTCGGCGGCCTGGGTGATGTGGATGCCCCGGATGGTCTCGGCGACACCGTCGTTGAGGTCCAGCATCCGCTTGCCGGCGACCGGGTCGGCGGCGGCCTTCTCGCGGCCGTAGCGGCGCAGGGCGCGGCCGGAGGCGTACTGCTCCCAGCAGCCCTTGCCGCCGCAGCCGCAGGGCAGGCCGTCGGGGATCATATTGAGGTGGCCGACCTCGCCGGCGACGCCGAAGCGGCCTCGGTGCAGGCGGCCCTCCAGGACGATGCCGCCGCCGATGCCGGTGCCCACGGTGATCAGCACCATGTCGGAGTGCTCGGCTGCGGCGCCGAACCGGAACTCGGCCCAGGCTGCGCAGTTGGCGTCGTTCTCGACGACGGTGTCAAGGCCGGTGAGTTCCTCGATGCGGGTCTTGAGCGGCTCGTTCTCCCAGGCGATGTTGGGCGCCAGGATCACGGTGGAGCGGTCGCGGTTGATGTACCCCGGCGCTCCGACGCCGACCGCGGCCACCTCGGGATGCTGCTCCTTCAGTTCGCGCACCGCCTGGGCGATGGCGTCGACGGCCCACTGCGGATCGGCCGGCGTGGGCACCCGCGTACGGGCGAGGATCTGGCCGTTCTCGTCGACCACACCTGCCGCGATCTTGGTCCCGCCGACGTCGACGCCGATGGTGAGTCCCATGTATTCCTCAGTCATTCACTCGGTCCCCGCTGGGCGGTACCGTACCCGCCCGCAGGCCCGGGGACCACACCACCCCGTACATTAACCGAAGACATGGCCTGGGTGATCATGGGATGCCCATTCAGAAGTCGTACGATCCGTCCCGCTCCGTGATACTTCGGACCTTCTCGGTGACCGGCTGCGACCTGCGAGTTCATCCCTGCACGGGAGCCCCGGGGCCGGTCAGTCGAGGTCGATGTGCTCACTGTCGGACGGCTTCTCACCGGTCCAGCGGCGTTCCTGTCCGGAAACGGCCGCGCGGTAGGCGGCGAGCAGTTCGCCGCCGGCTGCGGCGAGGTGGCGGTAGACCTCCGGGTGGCGCTCGCGGAGCGGGGAGGCAAGCTGCTCCAGGCCCTCGCCGGCGCCCAGCGTGCGGGAGACCTCCTGCATCCGCTCGCCGACGGCGGAGGCGAAGCGGCGGACCTCGTCCACCAGCGGGGCCAGCTCGGGACCGCCCACGCCGAACGGGAACGCCTTCTCTCCGTCGCCGACCCCGCCGCCGCCGAACGGGTCCGCGTCGGCCGCCAACGGCTCCTGCTCGCCCTGCCGCTGCTCGCCCTGCCGCTGCTCGCCCTGCTGCTTCAGCCGCTCCTGTGCCTCGGCGTCCTCGGCGACCGCCTGGGCCCAGATGTCGTCGTCCTCACGGCGGTCGTCGGCACTGGTCATGGTGGACTGCTCCTCGGGTTCGGTGCTGATGTGCTGGTCTTTCGACGCTACCCGACACACCGGCCGCACGGAGGTCTCCCGGCGGCCTTTCAGCGCTGCGGCCACAGGGCCGGGTCGGGCGTGAAGCGCACCGAGAGCAGGCCGTCGCGCAGCCCGGCGCCGGAGACCGTGCAGCGGCGCAGCGCGGAGGGCAGCCGGGCGATCCGGCGGTAGGCCCCGATGCCGATGATCAGCTCGTCGCCGCGCCGTACCAGGTCCAGGTCGGCCCGCTCGGCTCCGGGCAGCGGCAGCCGCCAGACCAGCAGGCCGTCCTCGGCCAGCCGGTCGTCGACGGCCCAGGGTTCGGGGTGCGGCGGGTCCAGGTCGGCGGCGCTGCCGTAGAGGGCGGCGCCCAGCTCGGCGAGGTCGGCGGGGCCGTCCGGGGCGCGGCCCAGGTGGGGGGCGGGCAGCAGCGGTGCCTCCCCGGCGAACTCACTGGCCAGCGCGGCCGTCCGGGTCCGCCCCTCGGCGGCCAGTGCGGCCAGCCAGGGGTCGGGGGAGTCGGCGGCGGTCACCGGGAGTGCGCGGGAGGCCACCACGGCGTCCACCCGGTGCTCGAAGAGGGCGAGTCCGGCGCGGGCCCGGCGGACCTCCGGCAGGGTGTGCCCGTCGGCGTCGACCACCAGCCGTACCGAGGTCTGCGGCGCCTCGACCACGCGGCGGGCCTCCGCCAGTCGGCCGGCGGCCCAGGACCTGGCCTCGAAGAGCCAGTCGGCGGGCATCGGCACCCCGGCGAGGGCGGCCAGTACGGGGCGCAGCGCGCGGGCGGCCTGGCGCTGCTCGGGCAGCAGCCGGGCGAGGTAGCGGTCCAGCCGCTCGGGCAGGGCGAGGGCCGCGACCAGCTCCGGAACGGGCGGGCCGTCGACCACCAGCAGGTCCCAGTGGCCGGAGGCGGTGTGCTCGCAGAGGGCGCGCAGCAGCACCAGATGCCGGGTGCCGGGGAGGGCGGTGAGCTCCTCGGGGTCCAGCGGGTCGACGCCGAGCAGGTCGAAGGCGGGTTTGACGCGGCCGGCGAGGTGCAGCGCCCCTTCCTGGAAGGACCGCTCCTCGTCGATCCGGGCCGCGTGCGGTCCGGCGTCGCCGTCGCCCACGGGGGCGGGTGCCTCGCCGAGCCGTACGCCGAGCAGCGCGTCCATGGTGCGGTGCGGGTCGTGGGCGGCCAGCAGCAGGGTGCGCAGTCCGTGGCGGGCGGAGTGCACGGCGGTGGCGGCGGCGACCGTGGTGGCGCCGCTGCCGCCCCTTCCGGTGACCAGCACCGTGCGGGTCGTCATGGCGGTCCGCCCTTCACATCGGTCCGGTGGCGGCTTCCCTACTCCAGGGTGGCCGGTCAGCTCTCCACGCGCTTCTTGAGTCCGGCCAGTGCCCGGTCGATGATGACCTTCTCGGCCTTGCGCTTGATCATGCCCAGCATGGGGATCTTGACGTCCACGGCCAGCTGGTAGGTGACCTCGGTGCTGCCGCCGTCGGCGGCGGCGAGGGAGTAGGAGCCGTCCAGGGCCTTGAGCATCTGGCTCTTCACCAGGGTCCAGGTGACCTTGCGGTCGCCGTCCCAGGTGTAGGCGAGGACGTGCTCGTCGCGGATGGCGCCGGCGTCCAGCAGCAGCCGCACCTGCTCGGCGCGGCCGTCCGGCCCCTCGCCGAGCACCTCGATCTCCTTGACCTCGCCCGTCCACTCCGGATAGGCGGCGAAGTCGGCGATCACCCCCATGACCTCGGCCGGGGTCGCGTCGATCGTGATGCTCGACCTGGTGTGCTCCGCCATCGGGTGGCCCTCCGCGTTTCGGCCGCTGTGGTGTGGTCCGACTGATCGGGTGGTGTGTGCAGGAAGGTTATCGCGGCCGTACGCGGGCCCCCGGGGGGCGTGCCCGGTCACCACTCCAGTGCGTATGGACGGCCGGTGGCCCGGAAGTGGCCCACGTTGACGCACTCGGTGCGGCCGATCCGCATGCGGCGGGCGAGCGGCTGGTGCACATGGCCGAAGAGGACCAGCTGCGGGCGGGTGGCGTGGATCGCCGCCAGCACCGCCTCGCTGCCGCGTTCGAAGCGGCGGGCGACGGTGTCATAGGTCAACTCGGGGACGGCCGGGGGGATGTGGCAGCAGAGCACGTCCACCGCGCCGACGGCGGCCACCTTGGCCGCGTACTCCTCCTCGGTGACCTCGTACGGGGTGCGCATCGGGGTCGGCAGGCCGCCGCCGACGAAGCCGAAGGTGCGGCCGCCGAGCTCCACCGTCTGCCCGTCCAGCACGGTGACGCCGTCGCGGGCGAAGTCGGGCCAGAGCCGGGGGACGTCGACATTGCCGTAGGTGGCGTAGGTGGGGACGGGGAAGGCGGCGAAGAGGTCCGCGTACTGCTTGCGTACGGCGTCCTCGATCGCCAGTCCGCGCGGCCGTCCCAGGGTCTCCCACAGCCCGTCGGCGAAGGCCCGCGCCTCGTCGAAGCGGCGGGCGGTGCGCAGTTCCACATAGCGGGTGGCGTTGGCGGCGCCGAAGAGGTCGGGGAAGATGCCGCGCCCATGGTCGGCGTAGTCGAGGAAGAGCACCAGGTCGCCCAGGCAGAGCAGGGCGTCCGCACCGTCACCGGCCCGGGCCAGCGCCTCGGCGCTGCCGTGCACATCACTCACCACATGGACCCGCATGACCGCCACCTTAGGGGTTCGGACACGGACGGCCCACAGGCGCCCGCGTCCGAGGCTCCGCCGGGCCGTGGCGGGTCTGCCGTAGGGTGCGTCACATGGGGTCGGCGCCACCGGGTACGGGACCTCTGCACCGTCACCGGCCGGAAGCGCGGGGCCACTCGCGGTCAGTGGTCGTGTGACACGGGAAACACCTTGCCCGGTCCCCCTATCTGAACGCACCTACCCGGCAGTAACGTCCTGGCGTCCCGCAGCGTCGCAGACGAGGAGCAGTCTTGCGCGAGTTCAGCCTTCCGGCCCTCTACGAGGTACCGAGCGGCGGCAACCTCACCGACCTGATCCATCGGAACGCCGACGCCCATCCCGAGGTGGCCGTGGTGAGCCGCAAGGCCGACGGCCGGTGGCAGGACCTCACCGCCGTGCAGTTCCTGGCCGAGGTGCGCGCCGCCGCCAAGGGCCTGATCGCCTCCGGGGTGCGCCCGGGCGACCGGGTCGGCGTCATGTCGCGCACCCGGTACGAGTGGACCCTGCTGGACTTCGCCATCTGGTGCGCGGGCGCCATCACCGTGCCCGTCTACGAGACCTCCTCCGCCGAGCAGGTGGAGTGGATCCTCGGCGACTCCGGCGCCGTCGCGATCGTCACCGAGACCGCCGCGCACCAGGCCACCGTGGCCCAGGTACGGGACCGGCTGCCCGCGCTGGCGCACCTCTGGCAGTTCGACGCCGGCGCGGTCGAGGAGCTGGTGCGGGCCGGCGCGGAGGTAGCGGACGCCACCGTCGACGAGCGGCGGGCCACCCTCGGCCCGGACACCGTCGCCACCATCGTCTACACCTCGGGCACCACCGGCCGCCCCAAGGGCTGCCGGCTGTCCCACGGCAACTTCCTGGCGGAGCTGGGCAATGTCACCGCCCGGCTGGAGCCGCTCTTCCGCACCGGGGAGGGGTCGGTGCTGCTCTTCCTGCCGCTCGCCCACGTCCTGGGCCGGATCGCGGAGATCGCCTGCGCCATCGCCCCGGTCAAGCTCGGCCATGTCTCGGACATCCGGGATGTCACCGCGGAGCTGGGCACCTTCTCCCCCACGCTGATCCTGGGCGTCCCCCGGGTCTTCGAGAAGGTCTACAACACCGCCCGCTCCAAGGCGCAGGCCGACGGCAAGGGCAGGATCTTCGACCTGGCCGCCGGGACCGCCATCGCCTACAGCCGCGCCCTGGACAGCGGCGGTCCGGGGCTGGTCCTCAGGCTGAAGCACAAGGTCTTCGACGCGCTGGTCTACAGCAAGCTGCGGGCCGCGCTGGGCGGCAGGGCCACCCACGCCATCTCCGGCGGCGCACCGCTCGGCGAGCACCTGGGCCACTTCTACCGGGGCATCGGCTTCACCGTGCTGGAGGGCTACGGCCTCACCGAGACCTGCGCCGCCACCGCCTTCAACCCGTACGACCGGCCGAAGATCGGCACCGTGGGCCAGCCGCTGCCCGGCTCCGCCATCCGGATCGCCGACGACGGCGAGGTGCTGCTCAAGGGGCCGCACATCTTCACCGGCTACTGGAACAACCCGGAGGCCACCGCCGAGGCGCTGCACGACGGCTGGTTCGCCACCGGCGACGTCGGCACCCTGGACGACGACGGCTATCTGGTGATCACCGGCCGCAAGAAGGAGATCATCGTCACCGCCGGCGGTAAGAACGTCGCACCCGCCGTGATCGAGGACCGGGTGCGCGCCCATCCGATCGTCGGCGAGTGCATGGTGGTGGGCGACCGCAAGCCGTTCATCGCCTGCCTGATCACCATCGACGAGGAGTTCCTGCCGACCTGGAAGCGGCTCAACGGCAAGCCCGCCGACGCCACCGTGGCCGACCTCAAGGACGACCCCGACCTGCTCGCCGCCGTGCAGGCTGCCGTGGACGACGGCAACAAGGCGGTCTCCAAGGCCGAGGCGGTGAAGAAGTTCCGCATCCTCGACACCCACTTCTCCGAGGACAGCGGCCATCTCACCCCGTCGCTGAAGCTCAAGCGCACGGTGGTGCTCAAGGACTACGCCTCCGAGGTGGAGGCGCTCTACCAGCGCTGACCGGCCGCCTCCGGTACGGGGGGAGGGGACACCCCAGACGGGCCCCTCCCCCCGTAGGCGTCATCCCGTAGGCGTCACTCCGCCGGGTGCAGCAGCCCGGCCAGCCGACCCGCCAGCAGATCCCAGCGCCAGGACTCCTCCACCCAGCGGCGGCCCCGCGCCCCCATCCGCCGCCGCAGGCCCTCGTCCAGCAGCAGCTCGGCGATCCGGTCCGCCGCCGCCTCCGGGGAGCGCCCCGGCACCACAAAACCGGTCTCGCCCTCCAGCACCGCGTCCGGCGCCCCCCCGGAGTCGCCCGCCACCACCGGCAGCCCGGTCGCCGACGCCTCCAGGTAGACGATCCCCAGACCCTCCACATCCAGCCCGCCGCGCCGGGTGCGGCACGGCATGGCGAAGACATCGCCCGCGCCGTAGTGCGCCGGCAGCTCCTCCCACGGCACCGCCCCGGTGAACCGCACCGACGCCCGTACCCCGGTGGCGTCCACCAGCTTCTCCAGGTCCGCCCGGTAGGGACCGCCGCCCACGATCAGCAGCACCGCGTCGGGCACCCGGGCCAGCACCCGGGGCAGCGCCCGGATCAGGGTGTCCTGCCCCTTGCGCGGCACCAGCCGGGAGACGCACACCACCACCGGGCGGTCCGCCAGCCCCAGCCGACGGCGCACCTCGGCCCCGCCCGACCCCGGGTGGAAGGTCTTCTCGTCCACCCCCGGCGGCAGCTGCGCCATCCTGGCCGCCGCCGCCGGGCCCACCGCCGCCGCGATCCGGGACCGGGTGTACTCCCCCAGATAGGTGAGCACATCCGTACCCTCCCCGATCCGCCGCAGCAGCTGCCGCGAACCGGGCAGCTGCGCCCACGCCGCCTCATGGCCGTGCGTCATACCCAGCAGCCGCCGCGCCCCGGCCCGGCGCAGCGCCGGGGCCATCAGGCCCAGCGGAGCCGCCGCGCCGAACCAGACCGAGGTGCAGCCCTCCGCCCGCAGGATCTCCCCCGCCCGCCGGACCACCCGGGGGGTGGGCACCATCATCCGGGTGCGGTCGCGGACCACCGGGAAGGGCTGCTCCGCGTCGAAGCGGGCCACCTCGGAGCCGTCCCGCCAGGTCGAGGCATAGACCACCACGCTGCCCGGGGCCAGCCGCACCGCCATGTTGTGGACGAACTGCTGGATACCGCCGGGCCGGGGCGGGAAGTCGTTGGTGACGATCAGGGTCTTCTGCATGGTGGTCCGTACGATAGGTCAGGACCCCGGCCCCACGGGAACCGGCAAGCGCCCTGTCACCGTCTTCCGCGCGGACGGTACGCTCACCCGACCGGCCAGGGCGTCCCGCGACGCCGGCCGTCCGCCACCGAGTGAGGGATGCAGCTGTGGAGTTGGCAGAGCCCGGGGAGGCCCGGTCGCCGGCGGAGGTCCACGACACGCCGCCCCCGCAGCTCCCGCAGCCCCGACCGCGCACCGCCGCCGGACCGCTGGTCGCCCTCGGCTTCTGCTACGCCGCCACCCGGGTGCTCCTGGTGCTGATGTGCGTCGGCCTGGTGCGGATCTCCGACCTGGATGTCACCACCGATGTGTCGGTGATCTACCACGGCTGGTTCGAGGTGCTGCGGACCGGCACCTTCCCGATGGACGACGTCACCTGGCAGTACCCGCCCGGCGCCGCCCTGGTGATGCTGGCCCCCGGGCTGCTGCCCTGGTCGTACCTGACCTCCTTCCTGGTGCTCACCGGCGTCTTCGACGCGCTCGCCATGCTGCTGCTGGTGCGGGCCGGCATCCGGGGGCGGCGCCGCTACGCCGGGGCGTGGCTCTGGGTGGTCGCCGTACCGATGCTCGGTCCCACCGTCTACTGCCGCTATGACCTGATCGTCACCGCCGTCGCCATCGCCGGGCTGCTGGCCGTGGGCCGCCGCTCCCGGCTCGGCGGGGCGCTGCTGGGCATCGGCGGCCTGCTGAAGGTCTGGCCGCTGCTGGCGGTGCTCGGCACCGCGCGCGGTCGGCGCACCCGCCGCGTCTGGACCACCGCGGCGGCCACCGCCGCCGGGGTCGGCTTCCTGGTCGCGGCGGCCATGAACGGCGCCTTCCGGTTCCTCACCTTCCAGCGCGACCGGGGGGTGGAGGTCGAGTCACTGGCGGCGCTGCCGATCCACTGGGCGCGGCTGGCCGGGCACTGGGAGGGGAAGGTCGCCCTCAACTACGGCTCGGTGGAGTTCCTCGGCCCGTGGGTGCACTCCATCGCCCAGGTGTCGGTGGCCGCCACCGTGCTGGGGTTCGGCTGGCTGCTGGTGTGGCGGCTGCGGGCCCAGGTCTGGCAGCCGGCCACCCCGTACGACGCCGCGCTGGCCGCGCTGCTGGTCTTCACCGTCACCAGCCGGGTGATCAGCCCGCAGTACCTGGTCTGGCTGATCGGCCTGGCCGCCGTCTGCCTCACCGCGCGGGGCACCACGCAGAGGCCGGTCGCGGTGCTGATCCTGCTGGCCTCGGGGCTCACCGTGATGGAGTTCCCGGTGATGTTCGGCCCGGTCACCCTCTCCACGCCGAGCGGCGTGGCCGTCCTCACCGCCCGCAATCTGCTGCTGCTCGGTGCGGCGCTGCTCTCCTGCGGGCGGCTGTGGCGCTCCACCCGGCAGTACGAGGAGGCCGAGGAGGAGGAGTGGGAGCCGTCCGAGCCGCAGACCAGGGTGGGCGACCCGTTCGAGGCGGAGACGGTCGCCTACAGCGTCCGTCCCGGGATCGCCTTCGAGCAGCAGTTCCTGGACCACCTCGACCGCGACGACCGCTCCCCGCACCGCTGACGGTCGGTCACCCCGCGGCCTCGCCGGGTCGCCAGGCCCTGGCCGCCGCGATCCGGCGGGCCGCACTCGGATGGGTACCGAAGAGCAGCTGCAGCGCGCGCGGCGGGTCGACGTCCGCGACATTGGCCACCGCCAGCCGCCGCTGCATGGCCACAAACCGGTCCGGGTCGCCCGTGAGGTCCAGGGCGTGCCGGTCCGCGCGGGCCTCGATGCGGCGGCTGACCGCGCACTGGAGCGGCCCGGACACCGCCCCGAGCAGCGCGGCGCAGGCCGCCAGCAGCGGCAGCGAGCGGGGGTCCGCCGCGTCCGCCGCCCCGGCCGCCGACAGCAGCGGCCCCCAGGAGAGCAGCAGGCCCAGCAGGCAGACCACGGCGGCGGCGCCGACGGCCCCCAGCGCCGTACCGGTGAGGACATCGCGGTGCTTGACGTGGCCCAGCTCATGGGCGACCACCAGTTCCACCTCGCGCGGCTCGGCCGTGGCCAGCAGGGTGTCGTACGCGACGATGCGGCGGGTGGCGCCGAGGCCGGAGACATAGGCGTTCAGCGCCGTCGTACGACGGGAGGCGTCCGCCACCAGCACCTGCCTCACCGGCACGCCGTCGCGTTCGGCGAGGTGCAGCAGGGCGCTGCGCAGCGGGCCGTCCGGCATCGGCGTGAAGCGGTTGAAGAGCGGTTCCACCAGCAGCGGGAAGAGGAACGAGAACGCCACCGCCAGCACCGCCGCCGCGCCCGCCGCCGGCAGCCACCACCGCTGCGGCGACCAGGCCGTGAGCGCATAGAGCCCGCCGACCACCGGCAGCACCACCAGCAGGCCCAGCAGCAGCCCGCGCAGCACATCCACCGCCCAGCCGCCCCAGCCCTGCGTCACCAGGCCGTACCCGCGCCGGACCACCCGCACCCGGGCCGTGAACGGCAGTCGCACCGCCTCCCCGAGCAGCACCAGCAGCGCCACCCCGCCCAGCACCTGGGCCACCCGCGACCCGCCGAACAGCTCCCCCACGCCCGCCACCAGCCACGCCCCGGCCCCGCTGAACCCCAACCCGGCCGTCACCCCGAGCCCCGCCAGCCGCCCGGCCAGCACCCAGGGCACCTGCGCCCGCCGCAGCGCCCTCCCCCGGGCCACCTCCTCCGCCGTGAAGACGCCGCCCGCCACCTCACCGCCCACCACCGACCTCCCGCCGCCGTCCACCCCGCCATCATCTCCGACCCCGACCCGGTACGCGCCCCCGGACCGCCTCCGCACGCCTTTGACGGGGCGTCAGCCATGGCCTGATGCTGATGCGGTGGCCACCGGCTCGGATCAGCCAGGTCGGACAGCCAGGCCGGATCAGCCAGGTCGGATCAGCCAGGTCGGATCAGCCAGGAGGGAGACCCCCATGGGAGAGCACGAGAAGCCGCCGCCGGACCCGTCCCAGGGCACACCTCCGCCGGGGAACTCGGATGGGCAGGTCCCGACACCACCCCCTTCCGACGGCAAGCACCGGAGGAAGTAGGGCACGTGGACCATGAGGCGCAGCGGCGGCGGTTGGCCGAGGCCATGGAGCGGCGGGGGGACTGGCCGGTCGGGTCGCCCTGGGTGCGCCGGGCGGTCGAGGCGGTGCCGCGTGACGGGTTCGCGCCGGACCGGCTCTGGGAGTGGGACGGGCACCGCTGGGTGTCCGTGGAGCGCGGGGCCGACCCGGAGCGGTGGGGGCGGGTGGTGTACGCGGGGCCCGACGAGGCGGCGGTCACCCAGGTCTCCGAGGGGGTGCCGTCGTCCAGTCTGTCCTGCCAGGCGGTCGTGGCGGACATGCTCGACTGCCTCGTGCTGGAGCCCGGCCGGCGGGTGCTGGAGCTGGGAACGGGGACCGGTTGGAATGCCGCCCTGCTGGCCCGGCGGGCCGGACCGGGCCGGGTGACCAGCGTGGAGGTGGACCCCGGTCTGGCCGCCGCCGCGCGTGAGCGGCTGGGGGCGGCGGGGGTCCGGGTCGCGGTACGGGTCGGTGACGGCGTAGCCGGTTGGGCACCCGGGGCGCCGTACGACCGGGTGATCGCCACCTATGCGGTCGAACGGGTGCCCTGGGCGTGGGTGGCCCAGACGCGGCCCGGCGGGCGGATCGTCACCCCGTGGGGGCACCTGGGGCATGTGGCCCTCACCGTCGCCCCGGGCGGCCGGTCGGCCGTCGGCCGGGTGCAGGGGTTGGCCCGGTTCATGCCCGCCCGTGGCACCGGCCGGACCCCGGACTTCCGCCAGGTCCGGGGGGACGGCCCGGCGGAGGACGAGCGGCCGCTGTGCCGGGACCCGGGCCCGCTTCGGGACGATCCGCATCTGCGGTTCGCGCTGCGCGTCGCCCTGCCCCGGCTGCGGATCACGACGGGGACCGATGCGGACGGCGTCTCGGCGTGGCTGCACGACGGCACCTCCTGGGCGACCCTCTCCGCGCTGGGCCCCGGCCGCACCGTCGCCCACCAGGGCGGGCCGCGCCGCCTGGCCGACGACCTCGAACGGGCCTGGGACGACTGGCTGGCCCACGGCCGTCCGGAGCTGTACGAGTACGGCATGACCGTGGAGCCGGACCGGCAGTACCTCTGGTGCCGGGACCCCGTGACCGGTCCCCGGTGGCGGACGGCGGACCGGGAGGCCATCGGTCCAAGGCCCCCGGGGGTCAGCCCAGTTCGCGGGCAAGGGCGGCGAGCCAGTCGCGGGTGAAGGCGGCCAGGTCGGTGCCGAGGACGCGGCGCATGGCCCGGTCGACGCTGGTGTCGCGGTCGGCGGTGGCCGAGCCGGTGGCGGCGATGGTGCGGTAGAGGGTGACCAGCCGCTGGGGGCCGTGGCGGCGCGCGATCAGGGCGCAGGCGAACCAGGCCAGTTCATAGCTCTGCGCAAGGCCGTGGGCGGTGGTGGAGAAGTCGGCGTCGGTGGGGAGGGCGCTGGGGAGGCGTCCGGCGGCGATGTCGGTGGCGAGTTCAGGGGCGATCTGCCGGGTGGTGCGGCCGGTGCCCTGGTAGGCGGTCCAGTCGGCGGCGCCCTCGGAGAGCCAGAGGGGGGTCCAGGGCCGGGTGGCCGCGCGGGTGGCGACGTGTACGGCCTCGTGGCTGGTGACGACCTGCCGCCCGAGGTCGCTCAGCTCGCGGTAGGCGTCCGGGTTGACCAGGATGCGGTCGGCGGGCGCCGCGTCGGGGGCTCCGGGAGCGGCGGTGGTGACGGCGGCGATGCCCCGGTAGTCGCTCGAGGCGGCGCCCAGCAGCCGGGCGAGCTGGTCCAGCGAGCCGGGCGCGTACAGCAGCAGCCGGTCGGCCCAGGCGCTGCCCCAGACGGCACTGACGGCCGGTACGGCGCGGTCGGCGGCGCGGGACAGGGCGGTGAGTTCGGCGTCGTCCCCGAGGCCCAGCACCAGGCTCCGTCGGCCGTGCACCGCCTGTACGGTGCCGAGGTCCCAGAGCAGGACGCCGCCGACCGGGTCGTCGGCGGCGAGCAGCCACTGCCCGTCGGCGCGGGCGAGGGTGATCCGGCGGGTGGCGGTGGCGGGGTGGCGGTCGTAGCCGCCGATGCGGTGGTCCAGCTGCACCTCGGCGGTCGGACCGGCGGCGGTGCGTTCCAGCCGGGTGAGGCGGTGGCTCCAGGAGTCCAGCGGCACCTGTGCGGTACGCCGCAGCAGCTCCGCCTGGCGGGGGCGGAAGGCGGGCGTTGCGGTGGCGGCCAGCGCGGCGGGGTCGCGGCGCAGTACGGCGTCGGCGCGGCGGGCGAGCAGCGCCCGGACCTCCTCCCGGCTGGGCCCGGAGGCGCCGGGGGCGCCGGAGGCCCCGGAGGGTGCGGGGGGCGGCGGGGCAACGGCGGTCTGGACCCGGGTGGGCCGGGCCGGGGCGGCACCGGGGGCGGAGAGTTGCAGCAGCCCCCCGGCGGCGAGCAGCAGCGCCCCCCGCCGGGTGAGGCCGTGGCCCGGTATGCGGGGGGCCGGCCCGGTGCCGCTCAGACCCGCACCACGGCGGCGATGGGCATGGCGCGGGCGCTCTCATAGCGGACCCGGGCTCCCGGGTAGGGCGCGTGGATGATGGTGCCGCCTCCGACGTACATGCCGACATGGTGCATGTCACCGTAGTAGATGACCAAGTCCCCGGGGCGGGCGTCGGCGAGGGAGACCCGCCGACCTGCGAACGCCTGGCCCTGCGAGGTGCGGGGCAGGGTGACCCCGGCCTGCGACCAGGCCCAGTACATCAGCCCGGAGCAGTCGAAGGCGCGCGGCCCGGTGGCGCCGTAGAAGTAGGGCGAGCCGAGGGCGCCGGTGGCGGCGGCGACGGCGGTGGCCGCGCGGCCGTCGGGGGCGGGCACATCGCCGAGGTCGATCCGGCCGGTGCCCCGGGTGGCCCGCTCATGGGCGGCGCGGGCGTCGTCGGCGGCGAGCCGGGCGCGCTGCTCGACGCTGAGGGTGGAGAGCAGTGCGCGGGCGCGGCCGAGCCGCTGCTGCACGGTCTGCTTGTCGTGGGCGAGGGCGAGGCGGACCCGTTCGAGTTCGGCGAGCTTGGCACCGGCCTCGGCGCGGCGCTGATCGAGGGCGCGCTGCCGGGTGGCGACCTCGTGCAGCACCTCGGCCTGCCGGACGCTGACCCGGTCGAGCGCGGTGGCGCGGTCCAGATAGCTGGCGGGGTCGGAGGAGAGCATCAGCTGCACCGTCGGGTCGAGGCCCCCGGAGCGGTACTGGGCGCCGGCGACCTGGGAGAGGTCGGCGAGCATCCGGTTGAGGGCGTCCCGGCCCCGGGCCACCTGGTCCTGGAGGACGGCGGACTCGCTGCGCAGCCGGCGGAGGCTCTCCCGGGCGCCGTTGTAGCGCTCGGTAGCGGCCTCGGCCTGCGTGTACAACTGGTCGACCTGGCGTTTGACGTCCTGTTCGGCGGGCCGTTCAGCGGGCTGCTCGGGGGGCTGCTCGGCAGGCCGTTCGGCGGGGCGCGAGGGTGCGGCTGGTGCGCCGGGTGCGGCCTGGGCGGCGGCGCCGGCGGTGAGGGCGACTGCGGCGGCTGCGGCGGCGGTGAACACCGTGGCACGCGCCCGCCCAGGCTGTCTGGGGCGGCGGTGGGTGGCCAACGCGGTTGCGCTCCCTTCGTCCTGACCGCCGCCGGAGGGGCGGTGGTCCGAGCGCAGACGTTAGCGAGTCAGGCCCCATGCGTCCAAATTGCCGTTTATCGGACTTTTTGACTGCCTGAAGATAGCAACGGAGCAGAAGACGCCAAAGGGCCCGACCCCCACCGAGGGAGTCGGGCCCAGAAAGTATCGGAACCGGGTCAGATCCGGACGATCTTCGCAATCGGCATCACGGTCGCGGACTCATAGCGGACCACCGCGCCGGTGTGCGGGGCGTGGATGATCTGGCCGTTGCCCACGTACATGCCGACGTGGCTCATGCCGCTGTAGTAGATGATCAGGTCGCCGGGCTTGGCGTTGGCGAGGCTGGTACCCATGGAGGTGCCCGCACCGGCCTGCGCCTGGGAGGTGCGCGGCAGCGTGATCCCGGCCTGCTGGTACGCCCACAGCATCAGACCGGAGCAGTCGAAGGTGGACGGACCGGTGGCGCCGTAGACATACGGCGAGCCCAGCCGGGTCTCGGCGGCGGCAATCGCTGCGGCGGCGTAGCTGGAGGCGCCCACCGTGCTGGCGGAGCCGCTGCCGGTGGAGGTGTCCAGGCCGGCGCGGGGGGCGGCACGGGAGGCGCGCTCGGCGGAGGCGGCCTCGGCAGCCCGGAGGGCGGCGCGCTCCTGGGCGGTGAGGGTGTTGAGCAGCGACTGAGCCTTGGAGAGCTTCTGCTGGACCTCGCTCTTGGCGCTCTTCAGCTCCTTGGCGGTGCGGTCCAGCTCGGCCAGCTTCTGCTGCGCCTCGGCCTTGTCCTGGTCGAGCTTGCGCTGCTTCTGCTGGAGCTGCTTCAGGGTGTCCGCCTGCTGGCTGCTCACCTGGTCCAGCGAGGACGCCTTGTCCAGGAACTGCGCCGGGTCCGAGGAGAGCATCAGCTGGACGGTGGGGTCGATGCCGCCCGAGCGGTACTGGGAGGAGGCGAGCTGGCCCAGGGTGCCCTGCATCGCGGAGACCTCGGACTGCTGGCGGGCGACCTGGTCCTGGATGTTGTTGACCTGCTTCTGGAGCTGCTGCTGCTTCTCCTTGGCCCCGTTGTACTGCTCCGTCGCGACCTCGGCCTGCTCATTGAGCTTGTCGACCTGGGCCTTCACGGACTCCTTGGTCGGCTTGGGGGCCGCGCTGGCGGTACCCGCCTGGGCGGATATGGCAACGGCGGTTGCGGCTGCGGCGGTGAGGACAGAGATCCGCGCGCGGCTCGGCTGCTTGGGACGGCGGTGGGACGCCACGAAGGCGGGCTCCATTCTTCCTACGGCCGCCTACCGGGTGAGCTGACGGGTTCGGGCTGGAAGCATGCCCTACGACGCCTCAGCCGACTTCACAGTCGGCCCTGACGCCGATTCACCCCGAGGAAGTGGTTCCCCGGCTCCGATCCGACGGCATCCCCTGGAGGACAGAGACCTGCCCTGCCGCTTCTCGAACTCGGCGGGAGCCGCCGCCGTCACCCGGGTCGGGAGATCACTTCGCGGTGGCTCCCGCCAGACACTAGTAACTGAACTGTGATCCGTTCAAATCCTTGTAGGTAAAAAGTCTGAACGGCAGCGAGATTTCTTGGAAATTGCCACCAGGGGTAGCCACGACATGACCCTGGGGTGACCGAAGGGCGGTCCGGACGCCCCAGGAGGCCGGTCCGGGCGTGGCGGACCTCACGTGGGCCGGAGACAGCCCTCGGGCCCGGCATGTCCGAAATGCCGGGCCCGAGGGGATTACTGAAGGTCCATGACGAATGGACCGTGATGTGCGGTCAGACGCGCCGGATCACCGAGATCGGCATGGAGGTCGCCGAGACGACCTCGACCGACTTTCCGGGACGCGGCGCGTGCACCACCATCCCGTTGCCGATGTACATGCCGACGTGGCTGCCGCCGTAATAGATGATCAGGTCGCCCGGCTGCGCCTGGGAGAGCGAGGGCACATTGGTACCCACCGTGCCCTGCGCTGAGGCGATACGCGGCAGCGTCACACCGGCCTGGCTGTAGGCCCAGAGCATCAGACCGGAGCAGTCGAAGGTGGACGGACCGGTCGCGCCGCTGACATAGGCCATGCCCTGCCTGCTGAGCGCCGCCTGCACGGCGACGGCCGCATAGCCGTGGGCCGGCGGCAGATTGCCGAGGTCCACCCGCTCCGCACCGCCGCGCGAGGCCCGCGCGTCCGCCGCGTCCAGCGCCGCGCGCTCCTGCACGGTGAGGGTGTTGAGCAGCGCCTGGGCATCGTGCAGCCGGGTCTGCATCTGCGACTTGTTCTGCTTGAGCTCGCGGGTGGTGCGGTCCAGCTCGGCCAGCGTGGACGACGCCTCCGCCTTCTGCTGGTCCAGGAGGCGCTGCTGCTCCTGGAGCCGCCGCAGCGCGTCGGCCTGCTGGGCGCTCACCTGGTCCGTGGAGGACGCCTTGGCCAGGAACTCGTCCGGGTTGGAGGAGAGCATCAGCTGGACGGTGGGGTCGATGCCGCCCGACCGGTACTGCGCGGACGCCAGCGCTCCCAGGTTCAGCTGGAGCTTGCTCACCTCGGCCTGCTGCCGGGCCACCCGGTCCTGCAACTGGGCTGCCTGCTTGCGCAGTTGCTGCTGCTTCTCCTTGGCGCCGTTGTACTTCTCGGTGGCCTGCTCGGCCTCCTCGTACAGGTTGTCGACCTTGGTCTTCACCTGCTCCTTGGTCGGCTTGGGATCCGCGTGCGCGGCACCGGCCTGGGCGGAGATGGCGACGGCGGTCGCAGCCGCCGCGGTGAAGACCGAGACCCGGGCGCGGCTCGGCTGCTTGGGACGGCGGTGGGACGCCAAGGGTAATGCTCCTTAATCCTTCAAACACCACTCGCACGAGTGACAGTTGGGACGGAGGTTTGACAACAGACCATAGTGGGGAACCAGTTGAGCGGCCAACCCCCGGCCTCAGGTGCGAACCAGCCGCCTCAACAGCAGCGCCGACGACACCGGCCGCGCACCGGCCCGCCGTACACCGTCGGCCACCTCGCGGTCGGACGAGACCACCACCACCGGCCGGCCGTCGGGCTCGGCCCGCACCAGCCGCCGGATCAGCTCGTCGGCCGTCTCCCCGGTACGGCTGAACCGCACCCGCACCCCGCGCGGCTGCGCCATGATCACCGGCGTGTCCAGGTCCTGCCCGTCGAAGACACAGGTCACCTCGGCGCCGCTCTGCGCCGCCAGCATGGAGAGCCCACCCAGCAGCCGGAGGCGCTGCTGCTCCAGCGGCAGCATGGGATAGCCGGTCTTGGTGACGTTGTAGCCGTCCACCAGCAGATGTACCTGGGGCAGCGCCAGCAACTGGTCCAGCAGCGCCGGGTCGTCCTCGGCCAGCGCCCGCCGGGCGACATCGTGCGGGGAGGCCGCCCCGGGCGCCACCGCCTCCACCAGGTCGGCCGGGCGCATCCGGGTCACCGGCAGCGCCAGCTCGCGCTGGAGGCCCTGGGCGGCGTGCAGCACGGTGTCCAGCAGCAGCCGCAGCCGCATGTCCTCCACGCTGCGGCCCTCGCGGGCCGTACGGCGGCCGGCCTCCAGGGCCGACTCCAGTTCGGCGACGCGATGCCGCAGCCGCCGGGCCTCGCCCTCGGCGGTGGAGCGCTCGGCCTGCGCCGCCGCCCGGGCCGCCTCCAGCTCGGCGGCCACCTTCCGGGTCGCGGCCTCCGCGCGGCGGGTGTCGCTCTCCAGGCTGCGCAGCTTCTTGCGCAGCGCGTCCGACTCCCGCTTGGCGGCGTCCAGTTCACCGCGCAGCCGATCGGCGTCGGTGCGGGCGGAGGCGCGCAGCGCGGCCAGTTCGCCCTCCAGCTTCTCCGCCAGGCGTACGGCCTCGGCGGCGGTGCCCTCGGCGTCGGCCCGCTCGGCCTCCTCGCCGGCGTCGGCCACCAGTCGGCTCCAGCCGCGCGACCGGACCAGATAGGCGGCGGCGGCCACATCCATCGGATCGGCGGCGGCCGGGGCCGTACCGCTCTCCAGCGCCCGCACCAGCTCGGGCTGGCCGAGCCGCAGCCGGTCCGCTATGCGCAGCCGGAAGAGCGGCTCGGCGGCCAGCGCGGCGGCCAGCGCGGTGGCGGCGTACTTGGCCCGCCGGGCCGGGGTGAACTTGGCGTACGGCCGCAGACCGGCGGGCAGCTCGGCGGCGGGCAGGCTGCCCAGGGCGTCCGCCGCTATCCCGACGACCCGGCGGCGCACCCCCTCCGGCAGCGGCCGGTCCAACCGCTCGCCGCTCTCGTCCTCGCCATGGTCGGCCGCGGCGGCATCCCCAGCCGAACCGCCGCCGGGAGCAGCTTCGGTGGACGGCTCGCCGCCCGAGGAAGCAGCACCGGCTGCGCCGGGGGCGCCGGAGGACGAAGCACCGGCCGAACTACCGCCGGCGGCAGCACCGCCGGAAGCCTCACCGGCGGAAGAGCCACCCCCGACCGCAGCGTCCCCGGACGACCCGCCATCGGACATGCTGCCGCCCGAGGAAGCAGCAGCGGCTGCGCCGGGGGCGCCGGAGGACGAAGCACCAACCGAACTACCGCCGGCGGCAGCACCACCGGAAGCCTCACCGGCGGAAGAGCCACCCCCTGCCGCAGCGTCCCCGGGCGGGCCGTCGCCGGGGGTGCCGGCAGTGGGGGCGTCGGCCGGGGCGGCGACGCCGGAGGCCGGGGCTTCGTCGGGGAGCCGGGGACGCCGTCCGGGCCACGGCCGCCGGCGCCGACCGCGCCCGCCCCGACCCCGGCGTCATCGGCCGCTCCCCGCGCAGCGGGCTGCCGCCCCTGCGGTCCGGCGGCCGTTCCAGCTCTGTCCACCACGTCCACGACTCCGATCCGTCTCGTCCGGCGCCTCCCCGTACACCGCTACCTTCGATTCTCCCGCGTGCCGGTTCCTGCCCGGCAGTGCGCCGGCCGAACCACGGCCCGGTTCAGGCCGAGTCGGCCTCGCCGGCGCCCGGCCGGTCGACCAGCTCCACCTGGTCCACGGCGTTGCACCAGCGGCAGCGCACCGACTCCACGCTCTCGCTGAGCACCTCGCGCTCCTCCACGGAGGGCTCGCCCGCCAGGTCGAGGTGGACGAACTCCACCACACGGGAGGTCCGCGTGACGTCGAAGCGGGTCAGGTTGCCGCACAGGGTGCAGCGCCACCGGGTCCCTGCGGTGGGCACGGGGACAGGCATGTGGGGGTCCTCTCGGTCGTCCCGGGCGATTCGCGTACGCCAAACCCTATGGCCTGAGGCCCTGCCCGCGGGCACTCGTTCGCGCCTCGGGACCGCCCGGTCCCCGGTGGTACGGCTCGCCCGTCCGCAGCACCCCGCAGTGCCGGATCCACCGCACCGGGGAATGCTCCGAACCATGGTGATCCCGGTGCACGACGACAGCCCGGTCCGGCGCCTGCCCCTGGTGACCTATGCGCTGATCGCGGTGAACGCCGCCGTCTTCGTCACCGGCCCGGCCTCCGGCCTCGACCCGCTGTACGGCTCGCCGCAGCAGCGCGGCTGCGCCCAGCAGCGCTACACCCAGCGCTGGGGGGCGGTCCCGGAGGAACTGCTGACCAACCGGCCGCTCTCCCCCGCCGCCGTACCGCCGCCCCCGGCCGGGGCGCCGCACTGCCCGCCCGCCGAGGTCCCCGGCAAGGTCCCGGCGCTCTCCGTGGTCACCTCGCTCTTTGTGCACGGCGGCTGGCTGCACCTGCTGGGCAATCTGCTCTTCCTGCTGGTCTTCGGCCGCGATGTGGAGGACCGCATGGGCCGGCTGCGCTTTCTCGCCTTCTATCTGGGCGTCGGCACCGTGGCGACCTACGGTTACGCCCTGGCCGAGATCCACACCGCGGACGCCACCCGCACCCTGATCGGTGCGTCCGGCGCCATCGCCGGGGTGCTCGGCGCCTCGCTGCGGCTCTATCCGAAGGCGCGGGTCACCAGCCTGGTGCCGCTGCTGCTCTTTCTGCCGCTGCGGTTCCCGGCCTGGCTGGTACTGGGCTTCTGGTTCGCCGTGCAGTGGTGGTGGGCGCACTCCGCCGACGACTCCGACCCGGGGGTGGCCTATCTCGCCCATGTGATCGGCTTCGCCGCCGGCTTCCTCGCCACCTGGGCGCTCTACGGCCGCGCCCGCTCCCCCCGGCAGCCCCCGCAGTCCCCGCAGCCCGCCGCCGACCCGCGCCGGGAGTCCGACCCCGACCCGGTCTGACCGGCGGACCTCAGTACGCTGGCCCGGCAGCCGTCCCCCTCCCGATCAGGAGACCCGTGTGATCACCGCGATCGTGCTCATCAAGACCACCGTCGACCGGATTCCCGAGATCGCCGAGGCAATCGCCGCGCTGGACGGCGTGAGCGAGGTCTACTCGGTCACCGGCACCTACGACCTGGTGGCGATGGTCCGGGTGCGCAGCCACGAGGACCTGGCCGAGGTGATCCCCGGCCACCTCAACAAGGTCCCCGGGGTGCAGCACACCGAGACGCACATCGCCTTCCGGACCTACTCGCAGCACGACCTGGAGGCGGCCTTCGCCCTCGGCCTGGACGAGTAGCCGCCCCCTCCCCGGGGGTGGTCAGCCCCGGCGGCTGTCCGGCACGCAGCGCCCGCCCTCGGTCCGGTACGACCAGCGGGCACCGTCGCTGACCAGTTCCCGGACCGCTGCCAGGAAGCGCTCCACATGCTCGTCGGGCGTGCCCGCGCCGAAGGAGACCCGGATCGCGTTGAGGCTGCGCTCCCCCGGCAGGGAGGGCTCGGGGGCGCCGCACTCCGAGGGTGCGTCCGCGGTGCCGCCGAGCAGGGTGCGCACCAGCGGGTGGGCGCAGAAGAGGCCGTCGCGCACCCCGATGCCGTACTCGGCGGAGAGCGCGGCGGCGAGGTGCGAGCTGTTCCAGCCACGGACCACAAAGGAGAGCACACCCACCCGCGCGTGGTCCTCGCCGAAGAGGCTGAGCACCTGCACCTCGGGGATCTCCGCCAGGCCGGTCCGCAGCCGGGCGAGCAGCCGCTGCTCGCGGGCCTGGAGCGCGTCGAAGCCGGTCTCGGAGAGCGCCCGGCAGGCAGAGGCCACCGCATAGGCGCCGATGACATTGGGCGAACCCGCCTCGTGCCGGGCCGGGCCGCTGTGCCACTCCACGGCGACCGAGCCGTCCGCCGCGCGGGCGACGGTACGGCTGGCGCCGCCGCCGGCCAGGTACGGCTCGGCGGCGTCCAGCCAGTCGCTGCGGCCGGCCAGCACCCCCGCGCCGAACGGCGCGTACAGCTTGTGCCCGGAGAAGGCCACCCAGTCCACGCCGAGTTCGCGCACCGACACCCGGTGGTGGGGGGCCAGTTGGGCGGCGTCCAGCACCACCCGGGCGCCGTACCGGTGGGCGGTCTCGGTCAGCTCGGCGACCGGCCAGATCTCGCCGGTGACATTGGAGGCGCCGGTGACGCAGAGCAGCGTGGGGCCCTCGGGTGCGGCGGCCAGTGCCTCCTCCAAGGCGGCCACGGCCTGCTGCGGCGAGCGGGGGGCGGGCAGGTAGTCGGCGGTGAGGCCGTCGCGGCGCCAGGGCAGCAGCGAGGCGTGGTGCTCGGTCTCGAAGGCGAGGACGCGGGTGCCGGCCGGGAGCGCCGAGGCCAGCAGGTTGAGCGAGTCGGTGGTGGCCCGGGTGAAGACCACCTGGTCGTCCTCGCGCAGGTCCAGGAAGTCGGCCACGGCCTGCCGGCTCTGCTCGAAGAGGTCGGTGGAGAGCTGGGAGAGGTATCCGGCGCCCCGGTGGACGCTGCCGTAGTAGGGGGCGTACGCGGCGACGTCGTCCCAGACCCGCTGGAGGGCCGGGGCGCTGGCGGCGTAGTCGAGGGCGGCGTAGGCCACCTTCTCGCCGCCGACCAGCGGCACCTCGACCTCCCGGCCGAGCACGGGCAGCGGGCCGCAGTCGGCGGCAGCAGAGGCGGCGGAGGCAGAAGCGGCGGAGGCGGCGGTGAGGGGCTGAGCGGTCATGGCGGGGCTCCTGGAGGTGCGAAGGCGTGCGCGGGCAGGGGCGACCGAGGCACGGCGAAGCCACGCCGGAGCGGCACAGCCGGGCGGGCTGCGGGGCTGTGGCGGGTTGCGGTGGGTCGACCCCGGGGCCGTACGGGGGCGCGCGAAGAGCAGCGCGCCGTTCGGCGAGGGGGAGGGAGGAGGCCGGTGGCCTCTAGCGCATTCGCTTCGTCACGGTATGACTCCTCGGGACCAGGACCCCTGAAGTCTCACGAGGGGTCCGCGCTTGCCGTACGGCGTCTCTGCCGTGCGACCTGGTCTTCACCCGGGGCACCCCGCCACGGACGGAGGGTTGCCGGACAGCCAGCCGGGGCTTGCGGTGCTGTCACTCATGACCTGCCGAGGATTATGGCAGAGGACCGGCCGCCGTCCACACTGCCGTCCGCGATGCGGACAGCCGGGGGGTCGGTGCCGGTCCTCTGCCGTACGGGTCAGCCGCGCGCGGTGGCCGCCGCCCAGCGCTCCAGGGTGCGTTGCGCCGCCCCGGTGTCGAGGGCGTCCGCCGCCCGCTGGACACCGGCCGCCAACTGCTCGGTCAGCGGCGCTTCGGTGAGGTCCAGCGCGGTGAGGGCCGCGGCGGTGTTGAGCAGCACCGCGTCCCGTACCGGTCCGCGCTCCCCGGCCAGCAGCCGGCGGGCCACCTCGGCGTTGTGGGAGGCGTCGGCGCCGCGCAGCGCCTCGATGGGGACCAGCGGGATGTCCAGGTCGCGCGGGTCGAAGGCGGTCTCGGTGACGGCGCCGTCCCGGACCACCCAGACGTGGGAGGGGGCGGTGACGGTGAGCTCGTCCAGGCCGTCGTCGCCTCGGAAGACCAGGGCGGTGGAGCCGCGCCGGGCCAGCACCCCGGCCATGATCCCGGCCATCCGGGTGTCGAAGCAGCCGATCGCGGAGGAGGTGACCCTGGCCGGATTGGTGAGCGGGCCGAGGAAGTTGAACGCGGTGGGGATGGCCAGCTCGCTGCGGGCCGGGGCGGCGTGCCGCATCGCGGGGTGGAACCTGGCCGCGAAGCAGAAGGTGATGCCGACCTCCTCGGCGACCTCCGCCACCCGGCGGGCGGAGAGGTCCAGGCTGATGCCCAGCTTCTCCAGTACGTCGGAGGAGCCGCTGGCGGAGGAGGAGGCCCGGTTGCCGTGCTTGACGACCTTGGCCCCGGCGGCGGCGGCGACGATCGCCGACATGGTGGAGATGTTGACCGTCTTGGCCCGGTCGCCGCCGGTCCCGACGATGTCCACGGCGGGCCCGGGGACCTCCAGCGGCTCGGCGTAGGCGTACATCGCCTCGACCAGGCCGCTGACCTCCTCCACGGTCTCGCCCTTGGCGCGCAGCGCCACCATGAACCCGGCCACCTGGACCGGGGTGGCCTCGCCGCTCATGATCCGTGCCATGGCCCAGGCGGTGTCGGCCTCGGTGAGGTCCTGGCGCTGCACGAGTGCAGTCAGGACATCCGGCCAGGACCGTGCCTGCACGGGGTCGCCGCCGCCGTTCGCAGGTGCCACGTTCGCCATGACCAACTCCAGCCTTCGCCTGTACGGACAGTAGGGAAAAGGCCACCCTATCCAGCAGGAGAGAAGGGGCGCCTCGATCCGGGCACCCCTTCTCTCCTGGTGAGACGGGCTCTCCTGGCGGGACGGCTCAGGACGCGGCGTGCGCCCGGTCGGCGGCCCGGGAGCGCAGCAGCTCGGCCGCGGCTCCGGCCAGTGCCACCGGGTCGACCGGGTGGGAGACGGCGGCGTCGGCGCGGCTCCAGGCGGCCAGCCAGGAGTCCTGCGGCCGGCCGATCAGCACCAGCACCGGCGGGCAGCCGTAGATCTCGTCCTTGAGCTGGCGGCAGAGGCCCATGCCGCCGGCCGGCACCGCCTCGCCGTCCAGCACGCAGAGGTCGATGCCGCCTCCGCTCTTACGGGTGGCGTCCAGCGCGCGGACCACCGCGGGCGCCGTCGCGCACTCCAGGTACTCCACCGCCGGCAGGTCGGCCGCGGGCCGCCGGCCGAGGGCCAGGCGCACCTGCTCGCGGGTATTGCGGTCGTCGCTGTAGACGAGGACGGTGACGGTCTCGTGCGCCATGGACGATGCCCCCGGGGACTCGGCGGGATGTGATCGGGACCACTTGACTGCTGCTGGATGGTACTCCGGATCACGGCCCGCGACACCCCGCCTGAGCCGTTGGAGGGTACGTCACAAGCTGGACACACCGAGGGACCACCCCCGGAGTGAAGGCGGAATAAGGGACCGACATAATGTCGGTCGTGGCGACAGCAACAGCAGTAGAAACCGGGCACGCGCACGGATCGGTCAACCGACCGAACATGGTCAGCGTCGGAACCATCGTCTGGTTGAGTTCCGAACTGATGTTCTTCGCGGCCCTCTTCGCGATGTACTTCACGCTCCGGTCCGTGACGGGGCCCGACTTCTGGCACTCGAAGGCGCATGCGCTCAACGTGCCCTTCTCCGCGACCAACACCACGATCCTGGTGCTCTCCTCGTTCACCTGCCAGATGGGTGTCTTCGCCGCCGAGCGCGGCGACGTGAAGAAGCTCCGCTCGTGGTTCGTGCTGACCTTCATCATGGGCGCGATCTTCATCGGCGGTCAGATCTTCGAGTACACCGAGCTGGTCAAGGAGGACGGCCTGTCGCTGTCCTCGGACCCGTACGGCACGGTGTTCTACCTGACCACCGGCTTCCACGGCCTCCACGTGACGGGTGGCCTGATCGCCTTCCTGCTGGTCCTCGGCCGTACGTACGCCGCCAGGCGGTTCACCCACGAGCAGGCCACGGCCGCCATCGTGGTGTCCTACTACTGGCACTTCGTCGACGTCGTCTGGATCGGCCTCTTCGCGACCATCTACCTGATCAAGTAGCGGTCACCGGCCGACCTGCCTGCCGACCGGCACCTCCAGACGACCAAGATCCTCACACCGGGGTTATCCGTGAAAAAGCTCTCCGCACGACGGCGCCACCCGCTGGCGGCGCTTGTCGTCCTACTCTTCGCGCTCGCGGCCACCGGGGGGCTGTACGCCGCGTTCGCGCCCGCCGAGAAGGCGCAGGCCGACACCTCCTCGCAGTCGCTCAGCATCGAGGAGGGCAAGAAGCTCTACGCCGTCGGCTGCTCCTCCTGCCACGGCCTCAACGGCCAGGGCTCCAGCGACGGCCCGACGCTGGTGGGCGTGGGCGGGGCTGCGGTCGACTTCCAGGTCGGTACCGGACGCATGCCGGCGCAGCAGCCCGGCGCGCAGGTGCCTGCCAAGAAGAACATCTACTCGCAGGCCCAGATCGACCAGCTCGCCGCGTATGTCGCCTCGCTCGGCCCTGGTCCGGTGCCCCCGCTGCCGGGCCAGTACGACCCGGCCAAGGGTGACGTCGCCGCGGGCGGAGAGCTCTTCCGCACCAACTGCGCGCAGTGCCACAACTTCGCCGGCAAGGGCGGTGCCCTGACCAACGGCAAGTACGCCCCGGCGCTGGACAGCACCTCGCCGAAGCACATCTACGAGGCCATGCAGACCGGCCCGCAGAACATGCCCTCCTTCCCCGACTCGGTCATGCCCGAGAAGCAGAAGCGCGACATCGTCGCATACGTCCGCCACGCCGCCGAGGCGCCCAGCCCGGGCGGTATGGACCTCGGCAGCCTCGGCCCGGTGGCCGAGGGCCTCTTCGGCTGGATCTTCGGGCTGGGCGCGCTGATCGCCGTCGCCATCTGGGTCGCCGCCCACACCACCAAGGCCAAGAAGTCATGAGCCAGGACATGTCTGAAGAGAACCTGCCGGAGCGCCGCAGCTCCGAGAGCCACGAGGTGGCCGCGCACGACGACCCGTTCGCCGACCCGGGGCTGCCGCCCCACGAGGTCCGCCGCACGGACATCGACGAGCGGGCTGCCAAGCGCGCCGAGCGCCAGGTGGCGCTGCTGTTCACGGTCTCGATGCTGGCCACCGTCGCCTTCATCGCCTCGTATGTCGCCTTCGACATCGACACGATCGTGTTCATCTGGCCGTTCGGCCACGTCAGCCTCCTCAACTTCGCCCTGGGCATCACCCTCGGCGTCGCGCTCTTCTGCATCGGCGCCGGCGCGGTCCACTGGGCCCGCACGCTGATGTCGGACGTCGAGGTCGCCGACGAGCGCCACCCGATCGAGGCTTCGGAGGAGGTCCGGAGCAAGGTCATCGCCGACTTCAAGCAGGGCGCCGCCGAGAGCGGCTTCGGCCGCCGCAAGCTGCTCCGCAACACCCTGATCGGCTCCATGGCGCTGGTCCCGCTCTCCGGTGTGGTGCTGCTGCGCGACCTCGGGCCGCTGCCCGAGAAGAAGCTGGAGCACACCGGCTGGGACCAGGCCACCCCGGCCGCGCCGCTCAAGCTGGTCTCGATGAACACCGAGCAGCCGCTGAAGGCCGAGGACATCACGGTCGGCTCGCTGGTCTTCGCCATGCCCGAGACCCTGTCGATGGACTCCGAGAACTTCCAGGAGGCCATCGCCAAGGACGCGGTGATGCTGGTGCGCATCGCGCCGGAGGACATCAAGGACCGCCCCTCGCGTGACATGGGCTTCGAGGGCGTCCTCGCCTTCTCGAAGATCTGCACCCACGTCGGCTGCCCGATCAGCCTGTACGAGCAGCAGACCCACCACGTGCTGTGCCCCTGCCACCAGTCCACGTTCGACCTCGCCGACGGCGCCCGGGTGATCTTCGGCCCGGCCGGCCACCCGCTGCCGCAGCTGGCGATCAAGACGGACGCGCAGGGCAACCTGATCGCCACGGGTGACTTCAACGCGCCCGTCGGCCCGAGCTACTGGGAACGCGCATGAGTGCCGCGAGCAGCGCCGCCTCCGGCGGCGGCAAGCCGAGCAGCAGCCGAGCCAAGCCGGCCAACAAGGCCGAGGCGGCTGCCGACTGGGCGGACGGCCGACTCGGCATCTACAGCCTGGCCAAGTCCAACATGCGGAAGATCTTCCCGGACCACTGGTCCTTCATGCTGGGCGAGATCTGCCTCTACACCTTCATCATCATCATCCTGACCGGGGTCTACCTCACCCTGTTCTTCAAGCCGAGCATGGGCGAGGTCGTCTACCACGGCTCCTATGCGCCGCTGAACGGCATCAGGATGTCGGAGGCCTACGCCTCCACCCTGGACATCAGCTTCGATGTGCGCGGCGGTCTGCTGATCCGGCAGATCCACCACTGGGCCGCGATCCTCTTCGTGGCCGCCATGCTCGTCCACATGATGCGCGTCTTCTTCACCGGCGCGTTCCGCAAGCCCCGTGAGATCAACTGGATCTTCGGTGCGCTGCTGCTGATCCTGGGCATGTTCGACGGCTTCATGGGCTACTCGCTCCCCGACGACCTGCTGTCGGGTACCGGCATCCGGTTCATGGAGGGCGCCGTGCTGGCGGTGCCGCTGGTCGGCACGTACCTGTCGATGTTCCTGTACGGCGGCGAGTTCCCCGGCCACGACATCATCCCCCGGCTCTACACCGTCCATGTGCTGCTGATCCCGGGCATCATGCTGGGCCTGCTGGTGGGACACCTGATCCTGGTCGTCTACCACAAGCACACCCAGTTCGCCGGTGCCGGCAGGACCGAGAAGAACGTCGTGGGCATGCCTCTGATGCCCGTCTACATGGCCAAGGCCGGCGGCTTCTTCTTCCTGGTCTTCGGTGTCACGGCGGTGATCTCGGCCATCGCGACGGTCAACCCGGTCTGGTCGGTCGGCCCGTACCGGCCGGACCAGGTCTCCACCGACGCGCAGCCCGACTGGTACATGGGCTTCTCCGAGGGCCTGATCCGACTGATGCCGGGCTGGGAGATCCGGGCCTGGGGCCACACCCTCAACCTGGGTGTCTTCATCCCGCTGATGATCTTCCCGCTGGTGCTGGTGGCCATCTGGGTCTACCCGTTCATCGAGGCGTGGATCACCGGCGACAAGCGCGAGCACCACATCCTGGACCGCCCGCGCAACGCGCCCGTGCGCACCGGCTTCGGCGCGGCCTGGATCAGCCTCTACCTGGTGCTGCTGATCGCTGGTGGCAACGACCTGTTCGCCACGCACTTCCATCTGTCGATCAACGCGATCACCTGGACGATGCGGATCGGGTTCTTTGTGATCCCGGTGCTGACCTTCATGGTCACCAAGCGGATCTGCATGGGTCTCCAGCGCCGCGACCGCGACAAGGTGCTGCACGGCCGCGAGAGCGGCATCATCAAGCGCCTGCCGCACGGTGAGTTCATCGAGGTCCACCAGCCGCTGTCGCCGGCCCAGCTGCACAAGCTGACCGCCCACGACCAGCTCAAGCCGGCCGAGCTCCCCGCCGCAGTGGACGAGAACGGTGTCGCCCGCAAGGTGACGCTCTCCCAGAAGCTGCGGACCAAGATCTCCCGGGGCTACTTCGGCGAGGACGGCCAGATCCCCAAGCCGACCGCCGAGGAGTACAAGGAGATCACCAGCGGCCACGGTCACCACTGACCCGACCGCACCTGCTACGCCACCCAGAGGGCCCGCCCCCGGCATCCGCCGGGGGCGGGCCCTCGGCCGTTGCCGCCACAATGGGGCCACCACCCACCGTCACCCGCACCGTCACACCTGCCGCCCCGCCGAGCCCGAGGGACCCGTACCGTGCAGATCACCGTCGACCCGTCCTCCCCCGTCCCGCCGTATGAGCAGATCCGCGCGCGGATCGCGGAGCTGGCCCGCTCCGGCGAGCTGCCCACCGGCCACCGGCTGCCTGCCGTGCGGGCGCTGGCCGCCGAACTGGGCCTGGCGGCCAACACGGTGGCCCGCGCCTACCGCGAGCTGGAGGCCGACGGCGCGGTGGAGACCCGGGGCCGGCACGGTACGGTCATCGCCGCCGCCGGTGACGCGGCCCACCGCAGGGCGGCGGCTGCGGCCGAGGCGTACGCCGAGCGGGCCCGGCACCTGGGCCTGACCCCGGAGGAGGCTCTGCGGGCCGTGACGACCGCGCTGCGGGTCGCCTACGGGGAGTCGGAACAGCCCTAGGGTCCGCCGGTCGGGCCGGAGCTGGGGGCGGCCGGGGGCGAGGCGGCGTGCCAGGGGACGGTGCCCGACTCCTGGGCGCAGAACGCCTGCGGGAAGGGGTCCACCGGCTCGCCCCGGTCGCGGCGGGCCCTGACCCCCCGGCAGAAGGCGGTGAAACTGCCCTCCGACATACCGTCCAGCTCATTGGTCCGGCCGGCGTACCGCTCCCGCTGGCGGCAGTGGAAGGCCAGGTCGTAGTCGAGCGTGGGGTCCCCGGCGGCGGCCCGCCGGTCGACCGCCGAACAGGTGGGGCTGGACCCGGCGGCGGACCGCCTGCCCTGCGCCCGGGCGTCCTGCCGCAGCGCCTCCATGGCGTTGGACTCCTGCTGGTCGCAGGCGATGGCCTTGGCGGTGTCCACCGCCCGGCCCGCGCCGAGCGCCGCGGTGAGGGCCGCACAGTCGGGGGTCTGGCTGACGCCGAGCACCTTGACCGCCTGGAGGCGGCCGGGAGCCGGGGGCGTACCGCCTCCGGAGAGCGCGGCCAGCCCGGCGGCGGCTGTGCCGGCGACCAGCAGGCCGCCGATCAGCAGGCCCCCGGCGACCGGCATCCCTCTGCGGCGCGCGGCGGGACGAGTCGCACCACCCATGGCCACTTCCTTCCCAGATGCCCCCACCCGGCCGGCGGGCTCCCGGGGGAGGCCGCCGGAGCGACGCACATGCTCGGATCCTGGATACGGTGCCCGGCGGGGGCCGGCTCACCTCGGCTTCGGTCTGATGGCTCTCATGACGGCGGTCTCACAGCAGCGGCGCCAGGGTTCCGGCCGGGCGGGCCTGGATGTCCCCCGGGGCGGCGCCGCCGGACATGCCGGGGGCCCCGGTGGAGACCGGCCCGCCACCGGCGGAGCCGGCCAGCCAGGCGCTCCAGGAGAGGTTCCAGTCGCCGAAGCCGTTGCCGAACGGCTCCATCCCATGGCCCTTGCTGTTGACCACCTGGACGATGTCGCCGACCCGGACCTGGCTGTAGAACCAGTGGGCGTTCTCGGTGGACATCCCGGTACAGCCGTGGCTGACGTTCGCCCGGCCCTGCGAGCCCACCGACCAGGGCGCCGCGTGCACATACTCGCCGCTCCAGGTGACCCGGGTCGCCCACCTCACATCCAGGCTGTACGCCTCCGAACTGCCCGAGGAGATGCCGACGGTCTCCCCGTCCATCCGCACCTCGGCCTCCTGGCCCAGCACCACCTTGATGCCGTTGCGGGTCTCGAAGCCGCGCTTGCCGGTGGTCACCGGGATGGTCCTGACCACCGTCCCGTTGCGGCGGAACGTCAGATAGTCGCTGGCGGCGTCCACCACGGCCACCACCCGGTCCCCGGTGCGGAAGGAGATCCGGCTGGGAGCGCCGCCGTAGAGGCCCTTGCGGATGTGCCGCCCCTGGGCGTCGAAGGCGACCTGTACGGCGGTGTGCGCGGGCCAGTAGTGCTCCGGGCGGAAGTGCAGGGTGGTGTCGTCCACCCAGTGCCAGGCGCCGGTGACGGCGGGCTGCGAGGTGACCTTGAGACCGTGCTCCACGGCCGCGCGGGCGGCCGGTTCATGGACCGGGCGGGAGAGCGTCACGGTGACGGGTTCGCCGACGCCGTACACACCGGACCCGCCGTCCTGCTGGCCGGGGCCCAGCTCGGCGGTGAGCAGCGCGGGTCCGGGCTTGGTGGTGAGGGTGGCGATGGTCTCGCCGCGTCCGCCCCGGCCGTCGTCGGCGCCGATCAGCACGGTGTAGCGGGCGCCGGCGGCCAGCGGCGAGGTGCTGCGCCAGCTGCGTTCGTCGGCGGCGAGGGCTCCGGCGACCTGCCGTCCGTCGGCGGCGGTCACGGTGACGTCGGTGAGTCGGCCGCTGACCACGGAGACGGTGAGCGGCGCGGCCGGGTCGGCGGCGTGGCCGGCGGCGGGTGTCAGGCGGACCAGCGGTGCGATGTCCAGCCTCTTCGGCGGGCTGACGTCGGTGTCGGCGCGGTGCGAGGTGGTGCAGGCGGTGCCGAGCAGGGCGAGGGAGCCGAGCACCTTCACCGTGCGCGACGGGCCCACCCGCGATCTCCGACCAACCGCAGTGCTCATCGCTGCCTCCGTCTCACCGACGATCGATCACATCGTAGGAAGATCAGACAGGGCCGGGCATTCCGGGCAGGAAGGGCTACCCCCCGTACGGGTGAGTCCGCCACCCGTACGGGTGCACAGACGGCCGGGCCCGGACACCTCGCGGAGGTGTCCGGGCCCGGCCGTCGAACCGCTGGGAACCGGCGGCTACTGGTTCTGGTTCTCGCCCCGGTAGTACTCGAAGACCCAGCCCCAGAGGGAGACCAGGATGATCGGCAGGGACCAGTAGAGCAGCCACCAGCCGAAGATCACGCCCAGGAAGGCGAGCGCGCCACCGAAGCCCAGGCCCAGCGGCTGCCAGCTGTGCGGGCTGAAGAAGCCCTGCTCACCGGCGTCGTCGGAGACCTCGGCCTCGGGGTTGTCACCGGCCCCGGTGTCCACCCGCCGGGCGGTGAAGCCCAGGTAGAAGGCGATGAAGATGCAGAGACCGAACGCGAGGAAGAGCGCGGTGGTGCCTGCCGCCTCCTTCGACCACAGACCGTAGGTGATCGCCACGGCCAGGATGAAGATGGACAGGCCTCCGAAGATCTTGCCCTGTTCCTTCATCAGACGTCCCCCTCCTTCTGCGCACCCGGGGCCGCGGCAGCGGTGAGGTGCTTGGCGGGCTCGCCGTGGTTCTCCAGGTAGTCCTGAGCGGCGATCTCCGGGTGGTGCAGGTCGAACGCCGGGGATTCCGACCGGATGCGCGGCAGGGTGAGGAAGTTGTGCCGCGGCGGCGGGCAGGAGGTGGCCCACTCCAGGGAGCGGCCGTAGCCCCAGGGGTCGTCCACGGTGATCTTCTCGCCGTACTTGGCGGTCTTCCAGACGTTGTAGAGGAACGGCAGGATCGACAGGCCGAGCAGGAACGAGGCGATGGTGGAGACCGTGTTCAGGGTGGTGAAGCCGTCGGACGCCAGGTAGTCGGCGTACCGGCGGGGCATGCCCTCGGCGCCCAGCCAGTGCTGCACCAGGAAGGTGCCGTGGAAGCCGACGAAGAGCGTCCAGAAGGTGATCTTCCCCAGCCGCTCGTCCAGCATCTTGCCGGTCATCTTGGGCCACCAGAAGTGGAAGCCCGCGAACATCGCGAAGACCACGGTGCCGAAGACCACGTAGTGGAAGTGGGCGACGACGAAGTACGAGTCCGAGACATGGAAGTCGATCGGCGGGGAGGCCAGCAGCACGCCGGTCAGGCCACCGAAGAGGAAGGTGACCAGGAAGCCGACCGTCCAGAGCATCGGGGTCTCGAAGGAGAGCGACCCCTTCCACATGGTGCCCAGCCAGTTGAAGAACTTCACCCCGGTCGGGACCGCGATCAGGAAGGTCATAAAGGAGAAGAAGGGCAGCAGCACCTGTCCGGTGACATACATGTGGTGCGCCCAGACCGTCACCGAGAGGCCGGCGATGGCGATGGTGGCCGCGATCAGACCGGAGTAGCCGAACATCGGCTTGCGGCTGAAGACCGGGATGATCTCCGAGACGATGCCGAAGAACGGCAGCGCGATGATGTACACCTCCGGATGGCCGAAGAACCAGAAGAGGTGCTGCCAGAGGATGGCTCCGCCGTTGGCCGGATCGAAGACATGGGCCCCGAACTTGCGGTCCGCCTCCAGCGCGAAGAGCGCGGCGGCGAGCACCGGGAAGGCCAGCAGCACCAGGACACCGGTGAGCAGCACATTCCAGGTGAAGATCGGCATCCGGAACATCGTCATGCCGGGCGCGCGCATGCAGATGATCGTGGTGATGAAGTTGACCGAGCCGAGGATGGTGCCGAAGCCGGAGAAGGCCAGACCCATGATCCACATGTCGGCGCCGATGCCCGGGGTGCGCACCGCGTCGGAGAGCGGCGCATAGGCGAACCAGCCGAAGTCGGCGGCGCCCTGCGGGGTGAGGAAGCCGGCGACCGCGATCAGCGAGCCGAACAGGTAGAGCCAGTAGGCGAACATGTTCAGCCGGGGGAACGCCACATCCGGCGCACCGATCTGCAGCGGCATGATCCAGTTCGCGAAGCCGGCGAAGAGCGGCGTCGCGAACATCAGCAGCATGATCGTGCCGTGCATGGTGAACGCCTGGTTGAACTGCTCATTGGTGAGCAGCTGGGTACCCGGGCGGGCCAGCTCGGCACGCATGACCAGGGCGAGGACGCCGCCGATCAGGAAGAAGGCGAACGACGTACCGAGGTACAGCGTGCCGATCGTCTTGTGGTCGGTGGTGGTCAGCCACTTCACCGCGGAACGACCCTTGCGGGTGCGCGGTTCACCCCCGACCACCGGGGCCGGAGTGGCGCCCCCGGTTGCCCGCTGGGGCTCGCTGAGGATGGTCACTTCTCACTTCCCGTGGTGATGAGGCCGGACGGCACCGCGCCGGTCTGGCCCTTGGCCCGGAGCTCCGCCAGATGCTTCTGGTAGTCGGCCGGGGAGACGACCTTGACGTTGAAGAGCATCCGCGAGTGGTCCACACCGCACAGCTCCGCGCACTTGCCGCGGAAGGTGCCGTAGGCGGTCGGAGTCACCTCGAACTGGTTCACCAGACCCGGGACGACGTCCTGCTTCATCAGGAAGTTGACCGTCCAGAAGTCATGGATGACATCGCGCGAGGTCAGCTTGAAGAGAACGGACTCGCCCTTCGGCAGGTACAGCGTCGGAGGCTGGGCGGGGGAGCCCACCTCGTAGGCGCCGTTGGGGTTCTTGCCGTGCTCGTCGTTCTCGTAGTTGAACGCCCAGCTCCACTGGAAGCCGACCACGTTGACGATGTGGTCCGGCTTCTTGGAGGTGTGGAGCAGGCGGGTCTCGTCACGCGCGGTGAAGTAGAAGAGCACCGAGACGATGATGATGGGGACCGCGGTGTAGAGCGCCTCGATGGGCACGTTGTACCTGGTCTGGGGCGGAACCTCCACCTTGGTGCGGCTGCGCCGGTGGAAGATCACACTCCAGATGATCAGGCCCCAGACCAGCACGCCGACCACCAGTGCAGCGATCCAGGAACCCTGCCACATCTGGAGGACCATCGGTCCTTCCTTGGTGACAGGCGAGGGCAGGCCGAGCCTGGGGAGGTCCTGGGACGAGCAGCCGGTGGCGGTCGCGATGACGAGGCCCAGTGCCAGCGCCTGAGGCAGCTTCCGCCGCATCGTGCGCCGCGGCGAGCGGTCGGAGCCGTTGGGACTCACGTAGCGCCTTCCCGAAGTCTCGCCCGCGATCGCGCCCGCCGAAGGAAGGTTTGGCGCCTTCACCCGGTGGGGCCCGGCCACGGGCAGGGTTTGGATGTTTATGCGCGCCAAACCCTACTCCAGGCTTATCCGGGTCTCACGGGCAGGTCCCGGTAACGCGCCGTCCGGGAACCCGATCAGCCCCTGACGGCACGGAATCGCAGGTCACAAGGTTCGTACAGCCGATCGGGGGACGCCTGAGACGGGGTCTCGCGGGAGGCGTAAGGAGACCCCGGGCGGGGTATTCCCGTGATCGGCTGACGGGCGGTAAGTCCGCCCGCTCAGGGCTGCCCGGATCGGGCTACCGTGGGCCATGTGCCCTACTTCGACGCGGCCTCCACCGCACCCCTGCACCCGGTCGCCCGGCAGGCGCTGACCGCCGCTCTGGACGAGGGCTGGGCCGACCCCGCCCGGCTCTACCGGGACGGGCGGCGGGCCCGGATGCTGCTGGACGCCGCGCGGGAGACCGCCGCCGAGGTGCTGGGCGCCCGGCCGGACGAGGTCTCCTTCACCACCTCCGGTACCCAGGCCGTGCAGCTCGGGGTGCTGGGCGCGCTGGCCGGCAACCGGCGGACGGGGCGTCACCTGGTGCACTCGGCGGTGGAGCACTCCAGCCTGCTGCACGCCGCCGAGGTGCACGCGGCGGCCGGCGGCGAGGTGACCGAGGTGCCGGTGGACCGGCTGGGGCGGGTGAATGCGGCACGGTTCGCCGCCGCGCTGCGGCCCGCCGGGGTCGGCGGGGTCGGCGGGGTCGGCGGCGGGGTGGGCGGTGCCACCGCCCTGGCCTGCCTCCAGTCCGCCAACCATGAGGTGGGCACCGTGCAGCCGGTGGCCGAGGCCGCCGAGCTGTGCGCCGCGGCCGGGGTGCCGCTGCTGGTGGACGCGGCGCAGAGCGCCGGCCGGGTGCCGGTCCCCGGCGGCTGGTCGCTGCTGGCCGCCAGCGCCCACAAGTGGGGCGGCCCGGCCGGGGTGGGGGTGCTGGCGGTACGGAAGGGGGTGCGCTACTCCTCCCCGCTGCCCGCCGACGAGCGGGAGCGCGGCCGGGTGCCGGGCTTCGTCAACGTCCCGGCGATCGTGGCCGCCGCCGCCTCGCTGCGCGCCGTACGTGGGGAGGCCGAGGCGGAGGGCGCCCGGCTGCACGCCCTGGTGGAGCGGATCCGGGCGCGGGTGCCGCAGCTGGTGCCGGATGTGGAGGTGGTGGGCGACCCGGTGCACCGGCTCCCCCACATCGTGACCTTCTCCTGCCTCTATGTGGACGGCGAGGTGCTGCTCACCGAGCTGGACCGGGCCGGCTTCGCGGTCTCCTCCGGCTCGTCCTGCACCTCCAGCACGCTGACCCCGAGCCATGTGCTCAAGGCGATGGGGGTGCTGACCGAGGGCAATGTGCGGGTCTCGCTGCCGTACGGCGCCGAGGAGGCCGATGTGGAGCGCTTCCTGGAGGTACTTCCCGAAGTGGTGGGCACGGTGCGCGCCCCCCTGGGCCTGGACGCGCCCCCCTCCGCCGCCTCCGCGCCCGCCCCGGTGCTGGTGGTGAACGCGCTGGGACGGCGGTGCCCGATCCCGGTGATCGAGCTGGCGAAGCGGATCGGCGAGGTCCCGGCGGGCGGCACCGTCGCGGTGCTCTCCGACGACGAGGCGGCCCGGCTGGACATCCCCGCCTGGTGCGGGATGCGCGGCGAGGAGTACGCCGGCGAGGCCCCGGCCGCCGACTACGGCGGCGACCGGGGCACGGCCTACCTGGTGGTGCGGCGCGGCTGATCAGCTGCTGAGGTGCGCCCGGACCTCGGCGGCGGCGGTGTCGCCGTACGCCTTGGCAAACCGCTCCAGGAAGTGGCCCCGGCGGAGCTCGTACTCCTGGGTGCCCACGGTCTCGATGACCAGGGTGGCCAGCATGCAGCCGATCTGGGCGGCGCGCTCCAGGCCGAGCTCCCAGGAGATGCCCGCCACAAAACCGGCCCGGAAGGCGTCGCCGACACCGGTCGGGTCCACCTTGGCCTCCTCCTCCGGGCAGCCGACCTCGATGGGCTGCCCGCCCCGGCGGTCGATGCGCACGCCCCGGGCGCCGAGGGTGGTGACCCGGGTGCCGACCCGGTCCAGGATCTCGTCGGCGGTCCAGCCGGTCTTGGTCTGGATCAGGGCGGCCTCGTACTCATTGGTGAGCAGGTACTCCGCGCCCTCGATCAGCTCCCGGATGTCGTCGCCGTCCATCCGGGCCAGCTGCTGGGAGGGGTCGGCGGCGAAGGCGTAGCCACGGGCCCGGCACTCCTGGGTGTGGCGCACCATCGCCTCGGGGTCGTCGGCGCCGATCAGCACCAGGTCCAGCCCGCCGACCCGGTCGGCGATCGGCTTCAACTCGATGTTGCGGGCCTCGGACATGGCGCCGGTGTAGAAGGAGGCGATCTGGTTGTGGTCCGCGTCGGTGGTGCAGACGAAGCGCGCGGTGTGGCGCAGCTCGGAGATCAGCACCGACCCGGTGTCCACGCCGTGCCGCTCCAGCCAGGAGCGGTACTCGGCGAAGTCGGGCCCGGCGGCGCCGACCAGCAGCGGGCGCAGGCCGAGCAGGCCGAGGCCGAAGCAGATGTTGGGGCCCACGCCGCCCCGGCGCACGTCGAGGGCGTCGACCAGGAAGGAGAGCGAGACCGTGTGCAGCTGGTCGGCGACGAGTTGGTCGGCGAAGCGGCCGGGGAAGGTCATCAGGTGATCGGTGGCGATCGAGCCGGTGACGGCGATGCGCACGGCGGGGTCTCCTCGGTGGGTGGACGCGGGTGAACGGGTTCGAACCCTCACACGGTACCCGGGCACGGTTCGAGGGCGGTGGAAGCGCCGCGATCCGCCTCCGGAGCGTGCACGCGGGACTACCGTCCGAGAGCCTGGGGTGGCGGGGCCGTGGCGGGGCGGCTTCGCGGTGCCGCCGCGCGCCGCCTCCCTGGTGGCCGGAATGGCGGAGTACGGAGACTGACCGTCGGTCATGGGAACCGGTGGCGGACCGGCCGCGTCCCACCGGCGGTTCCGCGTCGGCGGGGCCGTACCGGCAGAGCGCGCGCCAGGAGGTCGAACGGTGGATCCAGAGAAGGCATCCGAGCCCCGGGAGTCCGAGAGCACCGGTGATGCCCCACGCCCCGAGGCGGCGGCTGGGGCGGCGACCGGGGCGTCCGGGCAGGACGGCGGGGGCGCGGCGGGGGCCGGTCGGCGGCTGCGCCGGGGGTGGCCGATGTCGCTGGCGGCGGCGGTGGCGGTGCTGGTGGTGGGCGGCGGCACCGCCTGGCTGGCGCATGGCACCTCCGGCTCCGACCGGGTGCAGGACACCGCCCGGGTGGATGCGGCGGCGGCCCCCGGAGCCGCGGACGGGGCGCCGGCCGCGCCGCCGGCCGCCGGCAAGGGCGGGCCGATCGAGGTACGGCCGCCCGAGGGTGCTCCCTCCGCGAGCCTGCCCGGCGGTCGGCCGGACGGGACCGGCGCCCACGCGGCGCGCTCGTACACCGTGGACGGCAAGCAGCTGACGGTGTGGTTCTGGGGCGGCGTCTGCGAGACCTATGCGCTGCGGACCGATGAGTCCCGGGACGGCGAGGTGGCCGTACGGGTGGTGGTGGACAAGCCGGCGGCCGAGGGCGAGGTCTGTCCGATGATCGCCAAGTACCAGCCGGTGCGGGCGGATCTGGAGCAGCCGCTGGGCGCCCGGCGGGTGGTCGACGCGACCACCGGCACGGCACTGGTGCACGGTGCCAGGCCGCCGGTGATGCCGCGCCCGGGCGTGGTCGCGCCCACCGCGAAGGTCCCCCACTAGCAGCGGACAGTCAGCGGACATACGGCGGGCGGCGGCCTCGGGGGATCCCGGAGCCGCCGCCCGCCGTCTGCCGATCAGCTGAAGGAGTCGCCGCAGGCGCAGGAGCCGGTGGCGTTGGGGTTGTCGATGGTGAAGCCCTGCTTCTCGATGGTGTCGACGAAGTCGACGGTGGCCCCGCCCAGGTAGGGCGCGCTCATCCGGTCGGTGACGACCTTGACGCCGCCGAAGTCCTTGACGACGTCGCCGTCGAGCGAGCGCTCGTCGAAGAAGAGCTGGTAGCGCAGGCCGGAGCAGCCACCCGGCTGGACCGCGACCCGCAGCGCGAGGTCTTCGCGGCCCTCCTGTTCGAGCAGGCCCTTGACCTTGGCCGCGGCGGCATCGGTGAGGATGATGCCACTTTCGACGGTGGTCTCGTCCTGGACGGTCATCTGCATACTCCCGGTCTTTGACGACAGACTGCCACCAGCACCAACCGGCGGCCTCCCGGAGGTATTCCGGGTGTGGACCCCGGGGCCTCTGCCGCCGGGACACGGCGGGTGGCGGCCCCGCTGCGTCCATGCTCGCACACCGGCCCGATGCGGTCACGGCCGAGCAGAGCCCCGCTACCCGGTCGGACGTGCGACGACGAGATCGCGCCGAGCAGCACCGAAAGGCTGCCGGACCGGCCCGCGCCATGCCAGCGTGGAGCCATGATCCTGCGACCGGTGCGTGACACGGCGGCCGATGCCGAGGCGGTGTACGAGGTGGCCCAGGCGGCGTTCCATGCGCTGGCGGTCTCCCGGGGCGAGCCGGTGGAGGAGCCGACGCCGGAGAGCCGGGCACGGGAGCTGGCCTGGTACCGCCATCTGGCGCGGCACAGCCCGGAGGGGTGCTGGCTGGCCGAGGAGGACGGCCGGCCGGCCGGGGTGGCGCTGTCGGGGCGCCGCGAGGGCACCTGGTTTCTCGCCCTCTTCGCGGTGCGGCCGGAGGCGCAGGGCAAGGGGGTCGGGCTGATGCTGCTGGAGCAGGCGCTCCAGCACGGGCGGGGCTGCCTGCGCGGGATGATCAGCTCCTCCCCCGACCCGAGGGCCGCCCGGCGCTACCGGCGGGCCGGGTTCACCCTGTACCCCGTGATGGGGCTGCGCGGCCCGGTGGACCGCTCGGGGCTGCGCGACCCGGGGGAGATTCCGGTGCATCCGGGCGGGGCCGCGCACCGGCATCTGCTGGAGTCGGTGGACCGGCTGGTGCGCGGCGCCTCGCACGGGGTGGACCACGACTTCCTGGCGCTGCACTCGGACGAGCTGCTGGTCGCCGACACCCTGGCGGGCAGCGGCTACTGCTACCGGCGCGGCGGCCGGGTGACGCTGCTGGCCGCCACCTCGCGGCGGCTGGCGGTGCGGCTGCTGCGGGAGGCGCTGGCCCGGGTGCCGGACGGGGTCGAGGCGTCGGTGGCCGAGCTGACCGCCGAGCAGGAGTGGGCGGTGGACGTCGGGCTGGAGGCGGGGCTGGCGCTCTCCAACCGGGGCTATCTGGCGCTGCGCGGGATGCGTCCGCCGTCGCCGTATGTGCCCAACGGCGGCTTTCTGTGAGCAGCCTGTGAGCGGCCGTTCGGGCGCGGGCGCCGGTCAGGCCATGGTGGCCAGGATCTCCCGCACCATCGCCATGCTGGTGCCGGGGTGCAGGAAGGCGAAGCGGGCGACGGTCTCGCCCTCCCAGCCGGTGGGGGTGACAAAGCCGACCTGCCCGGCCAGCAGCCGGTGCGACCAGTCGTAGTAGTCGTGGGAGCCCCAGCCCTTGCGGCGGAAGACGACGGCGGACAGCTCCGGGTCGCGGACCAGTTCCAGGTGCTCGCTCTCCCGGATCAGCTGCGCGGTGTCGCGGGCGAGCCGCAGCCCCTCCTCGATGGCGTCGGTGTACGCCTCGGTGCCGTGCACCGCCAGTGAGAACCAGAGCGGCAGGCCACGGGCGCGGCGGGTGAGGTGGTAGGCGTAGTCGGTGGGGTTCCACTCCTCGCCCTCGGTGTGCAGGCAGTCCAGGTAGGAGGCGTCCTGGGTGTGCACGCCCTTGGCCAGCCACGGCTTGCGGTAGATCAGCGCGGCGCAGTCGAACGGTGCGAAGAGCCACTTGTGCGGGTCGACCACAAAGGAGTCGGCGCGCTCGATGCCCTGGTAGCGGTCGCGGACGGAGGGGGCGAAGAGGCCCGCGCCGCCGTAGGCGCCGTCCACATGGAACCAGAGGTCGAAGTGGCCGGCCACGTCGGCCACGCCTGCCAGGTCGTCGATGATGCCGGCGTTGGTGGTCCCGGCGGTGGCGACGACGCCGATGATGGACGGCCGGTCGTCGTCGGCTTCGATGGCGGCGCGCAGCGCCTCGCCGGTGAGGCGGTGTCCCTCGGTGGGGACGACCAGGGCCTCCACTCCGATGATGTTGAGGGTGTTGATGATCGAGGAGTGGGCCTGGTCGCTGACCGCGATCCGCAGCCGGGCGCGGGCGTCGACGCCGTGCTTGCGGCGGGCGGTGTCGCGGGCGACGACCAGGGCGGAGAGGTTGCCGGCCGAGCCGCCGGAGACAAAGCAGCCGCCGGCGGTGGCGGGCAGTCCGGCCCGGTCGGAGATCAGCCGGAGCACCTGGTTCTCGGCGGCGATGGCGCCGGCCGCCTCCAGCCAGGAGATGCCCTGGAGGGAGGCGCAGGAGACCACCATGTCGAAGAGGAGTGCGGCCTTGGTGGGGGCGCAGGGGATGAAGGAGAGGTAGCGCGGGCTGTCGGCGGAGATCACGGCCCGGCTGAGGTGCTGGTCGTAGAGTTTCATCACCTCGGCGGGGTCGTTGCCGTGCTCGTTCAGCAGCCCGTCCAGGTGGGCGCGGAGCTTGTCGCCGTCCCCGGGGTGGTCCAGCGGGACCGGGTCGTACTGGAGGCGGGCCCGCATGTAGTCGAAGACCAGGTCGACCAGTGAGGCGTCGTACTGGTGCATGCGGTGCGGCACAGCGGACACGGGCATCCCTCTCGGCGGCGGCTGAGGTGTGGGGCGGGGCGGGGGGGACCGGGAGCTCCGGCGAACTCGGCGATGATCACTGGTCGCACGCATGTCGCCGGAGCGGTCCCGGGCCGGGCGGGCCCGCGCCCGGCGGATCTCCGCAGGGGCGTCAGGGGCGCAGCCGGACGGGGTTCAGCCTAGGCAGGGGGCGGCGCCGGGCGCGCGTCGATCTTTTGCACGGCGCGCAGCATTCGGGCGTGTTCGCCGGGGTCCATGCAGGATTCCTGCATGGATTCCCGCACGGTAAGCCGATCAGCGCCTCAGCCGATCAGCGCCTCAGCCGATCAGCCGGGAGAGGACGACGGAGCTGCGGCTGCGCTGGACGCCCGGTTCGCGGCGGATGCGCTCGATCACGGCGTCCAGGTGGCGCATGTCGGCGGCGCGCAGGTGGACCAGGGCGTCGGGGTCGCCGGTGACCGTCCAGGCGGCGACCACCTCGGGGAACTGCCGCAGGCTGGCCAGGATCTCCTCGGGCGAGGTGCGTTCGCGGCAGTAGACCTCCACAAACGCCTCGGTGCCCCAGCCGAGCAGCCGGGGGTCGAGGACCACGGTGAAGCCGCGCACCACGCCACGGGCGCGCAGCCGGTCGATGCGCCGTTTGACGGCGGTGGCGGAGAGGTTGACCTCGGCGCCGATGCGGGCGTACGAGGCGCGGCCGTCCTCGCCGAGCCGACGCAGCAGCCGCCGGTCGATGTCGTCCAGGTCGGCGTCGGGCGCGGAGTGCAGGGGCGGGAGCGGGCCGTGGCCGACGGGACGGCTCGTACTCATGGGATGCGGCTCCCGCAGTTGGTGAAGGCGGGGCGATGTACCCCGGGGCCCTTGAGAATCAACGCCCTCACCAGGCTAATGCCTGGGATTCGGTGCCGGGATCACCATGGTCGCCCGCGTCACATCGACAGAGTGGCCATCGTCAATCTGACACGAACGGGTTATGATAGATAACGTCAGATAGACGAAAAGCCGTTGGCGATCGAAGAAGGGCATCGGCCCGTGACCACCACACCCGTCGCAGAGCCTCTGCTGGACGTCCAGCCCACCCCCCTTGCCCTGCTGCTCCTCGGCCGCGACGCCGACCCGGACAGCGAGCGCGGCGTCGAGTGTCCCGGGGACCTCCCCGCCGCCTCCGACCCGGGCCTGGTGGAGCGCGCCCGCGCCGCCAAGGCACGCCTCGGCGAGCGCGTCTTCATCCTCGGCCACCACTACCAGCGGGACGAGGTCATCGAGTTCGCCGATGTCACCGGCGACTCCTTCAAGCTGGCCCGCGACGCCGCCGCCCGCCCCGAGGCGGAGTACATCGTCTTCTGCGGTGTGCACTTCATGGCGGAGTCCGCCGACATCCTCACCTCGGACCGGCAGCAGGTGATCCTGCCCGACCTGGCCGCCGGCTGCTCCATGGCCGACATGGCCACCGCCGAGCAGGTCGCCGAGTGCTGGGACGTGCTCACCGACGCCGGGGTCGCGGAGACCACCGTCCCCGTCTCGTATATGAACTCCTCCGCCGACATCAAGGCGTTCACCGGCCGTCACGGCGGCACCATCTGCACCTCCTCCAACGCCAAGCGGGCGCTGGAGTGGGCCTTCGGCCAGGGCGAGAAGGTGCTCTTCCTGCCCGACCAGCACCTGGGCCGCAACACCGCCGTCCGCGAGATGGGCTTCTCGCTCGACGACTGCGTGGTCTACAACCCGCACAAGCCGGGCGGCGGGGTCACCCCGGAGCAGCTGCGCGCCGCGAAGATGATCCTCTGGCGCGGCCACTGCTCGGTGCACGGCCGCTTCTCGCTGGACTCGGTGAACGAGGTCCGCGCCCGCATCCCCGGGGTGACCGTGCTGGTCCACCCGGAGTGCCGGCACGAGGTGGTGTCGGCGGCCGACCTGGTCGGCTCGACCGAGTACATCATCAAGGCGCTGGACGCGGCCCCGGCCGGCTCCAGCTGGGCCATCGGCACCGAGCTCAATCTGGTGCGCCGGCTGGCCAAGGCCCACCCGGACAAGGAGATCGTCTTCCTGGACCGGACGGTCTGCTTCTGCTCCACCATGAACCGCATCGACCTGCCGCACCTGGTGTGGGCGCTGGAGTCGCTCGCCGACGGCCGGGTGGTCAACCGGATCGAGGTCGACGCCGAGACCGAGACCTTCGCCAAGGCGGCGCTGGACCGGATGCTGGCCCTGCCGTAGCAGGTGCCGCTGAACGCGGGAGGGCCCCGGCATGTCGCCGGGGCCCTCCCGCGTGTGGTGCGCTGCCGCCGCGCTCAGCCGGGGATCAGGCCGTCGTCGCGCAGCAGGCGGCGGACCTCCTCCACCGTGGCGTCCGCGGCCGGCAGGATCAGGTCGGAGGGCTCCAGGGACTCCTCCGGCCTCGGCGAACCGGCCTCCCGCACCGCCGTCAGCAGATTGCCCAGCGCGGTGCGGAAAAGGCCCTCGTCGCCCCGCTCCAGGGCGGCGAGCAGTTCGTCGTCGAGCTGGTTCAGCCGGTCGAGGTGGCTTTCGGCCACATCCAGCTGCCCCTCCCCCATGATCCGGACGATCATGACGGCCCCCTCACTTCTCGAAGCGGTTGGGGGTGTCCTGCGGTGCGGACTGCGGCTGCTGCTGGCCGTTGCCCTGCTCCAGCGCCTGCTGCGGCGAACCGCCGGAGAGCTCCGCCTTCATCCTGGCCAGCTCCAGCTCGACATCGGCGCCGCCGCCGATCCGCTCCAGCTCCGCCTCGATGTCGTCCTTGCGCATGCCGCTCGGGTCGTCCAGCGCACCCGAGGCCAGCAGCTCGTCGATCGCCCCGGCCCGGGCCTGCAACTGGGCGGTCTTGTCCTCCGCCCGCTGGATGGCCAGGCCGACATCGCCCATCTCCTCGGAGATGCCGGAGAAGGACTCCGCGATCCTGGTCTGCGCCTGGGCCGCGGTGTATGTGGCCTTGATGGTCTCCTTCTTGGTACGGAAGGCGTCCACCTTGGCCTGCAACCGCTGCGAGGCGAGCGTCAGCTTCTCCTCCTCGCCCTGCAACTGCTGGTACTGCGTCTCCAGATCGCCGATCTGCTGCGCCAGCGCACCCTTGCGGGTCAGCGCCTCGCGCGCGAGGTCCTCGCGGCCCAGGGAGAGCGCCTTGCGCCCCTGGTCCTCGTACTTCGCCGACTGCTGCTGCAACTGCTGGAGCTGGAGCTCAAGGCGCTTGCGCGACGTGGCGACATCGGCCACACCCCGGCGCACCTTCTGAAGCAGCTCAAGCTGCTTCTGGTACGAGTAGTCGAGCGTCTCGCGCGGGTCCTCCATCCGGTCCAAGGCCTTGTTCGCCTTGGAGCGGAAGACCATCCCCATCCGCTTCATGATTCCGTCGCTCATGGGCCTCGGGCGCCCCCTTCTCAGGCCAGCTGTTCTCTCGTACCAACACTACGGGCACCGGGGTGCCTGCCGCACCGCACCTGCCTGCAACAAGACTGCTACACCGGAGGCCGGAGCGGCATCGTCCGCACGACGGATAAGGGCACTAGGGGTCGGACGCCGACACCACGTACTCTTCTCTACGTGTTCCGACGCCGTTCCCAGGATGACCCCGCCGCTGCCACCGCACTCGCGGACGAGCAGACCGCCCAGTCCCGCGACCCGCAGGCGCCCAAGGGCAGGCCCACGCCCAAGCGCAGCGAGGCGCAGGCCAACCGCCGCACCCGCGCCTCCGTCCCCAAGGACCGCAAGGAGGCCGCCCGGGACGCCCGCACCCGGATGCGCGCCGAGCGGGAGAAGCAGCGCCTGGCGCTGCTCAACGGGGACGAGCGGGCGCTGCCGCCCCGTGACAAGGGACCGGTGCGGCGCTTCGCCCGGGACTACGTCGACTCCCGCTTCACCGTCGCGGAGTGGTTCCTGCCCTTCGCCGTGGTGATCCTGATCCTCAGCGTGGTGCGCAACCCGGCCCTCCAGTTCCTCTCGCTGATGCTCTGGCTGGTGATCATCGTGGCGATCGTGCTGGACTCCGTCCGGCACGCCCTGGGCCTGCGCAAGCAGCTCCGGGAGCGCCTCCCCAAGGAGAGCCACAAGGGCGCCACCGCCTACGCGCTGATGCGCACCCTCCAGATGCGGCGGCTGCGGCTGCCCAAGCCGCAGGTCAAGCGGGGGGCCAAGCTCTGAGTACGGCGCCGGTCCCGTCCTGGTCCGGCGGGCTGCCCGAGCAGCACGCCGGCGGTCATGACCACCTTCCCGCCCCGGCCGCCGGCTTCACCCCCGGCGCCGGGGCGTGGCTCTCCCACCTGGGGGGCCTGCGCAACACGGTGCGGCAGGAGCTGGTCTCCCGGCAGCTCGCCGAGCAGCTGGCGGAACACTTCGGCGAGGACGGCCCCGGACGGCCGCTGCGGGTGCTGGACACCGGCTGCGGGCAGGGCGTCCAGGCGCTGCGGCTGGCCCGCGCCGGACACCTGGTGACCGGCCTGGACTCCGATCCGGTCGCCCTCGGCGCGGCGCAGGCCGCGCTGGCCGCGGAATCGGCCGAGGTGCGGGCCCGTGCCCGGCTGCTGGCGGGCGACGGCCGCGAGTGCGGCCGGTGGTTCGGGCCCGGCAGCTTCGATGTGGTGCTCTGCCACGGCGTGCTGATGTACCTGCCCGAGCCCGGCCCGATGCTGGCCTCGCTGGCCCGGGTGCTGGCCCCCGGCGGGCTGCTGTCGCTGCTGGTGCGCAACGGCGGCGCAGTGGCCATGCGGCCGGGTCTCACCGGCGACTGGCGGGCGGCGCTCCAGGCGTTCGACGGCGGCCAGGACGGTGGCCTCCGGCACACCGGCCTGCTCGGCCCGCCGACCCGCGCCGACCGGCTGGAGCAGCTGGCCCCGGTGCTGGGCTCGATGGACGTCCCGCTGCGGCACTGGTACGGCGTACGGGTCTTCACCGACGCGGTCCCGGACGACGCCCCGCTGCCCGCCGACGGCCGGCAGCTGGCCCAGCTGCTGGAGGCGGAGGAGCGGGCCGGCCGCACCGACCCGTACCGGCAGGTGGCCCCGCTGCTCCATGTGGTGGGGGCCAGACGCGCTGCGGTGTGATCATCCGCGGGTTACAGTCGCCTGCATGGAATTTCGTCATCTCGGCCGCAGCGGCCTCATCATCAGCGAGATCGCGTACGGCAACTGGCTCACCCACGGTTCCCAGGTCGAGGAGGAGGCCGCGCTCTCCTGTGTGCGTGCCGCCCTGGACGCCGGGATCACCACCTACGACACGGCCGACGTCTACGCCGAGACCCGCGCCGAAGCCGTCCTCGGGCGGGCGCTGAAGGGCGAGCGCCGGGAAGGGCTGGAGATCTTCACCAAGGTCTTCTGGCCGACCGGGCCCGGCCGCAACGACCGGGGTCTGGGCCGCAAGCACATCATGGAGTCCATCGACGGTTCGCTGCGCCGGCTCCAGACCGACTATGTCGACCTCTACCAGGCGCACCGCTACGACCCCTCCACCCCGCTGGAGGAGACCATGGTGGCCTTCGCCGACGTGGTCAGGTCCGGCAAGGCGCTCTACATCGGCGTCTCCGAGTGGACCGCCCAGCAGATCCGCGAGGCCCACACGCTCGCCCAGGAGCTGCGGGTGCCGCTGGTCTCCAGCCAGCCGCAGTACTCGATGCTGTGGCGGGTGATCGAAGCCGAGGTCGTGCCCACCTGCGAGGAGCTGGGACTGGGACAGATCGTCTGGTCGCCGATCGCCCAGGGCGTGCTCACCGGCAAGTACACGCCGGGCACCCCGCCGCCGGCCGGCAGCCGCGCCACCGACTCCAAGGGCGGCGCCACCATGGTCTCCCGCTTCCTGGGCGACGACGTGCTGGAGCGGGTGCAGCGGCTGAAGCCGCTCGCCGACCAGGCGGGCCTGTCGCTCGCCCAGCTGGCGGTCGCCTGGGTGCTCCAGAACCCCAATGTCTCCGCCGCCATCATCGGCGCCTCCCGGCCCGAGCAGGTCGGCGAGAACGTCAAGGCGGCCGGGGTGAAGCTGGAGCCGGAGCTGCTCAGCGCCATCGACGCCGTCCTCGACCCGGTGGTCGAGCGCGACCCGGCGCGCACCGCCGAGGGGTCGCCCAAGACCCGCCCGTAAGACCCGCACGCAGCAGCACGGAGGGGCGGCAGCCGGTCGGCTGCCGCCCCTCCGCGTCGCGCTCAGCCCTCGTGCAGGCTCATGGTGTAGACGGCGCTGCCGTCCTCCAGCAGCGCCGCCTGGTCGATCCCGTCCTCCAGCAGCTGCTGCCAGCTCTCGCCGATCCAGGACTCCGCGTCGCCCTGGGTCGGGAACTCCTCCTGGCCCCCCGCCGGGGCCACCACGGAGCCGTCGGCCTTCTCATACCGCCACGTCCACGCCATGCCCGGCTCCTCCCGGTCGTCTCCGCGCGGCGTGCGCCGCGCCGTCAGTGCGCACAGTAGCCGAGCGGTGGCCCGCTGATCACCACCCCGACGGCGCTGCCACGCGGCCCGCAGGTCAGGATGGCCGCATGACGCGCACCCTGATCCTCGGCGGCGCCCGGTCCGGCAAGTCCACCCGGGCCGAGCAGCTGCTGGCCGACCACGCCGATGTGCTGTACGTGGCCACCGGCGGCACCCGGGAGGGCGACGCCGGGTGGGCGCAGCGGGTGGCGCTGCACCGCGAGCGGCGCCCGGCCTCCTGGCGTACCGCCGAGACCTGCGACCTGGAACCGCTGCTCCGCGACCCCGCCGACCCGGCCCCGCTGCTGGTGGACTGCCTGGCGCTCTGGCTCACCGGGGTGATGGACGACTGCGGCGCCTGGGACGACGCGGTCTGGTCCGGCGGCGGCGAGCGGGCGGTGCAGGCGCGGGCCGCGTCACTGGCGGCGGCCTGGCGGGAGACCCGGCGCACCGTGGTCGCGGTGAGCAACGAGGTGGGCATGGGCGTGGTGCCGGCCACCGCTGCGGGCCGCCGGTTCCGGGACGAGCTGGGGCGGCTCAACATGGCCCTGGCGGAGGCCTCGGAGCGGGTGCTGCTGGTGGTGGCCGGGCAGGTGTTGCCGATCCGGCAGGGCTGACCGGTAGCCTTCGTGCCGATGGACAGCACTGTGGATCTGGATGCGTTCTCCTCCCTGGTGGAGCGGCCCGACGAGACCGCCCGGCGGGCCGCCGAGGAGCGGTGGGCCGCGCTCGACCTGCCGCGCGGCGGACTGGGTCAGCTCCAGGAGCTGGGCGGTTGGCTGGCGGGCGTTCAGGGGCAGTGGCCGCTGCGGTCGGTGGAGCAGCCCCGGGTGCTGCTCTTCGCGGGCGACCACGGGATCGCCTCGCTGGGCGTCTCGGCACTGCCGGCCGGGGGCACCGCAGCCCGGGTGCGGACCGTGCTGGACGGCGCGGCGCCGGTGAATGTGCTGGCCCGGCGGTTCGGGGCCCGGGTCCGGGTCGTGGACATGGCGGTGGACGCCGAGGAGGACGCCTTCCCGGCCGAGGTCGTACGGCACCGCGTGCGGCGCGGCTCCGGCCGGATCGACATCGAGGACGCGCTCACCCAGGACGAGGCCGAGCGGGCCTTCCTGGCCGGGGTCGCGGTCGCCGACGAGGAGGCCGACTCCGGCACCGACCTGGTGGTCCTGGGCGACCTCGGCGCGGGCTCCACCACGGTCGCCGCCGTGCTGGTCGGCGCGCTCTGCGGGACCGACGCGGCGGCGGTGACCGGGCGCGGCTCGGGCATCGACGACCGGGTGTGGATGGTCAAGTGCGCCGCGATCCGGGACTCGCTGCGGCGGGCCCGGCCGGTGCTCGGCGACCAGCTCGCGCTGCTGGCCGCGACCGGCGGCGCGGACTTCGCCGCGATCACCGGGTTCCTGCTGCAGAGCGCGGTACGGCGTACCCCGGTGCTGCTGGACGGCGTGGTGTCGGCGGCCTGCGCCCTGGTGGCGCAGCGGATCGCCTTCCGGGCGCCCGAGTGGTGGCGGGCCGGGCAGGCGACCGGGGAACCGGCGCTGATCAAGGCATACGACCGGCTCACCCTGGACCCGCTCCAGGACCAGCGGATCACCATGGGCGAGGGCGTCGGCGCCCTGATGGCCCTGCCCCTGCTCCAGGCAGCCGCCGCGACGCTCGCCGAACTCCCCCCGGCCGAGGCCGAGCCCACCACGTGAGGCCCGGTCTGCCGCCGCTGCACGGGCTGCGGTTCGCCTTCGGCACGCTCTCGGTCCTGCGGGTCCGGGTGGACCGCTGGGACCGGCCGACCGCCGGGGCCGCGATGCTCTGGGCGCCCCTGGTGGGCCTGGTCCTGGGCGCCACCGCCGCCGCCTGCGGAGCTGCGGTCTCCCTGCTCGGCGGCGGCCCGCTGACGGCGGCGGTGGCGGCGGTCGCCGTACCGGCCTGGCTGACCCGAGGGCTGCACCTGGACGGGCTGGCCGATGTCGCCGACGGGCTGGGCAGCGGCAAACCGGCCGAGGACGCGCTGCGCATCATGAAGCAGTCGGACATCGGCCCGTTCGGGGTGGTGACGCTGGTACTGGTGCTGCTCGGTCAGGTCGCGGCGCTGGCCCAGGCATACGGCACAGGCGCCTGGCGGGGCGCGCTCGCGGTGGTGACGGCAGCGGTGGCGGCACGCTGCGCCCTCGCCTGGGGCTGCCGCCGCCCGGTCCCGCCCGCCCGCCCCAGCGGCCTGGGCGCCGCCGTCGCCGGCACGGTGAACACCCCCGCCGCCGCAGCGGTGACGACCGGTTGGGCACTGCTGCTGCTAGGGGCGGCGGCGTTCACGCACGGCCCGGCGGCGGCCCGCTACCCGGTGGCGCTGCTGCTCGGCGTGGGCTGCGGCCTGCTCCTGCTGCGGCGCTGCGTACGGCGCTTCGGCGGCATCACCGGCGACGTCCTGGGCGCCCTCGCAGAGACAACGGCCACCGCCACCCTGCTCGCCCTCACCCTGCTGCCCCCAACCGCCTGACCAAGCCCAAGGGCTGCTGGAACGGTGACCCCCGGTGGAACGGGAAGGCCGAGCGAGCACGGGATACCCGCCGAGATCCCGCCAGGAACGGGTGCCCCCCGGCGCACTGGCCCGGGCGAGCGAGCACGGGATACCCGCCGAGATCCCGACGGGAACGGGTGCCCCCCGGTTGCACTGGGAAGGGCGAGCGAGCACGGGATACCCGCCAAGGTCCCGACGAGAACGGGTGACCCCCGGTTGCACTGGGAAGGGCGAGCGAGCACGGGATACCCGCCAAGGTCCCGAGCGGGAACGGGTGACCCCCGGTTGTACTGGGAAGGGCGAGCGAGCCAAAGGGCGCCGACGATGCCGAAAGCGAGGAGCGACAAGCGAGCGACGAAGGAGCGAGTGCCGGAGCGACGAGTGTCGGCATCGGCAACAGGGCGCCCGGCGGCGAGCGAGCCACAAAAAACCTGGCGTTCAGCCGCCGGTGGCGAGTACCCGCCGCTGTGGTTGGGGAATGGGTGCCGCCCGGAGCCGCAGCCGTCCAGTATGCGGACTACCATGCGTGAGGCACGGACAGCCCGGGAACCCCTTGCGCAGCCCTCACATCACAGGGCCTGATGTCGGAGGGCGGGGTCCGCCGACGGCCGGGGCGGCCCGTCTGAACCGATCCGGCTTTGGACCGCACAAGAACAGGACGCAAATACGTGACTGCATTGTCTGTGAGCACCTCCTCCGCAGCGTCGCTGCGCGTGGACGCCATCGTCGTCGGCGTGGCCAAGAGCGACAAGGGACTGGTGCCGGCGCCCGGCGCCGAGACCGTGGCCGAGGCATTCGGCGGCCGGCTGGCCGACGTCCTCGACACCCTCGGGGCCACCGGCGCCGAGGGCGAGGCGGTCAAGCTCCCCGCCCCGGACGGGCTCAAGGCCGACCTGGTGCTCGCGGTCGGGCTCGGCGACGCGGCCGAGGACGGCCGGTACGGCGCCGAGGCGCTGCGCCGCGCCGCCGGTGTCGCCGCCCGTACGCTGGCCGGTGCCAAGAAGGCCGCGCTGGCGCTGCCCACCGCCACCCCGGCGGAGATCGAGGCTGCGGCGCTGGGCGGGCTGCTGGGTGCGTACGCCTTCACCACGTACCGCAGTGAGAACGGCAAGGCGCCGCTGGGCGAGCTCATCGTGGTGGCCGCCCGCAAGGGCCAGAAGGACGCCAAGGCCGCCGCCGAGCGCGCCACCGTGCTCGCCGAGGAGATCAACCGCACCCGCGACCTGATCAACATGCCGCCGAACGACCTGCACCCCAAGGCGTTCGCCGCCGTCGCGCAGGCCGCGGGCAAGGAGCACGGCCTCAAGGTCGAGGTGCTGGACGAGAAGGCGCTGGCCAAGGGGTCGTTCGGCGGCATCCTGGGCGTCGGCCAGGGCTCGGCCAACCCGCCCCGGCTGGTGAAGGTCGCGTACACGCACCCCAAGGCCAAGGCCACGCTGGCCTTCGTCGGCAAGGGCATCACCTATGACTCGGGCGGCATCTCGCTGAAGCCGGCCGGCCACAACGAGACCATGAAGTGCGACATGTCCGGTGCCGCCGCGGTGCTCGCCGCCGTGGTCGCCGCCTCCCGGCTCGGCCTGGCGGTCAATGTCACCGGTTGGCTGGCGCTAGCCGAGAACATGCCGTCCGGTTCCGCCACCCGCCCCGGCGATGTGCTGCGGATGTACGGCGGCAAGACGGTGGAGGTCCTCAACACCGACGCCGAGGGCCGCCTGGTGCTGGCCGACGCGATCGTCCGCGCGGGCGAGGAGAAGCCGGACGCCATCGTGGACGTGGCCACCCTCACCGGCGCCATGATGGTGGCGCTGGGCAGCCGCACCTTCGGCATCATGGCCAACGAGGACGGCTTCCGGGACCGGGTCCACGACGCGGCCGGCCGGGCCGGTGAGCAGGCGTGGCCGATGCCGCTCCCCGCCGAGCTGCGCAAGGGCATGGACTCGCCGGTCGCCGACATCGCCAACATGGGCGAGCGGATGGGCGGCGGCCTGGTGGCCGGCCTCTTCCTCAAGGAGTTCGTGGCCGAGGGCATCAGCTGGGCGCACCTGGACATCGCCGGTCCGGCCTTCCACGAGGGCCAGCCGTTCGGCTACACCCCCAAGGGCGGCACCGGCTCGGCCGTGCGCACCCTGGTGCAGCTGGTGGAGGACGCGGCGGCCGGCGAGCTGCTGTAGCGCGGCGTCCCTCGATCGAGGGAGACCACTCGCGGTGTGAGCGGGGCCCGGAAGGAACTCCTTCCGGGCCCCGACTGCTTTCAGCGCCGCCTCATCCGACCCGGCGCACCGCTGTGACCTGCGGGGATGTCCACGTACCGGGGGTGGATCGAGCCCGCTGCACCCCGGTGGAGGCCCCTGCGGGGCGACCCGGGACATCGACACCCGCGAACAAGTGCGAAGATGTATTTCCGGCACGACTGGGCTCCCCACAAGGGAGCACACCCGGTCCGGGAGCGGCCGGGCATAAGCACCCATGCATGGAGGACGTGACGTGGCGAACGACGCCAGCACCGTTTTCGACGTAGTGATTCTCGGAGGCGGAAGCGGCGGTTACGCCGCGGCGCTGCGCGCGGCCCAGTTGGGGCTTCAGGTCGCGCTGATCGAGAAGGGCGAGTTGGGCGGCACCTGCCTGCACCGGGGATGCATCCCCACCAAGGCACTGCTGCACGCCGCCGAGATCGCCGATGAGACCCGTGAGGCCGCTCAGTTCGGCGTGAAGGCCACCTTCGAGGGCATCGACCTTCCGGGTGTGCACAAGTACAAGGACGATGTGATCGCGGGCCTCTACAAGGGCCTCCAGGGCCTGGTGGCCTCCCGCAAGATCACCTATGTGACGGGCGAGGGCCGGCTCTCCTCCCCCACCTCGGTGGATGTCAACGGGCAGCGCTACCAGGGCCGCCATGTCGTGCTGGCGACCGGCTCCGTGCCGAAGTCGCTGCCCGGGCTGGTCATCGACGGCAACCGGGTGATCTCCTCCGACCACGCGCTCAAGCTCGACTACCTCCCGAAGTCCGCGGTGATCCTCGGCGGCGGTGTGATCGGCGTCGAGTTCGCCTCGGTCTGGAAGTCCTTCGGCGTGGACGTGACCATCGTCGAGGCGCTGCCGCACCTGGTGCCGCTGGAGGACGAGGGCAGCTCCAAGCTGCTGGAGCGCGCCTTCCGCAAGCGCGGCATCAAGTTCGAGCTGAAGGCCCGCTTCTCCGGCGTGGAGTACACCGAGTCCGGGGTGCGCGTCTCGACCGAGAACGGCAAGCAGATCGACGCCGATGTGCTGCTGGTCGCCATCGGCCGTGGCCCGGTCTCGCAGGGTCTCGGCTACGAGGAGGCCGGGATCGCGATGGACCGCGGCTATGTCCTGGTCGACGAGTACATGCGCACCAATGTCGAGACCGTCTCCGCCGTGGGCGACCTGGTGCCGACCCTTCAGCTGGCGCACGTCGGCTTCGCCGAGGGCATCCTGGTCGCCGAGCGGCTGGCCGGGCTCCAGGTCGTGCCGATCGACTACGACGGCGTGCCCCGGGTGACGTACTGCAACCCCGAGGTCGCCTCCGTCGGCATCAGCGAGGCCAAGGCCAAGGAGATCTACGGCGCCGAGAAGGTCAAGGTCGCCAAGTTCAACCTGGCCGGCAACGGCAAGAGCAAGATCCTCAAGACCGCCGGCGAGATCAAGCTCGTCCAGGTCGAGGACGGCGCCGTCGTCGGCGTCCACATGGTCGGCGCCCGCATGGGCGAGCAGGTGGGCGAGGCTCAGTTGATCTACAACTGGGAGGCGCTGCCCGCCGAGGTCGCGCAGCTCATCCACGCCCACCCGACGCAGTCCGAGGCCCTCGGCGAGGCTCATCTGGCGCTGGCCGGCAAGCCGCTCCACAACCACGACTGAGCCCAGGACACGCCCACCACTTCCGCACCGCACGACTGAAGGAGTTTCTGAAACCATGGCGGTCTCAGTAACGCTGCCCGCGCTCGGCGAGAGCGTGTCCGAGGGCACTGTCACCCGCTGGCTGAAGGCCGAGGGCGACCGGGTGGAGGCCGACGAGCCGCTGCTCGAAGTCTCCACCGACAAGGTCGACACCGAGATCCCGGCGCCGGCGTCCGGCATCCTCGCCTCCATCAAGGTCGCCGAGGACGAGACGGTGGAGGTCGGCGCCGAGCTGGCCGTCATCGACGACGGCTCCGGCGCCCCGGTCGCCGCCCCGGCCCCGGCGGCTGCCGCTGCCGCTCCGGCTGCTGCGGCCCCTGCCCCGGCTGCCCCGGCTCCGGCTGCTGCGGCTCCGGTCCAGGAGGCCCCCGCTGCCGCCCCCGCGGCTCCGGCCGCTCCGGCCGCCCCCGCGCCGTCGGGTGAGGCCCAGGGCACCCCGGTGCTGCTGCCCGCGCTCGGCGAGTCGGTCACCGAGGGCACCGTCACCCGCTGGCTCAAGGCCGAGGGCGACACCGTGGAGGCCGACGAGCCGCTGCTGGAGGTCTCCACCGACAAGGTCGACACCGAGATCCCGGCGCCCACCGGCGGTGTGCTGCTGAAGATCCTGATCGGTGAGGACGAGACCGCCGAGGTCGGCGCCCAGCTCGCCGTCATCGGCGCTCCGGGTGCCGCTCCGGCCGCTGCCCCGGCCCCGGCCGCTCCGGCTCCGGCCCCGGCGGCTCCCGCCCCGGCCGCTCCGGCTGCTCCGGCTCCGGCTCCGGCGGCTCCGGCCCCCGCGCCGGTCCAGGCTGCCCCGGCCCCCGCCCCGGCGGCTCCCGCTGCCCCGGCTGCCCCGGCCCCGGCTGCTGCCGTTCCGGCTCAGGCTCCGGCTGCTCCGGCCCCGGCCGCTGCCGCTCCCGCCCCGGCTGCCCCGGCTCCGGTCGCCCCCGCCGCCCCGGCGGCTCCCGTCCCGGCTCCGGCCATCGGCGAGGGCGCATATGTCACCCCGCTGGTCCGCAAGCTCGCGGCCGAGCAGGGCGTCACCCTGACCGACGTCAAGGGCAGCGGCGTCGGCGGTCGCATCCGCAAGCAGGACGTCATCGCCGCCGCCGAGGCCGCCCGCGCCGCAGCGGTCCCGGCCCCGGTCGCCCCGGCCGCCGCCAAGCGGCCCGCGCCGGTCGTCCCGTCGCCGCTGCGCGGTCAGACCCTGCCGATGACCCGGGTGCGCAAGGCCATCGCCAAGCACATGGTCCAGTCGCTCCAGGTCTCGGCGCAGCTGACCACCGTGGTCGAGGTGGACGTCACCCGCATCATGCGGCTGCGGGCGCAGGCGAAGAACACCTTCCAGCAGCGCGAGGGCGTCAAGCTCTCCCCGCTGCCGTTCTTCGTCAAGGCCGCCGTCGAGGCGCTCAAGGTCCACCCGGTCCTCAACGCCCGGGTGAACGACGACGACACCATCACCTACCACGACGTCGAGAACATCGGCATCGCGGTGGACACCGAGAAGGGCCTCTTCGTCCCGGTCATCCACGACGCCGGCGACCTCAACATCGCCGGTATCGCCAAGAAGACCGCTGACCTGGCGGCCCGCACCCGGGACGGCGGCCTCAAGCCCGACGAGCTGGCCGGCGGCACCTTCACGGTGACCAACACCGGTTCGCGCGGCGCGCTGTTCGACACGCCGATCCTCAACCAGCCGCAGGTCGGCATGCTGGGCATCGGCGCCACCGTTCGGCGCCCGGTGGTCGTGGAGAGCGCCGAGCTCGGCACCACGATCGCCGTCCGCGACATGGTCTACCTGGCCCTGTCGTACGACCACCGGATCGTGGACGGCGCCGACGCCGCCCGCTTCCTGAGCACGGTCAAGGCCCGTCTGGAGGAGGGCGCGTTCGAGGGCGACCTCGGGCTGTAGCCTCCCGCCGCACGGCGCACTGCGCCCCGGTCCGCTCCGGCGGGCCGGGGCGCATCCGTTTGCCGGTGCGCCGTGGATACCGCATGCGTGCGGGCGCCGGGGCGTGGATGCTGGTGCCGTGATGTACGAGACGGAGTTCTGGCAGCTGATCGACGAGACCCGGGAGGCCGCCGACGGCGACCCGGACGAGCACGCCGATCTGCTGGTGGACCGGCTCGCCGGGCTGACGCCGGACGATGTGGTGGACTTCGCCCGGCTCTTCGAGGTGCGCTTCCGGCGGGCCTACCGCTGGGACCTGTGGGGTGCCGCGTATCTGCTGCTCGGCGGGGCCTCCGACGACTCCTTCGACTTCTTCCGGTGCTGGCTGATCGGCCGTGGCCGGGAGGTCTTCGAGGGGGCGCTGCACGACCCGGACAACCTCGCCGAGCTGGTACCGGACTTCGACGAGGAGGAGGACGGCGACGCCGAGGACCTCGGGTACGCCGCCGACGAGGCCTATGAGCAGCTCACCGGGCAGTCGCTGCCGGATCTGGACGTGCCCGAGCCCGACGAGCCGGAGGGCCGGGCCCTGGACTTCGAGGACAATGCGGTGATGGCGGACCGGTTCCCCCGGCTCTGGGACCGCTACGGCGGCTGACCCGGCTCAGCCCGCGACCAGGCTGCGGCCCATCAGCACATCGTCCACATACCGGCCGTCCAGCAGGAACTCCCCCGGCAGCACCCCTTCCACCGCGAAGCCGCACCGCTCGTACAGCGCCCGGGCCGGGGCGTTGTGTCCCAGCACCCGCAGGGTCAGCCGGGTGGCGCCCTCCTCGCGGGCCCAGCCGCAGGCCGCCTCGACCAGAGCCCGTCCGACGCCCCGCCCGCGCACCTCGTCGTCGACGGTCAGGCCCTGGATCTGCCGGACATGGGCATTGCAGGCCAGCGAGGTCGACGGCACCACCCTGATGTAGCCGACGGCCCGCCCGCCCAGCTCGGCGACCCGGTACCGGTCCGGGCGGTGCCGCTCGTCGAAGAACGGCGTGCCCGGCTCCGGCCGGGGAATCACAAAGGCCAGCCGGGACCAGCAGCGGCGGTCCAGCTCCGCGAGGGGGCCGTCGTCAGCAGCAGCGGCTGGTCGGATGATCAGGTCGTCTCCAGGCATGCGGATCACTCTAGGGCCGTCCCCGCGTGCCCTCATCCGGATATCCGCCCGGCTGGAAGGATGGGCGCATGCGCATCGCTGTCACCGGTTCGTCCGGGCTCATCGGCTCCGCCCTCGTCCGCTCGCTGCTGGCCGACGGCCACCAGGTGGTGCGGCTGGTACGCCACCGTCCGGAGGGGGCCGGGGCGCGGGCGGACGGGTCCACGGAGAGCTACTGGGACCCCCGGCGGCAGCAGGTGGACACCGCCGGGCTGATCGGGGTGGAGGCGGTGGTGCACCTGGCCGGGGCCGGGGTCGGCGACCACCGCTGGACGGACGCCTACAAGCGGGAGATCCGGGAGAGCCGGGTGCTGGGCACCGCCGCGCTCGCCGAGGCCCTGGCCGGACTGGACAGCAAGCCCTCGGTGCTGGTCTCCGGCTCGGCGATCGGCTTCTACGGGCAGACCGGCGACCGCGTGATCGACGAGACCGCCGTGCCGGGCGACGACTTCCTCTCCCGGGTGTGCCAGGAGTGGGAGGACGCGGCGCAGCCGGCGGCCGACGCCGGGATCAGGGTGGTGCACCCACGGACCGGCCTGGTGGTGGCCTCCGGCGGCGGGGCGTGGGGGCGGATGTTCCCGCTCTTCCGGCTCGGTCTGGGGGGCCGGCTGGGGTCCGGGCGGCAGTACTGGTCGTTTGTCTCGCTGCGGGACGAGGTCGCGGCGCTGCGCTTCCTGGTGGACGGCGAGCTGAGCGGGCCGGTGAACCTGACCGCCCCCGAGCCGGTCACCAACCGGGAGGTCACCGCCGCCATGGGGCGGGTGCTGCGGCGGCCGACGCCGTTCCCGGTGCCGGAGGCGGCGCTGCGGGCGGTGCTCGGCGAGTTCGCCGTGGAGGTGGTGGGCAGCCATCGGGTGGTGCCGTCCAGGCTGCTGGAGGCGGGATTCCGGTTCACCGATCCGACCATCGACCAGGCGGTCGCGGCAGCGCTCTGAGAGCCGCCCTGCCCGGGGCCCGGCAGCGCGCTGCCCAGCACCGAAACCGGCCTTCTCCTCCCCTGTCCGGCCCGCCCGGGCCGTCCGTACAGCCCCACCGCCCCCACCCGACGCGGCCCCGCCCCGGCGGTGCCGCGTGCCGTGTGCGCCCGGTCACCGTCGGTGTCCGGGGTGGGCGCGGGCAGGACCGGCGGCCACAGCAGGTGACCGGAATCGGGCCCTTCACCGGAAATCCTCCGCCGGTACGGAACAAGGCCGGAAGTCCTTGTCTGGTACGGCAGGTGATGGGGCATCACTTGTGCGGACCGCATCCTGGCCGCCCGGCCCGAGGGGCTTCGGGCGCCATGGAGCAGGGAGGGAGCGCCCCGTGCCCGCACACGACCTCGCCCACCGCAGCAGCGGCCGCACCACCGACCCCGATGTCGTGGTCGTGGGCGCCGGACCGGCCGGACTGGCCGCCGCCCGCCATCTCAGCGCCGCCGGGCTGAGAGTGACGGTACTGGAGTCCGCGCAGCGGGTCGGCGGCCGGATGGCCACCGTGGAGCTGGACGGATTCCGGCTGGACCACGGCAGCCACCTGCTGAACACCTCGTACCCGGAGCTCTCCCGGGTGCTGGACCTGGACCGCCTGGACCTGCGCCCGCTGGCGCCCGGGGTGCTGGTGCACTCAGGGGGCCGCCGGTACCGGGTCGGCGACCTGCGCCGCCCGGTGGCCCGGCTGGCGGCGGACCGGGCGCCGATCGGCAGCCCGCTGGACAAGGCCCGGCTGGGCACCGCGCTGGCCCGGCTGGCGGCGACCCCCACCGACCGGCTGCTGACCCGGCCGGAGCTGACCGCCTCGCAGGCGCTGGCCGCGCGCGGCCTCTCCGCCCGGGTGGTGGACGGCTTTCTGCGTCCGCTGCTGAGTGCCCTGCTCTGCGACCCGGAGCTGTCCACCAGCAGCCGCTGCTCCGACCTGGTGCTGCGGGCCTATGCGCGGGGGCGGCTCTGTCTGCCCTCGGCGGGCATCGCCGCGGTACCGCAGCAGTTGGCGGAGGGGCTGCCGCCGGGCACGGTCCGGCTGGGGGTGGAGGCGGTGGCGGTCTCGGCGGACGGGGTGGACACCCTGCGGCACGGGCGGGTCCACGGCCGCTGTGTGGTGCTGGCCACCGACGCGGCGTCCGCCGCCCGGCTGCTGCCCGGCCTGCATCTGCCGGGGTTCCACCCGGTGACCACCTACTACCACGCCGCCCCGGAGGCGCCGCTCGCCGAGCCGCTGCTGCTGCTGGACGCGGACCGGAGCAGCCCGGTGTCCCACTCCCTGGTGCTCAGCCGGGTGCACCCCTCGTACGCCCCGCCGGGCCGCTCGCTGGTCGCCACCACGGTGCTGGGTCGGCGGACCTTCGACGGGGGCGGCCCGGCGGCCCTGGAGCCGCTGGTCCGGCGGCGGCTGGCCGAGCTGTACGGGACCTCGACGGCCGCCTGGTCGTTTCTGACGGCACGTCATGTGGAGCATGCGGTACCGGCAATGCCGCCGCCGCACCACTTCCACCGCCCGGTGCGGGTGATCGGCGGACTCTATGTCTGCGGCGACCACCGGGACACCAGCTCCGTCCAGGGCGCACTGGTCTCCGGCCGCCGCGCCGCCCAGCAGATCATCCGCGACCTGGGAGTACGCGCCCCGGTCCCGGCCGCCGAAGCCGCCTGACCGCCGACTCCGGGCCGGGCCCCACGGAGGCGGCGTAGTGGGACGGCCGGGGCGGGCCGGAGCCGCTCCGGCCCTCGGCCTGCCCGCCGCCTCCGGCCCACCACCCCGGTGGCCGGAGGCGGCGGGCGGTCAGACGATCCCGGCCGCGCGGGCGGCCTCCTCGAAGGCCCGTACCACGGTGCTGCCCCGGTACGGGGAGAGCCGCCGGTGGAAGTCCCGCAGGTACTCCACCGCGCGGACCGAGCGCATCTCGGCCGCCGCCCGCAGCGCCTCGGTGGCCACCGCGCACGCCTCGTCCACGTCGCCCATGCCCAGCCGGGCGGTGGCCAGCACGCTGCGGGAGAAGACCCGGCTGCGGGCGTAGCCCGGCGACCGCAGCCGGAGCGACTTCTCGGCGTGCTGGGCGCAGAGCCGCCACTGCTGGAGGTCCCGGTAGCAGAGCGCGAACTCGGCGGCGAGCTGGGCCTCGTCGAAGGAGCGCGCCCAGGAGGGCTGCTCGTCGCCCGGCCGGACGGCTTGGAGGCACCGCTCGGCCCGGACCAGCGCGCCGGTGCAGGAGCGGCTGTCGCCGAGCACGCCGTGCCCGCGCGCCTCGGAGGCGTGCATCAGCGCCTGCACGCCGGTGGGCGCGGCGGTGCCCACCCCCTGCTGGGCGACCCGGGCCAGCTGCACCGCCTCCCGGCCGTGGCCCAGGTGGACGGCCTGGCGGCTCATGGTGACCAGCACGAACCCCCCGTACACCCGGTCGCTGGCGGCCTGCGAGAGCCGCAGGGCCTGCACGAAGTAGCGCTGGGCCAGGCCGTGCGCGGCGATGTCGAAGGAGGTCCAGCCGGCCAGCCGGGTGAGGTCGGCGACCGCTCCGAACAGGGCCCGGCCGACGGACTCCCCGTAGCGCCCGCGCAGCATCGGCTCGGCCTCGCTCTCCAGGTAGCGCACCAGCGCCTGGCGGGCGTGGCCGCCGCCGTAGGCGTGGTCCAGGGCGCGGAAGAGGTCCCCGACGGCGCGGACGGCGGCGATGTCGCCGCGCCCCACCCGCAGGGTGCCGCGGCCTTCCCGCTGCGGGTGCGGGGCGGGGCGCTCGGCGTCCGCCCTGATGCCCGCCCGGCCTGCGGCGGGGCCGCCGGGCCGGCGGCCCTGGAGCGGCACCCGGCCGCCGGGGCCCAGCTGCCGGGCGGGGGTGCGCAGCCCGGCGGCGGGGGCCCGGGCGGGCTGCGCGGCCGGGTCCTGCGGGTCTTCCCGGGCGACCCGCTCGTCGGTGCGGCCGATCAGCCAGTCGCGGCTGGGCACCACCAGGCCGGCCGGGGTGAAGGCGATCCGGCGCAGTTCGGCGTGCGGGCCGGTGTCCTTGCGCCACATGCTGCTGACGATGTCCACCGCCTCGGTCGGCGTCTCGGCGAACTCCAGGCCGGCGTAGACGGGCGCGCAGGCGTCCAGTCCGAGGTCCTGGGCGCCCAGTCGGCGTCCCAGTCGGCGGGTGAAGACCTCGGCGATCAGCGCCGGGGTGGCGCCGCGCGGCTGCTGGCCGCGCAGCCAGCGGGTGACGGAGGTCTTGTCATACCGCAGGTCGAGCCCGTGTTCGAGGCCGAGCTGGTCCACCCGGCGGGCCAGTCCGGCGTGCGAGAAGCCCGCCTCCTCGATGAGCGCGGCCAGGCGCTGGTTGTGGGACCGGTCCGCCGAGCGCGGTGGGCCGGTGGTACCGGGGCGCGGCTCGGCTGCCGGCGGCCGGTCGGTTCGGGGCGCGAAGGCCGGTCGGTCGGTTGCGGGCCGTTGGGACATGTGCGTCAACACCTTCCGAGCGCCGCGACGGCACGTGATCGTCCCCCGGTGCTACGTGCGGCGCCCCCTGTCGGGAATCGGCGTGAATGTAGCGAGCATTGAGGGGCTGTGGCCGGTCCCGTCCGAGCAATCCTCCGAACGGGTGACACGGGTGGACTCGATCTGACGAAGGCTGGGCTGTCGGGGTTTGCGCCGTGGTAGCACTTCCGTGCTGCTCCGGGCCGTACCGTCCGCCGCCCCACGGCGCCCCGCACATGGCCACCGCCCCCACATCCGTCGGGGACTTCGTGGTGTCCGGCCACATGGGAGCGGCCCTCCGGCCTTCCTAGCGTTTGCGGCCATGGACACCTCTTCTGCCCCGCTGCCCGACGGGCCCGCCCCCGGCTCCCGGCCGCTGGCCGGCCGCACCGCCCTGGTCACCGGAGCCGCCTCCGGCATCGGCCGGGCCTGCGCGGCGGCCTTCGCCGCCGCCGGCGCCCGGGTGTATGTCGTCGACATGGCGGCGGAGGCGGCCGAGGCGGTCGCCGAGGAGACCGGCGGCATCGCCCTGGTCGTCGACCTGTCGGACCCGGCGGCGGTGGACGGCCTCCCGGACGACGCGGACATCGTGGTCAACAACGCCGGGCTCCAGCATGTGGCGCCGGTGCACGAGTTCCCGCCGGACCGCTTCACGCTGATCCAGCGGGTGATGGTGGAGGCGCCGTTCCGCATCCTGCGCCGCACCCTGCCGCAGATGTACGCCCGGGGGTGGGGACGGGTCGTCAACATCTCCTCCGTGCACGGTCTGCGGGCCAGCCCGTACAAGTCCGCCTATGTCACCGCCAAGCACGCCCTGGAGGGGCTGTCCAAGACGGTGGCGCTGGAGGGCGCCGCGCACGGGGTGACCAGCAACTGCATCAACCCCGGCTATGTCCGCACCCCGCTGGTGGAGAACCAGGTCGCGGCGCAGGCGGTGGCGCACGGCATCGGCGAGGACGAGGTGGTGCGGCGGATCATGCTGGACCGCACCGCCATCAAGCGGCTGATCGAGCCCGCCGAGGTCGCCGAGGCCGCCCTGTGGCTCTGCTCCCCGCACGCCTCGTACATCACCGGCAGCAGCCTCCCGCTGGACGGCGGCTGGACCGCCCACTGAGCCCTACCCCCTGAGCAGTGCCCGCCGGCCCCGGCCGCCCCGAGGGCGAGGCCGGGGCGGCCGGGGCCGGCGCGGCGCACCCCTCCGCCCGTCGGCCCCTCCCCTTCCACCCGCCCCACCTGGCACGATGTCCGCACCATGACCGACGCCGCCCCTGTGAGCAGCGCAGCCCCCGCCCTGCGGCGGCTGCTGGCACTCCTCGCCTCCGGAGCCCCCGCCGAGGACTTCGCCGATGTGTCCGCCGACGAACGCCGTGCGGGTGCGCCGGATGCCGTAGTGGCGGAGGTCGCCGACGCCACCCGGCTCGCCCTGCGGGTACGCCGCACCCTGGACCAGCACCGGCGCCGCGAGGCCGAGCTGACCGCCCTCTTCGACACCGCCGGGGACCTCGCCGCCTCCCGCGACCTGGACGCGGTGCTCCAGGCGATCGTGCGCCGCGCCCGGCTGCTGCTGGGCACCGACACCGCCTATCTGACGCTCCCCGACGAGGAGGCCGGGGACACCTATATGCGGGTCACCGACGGGTCGGTCTCCGCGCTCTTCCAGACCCTGCGGCTCAGCCTCGGCGACGGCCTGGGCGGCCTGGTCGCACAGACCGCCCGCCCGTATGCCACCCCCGACTACCGGACCGACATCCGCTTCCACCACACCGGGGCGATCAACGCCGGAGTGCTGGACGAGGGGCTGGTCGCCATCCTGGGCGTGCCGCTGCTGCTCGGCTCCCGGGACGGCGGCAAGGTGATCGGGGTGCTCTTCGCCGCCGACCGCTCGCCGCGCGCCTTCTCCCCCGACGAGGTGGCGCTGCTCTGCTCACTGGCCGCCCACGCGGCCATCGCCATCGACACCGCCCGGGCGCTGGCCGACACCCGGGCGGCGCTCGCCGAGCTGAACGCCGCCAACGCGGTGATCCGCGAGCACTCGGCGGCCATGCAGCGCGCCGAGGAGGCCCACGACCGGCTCACCGACCTGGTGCTGCGCGGCGGCGAGGTACCGGATGTCGCGGCGGCGGTCGCCTCGCTGCTCGGCGGGGCCATCTCCGTCCACGACCCGGACGGGCACCCGCTGACCGGGCCCTCCTCCGTCGAGTCCGACCGCATACCCGCCCTGGAGTCCGGGTCCGGGTCCGGTGGGCGGCCCCGGCGCGACCGGACCGGCGACGACCGGGGGCTGGCCTCGGCCGTCGCCGACTCCCGCCTCTCGGGCCGCGCCGTGCGGCACACCGGGCGCTGGGTGTGCGCGGTGCTGGCCGGCCAGGAGACGCTGGGCAGCCTGGTACTGCACGGCCGACCCGAGCTGGACGACTCCGACCGGCGGCTCTTCGAGCGGGCCGCCGTGGTGACGGCGCTGCTCCTGCTGCTGCGCCGGTCGGTCGCGGAGGCCGAGAACCGGGTGCGCGGCGAACTGCTCACCGATCTGCTCACCGCCCCCGAGCGCGACCCGGCCGGGCTGGCCGCGCGCGGCCGCCGGCTGGGCGTGGACCTGATGCGCCCGCATGTGGTGCTGACCGCCTCCTGCGCCGACCGCAGCCGGCTGGCGGGCGCGGCGGTCCGCTACCTCTTCGGCTGCCGGGGGGTGAGCGCGGAGCACGGCGACACCGTGGTGATCCTGCTGCCCACCACCCCGACCGGCGGCGGACCGACCGCCGGCAAGCCGGGCGCCGCCTCCCGCGCGGCGGCCGACCGGCTGGCCCGGCTGTCCGGGCTGCCGGTGACCGTCGGGGCGGGCGGTCCGGCGGCCGGGCCGCAGGCCATCGCCGCCGCCCATGCGGAGGCGCAGCGGTGTCTGCGCGCCCTCCAGGCGCTGGGCCGGGAGGGCGACGGGGCAGCCGCCGAGGAGCTGGGCTTTCTGGGGGTGCTGCTGGGCGACGGGCATGACGTGGGCGGGTTTGTCGGCGGGGCGCTGGGCCCGCTGCTGGAGTACGACGCCCGGCGGGGCACCGAGCTGGTCCGCACCCTGCGGGCGTACTTCGACTGCGGCGGCAGCCTGACCCGGGCCAAGGACCAGCTGCATGTCCATGTGAACACGGTGGTCCAGCGGCTGGACCGGGTGCAGGCGCTGCTGGGCCAGGACTGGAACAGCCCGGAGCGGGCGCTGGAGCTGCAACTGGCGCTGCGGCTGCACCTGCTCTCGGCCCGGCGGGACGGCTGAGGAGGGACGGCTGAGGAGGGCCGGGGAGAGGGCTCCGGGGCCGCTCAGGGCCGGGCGTACAGTGGCAAGGCCGGACATGACGTGGTGAGGAGCGGCAGCGGTGGGCGAGGACGTGCGGTTTGTGCGCATGGGCATGGGCGAGGGCTCGGTGCCGTACCAGGAGGCGTGGGACGAGCAGCGCCGGCTGCACGCGCTGCGAGTGGCGGACGAGATCCCGGACACCGTGCTGCTGCTGGAGCACCCGCCCGTCTACACCGCCGGCCGCCGCACCAACCCGGAGGACCTTCCGCTGGACGGCACCCCGGTGGTCACGGTGGACCGGGGCGGCGAGATCACCTGGCACGGCCCCGGTCAGCTGGTCGGCTACCCGATCGTCCGGCTGCCGGAGCCGATGGACGTGGTCGCGTACGTCCGCCGGCTGGAGGAGGCGCTGATCCGGTCCTGTGCCGAGTTCGGCGTGGAGACCACCCGGGTGGAGGGCCGCAGCGGGGTGTGGGTGCTGGGCGACGCGATCCCCGGCGCCGTGGCGGACCCCGCGCAGCAGGTGGACCTCGGCGGGCTGACGCTGCGGATGGGCCTGAAGATGGGGCTCGACCCGAGGCTGGCGGGTCCCGAGTACGCCCCCTCCAACGCCGGGCAGCGCGGTGACGACCGCAAGGTGGCGGCGATCGGCGTGCGGGTGGCGCGCGGGGTGACCATGCATGGCTTCGCGCTCAACTGCAATCCCGACATGACCGGGTTCGACCGGATCGTGCCCTGCGGCATCCGGGATGCCGGTGTGGCGTCGCTCACCACCGAGCTGGGCCGGGAGTTCCCGGTGGCGGAGGCGCTGCCCGTGGTGGAGCGGCACCTGGCGGACGTCTTCGCCGAGATGTCGTCGGTGGTACGGGCGGCCTGACCCGTGAGGCTGCGATTGCACGCCACCCGGGCGGCGGGAGCCGCACAACCACAGGCGTACCCTGGGTGCGTCGCACAGAAGACGAGATAGGGAGCCGCACGTGTCCGCTGTCGCACCCGACGGCCGGAAGCTGCTTCGTCTGGAGGTCCGCAACAGCGAGACCCCCATCGAGCGCAAGCCCGAGTGGATCAAGACCCGGGCGAAGATGGGCCCCGAGTACACCGGTCTCCAGGCCCTGGTGAAGCGCGAGGGCCTGCACACGGTCTGCCAGGAGGCGGGCTGCCCCAACATCTTCGAGTGCTGGGAGGACCGCGAGGCCACCTTCCTCATCGGTGGCGACCAGTGCACCCGGCGGTGCGACTTCTGCCAGATCGACACCGGCAAGCCCGCCGACTTCGACCGCGACGAGCCGCGCCGGGTGGCCGAGTCCATCGTCACCATGGACCTCAACTACGCGACCATCACCGGCGTCGCCCGCGACGACCTGCCGGACGGCGGCTCCTGGCTGTACGCCGAGACGGTGCGGCAGGTGCACGCGATGACCGCCGCCCGCCAGGCCGGGCGCACCGGCGTGGAGCTGCTGATCCCCGACTTCAACGCGGTGCCCGAGCAGCTGGCCGAGGTCTTCTCCTCGCGCCCTGAGGTGCTGGCGCACAACGTGGAGACGGTGCCCCGGATCTTCAAGCGGATCCGCCCGGCGTTCCGCTACGACCGCTCGCTGTCGGTCATCACCCAGGCGCGCGCGGACGGGCTGGTCACCAAGTCCAACCTGATCCTCGGCATGGGCGAGACCCGCGAGGAGGTCAGCCAGGCGCTCCGGGACCTGCATGACGCCGGCTGCGAGCTGATCACCATCACCCAGTACCTGCGGCCCTCGGTGCGGCACCACCCGGTGGAGCGCTGGGTGAAGCCGCAGGAGTTCGTGGAGCTCCAGCAGGAGGCCGAGGAGATCGGCTTCGCCGGGGTCATGTCCGGTCCGTTGGTCCGTTCGTCGTACCGGGCGGGGCGGCTCTACCGGCAGGCGGTCGAGCGCCGTCAGCAGGCCGCGGCAGCGAGCTGAGCTGCGCCGGGCCGTCGCGGCCGGATTCCGGGAGCCCCGCGAACCGGGCATGTAAGACTTTCATCGCAGTTTGACGCTCCCGTCACCGACTGGTAACACGATGTGGTGACCCTGAACTGGTGACCGCATCCGCTGCCCTGTCCGGGGCGGGGGCGGGGCGACCGCCCGGACAGGGCGAAGACACGACCCGACGAGGGGAGTTGCTCACCATGCAGGTCGGCACCGTCGTACCTGGAACGGTTGGACTGAACGGCTTCGTCAACGGAGGACTGCGCTCCGTGGGCGGCGCGCTCCGCAGGGCGGAGTCGGTGCTCTTCGCCGGCGGCCAGCAGGTCGCCCGGCGGAACGCCTGGGACGCCGTCTGCGAGAACCGCCGCCATGCGGCGGACCGGGCGGAGACCGCGACCGTGCTGGGCGCTCTGGCGGCCCGTACGGACGCCGTAGAGGGCGTCTCCGCGCTGCGCTGAGGGCAGCCGCGCGGCCGCGCCCGCGCATCCCCCTCCGGCGGGAGGCCGCTCCGGATCGGTCCGCGGCCGAATCTGCCCGAACAGGGACCGGGCTTGGGCATCCACTGCCCCCTCCCCGTACCATGACCCTCATGGCGAGGGAAACTTCCGAGAACCCCGGACGGCTCAAGCAGATCCGTCAGGCGTATCAGATGACCAAGCGGGTCGACACCCGGATCGGTCTGATCATCGCCGGCGTAGGCATCATCACCTTCGGCGTACTCCTCGCCATCGGCCTGTTGATCGACCACCCGGTCTACCTGGGCATCCTGGGCTTTGTCCTGGCGTTCCTGGCCATGGCGATCGTCTTCGGACGACGCGCCGAGCGGGCCGCCTTCGGGCAGATGGAGGGCCAGCCGGGCGCTGCGGCGGCGGTGCTCAACAACATCCGGCGCGGCTGGAGCACCAGCCCCACGCCGGTGGCCGTGACCCGCAACCAGGACGCCGTCTACCGCGCGGTCGGCCGCCCCGGCATCGCGCTGATCGCCGAGGGCAACATCAACCGGGTCCGCCCGCTGCTGGCCGCCGAGAAGAAGAAGATGGCGCGGGTCGTCGGCGACGTCCCGGTGCACGACATCATCGTGGGCGACGGCGAGGGCGAGGTCCCGCTGAAGAAGCTCCAGGTGCACCTGATGCGCCTGCCCCGGGCCATCACCGGCTCCCAGGTCACCGAGATCAACGACCGGCTGCGGGCGATGGGCGACCTGCTCTCCAAGGCCCCCGTGCCCAAGGGGCCGCTGCCCCGGAACGCCCGGATGCCCAAGGGCGGCCGGATGCGCTGAGCGGCGCCCGCCGCTCACCCACTCCCCACCTCTTCGAACGGCGGCGGCCCCGCCGCGCCCCTCCCTCGGGAGAGCGCGGCGGGGCCGCCGCCGTTCCGGCTACGTGCCGTTCCGTCTACGTGCCGTTCCGTCTACGTGCCGTTCCGCTTACGGGGTCAGATCCGCACCTGGACGGTACCCAGCGCCTTGTCGTGCAGCCCCCGGGTGTCGCGGTCCCAGACCAGCGCCGGCACCACCAGGCAGAGCAGCAGGCTGCGGCCCAGCGCCTGGACCGGGGTCACCCGGCCGCCGTCCAGCCGGACCACCCGCAGGCCGAAGAGCCGCTTGCCCAGGGTGCTGCCGACGGTACCGACCAGCACCACGCTCATCACAAAGAACAGCGGGGTGGACCAGAGGTTGGCGTACGCCGCGTCGCCGCCCGCCAGCAGCCCGTACGCGATCAGGGCGCAGAGCCAGCCGTCCACGAACAGGGCGCCGACCCGCCGGCCCAGCGGGGCGATCGAGCCCGGCCCCTCCTCGGGCAGACCGAGCCGTTCGCCCCGGTAGCCGAAGTCGGCGCCCATCTTCTCGGCGGCAGCCCGGGGGCCGTCGATCCAGGAACCCAACGCTTCTCTGCTGTCCACGCGACCACAGTAGCCGGGCGGCCGGGGCCCCCGGCGGGCGGGGCCTTGACACGCAAGGCCGTCCGCCGGTAGGGCGGATTCCGGACGGCCCCGAGCGGGACGAGTGGTCCAGACCGCAGCCGGGCGAAGGCGCCGCGGCCCCGCTGCCCGCAACGCGAAACCCCCGGAGCCACGCAGGTCCGGCGGTAGCCCCGTCACGCCGGTTAACATCCGCGAAACAGGCGGGTCATGCCCGAGAAACGGCCTCTTTCTATCGTGGCGACAACGCGGCCGATCGGGACGAGCGGTCCGTTCATGAGACTCCTGGCGTTCCCGCCGGGCCGAGGAGGATGGATGTTCAACAACGCCGACGAGGTGGCGCGCTACATCTCGGACAACGACGTCAAGTTCGTCGATGTCAGGTTCTGCGACCTGCCGGGCGTCATGCAGCACCTCACGGTGCCGGCGGCGACGTTCGACCCCACCGAGCACCTGATGTTCGACGGCTCGTCGATCCGCGGCTTCCAGGCCATCCACGAGTCCGACATGGCGCTGGTCCCCGACCTGGCCACCGCCCGTCTGGACCCGTTCCGCAAGGACTCCACCCTCAACATCAACTTCTTCATCCACGACCCGATCACCGGCGAGCAGTACAGCCGCGACCCGCGCAACGTGGCCCGGAAGGCCGAGGCATACCTGGCCTCCTCCGGCATCGCCGACACCGCGTACTTCGGCGCCGAGGCCGAGTTCTACGTCTTCGACAGCGTGCGCTTCGAGACCAGCGCGAACCAGTCCTTCTACCACATCGACTCCGAGGCCGGCGCCTGGAACACCGGCGCCCGCGAGGACAACCGTGGCTACAAGGTCCGCTACAAGGGCGGCTACTTCCCCGCCCCGCCGGTCGACCACTTCGCCGACCTGCGCGCCGAGATGTCCCTGGAGCTCGCCGCCGCCGGCCTTGAGGTCGAGCGCCAGCACCACGAGGTGGGCACCGCCGGGCAGGCCGAGATCAACTACAAGTTCAACAGCCTGCTGGCCTCGGCCGACGACCTGATGCTGTTCAAGTACATCATCAAGAACGTCGCCTGGCGGAACGGCAAGACCGCGACCTTCATGCCGAAGCCGATCTTCGGCGACAACGGCTCGGGCATGCACGTCCACCAGTCCCTCTGGTCCGACGGCTCCCCGCTCTTCTACGACGAGCAGGGCTACGCCGGCCTCTCGGACACCGCCCGCTACTACATCGGCGGCCTGCTCAAGCACGCGGCCTCGCTGCTCGCCTTCACCAACCCGACGGTGAACTCCTACCACCGCCTGGTCCCGGGCTTCGAGGCGCCGGTCAACCTGGTCTACTCGCAGCGCAACCGCTCCGCGGCCATCCGCATCCCCATCACCGGGTCCAACGCCAAGGCCAAGCGCATCGAGTTCCGAGCCCCCGACCCGTCCTCCAACCCGTACCTGGCCTTCTCCGCCATGCTGATGGCCGGCCTGGACGGCATCAAGAACAAGATCGAGCCCCTGGAGCCGGTCGACAAGGACCTCTACGAGCTCGCCCCCGACGAGCACGCCGCGGTCCCCCAGGTCCCCGCCTCCCTCCCCGCCGTCCTGGACGCCCTCGAAGCCGACCACGAATACCTGCTGGCCGGCGGCGTCTTCACCCCGGACCTGATCGAGACCTGGATCGACTTCAAGCGCACCCAAGAGGTCGCCCCGATCCAGCTGCGGCCCCACCCGCACGAGTTTGAGCTGTACTTCGACATCTAAATCGACCTCCAAGGGGCAGTTGGCCAGGGCGCTTCCATAAGGCCCCGGACCTGCGAAAACGCCTCTCAGAAGCTCTCGCCGCTACTCGCCCGTCCTCGCCCTCATGTGAAACGAGTGTGAAACGGCGGCGCCCGTAGCTGACGATGGATCAGCCAAGCGGGCAGGGCTAGGGGTTGTCACGCTCCTCACAGAGCGTGACAACCCCTGGCTTCGCTGCATCGACCCGGCGCGGTGATTGCGCTTGACACCATGCCCAGGTTCGCGCACCCCGCTGGCTCTCCAAGGTGCCTCCGCTGCCGGTGTGCAGCGCTGACAACCCGACCACTAGCAGAGCGCGAGCATCGCCGCGGCGACCTCATCGGCGGACGCGGCGGGGATCGTGGTCGCGGCCTGTTCGAGCACGAGCAGCCGCGCATCAGGGATCTCGCGCGCTAGCGTCTCGCCATTGCCGACCGGGAAGAACGGGTCGCGACGACCGTGCACCACGAGCGTCGGCAATGCGAGTCCAGGCAGGCGCTCACGCCAGCGTGGCGCGCAGTCGATCCTGGCGAACGCCAAGCCAAGCTGGTTGGCCATCTGGACAGAGCGCGCCGTGCCCGGTGTGCGGTCGAAGATCCGCTCCGCGGTAGCCCGTGCCGCGCCGGGGTCGTCGCCGAAGACCGCGGCTGCGGCGGCTGCGAACTCCGCCACCGCGGCGCGGTCGGACCAGTCGGGCTTCGGGAGCTCGAACCGTCGCTTCACTGCCGCCTGGTCGTGGTCGGGCAGATCGTCGTCGACCGGGCCGGGTGCGACGGGCCGCGTCCCGGCGAGGGTCAGCGCAGAGAACGCATTCGGGTGGTCGAGCGCGGCCACCTGGGCGACCATCCCCCCGACGCCGATGCCCGCCAGGTGCGCGGGCCGGTCGTCGAGCCCTCGGGCGAGCGCGGCCGCGTCGGCGGCGAGATCCCGGAGCGTGTACGCCGGTGCCTCGGGGTCGACGGTTGTCGACGCGCCGGAGTCTCGCAGGTCGTAGCGAACGACGTGACGTCCGCCGCGCGCGAGCGACTCGCAGAGCGCGTCGGGCCAGGACAACATGGTCGTGCCACCCGCGAGCAGCACCAGTGGCGCCGCCGCATCGCCGAAGTGCTCGACCCCGAGCGTGCGTGGCTCAGCAGGTGGCTGGACCGGTGACTCGGGGTGCAGCAATGCCGCCCGAGTGCCAGGTGGGCGCACTCCAGCAGGTCCGCTGCTCCGATGTGCAACTCATATGCAAGATGCTTCGATGGAGCATAGAGCCACAGGCCAAAGCGCCCTTTGTGGATTGAGTCGGTCGGGACGGAGACTGGCGTCAGACCGCCAAGACCTTGATCTGCGCAGAGCTACCGGCCCGCCCGGGGCCGGCTCCATCCAGTCGCTCGCCGAGCAGAGTAGAGAGGTCGTCCACGTCCGAGGTCAGCACGGTCACCGGCTTGTCGGTCGCGGCCAGGGCAGTGGCGACGACCATGGCGTCGATCGCGTACTTGTGCCCGTGCAGACCCGCGCTCTTCAACAGGTTCGACGCGGCCCTGGCCAGATCCTGGGTGAGAGGGACGGCCACCAGTCGGGACAGAGCCCGGTCGAGCCTCGTGGGATGCGCCGCGACGTAGTCGGCCTCAACGATGGTGGCCAGGACGGTCTTGTCGGTCAGGGCGGCGTCCTGCTGTGCGGTGTTGCTCGTCAGGTGCTTGGCTCCGGCGTGGTCGTGAGGGCTGGGCGGGAGCAGGCTTCCTGGGCATTCTCACGGAGGCTCGGGAACTCCGGCGAGCCTGCGTAGGGTCGGGAGGACAGGCGCGATGCGGGTGACCAGGCCGCTGAGGCGGCTTGCCGCGAGGTAGAGCTGGATCGTCTGCTGTGGGTGCTGGCGGCCCTGGAGCAGGTCGAAGACGCCTCGCCGTAGTGTGCCGATCTCGTGGATCAGTTCGGGGACCGGCTTGCTGACGTACTCCAGAGAGACGGGCGACATCGGCTTCCACCTGCTCCAGCAGGATGACATCGACATTGGTGGTACTGGGACATTGGTGGTACTGGCGAAGGCGGATGAAGAGGGCTGACTCGGCGGAGTCGGCCGCGATGGCCGTGACCATCTCGCTCGGGCCGGCAGGTCGGCCAGGTCGTTGTAACTGGTCCGGGTGCGGGGGGAGGTTCTGCGGGCGGGGGCATGACTCTCGTGGCCGGGGGTGGTCAGGCTGGGGGGAGTTTGGCGGCGGTGTCGAGGAAGAAGGCGTCGATGCTGTGGACGGCGCGGGTGAAGTCGTCCAGGTTGACCGGCTTGGTGACGTAGGCGTTAGCGTGGCGCTGGTAGGCGCCGGAGACGTCGTCGGGGGCGGCCGAGGTGGTGAGGACGACCACCGGGATGATCTTCAGTTCGTCGTCGCACTTGAGGGCGGAGAGGAGTTCCCGGCCGTTCATCCGGGGCATGTTGAGGTCCAGCACGATGAGGTCCGGTCGGGGCTTGGCCGGGTCGCGCAGGAAGTCCAGTGCGGCCACGCCGTCCGAGACCTGGCTCAGGGTGCGTGCCATGCCGCGCTCGGCCAGGGCGTCCTCGATCAGCATGGCGTCGGCCGGGTCGTCCTCCACCAGCAGGACGTCATAGGGGCGTGCGGCTGCGGACATCATGGTGGGCTCCGGTCGGTCGAGGGCGAGGGAGGGCGGGGGGAGGGGTCAGTGGTGGGTCGGCGGTACGAGCCCGGGCCAGCGGCGGCGGGCTCCCTGGCGGCTGATGCTGCATGCCTTGCCGAGCTGGGGGTAGCCCGCCCCCGCCCGGGCGGCCTCGGCGGCGGCCCGGTCCGTCTGGCGGGCCACCGCGCGCTGAAGGTGCGCCAGCGCGTGCAGGCGGGCCAGCGCCGAGGTCTCGGGGGCCGCGGCCTCCGGGTCGTCGTCCGGTGCGGCGGGCAGCGGCTGGAACGCCTGGTGGGCCAGCCGGTCGGCCAGGGCGTCGACCACCCCGTCCGCGAGCGCGGCGAGCTCTCGTTCGGTCAGCAGGACGGCGAAGTGGGTGCCGGGCATGACCGGCAGCCTAGGCCCCGCCGCACAGCGACGACAACTCCCGTTGTCGCATACCTGTACTGTGTGGCTGCCGCATTGACCCCGACGCGGCGAGCAGGGCCCCTGGAGAGGAACCAGCCGTGGCAGTCCAGGCCGACGCAGTGCAGCACGCCACCGCCGCAGGCACGGAGGCCGTAGCAGGCAGAGGCATCGGCGGCGGACTGGCCGGCGGGGGTGCCGACATCGGGGTCAGGGGGGTGGCCGCCGGCTGGACCACCCGCCGCTGGCTGTGGAACGGCGTCGGCCTGGCGCTGGTGGTGCTGGGCCTGCTCGGCGCCCTGGGCGGATGGGCCCTGGTCCGGACGGCTTCGGTCACCGACCAGCTGGTGGACCACAGTTCACCGGCGCTGACGATGTCGATCCGCCTCCAGTCGGCCCTGGTCAACCAGGAGACCGGGATCCGGGGCTACGGCCTCTCCGGTCAGCGGGACTTCCTCCAGCCCTACACCCAGGGCCTGGCGGACGAGCAGGCGGCCGCCACCGCCCTGCGGCGGCTGACCGCCGGCGACCCCCGGTCCCGCGCGGACCTGACGGCGGCGCTGACGGCAGCCGAGCGGTGGCAGAGCCGCGTCGCCCGCCCGGTCGCCGCCGCCCCCGCCGAAGCAGCGGTGGCGCTGGCCGCCGAGCGGGCGGACGAGGGCAAGGCCGCCTTCGATGCCGTACGCAGCTCCACGAACACCCAGATCGCCCACCTCCAGGCCCGCCGCAGCGCCGCGCGGGCCGACCTGGACCGGGCGGTGGAGCTGCGCAACCTGGTCTTCGCCGCGATCAGCGCGGTGATCCTGCTGCTGGCGGTGCTGATCTTCGAGGGGCTGCGGCGCGGGGTCACCGCCCCGCTGGAGCAGTTGTCGGCGGACGCCCGCCAGGTCGCCCGGGGCCGCTTCGACCACCGGATCACCCCCACCGGCCCGGCCGACCTGCGCCGCCTCGCCGAGGATGTCGAGGCGATGCGCCGACGGCTCTCCGACGAACTGGCCTTCACCGACCAGGCCCGACGCCGACTGGACGAGCAGGCCACCGAACTGCGGCGCTCCAACACCGAACTGGAGCAGTTCGCCTATGTGGCCTCCCACGACCTCCAGGAGCCGCTGCGCAAGGTCGCCAGCTTCTGCCAACTGCTGGAACGCCGCTACGCCGACCAGCTCGACGACCGCGCCAAGCAGTACATCGCCTACGCGGTGGACGGCGCCAACCGCATGCAGACGCTGATCAACGACCTGCTGGCCTTCTCCCGGGTCGGTCGGCTGCACAGCCAGCACACCACGGTCGACCTGGAACGGGTCCTGGCCGACACGCTCGGCTCACTCAGCGTCGCCGTCGAGGAGTCCGGCGCCGAGATCGGCCATGACCCGCTGCCGCAGATCCTGGGGGACACCACCCAACTCGGCATGCTCTGGCAGAACCTGCTCTCCAACGCCATCAAGTTCCGCGACCCCGGCCGCGCCCCCCGCATCCGGATCGAGGCCGAGCGGCAGGGCGACCACTGGCAGTTCTCGGTGACCGACAACGGCATCGGGATCGACCCGGAGTACGCGGACCGGGTGTTCGTCATCTTCCAGCGGCTCCACACCAAGGACGCCTACCCGGGCAACGGCATCGGCCTGGCGATGTGCAAGAAGGTCGTCGAGTTCCACCGCGGCACCATCCGGATCGACCTGGACCACTCCCCGGGCACCCGCCTGGTCTTCACCCTCCCCGCGCTACCGGAGCAGCCGGGCCAACCGGACCAGCCGGACCAGCCGGACCAGCCAGCCGATGGCGCCCGGGCAGCCGGTACCGACGACCCGGAGCAGGCCCGTCCGTGATCCCCGCCGCCTCTTCAGGCCCCCTGCCCTCCTCCTGGCTCGGCGAGCCGACCGACGCCAACCCGGCGCCGCTGCGGATCGTGCTGGTGGAGGACGACGCCGGTGACGCCCTGCTGGTGGAGGAACTCCTGGTCGACACCGGCCTGGAGCACACCCTGCACTGGGAGCAGTCGCTCGGCACGGCCCTCGGCGAGCTGCGACAGCGGCCCGCCGACTGCGTCCTGCTCGACCTCCACCTGCCCGACGCCTCCGGCACCGCCGCCGTCGACGCGGTGCAGCATGCCGACCGCCATGCGGCGGTGATCGTGCTCACCGGCCTGGCCGAGTCCCAGGCAGGTGCCGAGGCGGTGGCGGCCGGCGCCCAGGACTACCTGGTCAAAGGCCAGGTCGGAGGGGAGCTGCTGCGCCGGTCGCTGCGGTACGCGGTGCACCGCAAGCACGCCGAGCGCGCCGCCGCCGAGCTGCGGGAGAACCGCATCCGCGCCCAGGAGAACGCCCGGCTGGAGCGCGGCCTGCTGCCGCCGCCGCTGCTGCACACCCCGGCCGTCACCGCGACCACCCGCTACCTCCCCGGCCGGGAGCACGCCCTGCTGGGCGGCGACTTCCTCGATGTGGTGGAGACCGGCGACGGCACGGTGCACGCCGTGATCGGCGATGTCAGCGGCCATGGACCGGACGAGGCGGCGCTCGGCGTCTGCCTGCGCATCACCTGGCGTGCGCTGACCCTGGCCGGGCACCACGGTCCCGAACTGCTCGCGCTGCTGGAGCAGGTGCTGATCGCCGAGCGTACGCGCGGCGACATGTTCGCCACCTGCTCCCTCCTCACCCTGGACCTGGCGGCGGGCACCGCCACCGTGCACCTGGCCGGCCACCATGAGCCGCTGCTCAGCGCCGGGGGCACCACCGGGCCGTTGGACGCGGAGCCGGGCATCGCGCTCGGTATCGCCCCCGGACTGGGCGACTGGACCGCCACCGTGATCGACCTGCCGCCCACCGGCACCCTGATGCTCTACACCGACGGCCTGATCGAAGGGCATGTCGGCCAAGGCTCGGAACGGCTGGGCACCGCAGGTCTGGTGGCCCTGATCGACCACCGGTCCCACCAGGATCCCGACAGCCATCTCGACCGGCTGGTCGGCACCGTACAGCGGCTCAACGCCGGTCGCCACGCCGACGACCTCGCCATACTCCACCTCGGCTGGCGCTGCCCCGGGTCGACCGCCGAACCGGCCGGAGAGGGCTGCTGATGGGCAGTCGGCGTCCGTGTGTCAGTGGTGGGGCCTACTGTGCTCGGTGGTGAGCCGACCGAGAGGAGAAGCCCGTGGAAGACACCGTGACCGGGGTGCGGGTCGACGTGGCGACGACCGTGGGGGTGCGGCGGGAGCGGCTCTGGGAGCTGATCACCGATGTGTCCCGGACCGGCGAGTGGAGCCCGGAGTGCACCGGGGCGGCATGGCTGGACGGCGACGCGGCGGCGGGGTCTGGGGCGCAGGCGCGGGTGGGGGCCCGGTTCGAGGGGCGCAACCGGTACCCGGACGGGTTTGTCAGCCGGGTGGTGTGCGTGGTCACCGAGGCGGAGCGGCCGAGCGCCTTCGCCTGGGTGGTGCTCGACGACAGCGGCGACCCGGAACGGCCCGCCTCGATCTGGCGGTATGAGCTGCTGCCCGCCGCAGAGCCCAGGCAGACCCTGGTACGGCACTCCTTCGAGCACGGCCCCGGTAACAGCGGGGCCCGGGTGGCGGACCGGCATGACCCCGGGTCGATGGCAGGCCGGTTGGAGCAGTTGCGGGGCAATATGGCGGCCACGCTGGCCGCCATGGTGGCGTCGGAGCAGGACCGGTGCGGTCCCGCCGACTGACCGTCCGGCCGTCGCCCCGGTTCGGGCCGGCGGCCTTTGCGCATCGGCCATGGGGGGTCGTGCGTGAAGGCCGCCGGCCCTGGGCGGGGTCCGGGTCGTCAGGGCCGGGGGGCGGCCGTCGCGAGGGCGGCGGTGGTGCCGGTGGCGAGGGAGTGCTCGGCGGCGGCGAGGACTTCGACCACGCGGAGGCCGAAGGCGGCGTCGCAGGGGTGCGGGACGCCGGTGGCGGCGGCCTTGCGCAGGGCGTCGACGGCCCGGTGCAGGGCGGCTGCGGGGCCGTCGTTCCGCTCGGGGAGCACGGCAACGCCGGACTCGCCGCGCAGTTCCACGGTGGCGCCGCTCGCGGCGGGCGGGGCGGTGAGGCTGAGCGTGGCGGTGGCGGCGGCGCCCGAGGAGTGGCGGCAGACCAGGTGGACGGTGTCCCCGGGACCGCGTACGGCGGTCACCTCGGTCACCTCGCCGAGGACCGGCAGCAGCACCGAGAGGGCGTGCGGGCCGACGTCCCACAGGGCGCCCTTCTCCCGACGCCAGGGCGAGGCCGCAAACGGGCTGTCGGAGGTGAACACCGCGCCCAGCCAGTCCGCCCGGCCGGTGAACCAGCCGCCGACGGCCGCCTGCTCGGAGATCCAGTCGCTCTGCTCCACGCCGAACCGGGTGGTGAAGAAGACCACCGAGGCCACACCCGCGTCGGCGGCGGCCGAGACCGCCTCCCGCGCCTCGGGCACGGTCACTGCCAGCGGCTTGTCCAGCAGCAGATGGCAGCCCGCCTCGGCGGCCCGTACGGCGAGGCCGGACTGCACGGCGGGCGGCAGGGCGACGGCGACGGCGTCCACATCGGCGAGCAGGGCGTCCAGGTCCTGGTACGGGCGGGTGCCGCAGCTTGCGGCCAGCTCGGCCGCCGCCTCCTGCCGCCGCCCCCACACGCCGACGAACTCGACATCCGTGTGGGCCGCCAGTACGGGGGCGTGAACCGCCGTGGCCCAAGGCCCAGTCCCCAGCAGTCCGAATCGCACGTCCCCACCCCTTCGCCACCATGACTCGCCCCGGGTCCGGGGCCTTTCCTCGCTGCTGTCCTCCCCGGCACCTCGTGTGCCCAACCGTCACACTTCCCACCGATGTCGAACGTGTTGTCTCACCCATTCGCCCCAATCCGCACGGCGGATGCCGGGGAGGGGGGCTGGGTGTCGGGGAAGGGCCGGGTGCCGGGGAGGCGCGAGGTGCCAGGGAGGGGGCCGGGTGCCGGGAAGAAGCCGGGGCCAGGGAGGGACCGGGGAGGAGCCCAGGAGGGGGGCTGGGTGTCGCGGGGAAGGGCCGGGTGCCGGGAAGAAGCCGGGGGCCCGGGAAGGGCCAGGGAGGAGACGGGGAGGAGACCAGGAGGGGCTGAGTGTCGGGGAAGGGCCGGGTGACGGGAAGCGCCCAGGAAGGGCCGGGTGCCAGGGAGGAGCCCGGGTGCTGGGGAGGAGCCCGGGTGCTGGGGAGATGTCCGGGAGGGGCCGGGCGTCCCGGAGGGGGCGGGTGTCGGGAAGGGCCGGGGCCGGGCCAGGAGGGGTCGGCTGGGGCGGTCGGTTGGGATGTGCCGTGCTGGGCCGCCGCCGCGCGGGCAGGCGCATGGACGGGTTGAATGGAACCACCATCACCGACGTCCGGGGGTGAGGCAGACGAGCACGAATCCCGATCCCCACTCCGAGGGCCGAGGGCCGGGCGGTTGCGCGGCGGTGCTGGTGCTCGACCGCCATGGGACCGTGCTCACCTGCACGGCGGAGCTGGAGTCGCTGGTCGGCCGCACGGCCGAGGAGATCTGCGGTCGGCCCGCCACGGAGCTGCTGGCGCGGCCCGGCGGGTGGTCGCACCCGCTGCCCCCGCCCGGTAGCCGGGCCGAGTTGCGCCATGCGGCGGGCGGCACGGTGGAGGTGCAGCTGGATGTGCTGCCGCTGCGGGCCGGGGCGGACGCCCGGTACCTGGTGGCGGCCATGCCCGCCGCAGCGGCCGAGCGGCGGCAGCAGAACGAGGCCCTGGTACGCGCGCTGTTCACCCAGACCCGGATCGGCCTGGCCATCCATGACACCGAGCTGCGGCTGGTACGGGTCAACCTCCCCCCGGAGCTGCTGGGCATCCCCGCCGCCGGTGCCGCTGCGGAGACCTCGTCCGTGCCGAGCCTGGAAGAGGTGCTGCTGCCGGACGATGCCGTCGCCGTGCGCGAGCAGTTGCGGAAGGTCGCCGAGACGGGTGTGCCGCTGGTCGACTGGGTGCACTCGGCCCGTCTGCTGAGCCGACCGGAGGCGGACCGGATCGTCTCGCTGTCGGGCTTCCGGCTGGAGGACTCCGAGGGCCGGTTCACCGGGGTCGCCGCGACCTTCACGGACGTCACCGAGCAGGAGCGCACCCGGCAGCAGCTGGCCCTGGTGGGGGCGGCGGCGAAGCGGCTGGAGGGCACGCTGGACGTGGTCCGCTGCGCCGAGCAGCTGGTCGAGGTGATGGTGCCGGAGTTCGCCGACCTGGCGGTGGTGGACCTCACCGAGGCCGTGCTGGTGGGTGAGGAGCCGGGCGGGTTCGCCCATGGTTCGCTGCTCCGCCGGGTGGCGCTGGCCGCCGCCGACGGCGGATGGCCGGACGAGCTCCATCCACGCGGGATGCGGCTGCGGGTGCAGGAGCAGGACAGCCACTGGATGCGCCCCGGCTCGGCGGTGCTGCTGACCGACATGGGGCCGGTGCGGGAGCGCGTGGCCGAGGAGCCGGAGCTGCGCGGGATGGTGCTGCCGGAGGCGGCGACCTCGATGCTGGTGGTGCCGCTGAACGCCCGTGGGCTGGTGCTCGGCGGCCTGCTGCTGTGGCGTACCGGGGACCGGGTCCCGTTCGGCCCGGACGACGCGGCGCTGGGCGAGGAGATCGGCTCCCGGGCCGCGCTCAGCATGGACAGCGCCCGGCGGTACACCCGCGAGCACCGTACGGCGGAGGCGTTGCAGCGCAGCCTGCTGCCCCGCGCGGTGGTGAAGATCAGCGCGGCGGAGACGGTCGGCCTGTACGTCCCGGCGGCGACCACGGCGGGGATCGGCGGCAGCTGGTTCGACGTGATCGCGCTCTCCTCGTCCCGGATCGCGCTGGTGGTGGGCGATGTGGTGGGGCACGGCCTGGAGGCGACGGCGGCCACCGGACGGCTGCGTACGGCGGTGCAGACGCTCTCCGATCTGGACATGACCCCGGAGGAACTGCTGACGCACCTGGACGACCTGGTGCGGCGGCTGGCCGCGGTGGAGGAGAGCGAGGCCTCGCCCGACGGCTCTCCGCCCGACGGCCCCCCGGGGTCCGAGGGGGACAGGGGCGGCGGGGTGTACGGCTCGACCTGCCTCTACGCGGTGTACGACCCCGTCACCGGCCACTGCTCGATGGCCAGCGCGGGCCATCCGCCGCCGGTGGTGGTCGCGGCCGGGGAGGCGGCCGGGATCGCGGACCTCAAGCCCGGTCCGGCGCTGGGCGTGGGCGGGGAGCCGTTCGAGCAGTTGGACCTGGGGCTGCCGCCGGGCAGTGTGCTGGCGCTCTTCACGGAGAAGCTGCTCTCCGCCTCCGGGGAGAGCCCCGGGGAGCGGCTGCGGCGGCTCTGCGCGCAGGTCGAGTCGGCGGCGGCGCCGCAGGCGTCGCCGGCCGAGGTGGGCCGGAACGTGCTGGACAACCTGCTGCCGGAGCCGCCCGAGCAGGACCTGGCGCTGCTGGTGAGCCGGGTCCGGGCGCTGCCCGCCAGCATGACGGCGGCCTGGGAGTTCCCGGGTGAGCCGACGGCGGTGGCGGAGGCGCGGGAGCTGGTCATCGCGCAGCTGACGGAGTGGCGGCTGGAGGAGCTGGCGTTCACCACCGAGCTGATCGCCAGTGAGCTGGTGACCAACTCGATCCGCTACGCCGGGGCGCCCGTCGGTCTGCGGCTGATCCGGGACAAGGTGCTGATGTGCGAGGTGTCCGACCCCAGTCAGACCCAGCCGAGGCTGCGCCGCGCCCGGCCGACCGACGAGGGCGGGCGCGGGCTCTTCCTGATCGCGCAGCTCGCGCACCGCTGGGGCAGCCGCTACACCCGGTTCGGGAAGACCATCTGGACCGAGCAGTTGCTGCCTCCCGGCTGACCGGCACCAGAGGCCGCCCTGCCCTGGCGGGGTCCGGCCGGGGCGCGCACGATGGGGAGAGGGGCCGCATCCAACCCGGGAGGTCCGGAGATGAGTACAGCCAGGGAGATCATGCATCTGGGCGCGCAGTGTGTCAGCGAGCACGAGACGCTGGACGCCGCAGCCCGGATGATGCGGGAGCTGAATGTCGGGTCGCTGCCGATCTGCGGGGACGACGACCGGCTCAAGGGGATCGTCACCGACCGCGACATCGTGGTGAAGTGCCTGGCCGAGGGCGAGGACCCGGCCGTGATGACCGCCGGGGAACTGGCTCAGGGCCGCCCGCTGGTGGTGCGTGACAGCGATGACGCGGACCAGGTGCTGCGGGTCATGGAGCAGCACCGGGTGCGCCGCCTGCCGGTGATCGACCATGACGACCACCGCCTGGTCGGCATGATCAGCGAGGCGGACGTGGCCCGCAACCTTCCCCGGGAGCGGGTGGCGGAGTTCGTCACCGCGGTCTGCGCCGAGTGAGGCCCGGGCCTGTCACGGCAGGTCACGGCAGTCACGGCAGTCACGGCAGGCTCCCGGCAGGTCACGGCAGGTGCGGCGGCTCGTCGTCCCAGAGTTCGGCGGTGACGCGGGCATAGGTGTCCCGCCAGTGCGGCCACTGGCGGACGGCCGAGTCGTCGCACTGGTGCAGCAGGTCGTCGGCGATGCTCGGCGGGACGCCGTCCAGCAGCCAGGCCAGCAGGTCGGCGGTGCCCGGCCCGGCGGCGCGGGTCCAGCGGAGCAGGTCGGCGAGGGTGCCGATCTCGGCGTCCTCGGCGAAGGCGTCGCGCATCACGGGGAGCACCTGGGTCTCCTCGATCCGCAGGTGGCCCTGGAGTTCGATGGCGAACCCCTCCATCACATGCGCGGCGTTCCAGGCGCCGCTGCGGGTGAGGGCGGTCTCCAGGACGCACGCGGTGGTGGCGGCGGCGCTCTGCTCCAGCCCGTGGTGGTCGGCCTCCAGCCAGTTGGCGAGCAGCCGCAGTTCGGGCACGGTACGGCGGAGCAGCGGCCAGAGCCGGGCGTCCTGGTACTCGTGGTAGCGCAGCAGCATGTCGGCCAGGAACTGCCAGTGCCGCACCACGGCGTCGGCGCGGACCTCGTCGCGCGGGCCCAGGGTGCGGATGGCGGCCGGGAGGCGCAGCAGGTCGCGGCGGAGGGCGGCGTGTATCAGGAGCAGGCCGGCGAACCGGACGGTTCCGCCCCCGGCTGCGGGGCTCCCGAACTCGCGGACGTTCTGGGCGAGGACGAACGGGGCAGCGGACATACTGCTCACTTCCGGACGGCCGGGGCGGGTGGTCGGCCCGGGCCTGGTAGGGGGGTCGCGGCGAGGGCGGCCGCGGTGTCCCCAGGGTGCACGGCGCGGATAATCGTGGGATCAACGCGCACGTCGCAGGCCTACGGCGGCCGGATCGGGCACGGACACCGCCTAGGGTTGGGACCGCAACGATCCCCGAGTACGGCAGGAGGGCCGGCAGCATGGGCGGCATCGGAGACTGGGTGGACAAGGCCAGGCAGTTCGCCGAGGAGCACCCTGACCAGATCGGCAAGATCGCCGACAAGGCGGAGGAGTTCGCCAAGGAGCGGACCGGTCATCGCTATGACGACCAGATCGCCAAGGGCGTGGACCAGCTCCAGAGCCGGCTCGGCGGGGACCGCAAGGACGGCGAGGCGGACCGCAAGGAGTAGCAGTGCGCGGCGGGCCGGGCCGGGCGGGACACGCACGGCCCGGCCGCCGGACATCGGGGCGTCCGGGATGCCATGGTGTTGGCCATGACCGTGCTCTCCACCGACCATCCGCTGACCCCGCAGCACGCCCGCCTGCTGCTGGCCGGGTTGCCCACCGAGATCGCCCCGGGGCTGGACGAGGCCGAGCTGGCCGGGGTGGAGCGGCGCTGGGGGTTCCGGTTCGCGCCGGAGCACCGCACCCTGCTCTCCGCCGGTCTGCCGCTGGGCGACGGCTGGCCGGACTGGCGCTCCGGCGACCCGGACCGGTTGGCCGCCCGGCTGGCCTGGCCGGTGGAGGGGGTGCTGTCGGAGGTCGGACCAACGTCGTTCTGGGTGCCGGCCTGGGGACCGCGTCCGGGCGACGACGCGGAGGCGGAGGCGGCGATCCGGCTGCTGCTGGCCGGGGCCCCGGCGATGGTCCCGGTCTTCGGCCACCGCTATCTGCCGGCCGACCCCGAGGTGACGGGGTACCCGGTGCTGTCGATGTACGGGGTGGATGTCATCCACTACGGCCTCGACCTGCTGGACTACCTGTACCGCGAGTTCGGCGTGGGCGAGCCGGCGGAGGACCGGCTGCCGCTGCGGGTGCCGTTCTGGTCGGACGTCATCGACGCGGCCTGAGGCCATGGCCGCGCCCTGCCCGGCTCTCGGTCGAGGGCTCCCGATCGAGGCCGGGCAGGGGGCGGCGGTCTGGCGGGAGGTCAGTTGCGCCAGGTGTCGTTGAGGGTGACCTTGCCGCCGGTGGGGACGGTGGCGGTGCGGTTGGCGCCGGTCTCCCAGGTGACATTGCCGCCGGCGTCCTTGCGTATGTACTTGTACTCGAAGGAGGTGTTGGCGCTCATGGCGACGTCGAGCCTCCACACCGGGTAGCTCGCCGAGGAGAGCAGCAGGGCCTTGCCGGTGTCCCAGTTGCCGAGGGTGGCGGTGTTGCCGACCACATAGATGTTCTGGCCGAACACGGTGGTGGCGTTGACCGCGAAGGAGGCTCCGGTGGCGGAGGTGGGGTTGGCGGTGGGGGTCGTGGTGGAGCCGGGGGCGCCGGTGTACAGGGCGATGGCGTCGCCCGCGCCGACGGTGGCGGTGAACCGGCCGTCGGAGCCGATGGTGTAGGTGGTGCCGGTGCAGCCGCCGCCGCTGGTGGGGTCGCCGTGCTGGATGTCGCAGTAGGTCCCGGCGGGCAGCGAGGTCTGGAAGGTCTGGGTGATCGCGCCGTTCTCGTGGTTGATCGCGACATAGCCCTTGCTGCCGCGGCCGAAGGCGATGGCGTTGTTGCCGTTGGACCACCAGTTGGTCACCGAGGTGCCGGAGACCGCGTTGCGGAAGCCCACCATGTTGGCGATCTGCTGCCACTTGTGCTGGCACTTCCAGCCGTCGCTGTAGCAGGCGTTGACGGTGCCGCCGTTGGGCGGGCCGGCGTCGTTGTCGGAGAACTCGTAGCCGGAGTAGACGTTGGGCGAGCCATAGGGCCAGGCCAGCAGGAAGACATTGGCCAGGGTGTAGGTGTTGCCGTACTTGTAGGTGAGGGTGGAGCCGTTGCGCTCGGTGTCCCAGTTGTCGACGAAGGTGCGGGCCTTGTCGCTGGAGAGGTAGCCCCAGGAGGCGCCCCAGTTGGAGAGGGAGGAGAGCCGGTCGCCGGTGAAGATCCGTTTGAGGTCGGTGGCGGAGCGGAACTCGTCCACGTCGCCGTTGCCGGTGTACTCGCCGGGCTGGATGGCCTCGCCGGCGCCGTAGATGACCTCCTGGGCCCAGAAGATGCCCGGGTTGCTGAGCTTGGACTTGATGGCGGCCAGGTCGGAGGCGGCCATGTGCTTGGCCGCGTCGATCCGGAAGCCGTCGACGCCCAGCGAGATGAGGTTGTTGAGGTAGGCGGCGATGGTGCTGCGGACGTAGTCGCTGCCGGTGTCCAGGTCCGCGAGGCCGACCAGTTCGCAGTTCTGGACGTTGCTCCGGTCGCCGTAGTTGGTGATGTCGCTGCGGCAGCTGTGGAAGTCCTGGTTGGCGTAGTAGCCCGGGTAGTTGTACTTGGTGTACTGGCTGCCGCCGGTTCCGGTGCCGGAGCCGGCCGACATGTGGTTGATCACCGCGTCGGCGAGCACCTTGACGCCCGCCGCGTGGCAGGTGTTCACCATGTTCCGGAATGAGGTGGCGTCACCGAGCCGGCCGGCGATCCGGTAGCTGACCGGCTGGTAGGAGGTCCACCACTGCGGGCCCTGGATGTGCTCGGTCGCCGGGGAGACCTCCACATATCCATAGCCCTTGGGGCCGAGGGTGCCGGTGCACTCCTTGGCGACGGAGTCGTACTTCCACTCGAAGAGGGTGGCGGTGACGTCCTTGCTGCCGGGCGGGGTGGCGTTGGCCGTGGGGACGAGGGCGAGGCCGGTGCCGACCGAGAGGCTGAGCACGGCGGCTGCGGTGAGGGCTCCGGCGGCGCGCGACCGGCGTCTGGGCTGCGGCTCGGGGGTGGGGTGGTCCACGGTGTCTCCTGGGGGGCTGGAGGTGGGCGGAGAGAGCGATCCGCAATCCCCTTCAGCAAGTTGCTGCAAGTCCGGTGAAACTTGCTGGAAACTTGCCGTGCGCAGAACCTAGAGCTCTGACCGGACCCCGTCAAGACTCCCCGCAGAACTCCCCCACCGCATGGCGGAGGGCCCTCCCATGAGCTGCGGGAGGGCCCTCCACCGAATACTGACTGTCCGTCAGGACGTCAGTGCTGCACGAAGACCGCGACGCTCCTCGCCGGAACCGTGAAGGTACCGGTGGCACCGTCGAAGGCGGACGCCCTGACCACCCGGTCGCCGCCGCCCGCCTGCACGGGGTGCAGCGCCTGCCGGCTGCCCCGGAGCCGGCTCAGCGTCTGCCGCTGGGCCTGCGGGGTGGCGTTGAAGACCACCGTGATGCCCTTCTCGGCGCCGGGCAGGCCGGTGCCGTCCAGATGCATGGTGATCACGCCCGGGGTCTCCCCGGCGGTGCCGGAGAGCGGGAAGGTGAGCCGCCGCTGCACCTCGGCGGCGGTGTCCAGGGCGAAGAGCGGCGAGGACTGCCTGATCCGCAGGAACTGCCGGTACTGCTCGCTCGCGCCCTCGATGGCCTCGCAGCCGGGCCGCAGCGCCGGGTCGGCCAGCAGGGACCTGGCGGTGGGCCACATCGCCTGGTTGTCGGCGGCCATCGGCAGGCCCCGGCCGAAGCCGTTGCCGTCCCGGCAGTCCCAGTGGATGGCGTTGAACCAGTCGCCGGAGTCATAGGAGTTGGAGTCCAGCGACTTGGAGCGCAGCAGGTCGCTGCCGGCCTGGGCGAAGCCCGGGCCCTGGGCGAGGGCGGTGGTGGCCAGCGCCAGCGCCTGCATCCGGGCCCGGTCGGCGGCCGAGGTGGCGACCGGCAGCTTGTAGGCGAGGGCGTCGTAGAGGTCGGCGTTGTCATGGGCGTCGACGTACTCGATCGCCTCGCCGGGGTCGGCCGCATAGCCGGTCGGGGCGCCGTTGTAGTCGACCCCGGCGCCGGTGGTGCGCTTCCCGGCGGTGTCGGTGAAGGAGTATCCGGCCAGGTTGCCGGTGAGGCCGACCTTCACCTGGTCCATCTGGTGCAGCAGCCGGGCCCGCTGCTCGGCGGGGGTGCCGTTGGCGGCGCTGCCGTTGGGGTCGGTGTACAGGCCGGAGGCGAAGCCCTGCTGGGGGGCGGAGGAGAGTTCGTAGTTGCCGCCGCGAGCGGCGTCGCGGAGGCGGTCGTTGAAGGTGGCGATGCCGGTACCGGCCATATTGGCCTGGGTGGCCTGGACGAACCGGGCGTCGTCGGCGACCACGCCGAAGTTCCAGCCCTCGCCGTAGAGGAAGAGGGTGCGGCCGTCCACGCCGTCGCGGGCCGGGGTGAGCTTCGCCAGCGCGGACTTGACGTCCAGCATGGTCTGCCGGGGGTCCAGGCCCATCAGGTCGAAGCGGAAGCCGTCCACCTTGTACTGCCGGGCCCAGGTGACGACCGAGTCCACCACCAGCTTGTTCATCATGGCGTGCTCGGGCGCGGTGTCGGCGCAGCAGGAGTCGGTGGTCACCTGGCCGGAGGCGGAGAGCCGCTGGTAGTAGCCGGGGACGACCTTGTCCAGCACCGAGTGCTCGGCCTGGCCGGAGGCGGCGGTGTGGTTGTAGACGACGTCCAGCACGACCCGCAGCCCGGCCTGGTGCAGCGCCTGCACCATCCGCCGGAACTCCACGGTGCGGGCGGTGCCGTCGGTGCGGGTGGCGTAGGAGCCCTCGGGGACGGTGTAGTGGTACGGGTCGTAGCCCCAGTTGTAGGCGTCGTCGGCCTGGACGGCGGCCACGCACTCCTGCTGCCGCTCGCTGTCGGCGGCGAGCGCCTTGAGGTCGCAGGCGGGGAGCTTCTGCTGGGCGCGGTTCTCCCGGATGGTGGCGATGTCGAAGGTCGGCAGCAGGTGGACGGTGGTGACGCCGGCCTGGGCGAGCGCCTTGAGGTGCTTCATCCCGGCCGAGTCGGAGCGGGTGAAGGCCAGGTAGGTACCGCGTTCGGCGGCGGGGACGGTGGAGTCCTCCACGGAGAAGTCGCGGATGTGCAGCTCCTGGATCTGCTGCCGGGTGGGCTTGACCGCCTTGGGGGCCTTGGCGCTGTCCCAGCCGGCGGGCTTGAGGGCCCGGTCGGAGAGGTCGGCGACCAGGCTTCGCTCGGAGTCGGTGGAGAGGGCGACCGAGTAGGGGTCGGTGACCTGGTTGTCGACGACCCGCTGCACGGTGGGGGCCCAGACCCTGACCTGGTAGCGGTAGTACCTGCCCTGCCAGGAGGCGGGGCCGGTCGCCGACCAGATGCCGGTGGCGTCGTCCCGCCTGAGCGGCACGGTCTGCGGGGTGCCGCCCCGGGCGCGGTCGTAGAGGTCGACGGAGACGGACCGGGCGGTGGGCGCCCACAGGGAGAGCCGCACCCGGCCGTCGCGGACCACCGGGCCGAGCTCGGCCTTGGCGGCGGTGCGGGCGTAGAGGTCGTCCAGCACGCCGGGGGTCTGGACGCCGGTGGCGGCGAGCAGGGCTCCGGAGGCGCTGCGCTGGGTGGCGATCAGCTGGCCGCGCAGGGCGCGGGTGATGCGGGCGGTGTCGCGGGGGTCGACGGTGAAGGCGCGGTAGCCCTTGAGATGCGGGTAGGCGGCGAGCTGGGCGGCGGTGAGGCCGCCGGCCTTGGGCAGCAGCCGGATCCAGTAGCCGTCCTTGGTCAGGGCGCCGTCCTGGACGGCGAGGCCGCCGGCCGGGTCGTACACCAGCTGGGCGGAGGCTCCGGCCGGGAGGTCGGCCCCTCCGGCGGCGGTGGAGGGCCAGGCGACGGTGGACCGGTCGATCCACTGGGCCTTGGCGGCGGTGAGGTCCAGGTCGGCGCCGACGCTGCCGAGCTGCGGGAGGATGTAGCCCTCCTGGCCGCCGTTGATCCACACCTCGTGGCCGGTGCCGGACAGGTCCAGCGACTGGTCGGTGGGCAGGTCCTTGGCGTCGCCCCGGTGGACGATGTAGCTCAGCGAGGTGGCGCCGTCGGCCAGTGGCACCTCGAAGACCGCGCCGAAGGCGTCCTTGCGGACGGGCCGCAGCGGGCTGCCCCAGTCGGTGCCGGTGGCGGCGCCGGTCCAGACGTGCAGCCCCCAGCCGTCGTAGTCGCCGTCGGCGCGGTGGTAGTGGATGACCGCCTGGGAGGTGCCCGGGGCGGCGGGGTCGGGGTTGGCGGTGGCGAGGTCGCCGCTGCCCTGGCGGACCCAGACCTCGGCGCCCTTGGAGAGGTCGACGGTGCGGTCGCCGTCGTAGTCCTTGACGCCGTCCTTCTCGACGATGAAGCCGACCGACGAGGCGCCGGGCTTCAGCCTGACGTAGGCGAAGGCGCCATAGGCGTCGCGGCCGATGAACGGGTGGCCGTCGGGCCAGGTGGTGGACTCGCCGTCGGCGATGTCGCCCCAGGTGTAGAGGTTCCAGCCGTCGTAGTCGCCGTCCTGGCGCTGGTAGTGCACCACCGCGTAGCTGTAGGAGGCGGCGGTGCCGGGGGTCTCCGCCACGGGGGCGCCGGTGGTGAAGCCGCCGGTGGCGGAGCGCAGGTGCCCGGCGGAGTCCTGGACGACGGCCTTGTAGCGGACGGCGGTGCCGGGCGCCGCCGAGGAGAGGTCCTGGGTGACCTGGTAGCGGCCGTTGTCGGCGGTGCCCAGGGTCTGCCAGGCGCCGTTGCCGACCTGGGCGGCGAAGGTGACCCGGTCGAAGCCTCCGCCGGAGACGTCCGCGCCGATGGTGACGGTGCCGGTGGAGCCCTCGGCGGGGGCCCTCAGGGTGATGGCGGGGGCGGCGGCGGGCGCGGCGGCCCGGCCGGCGGCCCGGTAGACCACGGCGGCGCCGGCCGGGACGGTCACGGTGGCCCTGCGGTCGGCGCCGCTGACGATGGTGGCGCCGGCCGAGGGGTGGATCCGGCTGAAGCGCATCCCGGCGGAGAAGGTGTCCAGGGTGACGGTCCGGTCGGTGGCGGCGTTGTTGACCGCGACCAGGTACTCGACCTGCTGCCCGGCGTCGATCCGGGAGAAGGCGTAGACGCCCGGGCCGTCGTCGGCGTGGCGCTCGATCTGGGCGCCGTCGGCGAGGGCGGGGTTCTCCCTGCGGAGCTTGGCCAGGGCGGCGATGGAGCGGTAGAGCGGCCCGCTGGTGCCGTAGCGGTCCTTGGCGCCCGGGGTCCCGCCGATCACGGTGTCGTCGTTGTAGGAGGCCACCCTGGAGGCGAACATGTCCTGGCGGGCGTCCTTGTCGCCGCCGTCGCCGGTGAAGCCCTGCTCGTCGCCGTAGTAGACGACCGGCTGGCCCCGGGTGAGGAACTGGAGCTCCTGGCCGAGGGTGTCCTTCCTCAGCAGCTCCGCCGCCGAGGCGCCGGGGTTGTCGCTCTCCAGGAAGCCGCCGAACCGGCCCATGTCGTGGTTGCCGAGGAAGGTCGGCAGCTCATAGGCGTCGGTGGCGGCGGTGGTGTAGCGGTAGTCCTGTGCGTACAGCCGGGAGAGCGCCTGGGCGGAGCCGCCCTGGGAGACATAGCTGCGGGCGGCGCTCTGGAACGGGAAGTCCAGCGTGGCCTGGAGCTTGCCCCGGGTGACATACGGGGCGGTGGCGGCCGGGTCGGAGTCGTAGACCTCGCCGAACATGAAGAACTTCGCTTTGCCCAGGCGGCCCGCGTCCTCCTTGAGCGCGGTCGCCCACTGGGTCCAGAAGGCCATGTTGACGTGCTTGACGGTGTCGATCCGGAAGCCGTCGACACCGGCCTCCTGCACCCAGTTCCGGTAGATCTGCTCCATGCCCTCGACCACCCGGGGGTTCTGGGTGTCCAGGTCGTCCAGGCCGGAGAAGTCGCCCTCGGTGGCGGACTCTCCGGCGAAGGTGGAGTCGCCCCGGTTGTGGTAGAGCGTGACGTCATTGAGCCAGGACGGGGTCTTGGCCCTGGCGTCGGCGGCGTTGCGGTAGGTCGGGGTGTAGGCGAAGGAGTCCTTGGTCACCGTGGGCCACCGGGCGGTGCCATGGGCCGCGTTGGCGTCGGCGATCTCGGTCTCGTGCACCGGGGCGCCGTCGGCGTCCAGGGTGGGGTAGGCGCCGGTGGAGCGGTAGCCGTAGGTCTGCTCGCGGTAGTCGATGACATCGGCGGTGTGGTTGGTGATGACATCGAAGAAGACCTTGATCCCTCGGGCGTGGGCCTTCCGGATCAGCTCCTTGAGCTGGGCGTTGGTGCCGAAGTGCGGGTCGACCTGGGTGAAGTCGGTGATCCAGTAGCCGTGGTAGCCGGCCGAGGCGTCCTTGCCGGTGCCCTGGACCGGCCGGTTCTTGAAGATCGGCGCCATCCAGAGGGCGGTGGTGCCCAGGTCCTGGATGTAGTCCAGCCTGTCGATCAGGCCCTTGAGGTCGCCCCCGTGGTAGAAGCCCTTGTCGGCGGGGTCCAGGCCGGTGTCCAGCCGCCCACCGGTGATGCCCCCCTGGTCATTGGCGGTGCTGCCATTGGCGAACCGGTCCGGCAGGACGAAGTAGAACTGCTCCCGGCTGAGGTCGTGCCGGGCGGCGGTGGCCGCCAGCGCGGCGTCCGACGGCGGGGCCGGTGGGGCGGCCGGCCCCGGGCGGCCCGGGCGGCGGGTATCGCGCCCAGGGTGGAGGCGAGCAGCGAGACCGCCAGCAGCACCGCTGCGCGACCGGCTCTCCTCGGGGTGGTGGATCTGGGCTGCGCGGGCGGTGCGGCCACGGATGGACTCCCTACTCCCTCTACGGCGGATCGAGTGGCAGGACCGTAGTGGCCTGCAATCCGTTTCAGCAAGATGACGCAAGAACGGCGCCGAGGTCTTGACTCCCCCGGCCCGCAAGGGCAGGGTCGGGGTGCGCACTCCGCAATCGCACCGCTGCCGACCGGCCGGGCTCCCCGACCCCGCTGTGGCCCGGCGGTCCGGCGGCAGGCGGAGCAGGCGCATCGCGCACCCCCGGTGAGGGTCGGGGGCCGCGCGGAGAGGATGGCCGCCCGTCGGGGGTTCCGACGTCCGACGGGCGAGGCCCCCCGGATCGGGCCGCGTCTGCGGCCACCCCCTACCTGTGGCAGCGGCGCTCCCTAGGCCCAGAGGGGTACATGCGGTGAAGAATCCCCGACCAAGGGATGATCGGGGGCTACGGGGCGGTCTGGCAGACTACTCCCCCATGGGGGAACCGACCGATATCCACGCAGCCGGCGCAGAGTGCGCCCGAGTGGTGCGACCCGCCGGTTCCGTCGCTGGTCAGCACAGCAGCGACGGGACGCGCCGCACCGCCATGACACGCACCCTGCGGGAGCGGGTAGGCCACTGGCGGCGGTTCCCCGGCAGACCCCGGCTCTGGTTCGAACTGCTGCTGATCGCGGTCAGCTACTGGGTGTACTCACTGATCCGCAACGCGGTCCCCGAGCAGGAGCGGTCGGCCCAGCAGCACGCCCGGCAGATCTGGGGCCTGGAGCAGCACCTCGGCATCGCCGTGGAGAAGAGCGTCAACCACGCGGTGAACTCGGTCACCTGGCTGATCACCGGCATGAACTACTACTACGCCACCCTGCACTTCATCATCACCATCGGCGTGCTGGTCTGGGTCTTCCGGTGCCATCCGGGCCGGTACGCGGCCGTCCGCACCGGGCTCTTCGTGACCACCGGCATCGCCCTGGTCGGGTACTACTTCTATCCGCTGGCGCCGCCCCGGCTGATGACCGGCGAGAGCTTTGTGGACACCGTGGCGGTGCACCACACCTGGGGGTCGATGGCCTCCGGCGACATGGCGCATGTCTCCAACCAGTACGCGGCGATGCCGTCGATGCACATCGGCTGGTCGCTCTGGTGCGGGCTGACCATCGCCTTCCTCACCCGGCACCGCTGGGCGCGGGTGCTGGGCCTGCTCTATCCGCTGGCCACGCTGACGGTGATCGTCGCCACCGCCAACCACTTCCTGATGGACGCGGTCGGCGGCGTCGGCTGCCTGACCGTGGGCCTCACGGCCTCCCGGCTGGTCTACCACCGCTGGGCGTTCCACCTGCCGCAGCTGCCGCACCAGCACCTCCCGGCCGGAGCCGCCGGGCAGGGCGGGCCGACGCTGCCCCGGCCGGCCACCGAGGAGCCGGAGCAGCCCAAGGTGGCCGCCTCCAGCCGCTGACCCGCGCGGCCCCCGGTCAGCCGTAGAAGATCCGCTCCACGGCGGCCCGCGCCCGCCGCGTCGTACGGCGGTAGTCGTCGACCATCGCCCCCGCGTGCCCGCCCCCGTAGCCGAGGTAGCGGGCCACCCCGCCGAGCTCCCGCACATCCACCGGGAAGCTGTCCCCGGGCCGCCCCCGCACCAGCATCACCGCGTTGCGGACCCGGGTGGCCAGCACCCAGGCGGCGTCCAGCACCTCGGCGTCCTCCTGCTCGATCAGCTCCGCCTCGCGGGCCACCGCCAGCGCGGCCCGGGTACGGGTGGTGCGCAGCTCCGGCACCAGGTGGCCGTGCTGGAGCTGGAGCAGCTGCACCGTCCACTCCACGTCGGCGAGACCGCCCCGGCCGATCTTGAAGTGGGTGGTGGGGTCGGCGCCGCGCGGCAGCCGCTCGGACTCCACCCGGGCCTTGATCCGGCGGATCTCCCGCAGATCGGCGTCGTCCACCCCGTCCGCCGGATAGCGCAGCGGGTCGATCAGCTCCCGGAACCGCTCCCCCAGCTCGGCGTCGCCGGCGACCGGCTCCGCGCGCAGCAGGGCCTGGCTCTCCCAGGCGTGCGACCAGCGGCGGTAGTACGCGGCGTACGAGGCCAGGGTCCGTACCAGCGGTCCCTGCCGCCCCTCGGGCCGCAGGTCGGCGTCGACCAGCAGCGGCGGTTCGGTGGAGGGGGCGGCGAGCAGGGTGCGCAGCTCATTGCAGACGGTCCGGGCGGCGCGGGCGGCGGTGGCCTCGTCGGCGCCCGGCAGCGGATCGTGGACGAAGAGCACATCGGCGTCGGAGCCGTAGCCCAGCTCATGCCCGCCGAAGCGGCCCATCGCGATGACCGCGATCCGGGTCGGCAGCTCCTCCTCGGCGGTCCCCTGCCAGCCGTCGACGGCGGCCCGCAGGGCGCCCTCCAGGGTGGCGGCGTTGAGGTCGGTGAGGGCCTCGCCTGCGGCGTCCACTGCCGTGGACGGGTCGTCGCCGAGTCGGCCGAGCAGGTCGGCGGCGGCGGTGCGGAAGAGTTCCCGGCGGCGCACCGAGCGGGCTGCCACCACGCCGTCGGAGGCGCTGCCGGCCCGGCCGACGGCGGCCAGTACCTCCTGCTGGAGCCCGGCCCGGCCGCGCGGCACCAGCCCGTCCGGGTCGCCCAGCATGGCGACCGCCTCGGGGGCGCGCAGCAGCAGGTCGGGGGCGAGCCGACCGGCCGAGAGCACCCGGGCCAGATACTCGGCGGTGGCCCCCTCGTCGCGGAGCAGCCGCAGGTACCAGGGGGTGGCGCCGAGCGCGTCGGAGACCCGGCGGAAGTTGAGCAGCCCGGCGTCGGGATCGGCGGAGTCGGCGAACCAGCCGAGCAGCACCGGCAGCAGGGTGCGCTGGATCGCCGCCTTGCGGCTCACCCCGGAGGCCAGCGCGGAGAGGTGGCGCAGCGCGGCGGCGGGGTCGGCGTAGCCCAGCGCCTCCAGCCGGGCGCGGGCGGCCTGCGGGGAGAGCCCGGCCTCGCCGGGGGCGAGGCGGGCGACGGCGTCCAGCAGCGGCCGGTAGAAGAGCTTCTCGTGGAGGCGGCGGACCTCCATGGCGTGCCGCTTCCAGACCCGGTCCAGCTCCTTCACCGGGTCGGTACGGAAGCCCAGCGACCGGCCGAGGCGCCGCAGGTCGGCCTCGTCGCGCGGGAGCAGATGGGTGCGGCGCAGCCGGTACAGCTGGATGCGGTGCTCCAGGGTGCGCAGAAAGCGGTACGCGGCGTCGAGGGAGGCGGCGTCGGTACGGCCCACATAGCCGCCGGCGGAGAGCTCGGCGAGCGCCTGGAGGGTGTTGGGGCTGTGCAGCGTGGAGTCGGTGCGGCCGTGCACCAGTTGCAGCAGCTGCACGGAGAACTCCACGTCGCGCAGGCCGCCGGGGCCGAGCTTCAGCTCCCGGTCGACCTCGGCGCTGGGGATGGAGTCCACCACGCGGCGGCGCATCTGCTGCACATCGGCGACGAAGTTCTCCCGGTCGGCGGCCTTCCAGACCAGCGGGGTGACGGCGTCCAGGTACTCCCGGCCGAGGTCGGCGTCGCCGGCCACCGGGCGGGCCTTGAGCAGCGCCTGGAACTCCCAGGTCTTGGCCCACCGCTGGTAGTAGGCGAGATGGCTGGCCAGGGTGCGGACCAGCGGGCCGTTGCGGCCCTCGGGGCGGAGGTTGGCGTCGACCGGCCAGATGGTGCCCTCACCGGTGGTGTCGGAGCAGAGCCGCATCATCCGGGAGGCCAGCCGGGTGGCGGCCCGGAGGGCCTGCTGCTCCTCCGCGTCACCGGCCGGTTCGGCGACGAAGATCACATCCACGTCGGAGATGTAGTTGAGCTCCCGGCCGCCGCACTTGCCCATCCCGATCACGGCGAGTCGGCAGGCGCGGGCGGCCTCCGGGTCCTCCTCGCCGGCGATCTCCAGGGCGGCGCGGAGGGTGGCGCCGGCCAGGTCGGCGAGTTCGGCGGCGGTCTGCGCCAGGTCGGTGCTGCCGGTGACGTCGCGGGCGGCGATGGCCAGTACGCAGCGGCGGTAGCCGAGCCGCAGGGCGTCGGCCGCGTCGGCGGTGCCCCGGCGGCGTACACCGTCCCGCAGGGCGGCCAGGAAGTCCTCCGGGCCCGGGTGCATGTCGCGGACCTCGAAGGTCACCAGGGCGTGCCAGTCGCCGGGGTGGCGGGCCAGGTGGTCGCCCAGGGCGGCGGAGGTGCCCAGGACGCCGAGCAGCCGGTCGCGCAGCGGCTTGGCGGTGGTGAGGGTGTCCAGCAGGCGGCGGCGCTCGTCGGCGCCCAGCGCCTCGGCCATCCGGGAGAGGCCCAGCAGCGCCAGGTCGGGGTCGGCGGTGGCGGCCAGTGCGTCCAGCAGCACGCTGTCCTGCTCCAGGCCGCCCAGCGCGGGCTCGCCGAGCAGCCGCAGCGCCGTCCCGGGGTCGGTGAACCCCCGGCGGGCAAGCCGCACCTCGGGACGGCTGGTGCGGCCCTCACGCGGCACTGCCGACATCTCCACGGCGATCACCCCTCCGTCCACCACGGCTACCGGCTCCGAGCCTAGAGCCCCGGCCCCGCGCTGGCAGGACCGGCTCGGCAACGGACTGCTGCCGTTCGCCGACTCGTCACCGCCCGACCCGGCGGCGGAGCGAGGACGGAGAAGGGAGCCGGGAGCGGCGGCGGGGACCGGGTGGTGCTGGACGGACGGACGCCCACTCCTCGCAACCGGCGGGGCGGGTCAGCGGGTGAGGGCGGCGAAGGGGACCGGGGCGGTGGTGGGCTGGGGTTCGGGGTGGGCCGGGTGGGTCCAGAGGCCCGCGTCGGCCAGCAGGGGCAGCACGCCCTCGCCGAACCAGTAGGCCTCCTCGACGTGGGGGTGCCCGGAGAGGATGAACTCGTCGATGCCGAGCCGGTGGTACTCGGTGATCCGTTCCGCGACCTCGGCATGGCTGCCCACCAGCGCGGTCCCGGCGCCGCCCCGGACCAGCCCGATCCCCGCCCAGAGGTTCGGTGCGACCTCCAGCCCGTCCCGGCCGCCGCCGTGCAGGGCGAGCATGCGCCGCTGCCCCTCGGACTCGCTGCGCGCCAGCCCCGCCTGGACGGCCTGGACGGTCTCCGGGGCGAAGCCGTCCAGCAGCCGCCGGGCCTCGGCCCATGCCTGGTCGGCGGTGTCCCGGGTGATGACGTGCAGCCGGATGCCGAAGCGGACGGTGCGGCCCGCCCGCCCCGCCAGGCGGCGGATCCAGGCGATCTTCTCGGCGACCTGCGCCGGCGGTTCGCCCCAGGTGAGGTAGACGTCGCTGTGGCGGGCCGCGACATCCCCGGCGGCGGGCGAGGAGCCGCCGAAGTAGACCTCCGGGACGGGGTCGGGCAGCCGGCCGAGCCGGGCCTGCTCGACCCGCAGGTGGTCTCCGGTGAAGTCGACCGTGCCGCCCTGCCACAGGGCTCGGACGATCTCCAGGAACTCGCCGGTCCTGGCGTAGCGGGCGTCCTTGTCCAGGAAGTCGCCGTATGCCCGCTGCTCATGGCTCTCGCCGCCGGTGACCACGTTCAGCAGCAGCCTGCCGCCGCTGTGCCGCTGGAAGGTGGTGGCCATCTGGGCGGCGAGGGTGGGGGCGACCAGGCCGGGGCGGAAGGCGACCAGGAACTTCAGCCGCTCGGTCTCCCGGGCGAGCATGGCGGTGGTGAGCCAGGCGTCCTCGCACCAGGCGCCGGTGGGGGTGAGGGCGCCGGTGAAGCCCAACTCCTCGGCGGCGCGGGCGACCTGGGTGAGGTAGCCGAGGGTGGCGGGGCGTTGGCCGCCCGCAGCCGCTGCGGGCAGGCCGTGCCCGCCTCCGACCACATGGCGGCTGTCGCCGTAGGTGGGCAGGAACCAGTGGAAGGTCAGGGCCACGGGGGTCTCCGGGGGTGGGGATGCGGGCGGGCGTACGGGCGGCGGTCAGAGCAGGCCGTGGCGGGGCGGCCGGGTGCCGTTGAGCAGGTAGCGGCCGATGTGCTGGACCTTCCAGCGGGCCGGGTCGTGCAGGGTGTGGGTGCGGGCGTCGCGCCAGTGGCGGTGGAGGCCGAGGCTGTCCAGGGCGGCGCGGGTACCGGCCAGTTCGAAGAGGGCGCTGCCGGTGTCGACCGCCGTGGTGGCGGCATGGGCCTTGGCGGCGGCCACGGCGATGGACGCCTCGGCGGCGGTGTCGTCGGTGAGGTCGGCCGTGGCGGTGTCCACCGCGCGGGCGGCCGCGGTCAGCAGTGCCTCGGTGGCGCGCAGTTGGATGCCCAGTTCGCCGAAGCGCTGGATCAGCAGCGGGTCCTCGGCGGCGGTCGCCACGCCGCTCTCGAACCAGGGGCGGCTCCTGGTACGGACGAACTCGGCGGCCTCGGCCAGGGCTGCGGCGGCGATGCCGGTGTCGATGGCGGTGTGCAGCAGTTGGGCGACGGCGCCATGCAGTTGGGGCCCCTGGAAGGTCAGGTGGTGGGGGACGACGCGGTCGGCCGGGATGCGGACCCCCTCCAGTCGGACGGTGCCGCTGGCGGTGGTGCGCTGGCCCATGCCGTCCCAGTCGTCGGCGACGGTCAGCCCGGGGGCGTCGCGCGGCACATAGGCGACCTGGAGGGTGCCGTCCTCGGCCCGGGCGAGGACGGGGATCCAGTGCGCGAAGAGGGCGCCGGTGCAGTAGTGCTTGACGCCGGTGAGCAGGTGGGAGCCGTCCGCCGCCGGGGTGAGCCGGGTGCGGATGTCCTGGATGTGCCGGGTACCGGCCTCGGACTGGGCGTTGCCGAGCCGGCGCCCGGCCAGCACCTCGCGGTGGAAGAACTCCTGCTGCGCGGGGGTGCCCTGGCGGCGCAGCACCCCCACATAGACGAAGTGGCTCTGCGGGATCTGGGCGAGGCTGGGGTCGGCGGTGGCCAGCAGGCGGAAGACCTCGGCCAGGGTCTCGGCCCTGACGTCGGCTCCGCCGTGGGCGGCGGGCACGGTGATGCCGAGCAGACCGGAGGCGGAGAGGCGCTCGACCTCGGCGTACGGGAGCCTGCGGTCCCGGTCGCGCTCTGCGGCTCCGGCGCGGAACTCGTCGGCCAGCCGCGCGGCCACGGCCAGCGCTTCGGCGTCGTCGGCGATCACCCGTGCGGGGTCGGCTGCGGTCGCGGTGCGGACGGGGGCGGGGGCGGTCACGGGGTTCTCCTGCGTCGTGGGGGCGGCGGTCAGCCGGCGGCGGCGAGGGCCGGGGCCGGGACCGGCCGGAGGGCGGCGGAGAACTGGTCGACCAGCCGGCCCAGGATGGCCTCGGTGCCGGGCTCGACGGCGGTGGTGCCGTCCTCCCGTACGGTGATGTGCCGGTCCAGGACGAACCAGCCCGGGACGATGTGCAGCGCCCCCATGGAGGAGAGCACCGGCCGCAGCGCGTAGTCGACGGCCAGGGCGTGCGCGGTGGAGCCTCCGGTGGCCAGCGGCAGCACGGTCTTGTCCGCCAGCGCGTACTGCGGCAGCAGGTCGAGCAGCGACTTCAGCAGGCCGGAGTAGGCGGCCTTGTAGACGGGGGTGCCGATGACCACGCCGTCGGCCTGGTGGAAGAGTGCGGCGGCGCGGACCACCTCGGGGTGGCTCGTGTCCGCGCCGAGCAGGGCTTCGGCGGGCAGCGTGCGGGCGTCGAGGGGTATCACGTGGTGGCCCTGGGCGGTGAGCCGCGCATCGAGGTGGCGGAGCAGCCGGGCGGTGCGGGAGGTGGCGGAGGGGCTTCCGGAGACGGACAGGACGGTGGCCATGGGGATTCTCGCCTTCGCGGCAGGAGGAGCGGCAGGGGGTGACAGCAGTGACATCAGTGACAGCAGTGACAGGGGTGACAGGAGTGACATCAGGGGCAGAAGGGCGCCGGGTGCACCGCCCGGGACGGCGGGCGCACCCGGCGCGGGCGGTCAGGAGTACCAGGTGGGCTCGGGGATCTCGTCGGTGAGGACGAACCGGCCGACCTCGCGGCGCTTGTAGGCGACCGGGTCGTGCAGGGTGTGGGTGCGGACATTGCGCCAGAAGCGGTCCAGGCCCTCGGCGGCGGCGGTGGCGCGGGCGCCGGTGACCTCGAAGATGCGGTGGGTGACCTCCAGGGCGACATCGGTGGCCCGCGCCTTCACGGCGGCGACCCGGACCTCGAACTCGCCCCGGCTGCGGGCGGTCACGGCGTCCGGGTCGTCATGGAGCCGCTGCCCCTCCTCGGCGATCCGGTCGGCCAGCGCCTCGGCGGCCCAGAGCTTGGCGGTGAGGTCGCCGTAGGCGTCGATGACATAGGGCTCGTCGACGGCCTGCTCATAGCCGCCGTGCAGCCAGGAGCGGGACTTGGTGCGGGTGTAGGTGGCGGCGGTCTCCAGCGCTCCGGCGGCGATGCCCAGGTAGAAGTTGGCGAAGACCAGCTGGATGGTGGGCACGTTCAGGGTGTTGTAGACGCGCGGCTGGAACTGCTTGTCGACATAGCCGGCGGCCGAGGCCCAGGGGACGCGGACGCCGTCGATGGTGACGCTGCCGCTCTCGGTGAGGCGCTGGCCGATGTTGTCCCAGTCGTCGTGGAAGGTCAGACCCTGGCTGTCGGACGGGACGATGGCGAAGACATGCTGGTCGGTGCCGTCCAGGACGCCTTCCAGCACGGTGACGTCGGAGACCCGGCTGCCGGTGGAGAAGGTCTTGCGGCCGGTGAAGACCAGGGTGTCGCCCTCGTCCCGGACCACGACATCGCGGTCGCGCGGGTTGACGGCCCCGCCGAAGAACCACTGCCGGCGGGCGGCCTCGGCCTCCACCTGCTCCCACTGCTCGCGGGTGCCGACCAGCCGGGCGGCCCAGTTCCAGAGGTAGTGGTAGCCCAGCAGTTGGGCGATGGAGCCGTCCGCCTTGGCCACCTCACGTACGACGCGGTAGGCGGTGGGCCAGTCCTGTCCACCGCCGCCGTGCTGGACCGGGCCCAGCAGGGTGACCAGGCCGGAGTCCTTCAGCAGCCGGACCTCGGCGTGCGGGGTGGCACCGGCCCGGTCGCGGGCGGCGGCGTCGGTGGCCAGGACGGCGGCGACCTCGGCGGCGCGGTCGATCCAGCCCTGGGTACCGGTCGGGGCCGGGCGGGTCTGCCAGTCGGCCGGGGTGGCGGTGGTGCTCATGGGGGCTCTCCTCTTCGGGGGTGCGGCTGAGGGCGTGGCGTGCGGCTGCGGGCGTGGCGTGCGGCTGCGGGCGTACGGGTCAGGCCAGGGCTGCGGCGGCCGGGTCCGGCTCGGCGGGGGTCTGCGCCTCCAGCTCGCGTACCAGCGGCAGCACCCTCCGGCCGAAGTACTCGACCTCCTCCAGGTAGTGCAGGAAGCCGAGCAGGAAGAGGTCCACGCCGAGCCGCTTGTAGGCGACGATCCGCTCCGCGATCTGCTCCGGGGTGCCGATCAGGCCTGTGCGGAAGCCGTCGTTGTACTGGACCAGGTCCTCGAAGGAGGAGTCCTGCCACATGCCCCTGCCGTCGGCGGTGGACTGCCCGGCCTGCCGGACGGCGGCGCCGAAGCCGTGCACCGCCTCGGTGTCGGCCTTGGCGACGATCTCCCGCAGCACCTCGCGGGCCTCGGCCTCGGTGTCCCGGGCGATCAGGAAGCCATTGAGGCCGAAGCGCGGTGCGGGGCGTCCGGCCAGCTTGGCGGCGGCGGCGATGTCGCCGAGCTGCTCGGTGACGCCGTCGAAGTCGCGGCCGTTGCTGAAGTACCAGTCGGAGACCCGTCCGGCCATCGCGCGGGCGGCGGTGGAGTTGCCGCCCTGGAAGATCTCCGGGTGCGGGCGGCCGGGGCTGCCGAGCGGCTTGGGCTTGAGGGAGAAGTCGCGGATGCGGTAGAAGTCACCGGCCAGTTCCGCGTGGTCCTCGGTCCAGATGGCGCGCAGCGCCCGGATGAACTCCTCCGAGCGGCGGTAGCGCTCGTCGTGCTCCAGCCAGGGCTCGCCCAGCGCGGTGAACTCGCCCTTGAACCAGCCGCTGACGACATTCACGGCGAACCGGCCGCCGGAGAGGTGGTCGGCGGTGGCGCCCAGCTTGGCCAGCACGCCGGGGTGCCAGAGTCCCGGGTGGACGGCGGCGATGACCTTCAGCCGCTCGGTGGCCAGCAGCAGCGCCAGGCTGAAGCTGGTGGACTCGTGCTGGTACTCGGCGCCGTAGCTGGCCATGTAGCGGACCTGGCTCAGCGCGTAGTCGAATCCGCTGTTCTCCGCCAGCACGGCCAGCTCGCGGTTGTAGTCGTAGCCCCAGTCGGTGCGCTGCTCGATCCTGCTGGTGACCAGGCCACCGCTGACATTGGGCACCCAGTAGGCGAAACGCACGGGTTCGGAGGACGGCGGGACGGACATCGGGGACTCCCGGTACAGGAAAGTGGGCATGGCGGAACAGCACCCGGAGATTCATCGGGAAAGCCCGGAAAAAGGGCCGGGTGAATCAGGGGAGGAAGAAAGGGAAGGAGCGCACCGGCGGCGTGGGCCTGGTCCCGGTCACGGGGTGGCGGCGGCGTGGTGGCAGGGCCGGAACTCAGGCTCCGCAGCAGCAACAGAAGGCGCTGGAGACACGCGCGAGGTCGACATGGCGTCGCCGCGTGAGGTCCTGTCGCATCTTCATGGGAAGGATTGAACCAAGCCGGCCCCCTGTCCGTCAAGAAAATCGGGGACGCGAAAAGCCGCCGCAATCCTTTGGCCAGGGAATACGCGGCGATTCGGTATCCACGATTCCCTGATAGGGTTTCCCTTCAGGACCGGGCCGGGGAGGGGCGGACACCGCTGTGCGGATCGAGCAGCTGGAGTACATCACCGCGGTCACCCGGCTGGGCTCGCTGCGCCGCGCCGCCGAGGAACTGCACATCTCGCAGCCCGCCCTCAGCGAGACGGTGCGCAATCTGGAGCGCGAACTCGGCGTCGACCTGCTCGACCGCAGGCGCTCCGGAGCCAGGATCAGCGACGAGGGCAGCGAGCTGCTGCCGCATATCGTCGGCGTGCTGGACGCGGTCGACCGGCTCCGCCGTGCCGCCCACGACCAGCATCTGACCAGCCGCATGGTGCGTCTCGGCACGGTCAACGCCGCCACCGTCCCGCTGCTGGTGCCCACCGTGCGCGCCTTCCGCGAGGCCCACCCGGGCACCCAGGTGGAGGTGGTCGGGGCGCAGCAGGCCGAGATCCACCGCGCGCTGCTGGAAGGCAGCCTCGACCTGGGGCTGGTGAACTATCTGCGGGGCGACGACCTGCCCCCGGACTTCCAGGCCACCGAGCTGCTGCGCGGGCGGCCGGTGGTCTGCATGCGGCCCGACAGCCCGCTGGCCGCGCTCCCGGCGGTCCGGGTGGCCGATCTGCTCCGGGAACCGCTGATCGTGATGCGGGCCGGGTATGTGATGCACCGTTATGTGCACCGCCTGCTGGCGGACCGCACCCCCGCCTTCTCCTACTCCACCGACGGTGCGGAGATGGGCAAGCTCATGGTCGCCGAAGGGCTCGGCGCCACGGTGCTGCCCGACTTCAGCGTCACCGGGGACCCGCTGGAGCGGCTGGGGGCGATCACCCACCGGCCGCTCGCGGACGACGACACCGACGTCCTGCTGGTCCTCCAGCGCCGCCGGTCGGGCACCGTGCCGCGGGCGGCCCGCAGTCTGCACGAGAGCTTCGTACGGTGCGCCGAGCAGTACCGCCGCAGCCCGGCCGGCGGTCAGCCGCCGGCGTCCCCGAGTTCCCCGAGTTCCCCGAGTTCTGCGGGGACGGCGGCGCCGAGGGCGTCAAGGAGCTGAGCGACCAGCCGGTCGAGGTGGTGGCCGACCTCGGTGATGGCGGGGTCGCCGTAACTGGCGAAGAAGGTGCTGGGCTGGTCGACCGCGAACCGGGTCTGCCCCCGGCTGTCCTCGTAGATGACCGTGCGCAGCGGTGCGTGGAGCATGACCGCCGGGTCGTGGCGGAACATGCGCTCGGCGATGACGTGGTTGCCCATCAGGTACTCGGCGCACTTCCAGCCGGACGGCGAGGCGGCCATCATGGCGGTGACATCGGCCTTCCAGTAGATCATGAAGCCATGCGGGGCATTGCTCCCGGCCAGCTCCAGTACGGCGTCCCAACTGGTCAGTCGGCCGAAGCGGGCGGTGTCGACGACGGGCACCAGCTCTTCGTAGCGGCGCACGGCCTGGTCGTAGGGGTGCGGCAGGGCCACGTCGAGTCGGCGGACCTGGTGGACGACGGGTCGGGTCTCTGTCGAGGTCACGGCGGTGCGCCTTCCGGTCGGGGGTGATGTGGGGGGGTTTCGATGGCGGCCTCAGGCTGGGCGGTCCGCGTCCGGCAGCGATCCCGGGGCGAGGCTGTCGGCCAGCGACTCCAGCACCGGGAGCGCGGCGGCGAGCCGGGCCAGGTCGTCGGCGGGCAGGGCGGTGACCGGGGCGGTCAGCCGGTCCAGGCTCTCCCGGCAGACGGCGTCCAGGACGGCCGTACCGCCGGGGGTGAGGACCAGCAGCGAGGCCCGCTGGTCGACCGGGTCGGCCCGGCGGGCCACCAGATCGGCGTCGACCAGGATGTCGAGCAGCCTGGAAACGCTGGGCGCGCTGGTACCCAGCCGACGGGCCAGATCGCCGACCCGCAGCGGGCCGTGGGCGGCCAGGGCGACCAGGGCGGCGAGCCGGGTGGGGGTCAGGCCGTGCTCCGCCGCCGGGATGCGCAGCCCGTACGCCAGGCGCAGCGCCGCGCCCCGCAGCCGGGTCACGACCGCATCGGGGCTGCCGGGCGGTGCTGCCTGGTGGGCAGGTGCCTGCTGCTGCTCGGTCATGGCGCCTCGCTGTCCAGTGAGAGATACAGGGCCGGTCGGGCGCCGTCCACCGCAGTGCTGTCGGGCAGCGGGCGGTCGGGCAGCGGCCCGGGCGCGGTCGTCCAGCGGTTGCCGCCGGGCAGACCCGGCAGCCGGAAGGTGCCGTCGCTCCCGGTGGTGGTCCGCCCGGCGACGCTCCCGTCCGGGCCGAGGGCCAGCACCTCCGCGCCGGGCAGCGGGGCATCACCGCCCGGCCCTCGGACCACGCCGATCAGTCGCCCGTCCGTCCGCAGGGCGAGACCGGCGGACGGCGGACGGCCGTTGCCGCTGACGGTGACCCCCAGCGCGGCGGGGCGGCAGCCGGGCGCGGTGGCGATCACCGTGTAGGAGGTCGCGGCCGGAGCGGCCGGGGCGGCGACGGGCTGGTCCCGGTGCACATACTTGCCGCCGCGCAGCCAGGAGGCCACGGCGGCGACCACACAGGCCGCGATGGCAAAGGCGAACGCGGTGTCCAGGCCCTGTCCGAACGGTCCGGAGACCAGGGCGGGGAAGAAGCCCCGGCCGGTCAGGTAGGCCGCGTGCCCGGCCGGCAGATGGGCGAGCACCGTGGGTCCGAGCAGCGCCCGGATCGGGTTGTAGCCCAGCAGCGAGGCGAAGAGCACCGAGACCGGCGGCAGGTGCGCCAGCCGGGCGGCGTCGGCTGCGGGCACGCCCTGGGTGGCCAGGCCGGTCGAGAGCGCGTGCGGCAGCGAGGCGGACAGGCCGAGGATCATCAGGCTGAAGAAGACGCCGATCGAGAGCACCATGGCCGAGTTCTGGAAGGTGGTGCTCATGCCGCCGCCGACGCCGCGCTGGTTGGCGGGCAGGCTGTTCATGATCCCGGCGCGGTTCGGGGAGGCGAAGAGTCCCATGCCGATGCCGTTGAGCAGCAGGATCGCGGCGAAGACCCAGTAGGTGAAGTCCACCGGCAGCAGGGCCAGCAGCACAAAGCTGCCGGCGGCCACCAGCATGCCCCCGGTGGCGAACGGCCGCGCCCCGAAGTGGTCGGAGAGCCAGCCCGAGACCGGTCCCGCGATCAGGAACCCGGCCGTCAGCGGCAGCATGTAGATGCCCGCCCAGAGCGGGGTGGAGGCGAAGTCATAGCCGTGCTGCGGCAGCCAGATGCCCTGCAACCAGATGATCAGTATGAACATCAGTCCGCCCCGGCCCATCCCGGAGAGCAGGCTGGCCACATTCCCGGCGGTGAACGCACGGATGCGGAAGAGGCTCATCCGGAACATCGGGTCGGCGACCCGGGTCTCCACGATGCCGAACAGCACCAGCACCGCCGCGCCGCCGATCAGGGCGGCCAGCACCAGGGGGTTGGTCCAGCCCATGGTGTGCCCGTGGTAGGGCTGGATGCCGTAGGTGATCCCGGCCAGCACCGCGATCAGCCCCACGGCGAAGGTCACATTGCCCCACCAGTCCAGCCGGGCGGGCTGCCGGATGCCGGTGTCATGCAGCTTCCGGTACGCCCAGAAGGTGCCGAACAGCCCGAACGGCACCGACACCAGGAACACCAGATGCCACTCCACCGGAGCGAGCAGCCCGCCGAGCACCAGCCCGATGAACGACCCGGCGATCCCCGCGACCTGGTTGAGGCCCAGTGCCAGGCCGCGCTGGTCGACCGGGAAGGCATCGGTGATGATCGCGTTGGAGTTCGCCATCAGCATCGCGCCGCCGACCCCCTGGGCCACCCGCATCAGGATCAGCCAGAGCGCACCGGCCGTGCCATGCATCCAGGTCACCGCCAGCAGCACCGAGAAGACGCTGAAGACGGCGAAGCCCGCGTTGTACATGCGGACCCGGCCGTACATGTCCCCGAGTCTGCCGAAGCTGACCACCAGCACCGCCGTGACCACCAGATAGCCCATGATCAACCAGAGCAGCAGGCTGGTGTTGCCCGGCTGGAGCGGGTTGATCCGCAGGCCCCGGAAGATGTCCGGCAGCGCGATCAGCAGGATCGACCCGTTGATGGTGGCCATCAGCATGCCCAGCGTGGTGTTGGACAGGACGATCCACTTGTAGTGCGGGCGGGCGGTGTCGGCGGCGGCCCTGGCCTGCCGCCGCTCCGTACGGGACAGGGGAGGCGCCGCAGCCATGGGCACCACTTCCTCGCACGAGGAGGGCTGGATAGTTGCCTATCTCAAACTAACCACAATGCGCACATATGGTCCACTTCCCCTCGGGCCGGGCCGACCGCTCAGGACTCGTCCTGGTCCTCGTCCTCGCCCTCGTCCTGGTCCTCGCCCTCGATGAGGCTGATCACCGCATTGGGACAGAGCGCGGCGGCGAGCCGGGCCTGGTCGTGGAGTTCGGCCGGCGGGTGGTCGTCGAGCAGCACGACGGTGCCGTCGTCCTCCGACTGGTCGAAGAGTTCGGGGGCGTTGAGCGCGCACTGACCGGCGCCTCGGCAGCGGTCGTGGTCCACTCTGATCCTCATGGCACGGTCACCGCTACCAGGTGACGGGGAGCCGGTGCACCCCGTAGATGAACATGTCGTCGCGCATCGGCACCCGGCCGGGCGGCACCGCGAGGTCGAGCGCGGGGAAGCGCCGGAGCAGGGCCGGGTAGGCGATCTTCATCTCCACCCGGGCGAGCTGCTGGCCCAGGCACTGGTGGATCCCGTGCCCGAAGGCGACATGCTGCGCCGGGGGCCGGGCGAGGTCCAGCTCATCGGGGTCCGGGAAGTGCTCCGGGTCCCGGTTGGCGGAGGCGAGCGAGGCGACCACGGTCTCCCCCGCCCGGATCAGCCGACCGCCCACCTCCACGTCCTCGCGGGCCACCCGGACGGTGCCGAACTGCACGATGGTGAGGTAGCGCAGCAGCTCCTCGACCGCACGGTCCACCAGCTCGGGGTCCTCCCGCAGGGCGCGAAGCTGCTCGGGGTGGCAGAGCAGCGCATAGGTGCCCAGCGCGAGCATGTTGGCGGTCGTCTCATGCCCGGCGACCAGCAGCAGGCGCCCCAGCCCGGCCAGCTCCGCGTCACCGAGCGGGGCGTCCGGGTCGCCGTCCCGGATCAGCGTGCCCAGCAGCGTGTCGTCGGGGTGGTCCCGCTTGGCGGCGACCAGGCCGAGCATGTACGCCCACAGCTCGTCGCGCGCCGCCCGCACGGTCTGCTCGTCGGCGTCCAGCCGGAGCAGGGTCGCGGTGCACCGCTGGAAGGTCGCCCTGTCCTCGTACGGCACGCCGAGCAGTTCGCAGATCACCAGCGAGGGGATCGGGCGCGCGAAGTCCGCCACCAGGTCCGTCGGGGGACCGCCGCGCTCCATCGCGTCCAGGTGGTCCGCGACGATCTGCTCGATGCGCGGGGCCAGCTCGCGCATCCGGCGCACCGTGAAGTGGCGGGTGAGCAGGTGCCGGTAGCGGGTGTGCTGCGGCGGGTCCATGCCGATCAGCGATCCGGCCAGGTCCGGCGACTCGCTCCGGAGCAGCGGGAACCGCCGCACCGGCGACGAGGCCCGCAGCCGGTCCGAGCTGAACCGGTCGTCCGCCAGCACCGCGCGGACGTCCTCGTGCCGGGTGAGCAGCCAGCCGGTCTTCCCGTCGGGGAAGGCCAGCCTGCTGACCGGCTCCTCCTCACGCAGTGCCCCGAGTTCCCCGGGCGGGTCGAAGGGGCAGCCACGGTGCGTCGGCAGCGGGGCCGGAGCCGGGGGCTGGGACGACGGCGTACGGGGAGGCAGCGTCACGGACATCGGGGTCTCCCTCCAGGACGGCCCAGCCGACCGGGTCCCGCCGACGCCGCGTCGGCGGCCATCCGGTCGGCCGGTGCCACCAGAGCCTCTGCCCCCGAGGATAGACCTGGCCGTATATGTCCGGCATTACGGCGATATGACCGGACGATCAGCGCAGAATGGCCACCACGAGCCGGACGATGCCCGCCTTGACCAGCCGCCCCACCGCTCCGGTGAAGACCATCGGCCGCATCGAGTCGTCGCCGTGGACCAGCTGCACCAGGCCGTCCCGCCGCCCGAGGCTCAGGCACTGCACCTGGTACCGGAAGGTGAACGGCGCGGACGTCCGGCCGCTGAGCACCCTGCCCAGGTAGCGGCCCATCGGCTGGGCGGTCGCACAGCCCATCCGCAGCGTGCCGACGCGCGGCAGGGTGACGGCGGCGGCGTCGCCGATCACATAGACGTCCGGGTGCGAGACCGAGCGCAGATACGCGTCCACCACCGCCCGGCCGTCCGGGGCCACCGTCAGCCCGGCCTCGGCGGCCAGTGCATGCGGCTCCATCGAGGCGGCCCAGGCGACCACGTCGGCCTCCACCGTGCCCTGCGCGGTGTGCAGCCCGTCCGGGCCGACGGCGGTGACCCGGGTGTGCTCGTACAGCCGGACGCCGAGCCGTTCCAGCACCCGCAGCACCTGGGCCCGTCCGGCGGCCGAGAACCAGCCGCCGACCTCGTCGGCCGTGACCAGCCGGACCTGCCACTCCGGGTATGCCTCGGCAAGCTCGGCGGCGAGTTCGATACCGGTCGCGCCGCCGCCGACCACGGCCAGCGTGCCCGGCCGGGGCGCCTCGCTCAGCCGCTGCCGCAGCTCGGCGGCGCGCTCGGCCGGGTAGGCGTGCTCGGCGGCGCCGGGGATCCCGTGCCAGGCGGTGCGGCTGCCCAGGGCGTAGACCAGGGTGTCGTACCCGATGGCCTGGCCGGAGTCGGTCATCAGCTTGCGGCCCAGCAGGTCCAGTTCGGTCACCCGGGCCCGGAGGTGCGTGACCCGGCGGCCGCGCAGCAGCTGGTCGACGGCGGGCCGGTGCTCGGGGTGGCCGGCAGCGGTCTCATGCTGGCGGACCCGGTGCAGGAAGCGGGTCTCCGGAGCGATCAGGGTCACCCGGTCGCGGCGGCCCGCGCGGGTGGCGGCGGTCAGGCCCGCGTAGCCCGCGCCGATGACCACGATGTGGCGATCGGTCACTGTGTCCTCCTCCGATGCGATGTCTCATGCATGCGTTCGGGAAGGGGACGGAGCAGCCGGTCGGGATGTGACAGTGAGGCGCGTCACACCAGGTGGGCGAGCTTCTCCGGGTTGACCACGATATGCACCTCGGTGATCCGGCCGTCCGCGACGGTGAAGGCGAGCACGCCGCCGACCCGGCCCGGGGACTCGTACCAGACCACCCCCGGCTCGCCGTTGACCCGGGCGAAGCCGAACGAGGCACCCGACTCCGGGGCGAGCCACCTGGCGGCCAGTCCGGCCACCAGCCGGGCCACCCGCTCGGCGCCCCGGATCGGCCGCACGCCGGCCGAGACGATGCCGCCGCCGTCCGAGTGCCAGACCACCTCGGGGTCGAGCGCCGCCATCAGGCCCGCGAGGTCCCCCTGTGCGGTGGCCGCCGCAAAGGCGCTGACGGCCCGGCGGTGCTCGGCCGGGTCGACGGTGCCGCGCCGGCCGCCCTCCCGGACCCGTCGGCGGGCTCGGGAGGCCAGCTGTCGGACGGCGTCGGGGGTGCGGTCGAGGGCGGCGGCGATCTCACCGAAGCCGACCGCGAACAGGTCGTGCAGCACAAACGCCGCCCGCTCGGCCGGGGTGAGCTGCTCCATCACCGCCAGCACGGCCAGCGACACCTCCTCCCCCAACTCGGCCCGCTCGGCGGGCGACTCCCCGTCATCGGTGACCAACGGCTCGGGCAGCCACTCGCCGTAGTACGACTCCCGGCGGGCCCGGGCGGAGCCGAGCAGGTCATAGCAGAGCCGCGTGACCACGGTGGTGAGGTACGCCCGGACATCCGCCACCTGCGACCAGTCAACCGCCTGCCAGCGCAGCCACGCCTCCTGCACCACGTCCTCGGCATCGGTGACCGAGCCCAGCAGCCGGTACGCCACCGCCCCCAGATAGCGCCGCTGAGCCTCGAACGCGTCCACACCAGCAGAGTCGCCGTCAGTCACCCGCCCACGGTAGCGCCCCCACCGGCCACCCGGCCCGGAACCAAAGGTGACCTTCGCCGCGGGGGGAGGCGGTTCGGGGCTGTCCGAATCAGGGCGCTAGGGCGTATGCGCACTATTGACGGTACATCGACATGTGGGGAGGCTGGGGGCTGCGAGGTCCGACACACCCTATGCGGCAGGCCGAGTCCTGCCGTCCCGAGGAGGCTGGCACATGCGGCTCCGCCCAAGAGGCCGAACCACCCGCGCATGGACCATAGGCACCGTCGTCGCACTTCTCTTCGCAGCAGCAGGACCAGCCGCGGCCGCAGGCCCCGGAACCGCCGAACCCACCGGCGGCAAGCAGTTGACCACCGCCCCGCCCACCATCCCGTTCGCCTCCGTCGAGGGCGCGCAGGCGCATGCCTTCGCCGTGCAGAGTGCGCTGGACCAGGCGGCCGACCGGATCAGGGCCGTCGCCGACTCACTCGCCCCGGCCCGCGACGGCTCCGGCTTCGCCGGTGACCGCGTGGATGTCGCGGGGAACGCGGTGACGCTCTACTGGCACGGCACCGTTCCCGCCAAGGTGCGCTCCGCCGTCACCGACGCCCGCCGCGCGGGGATCACCGTCACCGTCGAGTCGGCCGCCTACACCTTCGACCAACTGCTCGCCGAGACCGACCGGTTGGTGAGCGAGGTCCGGGCGGTCGGCGGCCGGGCGATCACCTCGGCCGGGCCGCGCCCGGACGGCAACGGCGTCCAGGTCTCGGTGGCGCCCGCACCGGCCGGGTTCGCCGCGCAGAGCCTCCAGCAGGTCGACGCGGAACTGACCCGCTCGGTGGCCCTCGACGTGACCACCGGCGAGGCGCCCCGCGCGGCGAGCCGACTCGCGGACAGCGCACCCTTCTGGGGCTCCGCCTACGCCGACATCTACAGCGGCAGCACCTACCAGGGCTCCTGTACCACCGGCTTCGGTGTGGCGGGGAACAACGGCGCCGCCCGCTATCTGCTCACCGCCGCGCACTGCGGCGGCGGCCAGTGGCGGACGGCACTGGGCACCGTGATCGGCAGCGTCATCCCCACCCAGGACCTCAGCCACGACGCCGAGTTGATCCTCACCGACGCGGGCAACGGCATCTACGAGGGCGCCTCGATCCAGGTCCAGGACACCTACTCCGGCCGTCTGGTCACCAGCGCGTCCACCAGCCATGTCGGCGACTCGATCTGCCACGGCGGCGCGTTCACCGGCAGCATCTGCGGCTACGTGGTGGCGGGCGTCGGCCAGAGCTTCACCATCGGCGGCTTCGGCGCGGTCAAGGACATGGTCCAGGCCGAGGCCCCCAACCATGTCTCCGGACTCGGCAACGGCGACAGCGGCGGTCCCGTCTACACCATCAACAGCAGCGGCTACGGCGTGGCACGCGGCACCGTCAGCGCCTACTCCGGCGTCGCGTCCGAAGAGGTGGACTGCCCCGGCGTGCCCACCGGCGGAGGCCGCCACTGCTCCTGGAAGTGGTGGTACCCCGACGTCACCAAGCAACTCGCCGGCGTCGGCGTCCACTTCTGACCGTCGCCCCACCCGGCCGCCCAGCAGGCCCGGCCGCCCAGCAGGCCGGGCCGCCCGACACCGCACGCCCGCGCCCCCGCACGGTGGCCCTCTCGGCACCGCCCTGCCTCACCCCACCGGGTACGTCGGGGAGAAGCGGGGGCCCGGCCCGGCGGTGGGGCGGCCGGGCCGCACCACGATCCGGGCGTCGTAGTGCCGGGAGAGCCGGGCGGCCTCCGCCTCCGTCCCGGCGGTGGTGAGGACGCTGACGCCGGAGCCGTCGGACAGCGGGCCCGCGCCGTTGACGGCGATGCCCTGCTGCCGCCAGTAGGCGGTGTCGGCGACGATCCGGTCCACCAGCGCGGCCATCTCCCGCTCGGACAACTCCGCGTCCGCGAAGCGCAGTTCGGCCCCCGGGGCGCCCGCACGCACCGCACGGTCCAGGTCGCTGCCCGGCTTGCGGTGGACGGTGAGCGTACCCGCCCGCCGGTCCACCACGGTCCCCGCGTACCACCCGGCGAAGCGAGCGCGGCCGATCCGGTCCACCGCATCGGCCGCCGACGCGAGAGCATCGCCCTCGGCGTCCCCCGCAGTGGGAGGGGAAGAGAGCGGCCCCCTGGAGGACGGCGCGGCGGCCGTCTCCCTCCCCGACCCGCACCCCGCCACGGCCGCACCCACAACCGCAGCCACCGCCGCCGCACACACCATCCTCGCCAGCCGCCCCGCCTTCACCCGCATCGCCCACTCCTCCCACGTCGACCGGTCCGCATATCTGACGGCGTACAGACGAATCGGGTTCCCCTGCGGCAGTGGCCCGCAGACGCTCATCCGACGCGACTCCGGCACTGCGGCGTGAACCCGCTCGGCGAGGGCCATGCCCACCGTGCGCGCCCAGACCGGTCCGCGAACCGGCGGGTCCCGCACGGTGAGCGCTGGGAACGGCCAGCCGGAGACCGAAAGACCTGGTGTCGGAGCCGCCCTGGCACCATGCCCGCCATGGAACGTGCACGCGCGCTCGAAGACCTGGACGGCCGCCCCTGGTCCAACTCGACCTGACGGGCGGCACCGCCGGCATCCGCCGCACCCTCCCACCGGCGGCCTGACAACCCTCCCCACCGAGACCCGCAGCTCCAAACGCCGTATCGCTCTGGCCGACCCCCACATCACCTCGCTGCGCGCCCACCAGACCCAGCAGGACCAGGAGCAGAAGAAGGCCGACGGAAGCTGGGTGGACGGGGGCCATGTCTTCACCCGGCCCGACGGCCACCCGGTCGAACCAGCTACCCTCACCCGACACTTCAAGGCACTCCGCCGACGAACGGGACTCCGCCAGACCCGATAGCACGACCTCCGGCACTCGACCGCGACCCTTCTCCTGGAACAGGGCGTCGAACTCGTCGTCATCAAGGAAATCCTCAGCCACGCCCTCCACAACCCCTCGGAGGTCACCGCCGAGCCCGACGACGGCGACGATCCACCGCTTTGTGCAGCGCCCGTCCGCTGACGTTGCCGTCAACTACTCCCGTCAGCCACCTCCAAGAGACCACAGCAGCCCCGCCGGAAAACCCGACGGAGCTGCTTTCTGCATGTCAGATAACTATTCCCTACCCGCAAATAGACGAATCCGGAGACTTATTGCCGCAAGGAAATCTACGGCTCACATAGACGGCATGATCACGGAGTTCCGAGAATACTTGCCACTGCTTCATGAACCTGGGCAGCGATACGGGCCAGCTACCTGAGATCGTCAGCTCCATGGGCGGCCATTTCCATCTGCCACTCGATAAACATTGGGGTGAACCAGATGAGCTACACAAGCCCCGACTCGATCATCTCCCCAGGCTGCGGGATCCGCGAAAGCAGCGCCACGTAAGCCTCGCCCGCATCCAGATCGAACTGCCCCGATCAAGACAACCTCCTACGGCCAGAACCCGACTACCGCTTCCGCTGGCACATTCCGCCAGATTACGGGAAGGGGCCATCGAAAATATCCGCATGCCCAAATGGAATGCGGCGCAGGTCGATTGCCACTACTCCATTACCCTGATTGCATTTTCCAAAGGCGGTGGCTGGATCCTTACCTGTGGCCATCCAGGGCGTCATCTTCTTTCCGGAAGAGAGACCTCACCGAGCATCTATTCGGCGGAGCCTCTCGAAATGTCCACAGCATGTTATGAGCTGAGCCCGAATTACCGACTCACCTGAAGGCGCTCCTCCAGGGTTTCCAGTGAAATCTCACCTTGCACCCACGCGGTGACGTATTGCAGGTCATGAGCCGAAAGACCGAAGGCCGATCGAAGCACTTGAGACAGCCGGAACGGCACCAAACTCAAGTTCGGGTGCTTGTCGATTAGGAGATCGGCGATCTCCGCGATACTGCACCCAATTTCGTGGTACTCGACGGCCAAGCGTGCCAATCGTTCATTTTCCTCGCCCATCAGTTCCCTCATCTTCGGAATGTAGCAAGGACTTGCTGGAAGTCCCCGTCGAGCCTCGGAACTGCTTCATCGATCCTCGCGCGAGTGAAGCCATATCTGGCTGCCTGTCTTCCATTCCAGGTCCCCTTGGCCGCCGATACTAGGCTCGCACCACCACGGACAGCTTCGTTGAAGCCTCCAAGGTTATCGCCGTATACCCAGATCCCCTGAACGCCCTGAACTCGGTCCCCGAAGTGGCCCATAACTTCGTCGAACATCGCCTTACCCCGCAACGGCGAACCCTTGTCGGGATTGTTGTGCTGGTCAGCGAATTCCGGCCGGTCCGTAGGTGTGCGTGGAAGTACCGTGCTGTGCGCCCCTGTTGCCGTCGGCGTTGCCGTCAGACGGCAACGCGCCTGAGGGCGGTGGAGTGGGCTTTGGCCGGTGTCCTACCCGGGTTGGGGTCGGGCATGGTCAGGGGGCCGTACGCTGGCCCGGCAACTCGGGCAGGCTTTGGACCTGCCCGGAATTTGAACGAGTGGCCCCCTGGCCTTGCCCGACGCGGGCCCCGACCCGGGGAGGTGGGTAAAGCCCATGGAGCCGACCGGCCCCACCCCCGGGCCTTCGGCTCAGCCAACTCCCCGCCGTCGCCTCGCCGTCGGCCTGGCGTTCGCTGTGCGGGCGCGTCCGGCTTTCTCCGCGCTTCCGTTCGTCCGCTGTGCTGTCTCTGCGCGGCCTGGTCGCTGGCCGGCCCGCGGTGGCGGAGCCGAGAGCGGGCCGGGTGGGCGGCCGTGCCGCGCGCGACCCGCGCCAGCGGGTCGCCTTGAAGACGTAGAGAAAGTTTGGACGCATCCCGCTTCGGCGGTACGCCCTGGCTGTCGGTTGAGCGTTCGGCTGGGCTGCTGGCCTGGTGCGATGGCCCACGGGTTGTGGGTCCTGTTCCGGCTGGCGACGGTGGTTCTACTCGGCTCGGGTGACCTTGGCGTGGTCGGTGACGACGCGTCTGAACAGGTCGTGGCCGGTGCGTCCGGTATGGCGGAGTGCCCACTCCTGTGCGGCTTCCTGCTCGGCGAGGGGTCCGGATTCGGCTCCGCAGTTAGCAGCGGTGCAGAACGCCTCGTAGGTGATGCCGCCTTCGGGTGCGTGGCGGATGGTGTGGGTGACGTGCCGGTATACAGCGCGGGGGCTCACTGGTGGCCCTCCGGGTGGCGTCGCATGTAGACGTTGCAGTCGCTGACGGTGGTCATGTCGCCGACCGCGCGGGCCCGGTCACGTACGTTGGCCAGCTCCGCGCACCCCGCACAGCCCTCAACGGGTACCGGCTCCAGCTCCAGGCGCAAGGGGAGTTCAACTGGCGGGGTCGAGTACCTGGTCGGCTCCGTCACTGCACATCGCCACCTTTCGAACGTCACATGGCCGACCTCTTGACAGGCCGGTGCTCTAGTTCAGTATTCGATTGGCCGAAGCACTCCCGCTACGGTTCGTAGTGCACTAGTGTGCCCTCGCTGACATCACGTCAACTCAACGGAGGAGCACGCCTTATGCCCAGTCCCAAGACGTTCACGAAGATCGCGGATCACTTCCGGGAGCGCATCCTGTCGGGAGAGCTTGAGCCGGGCGCCAAGCTGCCGACCAACCGGGAGATCGCCGGGCAGTGGCAGGCCGCAGCCGCCACCGTCTCCCGCGCCTTGCAGGCCCTCCAGGTCGAGAACTTCATCCGCACCACCCCCAGGGGCACCTACGTCGCCGACGACCCTCGCTGGACGCTGTCGGCGCGGGACCGGCTGGCCCGGGTCCAGCGGGTGAAGTCGTTCCTAGCGGAGGGCGAGACGAGCCGGGTGACGGCCGCCGAACTGATCACCCCGCCGCTGTACGTGGCGGAGATCTTCGACCTGGAAGCCGGAGACCAGGTGGTCCGGCGCGAGTGGCTGGCCGGCCGGGGCAAGACCCGGACCGTGTTCGCCGTGACCTGGTACCCGGCCCCATTCGCCGCCCTCGTGCCGGACCTGTTGAACACCGCCCCGGGCCGCAATCACGGACTGTCCGCCCGGGTTCTGGAAGCCACCGGGCGCACGATCACCCACGCCCGTGACGACATGCACGCCCGCCCCGCCGACGCCCGAGAGGCAAGCGCACTGGGGCTGCCGGTCGGCTCCCCGATCCTGGCCGGCGCCCACCGCTGGTCGGACGCGGAGGGGATCATCGAGTACGGGGAGTGGTGCCTGCCGCCCCGGTTCACCATCGGCTACGAGTACCAGCCCTGACCGATCCACGCGAAGCGTCCCCGAATGCCAGCCCGCGGCCTTCGGGGACGCCGTCGTTCACGCGCCCACCTCAGTCCGCGTCGCGGCCTTCGAGGCGTTCGACACGCTCCTCAAGCTCCTCGATCCGCTCCAGGGCTCGTTCCAGCTTGTAGGCGAGATCCGCTACTCCGGCCACCGCCGGGAACTCGTTCCGCGGGGTAGCCGACGCTTCGTCCGGCTCGTCCACCGGCTGCACCGAGACCGGTACCTCGGTGCCGAACTCGCCTCCCACGACGACATACGCCATCGACCCGTTGCGCTGGTGGGCCTTCTTCATCCTGCCTTCCAGGGTGAGGAAGGTCAGTGCCTGGTCGGCGGATTCCGGGTCGCCGCCGATCGTGTCGACCACGTCGTCCACGGTGACCGTGGCTCCCCTGGCGAGTGAGCCGTCTCTGATCTTGTGGACCAGGCGGCCGTGGATGAGCTGGGTGGCGAAGCCGTGGTCGTCCCAGTCGCGTACGTAGACCTCGTCGCCAGGCAGTTCGCCGGGGTAGCGCAGGAGGAAGTTGCCCGCCAGCAGAGAGATGGCATTGGTGACGACGTTGAGCGGCACCGCGTAGTGCTCCGCCAGGACCTCGCGGGCGGGGAGCCTGGCTCCGGGTGCCAGGGTGCCGGAGTAGATCTGCTGCTGGAGGTCGCCGGCGACCTTCTCGAAGGCGTCCTCGAAGTCGGCCGAGCGCGTGACGAAGGTGCCGCGCCCCTGGCGGGCGATGACCCAGCCCTCGTTCCTGAGGAGCCGGATGGCCTTCTGCACGGTCAGGCTCGATGCCTTGTAGGTCTGCATGAGCTGGCTCTGCGTCGGCAGGAGCTGGCCTGGACGCAGTTCGCCGTCCCGGATCTGCTGCCGCAGGTCGTCCGCGATGCGCTCGAATGTCAAGCGCGCTTCGTCAGCAGCAGCCATGTCCATCCCCAGTCCGAGTCCGATTCCACCCGCCGCAGGCCGCCCGCTGTCTGTCGTGTTTCACCAGCTCAGCGGCCTCACGGGGTCAGGGTAGCCGCCGGATGGATGGACCACCCCAAGAACGGATGGAACTCAATAGGGATGGACTTCGGATCGGATGAATGTATGGTTGCGGCACGCGATCACCCACACGAGTGACTCGCACCCCTCTACCTGGAGGTTTGCCGTGAAGACCATGCCCATCGACCAGTCCCAGGCCCTGGTGATCCTGGCCTCCGAGTCCCGGCCGCACTTCAAGGACCGCGAAGGCCAGCAGCCTGCGATCGACCGGGCCACCGGCGCCCACCTGCACCTGGTGGACGTGATGTTCGCCTTCAACGGCCGCGCCGAAGTGATCACCATGAAGGTCCCGGAGCCGGGCCTGGGCAAGGGCCTGAAGGTCGGCCTGCCGGTCGTCTTCACCAGGCTTGTCGCGTCGGCCTGGGAGAACGAGATCAACGGCAAGGACCGGCACGGCATCTCCTTGCGCGCCGACGCCGTCACCGCCAAGGCGGGCGCCTGATGACCGGCACCCCCCTCGGGCTCGCGCTCCTCGCCGTGGTCGGCCTCGGCGTGCTCGGGCTGCTGGGCTGGGCCGGGTACCGCTTCGCCCGCTGGTACCGGGCCGATGCCGAGACCCGGGTCAGTCTGCGGCAGGCGCGGCGGCTGCGGTGGGGCTGGAAACGGCTCGCCCCGATGCTCGGCCTGGCAGTCAAGGACGCCACCCCTGCGCACCCGACGACTCGCCTCACCGACCATCGGCCGCGCCCGCCGCATCCCCTCCCACGCCCTCGCTGACTACATCCACCGCCACGTAGAAGAGGCCGCCCGATGACCGCCCCCCAGCGCAGGAAGGCCCGCGCCAACGGCGAAGGCACCATCTACCAACGCAAGGACGGCCGCTGGGAAGCCACCGGCTACGTCCTCGCCGCCAACGGCACCCGCAAACGCGTCCGGGTCTACGGCACCACCCGCAAGAACGCGGCCGACAAGCTCGCCGAAAAGATCGCCGACAGCAACCGCGGGCTGCCCGTCGCCACCGCCGACAGCACCGTCGGCGACTACCTCACCTACTGGCTGGGCAGCGTCGCCATCCACCGACTCCGCGAGAACACCCACACCCGCTACGCCACCTGCGTCCGCCTCCACCTCATCCCCGGCCTCGGCACCAAGAAGATCGCCCGCCTCACCGCCAAGGACGTGCGCACCTTCCTCGACCGGCTCCGCACCACCTGCCAGTGCTGCACCCAGGGACTCGACACCGAACGGAAGAAGTGCTGCGCGATCGGCGAGTGCTGCCAGAAGCGGCTGTCCGCTTTGACCGTGACCTACGTGCACTCGGTGCTCAAGTCGGCGCTGGAGCACGCGGTCCGGGAGGACGAGTTGCCCCGCAACGTCGCCCGGAACGTCAAGACCACCACGCAGCGGCCGAGGCGCTTCCCGCCCCTCACCGCATCCGAAGTCCGCCAGTTCCTCGACGCAGCCCGCGCCGACCGGCTCGACGCCCTGTACGAACTCGCCCTGCGCACCGGACTCCGCAAAGGCGAACTCCTCGGCCTGCACTGGGAAGACCTCGACCTCACCACCGGAACGGCCAACATCCGCCGCTCGCTCCAGCGCACCCGCACCGCTGGCCTCACGCAACTGCCCACCAAGACCCGGGCCTCCGAGCGTCGCATTGCGCTGCCGACCGAATGCATCGACTCCCTCCAGGAACACAAGGAACGGCAGGACACGGAGCGCGAGAACGCAGGGCCGGACTGGAGAGACAACGGCCTCGTCTTCACCACGCCCATAGGACGGCCTCTCGACCCGGCCAACCTCACCCGCCGCTTCCGCAGCTTCCTCGGCCGGGCCGGACTCCGACGCATCCGCTTCCACGACCTACGCCACTCGACCGCCACTCTGCTCCTGGAACAGGGGGTCGACCTCGTCGTGATCAAGGAACTCCTCGGCCACGCCCACATCGGCGTCACCGCCGGCGTCTACACCCACGTCCGACTCCGCCTCCAACGCCAAGCCATCGACACCCTTGGCAACGCCCTCGGCCCGACCGACGACGACCCTGACGCCCCACCTGCTGCAACGGTCATCCGCTGACGTTGCCGTCAGCGTTGCCGTCAAAGCCCCGCCAGCGTGCATGCTGGCGGGGCTTTGACGGTTCGCTATGCCGCTAGAGTTCCCAGTTGCTAAGCGCGGCAACCTCTTCGATGGAAGGCGCCAGCCTCTCACTGAAGCCGGTCGATGATGCCTGGATTCGGTTCACAACCGAGGCGCGAGGTGCTCCCTGACCAGAAACTGTCGCCTCACGAGCAAGAACGTCAATTATTTCACGCTCCGCGTCGATCTCCATTTGAACAAGAGGTCCTACTGGAGGGGAGGGGTCGCCATATCTGACGACCACAGGCTTCTCTCCACCTACCTTGAAGTCGAGCATGGAGAGCAGTGACCTGACGGTGTTGATAGCCATCTCGGCCTTTACGGCGGATGGCCTCATTGAAACCGCGAGAGCGTTGCCGACCAACGCCATGGATTGAGCCACATAGAACTCAGGTTGAGAGGAATCATCCTCGCCATCCTGAGATTCCAGCTCTAGCTCATCCAGCGCCTCGGCGCACTCATCCTGCACGGAATCCCCAGCAGCTGCCGCCCAGACGAGACCGAGCGATGCGGCGACCCACTCAGACTGCTCCGACCGGCCAAGGGATCGACAGAAGCCAGCACCCCGCTCCGCTGCTGCGGCGCAAATCAGCGCCAGTTCAGATTCCGAAGCATTCGAGATTGCCTGCAGTTCCGGCGAAATCTCCATATCCCTCTAGCCTCCAGTGGCCCAGAAGATTGTGAATGGCGAGTTCTGTGCGGCATGACCACGTATCCCCGCACCTCCCGCTGTTATCCCCCGGGTATTCAGCATGGGCAAACAGATGGAAACGCAGAAGTTTCTTGATGCCGCACCAAACACAGCATGCTCGTTGGGGCCCAAACTGTTGAGAATCCCTTCTTCTGCATGCCCGGCAGCCTGCACGAACTCCTCCCCTGGCCGCAACGTCCAGCCGGACGGCATAGCACCACCTCCATTGATTCCAATGCGGGTGGTGAACGCCTTCGTTTTGGAGTTAAAGACGCCGATTACTGCCGTAGTGCCCTTAACGTCCGCCATGAAGTAGTCATTACGCGAGGCCTGCAATTCTTCCGCACGGCCAAGTGCGAGCATTGCATCGTCTTCAGTCGCAACCCCTGGGCCACAGTTGTGAACCAGGACCGGCGTGGCCCCCGCGAGCACATAGTACGTGTGGAGGTTGCCGACGGTCAGGTTGTGGACGGTGGTTTGCTGGGCTGTCCAGTGCTTGATCGCCGTGATCTGGACGTGGGTGCCGGCGCTGGTGCGGAGCCACTGGCCGGGCTGGAGGTCGGTGGCATCGATCCACTTGCCGAGTTCGGGGACCCAGAAGGGGTGGCCGTCGGTCGCGGTGATCTCGGCGGTCTTCGGGCCGCCCTGGGCGTGGGTGTCGATGGTGATCTGCACCAGGTGCTTGACGCCCTCGCCCTTGATCTCGGCGGTGACCGTCTCCGCCCGGGTGGTGCCCGTCTCCTGGTCGGTGGCCTTGACCTGGTCGCCGGGCTTGATGTCCTCGATCGGCTTGGCGGTGCCGTCGGCCATCAGGACCTGGGTGCCTGAGGTGAAGCTGTTGCTGGTGCAGCCGTCGTCGGCCTTGCCCGAGCCGCCGCTTCCGCTGGTGCCGCCGCTGCTGCGGGCGGAGCCGCCGGAGGAGCCGCCAGGTTTGGACGGGCTCTTGCCGCCGCTGGTTCCGGAGGCGGAGGAGCCCTTGGGGTTGGCCTTGGCCTGGGCCTGTTTCTGGACCGGGTTGCCGGTCTTCTTGGTGATGTTGACCGCGCTGTTGCTGGTTGTGTCCAGCTTGCTGGTGGGTTTCTTCTTGGCCGCCTGGGCGGCCTTCTTGGCCCGTTCGATGGCCGCCTTCTTGGCGCTGAGCGCCGCGCGTTCGGCCGCGCGGGCGGCGGCCAGCACGGCCTCGGCCGCTTTCTTGGCCGTTCGCCATGCCTGGATGGCGGAGATGGTGCGGTTGACGGCCTTGAACACCGACGGGATCTTGCCGAGCTTGCTCCAGGGGATCGCGCTGACGATGACGCCCCCGCAGGCCCACATGTCGCCGCCGAAGCAGGATATGGCGTCGTTGATGCCGATGAAGTCGGCCAGCACCTCCCAGGCCGCGGAGAGGATCACCGAGGTGAGGGAGCGGTTCATGGCGGCCTGGGACTGGGCGACCTGGGCTGCGGTGAGGCCCGCGCCCGCCAGGGCGGCGGCCAGTTCGGAGGCGGTCAGCGCCACCGACAGGCCCGATGGGTCGGACAGGGTGACCGGGTTGTTGTGGGCGTAGGCGTAGCCGTTGGCCTGCATCGGGTCCGCCAGGTCGAGGACCGGGTCGGCGGAGAGGAAGCGTCCGACGGCGGGGTCGTACAGGCGGGCGCCGAGCAGGGTGTAGCCGGAGGCGTCGTCGCGGGTCGCCCCGAGGAACCCGGTGTGGGTCTGGAGGTTGGCGGCGGTGGCGCCGGCGGCGCGCTGGTTGCCGAAGGGGTCCTGCTTGCGGACCCGGACCACCATGGAGCCGCTGAGGACGACCTCCGCATAGGCACTGCCCTGGTGGTCGCCGACGAGGGCGGTGAGCTGTGCGGCGGCGGAACCGTACGCGTAGCGCAGGACCGTGCCGCCGGGGACCGCGTAGGAGCGCTGGGTGTTGACCAGGGTGCCGCCCTGCTGGACGGTGACCTCGGCCTCGCCCAGGTGCAGGGTGGCCTGCCGGTTCTGGATGGTCAGCAGCGGGGAGCCGTCGGGCCCGTAGATGTGGCGGGTCTGGTTCTGCGCCTCCCAGGTCTGGGCGGCGGAGGTGCCGCAGGTGGCCAGCACGATCGGGGTGGCGTCGGCGGTGGCGGAGTCCTTGACGGCGAGGCAGAGGCCGGAGGACTGGTGGGTGAGCTGCCCGGTGGAGGTGTTGCGCTTCAGCTGCTGTGCGGCAGCGCCGCTGCACTTCTGCAGCTGCATCGCCGAACCGGCCGTGTTGGCGGCGGGCTGGGCACACCAGCCGTCGTGGATGGACAGGGCACCCAGGTTGGGGTCGCCCTGGCCCGGGGAGGGGGTGAAGGTCCACTTCTGGGCGGGCGAGGTGTTGCAGCTGTACAGCTGGATCGGCTGACCGGACGCCGCGGCACCGGACTTGAGGTCGAGGCACTTCTCTGCCAGGCCGACGTAGGGGGTCTTCCCGCCGCTGCCCTGGCCGGTGATCCGCTCGACCTGGCCGTCCCAGGTCCAGCTGAGCTCCTGCTTGTCGCCGTTCTGGAGCGAGGTGACGGACTTGGTCTCGCCGGTCAGCTCGTACAGCCGCTCGGCCTCGGCGGTGACCTGGGCACCGGCCGGGGTGGTGTACCTCCTGGTCGCCTTGGTGAGGGTGCGGGGCTGGCTGCCGTCGGCCTTGCCGTAGGCGTAGTCGGTGACGGCGTCCTTGGCGGTGTTGCCGGTGAGGTCCTTCTCTACCAGCTTGCTGCGGTTGCCGAGCAGGTCGTACTCGTACTCCTGCCAGAAGCCCGAGCCGTCGGTCCCGGCGGTCACGTTGACGGTCCCGTCCGCCTTGACCGGCCCGGTGGCGCAGGACGCCTGGTCCTTGGAGGTCCAAGCCTTCTTCAGCTGGCCGACCGGGTCATAGGTGAAGCACTGCCGCTCCTCGATGCCGACGGAGTTCTCGCGGATCGCGGTGACATTGCCCGCGTTGTCGTACCAGTACGAGCGGTGCGAGACAAGGCTGCCGCCGACGAGGGCGGTGTCCCCGGTCTGTTCGCGGAAGACCTGCTGGTCGGTGAGCGCGCCGCTGGCCTCGTCGTAGTTGGCGAGGGCCCACACCCGGTTGGGCTGTGCGCCGAGGGTGGAGCGCAGCACCTGGCCGTAGGCGGAGTAGACCGCCTCGGCTCCGTACCAGTTCTTGCCGGACACGGACAGCGGCAGGCCGTCCTTGTCGTAGCGCACCACCAGTTGCTCGGAGCTGAAGCCGCCGACGTCGGGCAGCGTGGCCGTCTCCACCAGGCCGGTGTCCGAGTAGGTGTAGCCGTAGCCATATGAGGGCTTGAGGCCCCAGGCGTCGGCTATGGACTTCGGCAGGGTGAGGGCGGTGGAGACGGGCTGGTAGTCGGGGGTGTAGCCGCCGACCTTCAGGGTGTACGGCAGGCCGTCGGTGTAGCGGGTGGCGGAGGCGGGCAGGCCCTTGCCGCCGGCGGCCGTGTCATAGGTGTATTCGGCGAGCAGGGTGCCGGTGTCGCCGCCGAGCCGCTGCTCGGTGGGGCGGGACACCTTGTCGTAGCCGGTCCAGACGGTGACGCCGCGCGCATTGGTGATGGTCTTCGGCCGGTCGAGGTGGTCGTAGGTGGTCTGGGTGGTGCCGGCGTCGGGGTCGGTGGCGGTCTTCACCAGGCCGCGCTGGTTGTAGGTCCAGGACCAGGCGTGGCCGGGGTCGGCGGAGTGGGTGGCCTTCTCCAGCAGGCCGCGCGCGTTGTACGTGTACTCCATCGTGGTGAACGCGGTGCGGGCGGCGTTGCTGAAGGTGTCCACGCGGACCGTGCGGCCCAGCGCGTCCGTGTACAGCTTGTAGGAGGCGGCGCCCGCCGGGTTGATCACCGTGGAGTGGTCCGCGCCGTAGGCGTAGCGGGTGGCCCGGTCCGCACTCTCCTTGCCTCGCAGGACGGGCATTTCCTCGACCACGCGGCCGAGGCCGTCGTAGGTATAGCGGGTGGCGTTGGGCACGGCCGTGTCGGCGAGCGGGGTGAACAGCTTGCCGCTGGGAGTGCCCTTGGCGAAGTAGGCGTTGTTGGTCTGCCACACCTCGCCGGAGCTGTTGTGCAGCGTGTCCGTGACCAGGATGCCGCCGCCGGTGGCCTGCTCCTGGCTCTGCCGCTCGCGGCCCAGGCCGTCGTAGAAGGTGACGGCGGTCTCGACGCGGTCCTCGTGGCCGCGCGTGTGGGTGGTGACGTACGGCGGCTTGCCGACCGGGGTGGCGTACACGGCCCTGAAGTCGGGCACGGCCGTGGTGGAGGGGGTGCGTCCGGGAGCCCAGGCTTCGACGAGGCGGCCCAGCGGGTCGTACTTGGCCTCGCTGCTGTGCCCGTTGACGTCCGTGGTCTTGAGGGAGACGGCCCGGCCGGGGTCCAGTTCGCTGGTCTGCTGGTGCAGCAGCGGGTCCTTCTCGATGACCTTGTACGCCTGCCCGGTGGGCGGGTCGTAGCTGATCGTGGAGGAGTTGCCGTCGGGGTCGGTGCGCCTGGTGACGCGGCCGATGGCGTCGAATTCGGTGGTGCCGTCGGACTGGTAGTCGGAACCGTCGGCCTTCAGCGACCAGGTCCGGGTCGCGAGGCCGCGGGTCGTCTCGGCCAGGTCGGCACCGTACTTCTGGCCGTCGTAGGCGACGAGGAAGGCATCGCTCAGGGTCTTCAGATCGTCGAAGTTGGCCTTCGCACAGGTCGTCGGGCTGGTGCGGGACCGCTTGGTCAGGCCGATGATGTGCTTGTCGCTGCTGTCGACGTACTCCAGGAGCGTGCAGGACTCGTCGCCGCTCTTCCCGGTGTCGCCCAGCATCTCCACCTGCGTGGGCAGGCCATAGGTCGGCTCGAACGTCGTCCTGGTCTCGACCACGCGCTCGGTGCGCTTGTCGTCGCCAGTGCCGGAGGATTTGGTGTACGAGACCTGCCGGGGCTCGGTGACACGCCAGGCGCGCAGGGCGCTGAGGCCGTCGTCGCGCTCCCGTTTGGCGAGCTCGGTGGCCTCGGGGTACGTGATGCTGCGGGTGAGCCAGGCGGTGTCGGCGTCGCCGGCGTCGGCGTAGGTGAGCTCCTCGGCGATGCGCCCGGCGAAGGGCTCCTTGTCCTTGGCGATCTCGATGGTGCCGCTGATGTCCTTCACAGGCACGGTCGCGCCCATGCCGCGGAAGTAGCGGGTGACGGACTTGGACCGCCTACTGCCGATGGCGGGGTCATCCGCACCGGTGAGGACGGCGACCCGCTCGAAGCCGGCGAACTCGGAGTAGGTGCGGGTGGACTTCTTGGTGAACTCCTGCTCCGCGAGCCGCCACCCGGCGTTTGTGTACGTATAGGCGGTGACGGTGCTGAACGCGCCGTCGACATTGGGGAGTTCCTCGATGCCGGCGACCACGTACTTGTGGAACCAGTCGATGTCCTCCTTCTCCGGGTCCGGGTGCCAGAAGGCCGGGTAGCACAGGCGGGTGTTGGCCTTCAGTGCGGCCGTGTCGTCCTTGCCGGGCAGGCCGCTGCCGGTGGCGCACTGGCCTGCGGGCTCGCGGTAGGTGACGACGGTCTCGCCGCCGTACTCGTTGATGACGCGGGCGATGCGCAGCCGGGAGAAGCCGGGGCGCGGGTCGCCGCCTGCCCGCTTGACGCGGTTCGGCATGTCCTCGTCGTTGTACTCGAAGCGCACCGGGTTGAGGGTGGCGGCGGTCCTGCCGTCCGCGCCGTGGCCTGTGCGCGTGATCGACTCCAGCCACAGGGCGGTGTTGGGGCCGGTCTTGAGGACGGGGAAGGAGTGCTTCAGCTGGTAGGAGTCGACGGGCTGGAGGCCGGTCGAGCCCCTGGTGCGCTGCGCCGATGTCGTGATCTTGTCCAGGCGGTGACGGGAGAAGAAGGACGGCGAGGCGTTCCAGCACATCTGACCCGAGGCGCAGCGCAGATTCGCCGGAGTGTCGTACCAGATGCGGTACTTGCCGGGGTCCTTGTCGGTGAAGTTGGCCTCGGTGCAGGTGAGGGTGCCCACGGTGAGGCAGCGTTCGGCGACGGTGAAGGCGATGCGGGCCAGCGGTGCGGCCGAGAAGAGGGTCTCCTTGCGCTGCCCGTAGTCGATGCGGGCGAGGTGGCCGCCGCGGTGGTAGGCGACCGGGGCCTTGAAGTTGAAGTTCTTCGCGTAGTAGTTGGTCTCGCGCACCCACCACAGGGACATGGCGTTGCCGTGGACGTCCTCCACGTAGTCGAGAGACCAGCGCCATGCCTGGGCGCAGGAGGAACCGGCGAAGTCGCCCGCCTTGTAGCAGGGTTCTTCCTTGTGGTTGCCGAACACCGGCACGGTCAGGACGGAGTCGGTGACCGGGTCGTCGTCCGAGGTGTCGGGGGTGCCCTTGTCGGACCAGCCGGGCAGGCGGTTGAGGCCGAAGTGGTAGGCGGTGCCGTCGCGGGTGGTGACGATCCAGTACTCGCCGTCCGCGTCACCGTTCTTCAGGCGTGTGTCCTTGACCAGCTGGACCCTGGAGCCGTCGCCGTTGGCGGTGGTCCAGGTCTCCTGGTCCTGGTCCCAGACCAGTTCGGTGGTCATGCCGCCGAGGGACAGGGTGGCGTTGTCGGAGCCCCAGCACAGGTCGCCGGTGCGGTGGTTGGCGTTGTTCGCCCCCGCCTTCTTCGAGTCCTGGGTGCAGCCGGCGTAGGTACGGGTGATCGCTCCCGCGCCGTACTCCCAGCCGTCGCCGATCCAGGACGCCTGGTTGTTGGTGGCGGAGGTGCGGCCGTCCACCGACTGCGAGGAGTACGAGAGGGCCACCTTCGGCATGAGGCCGCCCGCCGTCTCGGGCGTCTGCACCTGGTACGAGTAGGTGAACGCACCGGAGGAGGAGCCTGCGGCCCAGGAGCCGGAGGACAGCAGTGGCGTGGCGGTGTAGTCGCCTGCCGCCGAGGCGCCGGTGTCGAGCGCGCCGACGACTCGCGGGCTCGGCTCGTCGGCGGCGGTCAGGGCGGCCGTGTGGACCGAAGCCCCGCTGGCCCCGCTGGCCCCGGAGGCGGGGGCGGAGGTGGGGGCGCCGCCGACCAGTTGGCCGACGGGCACGGTGCCGGTGATGACGCGTCGGGTCGGTGTGTCCTCGGCGGCCATGGTGCGGGTGGGCGCTGCCTCGGTGGGCAGCAGCTCCACCTCGCTGGGCAGCGGCTGGAAGGTGTGCTCGCCGGGGGTGGCGGACAGGGTCCGCGCCTCCACGCCGGGGGCCCCGGCGGACACGGCCTCCACATCCGCGTCGGGGGCGCACTCGCCGCTGTAGGGGGAGGTGAGGACGCAGCCGGGGAGCAGCATCAGGCCGAAGCGGTCGGCGGCCTGCGGACCGTAGAGATCGGCGAAGGCCGTGTAGTCGACGCTGAGGGCGACCTCGGCGGCCGGGTCGGCGTCGGCGGGCGGCGTGATCCGCATGATCAGGCCGGAGACACCCGCGGTCTGGGATGCCTCGGGAGCGGCCAGCTCCACGGTCCACCGGCCGGCGAGGGCGGCCGGGTCGCCGCCCTCCGGGACTCCGAGGGCAACCGGCAGGTCGGAGACGGGAGCGGTGGCACCGGGCTGGACTCCGGTCAGGTCCACGGTGCCGCTTTCCGGCTTCCAGGGGGTGACGGCCTGTGGCTCGTACGGGACCACCGGGACCTCGTCGGCGGTGGTCAGGTCCGTCTCGGCGTTCTGGTCCTGGGTGACCGCCTCGCGCTCGGGTAGGTCCGGCAGTTCGAGCTGCGTATCCTCGCGGTGCATGCCGGGGCCGGGCACCGCCCAGGCCGGGGCGGACAGGCTCGTCGCCGTCAGCGCGGAGGCCAGTAGCAGGACGATCGCCGTGCGGGCACGACTCCGCCGGCGGCGGGCGGACTCCGGCAGGGCCGGTCGGCCACGCCCCCGCCAGGACAGCGGACCTGTAGCACGCATACGTGTCGACTCCCACCCGGGCGCGAAGGAAGAGGAATGGATCGAGGTGTGAGGACACCAAGGGGCACAGGCCGGTTGAGGCGTGTGCGCCCAGAACTCTCCGGTACGGCCACCGCCTCATTCAAGATCACGGGGTGTGACGGCAGGGGTGTGGAAGTGAAATGCCCCACTGTGCATCAGCAATCAGAACGAATAAACGACGATCATTCAGATGGTCCGGGTAAACCATCTCTTTCCCGTATCTTTACTCTGACGACAACACCTCAGATCCAGACATATCGGGCGTCACTCTCCTCGACCGCCGGGCTTTGATACCGAATCAATAAACTTTCCTCTCCGGGTTCACCTGCCCGGATGTGTGCGATCGTGTGCGCGTTCTCTGCCCCGCGGCCCGCCGAACGGGGTTCTCTGTGCCGCCCCCTTTCCGCCTGGTCCCCACGGGAGTAGACCGCCGTGACCGCGCCTCGCCTCCTCAGCCCCTTTGTGCGCACCCGCACCAGGCTGCTCTGCACCCTTGGCCTTCTTCTGGCCGCACTCACCGCCTCCCTGCTGCCGTGGTGGCAGCCGGAAGACAGCACGCGTACCCGCCAGGGCGGGACCGTTGACGCCCGTCCGGCGGCGACCGGACTCCGCGACGAGGCCGCCGCCCTGGCCGAGGCACGCCGCAGCGGCAAGCAGGTGCTTGTGGAGACGGCCACCACCGCCACCTCCCTCACCTGGGCGCTGCCGAGCGGCCAGTGGCGTACCCGGATCCACGCCGTGCCCCAGCGGGCGAGGAACGCGCAGGGCACCTGGGCGGCCATCGACACCAGGCTGGAGCGGACCGGGAACACCGCCGGCGGGCTGGGGATTCGACCCGTCAACGCCCCTGTCCCCGTACGCTTCTCCAACGGCGGCTCCAACGGCCGCTCCAACGGCCGCTCCAACGGCGACTCCGACGGAGCCCGGCAGGACGAGCGCCGCGCGGAGCGCTCGCAGAGCAGGGTCCGGCTCACCGCAGAGGGCGGCGGTGCTCCCGCCGGGGAGACCGTCCTGGCCGAGCTGGAGATCGCCGGTCACACCGTGGCCTACGCCTGGCCCGGTCCGCTGCCGGAGCCGGTGCTCGACGGCCCCCGCGCCCTCTACCCCGAGGTCCTGCCGGGCGTGGACCTGCTGCTCGTCGCCCGGGAGGAGGGCGGCTTCGGACAGCTGCTCATCGTCAAGACCCGGGAAGCCGCCGCACAGGAGGCTCTCAGCACCCTGACCTACGGCCTGCGTTCGCAGACGGCGGTCTTCCGGCACGACGGCACCACCGGCGGGGTGCAGGTCCTCGACCCGGGCAGCGGGGAGGAGATCGCCTCGATCCCCACGCCGTTCGCCTGGGACTCCTCCGGCCAGGACCCCGAGGCCCCCGAGACCGCCCCCCGAACCGCCGTGGCCACCGCCTCCGATGTGCTGGCGCTCTCCGGTCTGAGCGGCATCGAGCCGGGTGCCCACAGGAGTCCGCTGCCGACCCGGCTCGAAGGCGAGGGAACCGGCAGCGCCCGCCTGAGCCTGGAGGTCGCGGCCACCGGTCTGCTCACCGACCAGGACGTCCGCTTCCCCGTCTTCCTGGACCCGACGCTCACCGGCGGCTGGCAGGCGTGGACCACCGCCTACAAGCCGTATCCCAACACCAGCTTCTACAACGGCACCAACTTCAACTCCGGAACCTCGGACGCCCGGGTGGGCTATGAGAGCGACACCAAGGGCACCGCCCGGTCCTTCTGGCGTCTGGGCTACTCCAGCAGCCTCAGCGGCGCGGACATCACGTCGGCGAAGTTCAAGGTCCTGAACAACCACTCCTGGTCCTGCACGACCCGTGAGTTCCAGCTCTGGCTGACCGGCGCCATCTCCTCCGGCACCACCTGGGCCAAGCAGCCGGCCTGGACGACGTTGCAGGACAAGCTCTCCTTCGCCCATGGCTGGTCCAGCGCCTGCGCCGACGACTATGTGATGTTCGACGTGCGGAAGGCCGCTCAGGTCGGCGCGGACTCCGGCTGGTCCAGCATCACGCTCGGAATGCAGGCCACCAACGAGTCCGACACCCAGACCTGGCGCAAGTTCCGGGCCACCGACGCGGCGCTGGAGATGGTCTACAACCGCAAGCCCAACGAGCCGACCGGGGGCACGACATCACCCGGCGGCGCCTGCGTGCCCGGTCCCGGGGCAGGCCGTGCGGTCGCCAGGACCAATATCGTCCTCTCGGCGACCGCCACGGACCCCGACGGCAATCTGAAGGGCCTGCGCTTCCGCTTCTGGAAGAACGGCGGGACGGCTCCCGCCGGGACCCTCGTCACCAGCCTGAGCAGCGGCAAGGCCACGCTGACGATCCCCTCCACCAGCCTGGAGGACAAGGCCACCTACTCATGGGACGTGCGCGCCGAGGACACGACGGGAGCCGTCTCCAGCTACTTCCCGCCGGGCGCGGAACCCTGCCGCATCACCGTCGACGCCTCCGCACCCCCGGCTCCGGACGTCACCAGCCCGGTGTTCAAGGAGGCCACCCCCGACGGCGCCACCTGGGCGACCGCGAAGTTCGGCCAGCCCGGTCCCATCACCTTCACCGCCGCCGGCGCGGCCAAGTTCAGCTACGCCTTCGAGGGCCTCAACGCCAAGGAGGTCAAGGCCACCTCCGGCACCGCCACCGTGACCGACCTCAAGCCGCCTCACTCGGGCCCCACCTATCTGCACGTGTAGCCTATGACGCGGTCGGCAACCGCAGCGTCCGCACCGACTATGTCTTCTATGTGCCGCCGCGCGACACGGCCGACGGGCCCGGCGACACCGGCGGCGACGGACGCGCCGACCTGATCATCGTGGACGCCTCCGGCAATCTGCGGACCTACCCCGGCGACGTGGACGGCGGACTGTACGGCTCCCTCGCCGCCTCCTACGCCACCGGCAACAAGCTCAACCCCCCGGGCCACTGGTACGACCCCGCCACCGGGAAGGCAGCCCTGATCAGCAAGTACTCGGACGCCTACCCCGGCGACGGCGTCACCGACCTGTTCGCCCGCACCCCTGACGGCCGCTTCTGGCTCTACCCAGGCGACGGCTACGGCAGCTTCAACGTGGACCAGCGGCTGCGGGTCAGGCTGCCCGCCAACGCACCGGACCCGGCGACCTGGACCCAGATCAAGGCGGTCGGCGACGTCACCGGCGACAAGCTGCCGGACCTGTTCCTGCGGGCCGGAGGCGCGTTCTGGGCGCTGACCGGCTACACAGGCGCAAGCTTCCAGCAGGCGACCCTCATGGGCGGCGAGACCTGGACCCGCCGCGACATCGTCAATGTGGCCGACATCGACCTGGACGGCACCCCTGACCTGCTGTGGCGCAACCTGGACAACGGCAATATGTACCTCCGCCACGGCAAGCCGGGCACGGCCACCGGCAGCGTCGACCTGGCCTCGCTGATGGTGGCCGCCAACTCCCGCGACGGGGACGTCTCGTACGGGACCAACTGGTCGGAGGGGAACGTGTCGACGGTCATCGGCATCCCTGATGTGAACGGGGACAAGGTGCCCGACATGTGGGCCCGCTACGCGTCGGACGGGCAGATGCGGGTGTACCACCCGACCACGACCAACACCAAGCCCCCCGTGAGGATCGTCCTGACGGCGGACTGGACGAAGGTCAAGGCTTTCGGCTGAGACCCTCTCGCGGGCGGGCGCGGCTCGCCCCCACTGACAGCTCGGGTGGCCGGCGGCGGCTTGGGTGGATGGTGGGGGCGAGCGGTTGTCGGATGGGAGTGGCGGCTTGCCCGACGCCTGTCGGATGACCAGGCCGGGCGTTCGATGGAATGGTATGACGACCATCCCACCCGACGAGAGGGAAGCGTTGGACAGCGCCATGGGCACCAGGGCCGCCGTGGTGGACTCCACCCGGCAGGGCGGCGACACGGTCGCGCTGACCTTCGACGACGGCCCCGACCCCGAGCACACACCGGGACTGCTCGCGGTGCTGCGTCGGCACCGGGTCACGGCGGTGTTCTGCCTGCGCGGCGACCAGGTGCAGGCCGCGCCGGAGCTGGTGCGGGCGATCGTTGCCGACGGCCACCAGCTGGGCAACCACTCCATGCGCCATGACGACATGAGCGGCTGGCCGCCGGAGCGGATCCGCGCCGACCTGGCGCAGGCCGATGCGCTGATCCGCAGCGCGGCCCCGGGGGCTCGGGTTCCCTGGTTCCGCGCCCCGTACGGGAGATGGGGGCGGACCCCGCAGGTCGCCGCCGAGCTGGGGATGCAGTCGCTGGGGTGGCGGCTGGAGGTCGGCGACTGGGAGGCGCCGGGCGCCGATGAACTGGTCGGCCGCCTGGAGCGGGGCACCGCGCCGGGCGCGGTGGTGCTGCTGCACGACGGCGGCGGCGACCGCTCCGGGACCGTCGAAGCCGTCGACCGGTTCATCCCCGCCCTCCACGCCAGGGGCTGGAGCTTCGGCCTGCCCGCCGACCCGACCCGACGCCCAGGAGACCACTGTGCGCACCCTCGCCCGTAGCGTGGCACTGCTCGCCTCGCTCCTCGTCCTGGCTGCCGCGCCGGCCACAGCTGCCACCCCGAAGGCCGCGACCCCGAAGGCCGCCGCCCCAAAAGCCGCCGCCCCAAAAGCCGCCACCTGCAGCTGGACCGGTAGCTGGGCGACCGCGCCCACCAGTACCCCGCCCACGGTCGTGACGGTCTTCGAGAAGCAGACGATCCGGCAGACGGTGCACCTCAGCAGTGGCGGCGGCGCCGTGCGCATCCGGCTCTCCAACGAGTTCGGCGACCAGCCGCTGGTGATCGGCGAAGCCCGGGTGGCCCGCCCCGCCGGGTCCGACGGACAGCGGATCGACCCGCGCACCGACCACCGGGTGACCTTCGGCGGCCGGACCTCGGTGACCGTCCCGGCGGGCGCCCCGCTCCTCAGCGACCCGGTCGCGCTGCCGGTACCGGCCGGGGGCGACCTGGTGGTGAGCCTCTATCTGCCGCGCCGTACGCCCGGCAGCACCCTGCACGCCTTCTCCTTCCAGCACAACTTCGTCGCCGCCGGCAATGCCACGGCCTCGGCCGCCATCCGGCCGACCGCGACGATGGACGCCTGGTACTTCCTGACCGGGGTCAGCGTCGCCTCCAAGGAGCGCCGCGCCGCCTCCGTGATCGCCCTCGGCGACTCCATCACCGACGGCGCCAACACCACGCCCAACGCCGACCACCGCTGGCCCGACCTGCTCGCCCGCACCTTCCGCGACCACGCCGGACTGCGCCGGCTGGGCGTGCTCAACGCGGGGATCAGCGGCAACCGGCTGCTGCACGACCCCAACCCCCCGGCGGGCTCCGATGCCGAGTCCTACGCCGCGTTCTTCGGGCAGTCCGCACTCCGCCGCTTCGACCGGGACGTCGCGGCCCAGCCCGACGCCCGCTATCTGGTCGTCCTGCTGGGCGTCAATGACCTCGGCCACCCCGGCACCACCGCCCCCGCCTCCGAGAAGGTCTCCGCAGCGGACATCATCGAGGGCCACCGCCAGCTCATCGCCCGCGCCCACGACCGGGGCCTGAAGGTCTACGGCGCCACCATCACCCCGTTCAAGGACGACACCTTCGGCTTCTACAACCCCGAGAACGAGGCCGCCCGGCAGACCGTCAACCGCTGGATCCGCACCAGCGGCGCCTATGACGCGGTGATCGACTTCGACGCGGCGCTGCGCGACCCCCGCCACCCCGACCGGCTGCTCGCCCGCTACGACAGCGGCGACCACCTGCACCCCAACGACGCCGGGACCTCGGCGATGGCAGCCGCCGTCCCGCTCCGGCTCTTCCGCTGACCGACCCGACCGCCCGTCACCGAACGGCAGATCGGCCGAACCACCGACCGTCTGCGAGAAGCCCGGAGGACCGGTATGCGCCACCCCTTCGACCCCGAGCTGGCGGCAGCCCTCGCCATGGCCCCCGAGGTCGACCTCTCCGACCTCGCGGCGGCCAGGGCCGCCCAGGCGGAGGAGCTGGCGGCGGACCCGGCCGCCGCCGAGGGGCGGGGCGGTGCCGAGGGCGTCGAGGTGGGGGAGGTCAAGGTGCCCTGCCGCGACGCCTCCCGGCACCTGCTGCTGCGCACCTACCGGCCCCGGGACGTCCCCGGCCCGCTGCCGGTCCTCTACGGCATCCACGGAGGCGGGTATGTGCTCGGCTCGCCCGAGGTGGACCACGACACCAACCTGCGGTTCTGCCGCGAACTGGGCGCGCTGGTGGTCTCCGTGGACTACCGGCTCGCCCCGGAACACCCCTACCCCGCGGCCCTGGAGGACTGCTACGCGGGGCTGTGCGCCCTGGTCGAGCGCGCCGCCGAGCTGGACCTGCGGCCCGACCGGCTCGCGGTGTGGGGCGACAGCGCGGGAGCCGGCCTGGCCACCGCCCTGACCATGCTCGCCCGCGACCGGGGCGGCCCGGCCATCCGCTTCCAGCACCTGCACAGCCCCGCCGTCGACGACCGGCTGGCCACCCCCAGCGCTCGGCGCTTCACCGACACCCCGGTGTGGAACCGCCGCAACGCCGAAATCAGCTGGGACGCCTACCTCGGCCCCGGCACCCCGGGTTCTGACGGCGTCCCCCCGTACGCGGCGCCCGCCCGCGCCCGCACCGCCGACCTGGTCGGGCTGCCGCCCGCGTATATCGCCGTGATGGAGTTCGACCCGCTGCGCGACGAGGGCATCGACTACGCCCGCGCCCTGCTGGCCGCCGGGGTCCCCACCGAACTGCACCTCTTCCCCGGCACCTTCCACGGCGCGGCCATGGTGCCGCACGCCGCCGTCGTCCAGCGCATCACCGCCGAGGCGGTCGCCGTGCTGCGCCGGGCGCTGGGGCGGTGACCGTCATGGCGGGTCGGCCAACCGCATCGCATACAGCGCCAGTTGGGCGCGGAAACGGTCCTGCGGATCGCGCAGCCGCCAGCCCAGCGCGTCCTCGACATGGGCCAGCCGGGCCGCCACCGAGCTGTGGTGCAGATGCAGCTCGGTCGCGGCCTGCCGCAGGGACCCGGTACGGCAGAACGCCGCCAGCGCGGCCAGGACCAGCGGGCCCCCGTCCCGGCCCGCCAAGCCGTGCAGGGCCCGGACGTCCGGCTGCGCGGAGAGCGCCCCGGCCGGGATCGCCCCCAGCAGCGCGACCGGCCCCAGGGCGTCATGGTCGACCACCGCCTCGACCGGGTCGCCCGCCACCGCGAAGCGCAGCGCCAGCCGTGCCTGCCCCCAGGACGCCTCCGCGTCCAGCGGGTCCACGGCGCCGCCGACACCCACCCGCACCCCGCTCGCCGGGCCCCGGTCCCGCTCTGCTCCCGGGCCCGCTCGCCGACCACCGCCCGCAGCTCCCCGGCCGGGGAGGCTCCACCGCCCCGGCGCTGGATCAGCGCCACCCCCAGCTGGCCGAGCGCGGCCAACCGCACCGTCCCCCACCCGGTGCCGCGCCCGATCAGCGCCACCGCCTGCACCCCCGCGTCGGCGCCACCGCCGCCGGCCAGCGCGACCACCCGCAGCGGCAACTCGGGCGCCAACCCGAGCAGCCGCAGCGCCCGCGCCCGGTCGGCCACCGCCTCCCGTACCGAGAGGACCAGCTCCACCAGGGCCGGATCGGCCACATGGGGTGCGGTGGTCCGTACGGGTGTCCCGTCCGCCATGCGGGCGGCCAGCGCCATCCACTCCAGTACGAGTTCGTCCAGCGGGCCGGGCCCGCCGGGCCGCTCCAGCCAGACCCGTCCGGCCGCGCCGAGATCGGCGCTCCCGGACACCCGAGCCGGCCCTCCCGGAAGTGCGATGCCATCCGGGCCGAACCGCACCGTACGGCCGTCCGCCGACTCCAGCCCGGCCGGGCATTCGGCCAGGCCGGCGGTGGACCGCACCAGTGCCGGCGGATCGACGGCGCCTCCTGCCAGCAGCGCCTCGTAGTGCGCGATCACCCGTACCGCGGTCGCCGCGTCCGGGTCAAGCGCCGACAGGCGCAGCAGCAGCCCCTTCACCGTCCGCAGTCTAGAGAGGACACGACATGTTCGACAGAAGCAGGAGCAGAAGGAAAGGCAGGGCGCTGCTCACCGCTCTGCTGGGCGGGGTGGTACCGCTGCTGGCGGCACTGCTGATGGCCGCGCCGAGCGCGCACGCCGCCTCGCTGACCGAGGTGACCGGGTTCGGGAGCAACCCCAGCAACCTGCGGATGTACGCCTACGTCCCGAACAACGTCTCCGCCAAGCCGCCGATCCTGGTGGCGGTGCACTACTGCACCGGGTCCGGCCCGGCGTTCTTCTCGGGCAGCGAGTTCGCCTCGCTGGCGGACCGGTACGGGTTCATCGTGATCTACCCGTCGGCCACCCGGGACGGCAGCTGCTTCGACGTCTCCTCGCCGCAGGCGCTGAAGCGGGGCGGTGGCAGCGACCCGGTGGGCATCATGTCGATGGTGACCTACGCCGAGCAGCACTACGGCGGCGACCCGAACCGGGTCTATGTCACCGGTGCCTCCTCGGGCGCGATGATGACCAATGTGCTGCTGGGCGACTACCCGGACGTCTTCAAGGCCGGGTCCGCGTTCATGGGTGTGCCGTTCGGGTGCTTCGCCACCACCGACGGCTCCAGCTGGAACAGCGCCTGTGCCAACGGCCAGGTCAGCAAGACCCCGCAGCAGTGGGGCGACCTGGTGCGGGCGGCCTACCCGGGGTACAGCGGCGCGCGGCCGAGGATGCAGCTGTGGCACGGCACCGCGGACCCCACGCTCCAGTACCCGAACTTCGGGGAGGAGATCAAGCAGTGGACCAATGTCCTCGGCGTGAGCCAGACAGCGGTCTTCACCGACCACCCGCAGTCGTCCTGGACCCGTACCCGCTACGGTGCCACCGGCACCCAGGCCCCGGTCGAGGCCATCAGCATCCAGGGCGTGGGGCACTCGCTGCCCACCAACGGCATGGCGGCCCAGGCCATCGCCTTCTTCGGCCTTGACGGCAGCACCCCGCCGACCAGCCCCCCGACGAACCCGCCGACCACTCCCCCGACCACTCCGCCGACGAGCCAGCCCCCGACCACGCCGCCGCCGACCTCCCCGAGCGGCGCCTGCAAGGTCGAGTACACCGTCAGCGCCTGGAACAACGGCCTGACCACCGCCATCAACATCACCAACACCGGAAGCACGACGGTCAACGGCTGGTCCCTGGCCTTCACCCTGCCCTCCGGACAGGTCATCACCTCCGGCTGGAACGCCACCTACAGTCCCACCAGCGGTGCCGTGACCGCCAAGGACGCCGGGTACAACGCCGTGCTCAGCCCCGGCGCCTCGACGTCCATCGGCTTCCAGGCCACGCACACCGGCAACGCCGGCAAGCCCGCCTCGTTCACCCTCAACGGCGCTGCCTGCCAGACCGTCTGAGTACGGCTGCGCACAGCGGCAGGTGCGGACCGGGGGGCGACCCTCGATCCGCACCTGCTCGCCGCGGGCTGCCTCAGCCGGCGTAGCCGAACCCCGGCGGGAGCGGCCGCTGCTGGAAGAGGGTGGTCGGGACGGCCTCTGCCAGGGCCTGGTAGCCGACCGGGTTGAAGTGCAGGTGGTCACCGACGTCCAAGGTCGGCCTCAGCTGCCTGGGGTTCTGCGGATCGCGTGCGGCGCGGTCGAAGTCGATCAGGCTGTCGAACCGCCCGCTGGTGCGCATCCAGGTGTTGACGGTCTGCCGGGCCAACTCGCGGTACCCGCTGGGGTCGTCGTAGTCGTTGCCTCCGAAGGGGGTGATCGTGGCCCCGTACACCCGGATGCCCTGCGCATGCGCCCTGGCGATGATCTGCTCGTACGCCGCGATCAGATCGGCTGCGACCTGCCGCTGGGCCGCCTGGGTGGCCTCCGCCGTACCGATGTCGTTGACCCCCTCGAAGACCAGCAGCCAGTCGACCCCGCTCTGCGCCAGGACGTCACGGTCCAGCCGGGCCAGGCCGTTGGGGCCGAGGCCGTCGTTCAGCAGCCGGTTGCCGCCGGCCGCCTGGTTGAGCAGCGCGGTCGCGGCGGTCTGCGGGCCGGCCTTCAGCCGCTTCAGCAGCTGGTCGGGCCAGCGGTCGTTGCCGTTGGTGGTGGACCCTCGGCCGTCCGTCAGGGAGTCGCCGAGTACCACGGCGGCGGAGGTCTTGGCCTTGGACCAGACCTCCACACCGCTGACGAAGTACCAGTGGTCGGCGGTGGTGGCCCCGGCCAGGCTCGTGTCCGACAGGTGGTCACCGGCCAGCATGTACGAGGTGGTTCGGGACCCCGGGTGGGAGGTGATCGACGTGGATGCCTGGCCGCTGGCCAGGTAGATCGTCACCGTCAGATTGGAGTCGGGCTGGAGCGGGAAGTCGAGCGGGTCGGAGAGCGCTTGCGCCCCGGCCGGTACGGAGACCGACGAGCGGCCCTGGAAGGTCAGCCGGTGGGCGGTACCGGCCTGTATCGCGCCGGTGCCGGGCGCCCCGCCGGCCGGGAGGGCCACCGACACCGCGGTGACGGGCAGCACCGCTCCTCCGAACGCGTTGGAGATGCGGAGCCGGATGTGGTTGCCGCCGACCGAGACATGGACGGTCTGGCGCAGGGTGGTGTCCACCATGACGGCGCTGTCCTGGGTGAACGGTGCCGGCGGCATGTTGGAGGGCTCGGTCAGCTGCGGCATCGCGGCCCAGGTGCCCACCCAGTGGGCGTTGGGCTCTCTCGGACCGGCGGCCCCGATGGGGCCCGGCGCGTGGGTGTCGGGCGTGTGGCCGGCTCCCGCCGCCGGTGTGGTCACGGTGATGGCGGCCGCGAGGGCCGCCACCGAGATCAAGCTGACGAGCGATGACTTTGCGCGCATGGCAGTGTCCTTCTCCAGGATCTGTGAGGCCCGATTCGGTCCCGAGTGAGCGCTGTCAGGCGGGCGGCTGCGTGGTCCGGGGGGCGGCGTGCCCCGCTCGGCTGATGGTGAGCCTCGACCGGCTCGGTCCGGCCCGCGACGAAGCGAGTGTCACAGTCGGGTCAAGCGTTCGCAAGGGGAAGCGCTGTCCGAATGCATGAACAGCACCGCCCCCCGACAGGACCTCTCCGACCTTTCGAAATATTTCGGAATGGTACTTCAGGTAAGGGATTCCGCGACTGGCAGCGCAGGGAAATCGGCCGGTCAACACGCGTAGTGCCAGCTCAGCACAGGGGTGTCAGGTCAGCCCCAGGGAAGACTTTCGAAATGTTTCGGAAACAATAAGCATTGACGTGCTCATGTGTCGACTCCATACTCTTCAGCACCCAACACCTCTCTTCCCCTGCCGGGCGCACCCCTCCACCCAAGGGCCGTGCCCGGCAGGGGACGCACGGCTCCGCGTCCTCGGCCCCCACAGCGCGCGCGGATGGTCCACCCACCATGTCCGGGAAGGTCCCCCCGCCCCGGAAACCGGAAAGAGGTCAGCATGGCCCGCAACATCCTGCGCCCCCGCATCCGAACGGCGCTCGCCGTCGGCACGGCGAGCGCCCTTGCCGCAGTCGGCGTCGCCACCCTCTCCGGCTCCGCCGACGCCGCCGGCAGCACACTTGGCGCCGCTGCGTCCGCCCAGGGCCGCTACTTCGGCACCGCAGTCGCCGCCAACCACCTCGGCGAGGCCCAGTACGCCAGCACGCTGGACACCGAGTTCAACTCGGTGACCCCCGAGAACGAGATGAAGTGGGACGCCACCGAGCCCAACAAGGGCTCGTTCACCTTCACTTCCGCCGACCAGATCTTCACCCATGCGCAGAGCAAGGGGATGAAGGTCCGTGGCCACACCCTGGTGTGGCACTCGCAGTTGCCCGGCTGGGTCAGCGGCCTGAGCGCCACGGACCTCAGGGCCGCGATGAACAACCACATCACCCAGCTCATGCAGCACTACAAGGGCAAGATCTACGCCTGGGACGTCGTCAACGAGGCCTTCCAGGACGGCGGCAACGGCGCCCGGCGCAGCTCGCCCTTCCAGGACAAGCTCGGTGACGGCTTCATCGAGGAGGCGTTCCGCACCGCCCGCACCGTCGACCCTGATGCCAAGCTCTGCTACAACGACTACAACACCGACGGTGTGAACGCGAAGAGCACCGCCGTCTACAACATGGTCAAGGACTTCAAGGCACGCGGCGTCCCGATCGACTGCGTCGGCTTCCAGGGCCACTTCAACAGCCAGTCCCCGGTGCCCTCCGACTTCCAGGCGAACCTCCAGCGCTTCGCCGACCTCGGCGTCGACGTGCAGCTCACCGAGCTGGACATCGAAGGCTCCGGCTCCGCCCAGGCCGCCAACTACACCAAGGTCGTCAACGGCTGCCTCGCCGTCACGCGCTGCACCGGCATCACCGTCTGGGGCATCACCGACAAGTACTCCTGGCGCAGCAGCGGCACCCCGCTGCTGTTCGACAACAACTACAACAAGAAGGACGCCTACAACGCGGTCCTGACCGCGCTGGGCGGTGGCCCGGGCGGCACCACCGGCGGCACCACCACGGGCGGCACCACGACCGGGGGCACCACGACCGGGGGCACCACCACGGGCGGCACGACGACCGGCGGGACCACCACCGGGGGCACCACGACGGGCGGCGCCACCACCGGCGGCGGCACCACGGGCGGCTGCAAGGTTGCCTACAACCCCAACTCCTGGCCGGGTGGCTTCACCGCCGACATCACCATCACCAACACCGGCTCCACCGCGATCAACGGCTGGAAGCTCGGCTTCACGCTGCCCAGCGGCCAGGCGGTCTCCAACGCCTGGAACGCGACCATCACCCCCAGCAGCGGCGCGGTGTCGGCGACCAACGTCTCCTTCAACGGCCAGCTCGCGGCCAACGGCGGAACCGCGTCGTTCGGCTTCCAGGGCACCTGGAGCGGTTCCAGCTTCAGCAAGCCCACCTCGTTCACCCTGAACGGCGCGGCCTGCACCTCGGCCTGACCCTGACAGGACCCAAGGCCCGGACCGCCACCGCGCGGTCCGGGCTTCCTGCTGTCCCGGGTCCGGCCTGCCGCTACAGCACCGGGAGGATCTTGCGCAGCTCGAAGGGGGTGACCTCGGAGCGGTACTCCTCCCACTCCTGGCGCTTGTTGCGCAGGAAGAAGTCGAAGACATGCTCGCCCAGGGTCTCGGCGACCAGCTCGCTGCGCTCCATCAGGTCGATCGCCTCGCCGAGGTTCTGCGGCAGCGGCTCGATGCCCAGGGCGCGGCGCTCGGCGTCGGTGAGGGCCCAGACGTCGTCGTCAGCGCCGGGCGGGAGCTCGTACCCCTCCTGGATGCCCTTGAGGCCGGCGGCGAGGATGACCGCGTACGCCAGATAGGGGTTGCAGCCGGTGTCCAGCGAGCGGACCTCCACCCGGGTGGAGCCCTGCTTGCCGGGCTTGTACATGGGGACCCGGATCAGCGCCGAGCGGTTGTTGTGGCCCCAGCAGATGTACGACGGGGCCTCGCCGCCGGCCCCGGCGGTGCGCTGCGAGCCGCCCCAGATCCGCTTGTAGGAGTTGACCCACTGGTTGGTCACGGCCGAGGTCTCGGCGGCGTGCCGGAGCAGACCCGCGATGAAGGAGCGGCCGACCTTGGAGAGCTGGAACTCCGCGCCCGTCTCATGGAAGGCATTGCGGTCGCCCTCGAAGAGGGAGACATGGGTGTGCATACCGGAGCCGGGGTGCTCGGAGAACGGCTTGGGCATGAAGGTCGCATGGACGCCCTGCTCCAGGGCGACCTCCTTCATCACCAGCCGGAAGGTCATGATGTTGTCGGCGGTGGAGAGCGCATCGGCGTAGCGCAGGTCGATCTCCTGCTGCCCCGGGGCGCCCTCGTGGTGGGAGAACTCCACCGAGATGCCCATCGACTCCAGCATGGTGATCGCCTGGCGGCGGAAGTCGTGGCCCACCCCGCGCGGGGTGTGGTCGAAGTAGCCGGAGCGGTCGGCGGGGATGGGCACCGTGCCGTCGCCGGGCTGGTTCTTCAGCAGGAAGAACTCGATCTCGGGGTGGGTGTAGAAGGTGAAGCCCAGATTGGACGCCTTCTCCAGGGTCCGCTTGAGGACATAGCGCGGGTCCGCGTACGAGGGCGACCCGTCCGGCATCAGGATGTCGCAGAACATCCGCGCGGTGCCCGGCGCCTCGGAGCGCCACGGCAGTATCTGGAATGTGGTCGGGTCCGGCTTGGCGATCATGTCGGACTCATAGACCCGGGCGAAGCCCTCGATGGCCGAGCCATCGAAGCCGATGCCCTCCTCGAACGCCTGCTCCAGCTCGGCGGGCGCGACCGCCACGGACTTGAGGAACCCGAGCACATCGGTGAACCACAGCCGGACGAATCGGATGTCACGCTCTTCGAGCGTCCGGAGCACGAACTCCTGCTGCTTGCCCATGAGGACAGTCTCACCTCTGCTCTTTACGTCCGTGTTACGCAAGGGAGGACCCCGGGCGGGATCTGCCGGATGTTCCGTTCCCATCATGGCGGATACGGGCCGGTAGTCCGATACCCGGGCGGGCAGCGCACCGCCGCCCCGCCGCCGGGGGTGCGGCGGTGGGGCGGCGGAGGGGACAGCGGCCGGAGTTCAGGAGCGCTCGGCCTTGACGACCTTGGCGGTGAGCGGCGCCTTCAGCCGCTCCTGGCTGAAGACCACCACCTGCTCGGACTTCCCGGCGGGCACCTGCTTCTTCAGCGCATAGCCGGTGCCCACGACCTTGCCGGAGCGGTCCATGAAGTGCACCTCGACCGCGTAGTCGGCGGGCTTGGACTGCTTGTTGTCGATCGACAGCCGGGCCGCCGCGCGGCCGGCGCCCGAGCGCGCGGAGACGGCCTGCACGGCCGTCTCGGAGGCGGCGTTGCCGGTGCCGCGTACGCCGGCCAGCTTGGCCTTGGCCTGGGCCGCGTCGACGCCGCTCTGGGCGGTGGCGCCGGCCGCCGAGGTGGCCGCCGAGGCGCCCGACTCCGCCGCGGAGGCCGCCTCGCTCGCCTTCTCACTGGCGTCGGCGACCAGCGAGGAGGCGGCCTCGGTGGCCTGCCCAGCCGCCGACGACGCCTTCTCCTTGGTGCTGCTGCATCCGGCGGTGCCCAGGGCAAGGGCACCGGCTGCCAGCACCGCCACCGCCGCCGCTCCGGCCGAACGCTTACGGCTCTGCTGCATCCGTCCTTCTCCTCCGCAGTGGGCGGCACCCCTTCGGCGGCGCCCGTCCCGTCCAGGCTGTCCCGGCGCACCTCCGTCCGCGATCGTTGCGCGGCCGGGTGGGTGACCGCCCCGGTCGCGGCCGGGGCACCGGCCCGGCGGATATAGCGTCGAAGAGACGATTAGGCTGGGGCCGTGCCTCATCTACGTCTCGCACTCAGCCAGATCGATCCCTATGTCGGCGACATCGCCCGCAACAGCGACGAGATCGTGCGCTGGACCCGGCACGCCGCCGAGCGGGGGGCCCAGCTGGTGGCCTTCCCGGAGATGGCGCTGACCGGCTACCCCGTGGAGGACCTGGCGCTGCGCCGCTCCTTCGTGGAAGGCTCCCGCACCGCCCTGGTGGAGCTGGCCGGACGGCTGGCCGCCGAGGGCCTGGGCGCGGTCCCGGTCGTCGTCGGCTACCTGGGCCGCGCCGAGGGGAGCGCCCCGCCGCAGCCGGGCCGCCCGGCGGGGGCGCCGCAGAACTGCGCGGCGGTGCTGTACGGCGGCCGGGTGGTCACCCGCTTCGCCAAGCACCACCTGCCCAACTACGGCGTCTTCGACGAGTACCGCTACTTCGTGCCCGGCGACCAGCTGGCCGTGGTCCGGCTGCACGGCGTGGATGTGGCCCTGGCCATCTGCGAGGACATCTGGCAGGACGGCGGCCGGGTGACCGCCGCCCGCGAGGCCGGCGCCGGGCTGCTGCTGGTGGTCAACGGCTCGCCGTACGAGCGGGAGAAGGACGACGTCCGGCTGGAGCTGGTGCGCCGCCGCGCCGCCGAGGCGGGCTGCGCCCTGGCCTATGTCAACATGGTCGGCGCCCAGGACGAGCTGGTCTTCGACGGCGACTCGATCGTGGTGGACGCCTCGGGCGAGGTCCTGGCCCGCGCCCCGCAGTTCGAGGAGGGCTGCGTCCTGGTCGACCTGGAGCTGCCCGCCGCCGAGACCGACCCCGAGGCCGCCGCCGAGACCGAGGGCGCCGCCGGTGGGCTGGTGGCCGACGGGCTGCGGGTGGAGCGCACCGTCCTCAGCACCGAACCGCTGCCCGCGCCCGAGCAGCCGGTGGTCCCGGGGATCGCACCCCGGCTGGGCGACGAGGAGGAGATCTATGCGGCGCTGGTCTCCGGCACCCGCGCCTATGTGCGCAAGAACGGCTTCCGCTCGGTGCTGATCGGCCTCTCCGGCGGCATCGACTCGGCCCTGGTGGCGGCCATCGCGGTGGACGCGGTCGGCGCGGAGCAGGTGTACGGCGTCTCCATGCCGAGCGCGTACTCCTCCCAGCACTCACGGGACGACGCGGCCGAGCTGGCCCGCCGCACCGGGCTGAACTTCCGCACCGTCCCGATCGCCCCGATGTTCGACGCCTATATGAGCCAGCTGGCGCTGACCGGGCTGGCCGAGGAGAACCTCCAGTCGCGGCTGCGCGGCACCCTGCTGATGGCCATCTCCAACCAGGAGGGCCACATCGTGCTCGCGCCGGGCAACAAGAGCGAGCTGGCGGTGGGCTACTCCACGCTCTACGGCGACTCGGTCGGCGCCTACGGGCCGATCAAGGACGTCTACAAGACGCTGATCTTCCGGCTGGCCCGCTGGCGCAACAAGGCCGCCGAGGAGCGCGGCGAGACCCCGCCGATCCCGGAGAACTCCATCTCCAAGCCGCCCAGCGCCGAGCTGCGCCCCGGCCAGGTGGACACCGACTCGCTGCCGGACTACGACCTGCTGGACGCGGTCCTCCAGGCGTACATCGAGAACGACCAGGGGCGGGACGCCATCGTGGCGGCCGGCTTCGACCCGGCCGTGGTGGACCGGGTGGTGCGGCTGGTGGACACCGCCGAGTACAAGCGGCGCCAGTACCCGCCGGGCCCCAAGGTCTCGGTCAAGGCGTTCGGCCGCGACCGCCGGCTGCCGATCACCAACCGCTGGCGGCGCGGCTGACCCTCCGGCGCGGCTAGGCGCCCCCGAGTCCCCAAGTCCCCGGGCCCCCGGGCCCCCGGGTCAGAGTTCGACGCGGGCCGCCACCGGCAGATGATCGCTGCCGGTGGCGGGGAGCACCCAGGAGCTGATCGGGGTGACGCCCTTGGTCATGATCTGGTCGATCCGGGTCAGCGGGAAGGACGCCGGCCAGGTGAAGCCCACGCCGTCGCCGGCCGCGCCCTGCGCGGACCGCATCTGCGAGGTGATGTTGGCCAGGCTGCGGTCGTTCATGGTGCCGTTGAGGTCGCCCAGCAGCACCACCCGCTCCAGCGGCTCGGCAACGATGGCCTCGCCCAGCGCCTCGGCACTGTTGTCGCGCTGGTCGGCGGTGAACCCGGCGTCGAACTTGACCCGGACCGAGGGCAGATGCGCCACATAGACCGCGAGGGCCCCGTTGGGGGTGTCCACCTCGGCGCGCAGCGCCCGGGTCCAGCCGATCTTGATGTCCACGGCCCTGGCCCCGGTGATCGGGTAGCGCGACCAGAGCGCCACGGTGCCCTTGACGGTGCGGTACGGGTAGGCGGCGGCCAGCTCCTTCTCGTACACCGGCAGCGCGGTGGCGGTCAGCTCCTCCAGGGCCACCACATCGGCCCGGGAGGCGATCAGGTCGCGGGCGGTGGCGGCCGGGTCGGGGTTCTCGGCGTTGACGTTGTGGCTGAGGACGGTGAGGTCGCCGCCGGGGCCGCTGCGGTCGGAGAGCAGGCCGCCGAAGAGGTCGGCCCAGAGCAGCGCCGGCAGCAGCAGGGCGACCAGGGCGGTCGCCGAGCGCCGCAGCAGGGCGCAGAGCAGCAGCGCCGGGACGGCCAGGCCGATCCAGGGCAGGAAGGTCTCCAGCAGGCTGCCGAGGTTGCCGACCCGGTTGGGCACCTCGGCGTGGAAGGCCATCAGCAGCGTCGTGGCCACCGCGAGCAGCGCGATCACCCAGCCGCGCTGCCAGGCGGTGCGGCCGCGCCGGTCCCGGCCCCAGCGGCCGAGGCCGGGGAGGTGCGGGCGGCGGGGCCGGGGGCCTGACCGGCCCGGCTCTCCGCCGTCCGCCTGCGCCCACCCCGTCGCCGCCTGTGCCATGCCCGTGATCCCTTGCGCTGTGCTCTGTACCGGTGCCGTGCTCCCGCCGCAGCGGACCTGGGTGGCCCGGAAGCCCGGAGGCCCGCCCGCTCGGCTCAGCGTATGCCGGGACAGACGCTGGGACCGACCGGGGAGGTTCCGGTTGGCCGGGATCCCGGTACCCGCCCGGCGGCGGTCGGCGACCCCGTACGGAGCCGTTCTGCGCGCACCGGGGCCGCCGGACCGGCTCCTCCTCGGTCAGTCCCCTCCGGCGCGGGCAACCGGCTCGGGGATCCCGGCCGCGCCGGGCCGGTTGCCCGCGCCGCTGCTGGTCACCCGGCGGGGACAGGGCCGGACGGGCGGGCGGCGACGCCCTGGAGCGCGGTGTCCACGATCAGCTGGGGCAGCCCGGGGTCGTCCAGCGGGGCGTCGTCCCAGAGGACGGAGCGGACCAGCATCGGGGCCGTGAGGATCTCCGCGAGCAGGTCCAGGTCGAGGTCCGAACGGAGTTCGCCCCGCTCGACCCCGCGCTGGACCACATGGCGGATGAGTTCGCGGCGACGCTGCACCACCCGCTCGTGGTAGAGCTGCTTGAACTCGGGCAGCGAGCCCATCTGGCTGAGGGCCGCCTTGAGGATCCAGCGGGAGCGCTTGGCCAGACCTCGGCGGCGCATGAAGTCCAGCAGGGTCACCACATCGTCGCGGACGGACTCCCCGGCCAGCTCCGGCTCGGGCTCCTCCAGCCGCCGGACCACATCGATCAGCAGCGCCTCCTTGTTGGGCCACCGCCGGTAGACGGTGGCCTTGGCGACGCCGGCCTCCTGGGCGATCCCTTCCATGGAGAGCTCGGCGAGGCTGCTGCCCCCGGCCATCAGCCGTTCGACGGCGTCCAGGATGGCCTGGTCGACCGCCTCACTGCGCGGCCGACCGCGCCGGGGCGCAGCGGTGCACGGGTGGTCGTCCGCGCACCCGGTGCGGCTGGGGGCCGTACTGCTGCTGTCCATGGGCGGATTCTCCCCGACGGCCGGTCAGGCCGTCTCCGCGGGGGCTGCTTCGGGCTCTGCCTCGGGCTGCGCGCCGACGGCGTCGGGCACCGGCAGCCGGCCGGGGAAGAGGACCAGCGCCACGACGGCGCCGAGCAGTATCACCCCGGCCGAGGTCCCGGCCACGATGTGCATGGCGTGCACAAAGGACTCCTTGGCGGGGTCGACCAGCGCGGCGCCGCGCGGGCCGAGCTGCCGGGCGACGCCCAGGGTGGCCTCGATGGACTCGCCCGCTGGGCCGCGCAGGGCGGGCGGCACGGCCGACAGGTGGTCGGACATGCCGTTGCGGTACGCGGCGGAGAGCATGGCGCCGAGGACCGCGACCCCGAGCGAGCCGCCGACCTGGCGGAAGGTGTTGTTGATCGCCGAGCCGGAGCCGGCCTTCTCACGCGGCAGTGCCGACATGATGGTGACGGTGACCGGCGGCATCACATGGGCCATGCCGGTGCCCATCACAAAGCCGATCACCTCCAGGACCCAGATCGGGGTGGTGGTGTCCAGCGTCAGGTAGCCGAGGAAGGCCAGTGCCACCAGGGCCATGCCGCCGGCGCAGGTGGCGCGGACGCCGTACCGGTCGACCACCAGCCGGGCCCGGGGGGCGAAGGCCATCTGGGCCACCGCGAGCGGCAGCAGCAGGGCGCCGGCCTTGAGCGCGCTGTAGCCGCGCACGCTCTGGAGGTAGAAGGCGCCGAAGAAGGTCACGCCCATCAGGGCGAAGAAGACCAGGCCGATCACGGCGACCGAGGCGGAGAAGCGCGGGTTGCGGAACCAGGTGACGTCCAGCGCCGGGTGCTCGGCCCGCCGCTCGTACAGCACAAAGGCGGCGAGCACGGCCAGGCCGCCCGCGACGGTGCCCCAGGCGGCGGGGTCGGTGAAGTCGGCGAGCTGGCCGCCCTTGATGATGCCGTAGATCAGCAGCACCAGGCCGATGACCGAGAGCAGCACGCCCACCGGGTCGAGTCGGCCGGGGTTGGGGTCGCGGGAGTCGGGGATGAGCAGCACCATGCCGACCAGGGCGACCAGCACGATGGGGAGGTTGACCAGGAAGACCGAGCCCCACCAGAAGTGCTGGAGCAGCAGGCCGCCGGTGATCGGCCCTATGGCGATGGCCAGACCGACGGCACCGGCCCAGACCCCTATCGCCTTGGGCTGCTCGTCCCGCTCGAAGACATTCATGATGATGGCGAGGGTGGCGGGCATCACCAGGGCGCCGCCCAGGCCCATCACCGCCCGGAAGGTGATCAGTTGGCCGGGTGAGCCGGCCACCGCCGAGAGCAGCGAGCCACCGCCGAACACCACCATGCCCGCCAGCAGGACCTTCTTGCGGCCGAGGCGGTCGCCGAGGAGGCCGGAGGTGAACAGCAGTCCGGCGAAGACCAGGGTGTAGGAGTTGATCGCCCACTCAAGGTCGCTCTGGCTGGCGCCCAGGCCGATGGGCGCCGGGCTGGCGATGGTCTTCATCGCCACATTGAGGATCGAGTTGTCGAGGACGACGACCAGCAGGGCGAAGATGAGCACCCCGAGGATCGCCCAGCGGCGGCGGTGGACCGTTGCGGGCACCCGGCGCGGCGCGCCGGAGGCCCCGGCGGTGACTGCGGTGGACATGATGTTCCCGTCGATGGAGTGGGACCCCCTGCGGATTCCCAGGGCATCAACGGTACCGGGTTTTCGATACGGTCCCGTTCCGTATCGTAAATCCTCGGCAAAAGTTCCTGCGAGAGAGGCCGCATCCGGTCGGTGGGACCCGGCTCTTTGCGCACCGGCCGCCGCATGTCAGCATGGAGGGGATCCGGGGACGCCCGTACGGGCGCCACGAGACCACCCACACACAGGAGCCTGTTCCATGAACGCTTCTCCGCTTCAGCCTGCCCAGAAGTCCGAGCGCCCGGCCGCCACCCTCTACGGGGGCACCCGCAGCCGCCGGGTGACGGTGCGCGACATCGCCGCAGCCAAGCAGCGCGGCGAGCGCTGGCCGATGCTGACCGCGTACGACGCACTCACCGCCGGCGTCTTCGACGAGGCCGGCATCCCCGTCCTGCTGGTCGGCGACTCCGCCGGCAACTGTCACCTCGGCTATGAGAGCACCGTGCCGGTCACCCTGGACCAGATGGTGATGCTCTCCGCCGCCGTGGTGCGCGGCACCGAGCACGCCCTGATCGTCGGCGACCTGCCCTTCGGCAGCTACCAGGAGTCCCCCGCGCAGGCCCTGCGCAACGGCGCCCGGCTGCTCAAGGAGGCGGGCGTCGGCGCGGTGAAGCTGGAGGGCGGCGAGCGCACCGCCCCGGCGGTGGAACTGCTGGTGCAGTCCGGCATCCCGGTGATGGCCCATATCGGCCTCACCCCGCAGTCGGTGCTCGCCCTGGGCGGCTACCCCGTCCAGGGGCGCGGCGAGGAGGCTGCCAACCAACTGGTGCGGGACGCCAAGGCGGTGCAGGCGGCCGGCGCGTTCGCGGTGGTGGTGGAGGCCGTGCCGACCGAGCTGGCCGCCCAGTTGACCGCGTCACTGGCGATCCCGACGGTGGGCATCGGCGCGGGCGCCGAGTGCGACGCCCAGGTACTGGTGTGGACCGACATGGCCGGGATGACGGCCGGCCGGGTGCCGAAGTTCGTCAAGCAGTACGCCAACCTGCGCTCGGTGCTGGGTGACGCGGCCCGCGCCTTCGGCGAGGACGTGACGGCGGGCACCTTCCCCGGAGACGAGCACTCCTTCCACTGAGCCTGCTCTCCCGGGGGCCGGTTCCACACTCCCCCGGGCAGCCCGGTTGCATACATCAGGGGCCGGCGGTCGATCCGCCGGCCCCGCTGTTTTTGCGGGTTCGTTGAAGGTCTGATTGTGGGAGCGCTCCCAAGCTTGTCCATGGTCGAACTCCACGGCAGGTCCTGTCAAGACTTCGAGCGCCAGGCACCCCCGAGGCGTCCCTGACGGGTCATCAGCGCCTCGCTTCGTTCGAGAAGTGAAGTCGCGCAGACCATTGACATGCCCTGACCGTGATGGCTTCATGTGATCTGTCGCTGCGTCGACTCCCGCCCTGCACGATGTGCAGGCATGGAATCCACAGCCCACCACGGATCGTGGTGCTCTCGACTCCCGACACCCTTGTGGCCGCCGTGGCCAGGCGCACTGTGGAAGCGCTCCCACGATCGGTCGCGACGGAACTTCAGCAGTCCGGCGCCATCGGCCGGTCGTGACGCATCCACCCCGGCCGGCTGCCGGCCACCCACCGCAGCCGGTGACTCCCTCTCCCAAGGAGCCGACGTGACCATATCCTCACCGCGCGGAGAGCGCCCCTCGCGCCTCCGTCGCAGTATCGCCGCGCTGGGCGGGCTGGCACTCGCCTCAGGGCTGTGCATCGCCGCAGGCGGCACCCAGGCCCAGGCTGCCGCCGCTCGGGTGGACAACCCGTACGTCGGCGCCGGCGTTTACGTGAACCCCGAGTGGGCCGCCCATGCGGCCGCCGAGCCCGGCGGCAGCGCGGTCTCCAACCAGCCCACCGGTGTGTGGATGGACCGGATCGCCGCGATCAACGGCTCCAGCACCAGCATGGGTCTGAAGGCGCACCTCGACCGCGCGGTGCAGCAGGCCGCCGGCAAGCCGTTTGTCATCCAGGTCGTCATCTACGACCTCCCCGGCCGCGACTGTGCCGCGCTCGCCTCCAACGGTGAGCTCGGCCCGACGGACCTGCCGAAGTACAAGAGCGACTACATCGACCCGATCGCCAAGATCCTGGCCGACCCGGCCTACGCGAACCTGCGGATCGTGACCACGGTCGAGATCGACTCGCTGCCCAACCTGGTGACCAACACCAGCGGCCGTGACACTGCCACCGCCGCCTGTGACGTCATGAAGGCGAACGGCAACTACGTCAACGGTGTCGGGTACGCCCTGGCCAAGCTGGGCGCCATCTCGAACGTCTACAACTACGTCGACGCCGGCCACCACGGCTGGATCGGCTGGGACGACAACCTCGACGCGTCCATCACGCTGTTCAAGCAGGCTGCCACCTCGCAGGGCAGCACGGTCAACAACGTGGCCGGCTTCATCACCAACACCGCCAACTACTCGGCGCTGAAGGAGCCGTACTTCACCGTCAACGACACGATCAACGGTCAGGCGGTCCGCGAGACGTCCAAGTGGATCGACTGGAACCGCTACGCCGACGAGCTGTCGTTCGCCCAGGCGTTCCGGACCAAGGCGATCGCGGCCGGCTTCCCGTCGGACATCGGCATGCTGATCGACACCTCCCGTAACGGCTGGGGCGGCGCCAAGCGTCCGACCGGCCCCGGCCCGAAGACCAGCGCCGACGCCTACGTCGACGGTGGCCGCATCGACCGCCGGATCCAGCTCGGCAACTGGTGCAACCAGTCCGGCGCCGGCCTCGGCGAGCGTCCGAAGGCTGCCCCGGAGTCCGGGATCGACGCCTACGTCTGGATGAAGCCTCCGGGCGAGTCGGACGGTTCCAGCTCTGCCATCTCGAACGACGAGGGCAAGGGCTTCGACCGGATGTGCGACCCCACCTACGGTGGCAACGCGCGTAACGGCAACAACATGTCCGGCGCTCTGCCGAACGCGCCGGTCTCCGGCCACTGGTTCTCCGCGCAGTTCCAGGAGCTCCTGAAGAACGCCTACCCGCCGGTCACCGGCGGCGGCACCACCGGTGGCACCACCGCCGGTACCACGGCGGGCACCACCGCCGGTACCACGGCGGGCACCACGGCCGGTACCACCAACGGCGGCACCACCGCGGGCACCACCAACGGCGGCACCACGGCCGGCACCACGGCGGGCACCACCAACGGCGGCACCACGGCCGGTACCACCAACGGCGGCACCACCGCGGGCACCACCACCGGCGGCTCCACCACCGGCGGCAACGGCAACAACGCCGGCTGCACCGCCACCTACTCGCCCAACTCCTGGAACGACGGCTTCACCGCCGATGTGACGGTCAAGGCGGGCAACACGGCCATCAAGTCCTGGAAGGTCACCTGGACCTTCAGCGGCAACCAGAAGGTCACCTCCTCCTGGAACGCCAATGTGACCCAGAGCGGCACCTCGGTGACCGCGACCAACATGAGCTACAACGGCTCGGTGGCCGCCAACGGCACCACGTCGTTCGGCTTCCAGGGCACCTACAGCGGCACCAACAGCACCCCCACGCTCACCTGCACCGCGAGCTGACACACGGATGACCCGGTGCCCGGGGATCGGCGACCCGCCGATCCCCGGGCACCGCCGTATGTGCGCCCACCGGCGCCGGTGACGGCCCCTCCCGGCAGCGGGCCGACGGTAGGCCGACGGCAGGGCGACGGTGCGCCGACAGCCGGCCGACGGCGGTGACAGCGGGATACCGGCGGGCTGTCAGCGGCATCGGGCACCGTGGGGGCATGACACCGACCGACACCGCCCCCGCCGCGACGGAACTCGCCGTCGACGTACGCGGCATCGTCAAGCACTACGGCACCACCAAGGCCCTGGACGGGGTCGACCTCCAGGTCCGCCAGGGCACCGTCCTGGGCGTCCTCGGGCCCAACGGCGCGGGCAAGACCACCCTGGTCCGGGTGCTCTCCACGCTCGTCAAGCCGGACGCCGGCAGCGCCACCGTGGCCGGCTGGGACGTCCTGCGCCAGCCCCGGCAGCTGCGCCGCGCCATCGGGCTCACCGGCCAGTACGCCTCGGTGGACGAGATGCTCTCCGGGCGGGAGAACCTCTATCTGATCGGCCGCCTGCTCGACCTGTCCCGCAAGGATGCCAAGGCCCGCGCCGCCGAGCTGCTGGAGCGGTTCTCGCTCACCGAGGCCGCCGGACGCGCCGCCCGCACCTACTCGGGGGGCATGCGCCGCCGCCTCGACCTGGCCGCCAGCATGATCGGCCGCCCCCGGGTGCTCTATCTGGACGAGCCCACCACCGGCCTGGACCCGCGCACCCGCAACGAGGTGTGGGAGGAGGTCCAGCGGATGGTCGCCGAGGGCTGCACGGTGCTGCTCACCACCCAGTACATGGAGGAGGCCGAGCAGCTCGCCGACGAACTGACCGTCATCGACCGGGGCCGGGTGATCGCCGCCGGCGGGGTCACCGAGCTGAAGTCCAGGATCGGCGGCCAGTCCCTGCGGGTGCGCCCGGCCCGCCCTGCCGACCTGCCCGAGATGGCCCGCTGCCTCGCCGAGGCCGGTGTGCACGGCGCCACCACCGACCCGGACACCGGGCTGCTGACCGTACCGGCGGCCGGGGAGGAGCAACTGACCACCGTGGTCGGCGTGCTGGGCACCCGAGGCTTCGCCATAGCCGGCATCGACACCCACCTGCCGAGCCTGGACGAGGTCTTCCTGGCCGTCACCGGGCAGCGCGCCCCCGCCTCCGCCATGTCCCCCACCGACCGGGACGCCGAGCCCGCCACCGAGCCCGCCACCGAGCCCGCCACCGAGCCCGAGAAGGAGTACGCGGTATGAGCGCCGCCGTCGCAACCCCCCTGGCCGCCCCGGCCTCGTACGGCAGCGGCCGGATCGGCCCGCGCGCCCAGCTGCGCCACATCGGAGCGCTCACCCGGCGCAATCTGATGCGGATCAAGGCCGACCCCGAGTCGATGTTCGACGCCCTGCTGATGCCGATCGTCTTCACCGTGCTCTTTGTCTATGTCTTCGGCGGCGCCCTCTCCGGCAACCGGCAGGACTACATCCAGTACCTGGTGCCGGGCCTGCTCGGCCAGACCGGGATCAACCTGGCGATGGGCGTGGGCACCGGGCTCAACACCGACTTCACCACCGGGGTGATGGACCGCTTCCGCACCCTGCCGATCGGCCGCGCCTCGGTGCTGATCGGCAAGCTGCTGGCGGAGGTCTGCCGGGCCCTGCTCTCCTTCGCGATCCTGATCGCCTTCGCCATGCTGCTCGGCCTGAAGGTGCACACCGGTCCGCTCCAGGTGCTGGCCGCGGTCGCGCTCTCGCTGCTCTTCGGCGCCTCCATGGTCTGGGTGTCGATGCTGCTCGGTATGTCGCTGCGCAGCGCCCAGGCGGTGCAGGGGGTCTCCATGCTGGTGATCATGCCGCTTCAGTTCGGCAGCTCCACCTTCGCCAACCCCGACACCATGCCCGGCTGGCTCCAGGCGTTCACCAAGGTCAACCCGCTCTCGGCGCTGGCCGACGCCTCCCGCAGCCTCTTCAACGGCGGGCCGCTGACCCACTCGGTGCTGATGGTGCTGGCCTGGTCGATCTGCCTCACGGCGGTCACCGCGCCGCTGGCGGTGGCCCGGTTCCGCAAGCGGACCTGATCAGCCCTCGAAGCGGTCCAGCAGGGCGGCGGCCTCCTCGGCTTCGAGGCGGCCGCCCCTGGCGTACTCGGCCTCGAACTCCGGGTCGCCCAGCAGCTCGCGCAGCAGCCGCTGGTGGTCGGCGATCTCCAGCCGCTCCAGATGGTTGCCGACGTTCCTGCTGAGCGCGGCATGCGCACCGAGCAGTACGGCCCCCAGCCGGGCCGCCGCCGGCCGCTGCTCCCCGGCGGCCGCCTGCTCCGCCGCCATCCGGGCCAGGACGCAGCCGGCGAGGGAGAAGAGCATCACCGACATGAAGTCGGTGAACCAGGGCAACGTCTCGCCTGCCCGGACCCGTCCGATGCCCTGCCGCACCAGTGGCAGGGCCCGCTGCGGGTCCCCCAGCCGCGCCTCCGCCCAGCCGTCCAGGGTGGTCAGCAGACCCTGGACGGCCTCCGGGCCGAGCGGTCCCAGCGGGGTGTTCCGCCGCAGCAGGTGCAGCAGTCCGGCGGCGCCGACCCGGTCGCCGCGCCGGGTGGCCAGCAGAAGCAGCAGCAGTCGGCCGAAGAAGACCGCGCCGTCCCCCTCCCGGCGGCCGGCGCCGCCCCGCCGCACCCCCTCGGCGATCAGCCGCTCCCCCTCCTCCGGTGCCAGGCCGAGCAGCGCCTCGCCCTGGCGGACCAGCAGGATCGGCACCTCCTGGTGCGCGCCCAGCTCCTCGGCGAGCCGGATCGCCCGCGCATAGCTCTCGGCGGCCAGGGCGTATTCGCCCCGGCCGCCCGCCGCCTCGGCCCTGGCGGAGAGCGCCTCAGAGACGCCCCAGCGGTCGCCCAGCCGCTCGAAGATCTCCAGCGCCTCGTCGGCGTCATTGGTCGGCCGATTCCCATGGTCGATCCAGTCATTGGTGAACTTGGCGCGGAACTGGAGGGCGAAGGCCAGGTCCCAGGCGCTGCCGTGTCGGCGGCAGCCGTCCACCAGCGCGTCCAGCAGCGCAGGGAGCTGCTCCATCTCCCCGGTCAGAACGGCCGCGAGCACCCGGATCGGCGTCGGGAAGCGGCACGAGCGGGGCAGCTCGGGCGGGTACGCGGCCAGGATGCGCCGACTCAGCGCCGCCGCTTCCGCCGAGGTGAGGTCGGTGTGGTGGTCTCCGAAGCCGGAGGCCAGCCGGTTGAGTCCCACCTGCCGCCGTGCCTCCAGCAGCACCGCCGGAGCCCAGGGCGGCGGCTCGTCCAGCGGGCCGGGGGCGGTGCCCTCGGGGTCGGCCTCGTACGGGTCGGCGGCAAACGGGTCGGGGCCCAACGCCAGGACCGCGTCGCACCAGGTGCGGGACTCGGTGTCATAGTCCCGCAAGGTCCAGAACCAGCTCATGCCGAGGATCAGGCAGGCCGCCTCCTGCTGGTCCCCGGTCTCGATGGCGCGGCGCAGCGCCGCCCGGACGTTGTCCTGCTCGCGCTCCAGCCGGTCCAGCCAGCGCAGCTGGTCGGGGCCGTGCAGCAGTGGCGCGGCGCGGCGCACCAGCTCCCGGAAGCAGCGCAGATGGCGGCCCTGGGTCTGCTGGACCTCGGCCTCGCCCGCGTCATGCAGCCGTTCGGCGGCGTACTCGTGAATGGTCTCCAGCAGCCGGTAGCGGGCGGGTCCGCCCTCCCAGCCGAGGTCGGCGACGACCAGCGACTTGTCGACCAGGGAGAGCAGCAGCCCGGCGACCTCCACCTCGGGCACCGCTGCGCCGTCGGCGCAGACCTGCTCGGCGGCCTCCAGGGTGCAGCCGCCGGCGAAGACGGAGAGCCGCCGCAGCAGGGCGCGCTCGTCCTCGGCCAGCAGCTCCCAGCTCCAGTCGACCACCGCCCGCAGGGTCTGCTGACGGGGCATCAGGGTGCGGCTGCCGCTGGAGAGCAGCTGGAAGCGGCCGTCCAGCCGGTCGGCTATCTGACGTACCGTCATGCCGCGGAGCCGGGCCGCCGCCAGCTCGATGGCCAGCGGCAGCCCGTCCAGCCGGCGGCAGATCTCGGCGGACGCCTGCGGGTCCTGGGCCGGGTCGAAGCCGGGCCGGGCCGCCGCGCCGCGCTCGGCCAGCAGCCGCAGCGCGGCCGGGTCCGGCAGCGGGTCCACCGGGCGTACGGTCTCGCCGGGGACGCCGAGCGGCTCCCGGCTGGTGGCCAGGACGGTGATCCCGGGGCACTCGGCCAGCAGCCGGTCGGCCAGTTCGGCGCTGGCCTGGACCAGGTGCTCGCAGTTGTCGAGCAGCAGCAGCATCCGCCGCCCCGCGCAGTGCTCGACCAGCCGCCGCATCGGGTCGGCCGGTCGGCCCTCCAGGGCCTCGGCGACCTTGCCCCGGTGCAGTACGGTCTCGCGCAGGCCGAGCGCGGAGAGCACCGCGCCGGGGACCGCCGCCGGGTCGTCCAGTGGGGCCAGCTCGGCCTGCCAGACGCCGTCCGGCCATGCCCCGGCCGCCTCCTGGGCCCGCGCCGCCTCCACCGACAGCCGGGTCTTGCCGGACCCGCCGGGCCCGGTCAGGGTGACCAGCCGGGCGGCGGTGAGGGTGCTGCCCAGCGCGGCCAGCTCCTCCTCCCGGCCGACAAAGCTGGTCAGCCGTGCGCGCAGGCCCCCGGCGGCGGCGGTCCGCTGCGGCGCGGCGGGAGGGGCGGGAGCGGCTGAGGCGACGGGGACAGCAGGGGCGGGGGCCGGGACGGCCGTCCGCTGCGGCTGCGGCTCCTCCGGGGGGAGCAGCAGCTCGCGGTGGAGCGCCTGGAGCTCCGCCCCCGGGTCGGCGCCCAGCCCGTCGGCGAGCGCCCGGCGCAGCTCCTCGTACGCCTGGAGTGCCTGGGCGGTGCGGCCCTCGGCGCGCAGTGCCCGGATCAGCAGCGCATGCAGCTGCTCGTCCAGCGGGTGGTCGCGGCTGAGCTCCGCCAGTTCCGGGACCAGCTGTGCGGACCGGCCCAGCGCCAGGTCGGCGGTGATCCGGCGGCGCAGCGCGGTCAGCCGCTGCGCCTCATAGCGGGCCGCGGCGGAGGCCCGGTCCGGGAGGTCGGCCAGCGCAGGGCCGCGCCAGAGCGCCAGGGCCTCGCGCAGCAGCTCGGCGGCGGCGGGCGCGGCCCGGCCGTCGGACAGCGCCCGCTCCGCCTGGCCGACCAGCCGGTGGAAGCGGCCCAGGTCGATGTCGTCGGCGTCGGCGCGCAGCCAGTACCCCTCCGGGCCGGAGCCGACCGCCGCCCGGCCCAGGGCCCGGCGCAACCGGCCCACCAGGGTCTGGAGCGCGCCGGGCCCGTCCTGCGGGGGTTCGCCGTCCCAGACCTCCCCGACCAGGGTCTCGACCGGGACCGGTCTGCCCTGGCGCAGCGCGAGCGCGGCCAGCAGCGCACGCAGCCGCGCACCGCCGAGCGGGACCGGGGTGCCGTCGTCGTGGTGGGCCTGGGTGGTGCCGAGGATGCCGTAGCGCACACCCCCATTCTGATCGAAACCCGACCCCGCCCGAGCCAGGGGTCCAGGCATGGCCGCGGAGGACCGTCCGGCGGCGGTGTCAGCCGGTCGTGGGAGTGAGCAGCACGAAGTCGGCGCCGAAGGGGTCGAGGCAGACGGCCATGCGGCCGATGCCCTCGGCGGTCTCCGGGCCCATCTGCACGGAGCCGCCGTGCTCGGTGATCCTGGCGACGGTGGCGTCGCAGTCGGCGGAGCCGAACACGGGGTGCCAGTAGGGTCGGCCGCCGGTCAGGGTGAGGTGCTCGGCGGCGAGCTGCATGATGCCGCCGTGCATGCGCTCCTGGCCGAGGCCGGCCGGGGTGATCAGCGAGTAGGTCCCTTCGATGCCGCCGGGCAGCGGGACGTCCTGGGTCTGCCAGCCGAAGAGGGAGCCGTAGAACTCCTTGGCGGCGGCCGCGTCGGTGGTGTACAGCTCGGTCCAGGACAGGGCGCCCGGCTCGTCCACCGCCTCCAGCCCCCGGACCTTCCCCGGCTGCCAGACGGCGAACTGCCCGCCCTGCGGGTCGGTGAACTGGGCCAGCCGCCCCGCGTCGCCGACGTCGCCCGGGGCGAGCCGTACCGTGCCGCCCAACCGCTCCACGGCCTGGGCGGTGGCCTCCGCGTCGGGGGTGCCGAAGTAGGCCGTCCAGGCCGAGCGGGCCCCCTCCTCGGTGAGCGGGCCGATCGCGGCGACGGACCGGCCGTCCAGCGTACAGAGGCCGTATCCGCCCGCGTCCGGGCCGTAGGACCGAAACTCCCAGCCGAAGACGGCGCTGTAGAAGGCGGCCGTGGCGGCGATGTCGGGGGCGCCGAGGTCCAGCCAGCACGGGGAGCCGGGGACGAAGTCGGTCGTGATCATGGCGATTCCCTTCGAAGGGCGTAGGGGCGTTCTCCGGTGCAGACCGGCGCGGCGCCCGGAACTCATCGGTCGGCCGCGCCGTTTTCCGGGCACCGCCTTTTCGGGCACCATCGCATCGCCTTGTGCCGCATCGCCTTGTGCCACACCGCCTTGTGCCAGGAAGAGATCGACCTGCATGATCGGTGCTCCTGTCCCACAGCCTCGGAGACCGCAGAGATGACCTACGCCGGTACACAGCGCCAGCGCAGCGAGGAGCGCCGGGTCAGCCCGGTGTTCTGGGTGCTGCTCGCCGTCCTCGGCACGTCCTCCTGGGCGGTGTGGACCGGCTATGGGGAGAACGCCCGGTTCGGGGTCTTCCTCTTCGTGGTCTCCGGCTGGGTGGTCTCGCTCTGCCTGCACGAGTACGCGCACGCCCGCACCGCGCTGCACGGCGGCGACCTGACGGTGGGCGCCAAGGGCTATCTGACGCTCAATCCGCTGAAGTACGCCAACACCCTGCTCAGCGTGATCCTGCCGGTGGTCTTTGTGATCCTGGGCGGCATCGGGCTGCCCGGCGGCGCGGTCTTCATCGAGCGGCACCGGATCAGCGGTCGCTGGAAGCACAGCCTGATATCGGCGGCGGGCCCGCTGGTGAACCTGGCGCTGGCGGTGGCGCTGCTGCTGCCGATCGGCGCGGGCTGGCTGGACAGCGCGCCGCCGACCTTTGTGGTGGCGCTGGCGTTCCTGGCGATGCTCCAGGTCACCGCGACGGTGCTCAACCTGATCCCGGTGCCGGGCTTCGACGGCTACGGCATCATCGAGCCCTGGCTGTCACTGAAGGCCCGGCGCGCGGTGGAGCCGTTCGCGCCGTTCGGGATGCTGGCGCTCTTCGCACTGCTCTGGCAGACCCCGCTGGGCGACTGGTTCTGGAAGCTGGTCTACCGGGTGATGGAGCTGCTGGACGTGTCGCCGAGCCTGGCCGCGATCGGCTACCACGCCTTCCGCTTCTGGGAGGGCTGAGCCAGCGGCCCGGGTCAGCCCTGGGCGGTGCGCGCCCGGCGGATGTAGTACCAGGCCATGTTGCTGGTGAGGCCGGCCAGCAGGACCCAGATCACCCCGAACCAGTTGCCCTGCACAAAGGAGACGACGGCGGCGGCGACCGCCAGCAGGCAGGCGACGAGGGCGAGGACGGCGTTGCGGGGCATGGCTGCGGACTCCCGGCGGACGGTGGGGTGCGTACGGCCACCATTGTCCCCGATGCCGAACGGCCGGTGGGAGCGGGGCGCGGCCCCCGCCCGGGGCCGCGCCCGCAGGGTCGGACGTCGCTGGGTCGGGCGTCGCAGGCTCAGACGTCGGTGACCCGCAGGCCGGCGTGGGCCTTGTAGCGGCGGTTGACCGAGATGAGGTTGGCCACCAGGGACTCCACCTGGTGGGCATTGCGCAGCCGCCCGGCGTAGACGCCGCGCATGCCGGGGATGCGCCCGGCCAGGGCCTGCACGGTGTCGGTGGCGGCGCGGTCGTCGCCGAGCACCATCACATCGGTGTCGATCTGCTCGATCCCCGGGTCCTGGAGCAGCACCGCCGAGAGGTGGTGGAAGGCGGCGGTGACCCGGGAGTCCGGCAGCAGCGCGGCGGCCTGCTGGGCGGCGCTGCCCTCCTCGGGCGTGAGCGCATAGGCGCCCTGCTTGTCGAAGCCCAGCGGGTTGACGCAGTCGACGACGATCTTGCCGGCCAGTTGGGCGCGAAGCGGCTCCAGGGTGGCGCCGTGGCCCTCCCACGGCACGGCCACGATCACCAGGTCGCTCTGCTCGGCGGCGGACGCGTTGTCGGCGCCGCGAATGCCCAGCCCCAGCTCGGCGGCGGCGCTCTCGGCCCGCTCGGCGGCGCGGGAGCCGATCACGATCTGCTGCCCGGCCCGGGCGAGCCGGTAGGCGAGGCCCTTGCCCTGCGGACCGGTACCGCCGAGCACACCCACGACCAGGCCGGAGACATCGGGGAGGTCCCAGGGGCCGGGCTTGGGCGTGGCGGCGGGTGTCGCCGCAGCGGATGTCGCCGCGGCGGATGTCACTGCATCGGGTGTAGTCATGCCGCGATCCTGCCAAAGCGGCGGGGGCTGGGGCAGCATGGGGCGCCATGGACGCGATCCGGGTGTCGGCGCTGCGCGAGGTCCTGACCGGTACGGGTTGGCTGGAGTCGACCCGGGAGTTCGCCTGGGCGCTGCGCTCCAGCGTGTCGCGGGCGCCGGACGGCCCGGGTACGGCGGGCGGGCTGCTGCTGGTCGGCACCGAGGGTGAGGAGCCCTGGCACATGGCGGCCCATCTGGACAACGAGGCGGCCTGGTCGGGCCTGCCGCAGCTCTCCCCCACCCTGGTGCGCTGGCGGGTGCCGCCGGGCGCCCCCGCCCATCTGGCGGTGGACCTGCGGCGGCTGGAGCGGGCCGGGCGCGGCGAGACGGTGCTGGTGGTGGCGCCGGAGGCAGCCGGGGCGCCGCTGCTGGAGCGGGTGCACGACGCCCGCCGCACGGGGGCGACCGTACTCGCCCTGGACACCGGTGACACCGAGCTCCAGGGGCTGGCGCACGAGGCGCTGACGGTACCGCCGACCGGGCTGCGGGAAGAGGCGGCGCCGGCCTTCGACGTGGTGCAGCACCTGGTGACGGCGGCGGCGGGCGAGGAGCCGCCACGTGGCCGCCGCCGGGTGCTGGACCGGATGGCGCGGCTCGCGGAGCGGCTGACCGCCCCGCCGCCGATGCGCTGGTGAGCCGGAGCGCAGTCCCTCGGCCCGCGAGCCGTACGCGCACAAATCGTTTGCGCGTCCGGGAGCCGGGCCCGCATGATGCCCCCTCGTGACCTCCGAGCAGCAGCAACCGCCCTCCCCCGGCCGACTGCGGGCGCTCGCCCGCTCGATGCGGCCCGACCTCGCGCCCTGGCGTTCCTCCCGGGACTTCCGGCTGCTCTGGAGCGCCGGGCTGGTCACCACCTTCGGCAGCTTCCTGACCTATGTGGCGGTGCCGCTCCAGATCAAGGAGCTCACCGGGTCATCGCTGGCGGTCGGGCTGATCGGCGCCGTGGAACTGGTGCCGATGATCGTCTGCGGCCTCTGGGGCGGCGCGCTCGCCGATGCGGTGGACCGCCGCAAGCTGGTGCTGGCCTCGGAGGCCGGGCTGGGGCTGCTCTCGGTCCTGCTGCTGGTCAACGCCCTGCTGCCGCAGCCGCTGCTGTGGCCGATGTATGTGTTCGTCGGCCTGCTGTCGGCGCTGGACGGCCTCCAGCGGCCCTCGCTGGACGCGCTGACCCCGCAGATCGTCGCCCATGACCAGCTGACCGCCGCCGCCGCGCTCAATGCGCTGCGCTGGCAGGTCGGCGCCATCGCGGGGCCGTCGCTGGCCGGTCTGATCGCCGCCACGGCCGGGGTGCGGGTCGCCTATGCGCTGGACGCGGTCACCTTCGCGGTCTCCCTGCTGCTTCTGCTCCGGATGCGGGCGGTGCCACCGGCCCTCGGAGCCGAGAAACCGTCGCTGGGCGCGATTGCCGAGGGTCTGCGGTACGCCTGGAGCCGCAAGGAGCTGCTGGGCACCTACGCGGTGGACATCGTGGCCATGCTGTTCGCCTTCCCCAATGCGATCTTCCCCTTCCTCGCCGACCGGCTGGACGCCTCCTGGGCGCTGGGCCTGATGTACGCGGCCTCCTCGGTGGGCGGGCTGGCGGTCTCCGCGACCAGCGGCTGGGCCTCGCGCGTCCACCGGCACGGCCGGATGGTGATGGCCGCCGCCGCGCTCTGGGGTGCGGCCATCACCGGCGCCGGGCTGGTGGGCAACATCTGGCTGGTGCTGTTCTTCCTGGCGCTGGCCGGCGGCGCCGACATGGTGAGCGGCCTGGGCCGCTCCACGCTGTGGAACCAGTCGATCCCGGACGGGCTGCGCGGCCGCATGGCCGGGGTGGAGCTGCTGAGCTACTCGGTGGGGCCGCAGCTCGGCCAGGTCCGGGCCGGTGGCATGGCCGCCGCGGTCGGGGTGCGGGCCTCGGTGTGGTCGGGCGGGCTGATGTGCGTGGTGGGCGTGGTGGGCCTGGTCGCGGCGCTGCCCCGGCTGCTGGCGTACGACGCGCGCACCGACCCGCATGTGGCGGCCGTCCGCGCCGAGCGCGAGGCCCGGGCCGCCAGGCGGTCGGAGCCGGAGGCCGTGTCCGAGCCGGTGTCGGGGCCGGTGTCCGAGGCGGCGTCCGAGCCGGTGTCGGGGCCGGCGTCCGCCTGAGGGAGCCGGGTCAGCCCTTGCGGGCGACATGGTAGAGGCCGAGGATGCCGCCCTCGACCCGATGGGTCTCCACCTTGGTGAACCCGGCCTCGGTGAGCATCCGCTGCGCCGCCACCCCGTCGTCCCCCGGGGCCGAGGGGGTCGCGGTCATCCGCCGGAAGACCGTGAAGCCCTGGAGCGGGGACCCGGGCGGATGGCCGGCACCGGCCTCCGGGCGGTAGGGCAGCGCGGGGTCGCCCATCAGGAAGACGCCGTCGTCGTGCAGCGCGTCGCGGACCGCGAGCAGCGTACGGGCGGGCCGGGCCAGGCCGTGCACCAGGCCGAAGGCGGTGACCAGGTCGTAGTGGCCGTCCAGTTGGTCCGAGTCGGCCACATCGAAGGTGGTGTTGGCCAGGCCCAGCCGCGCCGCCTCCTCCCGTGCGGCGGCGATCCCGCCCTCCGCCGCGTCCAGGCCCCGGAAGCGGCTGGCCGGGAACGCCCGGGCCAGTACGGCGACCGCGCGGCCCTGCCCGCAGCCGAGGTCCAGCACCTCGATGCCGTCACGCAGCCGCTCGGCCAGCCCGGGGACCAGCGGGATCACGGTCTCCACCAGATCGGTGCCATGCACCTGGGCGCACCGCTCGGCCAGCAGTTGCCGAAAGCGCGGGTACGCCGAGTACGGCACCCCGCCGCCGGTCCGGAAGGACTCCACCACCTGCTGCTCGATCTCCCCCATCATGGCCAGGTACGGCGCCAGCCCGGCCAGGTTGCCGGTCCCGGCGGCCCGGGTCAGCGAGGCGGCGTGCTCGGGCGGGAGGGTGTAGCGGTCGGCGGCCGGGTCGTAGGCGGCGATGCCGCCGGCCACCATGCCGTCCAGCCACTCCCGTACCGGGCGCTCATGCAGCCCGGCGGCGCGGGCGAGCTCCGGGGCGGTGGACGGCGGCAGACCGGCCATGGTGTCGAAGAGCCCGGTGCGGTGGCCGACGCTGAGCAGCAGGCCCAGGCAGGAGTCGTCCAGAATGCCCACCAGCCGGTCGGCGAAGACCTGCTGATCCCGATGCACCGGGTCGGACTCGCGCACGGACATCGCTGCTCCTCACCTCGCGGCGGCGCCCCGTTCCCACGCTACGCCGGGACCGGCGGCCCCACCGCTCGGGCGGTGCGGGCGGCTCAGTCGTCCTCCTGCTCCTCGGTGCGGTCGCGCCAGCGCGGGTCGTTCTCCCACTCCTCATTGCGCTCGGCGGCGGTCTGGAGGGCGTGCTCGGCGTCGGCGCGGCTGGCGTACGGGCCGAGGCGGTCGCGGGCCGGGCACTCCGGGCCCTCCTCGACCTTGCGGTGCCGCACGCAGTAGAACCACTCGCCGGGCTTCCCCTGCGGCTTGCGTCCGAACGGCATGGAGCGGCCTCCTTGATCCGGGGCCGTCGTCCTCGGCCCTCCCTGGGGAGATCATGCCCCCTGCCCGGAGGGCCACTCCGGTTGCCCTCGGCGGCCCGTGCGGTGCCGGTCGGAGCCCGTGCGGTACCGGTCGGAGCCCGTGCGGCGCCGGTTAGACTCGCAGCCATGGCTCCCCTGGTTCCCGGCAAGCTCTCCCCCACCCGCAGCGTCCCGGCGCACATCGCCCGGCCCGAGTACGTGGGCAAGCGTGCCCCGCAGCCGTACACCGGCCCGGAGGTGCAGACCGCCGAGACCATCGAGAAGATGCGGATCGCGGGCTCGATCGCGGCCCGCGCGATGGACGAGGCCGCCAAGCACATCGCGCCCGGCGTCACCACCGACGAGCTGGACCGCGTCGCGCACACCTATATGTGCGACCACGGCGCCTATCCGTCGGACCTCGGCTACCGGGGATTCCCCAAGTCGATCTGCACCTCCGTCAACGAGGTGATCTGCCACGGCATCCCGGACTCCACGGTGCTCCAGGACGGCGACATCGTGAACCTCGATGTCACCGCCTACATCCACGGGGTGCACGGCGACCTCAATGCCACCTACCCGGTGGGCGATGTGGACGAGGAGTCCAAGCTGCTGGTGGAGCGCACCCTGGAGTCGCTCAACCGGGCGATCAAGGCGGTGCGGCCGGGCCGTCAGATCAATGTGATCGGACGGGTCATCGAGTCCTACGCCAAGCGGTTCGGCTATGGCGTGGTCCGCGACTTCACCGGACACGGCATCAACACCTCGTTCCACTCCGGGCTGGTCGTCCCGCACTACGACAGCCCGCGCGCCACCGAGGTGATCCAGCAGGGGATGACCTTCACCATCGAGCCGATGCTGACCCTGGGCACCTATGAGTACGACATCTGGCAGGACGGCTGGACGGTGGTCACCAAGGACCGCAAGCGCACCGCCCAGTTCGAGCACACCCTGCTGGTCACCGCCGACGGCGCCGAGATCCTGACGCTGCCGTAGCCCCCGTGGCCGGGGCCGGTCAGCCGATGCGCCACTGCTCCTCGGCGACCGCCCCGACAGTGGTGCAGGCGTCGGTGAGCACGTCCAGCACCCGCAGCGGGTCCGGCAGCGGGTGCTCCGGGCCGCGTACCCAGCGCACGGCCGAGGTGTCCGGCAGGGCGGACGGCGGCAGCAGGACGTAGGAGCCCCGGCAGTGCCAGCGCAGGCCGGGATGGTCCTCCAGGGTGTCGGGGTGGCTGTCCAGCTCGCAGGGCCACCACTCGTCCTCGTCGGCGGGGGTGCCCCGGGTGGCGGTGAAGAACAGGTAGCGCCCGTCGGCGGCGGCGACCGGGCCGGCCGCGTCCTGGTCCAGCAGGCGCTCCAGGGCGATCCGGCCGGCCTCCTCGGGCACGTCCAGCACATCGTGGGTGCGGCCGGTGGCGGTGACGAAGTTGGCCTGCGGGTCGCGGGCGATCCAGTGGGCGATCTGCTCGGTGTCGGTGGTGGCCTGGGTCTGCCAGGCGAAGGAGACCGGGTGGCGGGCCGGGGCGGGACAGCCGACCCGGTCGCAGGAGCAGCGGTACCCGGACGGCCGGGCGGCGGGGGCCACCGGGAAGCCGGCCCGGACCGCGCCGAGCAGCAGGTCCAGGCGGACCGCAGCCGCCATGTCACGGGCGGCCGGTGTGTCCCCCGTACGTCCCCGACCCCGCCACCAGCCCGTCCATCTGCTGCCTCTCGCTTCCATCGAGCCCCTTCGTCGCGCGTCCCTCAACCCGGCCCGGGATCACCGTCCGGCTACTGCCAAGGTCCACGGTACGGAGCGGAAGCGGTGCGGGGAGCGGAAACCGTGTCAGATCACCCTCGCCGGGCTCCGGCACCCCGGCCCGTACGGCGCGGCGGGCCCGGGGTACCCCGTGGGCGTACTGAGCAGGATAAGACCACCGGAGGGGTGCCGGTGACCGCGGGGTGCCCCAAGCGGCCCGGCGGCTTGTCCGGCGGGCTTGTCCGGCCGGGCCGTCCGGCGGGGTCGTCCGGCGGGCTGGGCGAACCTCGCGGGGGATGCGAAGCTGGCAGGTATGAGGAGTGCGGATACCGAGTTCGTGGGCGGGCCGCTGGACGGCAGGGTGCTGCCGATCCTGCTGAGCCCGTTCAACAACGTGCCCAAGGTCTACCGGGTACCGGTGCCCGCCCATCTGGACCGGCCCGCCGCCACGCTGGTGTACCACCGGGCGAAGCAGTACGACGCCCGGGGCCGCTGGCGCTGGCGGTACGAGTACGAGGCCGCAGACGGTGAGGCCGCCGACCGGTAGCCCGCCGCCCGCGGCCGTTCGCCGACGCCGTACGGAGGACAGCCATGGCATCCACTCCCCGCGATCCCCGACCGGGCACCCCGCACTCCCGTGGCCTGGCCCGGGTCACCCTGGCCTGCCTGGTGGTGGTGAGCGTCTACAGCGCGGTGTTCGAGGCCGACCCCTGGCTCTGGTTCGCCTGGACCGCGCTGGCGCTGATCACGGGGGCGATGCTGGCGATGCGGCTCTGAGGCGCTGCCGGGCTCCGGGGCTCTGCCGGGCTCCGGGGATCCGTCGCGCCGGGCCTCAGCAGGTCTCGGCGGCCATGCCCTCGCGCAGCCGGGCCAGGATGCGGGAGAGCAGCCGGGAGACATGCATCTGGGAGATGCCCAGTTCGGCGCCGATCTCCGACTGGGTCATCTCGGCGCCGAAGCGCAGCGAGAGGATCCGCCGGTCGCGGTCCGGGAGGGCGGCGATCAGCGGCTTCAGCGCCTCGTGGTCGAGCACGCCCTCCAGACCGGTGTCCTCCTCGCCGAGCCGGTCGGCGATGGAGCCCTCGGTCTCCTCGTCGTCGCTCTGCGCGTCGAGCGAGTAGGCGGTGTAGCCGGCCGAGGCGACCAGGCCCTCGCGGACCTCCTGCTCGTCCATGGCGAGCTTCTCGGCGAGTTCGGCGGCGGTGGGTTCGCGGCCGAGGGTGAAGGCCAGCTCATCGCTGGCCTTGGCCAGGTCCAGGCGCAGCTCCTGGAGCCGGCGGGGCACATGGACCGCCCAGCTGGTGTCGCGGAAGAACCGCTTGATCTCGCCGATCACGGTCGGCAGCGCAAAGGTGGGGAACTCCAGTCCGCGCTCCACGTCGAACCGGTCGATGGCCTTGATCAGACCTATGGTGCCGACCTGGACGATGTCCTCCATGGGTTCGCTGCGGGTGCGGAAGCGGGAGGCGGCGAACCGCACCAGGGCGAGGTTGAGCTCCACCAGCGTGTTGCGGACATAGGCGTACTCATGGGTGCCCTCCTCCAGCTGCGCCAGCCGCCGGAAGAGCACCTTGGACAGGGCGCGCGCGTCGTCGGTGCCGATCCGGTCGACGGGCGGGATCTCGGGCAGGTCGACCGGCGCGGCAGGGCGGTCGACTGCGGGCGCCCGAAAGGCGGGGGCGGCCTCCGGGGCGGCGGGGGCGTGCGTGACTGCTGCGGCTGCGACGTCGGCCCTCATCGGGTGGATTCCCTCCCTCGGATGTCCCGCGCCTCGGGGATGGCTGCGGGGCAGTGGTCGCCGCCTACCCCGGTCCGGTGGCTCCATGCGCGGCGAACGGGTGTATCGGCCCGGCAGGTGGTCATCGGGGTGTCGGCCTGACGGGCCTTCACCCCTTCTGCCGGTCACCGGGATTGCCGAAGGCGGGAGGGGACACCGTGACGTCCGGGCGGCATGGTGTCCCTCCGGGGGGTCAGCTGCCGGAGTTGAGCTGGCTGAGCGAGGGCACCTGGTTGGTGACATCGGCGCCCGCCGACTTGCCGGCCTGCTTGAAGCTGTCGATCACCCCTTCGAACTGGTTGGCGCCGGCCTCCGCGTTGTCGCCCTTGCGGATGTTGGTGGCGGCCTGCTTGAGCTTCTCCACCCCGGCCGTCAGCGGCGCGACCGCCTTGGACAGGGTGGGGTCGCCCTGGGCGTCCCTGATCGCCGCCTTCAGCCGGTTGTAGGTGAAGGCACCCGCCAGCGCGCCCTTGACCAGGGCCGCCTTGCGGCCGCTGGCGCCCTTCTTGAACTTGCCGTCCTTGTAGGGCTTGTAGAGCCACTGGTAGGTGGCCCCGGCGGCCAGGCCGGCGTTGAGCACGAACTTGGTCTTGGCGAGCTTGACCCGGTCCTGGGTGCTGGTCGGCGAGGCCGACCCGGCGTGGGGGTCATCGGTGGCGGTGGCAGCGGTGGCGCCGCTGCTCGTCGTGGACTTGTCGGAGCTGGAGCAGCCGGACAGCAGCAGCGCCGCCAGCAGCGGCGCGGCAAGGAACGTCGAGAGGCGACGGCGACGCGGATCGAGCATGAGGGTCCTCCCTGAGCGGGCCGGCGCGGGGTGCGGCCGGCGAGTCCATGACTCCGGCCCAACCTCGCACCCCGGGCAGGCCGCCGCGACGCGGCGGCGCCCTTCGGGTGACCGCCGGTCCCGGCGGGGGCGGTGCACCGGTGAGGCAGACTGTCGGGCACGGCTCGGAGTTGGGAGGGTTCCCGTATGACAGACCAGCACCCGGGCTCCCGCAGCGCACCCCTGACCTCCCCCGACGAGGTGGCCACTGCCCTGCTCACCGCCGTCGAGTCGCTGGTGGTGCTCTGGGGCCGGGCGCACCAGGCGCCGGGGACGACGGTGTCCACGTCCCAGCTGCGCGCCCTGATCACCATCGACCGGCACCGCCGCATCCACCTGCGCGGACTCGCGGAGGAGCTGGGAGCCGCGGCCTCCGTGACCAGCCGCATCTGCGACCGGTTGCAGACGGCCGGGCTGATCGACCGGGACGTCGGCGAGGCCGACCGGCGGCAGGTGATCCTGCGCCTCACCCGGGAGGGCGCCGCGCTGCTGGCGGAGCTGCGCGAGCGGCGGCGTGCCGGTCTGCGGGCCACCCTGGCCGGGATGGCGCCCGCCGCGCGGGCGTCGCTGCTGGCGGGGTTGGAGGAGTACCACCGCGCGGCGGAACCGGTGGCGCAGCCCGTGGCGCCGCCGGTGGCACAGCCCGTGGCACAGCCCGCTGCACAGCCGGTGGCGCCGACCGGTCATGATGCGGCTCCCGCCGGGTAGAAGCCGGTGGTACCAAGGCCCTTGCGGGCCGGCGACCCACTCACCGAGAGGCCGCGTCCCCCCGGGGACGCACCCGAGACCGTGGAGCTGACAGAGACCTTCGACGGCCGGCCCGGCACGACCGCCCTCGCCCGGAACGCCGCCGCCATGTTCGTACGGACGGTGGAGGGCGCCACCGGCAGGCGAGCCGACGCCGCAGGGACCGACGCGCTGCTGCTGGTCGTCTCCGAGCTGGTGGCCAACGCCTGCCGGCACGCCCCCGGCCCGTGCTCGCTGCGGCTCGGCTGGCGGCCGGGGCGGCTGGAGGTGGCGGTGGCCGATGCCTGTGAGGCGGAGCCGGCCGGTCGGCGGCCCGACCTGGTCGCGGGCACCGGCGGCTTCGGCTGGCCGCTGGTCTCCCGGCTGGCGGAGAGCGTACGGATCAGCCACCCCGCCGAGGGCGGCAAGTGCATCCAGGTCTCGCTGCCCGCCTGGTGACCCGGGGCCCGTACCGCACGGGCCGGGTCCGCCGCCGGGGGCGTCACGCGGTGACGGTGAAGCCGTGCGCCGCGCCGAGCCTGGTCAGGCTGGTGCGGCCGGGGATGCCGTCCGCGTCGGCGCCGCTGAAGCCATAGCGGCGCTGGAGGGCGGCGTATGCGGTCACCGTCTTGGTCCCGAAGCTGCCGTCCACCCACTGCGCGGCCAGCAGCCCCTCCGCCTGCAACGCCCGCTCCACCACCAGCACCTCGCTGCGGTGGGTGGTGTGCCCCTGGGCGGCGCCGGGGTCCTTCCGGGCGGCCGCCACCACATGGGCCAGGCTCACCGAGCCGCCCCCGGAGGTGGTGCCGACGATCTCCTTGGCGCGGGCGATGACCGCCGGCCGCTGCGCCTTGCGGAGGTCGCCGGGGCAGTCCGGGTGGTTGCCCCATGCCTCGCCGCCCACCCCGTGGTACGTGAAGCCGTGCTCGGTGGTGGAGTCCACCACGGCCAGCGGCCAGCCGAACGCCGAGTGGCCCCAGGCGTAGATGTGCGCCACCCCCTCCAGTTGCTCGGCGGTGAGCGCGGTGTCGGGGCGGCCCTCGGTCTCCACCGAGGCGTAGTACGGATTCCCGGCGGCCTGCGCGAAGGCGTAGTCCACGCCGGTGTCGCAGTACTGCTCGATCGTTCCGCCGGTGCCGACCCAGAAGTCGGAGGACGCCTGCGAGCTGGTCTGGTTGAACCAGCCGTAGGGGGAGCCGGTGCCGTCCTGCACATGGAGGACGAGGCCCCGGTGCTCCAGGACGCCGTTCTTGTGGACGTTGACGACGGGACGGTAGTCCGCCCCGGGCATGCGGGCCATGGGGTACCTTCGCGATGCTCTCGACAGAGGGTGCCGGAATCATCACCCGGCGTATCCAGAGCCTTCCCTCTGACAGGTGATCCGGTCCGGCGCACGGAAGCATCCGTCCGTGCACGAATCGGTGCGCGCGCCCCACCCGGACACGCGCCCGGGTCACCGGATTGGCCGCCTTCGACGTCCCACCCGGCGGCGACCGCCGGTAGGAAGGAAGGCAGACGCCGTCATGTGCCCATCGGCGCACCCCTCTCCGAGGAGGCATCCTGATGGATGCAACTGCTTCGACCTCCGCCCCCGGGACCACGGCCTCCGACGAGGAAGCCCCGATCCACATCCTCTGGATCAACGCCGGGCTCAGCTGCGACGGCGACTCGGTGTCGCTGACGGCGGCGACCCAGCCCTCCATCGAGGAGATCGCGCTGCGCGCCCTGCCGGGGCTGCCGAAGATCGCCATCCACTGGCCGCTGATCGACTTCGAGTCCGGGCCGGTGCAGGGCGCGGACACCTTCATCGAGTGGTTCTTCAAGGCGGAGCGGGGCGAGATCGACCCGTTCGTCCTGGTGATCGAGGGCTCCATCCCCAACGAGGACATCAAGGCCGAGGGCTACTGGTGCGGCTTCGGCGACAACCCCGAGACCGGCCAGCCGATCACCACCAGCGAGTGGATCGACCGGCTCTCGCCCAAGGCGCTGGCCGTGGTCGCCATCGGCACCTGCGCCACCTACGGCGGCATCCACGCCATGGAGGGCAACCCCACCGGCGCCATGGGCGTACCCGACTACCTGGGCTGGGACTGGAAGTCCAAGGCGGGCATCCCGATCGTCTGCGTGCCGGGCTGCCCGATCCAGCCGGACAACTTCGCGGAGACCCTGACGTACCTGCTCCACCAGGCGGCCGGCAATGCGCCGATGATCCCGCTGGACGACAAGCTCCGCCCGACCTGGCTCTTCGGCGCCACCGTGCACGAGGGGTGCGACCGGGCGGGCTACTACGAGCAGGGCCAGTTCGCCAGCACCTACGACTCCCCGCAGTGCCTGGTGAAGATCGGCTGCTGGGGGCCGGTGGTGAAGTGCAACGTGCCCAAGCGCGGCTGGATGGACGGCATCGGCGGCTGTCCCAACGTCGGCGGCATCTGCATCGCCTGCACCATGCCGGGCTTCCCGGACAAGTTCATGCCGTTCATGGACGAGCCGCCCGGCGGCAAGGTCTCCTCCGCCGCCAGCGGGGTCTACGGCGCCGCGATCCGCAGGCTGCGCTCGATCACCGCGAGCACCGTGGACAAGGAACCGAAGTGGCGGCACACCGGCCGCAAGCTGACCACCGGCTACCGGCAGCCGTGGTGACCGTCCGCCGCCGGACCGCCCGACCGAGGACAGCCCAGCCGAGGACAGCCCAGCCGAGGACAGCCCAGCCCAGGACAGCCCAGCCAAGGACCGCTCGACCCGCTCGACAAAGGACGTGGCAGACGAGATGACGCAGACCACCAACGCGGCCAGGGACGGCAGCGGCCTGACGGAGATGTCCTGGGACCCGATCACCCGGATCGTGGGCAGCCTGGGCATCCACACCAAGATTGACTTCAAGCAGAAGCGGGTCGCCGAGTGCTACAGCACCTCGTCGGTCTTCCGTGGCTACAGCGTCTTCATGCGCGGCAAGGACCCCCGGGACGCGCACTTCATCACCAGCCGCATCTGCGGCATCTGCGGCGACAACCACGCCACCTGCTCGGTGTACGCGCAGAACATGGCGTACGGCGTGAAGCCGCCGCACCTCGGCGAGTGGATCATCAACCTCGGCGAGTCCGCGGAGTTCATGTTCGACCACAACATCTACCAGGAGAACCTGGTCGGGGTGGACTACTGCGAGCGCATGGTGCGCGAGACCAACCCCGGCGTGCTGGAGCTGGCCGAGCGCACCGAGGCCCCGCACGCGGCGGACCACGGCTACCGCACCATCGCCGACATCATGCGGTCGCTCAACCCGCTGGAGGGCGAGTTCTACCGGGAGGCGCTCCAGGTCAGCCGCTACACCCGGGAGATGTTCTGCCTGATGGAGGGGCGCCATGTGCACCCCTCCACGCTCTACCCGGGCGGCGTCGGCACCATCGCGTCGGTCCAGCTCTTCACCGACTACCTCAGCCGGCTGATGCGCTATGTGGAGTTCATGAAGCGCGTGGTGCCGCTCCACGACGACCTCTTCGACTTCTTCTACGAGGCGCTGCCCGGCTATGAGGAGGTCGGCCGGCGCCGGGTGCTGCTGGGCTGCTGGGGCGCCCTCAACGACCCGGACCACTGCGACTTCACCTACCGCAACATGTCCGACTGGGGTCGGAAGATGTTCGTCACCCCGGGCATCGTGGTCGACGGCAAGCTGGTCACCAACGACCTCACCGAGATCAACCTCGGCATCCGCATCCTGCTCGGCTCCTCCTACTACGACGACTGGCAGGGGCAGGAGCTGTTCGTCAGCCGCGACCCGCTGGGCAACCCGGTCGACCCGCGCCACCCCTGGAACCAGCACACCATCCCGGCCCCGCAGAAGCGCGACTTCGCCGACAAGTACAGCTGGGTGATGTCGCCGCGCTGGTTCGACGGCACCGACCACCTGGCGCTGGACACCGGCGGCGGCCCGCTGGCCCGGCTCTGGTCCACCGCCCTGTCCGGGCTGGTCGACATCGGGTACGTCAAGGCCACCGGCCAGAGCGTGGTGATCAACCTGCCGCGCACCCTGACCAAGCCGGAGACCACCTTCGAGTGGAAGATCCCCCGGTGGAGCAACGCCCTGGAGCGCAACCGGGCCCGCACCTACTTCCAGGCGTATGTCGCCGCCGCCGCGCTGTACTTCGCCGAGAAGGGCCTCGCCGAGGTCCGGGCCGGCCGCACCCAGACCTGGGAGAAGTTCGAGGTGCCGGACGAGTCCATCGGCTGCGGCTTCACCGAGGCGGTGCGCGGCGTGCTCTCCCACCACATGGTGATCCGGGACGGCAAGATCGCCAACTACCACCCGTACCCGCCGACGCCGTGGAACGCCAGTGTGCGCGACAGCTACGGCACCCCCGGTCCGTACGAGGACGCGGTGCAGAACACGCCGATCTTCGAGGAGAACAGCCCGGAGAACTTCAAGGGCATCGACATCATGCGCACCGTCCGCAGCTTCGACCCCTGTCTGCCGTGCGGCGTCCATATGTACGTCGGCGGCGGCCGGACCGTGCAGTCCATGCATGTCCCCACCGGGCTGAGCGGCCTGGCCGGATGAGCGCCGAGGCGACCGGCCGCCGGGTCGAGGAGGCGCTGGACCGCCTCGCGGAGAGCGGCGACCGCGCGGCGGCCGACGCCGCCGAGGAGCTGGTCCGCGCGCTGACCGCCTTCTACGGCGCGGGCCTGGCCAGGATCGTGGACCTGCTCTCCGGGCGGCCCGGCGACCCGCTGGCCGCGCTGCTGGGCGACGAGGTGGCCGCCGGTCTGCTGGTGCTGCACGACCTGCACCCCGAGCAGACCGCGGCCCGCATCGCCCGGGCCCTGGAGGCGGCCCGCGCCGACTCGGTCGAGGTGGCCGACTTCGACGAGGCGACCGGCACCCTGCGGCTGGCCGCGCGGGACCAGGGCGGCTGCGGCTGCCCGTCCACCACCGAGGCGACCCGGCAGCGCATCGAGGCCGCGCTCTCCTGCTTCGCCCCCGAGGTGGCCTCGGTCGAGCTGCGGCAGCCCGGCGCCGCCGAGCGCGAGCCGGTGCTGCTCCAGATCGGCGCCCGCCCGGTGGCGGCGTCATGAGCCCGTCCCGTACGGCGCCCGCACCGCCCGGCCGGGAGCGCACGGGGCTGCGCCGCTTCACCGCGCCCCGGCCGCCGGAGCCGGAGCGGTGCGAGCTGTGCGGCGTCGGGCTGGCGGCCGGGCACCGGCATCTGGTGGACGCCGAGCAGCGCTCGCTGACCTGCGCCTGCGTCCCCTGCGCGCTGCTCTTCGACCGGCCCGGCGCGGGCAGCGGACGGTTCCGCACCGTACCCGACCGCTGGCTCACCGACCCGGAGCTGCGGCTGGACGCGGCGGCCTGGGAGAGCCTCGCCATCCCGGTCGGCGTCGCCTTCTTCTTCCGCAACTCCGTACTGGACCGGATGGTCGCCTTCTACCCCAGCCCCGCCGGGGCCACCGAGGGCGAGCCGGACCCCGCCGCCTGGGAGGCCGTCTTCGGCGACTCCCCGCTGGCCGCCCTGCTGCAACCCGATGTGGAGGCGCTGCTGGTACGGCGCAGCGAAGGGCGCAGCGACTGCTATCTGCTGCCGGTCGACGCCGCATATGAGCTGGTGGGCCGGATGCGGCTGCACTGGCAGGGCTTCGACGGCGGCGCCGAGGCGCGGGCCGAACTGGCCGGGTTCTTCGACCGGCTGGCCGAGCGGGCCACCGTCGTACGGCGGGAAGGCGGGCGGCCGTGACCGAGCTGAGCTTCGCCTGCGTCGGCGTCCGCGCCGACCCTTACGCGGCCGGGCCCACCCTGGTCCTGCGGCTGCGGATCAGCGCCTCCGGCGGCGAGCGGGTGCACGCCCTGGCGCTCCGCTGCCAGCTGCGCATCGAGCCCTCCCGGCGCAGCTACGGACCGGGGGAGGCCGACCGGCTGAGCGATCTCTTCGGCGAGCGGTCGCGCTGGGAGTCCACCCTGCACCCCTTGCAGTTCGCCCAGGTCTCGGTGGTGGTGCCCGGCTTCACCGACGAGACCGAGGTCGACCTGCCGGTGCCCTGCACCTATGACATGGACGTCGCCTCCGCCAAGTACTTCGCCGCCCTGGAGGACGGCGAGGCGCCGCTGCTGCTGCTCTTCTCCGGCACCGCGTTCTGCGGCCCGGGGGGCTTCCGGGTGCAGCCCGTGCCCTGGGACCGGGAGGCGGTCTGCCGACTGCCGGTGCGCGTCTGGCGGGAGATGATCGGGCACCACTTCCCCGGCTGCGGCTGGATCCGGCTGCCCAGTGCCGCCATGGACGCGCTGCTCGCCTACCGCTCCCGCAACGCCCTGCCCTCCTGGGAGGCCACCGTGCGGGCGCTGCTCGACGCGGCCGACGAAGCTCCCGGCCCCGCACCACTCGCCGTACCACTCGCCGCCGAGGGGATCGCACCATGACCACCGCCGTCGACACCCGGTTCGCCACCGCCCGCCAGGTGGCCGACGCCGTGCTCTTCGAGGGCTATGTCCTCTACCCCTACCGGGCGTCGGCCGCCAAGAACCGGCTGCGCTGGCAGTTCGGCGTGCTCGTCCCGCCGGCCTGGGGGCACGGCAGCGCCGAGCACTCCTTCCAGCGCACCGAGGTCCTGCTGGAGCCCCGGCGCGGCGCTGCCCTCCTGGTCGAGCTGCGGTTTCTGCACACCCAGCGCCGCACCGTGCAGCGGGCGCTGCCCGGCGGGGAGTTCGAGACGGTGCAGAGCCTGGAGCTGCCCGACCGGGTGCTGGTGCCCTGGGACGAGGGCGTCGAGGAGCGGGTCGAGCTGCGGCTGGACGTCGCCGACCTGTGCGACCAGGGCGCCCGGCTGCCCTTCCGGCGGCCGGTCCACGAGGAGGCGGAGACCGTGCACGACGCCTCGGGGCGGCCGGTCGGCCGACTGCTGCGGCGCCGTGAGCGGATCGACGGCGTGCTGCGGCTCACCGCCGCCGAACTGCCCGGCCCCTACCGGGCGCTGCGGCTGACCGCCGTGGTGGAGAACGGTTCCGACTGGACGCCGCCCGGCGAGGCCGACGCCGACCGGGAGGCCGCGCTGCCCCGGTCGCTGGTCTCCGCCCATCTGATGCTCGGTCTGACGGCGGGCTCGTTCCTGTCGATGACCGACCCGCCGGAGTGGGCCCGGTCCGCCGTCGCCCAGTGCCGCAATGAGCACACCTGGCCGGTGCTGGCCGGTGACAACGGCGCCGCCGATGTGGTGCTCTCCTCCCCCATCATCCTGGAGGACCATCCGCACATCGCCCCCGAGAGCCCCGGCACGCTCTATGACGCGACCGAGATCGACGAGATCCTGGCGCTGCGCACCGCCGCCCTCACCGACCGGGAGAAGCGGGAGGCGCGCGGCACCGACGACCGGGCCGCCGCCGTCGTCGACCTGGCCGACTCGCTGCCCCCCGAGGTGCTGGAGCGGCTGCACGGCGCGGTGCGGGCGCTGCGCGAGGCCACCGGGCCCGAGGCGCCGCCGCCCCCGCCGCCGGACTTCGGCGGGGCCGCCCCCGGGGTCCGCCCCGACACCCCCTGGTGGGATCCGGCGGCCGACCGCAGCGTCGACCCGGCGACCGACCGGGTGCTGGTCGACGGCACCCCGGTGGGGGCGGGCAGCCGGGTGCTGCTGCGCCCCGGGCTGCGGCGCACCGATGCGCAGGACCTGTTCCTGCACGGGCGCAGCGCCCTGGTGGAGGCGGTGCTGCACGATGTGGACGGCGGGGTGCACCTGGCGGTGACGGTCGACGGCGACCCCGGCGCGGAACTCCGCCGCGAGCAGGGGCGCTTCCTGTACTTCCAGCCCGACGAGGTGGCCCTGCTGGAGGAGGCATGAGCGGCCCCTCCGGCGGCGCGGGCCGGTCCGACCGGTCCGACCGGGTCCTGGTCGCGGGCATCGGCAATATCTTCCTCGGCGACGACGGCTTCGGGGTGGAGGCCGTCCGCCGGCTGGCCGGGCATCCGCTGCCGGACGGGGTCGAGCTGGTCGACACCGGGGTGCGCGGCGTCCATCTGGCCTACCGGCTGCTGGAGGGCTACCGGACCGCCGTACTGGTGGACGCCGTGCAGCGCGGCGGACCGCCGGGCACCCTCCACCTGATCGAGGCGGACCGGCCCGGCTCCCTCGACCCGCACGGTGCCGTGGTGGACGGGCACCGGATGACCCCGGACGCCGTACTGGCCCTGCTGGACACCCTCAGCGCAAGCACCGGCGGTCACCGGCCGCACCGGGTGCTCGTGGTGGGGTGCGAGCCCGCCCGGCTGGACGAGGGCATCGGCCTCAGCGCCCCGGTCGCCGCAGCCGTGGACGAGGCCGTCCGCCTGGTCCTGCGCGTGCTGCGGGACGAACCGGAGCCGAGCCCCGCCGCCGAACCCTCGGCCCGGTGACCCATGCGGCAGCAATGCAGGCATCAGCAATGCAGGCATCGGCGACGCAGACAGCGGCAACGCAGAGAGCGAGGAGCGAGACCCATGTGGAAGATCCTGATCGGCGGAACCGCCGCAGCCCTGGTGGTCAGCGTGGTGGCGGTCAACCTGCCCGACATCAAGCGCTATCTGAAGATCCGCTCGATGTGAGGCCCTGCCGGGCCCGAACGGCGGACGGCGCCGCCCGGCGGCGGCGTGGCGGAAGGGGCCCCGTACCGCCCCCACCTGTAATGGGGCGGGGCGGGCAGAGCCGGTCGGGCCGCACAGCGGAGAGAGACCCATGCACGAGATGTCCATCGCGCTCGCAGTGGTGGGGCAGGTCGAGGAGGCGGCGCGGGCCGGCGGCGCGGACGCGGTGGAGAGCGTACGGCTGCGGGTCGGCGAGCTGGCCGGGGTCGTCCCCGATTCCCTGCACTTCTGCTTCGGGCTGGCCTGCGAGGGCACCGTACTCGCCGGTGCCGACCTGTGTACCGAGACCGTGGCGGGCCGCGCCCGCTGCGCCCCCTGCGACGGGGAGTGGCCGACCGGCATGCCGCCGCAGCTGTGCTGCCCGCAGTGCGGCGGCGCCACCGCCGAGCTGCTGTCCGGGCGGGAGTTGCAGATCGTCAGCGTGCGCTGGGCGGACCGCCCCGCGCACACCCAAGCCCCCGCGCACACCCAAGCCCCCGCGCACACCCAAGCCCCCGAGGAGCACTGATCACCCATGTGCCGTGTCGTCGACCTCCAGCAGGCGGTGCTCGCCAGGAACGACTCCAGCGCGCAGGCGCTCCGCGCCGAGCTGACCGCCCGTGGGACCACCGTGGTCAACCTGCTCTCCAGCCCCGGCAGCGGCAAGACCGCCCTGCTGGAGGCCGAACTGACCCTCGCCCGGGAACGTGGCATCCCGGTGGCCGCCCTCACCGCCGACCTGGCCACCGAGAATGACGCGACCCGGCTGGCCCGCTCCGGCGTACCGGTGAAGCAGGTGCTCACCGACGGGCTGTGCCACCTGGAGGCGGCGATGCTCCGGGACCACCTGGCGGGCTGGCTGCCCGAGGGGACCCGGCTGCTCTTCGTGGAGAACGTCGGCAACCTGGTCTGCCCGGCCTCCTATGACCTCGGGGAGTCGCTGCGGGTGGCGCTGGCGTCGGTCACCGAGGGCGAGGACAAGCCGCTGAAGTACCCGACCGCGTTCGGGCTGGCGCAGCTGGTGGTGGTCACCAAGACCGACCTGGCCGAGGCGGTCGGCTTCGACGAGGCCGCGTTCCTGGCGGGCGTCCGCCGGGTGAACCCGGGGGTGGAGGTGGTCTTCACCTCGGTCCGGAGCGGCGAGGGCGTCGGGGTGCTGCTGGACCGGGCACTGGCCGCCGAGGACGGCGGCGCCGTGCACCGGCCGGTGATGGCCCGGCAGGCCGTCGGCCACACCCACCGCCACGACGGCGTCACCCACACCCACCCGTGACCGGCGGACAGCGGACGGCGACCGCCGCCCCGGCCGGGGCGGTGCGCCGCCGGGTCACCGTGCGCGGGGTGGTGCAGGGCGTCGGCTTCCGGCCGTATGTGCATGCGCTCGCCGGGGAGCTGGGGCTGACCGGGCAGGTCGCCAACACCGGCGACGGGGTGGTCGCCGAGGTCGAGGGGGTGCCGGAGGCGGTCGCCGCGTTCTGCCGGCGGATCGGCGCCGAGGCGCCGCCGCTGGCCGTGGTGGAGTCGGTGGCCCATGAGGCCGTGGACCCGGCCGGCGGGACCGGGTTCGCCATCGCCGCCTCCCGGGGCGGCACGGCCGTCCGCACCCTGGTCTCCCCCGACACCGCGACCTGCGCCGACTGCCTGGCCGAGCTGGCCGACCCGGCCGACCGGCGGTACCGGCACCCCTTCATCAGCTGCACCCACTGCGGACCGCGCTTCACCATCGTCACCGGCCTGCCGTACGACCGGGCCAACACCACCATGGCCCGCTTCCCGATGTGCCCGCGCTGCGCGGCCGAGTACGGCGACCCGGGCGACCGCCGCTTCCATGCGCAGCCGGTCGCCTGCCATGACTGCGGGCCCCGGCTGCGGCTGCTGACGCCCGGCCGGGAGGTCCCCGGCGACCCGCTGGCGGGGGCCCGGCGGCTGCTGGCGCAGGGCGCGGTCGTCGCCGTGAAGGGCCTCGGCGGCTACCACCTGGCCTGCGACGCGGCCCGCGCGGAGAGCGTCGGGCTGCTGCGCCGCCGCAAGGCGCGCGGGGAGAAGCCGTTCGCCCTGATGGCCCGGGACCTCGCCGACGTGGAGCGGCTGGTCCACCTCTCCCCCGCCGAACGCGAGCTGCTCACCGGCAGCCGCCGCCCCATCGTGCTGCTGCGCCGCCGCACCGGCGCCGCCCTGCCCGGCGACGCCCCCGCCGTGGCCGACGGCGTCGCGCCGGGCAGCGCCGACCTGGGCGTGATGCTCCCGTACACCCCGCTGCACCAACTGCTGCTGGGCCTGGACGGCGACCCGGCCGGGCCCCGGCTGCTGGTGATGACCAGCGGCAACCTCGGCGGCGAGCCGATCGTCACCGGCGACGAGGAGGCCCTGGAGCGGCTGGCCGGGCTGGCCGACGCCTGGCTCACCCATGACCGGCCCATCCAGGTGCCCTGCGACGACTCGGTGGTGCGGGTGGTGGAGGGCAGGGTGGTGCCGGTACGCCGGTCGCGCGGCTATGCGCCGCTGCCGGTACCGCTGCCGGTGCCGGTGCGGCCCGCGCTCGCGGTGGGCGGCGACCTCAAGAACGTCTTCTGCCTCGGCGCGGGCCGCCATGCCTGGCTGTCGGCGCACATCGGCGACATGGACGACCTGGCGACCCTCACCGCCTTCGACGCGGCCGAGCGGCAGTTGGAGTCCATCAGCGGGGTGGCGCCCGCGCTGCTGGCCGCCGACCGCCATCCCGGGTACCGCTCCGCGCAGTGGGCCCGCCGCCGGGCGGGCACCCGGCCGCTGCGGCTGGTGCAGCACCACCACGCCCATGTCGCGGCCTGCATGGCGGAGAACGGCCTGGACGGCAGCCGCCCGGTGATCGGCGTCGCCTTCGACGGCACCGGCTACGGCGACGACGGCGCGGTGTGGGGCGGCGAGTTCCTGGTGGCCGACTACGACCGCTGCCTGCGGTTCGCGCATCTGGCGTATGTGCCGCTGCCCGGCGGTGACGCCGCCGTCCGCCGCCCGTACCGGACCGCGCTGGCGCACCTGTACGCGGCGGGCCTGCCCTGGGACGGCGACCTGCCCTGCACCGCCGCCTGCCCGCCCGGTGAACGGCCGCTGCTGGCACGCCAGTTGGAGCGCGGGCTGCACTGCGTGCCCACCTCCAGCGCAGGGCGGCTCTTCGACGCGGTCTCCGCGCTGGCCGGGGTGTGCCAACTGGCCGGGTACGAGGCGCAGGCCGCGCTGGAGCTGGAGGCCGCCGCCGTCGGCTGGGGCAGCGAGCCGGGCGGGGCCTACCGCTTCGCGCTGCGGGCCCCCTCCCCGGCCGGCGCGCTGGCCGCCGACCCGGCGCCGGTGCTGGGCGCGGTCGTCGCCGACCTGCGGCGCGGGGTGCCGCGCGGGCTGATCGCGGCCCGCTTCCACCATGCGCTGGCCGGGCTGGTGCGGCAGGTCTGCGCCGTCGCCCGCGCCCGGCACGGGCTGGACACCGTGGCGCTGAGCGGCGGTGTCTTCGCCAATGCGGTGCTCTCCGCCGCCTGCGTCCAAGGGCTGCGCCGGGACGGCTTCACCGTGCTGTGCCACCGCCTGGTCCCGCCGGGCGACGGCGGGCTGGCGCTCGGCCAGCTGGTCGTCGCCGCCCGCACCACCACCCCCTGAACCACCCCCTGTACCACCCCTTGTACCACCCCCTGTATCACCCGGAGCAGAGCAAGGAGACCCCCATGTGTCTGGCGGTACCCGGCAGAGTGCTGGAGATCGAGGAACGCGACGGCACGCGCATGGCGACCGTCGACTTCGGCGGCGTGGTGAAGGACGTCTGCCTGGAGTACCTGCCGGACCTGCGGGTCGGCGAGTACGCGATCGTCCATGTGGGCTTCGCGCTCCAGCGGCTGGACGAGGAGTCGGCGCGGCAGACGCTCGCCCTCTTCGGCGACCTGGGGATGCTGGAGGAGGAGTTCGGCGACCCGTGGGAGCAGGCGGCCCGCAGCGCGGACCCGGCGCAGGAGACGGTGCAGGAGACGGCGAAGGAGGCGGCCCGGTGAAGTACATCGACGAGTTCCAGGACCCCGCGCTGGCGCGGCGGCTCCTCGACGACATCCACGCCACCGTCACCCGGCCCTGGGCCCTGATGGAGGTCTGCGGCGGGCAGACCCACTCCATCATCCGGCACGGCATCGACCAGCTGCTGCCCGAGCAGGTGGAGCTGATCCACGGCCCCGGCTGCCCGGTCTGCGTGACCCCGCTGGAGGTCATCGACAAGGCGCTGGAGATCGCCTCCCGACCGAATGTGATCTTCTGCTCCTTCGGCGACATGCTGCGGGTCCCCGGCAGCGGCCGGGACCTCTTCCGGGTGCGCAGCGAGGGCGGCGACGTCCGCGTCGTCTACTCCCCGCTGGACGCGCTGCGGATCGCCCAGCAGAACCCGGACCGCGAGGTGGTCTTCTTCGGCATCGGCTTCGAGACCACCGCGCCGCCCAACGCCATGACGGTGTATCAGGCACGCAGGCTCGGCATCCGCAACTTCAGCCTGCTGGTGTCGCATGTGCGGGTCCCCCCGGCCATCGAGGCGATCATGCAGTCCCCCGACTGCCGGGTGCAGGCGTTCCTCGCCGCCGGGCATGTGTGCAGCGTGATGGGCGTCGCGGAGTACCCGGCGCTGGCCGAGCGGTACCGGGTGCCGATCGTGGTCACCGGCTTCGAGCCGCTGGACGTGCTGGAGGGCGTACGCCGCGCCGTACGGCAGCTGGAGCGCGGCGAGCACACCGTCGACAACGCCTACGCCCGCGCCGTGCGGGAGGAGGGCAACCCGGCCGCCCAGGCCATGCTGGCCGATGTCTTCGAGGTCACCGACCGGGCCTGGCGCGGCATCGGCACCATCCCCGGCAGCGGCTGGCGGCTCTCCGAGCGCTACCGCGCGTACGACGCCGAGCTGCGCTTCTCGGTGGAGGCCATCGCCACCCGGGAGCCCGCCGAGTGCCGCAGCGGCGAGGTGCTCCAGGGGCTGATCAAGCCGCACCAGTGCGAGGCGTTCGGGACCACCTGCACCCCGCGCAACCCGCTGGGCGCCACCATGGTCTCCAGCGAGGGGGCCTGCGCCGCGTACTACCTCTACCGCCGGCTCGGCGGCACCACCACTGCCGCCACCACCGCTCCCCCAACCGCTCCCGTGACGACTGCCGTGGAGGCGAGCCCCGTTGGCTGACACCGCTGACCTGCTGCGCGACGACGCCCCGGACTTCTCCGGCTGGACCTGCCCCGCGCCGCTGCGCGACCACCCCCGGATCGTGATGGGCCACGGCGGCGGCGGGGCGCTCTCCGCCGAGCTGGTGCGGCATGTCTTCGCCCCGGCCTTCGGCGGCCCGGTACTCGCCGCGCTCGCCGACTCCGCGACGGTCACCCTGGGCGGGGCGCGGCTGGCGTTCTCCACCGACTCCTATGTGGTCCGGCCGCTCTTCTTCCCCGGCGGCTCCATCGGCGACCTGGCCGTCAACGGCACCGTCAACGACCTGGCGATGAGCGGCGCCCGCGCCGCCTACCTCTCCTGCGGGTTCATCCTGGAGGAGGGTGTGGAGACCTCCGTGGTGGCGCGGGTCGCCGAGGCGCTGGGCGCCGCCGCCCGCGCGGCGGGCGTGGAGGTGGCCACCGGTGACACCAAGGTCGTGGAGGCCGGCCACGGCGACGGCATCTACCTCAACACCGCCGGGATCGGGCTGGTCCCGGCGGGCGTCGACATCCGCCCGCAGCGCGCGGTACCCGGCGATGTGGTGATCGTCAGCGGCCCGATCGGCCTGCACGGCGTGGCGGTGCTCAGCGTCCGCGAGGGGCTGGAGTTCGGCGTGGCGGTCGAGAGCGACTGCGCCGCCCTCGGCGGGCTGGTCGAGGCCATGCTGGCGGTCACCCCGGAGCTGCATGTGCTGCGCGACCCCACCCGCGGCGGCCTGGCGGCGGCGGTGGGCGAGATCGCGGCGGCGGCCGGGGTGGGCGTCGTCCTCCAGGAGCGCAGCGTGCCGGTCCCCCCGGAGGTGGCCAATGCCTGCGCCATCCTGGGCCTGGACCCGATGTACGTCGCCAACGAGGGCAAGCTGGTCGCCTTCGTCCCGCGCGCCGAGGCCGACGCGGTGCTCGCCGCCATGCGCGCCCATCCGCTGGGCGCCGGGGCGGCGGTGATCGGCGAGTGCGTGGACGCCCATCCGGGCATGGTCGTCGCCCGTACCGGCCTGGGCGGCACCCGGGTGGTGGACCTCCCGCTCGGCGAGCAGCTGCCCCGCATCTGCTGACGGCGCATCGGCCCCGGGGCCGCCGGAGAAGGCGTCAGACGCCTTTCGCCCGGCGGCCCCGGGCCATCACCCCTGCCTGGTCGTCGGCTTCCGTGCCGACCGGTCTCGCGGCCGTCAGGGTCGCCCGCATCCACTACCTCGCCGCCGTCACCACCTCCGACGACGGATCCTGCACGCGCTCCGTGCTTTCGCCGCCGGCCGGATCACCCTGCTCGTCACCCACAACATCGGCAGCGCCGCCCTCGCGGACCGCATCGTCGTGAGGGACCGGGGCCGGATCGTCCAGCAGGGCGACCGGGCCCCGGCTGATCACCGGCGCCGGTGGTCCGCAGCCGGAATGCCGACCCGGCGTACCGCACATACGCTGAACAGGGCGCCGGGCGCGGCCCCGCCCCTCCCCGTTCCAGCCACCGCATCCGGGAGAGACCCATGGCCGGCGAAGATCCGATCCTTGTCACCGGCGCCACCGGAGAGGTGGGAGGCATCGGCAGGCTGGTACTCGACACCCTCCGACGGAGGCGGCTGCCGGTGCGGGCGCTGGTCCACCGGGAGGACGAGCGGGCGGAGGCGCTGCGCGGCACGGGAGCCGAGGTCGTGGTCGGGGACCTCACGCGCGGCGCGGACGTCCTCCGCGCGCTGGACGGCTGCCGCCGGATGTACTTCGGCATGGGCGTGTCGTCGCACTATCTGGAGGCGACCGTCACCACGGCGGCTGCCGCCCGCGCGTATGGGCGTCTGGAGGTGCTGGTCAACATGTCGCAGCTGACGGTCTCCCAGATGGATCTCACCAGCACCGCCGAGTCGACACAGCAGCGGCAGCACTGGCTCGCCGAGCAGGCCCTGGACTGGTCGGGCCTGCCCGTCACCCACGTCCGGCCGACCGTGTTCATGGAGAACCCGCTCTTCCGGGTCTTCGCCTATGCGTCGATCGCGAAGGACGGGACGATCCGGCTGCCGTTCGGCACCGGCCGCACCTCGCCGATCGCGGCCCGGGACGTCGCGGCGGTCGTCGCCGAGATCCTGGCGGACCCCGCTCCGCACCTCGGCCGCACCTATGAACTGACCGGGCCGCTCTCGCGCGACCTGACGGCCATGGCTGCGGAGTTCTCGGCGGCGCTGGGCCGACCCGTCAGCTATGTCAGCCCACCGTATGAGCAGTGGGTCGACCGGGAGCTGCGCGCGCTGTCCCTCCCCGACCATGTCTTCGACCACCTGGCGACCATGGCGCGGCTGCATGCGCAGAACCGGTACGACCGCGTGACCCGGGACGTCGAGGCCGTCACCGGGCACCCCGCGTCCAGCGTGCGGCAGTTCGTGGCGGACAACCCCGGACTGTTCCCGCCGCCGCCGTGACGCGGGGAGCCGCGCTCCGTCCGTCAGGAGGCGACCCGCAGCACGAGCTTGCCCCGGGTGCGGCCCTGCTCGGCCCGGCGGTGCGCCTCGGCGGCCTGGTCCAGCGGGAAGACCTCCTCGACCTCGACGGCGACCGTGCCGGCCTCGATGAGTTCGGCGATCCGGGTGAGCGCGGCACCGTCGGGCTCGACCAGGAACGGCATGGCGCGCAGGCCGCGCGCCCGGGCCCGGTCCAGCAGCTCGGGTGAGGCGCCCGAGGGCACCGCGATGATCACACCGCCGGGCCGGAGCGTGTCCAGCGAGCGGGTGCTGGTGTCCTCGTGGGCGTCGCCGACCAGGTCGATGACGACATCGACCTCACGCGCCGCCTCCTCGAACCGCACCTGGGTGTAGTCGATCAGCTCATCGGCGCCGAGCCCGCGCAGCCATGCGTGCTTGGCGGTCCGCGCGGTCCCGATGACATGGGCGCCCAGGTGCTTGGCGAACTGGACGGCGAAGTGGCCCACGCCACCGGCCGCGGCATGAACCAGCACCCGCTGTCCGGCCGTCACATGCGCGGCGTCGACCAGCGTCTGCCAGGCGGTGAGCGCCGCCAGCGGTACGGCCGCCGCCTCGTCGTGGCTCAGCGACCCCGGCTTGCGGGCGAACTGCCGGGAGGGCGCGGTCACATACTCGGCATAGGCGTTCGCCGCACGGGGGAACCACGGCATGCCGTACACCTCGTCGCCCACCTCAAGGGTGTGGACGCCGAAGCCGATCTCCTCCACCACACCGGAGACATCCCAGCCGAGGGTGAACGGCGGCTTGCCGAGCACACCCGCCATACCGCCCCCGGCCCGGGTCTTGGAGTCCACCGGGTTCACCCCGGCCGAGACGACCCGCACCAGCACCTCGGTCGGCAGCGGCTGCGGCTTCAGCGTCTCCACGAGGTGCAGCACCTCGGGGCCGCCGAACCTGTCCTGGCTGATCGCTCGCATGGTGCTCATGGCTGCCTTCTCCTCGCCCTCGGGCCGCCCTCGTGCGGGGCCGCGCGTCACGGTGACGACGGTATCCGCCGAGGGGAGGCGCCGAGGGGAGGCGCCGAGGGGGCGTTCAGCTGCCTGTCGCCAGCGCGTTCTGCACCGCGCCGTTGGTGAGGTTCCACTTCGCCAGGATCTTCTCGTACTCACCGCTGATGATGATCGTGTCGATTGCGCGGACCAGCGCGTCGCGGAGTTCGGTGTCCTCCTTGCGCAGCGCGATTCCGAAAGGCGCCGGCTGCAACTGATCCGGAGCCAGCTCGAATGCCTTTCCGCCGTCCGTGGTCCGCGCACTGTGCGCGGCCACCGGGAAGTCGCTCATCTGCGCATCGGCCCTTCCGGCGCGCACCTCCGCCAGCGCCTGCACATCGCTGTTCTGCCCGGTGACCTTGAGCGGCTTGCCCAGGTTCCTGCACGCCTGTTGCTGACGCACCGCCAGTTCATACTGGGTGGTGGACTTCTTCACCGCCAGGGTCCTGCCGCAGAGGTCGTTCAGCCCGAAGATCTTCTTCGGGTTCCCCTTCTCCACGACGATCGCGATACCGGCCAGGAAGTAGTCCACGAAGTTGACGCCCTCGTTGACCTTCCGCCCGTCGGCGTCCTGACCGTCCCTGCGCTCCCGGGTGTCCGTGATCGCCGACATGGCGATGTCGTACTTGCCCTGTAGCAGGCTGGGCAGCACATGGTTGAAGCCGTTGGTGTCATGGAACTCGAACTTCACGCCGAGCACCCTCCCCAGCGCCTCCGCGATATCCGGGTCCATCCCGATCGTCACACCGTTGGCATCCCGGAAGTCGACCGGCGCGTAATTGAGATCCGAGCCCACCTGTATGACCCCCGCATCCCGGATCGCCTTCGGCAGCCGATCGCGCAGGGACACCGTTTTACGCTCGGCATCGAACACCCCGCAGCCGCTCATCAGCAGCGATCCGGCCGTTACCGCGGCGCCCAGCACAAAAAGGGATCGATGACGCACGACAAGGTCCTCTTCTTCCAAGGGACGCCCAGCGCAGCGAGACCCCGCGCGATTGATTTCGACTGCGGGAGTGAGGTCGCCGGAGGCGTTGCTGGGAAGCTCAGCGGTTACTTGCCAGTAGATCAAGATCACAGGAGCGCAATCGCCCGCAAACCTCGGCGGATCGCACCATCCGAAACCGATCCGCTACCAATGTCCCGCTGGACGGACATCCATGTCCGGCCAGCGACCGCCACCCTCGGTGAAATGAACTCCGGCGCGAACACCTGAAAACTCGCCGACACGGTGTTCCGATCAGCGCGCCACCCACCGTCGGCACGGCTTCCCGGGGCGACTCACAGGTGGTTCGCCACGGGGAGAGCCGGTGTATGTCCGCCCGTGGAGACATGCGGCTCCGCCGCCGCTACAACGCCCGGATCGCGGGCAGGAGCGTGTCCTTGACCTCCTGCCAGCGCTCGACGATGTCCGTGCGGTTGTGCAGCGCGTCCGAGATGTGCTGGATGCCGAAGAAGGCGGCCACGATCACCCGGGCGGCCACCTCCGGAGTGCAGCCCGCGCGCAGCTGACCCGCCTCCTCGGCTCCCCGCAGCAGGTCGGTCAGCAGCTGCGTCCAGCCCACAAACGGGGTGGGCAGCGGGATCCCGATGGTGGTGCGCTCGATCTGGAGCCGGGCGCTGGCCTGGACGATCGGGTCGTCACGGAAGGTCAGGACGACTCTGTCCAGCAGGTGGACGACCGTCTCGAACGGGGGCAGTCCGGCCGCTCCGACGTCGGAGACGAGCGCGGGCCAGAGTGCATAGTGCTCCTCGACCACCGAGGCGGCGAGGTTCTCCTTGTTGCTGAAGTGGTGGTAGATCGCACCCTTGGTGATCTGCGCCCGCTTCGCGACGGACTGCAGTGAGGTGCTGCGGAAGCCGTTGGCCGCGAACTCGTCGGCCGCCACCCGAAGGATCAGCTGCCGGGTGTGCCGAGCCCGCTCCTGATGGATCGGTGGCCCCTCCTGGGCGATCTTCGCCCCCCAGGGTGCCTCGTCGGCGCGGGCGTCTATGTGGTGCTCCGTCATGTGCTGCCTCGCTCTTGCTGTTTGCGGCCACTGTCGCTGGTCGAGCCGACCGTTGCAATATACCTTCCGGAAGGTATATTTTTGCACCCGGGGGGGCACACCTTTGCCCACCAGTGCGATCTCAAACCGAGCACGTCAGCGAGGGGCGATTTGAACGTGGCCACCATGAATCCGTTAGCTGTCCAGGTGCCGCACACCGACACAGAGCAGCAGAAGCTGACTTTCGACCGAGGGGTGCCCCGCACCCTGGTCCACAAGACGGCCGTGTCGGAGGTCCTGCTGACCGACGCCGTCCGCATCGGGTCGAACCGGTACACAGTCGCGGCGCAATGGCCCCAGCACCACACCCTGTTCGGCTCCGGCATCTGCCCGGCCGGCACCGCCGATCCGCAGTTGCTGGTCGAGACCGTCCGGCAGAGCGGCATCTACCTCTCGCACGTGTACTACGGCGTGCCGCAGCACCACCCGTTTGTGCTGACGAGCCTCGAGTACGAACTCGAACCGCCCACCGCCCGGTCAGCCGCCCGCACCGCTCCGCACTCCGTGCTGGTGGACGTCGCCTGCCGGCTCGACGCCGGGGTCGACGACCGTTTCGGGATGACCCTGGATGCCACCCTGGTCGCGGACGGCCGTCTCGAAGGCCGGGTCGGCCTCTGCTGGCAGGCCCTCAGCCCCGAGCGCTACCAGCGTGTGCGCTACCCGCGCGGACGCGGGAGGACCACGCCCGTCCGACCGCATGCGGCGATCCTCGACCTGCCCCCGCCGGTGCTGCCGCCTCGGACCTTCGGCCGGCTCCACCAGCGGGACACGATGCTCGCCGCGGGCTGCACCCCGGACAGCTGGCAGCTGCGCCTCGACACCGCGCACCCTGTCTACTTCGATCACTCCTGCGACCACATACCCGGCATGTCGCTGATCGAGTCCTTCAACCAGGCTGCGGCGCTGTCCTCGGCGCAGGCCACCGGAGCCGATCCAGCCCTGCTGCGCTGGACCCTGGAATCCAGCGCCGTCTCGTTCCTCGCCTTCGGTGAACTGGACGCGCCCGTGACGATCACGGCGGAGCCGGTACCGGAGCCGTCCGAGCTCGGACGGCAACCCGTACGCGTCGCAGCCGAGCAGGACGGGAGACTGCTCGCCGCCGCTGCCCTCATCGGCGTCCTCACCAGCGCGGCGGCGGGCGGAGCCCAATGACCCTCGACACCGGATCGCTGACCGCTCTCGCCCGGACCTGGGCCGAAGACATCGAACACCAGAGACGGCTCACCCCGGGAATCGCGGACGCCATCACGACCGCCGGCTTCGCCCGGCACTTCGTACCCAAGCAGTGGAACGGCAGCGCCGGGTCCTTTGCGGAGGCGGCCGAGGCTGCCGCCGTACTCGGCGAGACCTGCACCTCCGGAGCGTGGTGCGCCGCGCTCTACGCGGCCCACGGCAGACTCGCCGCCTACCTTCCCTACGAGGGTCAGCGGGAACTCTGGGCCGAGTCTCCCGACATACGCATCGCGGCCGCCATCGTGCCGCCCTCCGGGGAGACCGAGGTGGTGGCGGACGGCTGGATGCTCACGGGGACGTGGAACCTCGCCAGTGGCGTGGACCATGCGCACTGGATCCTGCTCGCCGCATGGGTCGGCGAGGGCGCGGCCCGCGCCTGCCGGATCTTCGCGGTGCCCCGCGCGCGGTTCGAGGTCGCCGACACCTGGCACAGCCTCGGCCTGCGCGGCACCGGCAGCAACACGGTGCGGGTCGAGCGGACCTTCGTACCCGCGCACCGTACCTTCACCCTCGGCGACCTCGCGCACACCGAGCCGGGCCGGGAGCGCTGCCACTCCGTGCCCTATCTGCTGGTCGCGGGGGCCCAGTTCGTCGCCCCCGCGCTCGGGGCGGCCCGCCAGGCGCTACGCGACTGGACGGAGCTCACCCGCGCCCGGGTGCTGACGGACGGCCGCCCCGCGCACGCCACACCCGGCGCCCAGGAGGTGCTGGCCCGGGCCTCCGGAGAAGTCCATGCGGCCGGGCTCCTCGTCCGCCATGCCCTGGGCCGGGCCGACCTGGCCGACATCACCGAGCAGGCCGTCGCCGAAAACGTCCGGGACTTCTCGCTGGCCGCGGAAATGTCCGCCACCGCCGTGGACAGGCTGATGCGGGCCGCAGGCAGTCGGGCCCAGGCCGTGGACAGCCCGCTGCAACGCCGATGGCGGGACGTCGTGGCCGCGACGGGGCATGCCGCCCTCGGCTTCGAGGCGGCGAGCGCGCTCTACTCCCGGACCGGCCTCGGCCCGCCCAGGGCGAGCGGATGAGCGGGCAGGCGGCGGCGTTCTTCGATGTCGACGAGACCCTCCTCAACACCAAGACCATGGCTGCCTTCTGGCGGTACTGGCGGCTTCACCACCCCGCGTACGGACCGCAGACCACCCCTGCGGGACTCACCGTGGCGCAGTTGCTCACCCTGCCTCGCGAGCAGGCCAACCGCGGCTACTACCAGCTCTTCCGGGGTGTGAAGGCCGCCGACCTCGCCGAGGCAGGCCGCTGCTGGTACGAGGAGTACCGGCACAGCGACTCTGCGGTGATCGTCACCACGCTGGCGGAGCTGCGCAACCACCAGGCACGCGGTGACACGGTGGTCCTCGTCTCGGGTTCGATGCGGGCCTGCCTCGAACCGGTCGTGGCGGAGCTCGGCGTGGACCTGCTGCTCTGCACCGAGCAGGAGCAGACCCCATGCGGAGTGTTCACCGGTGAGCTGCTGCGGCCGATGACCGGTCCGGCCAAGGCCCGCGCGGTCACCGAAGCGATGTCCGCCCTGGAGGCCGACCCCCGCGAGTGCTCCGCCTATGGGGACCACGCAAGCGATCTGGCCATGCTCCAAGCGGTCGGCCGACCCGTGCAGGTGGGCTGTGATCCCGTGCTGCGGGCGGCCGCCCGCGCCGGGCGCTGGCGGGTGCTGCCGGCGCTGGCGGGTCAGCGGAACGGCTGACCGCGACGAGATCGAGGATCCGGCGGGCGCCACGCCGTGGCGCCCGCCGGATCGGCGCCGCCCGCGTGGTCCGCCGCAGCCGGGGGGTGCGTACCCCAGGTGTCGCGCAGCACGTCGCAGACCTCCCCGACGGTGGCCCCGGCGGACAGCGCGTCCTTCATCGGATAGACCACGTTGTCGCTGCCCGCTGCCGCGCGCCGCATCCGCAGCAGGGCCTCCGCAACCCGCTCCTGGCACCGCCAGGCGCGGAGTTTGGCGATCCGCTCGGCCTGGCGGGCCTCGACGGCCGGGTCGGTGGACCCGTGTCCGTGCCTGGCCGGCGCCGCGGCCGGCTGCGGCCCGGTGAACCACTCGGGGATCTCGGATCGGCAGTACGCGCGCAGCTCCGCGTCCAGCCGCGCCGACGGCCCGGGCGGGAAGATACGGCTCCGCCGGGCCGCCTGCCCTCTGAGCCGGTCTGCGGCGACTCCCTGTTCTTCGGCGACCAGTTGGTAGAGCAGCACCAGCACCGCGGCCGACGCGCCGGCCGCCATCGACGTGGAGATCCGGTCCAGCGGGATCCCGCTGAACAGCACCCGCATGTCGTCGACCGAGTCGACGGCGACGCCGGTCCTGCCCACGTGTCCCGAGGCCATCGGGGCGTCCGAGTCGCGGCCCATCCTGGTGGGCAGGTCAAAGACCACCGACAGGCTCGTCGCACCGCACGCGAGGAGTCCCCTGTACTGCGCGTTGCACGTCACGACGGTCAGGGACATACCGCTACCGCCCCATCATGAGCCGCTGAGGGTGTTCCAGTACGGCGGCGGTGTCGGCCAGCACCTTCGCGCCCAACTCACCGTCCACCAGCCGGTGGTCGAAGGAGAGGGCGAGCGTGGTGATGTCGCGGACCGCGAGCGCGCCCTTGTGCACCCACGGCTTCGGGCGGACCGCGCCGAACGCGAGGATCGTGGCCTCGCCCGGATTGAGCAGCGGGGTGCCGGTGTCGACCCCGAGCACGCCGATGTTGGTGATCGTCGCGGTTCCGCCCCGCAGATCGGCGGGGGTGGACCGGCCGGCCCGGGCGGTCGCCACCAGGGTCCGCAGCGCCCCGGCGAGCCCGGCCGGCGTCAGCCGGCCGGCGTCCTTGATGTTGGGGACGACCAGGCCGCGTGCGGTGGCCACCGCGATCCCCAGGTTGACCTGCTCCTTCAGGACGATCTCCTGGTTCGGCTCGTCCCAGGACGCGTTCGCCTCGGGGTGGCGCCGGAGCGCGGTGAGGTACGCGGCGGCGACCATGAGCAGGGGGCTGACGGGTATGTCACCCGGCGAGCCGGTCTTCTTCAGCCGCCGCACCAGCTTCATCGTCCGGGTGACGTCGACCTCCAGGAACTCGGTGACATGGGGTGCGGTGAACGCCGACGCCACCATGGCCTGTGCGGTGGCCTTGCGGACCCCCTGGACCGGGACGCGTCTCTCCCCGGGCCGGACGGCGGCAGCTTCCCGGAGTGCGGAGGAGGCCGCCAGTACGTCCTCGCGGGTGATCGACGCGTCCGCCCCCGACCCCCGGATCCGGGACAGGTCGACGCCCAGGTCCTTGGCCAGCTTCCGGACCGGCGGTTTGGCCCGGGGCCGCGGCTCCTCGGCCGTCTCCGCCGCCCGGGCAGGAGGGGCCGCCACCGGCTGCGCGGTCCGGTGCCGGCGCGGCAAGGCTGCGCCGTCCGTGCGGGGCCCGTAGCCGACCAGGACCTCCTGCCGCACGGGCGCCGGGGCGGGGGCAGCAGCGCCGGCCGGGGCGACGGAGATGATGGGCGTACCGACCGCGACGACGGCGTCGGCCGGGTGGAGGATCTCCGCCACGACCCCGTCATAGGGGATCGGCAGCTCCACTGCGGCCTTGGCGGTCTCGACCTCGCACACCGGTTGCCCGTCGGTCACGGTGTCCCCGGGCGCGACGTGCCAGGTGAGGATCCGGGCCTCGACAAGCCCCTCACCGACATCGGGCATCTTGAACGTCAGGACTGTCACGGGTTTCCTTCGCACTCTCAATACGTCAGGGCGCGGTCGACGGCGTCGAGCACCCGGTCCAGGTCCGGAAGGAAGGCGTCCTCCACTCGGGAGGGCGGATAGGGCGCATGGAATCCGCCGACGCGCAGGACCGGGGCTTCCAGGCTGTAGAAGCAGCGCTCATGCAGCCGGGCGGCCAGTTCCGCGCCCATGCCGAGGAAGACCGGCGCCTCGTGGACGACGACCGCCCGGTGGGTCCGCTCGACCGACTGCTGGAGGGTGGTGAAGTCCACGGGTGACAGCGAGCGCAGGTCGACGACCTCCAGGCTGCGGCCCTCGGCCTGGGCGGCGGCGGCCGCGTCCAGGCAGACCTTGACCATCGGCCCGTAGGCGAGCAGGGTCAGGTCCCGGCCCGGGCGCACCACGGCGGCCTGGTGCAGGGGACGCGGCGCCGGCCCGGCGGTGGTCAGCTCCCCCTTGTCCCAGTACCGGCGCTTGGGTTCCAGGAAGATCACCGGGTCGTCGTCCGCGATGGCCTGGCGCAGCATCCAGTACGCGTCGCCGGCGTTCGACGGGGTGACCACCCGCAGCCCGGCCGTGTGCGCGAACAGGGCCTCATGGGATTCGCTGTGGTGCTCGACCGCGCCGATGCCGCCCGCGTACGGAATGCGGATGGTGACGGGCAGTCTGATGTGGCCCAGGGCCCGGGCGTGCATCTTCGCGAGCTGGCTGACGATCTGGTCGAAGGCCGGATAGACGAACCCGTCGAACTGGATCTCAAGTACCGGCCGGTAGCCGCGCAGGGCCAGGCCGATCGCGGTGCCGACGATGCCCGACTCGGCGAGCGGGGTGTCGAAGACCCGGGTTTCGCCGAAGTCCTTGTGCAGCCCCTCGGTCACCCGGAAGACGCCGCCGAGCCGGCCGACGTCCTCACCCATGACCAGGGTCTTCGGGTCCTCCTCCAGGGACGCCCGAAGGGCGGAGTTGAGCGCCTGCACGATCGTGGCCGTGGTCATGCTGCTGCTCCGTTCCCCTCGGCGAAACCGGCAGCGTAGGTCTCGTAGGCGGCCCGTTCCTCGTCGACCAGCGGGTGCGGCCCGGCGTAGACATGACGGAAGATCAGCCCGGGGTCCGGATCGGGCATCTCGCGGACGCTGGTGCGGACATGGCGGGCGAGCCGGTCGCTCTCCTCCCTGACGGCGTCCAGGAATGCCTGGTCCGCCCAGCCCTCGCGGAGCAGGTACGCACGGACCCGCTCGACCGGGTCGCGGCGCTGCCATGCCTCGATCTCACCGGGCGGGCGGTAGCGGCCAGGGTCGTCGGAGGTGCTGTGCGCGCCCATCCGGTAGGTGAACGCCTCGATGAGCACCGGTCCCGAGCCCTGGCGGGCCCGGTCGAGAGCCCACCGGGTCACCGCGAGGCAGGCCAGCACATCGTTGCCGTCGACCCGTACCCCGGGGAAGCCGAAACCGGCTGCCCGCTGATGGAGCGGGACGCGGCTCTGCCGCGCCGTGGGCTCCGAGATCGCCCACTGGTTGTTCTGGCAGAAGAAGACCACGGGGGCGTCGAAGACGGAGGCGAAGGTGAACGACTCGCTGACATCGCCCTGGCTGCTGGCCCCATCACCGAAGTAGGCGATGACGGCGCCGTCCGCACCGTCCTTGCCGATGCCCATGGCGTACCCGGTCGCGTGCAGGGTCTGCGCGCCGATGACGATCGTGTAGAGGTGGAAGTTCTTCTCGTCGGGGTCCCAGCCGCCGTGGTTGACCCCGCGGAACATGCCCATCAGGTCGACCGGGTCGACCCCGCGGCACCAGGCGACTCCATGCTCCCGGAAGGTCGGGAAGGCGTGGTCGCCGGGGAGCAGCGCCCGCCCGGAGCCGACCTGTGCCGCCTCCTGGCCCAACGACGAGGTCCACAGGCCCAGTTCGCCCTGGCGTTGGAGGGCGGCGGCCTCCCCGTCGAAGCGGCGGACGAGCACCAGGTCCCGGTAGAGGGAGCGGACCTCCTCGGCCGAGACCTCCAGGCGGAAGTCGGGGTGGTCGACGCGCTCGCCGTCGGGGCTGAGCAACTGGACCATGGGAATGTCGTCGTCATCAGGCACGGTGGGTTCCTCGGTCGGTTCGGGGCGGCTGGAGGGCCGCCCGCCCGGTGGCGATGGAGGTGCCGGCGGCGTCGGTGGCCGCAAGGGCCAGGGCGCCGTTCGCCGCCGTCCGGTCGGTGATGGTGAGCCGGGTGCCGGCGGCCGGGACGTGCAGCGGGCGGTTGAAGCGCAGTTGCAGCTCAGCGATCCGCTCCTGGCCCACCCGGTCCGCCACATGCCGCCCGGCAAGGGCGAAGGTGAGCATGCCGTGTGCGATCACGTCGTCGAGTCCTGCGGCGCGGGCGGCCTCCCGGGACAGGTGGATCGGGTTGTGGTCGCCGGAGACGGCCGCGTACTCGGCGACCAGTTCGCGGGCGACCTCGTAGCTGGATACCCGCGCGGGGTCCGGCACGGTGGCGGGGTCAGCGGCGGCGGCAGCGGCAGCGGCAGCGGCAGCGGCAGCGGCAGCGGCAGCGGTCGGCGACGCGGGGGCGGTACGGGCAGTGGCCGGCAGCGGCGGGCTGTGCACCAGCAGGGAGGTCGACTCGGCGACGAGGTGCCCGCTCTCGTCAGCGAAGGAGACGGCGACCTCGGTGGCCGTGCCCGCGCCGAGCGGCTTCACGGACCGGACGACGGCCGTGGAGCTCAGCCCGTCGCCGGTACGCGGTTGCCGCACCAGGCGCAGCCTCTGCATCCCGTGCAGGGCCACCAGCCCCCGGTGCCGTAGCCGGCGGCCCGTCAGCAGCTCGGCCTCCCGCAGGGCGAGGGCCGCCAGCAGCCCGACCGGCGGCCCCTCGCCCGGCGGCGCTTCGGCGCGTACGCGGGATCGGCTCACCGTCCCGCCGGCCGACGCCAGCAGCGCCCGGAACCGCTCGGCCGCTGCCGCGGTGACCCTGGTGCTGCCGTTGAGCACCCCGTACTCCTCGGGAGTCATCGGTCAGCGCCCCGGACGCTTGCGCAGCAGGCAGGTCAGGCGTGCGGTGCAGACCAGCTGGTCCCGATCGTCCCGGATCGAGATCTGGTACGTGCCGACCTGGGAGCCCTGGTGCAGCGGTTGGCAGACCCCGGTGACCAGACCCTCCCGGGCTGCCCGGTGGTGGGTGACGCTCAGTTCCAGCCCGACCAGCATTCCGTCGGGCGCCACATAGGCACCGGCGGCCAGGGAGCCGAGGGTCTCGGCGAGTGCGGCACTGGCACCGCCGTGCAGCAGGCCGAACGGCTGGCGGTTCCCCGCCACGGGCATGGTGGCGGTCACCCGCTCCAGGGACCACTCCTTGATCTCGATGCCCAGCTTGTGGATCAGCTGCTCCGCCACCAGCGTGGGGGGCATGTCGGCCATCAGTTCGGCCAGTGACCGGTTCATTGGTTGCTCTCTCCTCACCGGTGCGGTCCGCTGTCCGCGAGCGCGGCCAGGTGGCGCAGATGGCCGGCGCCGTCGAGGTCCTGGTATCCGGGGCGGGCGGCGGCGGGCCGGTCGTCGCCGGGCCGGCGCAGCAGCAGGGCCACGGCGAGGTCTCCCTCGGGCGGCCGGGCGGTACCGCCCCGGTCGGCCAGGTGCCCGAAGGCGGCCCGGGTACGCGGGTTGACCGCCAGCTCCGCCGCGATCACCAGCACCTGGTCGATGGCGTCGTCCGTCAGCAGCAGTTCCGTGGCGGCCAGTGCCTCCTCGCCGACCCCGCTGTCCGCGGCGATGCAGGAGACCGGCCCGGTGAGCCCGTACTCAATGGTCAGGTGGCCCAGGATCGACGTGGTCACCGACTGGAAGAAGAGCAGCGGGTTGTGCACCCGGCCGCTGATCAGCTTGCGGCTGGCCAGGTCGGAGGTGGTCGCGTCCCCCGCCACGGTGGCCAGCACGATCGCGGTGGAGTCGGGGTACGGGCCGACGAGCGGGTTGGGCGCCCCGGCGGTGCCCGGCTCACCGAGGCAGCGCCGTACGGTCTCCCGTACCAGCGGGTTGAAGGCCGAGGCCACGAACCCGGGTACGCCCGGGAGCTCGGCGTCCTCCATGTGCGGGGAGACCCGGGCCGCCGCGACGACCCGTGGAGTGAGGGTGACGGTCACGGCTGCTCCAGGATGATTGCGGTGTTCAGCCCGCCGAACCCGGCGTTGAGCGAGAGCACCCGCTGCAGCACCGCACGGCGGGGCTCGTTCGGTACGTAGTCGAGGTCGCACGCGGGATCCGGTTCGTCGTACCCGGCAGTGGGCGGCACGGTCTGCTCCTCCAGCGCCATCAGGCTGATCGCGAGCTCCACCGCCCCGGTGGCCTCCAGCATGTGACCGGTCATGCTCTTGGTGGAGCTGACCAGGAGCCGCTCGGCGTGCCCGCCGAAGGCCGCGCGCAGTGCGGCGGTCTCGGCCGGGTCGTTGAGCCGGGTACCGGTGCCGTGCGCATTGACGTACTGGATGTCCCCGGGCATCACGGCTGCCCTGCCCAGAGCCCGGGTGATGGCCCGGGCCATGCCGAGGCCCTGCGGGTGCGGCTGGACGACATGGTGGGCGTCGGCGGCCATCCCGAAGCCGGGGATGCGGGCGAGTGAACGGGCCCCGCGGCGCAGCGCGTGCTCCTCCGACTCCAGGACCAGCGCGGCGGCGCCGTCCCCGAGCAGCATGCCGCTGCGCCCCTGCGCGAACGAGCGGAGGCGGCCGTCCCGGGCGAAGGTGCGGCCGGAGTCGAACTTTGCGAACTGCTCCTCGTCCACCAGGTAGACACCGCCGACGACGGCGACGTCCACCCGCCCGGCGTCGATCAACCGGCAGGCGTGGATCACTGCGCTCGCCGAGGCCACGCAGGCGTTGATGAAGGCCAGGCGGGGCCCGGTGAAGCCGAGTTCGGCGGCCACCGCCGCCGGGATGCCGCCGGCGAAGCTGCGGTGCGCGTCTGCGGGGTCGGGCGGGCGGCCGGCCGCCTCGTCCTGCCAGAAACGGTGGATGCCGGTGAAGTCGCCCTGGGTGCCGATGAGGACGGTCGCCCGGTCCGCCCGCACGGCCGCCGGGTCCAGCTTGGCCGCGTGGAGTGCTCCCCGTACGCAGTCCAGGACCGTCTCCAGCTGCCGTGGCGCGTTCTGCGGGCCGCCGTATGTGGCGCCGTGGGCGTTGCGGAAAGGGGCGGTGTCGAACCGCTCGATGGGGGCGAACGCCGACCGGCCGCTGAACACGGCCCGGCGCAGGGCCTCGGTGCCCGCCCCGAACGCGGTGAACGTGTCGTATCCGGTGACCCGGATGTCAGTGGGCATGGATTCCGTCCTTCGCATCGGTGGCGTGGTTCGCGAGGTACGTGCCGATGCCGCGCGCCGAGGTGAAGAAGTCGAGGTCCGCACCGTACGGGTCGATGCTGATCCCGTGCTCCTCGTCCAGGACGTGCTGGAGCCACACCAGGGCGAGCGAGTCAAGGGTGATCGGGGTGTCGTCGTCGAGCTCCTCGTAGTCGGCGGGGACGATCTGGTGCCGGGTGAGGAGTCGGCGGATCTCGTCCGTGCCGATCACGCGAGCGCCTCGGCGGACTCGCCGTCCCGGCGCTGGGCGACGGCCGCCACGAACTCGCCGAGGGTGGCGGTCGGCTGGGCGGCCGGGTCCTCGTCGGCGATCTTGACGTTGTACTCGTGCTCGACCTGGACAAGGAGCTCGACCAGGGCCAGCGACTCGAGCTCAAGGCCGCCGGGGCCGAGCGGCTGGTCGTCGGCGACGTCCTCGGTGATCTCCGGGTCGATCTCGCTGATGATGCCGATCACAAACGAGCGGATGTCGGTGTCCACAGCAACTCTCCTCGCGGATGGCGATGAAAAAGGGGGGTGAAAAAGGGAGGGGGAAGCGGGGTGTCCGGCGCGGGGCGCGGTCAGCTCCGGACGGCCGGGTGAGGCATGCCGTTGACCACCCGTATGTGGTCGGCGAGCGCCCGTACCGGATCGGTGTCGGCGGTGTAGTCGACCCCCGGCAGGCCGAAGCCGTTGAGCGCCAGGGACTCGGCGCGGTACTCGCGGGGGGCGCCCAGCTCGCCGACGTTGGCGGTGTCGGCGAGCGCAAGCCTGCGGTCGACCTCGGCCTGCACATCGGGCCGCAGCTCAAGGTCGTCCAGCCGCAGCCGGCCGCGGTCGTCCGTGGTGGGGAGGGCCGAGTGCTCGCGCGGGCCGGGGTAGAGGTGCTGGGTGAGCAACCGGTGCGCCTGCTCGATCGGACCCTCCTGCAGCCCCATGTCGAGCATCACGCGGCTGAGCACGACGGTGTACAGGGTCTGCGCGGGAATGACGGAGCTGGCCTGGGTGACCATCGCACGCATCACGGCGGTGACGGCACGGCCGCCGGTTCCGCGCAGCACCTGGTCGAGCTCGCGCCCGGTGGCCTCCAGATGCTCCTTGGCCAGACCCAGCGTGCCGCCGCGGTAGGTGGGGGCGAGCCCGGCGTTTCCGATGTAGCTGAAGGCGAGGGTGGTGACGTCCGGGGCGAGCACTCCGGCCGTGCCCAGCGCATCGATCCAGCGCCGCCAGTCATCGCCGCCCATGACCGAGACGGTGTCCTCGATCTCCTGCTCGGTGGCGGCCTCGACGGTGCCCCAGCCGACCTCACGGCTCACGCTGTCGTATGTCTTGGCGCTGAAGGGGGTGCCGAGGGTCTTCAGGGCCGAGCGGCGCACCCGACCGGTGACCGGGTCCGTGCGTCGGGGTGCGGCCAGGCTGTAGACGACCAGGTCCACCCGGCCGAGGTCGTCGCGTATGGTCCGGGCCGTCAGCTCCTTGACGGAGTCGCTGTACGCGTCGCCGACCACGGTGCGCCCGTACAGGCCGGCCCGCAGCAACTCGCTTTCCAGCGCTGCGGTGTTGTACCAGCCGGCCGTGCCGGTTCTGGTCGCTGTGCCGGGGGACTCCTGGCAGACGTTGACGGTCGCGGCACCGGCGCCGAAGGCGGCGGCGGTCCGGGTGGCGAGGCCGAGGCCCGCCGAGCCGCCGATGACGAGCACGGACCGGGGCCGGTCCGCGCCGGTCGACTTCGGCAGGCCCCGTACATAGGCGATGTCGCGGCGGACCCGCTCCGCGCAGCCGTCGGGGTGGGCGTTGGCGCACAGCGCGCCGCGCAGCATGGGCGTGACGATCATCCTCGGGCCCCGCTCAGACCGGACCGCGCGGGCGACGCCGGACTCATGCGCGACATCAGCAACTCGCGGTTGCGCACCAGCTTTCCGTTGCTGGTCCTGGGGATCGCGGGAGCGAGCTCGAACCTGCGCGGGATCTTGTAATGGCTCAGCCGGTCCCGGCACCATGCCTGCAGCTCGCGCGCGGTGGTGCCGCCGGTGACGCCGACGAACGCCTCGATGGTGCTGCCGAAGAGGACCACCGACTCGGTGACGTTCGGGTGCTCGGCCAGAGCCAGTTCCACCTCGCTGAGGTCGACCTTCAGGCCGCCGATGACGACCAGGGAGTCGGTCCTCCCGTGCACGGACAGCGCCCCGGTCTCCTCGTCGACCGTGCACAGGTCGTGGGTGCGCAGCCAGCCGTCGGCATAGCGGCTCGCGATGTCGCCGGCGTACAGGTAGGGGGATATGTCCGTATGGACCTCCAGCTCGCCGGCACGGACCCGGACTTGGGTGCCGGGGACCGGGTGCCCCACTGCGGGTGGCTCCAGGGCGCCGGTCAGGTCGGTTGCGATGATGCCCGTCTCGGTCATCCCGTAGGCCTGGCCGATCCGGACGCCGTACCGCTCGTGGAACTGCTCGTACACCTCGGGGCGCAGTGCCTCGCCGCCGGACACGGCGATCCGCAGGGCGGGCAGCGGCAGCGGCTCCGGGACACGGGTGAGCAGTTCGAAGTGGAAGGGCACCCCGAACAGCACATTCGCCTGCGACGCGGCGAGGGTAGACAGCATCGCCCGGGGCTGGGCGTTGGTGGTGAAGACCAGGGTGGCGCCCGCTCCGAGCGCGTGCAGGACACCGCCGATCAGCCCGAAGGAGTGGGTCAGCGAGTTGCCGAGCAGGACCCGCTCACCGGCACGCGGCATCTCGGGCAGCTTCGCAAAGCTGGCCAGTTCTGCCAGCAGCGAGTCGGCGGTGCGGCCGATGACCTTCGGGTAGCCGGTGGAGCCCGAGCTGAACTGGAGCAGCACATGCGGGTTGCCTGCCGGGTGCCCGCTGCGGCGGACCTCCACCTGGACCTCGCACTCGCCCTGGAAGACCACGCGAATCGCACCGGAGGAGCCGGAGCTGATCAGGAACTGTGGTTCGCACAGGTTGAGCAGGCGCTCCACCTCGGTCCGGGTGAGTCGCGGGTCCATCAGGATGACCTGGGCACCGCGCGTCCACAGCGCCAGCACGGTCCACAGGTAGGTGAAGCTGGGGATCATCTGCACGGCGACGGTCGAACCGGGCCTGATGCCCTGGATCTCGAAGAGCTGGGCCAGATCAGCCACCTTCGAGCGCAGAGTGCCCCAGGTCACCTGCGTCTGGGCCTGCGCCCAGATCGTGTCCTCCGGGTGCCGGCGGAGCATGTCCGCGATCCAGCTTTTGAGCGGCGCGTTCTCCATAGGGATCTCCGATGTCGGGACGTTGGTGCCGCAGGTGCGCCCCAGCGGGCGCACCCGAGCGGTCAGCTCACTTCTCGATGCAGAACTCGCCGACGGGCCAGCCCACGTGGCGCTTGTCGGTGGGCGTGTAGCCGAGCAGCTGGTCGCCCTTCTTCAGCTCGGTGACATTGAGGACGGCGGCCCCGGGGCCGAGCACCCGCACGTGCCAGTCGTCCTGGACGGTCAGGCTGACCTCGACACCCTCCGGGGACACCGCCTTGATGGTGAGCAGCGGGCGGGACTCGAGCTTGACCCGTCCCACAGCGATCCGACGGGTGCGGCCGTCGGCACCGACGCCGAGGACGGTCGCGCCGGCGTGCAGCTCGCTGAGGTAGTTGGTGCGGTTGTCGGCCCCGTACGTGTAGGAGTGCAGGGCGCCGGCGTTGACGCGGAACGGGCGGGTGGGCATGTACGGCAGCGGGTGGGTTTCGCTGACGCAGAGCACAAAGCCGTGCGCATACGAGCCGACCAGGATGCCTTCGTCCTTCTCGAAGTGGGTGCAGGTGTCGACGCACACCCGGTCGCCCATGCCCGAGTGCTCGATGGACTGGACGGTCAGGGGGGTCAGTTCGAGCGGCGCGGTCCTGGAGGCCAGCAGCTCCGCGAGCTTGAAGACGTCGTCGGCCGTCTTCGGGGCCATCATCAGGCCCTCGGACCCCTTCTCCAGCACGCCGACGACGATTTCGGCCTCCTCCAGGGAGGTGACCTCGCAGATCAGCTGGCCCTCGGAACGGTCGGCGGCGGCGATGACGATCTCAAGCGGGATCTTGGTGGGGTCGCGGAACCTGACCACGGTGTACGGCAGCACGCTCGCGGCGGCGCAGGCGAGGTCGAGCGTGCGCTGGTCCACGACCTCGACGAAGGCGGTCGCGGCCTTCTCGCCCGAGAGGAACCTCAGCCGCAGGTCGTTGAGTTGGCCGTCGTCGGTGACGGTCACCGCGACGAGGTCGGCGAAGGAGGACGCCGCGATGTCGGCGGCCTTGGCGTCGCCGCTCTTGCCCTTGCGGGACCTGGCGTCCTCGGCGGTGCCGGCGGTGGCCGGGCCGGACGGGAGGAGCACCTTCTTCACAGTCGGCGGCAGGGTGGCCAGCACCTCGGGGCGCGAGTCGACGATGCCGTCGAGCCGGGCGTGGATGGCCGCGTCCACGACCGCGGGCGCGTGGGCGGGGGCGACGGAACGAATGTCGATCCAGGCGAACTTCACGGGAATCCCTACGGGAGAAGTGGCGGAGGAGACACGGAATGCGGGGCGCCGACCGGGTCAGACCGTGGCGGCCGTGTCATAGAGCGCGGAGACGGAGAGCGGAAGCCCGACCGGATTGTGCGGGTGAGGAGCGTGCACGGTCTCGACGAGCTCCCGCACCAGCTTCTCGGGGTCGGGGCTGGTGAAGACCCGGCGGCCGACGGCGAGGCCGCTGCAACCGGCGTCGAGCGCGCTCTGCGCGTACCCGGCGAGGTCCTGGCCGTTCTGCGGACCGCCCGCGACCAGCACCGGCACCGGGCAGCTGGCCACGACCGCGGCCATCGAGCTCATCGGCACGGCCGCCGAGGTCTTGATGAGGTCGGCGCCGAGGTCGGCGGCGATGTTCACCACATGGGCGAGCAGTTTGGGGTCGTGTGCATTGCTGATCCGGGGGCCACGCGGATAGATCATCGCGAGCAGCGGCATCTCCCACCGCGTGCACGCGGCGGCCACGCTGCCGAGGTCGGCGAGCTGCTGGGCCTCTGTCTCGGAGCCCACGTTGACGTGGACGCTGACCGCGTCGGCGCCGAGCTGCACGGCGTCCTCGACACTGCCGACCAGCACCTTCTGGTTGGTGTCGGCGGCATGGGCGGTGCCCGCGCTGAGATGGATGATCAGCGCGCACTCCCGCAGATGCCGGGGGTCGATGTTCCGGGCACGGCCCTTGTGCACGATCACCGCGTCGGCGCCGCCGGCGACCAGCGCCCCCATGAGGGCGCCGAATTCATCGGCATTGACGACCGGGCCGTCGGAGACGGAGTGGTCCAGCGGGATGAAGAGGTATCGATCGTCGGCCCGGCGGGAGAGCCGGCTGAGACGAAGCCCCCTTCCACTGGAAAGGGATCGAGGCATGGGAATATCCGCCCTTCATGGACGACACATACGTCCGCAAGCACCTGGGGTAATTGTCAGCCCCATCGGCGTCACGTATTCGACAGGATCGCTGCCTGTTGGTGCGGTGCAGCGGATGACGAGGAATCTAGGGAATTCCGCCAGGCGTGGTCAAGGCGCCCAACCCCCCTCCTCCGTGCGGCGAAAAGACCTGGCAGGACGTCGGTCGTCGGCCGGACTGCCCGATGGTGCACCCCGTACGGGACTGGCGAATTTTGCCGTTCATTGAAGGATGGCCTTCACGACCGAGAGGAAGGTGGGCGGCAGATGAGTTCGGCCATCGATCATGAAAGGACCCGGTCGGACCGAGCGGAATTTCGGCAGGCCATGGGACGGTTCTGCACCGGCGTCACCGTCATCGCGTGCGGGACCGGAACGTCCACCGAGGCGATGACCGCCAATTCGCTGACGTCCGTGTCGCTCGATCCCCTGCTGCTCCTGGTGAGCGTGCGGACGAACGGCCGGCTGCACCGGCAGCTGAGTCAGGGCGAGGCGTTCTCCGTGAGCGTGCTGGCGGAGGAGCAGCAGCAGCTGTCCGGGGTCTTCGCCCGCCAGGACCGGCCCCGTGGCATCGCGGCCTACGAGCGGCTCGGCCGCTGGACCGGAGCCGGTGGCACCGCGCTGGCCGCAGGGTCGCTCGCCGCGTTCGAGTGCACCGTCGAGGCCGCCTATCCCGGCGGCGACCACACCCTCTTCCTGGGCCGGGTGACCTCCGTCCACCAGGGGCGGACCACGGACCGGCCGCTTGTGTTCTACGCGGGCGGCTATCCCCGGCTCACCGACCAACGTCCCGTGCCCGCCCTGAGCAGGCCACGCGAGGTGGAGAGCACCCATGTCTGAACCGTCCGCACCGTCCGAGCCGTCGACGAGGTCCGCGACCGGTCCCCTTCCGCAGCCGGCTACGGCCGCCGACCCGGATGTCGTCATCGTCGGCGCAGGCCCGGCCGGCCTGCTCCTCGGCCTGCTCCTCGGCCGCCTCGGCCGCCGGGTGCTGCTGATCGAGCGGGAACCCGCCCCACGGCCCGGCCCCGGCAACGGCATCTGCCCGATCCTGCAGCCCGCCACGCTCGGTGTGCTCGGCGACCTCGGCCTGCTGCCCGACCTGGTCAAGGGCACCACCCCCGTCACCCATGGCGAGGTGATCGCCGCCGACACCGTCGTCGCGGGATACTCCTACGCCGAACTCCCGGGCGCACCGGTCGACTTCGCTCTGCCGACCTCGATCGTCCACCTGCGCGACGTGCTCACCGAGGCCGTCCTCGCCACCCCGGGCGTCGAGATCGTCTATGAGGCCACCGTGCACGGCCTGCCCGAGCGCGATGGGGCCGATGACGGCCCCCGCGGCCTGCTGCTGGAGACCGCCGAGGGGATGCGTACGCTGCGTCCCTCGCTGATCGTGGGCTGCGACGGCAAGCGCTCCGCGGTCCGCCGGATGGCCGGGATCTCCTCCGAGATCACCGAGTTCCGCCGGGGCTACCTCGAACTGCGCGTCCCCATGCCCGACTTCTGGGGCGGGGTGATGCGCGCCTACTTCACCGCCGACGGCTATATGCTCGGCACCCCGATCGCCGACGACCAACTGCTCTTCGTCTGGATCACAGACGAGACGACCGCCGGGCGGGTGGCGGACGGCTCGCTGGCGGAGCTGGTGGAGCGCTATGCGAGCGGCATCCCGGGCGCTGCCGACTGGATCCGCGCCCACACCCGCGACCGGAAGCAGGTGCGGGAGTTTCCCCACCACATCGTGCGCCCCGAGCGCTGGGTGGCCGGCAACGTCCTGCTCGTCGGTGACAGTGCGCACGGCGTGCACGTCTACGGCGGGCAGGGGCTGAACCTCTCGCTGCAGGACGCGGCCTGCCTCGCGGACGCCGTGGACGAGGCGCTGACGGCGGGCGACACCGCAGCGCTGCGCCGCTTCGAGGCCATCCGTATGCCGTTCATCTCGGCCTTCCAGGACATGCAGCGGATCCACCTGGCAGCCCTCGCGGAGCGCAGCGGGCAGCAGGGCGGCGGCCAGGGCGTCGGGCATCTGCCGGAGTTCGCCCCGCTTGCCCTCGGCCAGCCCGAGCTGCGCGCCGCCCTCGCGGCGGCCGGTCGCCGTCCCACCCGGAACGAGGGCTGACCGGATGCCACAGCCGGACTGGCACGGGTACCTGGCCCGCATCGGCTACGAGGGCCCGCTCGACCCCACCCTGGAGGTGCTCCGCGCCCTGTGCCGGGCGCATGTGCGCAGCGTCCCCTTCGAGCTGCTCGACGGACCGGACGGCATCAAGCCGGAGATCGACACGCAGAGCGTCTTCGAGAAGGTCGTGGTCCGCCGTCAGGGCGGCTCCTGCATGGAGGTCAACAACCTCTTCGCGGCGCTGCTGACCTCCCTCGGCTATGACGTGACCACGCTGGCCGCCCGCCCGTGGCTGCCCCAGGACCGGGCTTACACGGAGACCGGCGACCACATGGTCCTTCTGGTGCGGCTCGCCGGCGCCGAATGGCTGGTCGACGTCGCCTACTCCCAGTTGACCGCTGTCGAGCCGCTTGAACTCGACGGGACCGTGCGCACCGAGCGGGGCTGGGAGTTCCGGGTGCTCCGCGACGGTGAGGCGTTCGTCGCGCAGCGCAAGGGGCTCAGTGGCCGGTGGGCTCCGATCCACTGCTTCACGCGCGACCCGAAGGGCGCCGAGCACTTCGGCGAGATCGTCGAGCTCTATCTCAACCCCGCGAACGACTCACCGATCCTGCACACCCTGATGTGCTCGCGCGTCACTCCGGACGGCAAGGTCACGCTCGTCAACGACCTGCTGATCGAGGCCGTCGAGGGCGGCGCCGAGCGCAGCAGCAGGGTCGAGACCGCCCATGCCTTTCACCAGGTGATGGAGACGGTGTTCGCCGGCCATCCGCAGCTGGCCGAGCGCGGAACACGTATCCGGCAGCGCCTGATGGGAGACCACCCCCCAGCCGCACCGACCACCGAGGAGACCATCGTATGAGCAGGCCGCACATCGGCTTCGGAGCCTTTATCTCCCCCCTCCACCCACCCGGCGAGAACCCGACCCTGCAACTGTGGCGGGACCTCGAACTGGTGGAGTGGCTGGACGAACTCGGCCTGGACGAGGCATGGATCGGCGAGCACCACTCCGGTGGCTGGGGCACCATCGGCAGCCCCGAGATCTTCCTCGCGGCAGCCGCCGAGCGCACCCGGCAGATCCGGCTGGGCACCGGTGTGACCAGCCTCCCGTACCACCACCCCTTCATGGTGGCCTCGCGGATCGTCCAGCTCGACCACCAGACGCGTGGCCGGGTGATGCTGGGCGTCGGCGCCGGCTCGGCCCCGGGCGACGCCCACATGCTGGGGATCGACCCCGGCGAGCAGCGCCGGATGACCGCCGAGTCACTGGAGGCGGTACTCGAACTGCTCGCCGGACGGGGGCCGGTGACCCGGCGGACGGACTGGTTCACCCTGCGCGACGCGCGGCTGCAGCACCGACCGTTCCGCCCCGGTGGCATCGAGGTCGCGATCTCCAGCGCCGCCTCCCCGCAGAGCATGCAGCTGGCCGGGCGGCACGGGCTGAGCCCGCTGTCGTTCGCCTCGCCGCGGCCCGGCGGTACCGCGCCGGATCTGGCGCGTCAGTGGGAGTACGCCGAGGAGGCTGCTGCGGCGGCCGGTCGGACCGTACGACGTGCCGACTGGCGGCTGGTCGTCAATGTCTACGTCGGCGAGTCCCGCCGGCAGGCGATGGAGGAGCTGCGCGAGGGTGCGGCCGCCTGGATGCGGGGCTACTTCGGCGACATCGTCGGCCTGCCGGTCGATGCGCTGGGCATCGAGCCCGGCGGTGAGATCGAGGCGCTGGTGGAGTCGGGCGCCGCGATCGTCGGTTCGCCCGACGAGGTGGCCGACGGCATCGAGCAGCTCCACAAGAGCAGCGGCGGCTTTGGAAAGCTGCTGGTCACCGGCGCGGACTGGGCGTCACGCGAGAACACCAAGCGCAGCTTCGAACGCCTGGCGCGGTTTGTCGTCCCGCAGTTCAACGGGTCGCTGGAGGGCTTCGAGACCTCCCGTGAGTGGGTGAGGGAGAACCGCACCGAGTTCGTCACCCAGGCGATCGGCGCCTTCCAGAGGGCCTTCACGGACTCCGGTGCAGCCGCCCCGAAGCTTCCGCTGCCCGTCCCGGCCACCCCGGAGGAGACCTCGTGAGACCCCACGTGAGACCCGAGCAGTCCGTACCCAAGGTCGGTGGCCGACTCGACTCGCTGACCGGTCTGCGCTGGTGGGCGGCGCTGCTCGTGTTCGGCGAGCACATCTCCGCACTCAAGCTGGGCACCCGGGTCGGTGCGGACGAGCGCGGGCCCGCCGACGAGGTGCTGCACTTCTTCTTCGGCACCGGAACCATCGGCGTCAGCTGCTTCTTCATCCTCAGCGGCTTCGTCCTCGCCTGGACCTACCGGCCGGACACGGACACGGTCCGGCGATTCTGGCAGCGCCGGTTCGCCAAGATCTACCCGGTGTACCTCGTCTCGACGGTGCTGGCGTTTGTGCTGTTCGCCGGTATGGGCCAGGCGCCCAGCGTGGCCAATGTGGCGCTGCACCTGACGCTGCTTCAGTCATGGGTGCCCGACCAGGGGCTGTACTTCGGGCTCAACCCGGTCACCTGGTCGCTGAGTTGCGAGGCGTTCTTCTATCTGGCGATGCCGCTGCTCTTCCTGTGGCTGCGCCGGTCCGGGGTCAGGACCCTGTACCTGGTGATCGGCGCGGCGGTGGCGCTGTCCTTGGTGCTGCCGTACACCCTGGGCGCCCTGGTCGACCTCCCCTACCCGGCAACGGAGATGATCCCGACGGGACCGGTGGGCGGTCCCTTCGCATACTGGTTCACCTATGTCTTCCCGGGCTTCCGGGTACTGGAGTTCGCCGCCGGTGTCGCTGCGGCGCTGCTGGTGCGCAGGCAGGCATGGCGCGGCCCCTCGGTGGCCTGGTCGCTGGTGATCTGCCTGGCGGGCTGGGCGGTCAACCAGCAGCTTCCGCCCCGGCTTCAGCACGAGGCGGGGACCTTCCTCCCGTTTGTGATGCTGATGGCCGCGCTGGCGGTGGCGGACCTGCAGGGCCGGTGGAGCCCACTGCGGGGCCGCCGGATGCGCTTCCTCGGTGAGATCTCGTACTGCCTGTATGTGTTCCAGCTGCTGCTGCTCGCCGTGGTGGCCGATGTGCTGCGCCCCGCGCTCGCCGCCGCCGGAGTGCTCGCCGACAAGGAGGCGGCGCTGCCCGGCTGGCTGGTGGGTCCGGCCGTGTTGGGCTGCCTCGCCCTGTGCTCGCTGGCGGCCTGGGCGGCCTATCGCTGGGTCGAGGTGCCGATGATGCGACGCCTGCGGCCACGCGTGATGCGACCGGACGGCACCGGCCCGGTCGCACCGGCCACGGTCAGCGCCCGTATGCCCGCATGAATATGCCGATCCCGCGTTCGGCGACTGCGGCGATCGCCTCCTCGTCCAGCGCCACCTGCCCGAGGACCGACTGCAGCTGAGCCTCACCGATCAGCAGGGCCCGCAGCTGACGGGCCGCGTCCTCGGCGTCGGGTACGGACAGCCGGCCGGCCCGGTCGAGGAGGGCGAGCTGCTCCGCGATGGCGCGGATGCTCGCCTCCTGGTCGACGCCCCTCAGCGCGACGCGGAGGGACTCCTCCAGCGGGGCGTCGGCCAGGATGCGCCACCGCAGGGCGGCCGTGTCATCGCAGAGCATCAGGCGCACCCAGCGGCGGCCGAAGTCGACGAACTGCGCTCTGAGGTCGGCGCAGTCGTGGGCGGCGATGGTCTCCTTCACCACCGTGCCGAACTGCGCGGCGAGGGGGTCCATCGCGCTCTCGACGACCTTGATGACCAGGGTCTCCCGGTCGCCGAAGTGGTTGTAGAGGGTCTGCTTCGCGACGTTCGCCTCGGCGGCGATGGCGTCGACGCTGCCGCGTACGAAGCCGTCCCGGATGAAGACGCCTGCCGCCGCCTCCAGGATCTGGGCCCGGCGATCCCGGCCGCCGTGGGTTCTGCGCGGGCGCGGTCCGGCCGTGCCCGCGCGTCCGGGCCTCGTGGCGCTCTGGGGTTTCGTCACCGGTCTGCCTCCGCGTCCCGATACCGGCTTGATTTCTGGACGACTCAGTCTACTATTCAAATATAGACGGCACAGTCCAACTTTCGTGCCGCCCTGACCTTGCTCGTACGGAGGGGACTCCTGCCATGACCCGACCCACGCCCCCGGCGGCGGAGCCGGACAGCCGGATCGACGCCCAGCTCTGGTGGCTGTGCGGCGTCCTTGTGCTCGGTGCTGTGACGACCCTGCTCGACGGGACCATCGTCAACGTCGCCATCGACGCCCTGACGCAGGAGTTCGGCTCCACGCTCGACACCATCCAGTGGACCGTCACCGGATACCTCCTCGCGCTGTCCATCGTGGTGCCGCTCTCCGGCTGGGCCATGGAGCGCTTCGGCGCCAAGCGGATGTGGCTGGCCGCGCAGGCTCTCTTCCTGGTCGGCTCGGTGCTGTCCGGCGCCGCCTGGTCGGTGGAGAGCCTCATCGTCTTCCGGGTGATCCAGGGGCTCGGCGGCGGCATGGTGATGCCCATGGCGCAGGCCATGCTCGCCCGGGCCGCCGGACCGAGCAGGCTGGGCCGCGTCATGGCCGTGGTCTCCGTCCCCGCCATGCTCGCCCCGATCATCGGCCCGGTGATCGGAGGAGCGTTCGTGGACGGGCTGAACTGGCGCTGGATCTTCTTTGTGAACATCCCCATCGGCCTGTCCGCCATCGCGCTGGCCTGGGTCAAGCTGCCCGCCGGGCGGCCCGCCCGGGAGGCCCGGCTCGATGTGCTGGGCCTGCTGCTGCTCTCCCCCGGCCTCGCCCTGCTGCTCTACGGTGCCGCCGAGAGCGGCAGCAAGGGCTTCACCGGCAGCGGCAGCCTCCCGTACACGGTGGCCGGTGTGCTGCTGCTGGCCGGCTTCGCCGTGCACGCGCTGCGCACTTCCCGCACGCCCCTGATCGACCTGCGGCTGCTCGCGGACCGCGGCTACTCGGCGGCCGTGCTCACCCAGTTCACCCTGAACGCGGCCGTGTTCGGCGCCATGTTCCTGCTCCCGCTCTACTTCCAGCTGGAGCGCGGCGACACCGTGCTGCAGGCCGGCCTGATGCTGGCACCGCAGGGCGTCGGCTATGTCATCGCGATGGCCCTCGTCGGCAAGGCCACCGACCGGATGAAGCCCGGACTGCTGGCGCTGGCCGGCGTGTTCATCGCCCTGCTCGGCACGCTGCCGTTCGCCCTGATCGACGAGAACTCCAACCAGGCGGTGCTCGCCGCCGCCATGGTCGCCCGCGGTATCGGCGTCGGCGTGGTCACCCTGCCCAGCCTGGCCGCGGCCTACCGCTCCCTGGCCCCGGCGGCGATGCCTCGGGCGTCGAGCGCCATGAACATCTTCCAGCGGCTGGGCGGTTCCGTCGGCACCGCGGTCGTCGCGGTCGTTCTGCAGAACGCCATCACGGACGGCAAGGCTTCCGGGACGCCGCTCGCCGAGTCGTTCAGCCTGTCCTTCTGGTGGGTGTTCGCCTTCACCGCGCTCACCCTGCTGCCGGTGCTGTTCCTGCCCCGTACGGTCCCGGCTGCCCGGCCGGCCCCGGACGGGCAGGCGTCCCAGCCGGCGGCCCAGAAGACGGCCAACGCGTAGCAGCGCCACGGTCACGGCAGTTCGGCCCGGCCCGCGGAAGCGGAGCCGGGCCGATGTGTCGGTACCGCCGCTCACACCGTGAAGACGATCTTCCCGAAGACCTCGCCGGACTCCAGGGCGGCCAGCCCCGTCCGTACGCTCGACAGCGGCAGCACCCGGTCCACCACCGGCCGTATCCCGGCGCGTACACAGAAGGCCGCCAGTCGGGCCAGCTGATCGGCCGTCCCCATGGTCGAGCCCACCACGGACAGCTGGTTGGCGAAGATCCGGCCGAGGTCCGCAGGCGGAAAGCCACCCGTCGTCGCCCCGGAGACCACCAGCCGGCCGCCGGTGCGCAGCGCCCGCAGGGAGTGCGCCCAGGTCCTCTCGCCCACCGTGTCCAGCACCGCGTCCACCTTGTGCGGCAGCCGGGCACCGGGGGCGAGCACCAGCTCGGCGCCGATCTCCTCCAGCCTCCGCCGCTTGTCCGGCGACCGGCTCACGGCCCACACCCGGTAGCCTGCGGCCCGCCCCAGGCTGACCAGTGCGGTGCCGACACCACCGCCCGCACCCTGCACAAGGACGACGGAACCCGGCTCCGCCCCCGACTTCTCGAAGAGCATCCGATAGGCCGTCAGCCAGGCGCCGGGCAGGCAGGCGGCGTCGGTGAAGCCGATCTCGGGCGGTTTGGGCACCAGGCAGCGCCGTGGGACTGCCACCTGTTCGGCGAAGGTCCCCGGCTGCTGCACGGAGAGGAACCGGACGGCGGGGTCGCGGGTCTCATCCCCGCCACCGGCCAGCGGATCGCCGATGACCGGGTAGACGATGACCTCGTTCCCGCTCTCGTCCACCCCGGCGGCGTCGCTGCCCAGCACCACCGGGAGCTGTCCGGGCAGCACGGCGACACCGCGCAGTGTCCACAGGTCATGGTGGTTGAGCGCGGTGGCACGGACGGAGACGGTCGCCCAGCCCTCCCGCTGCTGCGGCTCGGGCCAGTCACCGGTACGCAGACCGGCGAGCGGGTCGTCCGGTACGGACCGCTCGGCGACCACGGCATACATTGCCGCCTCACCCGGCCCGCAGGCAGAGGGTGCCCCAGATGAACCCCGCGCCGATCCCCGAGATGACCAGCAGGTCGCCCCGGTTGATCTCGCCGCGCTCCATGGCCTGGTGCAGGACGGTGAAGACGGTGGCGGCGCCGGTGTTGCCGTACTTGTCGACGGTGACTCCGGCCCGGGTGCGGTCCACGCCCAGCACATCCATCGCCTCATGGACGATGTTCAGGTTCGCCTGGTGCAGGACGTAGTGGTCGACGGCCGTCGGATCCAGACCTGCCCGGTCCAGCGTGGCGCGGATGCTCTCCGGCAGCCGCTTGGTGGCCTCCACCCACACGGCCCGTCCGTCCATCTTCAGGAAGTGCTGCCGCCGGCCGACGGTCTCCGCCGTGGTGGGCAGGCTCGCGCCGCCCGAGGGGATCTCCACCGCGTGGGAGAGCGACGCATCGAGGTCCCAGGAGAGCAGGCCGTGCCCCGGCTCGGTGCGGCTCATCACCACGGCGCCGGCCGCGTCGCCGAAGAAGACGCGGGTGGAGCGCTCCTCGGGGTCGGTCACCCGGGACAGGCATTCGGCGCCGATCACCAGGACGTTGTGCAGCCGCTCGTTCTGCAGCAGGTGCGCGGCCGTCAGCATGCCGTACACACCCCCCGCACACGCCGCCTGGCCGAGGTCCAGCGGGAAGGCGTTGGCGGCGCCCAGGGCCTCCTTCACGATCAGCGCGGTCGACGGCAGAGGCTGGTCGTAGGTGAAGGTTGCGACGATGATCGCGTCGATGTCCGTGGCGGCGCGGCCGCTGTTCTCCAGCGCCTGCCGGGCCGCCGCAACACACATGTCGGACGTGGTCCGACCGTCCTCCAGCCAACGCCGCTCCCGGATTCCGGTACGGGAGGTGATCCATTCGTCGGTGGTGTCCAGCGTCCGCACCAGATCGGCATTGGTGACGATGTCGGACGGCACATGGCAGCCGGTGCCGACGATGCCCACGGGAAACTGAAGGCCACCCTGCCGAACTCCGGTCAATTCCGCGGTACTCGCAATGGTGTCTGGCATTTCTGCTCACTTCCCGGAGAGAGGGGAACGCCGCTTCGCACGGCTTTCCTGCGGTGCTCGGGACTCTAATTTCCGGCCGACGGGCAGGACCAGGCGCGAAAGGCCAGTGACGGCAGTATTTTCGTGGTGGCTGTTCGGCGCGACCGATCACCCTGCCCGGACGGGCAGGGTGCTGACCGGACCTTCCGTCGATGGCGATGGGGCAGCCGGAACGGCTCTTCCGGCAGCCCCTGCCCGAAGACAAGACTCCGCACCATGGCAGACATTGCAATCAGCGGGCCGCACGGCGTGGGAATCAGAGCAATCGGCGGCCGTCTTCCCGAACGGGTCGTCACCAATGCCGAACTCGAGCAGCGCCTGGACACCACCGATGCCTGGATCAGCGAGTACATCGGGGTGCAGACCCGTCGCTGGTCGGCTCCCGACGAGTGGTCCTCCGACCTCGGCGCCGCCGCCCTGCTCGACGCCTGCGAGCGAGCCGGAGTCAGCCCCGAAACCGTCGACCTGCTCATCTGCGGCACCTACACCCCGGACCACCTCATCCCGGCGACGGCCGTGGCCATCATGGGCAAGGCCGGAATCCAGGGCGTGCCCGGCTTCGATGTCAACACCGGCGGCTGCCCCGGCGGCACCTGGGCACTGGACGTAGGCGCCAAGTACGTGGCCTCCGGCGCCTACCGGCGGGTCGCCGTCGTCCTGGCCGACGTCAGCACCAAGACCTTCGACCCCCAGGACCGCACCGTCGGCGTCATCTTCGGCGACGGCGCCGCGTGCTACCTGCTGGAGCCGGTCGAGGCGGGCAAGGGCGTCACCTCCGCCCTGCTGCGCAGCGACCCGACCGCGTACACCACCGCCTATGTCAAGCGCGAGAAGCGCACCTGGGCCGACGGCACCCCCAAGCAGTCGGCCTTCGGCGACAACTTCGCCCATATGCACGGCCGTGGCGTCCGTGACTTCGCCCTGGACCGGGTCCCCGGATTCGTCGAGGAGCTCGTCAAGACCCACGACCTCTCCGTCGACGACATCGACCTCATCGTCTTCCACCAGGCCAACTACCATCTGATCCACTTGCTGATGGAGAGGCTGGGCCTGCCCGCCGACCGGACGATGACCAACGTCCAGAAGTACGGCAACACCTCCGGCGCCGGCGTACCGCTCGTCCTCCGGGAGGCCATGGACACCGGCCGCCTGAAGCCCGGCAGCAACGTCGTCATCGTCTCCTTCGGCGCGGGCATGAGCCACGGCGGGACCTTGATCCGCTGGACCGGCGACGACGACTTCGGCCTCTTCTCATGAACGCCCCCGGACCGGTTGCCATCGTCGGCGCGGGCACCATGGGCGCGGGGCTGGCCCAGGTGGCGGCTGCGGCCGGCCGGGACGTGGTCCTCTACAGCCGCACCGGGGCAGGACTGGACCGGGCCACCGCGGCCATCGAGGAGTCGCTGCGCCGCATCGCCCGCCGGGATGCGGACGACGGCGCACCCGCTGATCCGGCCGAGGTGCTCGGCCGGATCAGCCGCACCACCGACCTCGGTGACTGCGCCCGGGCCGACGTGGTGATCGAGTCGATCGCCGAGGACCTTCGCGTCAAGCAGGGGGTCTTCGCCGCACTCGACCACCTCTGCACCGGCGCGCGGATCCTCGCCACCAACACGTCGGGCATCCCCATCGGCCTGATCGCCCGTGCCACGGCACGGCCCGAGCGGGTCGTCGGCACGCACTTCTTCTCGCCGGTGCCGATGATGAGGCTCTGCGAGATCGTGCGCGGCCCGGAGACCTCCGACACGGCGATGGCCGTCGCACGGGCCTTCGCCGACGAGATCGGCAAGGAGAGCGTCGTCGTCGACCGGGACACCCCCGGATTCATCACCACCCGACTGCTGACCGTCCTGATCCTGGAGGCCATCCGCATGGTCGAGGACGGCACCTGCCGGGCCGCCGACCTCGACCGGGCCTGCCAGTTGGGCTTCGGCCATCCCATGGGCCCGCTCGCTTCCGTCGATCTGAGCGGACTGGACGTCTTCCAGGACGTGGCAGCCGGACTCCACCGGGCCACCGGGAACCCCGCGTACCAAGCGCCTGCCCTGCTCGGCGACCTCGTCGCGGCCGGGCATCACGGACGCAAGACCGGCCGCGGATTCCATGACTACGCCGACACGGCCGGCCAGGCCAGGGCAGGAGTGCGATGACCAGGGACCCCACTGCGGAGTTCAGCAGGATCGAGATCACCTGGGAGCGCGGGGTCACCCGGCTGCATCTGATCCGCCCGGAGCGGCGCAACGCGATCGACCTGCGGCTCGCCCAGGAACTCCTGCGGGCCGCCCTGCTGGAGCGCACCGCCTCCAGCGGCTGCGTCCTGCTCACCGGAGCCGGCGACCACTTCTGCGTCGGCGGCGATCTGAAGGCGTTCGAGGCGGCGGACGACCTGCCCAGCCATCTGATGGAGATCACCAGCTACCTCCACGCGGCGCTCAGCCGTCTGGCGGCCATGGCCGCCCCGCTGGTGGTCGCCGCGCAGGGCCACGTCGCGGGTGCCGGCCTCGGCCTCGCCTGCCTGGCCGACGTGCTGCTCACCGACGAGAGCGCCACCTTCCGTTCGGCGTACGGCGCGCTCGGTCTGACCCCCGACGCCTCGACCAGCCATCTGCTGCCGCGGCTGGTGGGACTGCGCAGAGCCCAGCACATGACCCTGCTCGGCCATGTGATGAACGCCGAGGAGTCCGAGAAGTGGGGTCTGTCCACCGAGACCGTACCGGCGGGGCAGTTGCAGAAGCGGGCCCTGGAGGTCGCCGTGGAGCTCGCCGCCGGTCCCACCACGGCCTACGGCCAGACCAAGCGGCTGCTGCGGTCCTCGTTCGCCCGCTCTCTCGCCGACCACCTTGAGGACGAGTCGGTGACCCTCAGCGCTGCGGCGGGGACGGCGGACGCCATGGAGGGCATCTCCGCGTTCTCCGGCCGCCGGTCCGCACAGTTCGGAGTACGGACATGACCACCACCCCGCTGCTCGTCGAACGCCGCGGCCCCGTCGCCGTCCTCACCCTCAACCGACCCGAGGTGCTCAACGCCGTCGACTCCGCCCTGGCTGCCGAACTCGGCGCGGCACTGGACCTCCTGGACCGCGACCCCGAGCTGCGGGTCGGCGTGCTCACCGGCGCCGGCCGGGCGTTCTGCGCCGGAGCCGACCTCAAGGCACTGGCTGCGGGGGAACCCGTCCACGACCCCGCCCACGAGGAATGGGGATTCGCCGGGATCACCCACCACCCGGTGCGCAAGCCGCTGATCGCCGCCGTCGACGGCGTGGCATACGGCGGCGGCACCGAGATCGTGCTGGCCTGCGATCTGGTCGTGGCCGGCGAAGAGGCCCGATTCGGCCTGCCGGAAGCCTCCCGTGGGCTGCTTGCCGGGGCGGGCGGGCTGATCCGGCTGCCACAGCAGGTCCCGTTCCGCGCTGCCATGGAGGCCGCACTGACCGGGGAGCCCATCTCCGCCGCGACAGCGCGGGAATGGCATCTCGTCAACCGACTGGTCCCGCAGGGCGAGGCGCTGTCCATGGCGCTCGTCCTCGCCGAGCGGATCGCGGCCAACGCTCCTCTGTCGGTGCAGGCCAGCAGGCGGCTGATCCGCGCTGCCGCCGCCGGCGCACCCGAGTCAGAGATCTGGTCCGAGAACGCCGAATTCAGCACACAACTACTGGCCAGCCAGGACGCGAAGGAAGGCATGCTGGCGTTCGCCGAACGCCGCTCCCCGGTCTGGCAGGGACGCTGAGGAGGGGCAGAGGTGGACATTCACGGCAATGTCGCGCTGGTCACCGGCGGCACGTCCGGGTTGGGGCTGGCCTCTGCCCGGCGACTCGTCGCCTCCGGTGCCCGGGTGGTCTTCATGGGCCGCCGATCGGACCGGGCGGAGAAGGTCACCGCCGACCTCGGCAGCCACGCCGTCTTCGTACCCGGCGATGTCACCCGTACCGAGGACGTGGCAGCGGCCGTCGACGCGGCCCGTTCGCTGGGGCGGCTCGGAGCGCTGATCAGCTGCGCGGGCATCGCGGTGCCGGGACGCACCCTGGGCCGCAGAGGCCCGCTGCCTCTGGAGGACTTCGAGCGCGTGGTGCGGGTCAACCTCCTGGGCACCTTCAATGTGGTCAGGTTGGCCGCCGAGGCGATGGCCGCCAATCAACCGGTCGACGGCGACCGTGGGGTGGTGGTCTGCACCTCGTCCATCGCCGCGTACGAAGGCCAGGAAGGGCAGACCGCGTACACCGCCGCCAAGGCGGCAATCGCGGGCATGACCCTGCCGCTCGCCCGCGACCTGGCCCGGCACGCGATCCGGGTGGTGACCATCGCCCCGGGCCTGTTCGACACGCCCATGGTCGCCGGACTCTCGCACGAGGCACGCGACTCGCTCGCCCGGCAGACCCCGCATCCCGTACGACTGGGCCGCACCGAGGAGTTCGCGTCGCTGGTCGCGCACATCATCGACAACCCCATGCTCAACGGCGAGGTCATCAGACTGGACGGGGCGGTGCGCCTTGGCCCGATCTGACGGCGTGGGCCGGTCCAGGCGGCCGGGCCCCCGCATCTGGCTTGCCGGTACGGACCGATCGGCACGCGAACAGGCGGCGCTGGTACGGATGCTGTCCGCACCGGAACGGGCCCGCCTCGCGCGGATGCCGGCTGCGGCTCAGTCCTCGTACGCGACGGCGCACGCACTGCTCCGGCTCGTTCTGGCGCCGGTGCTGCGGGTCGCACCGGAGCGGGTCGGCATCGGCCGGGACTCGGCGGGGCGGCCGCTGGTCGAGGGTGCACCATGGCTGCACATCAGCCTCTCGCACACCGCAGGCGCCGTACTGGCGGGCTTCTCCACGACGGGCCCTTTCGGTGTCGACATCGAACGGGTGCGTCCGCTGCGGATGCCGGGGATGCTGGCCGAGCGGGTGCTCGACCCGGCGGATCTGGCCCGCTGGGCCGGTGCGGGGCAGGGCGGTACGGCAGGGGCGGCAGGTGCGGCGCGGTCGCAGGCAGCGCTGCTGCGGCGCTGGACCTGTAAGGAGGCGGTGCTCAAAGCCTGCGGTACGGGGCTGCCCGGCGGGGTCTCCCGGGTGGTGGCCTGGCCGGACCCGCATCACTGGTCCGTACCGGGTGTGCCCGGGCTGCGGGCCGGGTCGCTGTGGCGGACCGCCGAGCCGCAGGTCGGGGCCGGACATGTCGCCGCGGTCGCCGTGCCGGCGGGGTCGGCTGGGTCGGCTGGGTCGGCTGAGTTCGCCGTGATCACCGGAGGGCGCTCAGACCAGGCCCTCCTGGAGGGCCAGTGCCACAGCCAGGGTGCGGTTGGGGGAGTTGAGCTTGGCGAGCAGGTTGGTGACGTGCCGCTTGACCCCGTGTTCGGAGATGGTGAGTCGGCGGGCGATCTGCTTGTTGCTGAGGCCCTCCGCCAGCAGCGAGAGGACCTGCTGCTCGCGGGGGGTGAGCGAGACCTTGCGGGATGAGTGGAACCCGGCGGTCCCCCGGACGCGCACCATCAGGGTGCGGGCCAGCCCTGCGGGCAGCGGCATCTCCCCCCGGTCCAGCCGGGCCAACGCCTCGCACAGGCTCGCCGAGGTCAGCTCGGACTGTATGAGGAAGCCATGTGAGGAGAGCAGCACCACCTCGTCGATGGCCTCCAGGCGAAGGTCTTCGAGGAGCAGGAGGACGCGTGCCTCGAAGGCTTCCGCCTCCTGGATCAGCCCGGGCGCCAGCTCGCCGCTGCCATGGCAGACGACGATGTCGGGCCGGTGCTCGATAAGGAGTTCACGGGCGGCGACCGGGCCGCTGCACGACCAGACCTGGGCGACGGAGGGGACATTGTGGAGCAGGTTGAACACGCCGCAGCGGACCAACTCGCTCTCCAGGACCACCAGTACGGAGGTCCGGGCGAGGGAACCGACCGGATTCGAGTACACCTGTATATCGCTCATGGTCAGGCCCCGCGCCGGATGAGGGACCAGGTCGCCTGTGCGATGCGCTCGATGCTCACTGCGTCGTGTTCCTCGTTTTCCGTGCGGTCGAGTCGACCGCCGGTCCACTGGCTGATGACCGAGACCAGGGCTCCGCTCAGGAAGTGGGCGCGGAGCAGCAGGGCGGTCTCGTCAAGGCTGCCCGGGACCGCCTCGGTCAGCAGCTGCTCGAACCAAGCCTGGGCGAGCAGCTGTTCCAGTCGGCTGGCGAACCGGGAGCTGCCGTTCTCGCCCAGCATCCGGCGGTAGATGGCGCGGTGCCGGTCGACAAGGGTGAACAGGTTGACCAGGTGGACCGGGGGGGCGTCGGAGAGGGTGTGCGTGTCGGCCAGGAGTCGGCAGGCGCTCGCCGCGTCGACGATGCCCTCCATGGTGCTCTCCGTGGCGTCGAGCAGCAGGTCCTCACGGTCCTTGTAGTGCAGGTACACCGTGGCGCGGTTCACCTCCGCCCGTTCCGCGATGTCACTCATGGCGATGCCGTCCAGGTCCCTCTCCATCGAGAGTTCCAGGACGGCAGCCCGAAGGAGCGCCCTGGTGCGCCGGGCGCGAGGGTCACGCGAGGCGCTTCGGGTGTGCGAGGTGTTCGGCATGAGCCCAAGTGTCCTCTATCAATACCAGCAAATCAACACCTGTCGTCTAAGCGACAGGTGTCGTACAGTCGACCCGCCGCCGGTCGCCGGTGACGACCGCGACGGCTGCACCGAACTCAACTGCCCCCTGCGACAAGGATCCAGGTAGAGATGCGCGCAATATCTGAGGCATACATCGTCGACGCGGTGCGCACTCCGGTCGGCCGCAGGAACGGTTCGCTGGCCGGGGTCCACTCGGCCGACCTCGGCGCCCATGTACTGAGCGCCCTGATGGACCGGACCGGCATCGACCCGGCGGCCGTCGAGGACGTGGTCTTCGGCTGCCTGGACCAGCTCGGGTCCCAGTCCGGCGACATCGCCCGGACGAGTTGGCTGGCCGCCGGCCTGCCCGAGTCCGTCCCCGGAGTGACCATCGACCGCCAGTGCGGCTCCTCGCAGCAGGCCGTGCATTTCGCCGCCCAGGCCACGATGAGCGGCCTCTCCGGCCTCGTCGTAGCCGGTGGCGTCCAGAACATGTCACAGATCCCGCTCACGGCCGCCGCCCTCGTCGGCCCGCAGTTCGGAATGCCGGACCCGTACTCGGGGTCTCGCGGCTGGCGCAAGCGCTACGGCGACCAGACCGTGAGCCAGTTCCACGCCGCCGAACTCATGGCCCGCCACTGGGACCTCAGCCGTGAGGAGATGGAGGAGTTCGCGCTCAACAGCCACCAGCGGGCCGCGCACGCCGTCGACTCCGGCTGGTTCGAGCGGGAGATCGCACCCTACGTCGACGGCGAGACCGCCCTCGCCGTCGACGAGGGCCCGCGGCGCGACACCAGCCTTGCCTCCATGGCAAGGCTCAAGACGCTGGATCCGGCCGGCCGCATCACCGCGGCGACCGCCTCGCAGATCTCCGACGGGGCAGCCGCCCTGCTGATCGCCTCGGAGCAGGCCGTCCAGGACCACGGCCTCATCCCGCGCGCCCGCATCCACCGGATGACGGTACTCGGCGACGACCCGATCATGATGCTGAGCGCCCCGATCCCGGCGACCCGCAAGGCCCTGGAGGACGCAGGGCTGACCGAGGGCGACATCGATGCCGTCGAGATCAACGAGGCATTCGCCTCGGTGGTCCTCGCCTGGCAGCGGGAGATCGACATCGCTCCGGAGCGGGTCAACCCGGTCGGCGGCGCCATCGCGCTCGGCCACCCGCTGGGCGCGACCGGTGCCCGCCTGATGACGACGCTGCTCCACCATCTGGAGCGCACCGGGGGCCGCTACGGGCTGCAGACCATGTGCGAGGGGGGTGGTCAAGCGAACGTCACCATCCTTGAGCGCCTCTGAGGCATGCGAGACCTGCGCAGGGCCCGGACCGGGGAACCGGCCCGGGCCCTGCGCGGGCGGCGGCGGGGCGCCGGGGTGCCCGGCACCGGCGGGCTCAGGACTTGTACTGCTCAGGACTTGTACTGCTCAGGACTTGTACTCCGGAGTCATCGCCGAGGCCATCCGCAGATGCGGGGCGGCCTCGGCGCCCAGCCCCTGCCGCTTCAGTACGCGTCCCAGCAGGAGTTGCGCATAGGAGTCGTCCGGTGTCTCGGCGACCAGCGGCTCCAGGGTGGCGCGGGCCCGGCCCAGCTGGGCGGAGTGGAAATAGGCCCGGGCGGCCAGCAGCCGGACGTTCCGGTCGTCGGCGAACTCCTCCATCAGCGGGCCGAGCAGCGTCAGGCATCCGAGCGGGTCACCGAGCTCAAGGAGGGCTTCGGAGTGCCGGAACCGCTCCACCTCCGCCGGGAGTTCACGCGTCACAGAGCCCGCCGCGCCGCGAAGCAGCTCCGTGATGTGGGCCGGGGAGTGCGCACCGGCCAGCGCCTTGCCACCCACGACAAGGGTGGGCGAGGTCTTCACGCCGATCGCCTTGCCGCGCAGCAGAAGCTCGCGCACGGTCTCCTCACCGGCGCCGGAGGCCAGCAGCTCCGGCCCCTGCGGAAAACCGGCCCGCTCGGCGACGGCGGCGAGGGTGTCGGCCAGGCCGATGTCGAGGGCGTCGATGAAATGGGCCCGCAGCACCCCCTCCACCACCGCGTCCTGAAGTGCGGCGCCGCCGGATGCGTAGGCGAGGGCGATCAGCCGGTGTGCGGCCTGGGTGTTGGCACGCCAGGCCGCACCCCAGCGCGGTCCCAGCCCCTCGGCGGCTGCGATCTCCGACACGCGCAGCCGGTTCTCAGCGGGCGACATACCGGGGGCGCACTGCTGGAGGGCCGCGTCGACCACCGGGTCCTGGAGGACCTCGGCCATGGGAAGGGACTCGGCTGGGGCCATGGGGTCGATCCGGAAGGGCCGCCAGACCACTTCCACCGACTCCCCCTCCCAGCCCGCCAGGGCCGTCTCCACCCGCCGCTTGCCGATGTACGCCCAGGCGCAGACCACGTCCGCCCAGATCTCGATTCGCATCCTCAAAGGCTAATAAACACTCGTCGCCTAAGCAACAACCGTCGCGAAACTCGGAGCGCATGACCCACCCGTGCGCCCCGCGACCGCGATCACCCTGCTTGGGGCGGTTGCGATCCATTGCCCTCCGGCGGCTGACCCACCGGCGATGTTCCCGCGCGCGGCGGCTGCGGCCCAGGCGTCCGCCCAGGGCCTGGCCCTGTGCTTCGCCGCCGACGCCCCACGCGGAATCGTCGACTTCTTCACCGGCATGGAACGCGGGGAGCGCTGACTTCCACGCGCTGCGCGGGCCTTCCAAGACTTCCTCGCCTTCCTCGCCTTCCGGCGCTCGCAAGCAGAAGCACCTCGCCCGTAGGGTCTGCTCGATTCCCCACTTGGTCGAGCGGTGAACGATGTGGTCGGGGCCGCGCCCCGGACCGCCTTGGCTCAGCCCAGCGCGTCCATCACGGTGGTGACATAGGCATCCAGCCGCTCCTCCACGGCTCGCGTCGTCAGGTCTGTCCTCCCTGCCACCCGCCATGGCTGCGCCACCGATCGCACTTCTTCCGAGCACGCCAGCCCGTCCCGCACCTGCCAGTACAGCCGCTCGCTCGCAGCCGCCGCCAGCACCCCGCCGGCCTCCTCATACGCCTCAGCGAACCGCAGACCCCACGCCGGGCCGTGCAGCAGCGCGAGATTGGTGGAGCAGTGCGCGACATCGAGGTCCGCCGGACCCCAGGAAGCCGCTGCCCAGTCGACGACGCCGGCGATCCGGGCACCTGCCGGCCTTGGGGGCGGTACATCGAACAGCACGTTGCCGGGCTGGAAGTCCCGGTGCAGGAATCGCCCTTCATAGGGCGGCGCGGGCCTGCGGATCACGTCGATCGCCGCGGCCCATGCCGCCGCGTCGGCGCCCTTCGGGGTCACGACGGTGTCGGCGGTCGTCAGCGCCACATACTCCCGGGGCCGCTCGGCGGGTCTCAACGCGTGGATCGCCACGAGTTGACGGGCCAGCAGAGGGACGCGCATCTCCAAGCCCTCATCGTCGAGGACCGTCCGGCCCGCCAGATGCGTCATAAGGAGCGATGGATATTCGCAATGCTCGGCGGTCGAGTCGACCGCGACCAGTCCAGGAGCCGGCACGCCGGTCCCCGTGAGCAGGGTCAGGGCGCCGGCCTCCCTGTTCAGCCAGTCCTCGGCATGCCCCATGTAGAACGGGTCGACGAAACTCCGCAGCACCAGGTGACGGGGGCCTCCGTCCCGCGTGCCGATGGTCAGCCTCCGCATTTCGGCAGTGATGCCGCCATGCAGCACCTCGGTTCTGACGATCCGTTCGCCAACCTCCAGGTGCCGGCCCACCCAAGCCAGTGTCAACGGTCGGACCGCCGCCGCCGCCTCATCGTGATTGGTCACCGCGCCACCTCATCATCCGACCCGGACGTCGTCGAGCTGCTCGACACGTTGCTCGCGCAGGTGCCGGACCACGCTTCGCAGCAGGACAGGCGGGGTCTTCACCTCGGCCCAATTCGTGGAGAATGAAATCTCTTTTGGCAAATTGTAGACGGGTGTCAGTCTTTGACCATTGATTACCCGCCAGCCTCGCAGCTGACGTGACGTCAATTCCTTTACTCCCTGGTGATCTTGATGACATGATCACGTAGCTCATCCGCCACGTGGGCGGATGGTTCGAAGGAGGCTTCATGTCACGGGTGATCCGTGAAACCCGCCGTAGAACGGCGGGTGCATTTGCGTTGCCTAGCTCGTCGCGCCATTTGCGCCATATAGCGGCAGTGCTGACGCTGGCGCTGGCCGCCGGGGCGCTGACTGTCGTGGACGCAGGCGGTCAGGCGGTTGCGGCCGAGCGTTTGAACGGGCCCGCTGTCCCAACGGCCACAGCCCAGGGGCCGGCGGAGGCTCCGGATGCGGCGTCGGCGTTGCTGGCGGCCCGGCTGCAGAAGCGTCGGATCGAGATCACGGGTGAGCGGACGGATTCGACCACGAGTTGGGCGAATCCGGACGGGACCACCACGGTGGACGCCTACACCGGGCCGGTCCGGGTGCAGGACGAGCACGGCACCTGGCGGCCGGTGGACACCACCCTGGTCGAGGCCGACGGCGTGATCCAGCCGGCGATGACCGCCGCCGACATATCATTCTCCGACGGCGGCAAGGACGAGACCCTCGCCCACCTGTCCCGTGGCAAGCACGCCCTCGGGCTCGGCTGGGAAGGCAAACTGCCCAAGCCCCAGCTCGACGGCCCCACCGCTGTCTACCCCGACGCCGTCCCCGGCGGGGACCTGGTCGTCACCGCCCTCAAGGAGGGCTTCTCCCACTCCGTCGTCCTGCGCAACCGCCCCGACGGCCCCGTCGAGTACCGCCTGCCCATCACCGCCACCGGCCTGCACCTGAAGAAGACCTCCGAGAACCGCCTGAGCTGGGAGGACACCAACGGCAAGGCCCAGGCCACCGCCCCGGCCCCGATGATGTGGGACTCCTCCACCGACCCCGTCTCCGGAGACCCCAAGCACCTGGCGCCCATCGACGTCACCGTCGAAGCGAGCAAGAGCGGCAAGGGCCAGGTCCTGGTCCTCAAGCCCGACCCGACGTTCCTCGCCGACCCCGACCTCACCTACCCGGTCACCATCGACCCCACCGACTCCCTCATGGGCGCCGCCACCGACACCTGGCTCCAGTACGACGACTACCAGACCTCACAACGCGCCTCCACCGAACTCAAAGCCGGCACCTACGACGGCACCCACAAGGCCCGCTCCTTCCTGAAGTTCACCGTCACCAAGTACGCCGGCAAGCACATCGTCGACGCCAAGCTGCGCCTGTACTCGTACTACTCCTCGACCTGCGACACCAAGAACTCGGGCGTCGAGGTGCGGCGGATCACCGCCGACTGGGACCCCGCCGCGATCACCTGGTCCAAGCAGCCCGCCACCACCGCCACCGGTGCCACGGTCATCAAGGACGCCAAGGGCTACAACGCCAGCTCCTGCCCCGGCGGCTTCAACACCTGGGACCTGACCGCCATCACCCAGGCATGGGCCGACGGCCAGCCCAACTACGGCGTGCGCCTGGCCGCCGTCAGCGAGACCGACGTCCTCACCTGGCGCCGCTACCACTCCGCCAACTACGTCGACGGCTCCCACGACCCCAACTCCGAGCCGTCCCTGTCGGTGACGTACAACACGCTGCCGGGCAAGCCGACCGCTGCCGCGATCTCCCCGTCGGTGCTCAACGCGTACAACGGCAAGCGGTATGTCACCTCGCTGACCCCGAGCCTGTCGGCGACCGTCGCCGACCCCGACGGCGGCACCGTCAAGGGACAGTTCGAGGTCACCCCGGACCCGGCCTATGCGGACACCACCTACACCTACACCGCGACCAGCGGCGGCGTGACCTCCGGCAGTACGGCGACTCTCACCATTCCGGCCGCCTCCGCCTTCCCGGCCGGCAAGCACCTGCGCTACCGGGTGCGTGCCTACGACGGCACCGACTACGGGCCCTGGACCGGGTACACCGTCTTCGTGCTCAACACCGCCAAGCCGGACGCTCCGACCATCGCCTGCGACACCTACGAGGAGAACAGCTGGACCGCGAAGGCTGAGGCGGCGGTCACGTGCACGCTGGAGACCACCTCGGACGACGGTGCCGGCTTCCACTGGGGTCTGGACGACCCGAGTGTGCCCAAGCGTGCCCTGGACACCGTCAACGGCACCGGCGGCCACCCGCAGGACATCAGCATCAATCCCGGTAACGGCTGGCACACCCTGTACGCCAAGACCGTCGACTCCGGTGGCAACCTCTCCACCGCCACGACCGCCTACTCCTTCGGCGTCGGGGAGGACGGAGCCGCGATCCTGTCCCCGTCCGACGGCGACGAGACGGCCCGACGCCTGGTGCTCTCCGCCAAGGGCCTGTCCTCCTACACCGGCGTGACGTGGCAGTACCGACGCGGCGAGGAAGACTCCTGGCGCACCGTTCCGGTCGGCGACGTGACCGCCTCCGGCGCCACCGTGTCCTCGTGGCCCGTGCCGGTGACCGGTGGCTCCGCTCCCAAGCTGGTCTGGAACGTGGTCTCCAGCCTCGCCGAGGACGGCGTGATCGAACTGCGGGCCGCGTTCGCCAACGGCACCACCACCGGCTACACGCAGACCGTGACCGTCACCGTCGACCGCGACGCCGGCAGGGCACCAAGTGCCCCGGTGGGACCGGGTTCTGTGAACCAGTTGACCGGTGCCTTCACGCTGTCGGCCTCGGATGCCTCGGCGCTCGACGCAAGCGTGGGCCGTGTCTTCTCCTCCCGTGACAGCGGAAAGGCCACTGAGGGACAGGCCAGGATCTTCGGCCCTGGCTGGACCTCGTCCGTGGCGTCCCAGAGCACGTCCTACACCCTGGTCCGGACCACGTCCGGCACTTCGGTCGAGGTGGTGAGCGCGGACGGCAGCACCATCGCGTTCACCAGCGTCTCGGGCGGGGGTTGGAAGCCGCAGTCCGGCTATGAGTCGCTGACGCTGACGGGCACCCTGTCCGGGACGAAGTTCACGCTCACCGACACCAACGCCAACAGGACGGTGTTCGCCAAGGTCGACGCCGGGGCCTCGGCCTGGACGCTGTCCTCCACAGCAGCCTCGGTGTCGGATTCGACCGTGACCGTCGCCTCCGAGCCCGTGGTCGTCGGCAGCGAGAAGCTGGCGCGGCCGAAGTACGTCATCGCCCCGACCCCGGCGGTCACCGGCGCGGCCTGCCAGGCGGATCCGGCCACGCGAGGCTGCCGGGTTCTGGAGTTCGTCTACGCCGGCACCACCACCGCCACGGGCACCACCCTGGGCGACTACAAGGACCAGGTCAAGGCGGTCAAGCTGTGGGCCACCAGCCCCGGCGCCGCACAGTCGACCGCCGAGACACTGACGTCCTACTCCTACGACGCCTCCGGGCGGCTGCGCAACGTCTGGGATCCTCAGATCACCCCTGCGCTGAAGACGGCGTACACCTATGACGCGGACGGCCGGGTCGAGACCCTGACCGAACCCGGCGAGCTGGCGTGGACCTTCACGTACGGCAAGGCCGGAAACGCTGCCACCGCCAATGCGGGCATGCTGCTCCGGGCATCGCGCCCCACTCTCGTCCCGGGATCCACCAGTGAGGTCTCCGGAACCGCCGTCACCAGCGTCGTCTACGACGTACCGCTGTCCGGCGCGAACGCTCCGTACCAGATGGATGCCACCACGGTGGCCACCTGGGCCCAGAGCGAGGCGCCGACGGATGCCACGGCCGTGCTCCCTCCCGGCTCGACCCCGGTCTCGCACACAGGCAGCAGTCTGACCCCCGGCGCCTACGCGAACGCCAACATCACCTATGTCAGCGCCAACGGTGAGGAGACGAACACCGCGACCCCCGGTGGCTCCATCACCGCCACGGAATACGACAAGTTCGGGAACTCGGTCAGCGAGCTGACCGCCGGCAACCGCGACCTCGCCCTGGGCACCGCACGGAACGCGCAGAGCAAGCTCGCGATGCTCGGCCTGACGAACCTGTCGACGGCCGAGCGAGCCCGACGGCTCGCCACCGTCTCCGAGTACTCCGCCGACGGCGAGCGCCTGCTGGACGAGTACGGTCCGATCCACGAGGTCACTCTCGCCACGGATCTGGTAGGAACCAGGGCCGAGTACGTCCTGAGGGCGGGCACGGTCGTCCCCGCTCGCGCGCACACGGTCTACACCTACGATGAGGACCGCCCCGCCGACGCTGCGGTGTCGGGTCTGGTGACCACCACCAGGACCGGTGCCTTCATCGACGGATTCGACACCGACGGCGACATCCACACCGTGACCGCCGGCTACGACTGGTCCACGGGCCAGACGGTGGACAGCGGCGGCGATGACACCACCGGTATGGTCACGACCTACGACACCGCTGGAAAGGTGGCCACCACCCGCACGGCCCGATCCAACGGAGCGGACGCCGGAACCATCCGGTACGACTACTACACCGCCGACGGCACCGGCAGCTGTGCCGGCCGGCCCGAATGGGCGGGCCTGGTCTGCCGGACCGCTCCGGCCGCCAAGGTGACCGGCGGCGGCAGCAACCCCGACGAGACGGTCACCACGGTCTACACCTATGACCGCTGGGGCCAGATCGCGACCAAGACCGAGTCCGCCAACGGACAGGTGCGCACCACAACCAACACCAAGGACGACGCCGGCCGGCTCGTCAGGACGGCCGTCACCGGAGGCCCCGGGCAGGCCGTACCCGCCATGACGGTCACCTACAACCAGAACAACGGGCAGGTGGCCACGCGGACCGCAAGCGGGCAGTCCATCGCCTACACCTACGACGCTCTGGGCCGCCCGACCACGTACAACGACGGTGCGGGCAACAGCACCACCACGGCCTACGACAACCTCGACCGGCCGGTGAAGGTCACGGACTCGGTCCCCTCCAGCGTCACGTACACCTATGACGCAGTCGGCAACCGCGACAGCATGACGGATTCGGTCGCCGGCACGTTCACCGCCGCGTACGACGCGGACGGCACCCTCACCACCCAGACCCTGCCTGGCAACTCCACTCTGGCCATTGCCACGGACCCGACCGGCATGGTGACCGGCCGCACCTATGCCGATGCCGCGGGCAGCACCATCCTCTCGGACAACGCCCGGTACACCATCCACGGCGAGCCGTTCGGACACACCCAGACCGACGGGTCCACGACCGGGACGGCCTACAGCTACGACGGTGCCGGACGCCTGACCCAGGTCGCCGACACCACCGCCACCGGTTGCGTCACCCGCGCCTACACCTTCGATGCGAGCAGCAACCGCACCAGTCTGGAGACCACCACCGACAACTGCGACAGCGTCACCGGCGCGGCGGACACCACCACCGCCTCGTACAGCTACGACACCGCTGACCGGCTCATCGCCGCCGGCGTGGTCTACGACGCGTTCGGCCGCACCACCAGCAGTGGTGACAGCGAACTGACGTATTTCGCCAACGACCTCGTGCACAGCGAGACCGTGGGAGCCAGCCGCAAGACATGGTTCCTGGACCCGGTCGGGCGGCTGGCCCGTGTCACGGATCAGACCCGGGCGGCGGACGGCTCCTGGACCACGGGGGGCACCACCACCAACCACTACGGCTGCGACTGCGACAGCCCCAACTGGAGCAAGTCCTCGGCGAATGCCGTCAGCCGCAATGTCAGTGACGCCGCCGGCGCTCTCGGAGCGATCACCACGGCCACCGGTGACGTGGTTCTCCAGCTCTCCAACCTGCACGGAGACGTCGCGGTTCAGCTTCCGCTGGACACCACGGCGACACCGACCGTTCAGCACTTCGACGAGTACGGCAACGTGCTCGACGGCACGGTGTCGGCCGCCTACGGATGGCTGGGATCCCACCTGCGTGACAGTGGCACCCTCAGCGGGATCACTCTCATGGGGATGCGTCTCTACGACCCTTCCACCGGCCGCTTCCTCCAGACCGACCCGGTCTACGGAGGGAACGACAACAGCTATGAGTACTGCCGAGGAAACCCCGTGTCCTGCATGGACCTGGACGGCGCCTACTCGTACTCGTTCACATACGCCATCGGTGCCTACTTCAGCTCCGCCAAGACGGTCTTCAAATGGATTCGCACCCACTTCTGGGTGTTCCCGCTCAGTGGATGCGGAGCCACCCTCAACAGGGGTGAGCGATGCAATCTCAAGCCTGTGCTGGGACCGGTCAAGGTGGAGAAACTCACATCGACCTACTTCCAGTTCCTCTCCCTGAAGGGACACTTCGAGGGACCCGGAAAGAGGCTCAGGTTCACCTTCACGAAGAGCTGGGGGGTTCTCTACATGAAGGTCAAGGCATGGGGGCCGGATGTCACGAAGTGCGACAACAACACATTCTGCTCCACGGCGAACAAGATCGCAGCCCGCACGGGGTTCGCTCTCTTCGCGTCGAACATCGCGTTCTACACCACGTTTGCCGGAATTTGGTGACAACATGAAGACGACTGTCCGCGACACGGCATGGGAAACGCCGTACACCGTGGTGATCGTTATCGCGGCCGCAGTTCCCTGGCTCATCGCGGTGCTCCCGCTCGCTTTCAACGGCGTGCAGCAGGTGCAGGAATCCGGTCACACCGGAGACGGATCCGTCGGATTGGGCGTCACCATGCTCGCCATGGCTGCACTCCCCGTCGTCGCTGCACTGTCGGTGCTGGCGTTCGGGCGCGTCGCGGGAGTGCCGCCACGAAGGGTTCGCCTTTTCTCCGTGGCGGCACTGCTCCTCTGCGGGGTCGCATCCTTTCTGTACGCCTCGCTGCTCGCCATGGCGTAGCGCTGCCGTGGGCCGCGAACGGCCGGGAAGCCTGGACTCTGCAACACCCTGCGCTGCTTCACTGACGCACGGTGAGTCGCGGAGTTAGAGGGAAAGAAAAAGAGCAGTGGCAGCCCTCCTTTCAATCGGAGGGCTGCCACTGCGATGTCCGAGGGAGGCCGTCTCCCAAGGTGCGAGCCAGCCATGCGTCCAGCGCGGCCGGCGCGGTGCCGGACCACGCCAGATGGGCGTCAGGGCGTACCAGCATGACTCTCCTGCCGTGCGCATGAGAAGAAGACAGTGCGGCAACCGCAGCAGCCCCTCCCAGGCGCCGACGAGCGTGGTCCACATACACCTGCGCGTCCGCAGGGGGAGCGATGATCGCCCACCGGGACCCGAGCTCCGCATGCAGGCGGGTCCGACTTCCGTCGTCTCGGATGCACTCCACGTCAGGGACGCGGTCACCGGCACACGATCCGACTGCGGACCTCAAGCGTGGCCATCGGCTCGCCAGCGGTCCCTTGCGGTAGCCGACCTTGAGCTGCGACGACTTCTCCCAGAGCAGTCGCTGCACAACCGGCCGCCTCAGCAGCGGTACCAGAGCATGATCGCGTACCGCCCGAGCCGGCAAGCTCTCCCCGAGGACCAGGCGGGTCAACCCGCTCGTCGATGCCACCACCTCCCGGGCCACCGGCCGCCGCTCGGCCTCGTAAGTGTCCAGCAGTCCGTCCCGAGCGCGACCCGAGGCGACCAGAGCCAGTTTCCAGGCCAGGTTCTCAGCGTCACCGAGCCCGGTGTTCATGCCCTGGCCGCCGAACGGGCTGTGGATGTGGGCGGCATCGCCGGCCAGCAGAATCCGGCCGCGCCGGTACTCATCGGCCAAACGGCGTTGGATGCCGAACACGGACGTCCACACCACCTCCCATGCCGCCGAAGGGTCGACGCCGGCATGCGTGGCCAACTCCCTGCGCAGCACGGCCGCCACCCCGCCGGAGTCGACGTCGTCCCCGCCATCCGGCGGAGCCGAAGCCACCACGCGCCAGAGGTCGCCTCCCGGCAGCGGGAAGACCGCGAGCATCTGGTCCTTGCGCAGCCACACCGACGCGGTGTCCCTCATCAACGGCAGGGCTGCCCGCACGTCCGCGAGCAGAAAGCGCTCAACCACGGATGCTCCCGGAAACGCGATTCCCGCCACCTTGCGCACACGGCTGTGAGCGCCGTCGCAGCCGATGAGCCACTCAGTGCGCACCGTCCCGTCGGTGAGCTGTACGGTGACGCCGCCTCCGTCCTGATCGGCGCCGAGCAGTTCCCGTCCCCACTCCACTTCGACGCCCAGGTCGCCAAGCCGACGCCGCAGTCGGGTCTCCACCTCTGCCTGCGAATTGACCAGCACGGGCCAACTCGTCAACGCCGCATACCGGCCGACCCTCAAGCGCACCAGACACCTGCCGTTGACATGCGTGGCGACCTCCGCCATACGAACCGACCGTTCCGGCAGATCACCCAGGGCGCCGAGTCGGTTGAGCACTTCCGAGCCCCGCGGCTGCAACCCCAGGGCCCGCGATGCCACCGACGGCCGCTCCGCCTTGTCGATGACCCTGACCGACACCCCGGCCATGCGCAGTCCACACGCCAAGGCAAGCCCCGTCGGCCCTGCACCCGCCACCACGACCGTTGGAGTCGACACCCCAGCCCCTCCAAAACGCAGGACTCTCCTGCCCGAAGCGTCGAGGATAGTGCTGCTCAAGGACCTCAGGGTGCTTGGCGGTCACATAGGCGGAACGGAGATCACCCGCGCGCTGGAGGAGATCCACGCAAGGACCTTCGAAGCGCATGTGCCGGTCGTCGGCTACCCGGCGCCCCTGCCCCAGAACCCCCAGCCGGGCGATAAGGGGGGCCGGTTGCCCCCGGCGGGGGTCCGTCACGGACGATGAGCGGCGCCGGCCCAGCGCGCTGGATTCCCCTCGCCACGCCGTTCCGGTCGCCGGCGTGGCGGGCCCAGCCTCGTGGTCGGCGGCCTCGGGTGCCGGGTCTTCCGCCGCCGTCCTGCTGCCGGCTGCGGTCGTATGCTGGGGCCCGTGACACCGAAAGCCGATCAGGGAGCGATACTGCGGGCAGATGCCGCTCGCAACCGCGCCCGGGTGTTGCAGGTCGCTCGCGAGCAACTGGCTGCCGGTGACGACTCGCTCCAGTTGAACGCCATCGCCCGGCTGGCCGGCGTGGGCGTGGGTACCGTGTACCGGCATTTCCCCAACCAGCATGCGCTGCGGGAAGCGCTGTCGGCCGACCGGTTCAGGGAACTGGTCGGAGAGGCCCAGGCCGCGGCGGAGACGGACGACGCCCTCGCGGGCCTGCACCGTCTGCTGCGGTTCGCCCTCGCCCGCGCGTTGGAGGACCCCGGGTTCGCCGCCGTCCTCGAATCCGCAGCCGATGCCGAGGCGCACACCTCGCAGCTGAAGGCCGAGCTGGACCGGGCAGTCGCTCGCCTGCTGGACCGCGCCCGCCTCACGGGTGCCATCCGGCGCGACGTCGAGGCCGACGACGTGCGCCGCCTGCTCTGCGGCATCGAGCATGCCCTGCGTGCCGGGGACCGCGGTCCGGCGCGCACCGAGGTCTACCTCGACGTCCTACTGGAGGGCCTGCGCCCCTCGCGCTGACCCCGGCCCGGCAGTCGACACAGGACCGCTCCGGCACCCACCCAACCAAACCGGATAGTCATCCGGTTGTGCTAGCGTGCGCGCATCGAAACGGATAGCTATCCGGTTCATGGGCGAGGCGGCGGAGGGTGGCCATGATGGAGCAGCGGGCGGTCGTGACGGCGGGGACCGGAGGCATCGGCCTGGAGACCGCGTTGGGACTGGCGGCCCACGGGTTCGCCGTCACCGTGGTCGGTCGCGATGCCGAGCGCGGCGCCCGTGCGGTCCAGCGGATCGCGGCGGTCGCGACCGCAGGCGAGCCGCGGTTCGTGGCAGCCGACCTCGCCTCGCTGGGCGAGGTCCGGGCGCTCGCCGCCCGGCTGGCGGCCGAGGGACCGCTCCAGGTCCTGGTCAACAACGTCGGCGCGATGTTCGCGCAGCGGCAGCAGACCATCGACGGGATCGAGGCATCGTTCGCGGTCAACCACCTCTCGCCGTACCTGCTGACCGAGCTGCTGCTCGACCGGCTCCGAACCGGCGCTCCGAGCCGGATCGTGAACGTCAGTTCCGGTGCGATCAAGGTCGCCAAGCGCACCTTCGACACCGTCGAGCCGCCAGGCGGCTACTACGGCTTCCACTGGTACGGCCGGGCCAAGCTCGCCAACCTCGCCTACACCCTGGACCTCGCCGAGCGCCTGCGCGACAGCGGAGTCACGGTCTTCGCCGCAGACCCCGGCGGTGCCGCCACCGACATGACCAACGGCACCATGACCTCACCCAGGATCGTCTCCCCGCCCCTGCGGCTGCTGTGGCCGCTGGTCCGCCGCACCTTCGAACGCTCCACCGCCGGCCCCGCATCCGCGGCCGCCAAGCCGTCCATCGTCGCGGCCACCGACCCCGCACTCGACGGGCAGACCGGCCTGATCATCGGCCCCCGGACCCACCCCGTTCCCGCCTTCCGGGCAAGCACCGACCCCCGGACCGTCAGCGCCGTGCTCAAGCTCAGCCGGAAGCTGGCACCCCTTCCAAGCGGCCATTGACCGAGTGACCCGCGCATCCACCAGATGACCACGCCTTGAACCGTTGTTGGTCCGGCACGGGACAAAGCCCGGTCAGCGGATCACATCGGCCGCCGAGGGCGGCGAGAACAGGCTCGGGCACATCGGCGGCCCACGCGCCGACCGAGGCGACCCGCGAGGTCGCCCCGGTCGAGACCACGGCCGCCACCAGTGCGAGGACGTAGACCAGTGCGTGAGGGTCGGGGACCTGCGCCGGATATGCCGGCAGGTTCGGGCGCTCCTCGGGACGGACCGCGTCCTGGCTGCGGAGCTGGTCACGAGCTCAAGTTCAGTGGCGCAAGGGGAAACGGCCAGCACCCCGCGAGGGAGCACCCATCGCACCGCTATCTCTGGTTCCTCGGCGACCGAAGCAATCTTGAGAACCGTCGTGGCGCGGGCCACCGTGGGTTCACATCCCACACCCACCGCGCAGGCGAACGGCCCTTGACCAGCCAAGTTGGTCGGGGGCCGTTATGCTATGCAATTCCTGCTCGGACGACTCCCGATTTTCCGGCTGCGCTGTCCACTGGGTAGCACAGCAGGATTGGACGGATCTCGAGGTGATGGCGCACCTTTGATGTCATGTGGATCTCAGGAGCAGTCGCTCTCGTCACGGGTGCCAATCGTGGTCTCGGTGCCAGTTTCACCCAGGCCTTGCTCGCTCGCGGCGCGGCAACCGTGTACGCGGCCGCGCGAGACGCGAGCATGGTTTCGGTCACCGATCCTCGGGTCAAGCCAATCGATCTCGACATCACCGACCGAGCCGCGGTCGCGGCAGTCGCGCAACGGTGTGGCGATGTCGACCTGCTGGTCAACAACGCAGGCGCGATGCTGCTGGGTCCGCTGATCACCGCACCGGACACCGGGGCCGCCCGTACCGAGATGGAAGTCAACTACTTCGGCACCCTCGAGATGTGCCGGGCTTTCGCACCGGTGCTGGCCCGCAACGGCGGCGGCGCACTGGTCAATATGCTGTCGGTGGTCAGTTGGTACACGGTGCCGTTCAACGCCTCCTACTGCGCGTCGAAGTCCGCCGAATGGGCGCTGACCAATGCGGCCCGGGTGGAACTACACGGTCAGGGCACGCACGTGGTCGGCGTGCACGCGGGGTTCATCGACACGGACATGGCCGCTGACGTGTCCGAAGCGAAGATCGCCCCCGAGGACGTCGTCGCGCAGGCGCTCGACGCCGTCGAGAACAACGTGACAGAGGTGATCACGGACGAGTGGACTCGACATGTGAAGTCCACCCTGCCGGTGGACCAGGAAGAGCTTTACCCGGACCTGCGCCGCGCCTGGGCAGCCGGAGCGTCCCCGTGGGGGCGGGACTGATCAGGAGAGCGCGTCCGCGGAGCCTGAAGGCCACTCAGCGGACTCACAGAGGACTCAATTCGGCCTTCCCTCGGGTCACTGCCCTTAGGGAGTCCCCCTTCAGGCCTTAACGCGCTACGGTCTTGAGGACGCCCTGACGTTGCTGGAGGTGGCCCGTGTCTCGACCCGCAGGAAACACCCAACTCAAAGCAGCCCGCCAGGCCGCCGGCTTCACGTCGCAACAGGCCCTCGCGGATGCGATGACCGGTGCGGCGCTGGACCTCGGACTCCACGGCTTCCAGGTAAGCGTGCGTCAGGTACGGCGATGGGAGTCAGCGAGCCCGCCGTGGCCGCAGGCGGACCACCAACGGCTGCTCAGCCATGTCCTTCGGCTGCCCATCAAGGATCTCGGGTTCCGTGCGCCCTGGGATTCCAAGCCCGCAGGCGACGTACGAACGGCGCCGGAGGGGGTTCATGTCGTCACGGCGCTCGCCGCTTCCCTCCCCAGGCCGACTTCCTCGGCCGTACTACGGCCGCCCAGCACCGGTACGGACTACGCCGCGATCACGACTGCTCATCGACGTCTGTACTGGACCGTGCAGCCCGCCCAGCTCCATCAGGCCATCGTCGAGCACGCGAACCTCGGCACAAAACTCCTCGCCGAGACATCGGGAAACGCCCGGCGTGTCCTCGCCGCGGCTCTTGCGGAGTCCCTCCTACTCGCCGCGCGCATCGAGTTCTTCGACCTGCGTCAGGCCGACCAGGCGGACACCACGCTGATCCGCGCCCTGCAAGCGGCCGGCGAAGCCGACGATGCGCTGCTGGGTGCGGCCGTCCTGGCCCATGCCGCGTTCGTCCCGGGGTGGGCCGGTCGGAAGGACGAGGCCGAGGAGCGCATGGTCGCTGCACGCACATACGCCCGTCGTGGCCCAGCATCGGCCGAATTTCTGGCCTGGCTCAACGCAGTGGAAGCGGAGTGCCTGACCCGTTGCGGTGACTACCGAGGCGCCTTGCGCCTGCTGGCCCGGGCGGAGGAGGCGCTCGCAGCCGACGGCGAACACAGCTCCCCGAGCTGGATGGACTGGTTCTCCCCGGCACGTTTGGCCGCCTTCAAGGGCAACACGCAGTTGAAGGCGGGCCACCTCTCCCAGGCCAGGGCCACCCTCCGCCAGGTGCTCGCCGATCTTCCGCCCGACATGGGCAAGCAGCGTGCGGTGGTGCTCGCCGACCTCGCCGCCGTCGAGGCTACCGACCAGAACCTCGAGCAGGCGTGCAAGCTCGCGGGAGAGGCCCTCGACCAGCTGGCCGCCACCTGGTACGCGACGGGTATGGAAAGGATCCGCGACCTGCGTCGTTCCCTTGCCCCTTGGCAGGACATGGCTGCCGTACGGGCGCTGGACGACCGGCTGTACGGCTGGGGAACGACGCTCAGCGCCCTCCAGCGTTGAGCTGCGCGACCTTCTCGGGGAGTTCTTCGAGGCTGTCGATCCGCAGGGTCGGCAGCCGAATCGCGTCCGGGTCGTGCTGCTGGATGACGCCCCAGGGGCCCCGCCGGATCAGCGCCGTCGCCATACCCGCGGCGGCGGCGGGCCTGATGTCGTTGTCGAGGCGGTCACCCACGTACAGGATCTCCTGCGTCTCGCAGGGCGCAGCCTCGGCGACCCGTTCGAAGAAAGCGACATCCGGCTTCGAGGCCCCCCAGTCGTCCGAGGTACCGATCATGTCCGCGGGCAGGTCGAGGGAGCGGAGGATGCGACCGGCCCGGACGGTCTGGTTGCCTGCGACGCCGACCCAGAGGCTGTCGGCCCGCAGCTGCTTCAGCGCGGGGCGAACGTCGGGGTAGAGGTCTTCCTCCCCGAAGTGCTCCGGCTGCCCCGCCGCGGCGCGGGCCGCGCGCTGCTCGGCCAGATCGAAGCCGGGCCGGAAGACCTGGAAGGTCTCGCGGTAGTCCAAGCCGCGGGCGATGACCGCGCCGAACGTCGCAGCGAAGGTGTGGCGCGGCACCCCGAGCCAGTCCGCCCACGTGCCGTACTCCCGGGTCTCGTCCACCAGGCACTCGCCGACATCGAACACAACTGCGCGAATCATGGGAGCAGCCTACCGAGAGCGCACACCCGTCCGGGTTGTACGGCGGGACAAGCCGCCGGGAGGCCGTTTTCCGGACCCAGAAGGTCCTCTGTTGGACCTTCAGATGGTGCGTCAGGTGACCAAATATGAGTCTGTCAAAGCTGATGGGCCCATCGGCACACCAGCGGGCCGCACCTCGTACCGCCGCAGGGATCACCACAGTGCCCGGCAGGCACCCTCCCGCCGATGACCGCCTGCCTCGACCCGGGCGGCCGTCCCCCTGCCGGGGTGTGCCACGCGAGCCCTCACCCTGCGGCGGCGCTCCGGCACCGTGCGGTCGTCCGCGTCACACCTTCGGATGGAGGCATGCACTTCCGATGGAGTTATCGATCATCACTGATGAGGTCAGCCAGGATCCCGAAGAGGCAGCACGGCTCGCCGTGAGACACGGAGTACGTCACGTGGCGATCCGATCCGTCTGGGGGCAGAACATTGCCGAGTGTGACGACGCGCGGGCCGAAGGGCTTGCCGACGTGTTGCGGCAGTACGGCATCGGCGTCTCCTCCGTCCTGTCCCCTCTGTTCAAATGCCACCCCGGGGGCGCACCGGAGGACGAGCTCGTCGACCCTCACTTCGTCGGCTTCCCTCCAGTATTCGCCTCCCACATGAGGCAGGCCCATCGGCTTCCTGTCCTGGCCGGACTGCTCGGCGCACCTACGGTCCGCATCTTCACCTTCATCGCCGCGGCGCCCGCAGGCGGCGTCCTTCCCGGGCCGCTCCGCGACACGATCACGAGCGCGGTGGAGAACTGGGAAGGCACGCGGGCCGCAGTCGAGAACGAGCACATCTGCCACGTTCGTACGCTGCGCGAGCTTGAGGAGTTCTGCTCGGCCACCGGTCTCGGGGCCGTGGTGGACCCCTGCAATCAACACGTCGCCTCCGATGGAGACGGTCTCAAGGACCTCTCCGAGGAACTGGTTCGGAGCGCGGTCGACATCCACGTCAAGGACCGCCGGAACGGACAGTACGTGCCTGTCGGTCGAGGTGAGCTGAGATGGCAGCCGATCCTGGAGCGCCTCGAAGAGCTGGGTTATGTGGGACCGATCACGCTGGAGTCCCACCTGCGCGGAGACCTTGAGGGCATCACCGAATCGATACGCACACTTCGGCGCTGGGGGGTTGCGTGACCACACCCGGGGTTCGGGTCGAGCGAGCTGGACGTGGCATGCAGGCCGCACCGCCCGTGGGCATGGCACTGATCGGATGCGGGCGATGGGGCGTGAACCACGCAAGGACTGCTGCGACATCGGGCAGTGTGCACTTCGTGGGCGTGGTCGACCCGGACCAACCTCAGCGCTTCGATGCCATGGCCCGGTACGGAGTGAGGGGATGGCCGACGCTCTCGGACGCCCTCCGGGATGAGCGTGTCGAGGCCGTCGTCATCGCCTCGCCGGCGGGCACCCACGTCTCCCTGGCCCTTGAGGCAATGCGGGCAGGTCGCCACGTGCTGGTGGAGAAACCCGCCGCCCTGAGTGCATTAGACGCCAGCGCCATGTCGTTCGAGGCGCGGCGGCGGGGAGTGCAATTGTCCGCCGGGCACACGTTCCTCTACTCCCAGCCGGTCAGGAACATCGCGGCATGGCTGCGGGAAGCAGCGCCGAGCCGCCCGTGGTTGATCCGCAGCGAACGGCTCGGCGGCAGAAGGCGTGAGGACTGCGACGTTCTGTGGAACCTCGCGCCGCACGACGTCTCGATCCTGCTGCACCTGGTCGACGAACCCGTGGTGCACGTTGCTGCCAGGGGCCACATCTTTCCAGGCGGCCGCCACTGGGACCTCGCTGCCGTGGACCTGACCTTCGCCTCCGGGATACGCGGTGAGGTGTATGTCGGGTGGCGCCATGCCGGCGCCAAGCGGGCTCTGAGGCTCCTCGGCGAGCAGTGGGCCCTGCGCTACCGGCATGGACGAGCCGACGGAGACGCGGTCCAACTGACAGGCGAGGCCGCCACGGCCGGCGCCGAGCAGATCCTGCACCGCGGTTGCGGTCGGTCTCCGAGTGGAGCCTTACGGCAGTACGCCGAACCGCTGCGGGTCCAGCTCGAGGAGTTCGTCTCCGCCTGCCGAACCGGACAGCCGACGCTCACCGGGCCCTCACACCTCACGGCCGTCACCCGGGTGCTACACGCCGCGCACCGCTCCGCCTCTACCGGCGGGGCATCTGTCCGGCTCGACGCCCGCCGGGCCGACGAGCAGGACAACGACTCCACCACGGCGAATGTCGGCGCCTGACCGCCGTCGGCCCGCAAGCGCTCGGCCCAATGCAGGAGCCCCGGGCGCGGCCGTGCCCGCGTTCAACTGCCATTGCCCTGCGCGCGGGCAGCAGGCGAACCGCAGCTTCAGGAGGAACGTCATGACCGAACACCTGGAACACGAAAGCTTCGGATGTGGCTCGTGCGGGTCGGCGAACCAGGGTGTCCTGCTGCCGCTGCCGCGCTTACGCGACGCGGCCTTGCCCGGCGGTACCGACGGGTCCAGCCGCGATGGGCTCCCTGCCCTGACCGTGGACGCTGTGACGGCGGTCAGCCAGGTCTGGGCCGACGGTGAAGCCCTTCCCCGTCTCGCGGTCGACCCCGCGCGGCTGCGGCCGGAGACCAACACGCAGTTGCTCGACCTCGGCGGCGGGGCCTGGTGTCTCAACCACGCCCTCCGCCAGCAGCAGCTCTACGGAGGACAGGTCCTTCGGGAAACCTACCGTGACCTGCGGGACGGCATGACCCCGGCAGACCAAGACCTGGCCCGTGTGCTGGTGGAGCAGGGCTTCGCCGCAGCCCCTGGAGAGGCACCGGAGCGCTTCCACCGCGAACTGATGCGCGCGGAGGACGCCAAGCAGGACGTCCAACCGTCGTTCACCCTGCTGCGCATCCTGCTCACCGATGTCTGCAACCTGTCGTGCTCGTACTGCAAGGTGATCCCAAACGTCCTGGCACCCCAGGCCGAACCCACCGACGCCGACCGACTCGCCGAGGTCATCGCCTTCTTCTTCACCCACTCCGACGTCTCACGGCCCAAGATCATCCACATCACGGGCGGCGAGCCCACGCTCTTCTTCCACCAGGTGCAGCACATCGTCGAGGTGGCGGAGCATGCAGCGAGGCCCGGAGAGAACTTCTGGTTCGTCATCGGCACCAACGCCACCCTCATCCGGCAGCGCCAGGCTGCCTTCCTCGCAGAGCACGACGTGAAGTGCATCGTGTCGATGGACGGTCCCCAGCACATCCACGACGCGCTGCGCCGCAACCACGGAGGCCGGGGGTCCTGGCGAATGGTCGACGCCGGCGTACGCCGACTCAAGGAGGCCGGGGCCGAGGTCTCGCTCTCCATGGTCCTGGGCCAGCACAACCTGGACCAGGCCGAGGAGACCATCACCTGGTTCCTGGAGACCTACCAGCCCACCGGCCTCGGGGTGAACTTCATGAAGCCCCCCACTCCGGACCAGAAGGACTACCAGCACCTGGTCGACCCCGACCGGTACGCCGACCGGATGTACGCCATCCACCAAGCCTTCCGCGACCGTGGCCTGTTCCTCGAACTCGTCTACCGCAAGCTGCAGCCCTTCGTCGAACAGCGCTACCGCTTCCACGACTGCGGCGCCGCCGGCGGCACCAACCTCAACGTCGACGCCAAGGGCAACGTCGGCCCGTGCAAGAGCTTTCTGGTCATGGACCGCCTCGCCATGCAGGCACTCGACATCGACGCCTACCGCTCCACGGTGGTCACCAAGTGGCGCAAGCGCTCCCCCATCTACTACACCCACTGCGAGGGATGCGCGGCCCGCGGCATGTGCGGCAACGGGTGCGCGTACGACGCCATGGTGCACAGCGGCGACGAGATGGCCATCGACCTGCGCAGCTGCCAGTACACCCAGCGCTTCAACCAGTTGTTCGTCGAGGACCTCTTCAACCAGGTCCGCCCGGCCGGACCGGTGCCGGCCACGTGGTGGCACCTTCCCTCACGAGCTGAGCGGGGCCGCCTGCTCGGAGCCGTCTCCGCCCGTCCGCGCACCCTGTCCTACTCCATCGGCCACCAGACCCTCGACTGACGGGAAGCGCCCTGTGCCCTCTTCCCCCGCCGCCCTCTCCGACGCCACGACCGACTCGCTGCGTCTGCGCGCCATCGCCACCACCGCCTTCCACGACCATGTGCTCCCCGCCATCCATCGCGACATGCCCGAGGTCGCCGACCGCATCGTCGTCACCATCACCTCCTCCGTCGCCTACGGAACCGCCGACCGGCACTCGGACCTGGACGTCTTCGTCGTCTTCCGCCGTGAACAGGACTACCGGAGATACGCCACCGCCCTGCAGAAGCTGATCGACGGGCTGAACCTGGGCACCGTGTACGGCGCGGTCTGCGACAAGGGCGTGCGCTTCGAGCTGGAGAGCCTGGCGCGCTCCGACCTCAGCCGCCTCTTCCACCACCCTGAGAAGACCGACAACTGGCACCGCCAGACCGAGTGGCTCCTCTTCTGGTTCCTCGAATCCGTCCCGATCCACGACCCCGGGGGCATCCACGCCCGGTTGAAAGGCCGCGCCGGCCGCTGGCCGGCACCCGTCCTCGCCTCCCGGCACGAGGCCGCCCGTACCAGGGTGGCCACCTGGACGCACACCGCTCAGCGGGAACTCGCAGCGACCGGCTACACCTACACCGCCCTACGTGCCGCCTGCTACGCGGCGACGGCGGCGCTCGACCTGGCCTATCTGACCGCAGGACGGTACGGCCCTCACCCGAAATGGCGCCACCCGCACGCCGACCGGCTGCTGGCCGAGCATCCTCGGGCGCTGACCGCCCTGGAGAACATGAACCGACTGGCCCGCGCTCTGATCGACCTTCCCGACAGCCCCCGGGCATTCGGCGCCGCCCTGGCCGAGCACCAGGCCGAACAGGCCCCTCCGGATACCGCCGCAACCAGGCCCTGGGCCGAGGCACTGACCGCGGCAGCCCACCGGTTCGCCGACCAGCACGGGGTCATCTGGGTGGCCCACGACCGCTCCCCCGGCACCCGGTTCCTCACCGCCGCCAGAACGGCCGCCGCAGCGGGTGAGGCCGTCTACCTGGCCGAGGAACTCGGAGGCGACCTCCTGCAGCGCCCTGGCCGTTCCTACGACCAGGCCCTGCGCATCGCCGCCCCGCTGCGCTGGCTGGCCGGCAGCGCCCCGGAGAGCCAGGCCGTCACGCGCAGAAGGTGGCTGTACCTGAACTTCGTGATCTGGCGCAAACTCCGTGTGGTCGCCAAGGCCCGGCGGCGGGGGCATCCCTTCACCTGCCGCTGGTACCAGCTGCAGGTCATCGACCACCTCACCGAGGCCCGGGCCCTTCTCGCCGGCGGCCAGCCGCCACCGCTCCACCGCTACACCCGCCAGGCCCTCTCCCTCCTCTCCCCGCCATGGTCCGACCTCCTCACCACCGACGCGATCCTCGGCCGCCTTCGGGACCTCGACGGCTACCTGATGTGGGCCTGGGGAGAGCTGGAGGACGTCCAGCAGCGGCTGGTCGCAAGGCAGCTGCTCCCCGCCGCTGCGGTCACCGACCCCCTCGCCACGCAGTGGGACGTGCAGTACTGGCGATACGAGAACCTCTTCGTCTGAAGGAGCGATGCGCATGCGACTGGCCCTCCTCGGCTCACCGGTGGACCAAGCGCTCTCACCGGTGCTCCACCGCGCGGCCTACCAGGCCCTCAGCTTGAACTGGACCTACGAAGCCATCGACTGCCGCGAGGCGGACCTGCCCGGCTTCTTCGCCTCCCTGGACGACACCTGGGCAGGGTTCTCGCTCACCATGCCGCTCAAGCACGCCGCCCTGCCGCTGATGGCAGACGCCTCTCCCGTCGCTGCGGCCACCGGAGTTGTCAACACCGTGGTCGTCCAGGACGGCCGGCTGCTCGGGGACAACACCGATGTCGCCGGAATGCTCCAGGCGCTGCGCGAGATGCCGGGCAACCGCCCCGGGCCGGCCGCGGTCCTCGGCGCCGGCAGCACGGCAGCGACCGCGCTCGCGGCGCTAACCGAGCTGGGCATCAAGGAAGTCGTCGCTGTGGCCCGGAATCCCGCACGCGCGGGCGCGCTGCGAGCGGCAGCGAAGAGACTCGGCACCGACCTCGCCATCCAGCCGTGGCACACCGAGAGGCTCCCACCGGCCGCCCTGGTCATCTCTGCCCTGCCGCCGGGTGCAGCCGACGCCCTCGTGCCGGCTATGGCGGGCTTCCACGGTGCGCTCCTCGATGTGGTCTACCGGCCGTGGCCCACGCGACTCGCCGCTGCCGCCCGTACCGCCGGAGCCACCGTGGTGGGCGGGCTGACCATGCTCCTCCACCAGGCAGCCCGGCAGGTCACGCTCCAGACCGGGGCCGTGCACGCGCCCACAGCGGCCATGCGTGAAGCGGCACTCGAATCGCTCAACGACCGCACAGTCCAGCCAATTTAACTGATCATCATTAACTCGGGACGACACCTGCGAAGCCCGTACATCCCGGGTGCGAGTCACTACACTGAGGCGGGTGATCGACTTGAAGGCTGCTCGTCGAGAGCCAGACCGCTACCGTGCCGCCCTCGCCCGTCGCGGGTCGGCTGAAGACTTCGACGCCCTACTCGCCGTCGACGAGAAGTGGCGCGGACTGACCGAGCGGGTCGACAGTCTCCGATCTCAGAAGCGCCCCAAGGGCGCTCCGACGCCGGAAGAGTTCGAGGCACTCAGGCGGCTCAAGGAAGAACTGCGCCAGTCCGAGCAGGAACTCTCCGCCGCGGACAGCGAGCGTCAGGCGCTGCTCGACCGTCTCCCCAATCTGCCGCATCCGACCGCTCCCGACGGCGGCGAGGACGATGCGAAGCTCGTACGCACCTGGGGCCGAGTACCTACCTTCAGCTTCACCCCCAAGGACCACCTGGAACTGGCCTCGCCCTCCGGCCGGGTCGACATGCAGCGAGGTGCCCGGCTCTCCGGTTCCCGGTTCGCCTACCGCATCGGGGACGTCGCCCTGACAGAGATGGCGCTGTACCGGTTCGTGATCGACAAGCTCGCCGGCCAGGGCTTCCTTCCGGTGCTGGCCCCCGTACTGGTCAACGAGCGCGCCATGTACGGCACGGGCTACCTCCCCACGGACGAGAGCAATCTCTACTGCCTGGACAAGGACGGGCTCTACCTCAGCGGCACGTCCGAGGTCGCCCTCGCCGGCATCCACATGGACGAACGGCTGGAGGAAGACCAGGTCCCCGCCCGCTACACCGCCTTCTCGACCAACTTCCGACGAGAGGCCGGCGCCGCAGGCAAGGACACCCGCGGCATGTTCCGGGTGCACCAGTTCGACAAGGTCGAGATGTTCGTCTACTGCCTCCCCGAGCAGTCGGAAGAGATCCACGAAGAACTCCTCGCCAACGAGGAAGAGATCATCCAGGCTCTCGGACTGCCCTACCGGGTGGTGAACATCGCCGTGGGCGATCTGGGATCCCCGGCTGCCAAGAAGTACGACATCGAGGCGTGGTTCCCCGTCCAGGAGCGCTACCGAGAGGTGACCTCCTGCTCCAACACCACGGACTACCAGGCGCGCCGTCTCAACACCCGGGTGCGCCGCAACGGCGGCCTGGAATTCGTGCACACCCTCAACGGGACGGGGATCACCGCCCGCGCCCTGCTGGCCATCATGGAGAACTTCCAGGACGAAGGCGGCGCTGTCGCCGTACCCCAGGTCCTCCAGGATTTCGGCGCCCCCGCACGCATCGGCCACACCAGCTGACGGCTGCCCGAGGCACCGCCCGGCCCGGAACGGCGCTAGCCGTTCCGGGCCGGGCAGCCCCACTCCCCCACCCGGCGCACGGCAACCCGGCTGCCATCCGTGCTGCATCCCCATCAGCGCGCTGCGGGGAATATCTTCACCCAGCGGCCGGGGAATCGTCTGAACCCGTTCTGGCACGGGCGCTTTGATCATCAACCACTTGTACAGGGCCGAGTTCGCGGGCGAGCCGATCGAGGAAGTCGTGCGCATATGCGCGACGCTCCGCAGCGAGCCTCCGGCCAATCGTTGTACGGAAGACAGGCCGATCAAGGTTGCGGCGAGCAATCTCCAACGTGCGCTCGTAGCTCTGGCCCCTGGCGCCCCCGGTAGTGAACGCCTTGGCAATCCCCAGCGCTCCGACCGCCTCCAGATAGTTCGCGTCGTGAACCACGTTCTCCTCGGAGGTATGCGGATCCACGAGATGGCGAGCGAGAGCAGCAAGCCCCTCCGTAATCTCCCGGTCGCTCCAGCCGAGCCCTGTCAGAAGCTGCTTGACCATCCGCCGCACACCCGGCTCGGCCATCCGGTCGGCGACACCATGAAAGCATGCCAGGAAGTAGAGGAGATCCCAACGAAGTTGGAGCTGCTGGCCGACGGTGAGTGGCTCCAGTCTCTTCAGGATCCGCTGGATGTGCTCAACCCCGTGCGCGACATCCTTCTCTGCGTACAGGGGGCTCGAGCACCCCAGGTAGGGGGCTTCCTGATATCTCCTACCTTCCTCCCCTGCAGCCGACATATCTTTTCTCCGTTCAGGGCAAACGCGTCGGCATCACATGGCCATTCGATATGCCATAGATGCGCCCAGTCAATCCCCACGGTACCTCGATGCTGTGAGTCCGCACCATTCCTGCCACCCGTTACGAACCTCCGGAATTATGGGGACCGAAGCGAGGAACGTGTCGGTCCAGGCCTTGGCCAAGGCGGCGGTGACGGTGTGCAGGGCGGGCAGGCCATCGGCCCGCCCTGCGGCGATCCACTGGTCGAGCCCGATCTCTGCGGTATTCGCACATCAGCTCCACGAAGGAGCGGACGTGGAAAGCCGCCTGATTGGGGGTGGGGCACAGTGCAAGCAGTGACTTCAGCTGCTGGTTCTCATCGTCGCCGAAGGTGTCGGGAGTTGTCGATCACGTCAGGATTGCGACCCCTCAGAGGGGCGATGAGGACCGAGTTGGACGCCACGCAGGCCGCCACGTACGCCTACAGGGCGTCGGGCCGCTGCATCGAAACCTGCCCCTCGGCGCGGCGGCGCGGTGGAGCGGTTCGGCCCCCGGCGCGGTCCGGCGCGGTCCAGCAGAACGCGAAGGGCGCGCGCCACCCGCCGGGGTGGTGCGCGCCCTTGGATCAGCCAGTGCGCTAAGACTCCTGCGCGGTGCGCTCCGCGTCTCGCTGCGCCCGCCGAGCGCGCTTCGTTGCGGCCCGCCGCTCCGCCGCGCGCTGGCGTGCCTTCTCTTCCTCGGCGCGGAGCAGGTCGAGGTACCGCTCCGGGTGCTCGGCACGCAGTGCCTCCAGCGCGCGGCGGCGCGGGTTAGCCGGCGTGATGAGTTCACCGCGCCGCGCGGCGATGCCGGCGGTGACCGCATCCAGCAGGCGGGCCTCGTGCTCAAGTCGGCCGTGGACTGCACGTGCTTCGCGGAGGGAAACGCGCCGCGACTGGTCGCCGGGAGCGTTGGGCAGCCTCTTGGTGCTGAGCTGCCGCAGGAGGGATTGCACCGCCTTGCGGGACCGGAAGGCGAGAGCATCAGACCGGATGGCAGCCGCATCGATGGGGTCCTGCTCGCGGGCGAAGCCTACGAGGGCGGCCTCGTACTCGTCGTCGTCCAGGCCCTCGTAGTAGGCGATCTCAGCGGCCACAGCGTCTTGGTCAAGCTCAGACAGGTTCCGGGGCGGCATCGGTATCCATCTCTGGCGGGGCGCGGGCCTGTCGCTCTCGGCCTGGTGCGCCGACTGCGGGCCCGCCTGGTCGGTGGGGTGGTGACATGGGGGAGGTGGCCGCTTCGGGACCGGACCTGTCCGTGCCGGATCGTGACGGCCTGCGAAGCCGCTCCCCGGCCCCGGCACGCTTCCGCGTGGCCAGTGGGCTCGGCACCTTGATCCCCGCCCTGCCACCCCAGGGGCCACCCCCGAGCTGAGCAGCAGGGGCGCCTTAGGAACAGGGCGTAGGAGGCGCCTGACAGGTCCGGCCGCGAAGCGGCCACCTCGCGTCGGATCATACCCGCCCAGCAGGCAGGTTCACCTCGTCACTCCAGGGACGGCCCCCGGCTGGCCTGCTCCTCCTTGACCTGGACGTCGGGCTCAGTCCAGCTGGTCCGCTCCTCCAGCCACGCCGCCGCCTCCTTGAGCATCAGCGCATGCGCAGTCTGGGATGCCATGAGCACCGCACCGACGGTTGCCAGGGTGAGCCGTCCGTCCTGCAGACCGCCGTTCAGCTCCACGATCAGCACGCCGACGACGATGGAGCAGACCACGGCCATGACGCGCTTTCTGGAGGCCGACCAGTGCGCCTGCTACATCGCCGCCAGGAGTAGCGGCAGGAACCCTCTACATCGGCAGCTACGACGGCAAGGTCTACACGCTCTACGCCGCCGGCCGTAGCGGCTTACCCCGGGAATTCCGTCAGGCTGGACGAGCTGTTGCCCCGCAAGGCAACGCAGCCGATGCCCCGGCCAAGCCGACTGACGGCGATGACGTTCGCGGTGGCGCTGCGGGCGGGTCCGACCCGCCGACTGACTGACGTCTCGACTGTCCTGTTTGGGATTTGTCGGCTCGCCGGGCGCCACTAAGCACGTGGCCGGACGGGTGCTTGTGACTTCATAGGACCAGAATCGGGCACCCCCTACTTGCCTGCCCGGTCATGCCCATTCGACGCCGTGCTCGAGCTGCCCCGCGCTCCGCTTCGCCCGACCCCTTGTTGTCCACCTGGCCCGGACCATCAGGTGTCGCAGCCGCTGCAGGGGCCGTCGGAGTCCAGCTGATCCTCCAGGCAGACACAGCAGGAAGACCTGTTCAGCCGCTCTCAGGCAAGATCATCTCCGGGACTTCTCGGGGATTTTCCCGCGCGTCCCGGGGACTCTTCGGGGACTTTTTGCCACCTAAACAGGCAAGGGGCCGAAAGACCCGAAAGGGCCTCCGACGCAGGTCAGAGGCCCTTTCCAAAACAAAGCCGCAGGTAGCGGCGGACGAGTCGGCCTGTACGCCGGGTTCTGTCTCCCGGGAGCCTTGCGGCGCCCGGGGAGGCGGCCATCCATCTAGGGCTGCCGTTGCCGACAGCCTCGTGCGGTCTACCCGCGGACTCGGGCGGGCAGCCCTCGAACATCCGCGCAGAGCGCCCGGAGGCGCTCCATCTTGACCTTGCTCCGGGTGGGGTTTACCGAGCCGTCCGAGTCACCCCGGACGCTGGTGGTCTCTTACACCACCGTTTCACCCTTACCGGGGGCCGAGGCCCCCGGCGGTCTGCTTTCTGTGGCACTGTCCCGCGGGTCACCCCGGGTGGGCGTTACCCACCACCCTGCCCTGTGGAGCCCGGACGTTCCTCGGCGGGTCCGTGGACCCGTCGCGACCGCCCGGCCGGCTCGTCCGCCGTGCGGACCATGCTAGCCGACCGGAGCGGGCGACCGTGCGGGGGCGGGAGCGGGGCTCAGCTCTGGGCGGCCAGGTCGTCCTCTTCGAAGTCGAAGCCGGTCTCGTCGGCTCCGGCGACCATCATGCCCATCATGCCGTCCAGGTCCTTCTTGGTGAGGGCGACGGCGCCGGTGGGCGCCTGGACCGCTGCCGCTTCACGCGAGAGGGAGAGCTTGACGACCATGTGGTCGTCGGAGGTGGCCTTGGGCACCAGCTGGGCGAAGTCGAAGCCGATCGAGGTGATCACGCCGTCCTTGATCAGCAGCTCGGCCGAGACCTGGCGGTCCGGGATCTCGTTGAGCGAGCTGGTCGGCAGCTCCTTGTCCAGCCCGGGGAACTGCTTGGCCAGCGGCGTCAGCGCCTTCTCCAGGTCCCGCACCAGGGTGCGGGCCGGGGCGGAGATGAGGATGCGGTCGGCGTCGCCCTGGCGGCCCTTCTCCTCGAAGGTCACATCGCGGGAGAGCACGCTGCCGAGGGCGTCCAGCAGCTTCCGCTGGGTGTCGGCGTCCACCGACGGGGCGGCCGACGGCTTGGCTCCCGCCTGCCCCCCCAGGTCATTGGTGAACTGCTCCATCAGCTTGCTGTCGAAGGAGATCCACTTGCCCTGCAGGGCCTCCTTGAACACCTTGAGCTCGGGAGGCAGCTCGGACTCCATGCTCCGCAGCTCGCTCGCGTCCTCCCCGACCAGCCCGGCCAGCCCGTCGACGTCCACGCGCGCGTACGCCGTGCCGCCGACCTGGCGGATCTCCGCGAGGGCGGAGCTGCCCTTGCCGTGCAGGGCGAGGCCGAAGTCGATGGCGTCGGCACCGGTCAGCGCGTTCAGCCCGGTCCCACCGGAGGTGGACTTCAGCGACTCGACGTCCTTGAGGGGCTTGTCGGCGCTGACCGTGAAGGCGAGGCGCACCGAGGCCAGGTTCGCCGCGTCCTCGGGCTTCATCTTGTCGTCGGTGAGCGCGGAGAAGGCGCGGATCTGCGCGGCGGTGGAGTCGATGGACAGCTCACCGCCGAGGGTCCGGCCCTCGGCCAGCTTCTCGAAGGCCGACTGGACCTTCTGGGCGGCGGTCAGTTCCTTGACGGCGCCACAGGCGGTGACCCCGGTGGCGAGCAGTGCGGCGCAGCCTGCCGCCGTCAGGGCGACGCGGGTGGCCTTGCGTATGGCGGTGATGATCGTCTTCTCTCGGCGGGCGGCCGGTGTGCCGCGGTGATCAACGTCTCGCCCCAGCGAACCACAGAGCTTTCACAGGGGCATGCGAATTACCAAGCGGTCGTCAAGCTATCGCACAGGTGTGACAACCGGCCCTTCGGGTCATGGAGGGCCCGGCCCGCGCGGGCGACCTGACGGGTGCTCCTGACGGGGGTCCAGGCGGTCCGGGTGATCCGCCCCGTACGGGGACCCGGGGCCCGGTGAGCAGGGACGTTCGGCCCAGTACGGGCGAGGATGTCCGGCCCTGTCCGACCCTGAACGGTGCTGACGATCATTGAGCCGCGCCGGGGCCGGTCTGGTCCGGGCTCCGCCGATGTGTGTGTTCCGTGAAGGGGTTCGGGCTGTGAGTGCCGTCTGGGCAGAGGGAGAGAAGGCGGTGGTCCGCCCCGGTGAAGTGACGGGGAAGCACGGCCGGTCGGCGCTGAGGTGGCTGACCACTACCGACCACAAGACGATCGGCACCATGTATCTGGTGTCGTCGTTCGGGTTCTTCCTGATTGGCGGGGTACTGGCGCTGGTGATGCGGGCCGAACTGGCCCGGCCGGGCACCCAGGTGGTGACCAATGAGCAGTTCAACCAGGCGTTCACCATGCACGGCAGCATCATGCTGCTGCTCTTCGCCATGCCGCTCTTCACCGGCTTCGCCAACTGGATCATGCCCTTGCAGATAGGCGCCCCGGATGTGGCGTTCCCCCGGCTGAACATGCTCTCGTACTGGCTCTTCATGTTCGGCTCGCTGATCGCGGCGGCGGGCTTCCTCACCCCGCAGGGCGCCGCCGACTTCGGCTGGTTCGCCTATGCGCCGCTCTCCGACGCCATCCACTCGCCCGGGGTCGGCGCCGACATGTGGATCATGGGGGTGGCGCTCTCCGGGTTCGGCAGCATCCTGGGCGCCGTCAACTTCATCACCACCATCCTCTGCCTGCGGGCTCCCGGCATGACGATGTTCCGGATGCCGATCTTCACCTGGAACGTCCTGCTCACCGCACTGCTGATCCTGATCGTCTTCCCGGTACTGGCCGCCGCGCTCTTCGGCCTGGAGGCGGACCGCAAGTTCGGCGCCCATGTCTTCGACCCGGCCAGCGGCGGCGCCATGCTCTGGCAGCACCTCTTCTGGTTCTTCGGGCACCCCGAGGTGTACGTGCTGGCGCTGCCGTTCTTCGGGATCGTCTCGGAGATCATCCCGGTCTTCAGCCGCAAGCCGATGTTCGGCTACGCGGGCCTCATCGCGGCCACCATCGCCATCGGCGGGCTCTCGATCACGGTCTGGGCGCACCACATGTATGTCACCGGACAGGTGCTGCTGCCCTTCTTCTCCTTTATGACCTTCCTCATCGCCGTGCCCACCGGGGTCAAGTTCTTCAACTGGATCGGCACCATGTGGAAGGGGTCGCTCTCCTTCGAGACGCCCATGCTGTGGACCACCGGCTTCCTGGTCACCTTTGTCTTCGGCGGCCTGACCGGGGTGCTGCTGGCCTCCCCGCCGATCGACTTCCATGTGTCGGACTCGTACTTCGTGGTCGCGCACTTCCACTACACCCTCTTCGGCACGGTGGTGTACGCGATGTTCGCCGGATTCCACTTCTGGTGGCCCAAGATGACCGGGAAAATGCTGGACGAGCGGCTGGGGAAGATCACCTTCTGGACCCTCACCATCGGCTTCCACACCACCTTCCTGGTGCAGCACTGGCTGGGCGCCGAGGGCATGCCCCGCCGCTACGCCGACTACCTCGCCTCCGACGGCTTCACCACCCTCAACACCGTCTCCACCATCGGCTCCTTCCTGCTCGGCCTGTCGATCCTGCCGTTCCTCTACAACGTCTGGAAGACCGCCAAGTACGGCGAGAAGATCACCGTGGACGACCCCTGGGGCTGGGGCCGCTCCCTGGAGTGGGCCACCTCCTGCCCGCCGCCCCGGCACAACTTCCGCTCCCTGCCGCGCATCCGCTCCGAATCCCCCGCCTTCGACCTGCACCACCCGGAGATGGCTGCCGCCGAGTCGGCCCTGCACTGAGCCCGCCACCGGAGGAGGAGCAGGAACATGTCCCACATCGTCCTCGGCCTGGGCGCGGCGGCGCTGACCGCCGCCGGCTCGGTCTGGTACCTGCCGGCCGCCGCCGACCTGCGCGCAGGCGACGACCGCCCGCGCTCCACCCGCGCCGCCGCCCGGGCCTGCCTGGCCTGGTGGGCCACCTGCGGCGCGCTCGCCCTGGTCCTGCCGGCCACCTCGGGCTGGGCGGCACCCGGTGCGGTGGCGGCGGCGGGCGCCACCACGGCCGCCGCGCTGCGCCTGCGGGCCGGGCTGCTCCACCGGGCCGAGCAGCGCGAGGAGGCCGGGCGCTGGGCGGCGCTCGGCGGCCCGGTACCCATCGCCGACCGGGCCCGGACTCGGGCCCGGGCCCGGCGCACCTTTCTGGTGTGGCTGCTCAGCGGTCTGGCTGCGGCCTGCGCCACCGCCGGAGCCCTGCTGGCCACGGCGGGCACCGGGGGCACCCTGCCCGCCACCGCTGCGGCGGCGGTCGCGCTGCTCTCCCTGGTGGTGGCCGCAGCGCGTTCCCACACCCTGCGATAGGGGGCGGCGGCCAGGCCGCCGGGAGGTCGGGCCGGGCGGCGGCGGTGCGCCCGGCCCGCAGGAGGTTGCTTTCAGGCCGTCTTGAGACCGGGCTTCCCCGCCTCGGAGACCAAGGAGGCCGCCGTGGTGAGGGGGGCACCGGGGGTGGTGACGGCGGAGACGGTCTTGAAGTCGGCGCGGATGCGGTGCCGGTCGAGGTGGCAGGTCGCATAGCCCCGGCGGCCGTCGTAGAAGCGCAGGTGGGGGTTGGCGGCCAGCAGGGTGTCGTGGTTGGCGGGGCGCTCGGCGCCGTCCTGGCCGCTGGTGATGGAGGAGGTGACCAGTTCGACGCCGAGGGTGCGGGAGGCGGGGTCGTCGAAGTCGGCCTTGAGGTCGAAGGCGTAGTGGACATGGACATCCCCGCTGAGGACGACCAGGTTGTCGACCCCTGCGTGCCGAGCGCCGGTCAGGATGCGCTCGCGGGCGGCGGGGTAGCCGTCCCAGGCGTCCATGGAGAGCTTGGAGCGGGCGGCGGTGCTGTTCTTCCGCTGGGAGAAGACGACCTGCTGGGCGATGATGTTCCAGCGGGCGCGGGACGAGGCCAGGCCGTCCAGCAGCCACTTCTCCTGGGTGGCGCCGGTCATGGTGCGGGCGGGGTCCAGCGACTCGGGGCCGGGGTACTGCCAGCCGTCGCCGTACGCCTGGTCGGAGCGGTACTGCCGGGTGTCCAGCACGTCGAACCGGGCCAGCCGCCCGTAGTCGAAGCGGCGGTAGAGCCGCATGTCGGGGCCGGTGGGCAGCTGCGGTGTGCGCAGCGGCATGTTCTCCCAGTACGCCCGGTAGGCGGCGGCGCGGCGGATCAGGAACTCCTCCGGCGGGTCGTTGTCCTCGTCGATGGCGCCGGCGTAGTTGTTCTCGGTCTCGTGGTCGTCCCAGGTGACGATCCACGGGTGGGCGGCGTGGGCGGCCTGGAGGTCGCGGTCGGACTTGTAGAGGGAGTAGCGCAGCCGGTAGTCGTCCAGGGTCTCGGTCTCGGTGTCGAAGAGCGCGGGGAGTGTCCGGTCGGTGTAGCCGCGGGCGCCGCCGTTGGCGGTCACGGCGTACTCGTAGAGGTAGTCGCCGAGGTGCAGGACGACGTCCAGGTCCTCCCGGGAGAGGTGGTCGAAGGCGGTGAAGTAGCCGTCGTGGTACGCCTGGCAGGAGACGAAGCCGAACCGCAGGGCGGCGGGCTGGGCGTGCAGCGCCGGGGCGGTGCGGGTGCGGCCGACCTGGCTGGTCCAGCGGCCGACGTGGAAGCGGTAGAAGTAGCCCCGGGCGGGCTTCAGGCCGCGGGCGTCGACGTGCACGGCGTGGTGGTACGCCACGTGGGCGGTCTCGGTGCCCCGGGCGACGGGCCGCTTGAACGTTTCGTCCTGGGCGATCTCCCAGTGCACCTCGACCTTGGCCCCGGGCGGCATGCCGCTGCCGGGCTCGTATGGGCGCGGGGCGAGGCGGGTCCAGAGCACGACGGAGTCGGGGCGGGGGTCTCCGGAGGCCACGCCCAGGGTGAAGGGGTCCTCGCCGAGGGAACGGGGGTCGGCGGTGGCGGCGTGGGCGGAGGGCAGGTTGGTGGTGAAGGCGAGTGCGGCGGCGGCTCCGGTGGCGGTGAGGAAGCGGCGGCGGCCGAGGCGGGCGGCGCGGCGCATCTCGGCGGGCGTGGTGGTGTGGAAGTCCATGGCAGGTGTCCCCCTCGTACGGTCGGCGAACCGGTACTGCACAACGGCCGAACCAGTGGATCGGATGCGCCGGGCCGCGCGGTGGGGCCACGCGGTGTCCGTCGCCGATCGGGGACATGGCAGTCAGCTGAGAGCCGCTCAGCCGAGGTGGGGGTGGGATTGGCCGCTGAAGCCGTGGCGGAGGCGGAGCCGGGTGGTGGGTGAGATGTCGAGTGCGTCAAGGGCGGTCTTCGGGACCCAGCGGACTTCGAAGGACTCCGGGCTGGTTGTCGGAACGGCGTTCCAGCAGCACCTCGCCCTCGGCGTTCAGTACGAACGCGGTGACGGCGGGCACGATGCTGTTGGCCTGGGGCGCGTCAGGGTCGTCGAAGTAGTCGGTGCGGGCCACGCTCTCGCCTCCTGAGCTGTGCGGATTCGGAACAGCGGGGGTCAGTGGGGGCTGCGGAGGTGGGCGACGATGCGGTCGAGGGTGGCGGCGTCGGCGGGGTCGAGGGCGAGCAGGGGGGCGGGGGGTGTGCCGAGGATGCGGTCGGCCTGCTCGGCGGCGGCGCGGCCGGTTGCGGTGACGCTGACGATCTTGCTGCGGCGGTCGTCGGGGTGCGGGGTGCGCTCGACCAGGGCGCGGCGGGCGAGGTCGTCCACCACGACGGTGGTGTACGGGGCGTCGGTGGCCAGCTCGGCGGCGAGGGCGCGCAGCGTCATCGGACGGGCGGCGAGGTGGCGCAGGGCCTTGATGCGGATGAAGCTCAAGCCGAGCGCGTCGACCACCTCGCGGCGGCGGTCGTGGTCCTCCAGGACGAGGGCGCGGAGGTTCTGCCAGGCGTGAGTGGCGGTGGCGAGCTGCGCGGCGGAGGGGGCGGGGCAGTGGGGTTCGGGGTGGCGGCGGGGGCCTGGGTGCCGACGCGGGGCGGGGCAGCGACGGGGGTCGGGGTGGCGGCAGGGGGCTGCGCGGCGGGGGCCTGGGCGGCAGCAGGGGGCGCGGCGGCGGGGGTGGGGTGGCCGGGGCGCTGCCGTGGGGGGCGAGGTCGTCGGAGATCGTCACGTGCGGACCGGCGCCTTCCGGTGGTCGGGGTTGAGCCGGGCGGCCACGTCGGCGGCGGTGTGCCCCGCCCAGCGGGTGGTGCTGATGATACCGAGCAGCAGTACGGCGACCCCGCACCCTGCGGTGATCCACCAGGCCGCGTGGCTGGCAGCCGGGAAGCCCGTGGCGAAGGGCCCGACGACGGCGGAGACGGCGACGGTGCCGATGACGGCGACCCCCAGCGACTGGCCGACCTGGCGGCTGGTGGAGGCGACCGCGGCGGCGACCCCGGCGCGGTCCCGGGGCATCCCGGAGACGGCCGCGTTGGTGATCGGGGCGTTGACCATGCCGAAGCCCAGGCCGAAGAGGGCGTACGAGGCGAGCAGCAGCGCGGTGGAGGAGTCGGCGGTGAGGGTGGTGAGCAGCAGGCCGCTGGCGGTCATGGTGGCGCCGGCGACCAGCAGCGGCAGCCGGGGGCCGGTGCGGCCGACGATACGGCCGGACAGCGGGGCGCAGACCAGGGTGAGGGCGGCCATCGGCAGGGTCCAGAGTCCGGCGACGACCGGGCTGTAGCCGCGTACCTCCTGGAGGTAGAGGGTGTTGAGGAAGAGGAAGCCGCCGAGTGCGGCGAAGGCGCAGACCGCGATGGCGGTGGCCGCCGCAAAGGGGATGCTGCGGAAGAAGCGCAGGTCGATCAGGGGCTCCTCACGGCGGCGCTCCCAGACCAGGAAGCCGCCGAGCGAGGCGGCGGCGACGCAGCCGAGGGTGAGGATGGCGGGCGAGGTCCAGCCCTGGCCTGGGCCCTCGATGATGGTGTACGTGAGGGAGCCGAGCAGCGCGACGACCAGCAGCTGGCCCACCGGGTCCAGGCGGCGGGCGCGCAGCGCGCGGGACTCGGGGACGTACACGGCGGTGAGGGCGAGGGCGGCGAGGCCGACCGGGATGTTCATCCAGAAGATGGAGCGCCAGCCGGCGGTGTCGACCAGCAGCCCGCCGACGACGGGGCCGAGCGCCATGCTGATGCCGACCACGCCGCCCCAGACGCCGATGGCCTGGGCCCGCTCCCGGGGGTCGGTGAAGGTGTTGGTGATGATCGACATGGCGACCGGGTTGAGCATGGAGCCGCCGATGGCCTGGACGGCGCGGAAGGCGATCAGCCAGCCGAGTCCGGGGGCGATGCTGCACAGCAGCGAGCCGAGGACGAAGAGGACCAGCCCGGTCTGGAAGGTGCGGCGGCGGCCGATGCGGTCGGCGGTGGAGCCGGAGAGCATCAGCAGCGCGGCCAGTACCAGGGTGTAGGCGTCCACCACCCATTGCAGCCCGGAGGACTCGGCGTGCAGATCGGTGCGGATGGCCGGCAGGGCGACGTTCACCACCGTGTTGTCGAGCCCGACGATCAGCAGGCTGAGACAGCAGATCGCCAGGATGAGCAGGCGGCGCCGCCGGGTGAGCTCGGGCACGGGGCTGGGCACCTCGATGGTTGTAGTCAGCTAATTGTTTTGACGATACAACCATTCTGAAGGGCTGACTAGACGCCCATACGATGATGAGGTCTCCTTATATGGACGAAACGGCCGAAAGCGAGGCCCCTCATGATGCAGGGCGGTGACGGCGAGGGCAGCCGCGACAACGCCATCGCCCGGCTTCTCAGCTGCACCGACCCCGGCACCCTGCTGCACACCCTGGTCCACGCCGGACTCTCCGACCTCGGCGCCCGGGCCGGTGCCGTCTACCTCGTCCAGGACGACGGCTGGCTGCGCCTCGCCGCCGCCATCGGCGTGGAGCCGCACCTGCTGGAGGGCCGCCGCCTGCTGCCGCCCGACCACGACCTGCCGGTCGCCCAGGTGGTCCGCACCCACCAGCCCGTCTACGTCCCCACCGAGGCCGAGCACCAGGCATTCCCCAGCGTGGTGGAGATGAAGAGCGGCAATGTCTCCTTCGCCGCGATGCCGCTGCTGGTGGACGACCGCTGCCTGGGTGCGATCTTCATCGGACTGGACCGGCCGTGGGCGTTCTCCGAGGCCGACCGCGCCGCGCTCTTCGCGATGACCGCCGTCTGCGCACACCGCCTGGAGCACCTGCTCGCCTTCGACCGCGCGGGCGGGCCGCCGGACGGCCGCGCGGTGCGGCTGCTCGACGCCCGCAACCGGGCCGCCCGGCTGGAGTTGGCCATGTCGGCCACCGCCACCGGCTCCTTCGACTGGGAGTTCGCGGCCGGCACGCTGATCTGGGACGAACGGCTCTGCCGCATCTTCGGCCTGGACCCCGGCGACTTCGACGAACGCTTCGAGACCTTCCTCGACGCGGTCCACCCGGACGATGTGCCGTTGGTGGAGAGCGCCATCGCGGAGGCCATCGAGTCCCGAGGCGAGTACCGGGCGGTCTGCCGGATCGTACGGACCGACGGAGCCATCCGCTGGGTGGACGCCAAGGGCCGCGTCATCACCGACGCCGGTGGCCGTCCCATGCGGATGGTGGGCGTGACCTTCGACTGCACGGAGCAGCGGCTGCGCGACGAGCGGGAGGAGGCCCACCAGCGGACCCGGCGGGCCCGCGAGCGGTTCACCCTGCGGATCACCCGTGCCCTCTCCCAGGCGTCCACGGTGGACGAGGTGGTCCAGGTGATGACCGGCACCGCGCTGCCGGCGCTGGGCGCGGACGCCCTGGTGGTGCACCTCGGCGACGGCGGCCAACTGCGGCTGGCCGGGGCCGCCGGGTACGGCGAGGGGGCGCGCGAGCGGCTGCGCACGCTGGACCGGTCGGCCCGCTCCCCCATGAACCGCGCGCTGGCGAACGGCACCCCGCTCTTCTTCGAGCACCCGGCCGCGTACGCCGCCGCCTTCCCGGACACGGTCGCCGACCCGGAGCCCGACCACCAGGCGTGGGCGGTACTGCCGCTCACCGCCGCCGACCGGCCGGTCGGCACCTGCCTGATCGCCTTCCGCCGACCGCGCGGCTTCACCCCCGAGGACCGCACCCAGTACACCGCGCTGGCCGGCATCCTCGCCCAGTCGCTGGCCCGGGCCCGCCTCTTCGACCAGGAGCGGCGGCGGATGACCGAACTCCAGCGGGTGATGCTCCCCCGGCGCCTCCCCGAGCTGCCCGGACTCGCCACCGCCGCCCGCTATCTGCCCGGCTCGGAGGGCATGGAGGTGGGCGGCGACTGGTACGACGTGCTGCCGCTGCCCGACGGCCGGGTGGGCCTGGTCATCGGCGACGTCCAGGGCCACTCCACCCGGGCGGCGGCCGTGATGGGCCAACTCCGGATCGCGCTGCGCGCCTACGCCGCCGAGGGCCACGACCCCGCCACCCTGATGACCCGCACCAACCGGCTGCTCTGCGGGCTGGACACCGAACTCTTCGCCACCTGCTGCTACGTCGAACTGGACCCGGCCGACGGCTCCGCCCGGGTGGTGCGGGCCGGCCACCCCCACCCGCTGCTGCTGGACCCGGACGGCGACGCGGCCGAACTGGAGGTCACCGGCGGCCTGCCGCTCGGCCTGGACGCCGCCGAGGAGTACGCGGTCAGCCGGATCGTGCTGCCACCCGGCGCCCTGCTGCTGCTGCACACCGACGGGCTGGTCGAGAGCCGGGACAAGGAGTACGGCGACGCCGTCGAGGACCTGCTCGTACTGCTGCGCCACTGGGCCTGCTCCCCGGACGGCGACGGGCATGTCGGACCCTCCGGCCAGCGCCACGCCGTACAGCGGCTCGCCGACCGGGTGGCCGCCCCGGCGGCGGCCCGCCGGGCCCGGGAGGACGACATCGCCCTGCTGCTGGTCCGCCGCACCCCCGACCCGGACGCCGCGCCACCGGTCGCCGCCGACTGGCGGATCGCCGCCGGAGACCTGCGGGCCCTCGCCGACGCCCGGCGCGACCTGCGGCGGCAGCTCACCGCGTGGGGGCTGCCGTCGCTCGCCCGGGACGCCGAACTGCTGGCGGCCGAGCTGATGAGCAATGCGGTGCTGCACGCCGGCGGCGATGTCGAGCTGAACGCCCGGCTGGACGGCGATGTGCTGCGGGTGGAGGTGCTGGACAGCAGCCGGCACCGGCCGAGGCTGATGCCGGAGGGCGGCGGGCTGGACGGGGAGGACGGCGTGGAGGACGGCCGGGTCCCGGTCAGCGGGCGCGGCGTGCGGCTGGTCGACGCCTATGCGGAGCGGTGGGGGTGGGAGCCGCTGGGGGACCGCAAGGCGGTCTGGTTCGAACTCCGGGACGGGGACGGCCGGGGCTGATGCCGGAGCGCGGCTGGGCCTGGAGGCGGCTGGTGGCTGCGGGCCCGGGTCGGGCAGGCTGGCCGGGTGGCGGTCTCGCGGTATGCGGAGTGGCGGCCGGCGGCGGCGCCGGACCGGTATGTGGCCTGCCTCTGGGTCCGGGAGACGGACGGCCCACGCGGGCACGGCCAGCTGATCGTGCCCGACGGCTGCGTCGACCTGGTCTGGCGGGAGGAGCGGCTGGAGCTGGCGGGGCCGGACCGGGGCCCGCGAACGGTGCGGACGGGCGGCGGCGAGACCATCGCCGGGGTGCGGCTGCGTCCGGGGGCGGCCGGCCTGCTGCTCGGCCGGGTGCCGGTGGCGGAGGTGTGCGACCGGCAGGTGCCGCTGGCGGAGTTCCACCCGGACCGGGCGGACCGGCTGGCGGAGCGGCTGGCCCGGGCGGGCGGCCCGGCGGACGCCGCGCGGGTGCTCGACCGGTTCGTGTCCCGGCTGCTGCCCGGCTAGCGGCCCAGTTCGGCGTCGCTGAACCAGGCGCGGGCGAGGCTCTGCGGGTGCGGGGCGAAGTCGTACGGCAGGTGGTACTTGCCCGGGGCGTAGCCGGGCGCGAGCCGGGCCTCCCCGGGGCGGTCCGGTTCGAGCAGCACCAGGCGCTGCTCCCGGACCAGCTCGCCCAGCCGTCGGGCCTGCCGCCGGGCCCATGGCCGGTCCGGTACCCCGTCGAGGAAGGCGACGGCGGCCTCGGCCTCGTAGGGGTGGGTCTGCTCCAGCCGTTCGACGGCGTGGCGGCAGAAGTCGGTGGCCGGTCCCAGCCAGCGGTGCCGGACCCCGGCGCGGAGCAGCGGTCCGGCGATCTGGCCGGTGGCCAGCAGTTCACCGGCGGGTTCGGTGGGGATCGGCAGCCAGGGCGGGCAGTACTGAGGGGACCCCGCCGTCGGCGGCGGTGACCTGGGCCAGCCAGTCGCAGATCCCGGTGGCTCGCGGGCTGGGCAGCGCGCCCGCCTCCGCCAGGACCCGCAGGGCGGCGGGCAGCGCGATGGGCTGGCCCTCCGGCCCCCGTACATCGGGCTCCAGGCCGAACGCATAGCCGTCCTCCCGGCTGCGGTAGGCGTCCAGCGCGGCCAGCACCCCCGCCGGTGCGGCCTCACCGCCGAAGAGGAAGGCGAAGCGGCGCTGCTCCAGTACCCGGCCGGACGTCCAGAGGAAGCGCCCGGGCCCTGTCGATCATGTCGTTGTCGGCCCGTACCATGCCTCGACGGTAGGCGGGTCCGGGCCAGGGGTCTTGAACGAAACGGCCATCCGCGAAGGGCCGGGGCGGCAGCAGGGCGCATGGCCCTTTGCGGCGGGCGCGGGGCGGCGTAGCGTGACGGGATCTTGGACCCTTGGCCCGACCGCACCTCCGGGAGTTCGCCGTGGCAGTTGCTTCACCCCGCTATGACGCCGTGATCGTCGGCGGTGGCCACAACGGGCTGGTGGCGGCGGCCTACCTGGCGCGGGCGGGCCGCCGGGTGCTGGTGCTGGAGCGGCTGGGGCAGGCGGGCGGGGCGGCCGTCTCCACGCAGGCGTTCCCGGGGGTGGACGCCCGGCTGTCGCGCTACTCGTACCTGGTGAGCCTGCTGCCCCGGAAGGTGGCCCGCGACCTGGGTCTGCGGGTGGAGCTGCGGCGCCGCCGGATCTCCTCGTACACCCCCGCCGTGCGCGGCGGCGGGCCGACCGGGCTGCTGGTGGACGCGGCGGACCCGGACCGGACCCGGGAGTCCTTCCGGGCGCTGACCGGCTCCGACCGGGAGTGGCAGTCCTGGCAGCGCTTCTACGGGATGACCGCCCGGATCGCCGAGCGGGTCTTCCCCACCCTCACCGAGCCGCTGCCCTCGCGGGCCGAGCTGCGGCGGCAGGTCGGGGACGACACGGCGTGGGGTGCGCTCTTCGAACGGCCGCTGGGCGAGACCGTGGAGGCGGTCTTCACCGACGACCTGGTACGCGGCGTGGTGCTGACCGACGCGCTGATCGGCACCTTCACCCACGCCCATGACGAGTCGCTGCGGCAGAACCGCTGCTTCCTCTACCACGTGATCGGCAATGGCACCGGCGACTGGGACGTCCCGGTGGGCGGCATGGGCGCCGTGACGGGGGCGCTGGAGGCCGCCGCGCGGGCGGCCGGTGCGGAGATCCGGACCGGCTGCGAGGTGACCGCGATCAGCACCGACGACCGGGCCGACGGGACCGCCCACGCCGAGGTGACCTACCGCCACCGGGACGGCGAGGGCCGGGCGGTCGGGCGGCGGGTGCTGGTGAACGCGGCGCCGTCGGTGCTGGAGCGGCTGCTCGGCGAGGAACCGTCGGCGCCCGCCCCGGAGGGCGCCCAGCTGAAGGTCAATATGGTGCTGCGCCGCCTCCCCCGGCTGCGGGACTCCGCCGTGGACCCCCGGGAAGCCTTCGCCGGTACCTTCCACATCGCCGAGTCCTACGGGCAGCTGGAGACCGCCTACCGGGAGGCCGCGGCCGGGCGGGTGCCGCAGGCCCCGCCGTCGGAGATTTACTGCCACTCCCTCTCCGACCCGTCGATCCTCGGGCCCGGCCTCGCGGAGCAGGGCTGCCACACCCTCACCCTCTTCGGGCTGCATATGCCCGCCCGGCTCTTCGGCGACCCCGCCGCCAAGCAGCGGGCGCTGGCGGCGACGCTGGCGCAGCTGGACGCGGTGCTCGCCGAGCCGATCGCCGACTGCCTCGCCCTGGACGCCGAGGGCCGCCCGTGCCTGGAGGCGAAGACCCCGCCGGACCTGGAGCGGGAGGTGGGCCTGCCGGGCGGCCATATCTTCCACCGCGACCTGGCATTCCCGTTCCACGACGGCGACCGGGAGGAGACCCCGGCCGCCCGCTGGGGGGTCGCCACGGCGCACCCGTCGGTGCTGCTCTGCGGCGCCGGAGCGGTCCGGGGCGGCGGGGTGAGCGGCATCCCGGGGCACAACGCGGCGATGGCCGTACTGGAGGGTGCGTGAGGATGCATAGGGTTGCGGGGTAGCCCGCAGAGTGCCGACCGAGGAGTACCGCCGTGCTTGTCCTGCTGCCGCCGTCCGAGGGCAAGGCCGCTTCGGGGGAAGGCGGGCCGCTGGACCCGGCCGGGCTGGCGCTGCCCGCACTGAACCCGGCCCGGGAGCGGGTGCTGGACGCGCTGACGGCGCTCTGCGCAGAGGGGGACGGCGCCGAGGCCATGCGGGTGCTGGGGCTGAGCGAGGGGCTGCGCGGCGAGCTGGCCAGGAACGCCGGGCTGCGGACGGCTCCGGCGCTGCCGGCCGGGCGGCTCTACACGGGGGTGCTGTACGACGCGCTGGACCTGGCCGCGCTGGCCCCGGCCGCACGGGCGGCGGCGGAGCGGTCGCTGCTGGTCTTCTCCGGGTTGTGGGGCGCCCTGCGGATCACCGACCGGGTGCCGCCGTACCGCTGCTCGATGGGCGTGAAGCTGCCGCCGCTGGGCGCGCTCGGCCCGTACTGGCGGGCGGCCATGGCCGAGGTGCTGCCGGAGGCGGCCGGGGAGGGCCTGGTGCTGGACCTGCGGTCGAGCGCCTATGCGGCGGCGTGGCGGCCCACCGGTGCGGTGGCGTCCCGGACGGCGACCGTGCGGGTGCTGCATGAGCGGGAGGTCGCCGGGGTGGTGAAGCGGTCGGTGGTGAGCCACTTCAACAAGGCGACCAAGGGGCGGCTGCTGCGCGACCTGCTCCAGGCCGGCGCGGAGCCGCGCGACCCCGGGGAGCTGGCGGTGGCGCTGCGCGACCTCACGTACACGGTCGAGCAGCAGCCGGCCGCCGCCGGGAAGCCGGTGCCGCTGGATGTGGTGGTCACCGAGCTGTGAGCAGCCGGACAGCGGCGGGGGCGGGGGCCGGTGCGGCCCCCGCCCCGGTTCAGCGCAGGTGGCCGGTGTCGTTGAGCAGCCGTACCGAGGTGTTGCCGTCCGCGTAGTACTGCACGGCGGAGAGCGAGGCCGCCGAGAGCTCCATCCGGAAGAGCGACTCCGGCGGGGCGCCCAGGGCGAGCCGCACCAGGGTCTTGACCGGGGTGACATGGGTGACCAGCAGCACGGTGCGGCCGGTGTGGCGGGCCAGCAGCTTGTCGCGGGAGAGGGCGACCCGGCGGGCGGTGGCGGCGAAGCTCTCGCCGCCGGTCGGGGCGGCCTTCGGGGAGGCCAGCCAGGCGGCCAGGTCGGCGGGGTGGCGCTGCTGCACCTCGGCGAAGGTCAGGCCCTCCCAGGCGCCGAAGTCGGTCTCCCGCAGCCCCTCGTCGATCCGCACCTCCAGGCCGAGCCGGTCCGCGACGGCCTCTGCGGTCTGCCGGGCGCGCTTCAGCGGGGAGGAGACGACGACCTGGACGGTGCCCCGGGCGGCGAGCGCGGCGGCGGCCCGCTCGGCCTGCCAGTGGCCCTTGTCGGACAGTTCGGGGTCGCTGCCGCCACTGCCGGAGAACCGCTTCTCCGGCGTCAGGTGGGTCTCTCCGTGCCGCAGCAGCACAAAGGTGGTGGCGGTGCCGAGGTCGCCGGCCCAGCCTGCGGGCCGTACGGGCGGCTGCGGCTCCTCCTCGGCGGCCGGCGCAGGCCGCCCGGCCACAGCAGAAGCGGCAGCGGCCTTGGGCTCCCACTGCCGACCGGCCTTGCCCGCGTCCATGGCCTCGTTGGCGAGCCGGTCGGCGTCCTTGTTCCGCTCGCGGGGGATCCAGGCGTACGACACCCGGCCGCGCGGGAAGACGGTGCGCGCCTCGGCGGCGAGCGGCTGCATGTCCGGGTGCTTGATCTTCCAGCGGCCGGACATCTGCTCGACGACCAGCTTGGAGTCCATCCGGACGTCGACCCGGGCGTCCGGGTCGACGGCGTGCGCGGCCCGCAGCCCGGCGATCAGCCCCCGGTACTCGGCGACGTTGTTGGTGGCACGGCCGATGTACTCGGCGGCCTCGGCGATGATCTGCCCGGTGTCGCCGTCGCGGACGACGGCGCCGTATCCGGCCGGGCCCGGGTTCCCCCGGGAGCCGCCGTCGGCCTCCACGACAAGCCTGCGCTCCGCCATGGCGTCAGATGCCCGAGTCGGAGGTGCGGATCAGGATGCGGCCGCAGTTCTCGCACCGCACCACCGCGTCCTTGGGCTGCGCCTTGATCTCGTTGATGTCGGCGGTGGACAGCTCCACCCGGCAGCCCTCGCAGCGCCGCTGGTAGAGGCGGGCTGCGCCGATGCCGCCCTGCTGCTCGCGCAGCCGGGTGTAGAGCTTCATCAGGTCGGCGGGGATGACGGCGGCGACGGTCTCCCGGTCCCGGGCGACCTTGGCGGCGTCGGCGTCGATCTCGGCGTACCCGGCGTCGCGGCGGGTGACGGCCTCGTCCAGGACCACCGAGGCGTGCTCCAGCCGGGCGGTCAGCTCGGTGACCCGGCCCTGGGCGGACTCCAGCCGCTCCATCACCTCCAGGACGACGTCCTCCAGGTCGGACTGGCGCTTGGCCAGCGAGCCGATCTCATGCTGGAGGTTCTCCAGGTCCTTGGGCGAGGTGATGGCGCCGGAGTCCAGCCGCTGCTGGTTGCGGACGGCACGGGCGCGGACCTGCTCCACGTCCTGCTCGGCCTTGGTCTGCTCGCGGGCGGTGTCGCCGAGCTGCGTCTCGGCGGCCACCACCAGGTCGCGCAGCGCGGTGTGGTCGGCGCTGGCCTTCTCGATCTCGGCGTGCTCGGGCAGGCTGCGGCGCCGGTGCGCCAGCTGGTCGAGCCGGGAGTCGAGGGCCTGAAGGTCCAGCAGGCGGATCTGGTCGGCGGGCGCGGCGTTCAGCGGAAGCTCCTGGAATGGTCGGGTGGGGCGGTCAGTCGGTGGGGTACGGCATGGGCGCGTGGGCCGTCCACGGGTCGGTGACCAGCTCGGAGACCTTGATCTCCAGCGCCCAGCCGCGGCTCTCGGCCAGGGCGGCCAGGTCGCGCTCGGCCAGCCGCAGCCAGGGCCACTCGGTGGCCCAGTGCGCGGCGTCGACCAGGGCGACGGGCGCGGCCTCGGACGCCTCGGAGGCCGGGTGGTGGCGCAGGTCGGCGGTGACATAGGCGTCCACCCCGGCGGCGCGGACCTCGGCGAAGAGGCTGTCGCCGGAGCCGCCGCAGACCGCGACCCGCGAGACCGGCCGGTCCGGGTCGCCCGCGACCCGCACCCCCGTGGCGGTGGCGGGCAGTCCGGCCGCGACCCGGGCGGCGAAGGCGGAGAGCGGCTCGGGCGCGGGCAGCTCTCCGATCCGGCCGGTGCCGCGACGCCCGGCGGGGTCGGTCGGGTCCGCCACCAGCGGCCCGGTGACCCGCAGCCCGATCGCCTCGGCGAGGGCGTCGGAGACGCCCGGGTCGGCGTGGTCGGCGTTGGTGTGGGCGACATGCAGGGCGATGCCGTTGCTGATCAGGGTGTGCACCACGCGGCCCTTGAAGGTGGTCGCCGCGACGCTGGTGGTACCGCGCAGATAGAGCGGATGGTGGGTGATCACCAGGTCGGCGTCCCAGGCCACGGCCTGGTCCACCACGGCCTGTACGGGGTCCACCGCCAGCAGCACCCGGGACACCTCGGCGTACGGGTCGCCGCAGACCAGGCCCACGGCGTCCCAGGACTCCGCCCACCGGGGCGGGTAGAGCTGGTCGAGCACGCTGATGACGTCGGACAGTGTGGGCACGGGTCGAGACTACCGCGCGCCGTAACCGATCCCCGCCCCCGCTGGTCAGTGATCACTCCGGTACGCCAGACTGCGCCCGTGACATCCACCGACCCGCTGCTCCGACCCACCCTGCAACAGCAGCCGCGCAGCAGCGGCCGCCCGTGGCGGCTCATCTCCCAGGGGTATGTCGCCTTCTTCGGCGGCACCCTCGCCGGCACCGCCGTCGCGGTGGTCAACGCGACCCGGCTCGGCCTGCCGCGCCGCCGCGTCCTGGCGGTCGCCTCGGTCGGCGCCGCCGCCCTGGCCGCCACCCTGGCCCTGCTCACCGTCGGCAGCGGGATCCTGGCCGGCGCGCTGACGGTGGAGCGCATCCTGGCGATGGCGGCGTATCTGTGGCAGGTCCGGCTGCAACGCGAACCGGACCGGGTCTTCGTACTGCGCGGCGGCGAGTACGCACCGCTGCTGGGGGTGGGCGTCGCCGCCGTGGCCGGTCTCGGCCTGCTGGAGGGCGTGCTGGTGCACGGGGCCCTCGCGGCGGTGTCCCGGTGAGCGCCGACGCGCTGGCGCTGGCCGAGCACTGGCTGGAGCGCGGCCGACCCGACCGGGCGCTGGACGAGCTGAGCCGGCTCACCGGCGAGGGCGCGGTGTCGCGGCATGCCTTCCGGGTCCGCGCGCTGGCCCACCACCTGGCCGACGACGACCAGGCCGCCGTCGACATCGCCCGCAGCGGACTGGCCGCCCACGGCCCCGACGCCGGGCTGCTGGGCGTGCTCGCCCAGTCCCTCGCCGACCTGGGCCGCACCGCCGAGGCCGAGCACGCCTGCCTGAGCGGGCTGACCCTGGAGCCGCAGAACGCCTGGCTGCTCTGCACCTACGCCCGGCTGTGCGCCTTCGCCGGGCAGCACGACAAGGCCCGGCAGCTGGTGGACCGCGCCGCCGCCCACGACCCCGGCTCCCGCCCGGTCGCCCACACCCGGGTGGTGCTGGCCATCGCCCGGGGCGACCACGCCGAGGCGGAGCGGCTCACCGCCGCGCTGCTCGCCGCCGATCCCGACGACGTCGGCGCGCATGCGCTGCGCGGCCTGGCCGCCTCGCACCGGGGCGACCCGGGCGCCGCCTACGCGGGATTCCGCGCGGCGGCGGCGGGCAACCCGCAGAACCGGCACATGGTGGACGCCGCCCGCGAGCTGCGCGCCGCCAACCACTGGCTGCTGCGCCCGCTGCGGCCCTTCCAGCGGTTCAGCGTCTTCCAGATCTGGATCACCGTGGTGCTGATCCAGTTCGGGCTGCGGGCGGTCGGCCTGGGGGCGGTGGCCCTGCCGCTGGCCCTCGCCTGGCTGGCGTTCTGCGCGTACTCCTGGATCGCACCGCCGATCGTCCGCCGGCTGATGAGGAAGGGACTGCTGTGAGCGAGGAACGGATCGAGTCACTGCGGCGGGCGGTCGAGGCCAGCCCGGACGACACCATGCTGCGGCTGATCCTCGCCGAGGCGCTGCTCGCCGCAGACCTGGGCGAGCAGTCGCTGCTCCACTTCGAGGTGCTGCTCCAGGCACGGGCGCTGCCCGCCGAGTCGCTGCTCCAGGTCGGCGGGGCCGCCCTGGAGGCCGACCGGCTGGACCTGGCGCGGGCCTGCCTGGAGGCCGCCCGGCAGGCGGGCGTGGTGGAGGGGGTGGCCGCGCTTCAGCGGCGGGTGGAGGACCGGCTGGCGGAGCGCAGCGGCGCCGACCGGCTGCGGGTGCTCGCCGACGGCGCGGGCGACCCGGGCGGCGGTCCGGACGGCGACGCGGGCCCCGAGTCGACCACCTTCGCCGATGTGGGCGGCATGACCGAGGTCAAGAAGCTGATCCACCGGATGGTGGTGCTCCCCCGCTCCCGGCCCGAGCTGTTCGCCCGGTACGGCCGCCGGGCCGGCGGCGGGGTGCTGCTGTACGGGCCGCCGGGGTGCGGCAAGACGCTGCTGGCGCGGGCGACGGCCGGCGAGTGCGGGCTGCCGTTCCTCAATGTCCGTATCGAGGATGTGATCGACCCCTACCAGGGGGTCTCCGAGCGCAATCTGCACCAGGCGTTCGAGACGGCCCGCGCGGTCGGCCCCTGTGTGCTCTTCCTGGACGAGCTCGACGGGTTGGCGTACGCGCGCCACAAGCACCGTGGCTCGGAGGCGCGGCGGCTGGTGGACGTACTGCTCCAGGAGTTGGACGCGATCGGCTCCGACAACACCGGGCTGACGGTGATGGCCGCGACCAACGCCCCCTGGGACGTGGACGAGGCGATGCTGCGGCCGGGCCGCTTCGACCGGGTGGTCTTCGTACCGCCGCCGGACGAGCCCGCCCGGACGGACATCCTGCGGGTGCACACCGCCGAGCTGCCGTCGCAGGGCACGGTGGACACCGGGGCGGTGGCCGCCCGCACCTCGCTCTTCTCCGGCGCGGACCTGCGGGCCGTGGTGGAGCGGGCGGTGGACGAGCTGATCGAGGAGTCGCTGCGGACCGGCGGCGAGCCGCCGCTGGACACGCCCGGCCTGCTGGCGGCGGCGGAGCGGGTGCGGCCCTCCACGCTGGAGTGGCTGCAACGGGCCAAGGCGTATGTGGAGTTCGCCAACCAGAGTGAGCGCTACGAGGATGTGGCGGCCTATCTGCGGACGCGTGAGGTGCGGCGCCGACTGCCCAAGGGCGAGTGACGAGCCGTCAGACTCTCTTTGGGGAAGGGCTTCAGGCCAGTCCGGCCATCAGCTCGGCGAAGGCGCCGGCCGAGGCCCGGGAGGTGGAGAGCCGGTCCAGCCGGGCCCGGGCCAGTCGGCGGCGGAACGGGCCGGTCCGGGTGTCGTCGCCCGCGTCATGCAGCATCTCGGTCATCCAGCGGGAGAACTCCTGGTAGTTCCAGGCCCGTTGCAGGCAGACCGCCGAGTAGGAGCGCAGCCCCGCGTCATCGCCGTCCCGCACCAGGTCCCGTACGGCGCGGGCGAAGACCTCGGCCTCGTAGAGCGCGAGATTCATGCCCTTGCCGCCCATCGGCGAGATGATGTGGGCCGCGTCGCCCACCAGATGGAGCCGGCCGTGGCTCATCGGCTCATGGACCACGCTGCGGAGCCGGAAGACCTCCTTCTCGGTGACCGTGCCGGGCGGCGGGCCGTCGTCACTGCCGAGCCGGGCGCGCAACTGCTGCCGGACGCGGTCCTCCGGCCAGTCGTCCGGGCCGTCGCCGAGCGGGACCTGGAGGTAGAAGCGGCTGGCGCGGGGGCCCCGGGCGAAGTGGGCGGCGAAGCCGTGGCGGCTGACCGCCAGCAGCGGGTGGCGCGGCGGTGCGGCGTCGGCCAGCACGGTCAGCCAGGCGATCCCATGGTCGAACGGATAGGCGGTCAGCACGCCGTCGGGTATGGAGGCGCGGCTGACCCCGTGGTCGCCGTCGCAGCCGGCGACCAGGTCGCAGGCGATCTCATGCGCCACGCCGTCGGCGTCCCGGTAGCGGACCACCGGCTGCTCCCCGGTCACCCCATGAAGCGTCACCTCGGCCGCCTCGAACCGCAGATCGCCGCCGTCCTCCAGGCAGGCCGCGATCAGCCGCTGCACCAGCACCTGCTGCGGGCAGAGCCGGGCCTCCAGCCGCTCGGCCAGGCCGGTCTCGTCCAGCAGGCGGCTCTCGCCGTCCACCCGGACCTCCAGCACGCCGTCGTACGGGAAGCCGCCGACGACCCGCTCGGCCAGCCCCCACTCCTCGAACATCCGCACGGCGCGGTGCTCCACGATGCCCGCCCGCTGCCGCTGCTCGACCCGGGAGCGCGGTCGGCGCTCCAGCACCGTGCAGGGGATGCCCAGCCGCAGCAGCAGACCGGCGACGGTCAGCCCGGCCGGCCCCGCCCCGACCACCACCACGGTCGTCCGTTCACGTACGGTCCCCGGCATGCCGCCCCCTCCGCCGCACCAGGCCCCCAGCATAGTGATCCGGGTGACGCCGGCCGAGGGGCCTGAAGAGTCGGAGGCCAAGGCATCGAACCGGGGGGCGCCGCAGGGCAAATCGGCATCCGGTCACCCGTATGAGTGAAGGCGCGGTGATCGCGTTGAGCACCGTCCGCCCCGGCCGTAACTTCGATGCCGCGAGGGGCGGGAATGGGCCGGATGGGTCAGGGGGACCGGACACGCGTCCGTGACCGCCCCGCATTCCGAAGCCGGCGCAGGTCCGGCCGCCGACGGGTCCGAGGCAGAGGTGTGGAGCATGGGGAAGGGCACACCGCGCCGTACGACGGGTGGCTGGACGCCGGTGGAGGTCGCACGGGCGGCCGTGGCCGGCACCGGGGGCGGTGACGGCGGATGGGGGTTCGCCGCCGACGCCCTGCGGTGCACGGTCCGGCCGCCCGGCCACCGGGTCCGCGCCCGGGGTCGGCGGATCCACGTCCGCGTCGGCGCCGGTCGCGACTCCGCACGGGCGGCCCAGGTGCTGGCCGGGGTGGCCCGGATCGCGGCGGCCGACCCCTGCGCCTTCACCGTCACCGCCGACTGCGGGGAGATCACCCTCCACCCCGACGACGACGCCCACTACATCCGCCTGGTGCAGGCGCTGCACGGGGCCGCCGAGCGGCTGTCCGGCCTCGGCCCCGACCCCGGCCCCGGCCCGGAAGTGGAGCTGACACCCGGTCCGGTCCTGATCGGCCCCCGTCACCGGAGAGCGGACCCGGGCCGGGGCTATGTGCTGACCGCCACCGTGCGCCACGGCCCGGCCGGCTCGGTCCACCTGGGCCGGTCCACCGCCACCGGCGCCGATGTGGTGGTCAAGCAGGCCCTGGGCCGCAGCGCCCGCGAGGCCCTGCGCCACGAGGCCGAGCTGCTCCGGCGGCTCGACGGCAGCGGCCTGACCCCGCGTCCGCTGGAACTGGTCCGGCAGGCCGACCGGCTGCTGCTGGTCCAGGAGCGCATCCCCGGCCGGCCGCTCGGCGCCTGGGTCGCCGCCCGCCTCACCCGGGACGGCGCCCCCGATGTGCCCTGGGAGGCCGCCCGGCCGATGGCCGCCGCCCTGGTCGACCTGGTCGAGCGGCTGCACGCCCATGACCTGGTGCTGCGCGGGCTCACCCCGGAGAACGTCATGGTCCGGCCCGACGGCGGGCTCCGGCTGGTCAACCTCCGGCCCGCCGCCGCCACCGGATCGGTCGTCCGCTGCGCCGGCACCCCCGGCTATCTGCCGCCCGAGGACCGGCGCCCCCGGCGCGGTCTGCGCAGCGCCCGGCCCGGCGACCTCCCCGCCGGAAGCTGCCTGGCCCAGCCCACCGGGGACCTCTTCGCCCTGGGCGGCCTCTTCTTCCTGCTCGCCACCGGCCACGATCCGCTGCTGCCGGACGGCCCCGGCCCCCGCCCCGCCGAGGACCGCCTGGCCCGCTGGCTCGCCCTCGCCGCCCGCACCGGCCGGACCGCCCGCCGCCTCGCCCCGGCCGTCCTGGGGCTGCGGCGCAGCGACCCCGGCGAGCGGATGGGTCTCGGGGAGGTCCGGCGGCTGCTGTGCGACGGCACCCCCCGGCCGTCCTCCGCCGCCCCGCCACCGGCCCACCACCCGGCCGCGCCGGACCGCATCCCCCGCGACGGCTCCCACGCCGCCCGCCACCCCCACCCCACCCGGGCAGCCACCCCATGACGCCCGCCCACCGCCCAGCCCCCCTCACCCCCGACGGCTCCCACGCCGCCCGCCACCCCCATCCCACCCAGGCAGCCACCCCATGACCCCCACCCTCCACACCGCCACCCCCACCCTCCGCCGGGTCTCCTTCACCTTCGCCCCCGACGGCTCCCACGCCGCCTGCCTGGCCGCCTCCGACGGCGGCGGCTGGTACGCGGAGAGCTGGCGGCTGGACCCGGCCGGAGGCGCCTCCGTGCCGACCCCGCTGCCCCTGCCCGGCGGCCGGTCGGAGAACCTGCACGCCCAGCTGGTGGCACTGCCGGACGGCCGCGTACTGGTCTGCCGCAGCGAGGGCGAGTACCACCGGCCGGCCGTGCTCGGCCCCTTCACCGAGCAACCCCTCGGCGCCCTGCGGGCACCCTCGCTGCGGCTGCTCCCGCTGCCCGCCCCGGCGTCGGCCCGACCGGGCACGCCGCTCGCGGTGGCCCTGGGCAGCGACGCCCGGCCGGTCACCACGGTCTGGCTGGTCGACGCCGACGGCGGCGCCCCGAGGCAGGCCGCCGAGTTGCCCGGACTCTTCGGCGGCGGCATCTGGCTGGACCGCGACGGGCGGCTGCTCGCCCTGGACCGGATCGCCGACGGCCTGGTCCGGACCGTGGTGCTGGACCTCGCCGACGGCAGCGTGTCGCCCCTGCTGGAGATCGCCGAGAGCAGCAATGACCGCCTGGTGCTCTTCGACCCCGACACCCGGCTGACCGTGGTCCGCAGCGACGCACCCGGCGCCGACCGGCTGGGCTGGGGTGTCCTCGGCGACGGGCAGCCGCTGCGCTTCCCCGAGTGCCTGCACCCGTCCCGAGCCCTGCTGCGCCCGATCGCCGTGGAGCCCGCCACCGACAGGGCGGCGGCCGAACTGCGGGTCGCCGTACAGCTCGACCGGGGGGCCGGTTCCACGCTGGCGGTGTGGCGGCCGGCGGGCGGCGGCCTCGATCCACTGCCGATCCCGCCCGGTCGGCTCGGCGCGGTGGCGCACTGGTCACCGGCGGGTCTGCGGCTGCCGTACTCGGCTCCGGACCGCCCCGCCGCGCTGGCGACCCTGGACGTGGACGCGCTGCGGGCGCCGTCCGGGTTCCCGGCCGGGTGGCGGCTGGACTCCAGTGCCGAGCCCGGCGACGGCGGCCGATGGCACCCGGCCACCACCGCCGAACTGCCGGGCGCGGCAGGGCCGGTGGAGGCGGTGGTCTACGGCGGCGACGGCTGGGCCACCGCCCCGCACCTGGTGGTGGCGCTGCACGGCGGTCCGGCGGACGCCTGGCGGCTGGAGTTCGACCCGACCCTGCAACGGCTGGCCGCCCAGGGGCTGGCGGTGGCCGCCCCCAACCAGCGGGGCAGCAGCGGCTACGGGCCGGACCACGCCACCTGCCTGAACGGCGCCTGGGGCGGCCCGGATCTGGAGGACGTCCTCGCCCTGCTCGCGGACCTGGCGGCCCGCCGCGCCGCTCTCGGTCTGGAGCCGCCCGCCCTCTTCGGGATCAGCTATGGCGCCTTCCTGGCCCTGCTGGCGACCTGCCATGCACCCGCCGGACAGGTGGCGCGCTGCGCGGTGGTGGCGCCGTTCCTCTCCGGTGCCCGGCTGCTCGCCGAGGCGTCCGCCCCGGTGCGGGCGCTGATCGCCAGGCTCGGCGGCGGCGACCCGATCGACGACGACCGGGGGCCGCGCGATGTCCTGCGGCTCTGCCATCGCATCGGCGCTCCGCTGCTGATGGTGCACGGCGACCGCGACGAGGTGGTCCCGGTCGGCCAGTCCCGGCTGCTGCGGCAGCAGTTGCTGCGGGTCGGGCGGGTGGAGGGCAGGGACTTCCGGTATGTGGAGGCGGCGGGGTCGGGCCACGAGGTGCTGGCGGAGGGCGGCGCACCGGTGCTGCGGGAGTTGCTGGCGGCGTTTCTGCGTACCGGGCGTCCGGCCTGATCGGCCCTGTACGGACGAGAGTTGACGTACCGTCCGCTCTTCGGGGCGCGTACCCGGTCCCCGCACCACGCCCGGCCACTGACGGATTCGGGCCATGCGTGCACCGGCCGTGACCGCCTGGGTAAGGTGATCCATCCGAGCGGTCGCCACGGTGACCCAGGACCGGTCCGACGCTGGGCGCTTCAGCGTGCCCGCACGGCCTTCGCCGTCCTCCGGACGGCCGGGAGGCCCCCTGGGCCGGTGCGTCGCAACGCACCACCGACTCCTCACCCCTCCTACGGAGAAATCTGATGTCCGAAGCCTTCACCGACACCACTGAGAACCGCGCCGCCGAGGCGGCGGCGATGGCGGGCGTGGCCGGGCGGCACCGCGGAGCCGTCGCCCGGGACGACGGGACCGTCGCCCCGCAGCCGGAGACCGGCCACGGCCGCCACCGCCGCCTGGGCGAGTCCTTCTCCACCGCCTCGTCCGAGGCATAGCCGGACCCGCGAGACGCATAGGACGCACGGGGGCTCCGCACCGGCCGGTGCGGAGCCCTCGCTGTGGTGCCGGGACCCCGGCGCGGCCGTCCGCACCTGCGGCCGCGCCGGGGTCGTCCGCTGCGGCCTGGGGCCGCCGATCACGGGCCGTGCATAGAACGCGTTCTAGGCACGTGATCCATGTATAACGCATCGGGCCCGGCGCCCGGAACCCCCACTAGGGCTGCTCAACCCCAAGGTGGGCGTCTTCTACGTCGCCGTACTCCCCCAGTTCATCCCCGCCTCGGCGCCGCATCTGCCGATGGGTGTGCTGCTCAGCTGCGTCCATGTCGCCGAGGGGCTGCTCTGGTCCGCCGTCCTGGTCGGCTTCGCCCACACGGTGCGCGGCTGGCTGCTCCGCCCGGCGGCCCGGCGGCTGCTGGACCGGATCACCGGGCTGGTCGTCGTCGGTTTCGGGGTGCGTCTGGCCGCCGGCGACTGACCTGCCGCCACCCGCCGTCGAGTAGGGTCCAGCGGCAGACGGCAGACCGCCCCGGGGCGGCATGAGCAGGGAGCTAGGGAGCAGACATGGCGCACCACCCCCGGCAGACCACCGGCACCGTCCCCCGGCCGGCGCCGGAGGTGGTGGCGTCATTCGAGGCGGCGACCGGCTTCATGCCGCTGGACGAGGGTCTGGCGCTGTATGCGGCGGCGGTGGACGCCGCCGCCCGTACGGGACTGCCGCTGCTGGAGATCGGCACCTACTGCGGGCGCTCCGCCATCCTGCTCGCCGCCGCCGCGCGGGACGCCGGCACGGTCGCGCTGACGGTGGACCACCACCGGGGGTCCGAGGAGCAGCAGCCGGGCTGGGAGTACCACGACGCCTCCCTGGTCGACCCCGAGGTGGGCCGGATGGACACCCTGCCGCGCTTCCGCCGCACCCTGCACGCGGCCGGACTTGAGGACCATGTGATCGCCCTGGTCGGGCGGTCGCCGCAGGTGGCGGCGGTGTGGGGGGCACCGGTGGGGCTGGTCTTCATCGACGGCGGCCACACCGACGAGCACGCCACCGCCGACTACGAGGGCTGGGTGCCGCACCTGGCCGGGGACGGCCTGCTGGTGGTGCACGACGTCTTCCCCGACCCGGCCGACGGCGGCCAGGCACCGTACCGGGTCTACCGGCGGGCCCTGGCCGAGGGCTTCGCGGAGGTCTCGGTGACCGGGTCACTGCGGGTGCTGCGCCGCCGGGCCCGCTGATCCGCCGAATCCGCTGATCCGGGGCTCAGCTCCCGGCGATCGGCGGGGCCGCGTCGCGGACATGGCCGAGGTCGACGGGCGCCGAGGGCGGGCCCTCCTCCCGCAGCCGTGCGAGCAGGGCGGGAAGCTGCGGGGGCCACAGCGGCTCGGTGTCACCGGCCAGGTCGGCCGGGGTCCACCAGCGCCCGCGCAGGATTCCGTCCTCCGCATGCGCGGCGGCGAGGTCGCCCACCGGGTCCCGGCGCGGGCCCTGGGCGAGGAAGACCTGCTCGTACTGGCGCACCGGGACCCCGGCCCTGGTGTAGTCGTGCTCCCAGCTGAACCAGACCGGTCCGGGTGCGATGTCGGTCCAGCCGGTCTCCTCGCGCAGTTCGCGCGCCGCCCCTTGCCGGGGGCTCTCCCCCGGCTCCAGGCCGCCTCCGGGCATCGCCCAGTGGACGCCGACCTCCTCGTTGTCATACCGGAACATGAAGATCGCCCCGGCCGGGTCCAGCACCGCGATTCTCGCTGCTCTCCTGGGTGTCCGCATCCCGGTCACCCTGCCAGAGCGGACGCGCCTGCGTCGATCACCGTGCCCGGGGCGATGGGGCCCGCCCTCCGACGCCACCGCCGCCTCGGTCGGATCGACGCCCCGACCGCAGCGAAGCTCGCACCGAGCACCGAGCGCCGGGGAGGCGTCCTCGACCGCCTGGACGACCCTCCGGCCGCTCGGGTCGACGGTGGCGAAGCCTGCCGCCGGAGCGAGCACGATGCCGTCCGCGCCGCGTGCGACGGTCGGCGGGAGCGCAGCCGGCGGACCATGCCGTACCGGTCGCGGCCCTGTCGCCGGTGCTGCCCGGCCGGGCACGGTGCCGTGGGGCGTGGGTCGGGCCCGGTACGGTGAGGCCGTACGGCGGCGCGGGTGCGCGCGGCCGGGGAGCTCGATGGGACGCGGCGCGGCGGGCCGGCCGGGACCGACCGGGGGAGGCGGGATGGCGAACGACGACGAGAGCGCACCGGCGGTCTGGGACCCGACGGCGAGGGGCGGGGCCGGCGGCTGGGTGCGGCGCGGCGACGCCAGGACGCACCAGCTGCGGAAGCCCGCCGCCGACGGCGGGCCGCAGCCGACCGTGACCGGGCAGGAGACGCGGGGCGGGGAGGGCACTCCGCCGGGCGGGCGTCCCTATCTGCCGACGTCATTCGAGGCACCCGCCGCACCGCCGCCTCCGGCCGAACCCCCGACGGCGGCCTACGGGCCTGCGCCGGGTGCGGTGCCCGGGTACGGCTACCCCCCGGCGCCCCCGGCCGGACCTCCGACCACCGCCTACCAGCCTGGGCCACCGGGGCCACCCGAGGTGCCCGGCTACGGCTACCCCTGCAACCGCCGGCCGAACCCGCGCCGCCCGCGCCGGGCGCGATGCCCGGGTACGGCTACCCGTACCCGCCGGCGCCCGGGTACGGCTATCCGCCGCCGCCCGTTCCCGGTCCGGTGCCCGTGGCCGAGCGCCGGGGTGGGCGTACCGCGCTGCTGGTGGTGCTGGTGGTGCTGCTCGCGGCCGGGCTGGGCGGGGGCCTGGTGTGGGCGCTGAGCGGCGGCAAGCCCGGCACCACGGCCACTCCCCCCTCCACCGCCGCGCCCGGCGGCGACGCCACGGCCGCCCCGCCGCCCCCCTCGGAGCCGGACGCCCCGCAGTCGTCCGGCGCGGCCTCCGACAGCCCCTCGGCCGACCAGGACGCGGCCGGGCGCCAGGCGAAGGCGCTGGACGATCTGCTCACCCGCAACAGCGGCGCCCGCCAGCAGGTCGGCAATGCCGTCGCCACCGTGCAGAGCTGCCCGGACAGCGCGTCGATGCGGAGCGCCGCCAAGGTCTTCGAGCAGGCGGCGACCCAGCGTGAGCAGCTGATCGGCGAGCTGGACTCGCTGGATCTCGGCGCGCTCGACGGCGGCCAGGACGCCGCCCAGCTGCTGCGTACGGCGTGGCAGCAGTCCGCCGACGCGGACCGGGCGTACGGCAGGTGGGCCGACGCCGTGATCGCGGATGGCTGCCCCGACGGCACCGCGCCCCGGACCTCGGACCGCGAGCAGGGCGACGCGATCAGCGGCCGGGCCTCCAAGAGCAAGCAGTCCTTTGTCATCAGATGGAACCCGATCGCCAACCGGTACGGCCTCGCGTCGCGGACCGGGGATGGGATCTGACCGGAACGTGTCCTTCCAGCGGAACACCCCCGACCCCGACGACGCCCTCTTCGGCGCCCCGTACGGCGAACTGCGGCCCCGCCGGTCGCCCGCCGCCCGGGTGGCGATGGCCGTGGCGGTACTGGCGCCCACCTGCTTCGCCGGCTGGCTCGGCTGGCACGCGGTGGCGGGCGGCGGCGGCACGGGCGGCCGGACCGCCGCCGCGTCCACCCCTGCCGCGTCCACCCCTGCCGCGTCCGCCGTCCCACCGCCGCCCGCCACCTCGGAGCCCCCGTCGGCGTCGCCCTCCCCGTCGCCGTCCGAGTCCAAGGGCCAGGGCCAGGGCCAGGGCGCGGCCCCCGCAGGGCGCCCGCTGGCGGGCCGTACGGTCGTGCTGGACCCGGGCCACAACCCGGGCAATGGCGCGCATCCGGCGGAGATCAACCGCAGGGTCGACATCGGCAGTGCCCGCAAGGAGTGCGACACCACCGGTACCGAGACCGATGACGGCTACCCGGAGGCGTCCTTCACGCTGGACGTGGTGCGGCGGGTCCGGACCATCCTGGAGGCGGAGGGCGCCCGGGTGGTGCTGACCCAGGACGGCGACCGCGCCTGGGGGCCGTGCATCGACGAGCGGGCCGCCGCCGGCAACCGGGTGCACGCCGACGCCGCCGTGTCGGTGCACGGCGACGGGGCTCCGGCCTCGGCGCACGGCTTCCATGTGATCCTCCCGGCCCGGGTGGTGTCGGGCGCGGCGGACACCACGCCGATCACCGGTCCGTCGCGCACGCTGGGGCTGCGGCTGCGGGACAGCTTCGCGGCGGCGACCGGCGAACCGTTCTCCACCTATCTGGGCCATGACGGCATCGACGTCCGCGACGATCTGGGCGGGCTGAACCTGTCGAAGGTGCCCAAGGTGTTCATCGAGTGCGGCAATATGCGCAATTCCGCAGACGCCCGGCGCATGAAGGATCCCGAGTGGCGCAAGCGCGCGGCACAGGGCATCGCGGACGGCCTCACCGCCTTCCTCACCGGGCCGGGTCGCTAGGCTCTTGGTCCGTTCGAACATCAACCACACCGACCACGACATACACGACCGAGGGGAACCGTCCGTGAATCTGCGCTCTCTGACTCGGGGAGACGCCGCCGTCGCCGTCGGGGCACTGCTGCTGCTGATCTCGTCCTTTCTGCCGCTCTACGCGCTGAGCACGGAGTGCGTCGGCAGCGGCTGCTCGCAGAGCTCCTGGCACGGCGCCTTCCTGCTCCACCTCGCGTCGGTGGTGCTGGCGGGCGTCGCCGGCGGGGCCCTGGTGCTGTACGCCCGGTTCCAGCAGGGCGAGGCCGCGCGGTCGCGGCAGATCGCCGGTCTGCGGCTGGACCAGTGGGGGACCGCGCTGGCCGTCTTCGCCACCTGGAGTGCCCTCTGGTCGCTCTTCACCAGCACCGGCGAGGTCCTGGAGCGCGGGTTCGGCGCCTATCTGGCGCTGCTGTCGGCGGTGATCCTGGCCGGGGGCGCGGTGGCCACCCCGCTGGTTCCGGCGCTCCAGGCCAAGCTGCTGCCGGACCCCCCGGCCGCACCGGCCCCGCAGCCCGGCGGCTACCCCGGCCCTCAGCAGGGCGGCTACCTCGGCGGTCCGCAGCAGGGCGGCGGCTACGGCTACCCGGGCGCCCAGCAGCCCGGAGTCCAGCAGCCCGGAGTCCAGCAGCCCGGAGTCCAGCAGCCGGGCGCACCGCAGCCGGGCGGCGCCCAGGCGTGGGGCGCACCGCAGCCCGGCCCCGGCGTGCAGCAGCCGCAGGGCGCCTCCTTCGGCGGTCCGGCGGGTGCGCCCGTCCCGGCGCCCGCCCCCACCCCGGCCGCCCCTCCGGTGCAGGACTTCTCGCCCTTCTGGTTCGCCGTCCCATCGCCGCGCCCGCTGGCGCCGGAGGACAACCCGGTCGGCCCGCCGATCGGCGAGCTGACCCCGGGGACCTGGTTCCTGGCCGTGGAGCAGCGTGGCGCGGCGCTGCTGACCCGGCTGCCGGACGGGCGGCATGGGCTGCTCACCGACACCTCGGGCATCGAGCGCGGCTGACGCGGTGCCGGTACGGAGCACCGGCGGTACGGAGCACCGGCGGTACGGAGCACGGCAGTACCGAGCGGTGCGGGCGGGCGGGTCGGAGCAATCCGGCCCGCCCGCCGCGTCCGTCGGAGTCGGATGCACGCTGCCGTCAGGTGCGGCTGCCGTCCCGGGCGGCCTCGCAGCAGTCCGCCACGGCCAGCCCCGGCGGCAGTTGGTCGCCGCCGAAGACGGTGGCGGTGGCATGGTCGCCGCCGAGCGCGGCGACGGCCAGCAGCAGTGACCCGGCGGTCCAGGTGGTGCGCTCCTCCGGCCAGACGGCGTCGTCCTCGAAGACATAGCCGGTCCAGTAGGAGCCGTCCGGGTGGCGCAGGTGCCCGATCCAGCGCAGGATGTCCACCGCCCGGTCGGACTGGCCCACCGCCCAGAGCGCCAGCGCCAGTTCGGCGCTCTCGCCGCCGGTGACCCAGGGCCGGTCGGAGACGCATCGCACACCGAGGCCCTGGACGACAAAGCGGTCCCAGCCCTCCGCCATGCGCCGTTCGGCGGCGGCGCCGCGCAGCGCGGTGCCGAGGACGGGGTAGTACCAGTCCATCGAGTAGCGGCTCTTGTCCAGGAACCGCTCGGGGTGGTGGGCGATGGCGTGGGCGAGCCGGCCGGCGGCGAGTTCCCAGTCGGGCTGGGGCTCCTCCAGGTGGTCGGCGACGGCGAGGGCGCAGCGGAGGGCGTGCAGGATGCTGGAGGAGCCGGTGAGCAGGGCGTCGCCGGCCGTGGTGCCGTCCTCCTCCTGGCGCCAGCTGATCGCGCCGCCGGGCAGTTGCAGGCCGACGACGAAGTCGATGGCGCGGCGTACGGCGGGCCAGATCCGGTCCAGGAAGATGTCGTCGCCGGTGGCCAGGTGGTGGTGCCAGGCGCCGACGGCGATGTAGGCGCAGAAGTTGGTCTCCTTGGCCCGGTTGTCGGGGACGCCGTCGGTGTAGGAGGCGTACCAGGAGCCGTCGGCGTTCTGGGCGGCGGCCAGCCAGTGGTAGGCGGCCTCGGCGGCCTGGTGCTCGCCGGCGGCGTCGAGTGCCATCGCGGCCTCGGTGTGGTCCCAGGGGTCGAGGTGGCCGCCGGTGAACCAGGGGATGGCGCCGTCCGGCCGCTGGTCGGCGAGGATGGTCCGGACGGTGGCGGCGGCCTGGGCGGCGTCCAGGACGCCGGGCAGCACCAGCGCGTCGGGGACGGCCGCCTCCTCGGCGGCGGTCATGCGCCGCTCTCGGCGGCGACCTGCTGCGGCTCGGCGGGCTGCTCGGGCTCGGCGGGCTGCTGCGGCTCGGCGGCGTGCTCAGGCTCGGCGGGCCGGTGCGGTTTGGCGGCGTAGGCGACGAAGCTCTTGCCGATCAGCGGATCCAGCGCGGACTCGGCGAGCCGGGTGGCCAGCGGGCGCTTGACGATGTCCCAGACCAGCAGCTTGTGGTAGAGCTTCACCGGCAGCGCGCCGTCGTTGTCGACGCCGAAGGCGCACTTGAGCCACCAGTACGGGGAGTGCAGGCCATGGGCGTGGTGGGTGCCGTAGGGCCGCAGCCCGGCGCCGCGCATCTTCGCCAGCAGCTCGTCGCCCCGGTAGATGCGGATATGGCCGCCCTCGACCTCGTGGTACGCGTCGGAGAGCGCCCAGCAGATCTTCTCGGGCAGCCAGCGGGGCACGGTGACGGCGATCAGGCCGCCGGGCTTGAGCACCCGGACCATCTCGGCGAGGACGCCGATGTCGTCCGGGATGTGCTCCATCACCTCGGAGATGATGACCCGGTCGAAGGTCTCGTCCTCGAAGGGCAGCGCCAGGGCGTCGCCCTCCATGGCGGTGGCGGTGGCTCCGGCGGGGGCCTCACCGGCCTCCTCCATGGCCGCGAACCACTTCCTGACCTCGGCGATCTCCTCCGCGTTCCGGTCGAGCGCGATGACCTGGGCACCGCGCCGGTAGCACTCGAAGGCGTGCCGGCCGCCGCCGCAGCCCAGGTCGAGCACCCGGTCGCCGGGGGCGAGTGGGAAGCGGGAGAAGTCGACGGTCAGCACTGCGTGGCTCCCATTCGTTGCTGCGCCGGCCGGACCGGTCCGATCCGGCGTGATGGTGCGTCAAGAGTCGGTCGGCGGCGGGCCGTCAGACGTAGCGCCAGCCCCGGCCGGCTCTGGCCCGCTGCCCGGCGCCGGTGGCGATGGCCGCGCGGTAGCGGTCGGCGGTGAGGGCGGCGGCCCGCTCCCAGGTGAAGCGGGCCAGCACCCGCTCACGGCCGGCGGCGCCGAGGCGGGCGCGCAGCGCAGGGTCGTCCAGCAGCCGGCCGAGGGCGGCGGCCAGGGCGCCGGGGTCGCCGGGCGGTACGGCGAGGCAGGTCTCCCCGTGGCGGCCGGACACCTCGGGGATGGCGCCGCCGGTGGTGGCGACCAGCGCGGTGCCGGTGGCCATGGCCTCGGCGGCGGGGAGCGAGAAGCCCTCGTACAGGGAGGGCACGCAGGCGACCTCGGCGGAGCGGTAGAGGTCGACCAGTTCGCCGTCGCCGATGCCGCTGCGGAAGGTGACATGCGGTTCCAGGCCGAGTCGGCGGATCGCCTCGGCGACCGGGCCGTCCTCGCGGCTGCTGCCGACCACCACCAGGTGGGCGTCGCGCTCGGTGCGGACCTTGGCCAGCGCCTCGACCAGGAAGACCAGGCCCTTCAGCGGCACATCGGCGCTGGAGGTGGTGACGATCCGGCCGGGCACCACCGGCACGGCCGGGTCGGGCGACCAGAGGCGGGTGTCGGCGCCGATGGGCACCACGGCGATGCGGGCCGGGTCCACGCCGAGGTGGTGGCCGATCTCGTCCTTGGAGGAACCGGAGACGGTGACGATGTGGTCCAGCCGCCGGGCGACCCGCTTCTGCATCCGGGTGAAGGCGTACCAGCGGCGCAGCGAGAGCCGCCGCTTGAGGTCGGCGGCGGACTCCAGTTCCAGTTCGCGGTCGACGGTGACCGGGTGGTGGACGGTGGTGACCAGCGGGAAGCCGTGCCGCTCCAGGCCGAGCAGGCCGTAGCCGAGGGTCTGGTTGTCGTGCACGACGTCATAGCGGCCCCGGCGGGCGGCGAGGAAGCGGCGGGCGCGCAGCGAGAAGGTCAGCGGCTCGGGGAAGCCGCCGGTCCACATGGTGGCGACCTCCAGCAGGTCCACCGCGTCGCGGTACTCGCCGGGGCGCGGGGTGCGGAAGGGGTCGGGCTGGCGGTACAGGTCCAGGCTGGGGATCTCGGTGAAGGTGACCGACCCGGGCCCGTCGACCTGGTCCAGCACCGGGTACGGCTGCCCGCCGAGCACCTCGACCCGGTGGCCGAGCCGGGCCAGCTCGCGGGAGAGGTGGCGTACATAGACGCCCTGGCCGCCGCAGAACGGGTTTCCCTTGTACGACAGCAGCGCGACCCGGAGCGGCCGTTCGGCCTCCTGCGCCGCCCGGTGCCGCGAATCCTGCGGACCGGAGAGCTGCTGCCCCGACGATCGCGTCTGCGCGGTCACCCTTGGCTCCTTCTTCCCGCACCTCCCCGGGCGTCAGCGCCGGGGGTAAAGTAGAACAGGTTTCAGTATCGAACAGGTAGGAGAACTCGAAGATACCGGTCCGTAGCCTTCCCCCCGGAGGCAGGGCTGGTGATTCGCGCCACGCCCCGCGGCAGCCCGCCGCGCGGCCCACGATCGGGACCGCCCATGACGACCAGCGCCATCCAGGCTGCCAGGGCCGCCGGACCGCCGCTCACCGAACGGCAGGAGCAGCGGCGTCGCCGGATCCTGCGCACGGCGGCCGCGCTCGCCTGCCGGGGCGGCTTCGACGCGGTGCAGATGCGGGAGGTCGCGGAGACCTCGGGAGTGGCCCTGGGCACGCTCTACCGCTACTTCCCCTCCAAGATCCATCTGCTGGTCGCCACCATGCAGGCGCAGTTGGAGCGGATGCTGGACCAGCTGCGCCGCCACCCGCCCACCGGGGACGACCCGGGCGAGCGGGTCACCGCCACCCTGATGCGCGCCTTCCATGCGCTGCAACGCGAACCGCAGCTCGCCGAGGCCATGGTGCGGGCGCTGACCTTCGCCGACCGGTCGGTCAGCGCCGAGGTCGACCAGGTCTGCCGGCTGACCACCGCGATCATCGTGGACGCCATGGGCCAGGACCGGCCGCCGACGGCGGGGCAGCGTGCCGCCGTCCGGGTGATCGAGCACACCTGGCAGTCGGCCCTGGTCACCTGGCTGTCGGGGCGGTCCTCCATCGCCGAGGTCCGCTCCGACCTGGAGACCGCCGCCCGGCTGCTGACCCTGGAGTGAGCCGCTCCGGCCGCCGGTTAGAGTGTCGGGGCACAACTCCATGCGCCTCCCCCGTGGCCGCGCAGCCGCCACCCGGCCCCCGGCGGCGGGTGAGCCGCAGTGCCCGGCGGCTCTCCGGGCTGCCCGCGACAGCAGCGGCCCGGTCCACCGCCGAGGTCCATGGACGGCCCTCGCTCCCCTGACGGCGGCGGCCACGACCGCTTCCCGAAAGGCAATCCCCTCTCATGCTCTCCGCCGCCGTCCGCGCGGGCGCCGTGCTCGCCTCCGCCGTGCTCCTCGCCGGCACCGCCGCCGCCCCGGCCCTGGCCGATGACACCGCTTCCCCGGAGGCGTCCCCGTCGGCGGTGGCCGTACCGGCCGGCCTCTACGGCAAGGACGACCCCACGTACGACGGGGTCTGGCGGCAGTCGCTGGCCCTGCTGGCCCTGCACACCGCCGAGGTCGCGCCCGCCGACGAGGCGGTCCGCTGGCTCGTCGGGCAGCAGTGCGAGGACGGCGGCTGGCCGTCCTTCCGGGCCGACACCGAGGCGGACTGCACCGCCGCCACCGAGGACAGCAACGCCACCGCGCTCGCCGTACAGGCGCTGACCGCCCTCGGCGGCCACACCACCGCCGCCGCCAAGGGCGTCACCTGGATCAGGCGCCACCAGAACTCCGACGGCGGCTGGTCGTACAACCCCGGCGGCGCCAGCGACGCCAACTCCACCGGACTGGCCGTCAATGCGCTGATCGCCGCCGGGGCCGACCCGGCGCAGGTGCGCAAGCGCGGCCGGAGCGGCTACGACGGCCTGGCCTCCTTCCAGCTCGGCTGCGACGCACCCGCCGCGCAGCGCGGTGCCTTCGCCTACCAGCCCGGCAAGTCGGGCGGGCTGGACGCCAATGACTTCGCCTCCGCCCAGGCGGCGCTGGCCGCCGCCGGCAGCGCGCTGCCGGTGGCCCCGGTGACCCGCCGGGAGCAGCCGGCCGCCCCGCCGAGCTGCAAGGACGGCGCCAAGGGCGCGGTGCCGCAGCGGCAGTCCGCCGAGGCCGCCGCGCACTTCCTGGTCCAGCGGCTGGCCGACGGCAAGCAGCGGCTGATGCAGACGCTGCCCGGCGCCGACCCCGCGCCGGACTACAACGCCACCTCCTGGGCCGTGCTGAGCCTGGTCGCGGCCGGCCACCCGGACCAGGCGTCCGACGCCGCCGACTGGCTGGCCGGCAACGGCTACAGCTGGATGCGGGGCGAGCAGGGTGTCAACCCGTCCGCCGCCGCCACGCTGCTGCTGGTCGCCCGGGCGACCGGGCTCGACCCGTACAACTTCGGTGGCAGCAATGTCGTCCAGATGCTGATCAACTCCGGTCCGGCGCCCGCCGCCGTGCCGTCCGCCGCCGCGTCGGCCGCCTCCGCCGCGCCCGACGCCACCCTGGCGCCGGGCTCCTCGGTGACCGGCACCGACGAGGACGAGAACGGCGGCTTCTCCCCGGTGTGGCTGATCGCCATGGTCCTGGTCGTCCTGGTCGGCGGCGGGGTGTTCCTCCGCCTCAACCGCAGGAACGGCGCCACGGCCGCGCGGGCCGCCGCCGAGGCCCCGGAGCAGACCACCCCCGCCCCGGCCCCGGCCCCCGGCGAGGACCGGTGACCCCGCTGCCGACGGCCGGGCCCCACCGGGCGGGCAGCCGCGCCGCGATGCGGCACACGCCGGGCCTGGTGCTGGTGCTGGCCGGCCTGCTGGCGCTGCCGCTGCTCGGCGCGACGCCCGCGCACGCCACCGGATACCGCTACTGGTCCTTCTGGGACTGGTCCCAGGGCGCCTGGACATACCAGCAGCAGGGCCCGGCGACCTACCGCCCGCTGGACGGCGGCGTGGACGGCTGGCGGTTCGCGGTCAGCCCCGACGGCGGCAGCGACGCCGCCCGGCCCCGCGCGGCGGGCGACTTCGCGGCGATCTGCGCCACCACCCCGCCCCGCGACGGCCGCAAGCGCGTCGCCGTGGTCCTGGACTTCGGCACCCCGGCCGACGCCCCGTCGGGCGAGCGGCCCCCGGAGCGGCGCACCCTGTGCGCGGTGGTGCCGACCGACGCCAGCAGCGCCGAGGTGCTGGCCGCCGCCGTCCCGCCGCTGCGCTACAACACCGGCGGCGTGCTCTGCGCCATCACCGGCTACCCCCGTCAGGGCTGCGGCGAGGTGGTCGCCCCGACCGGCGGCACCGGCGGCACCAGCGCTGACGGCGGCGGCGGTGACGACGACGGCGGAGGAGGCGGCCCGGTGCTGGGACTGGCGCTGGGCGGCGGGTTGATCGCGCTGGTCGCGGTCGGCGCCGCCGTACAGGCCCGCCGCCGGCGCACCCGCTGACCGCATGCCCTCCAGGACTCCCCCCGTGACCGAAGCCCCCGCCCCCGCCCGCCTCCGCACGGCCCGTCCGGCGGCCGGTCCGCGCCAGCTGCACCCCGGCGCATGGTGGCTCTGGGCGCTGGGGCTGGCCACCGCCGCCTCCCGCACCACCAACCCGCTGCTGCTGCTCCTGGCCGCCGCCGTCGCCGGTCATGTGGTGGCCGCGCGGCGCGGCGCGGCGGCCTGGTCCCGCTCGTATGGCGCGTTTCTGAAGCTCGGTCTGCTGGTGCTCGGCATCCGGCTGCTCTTCGCGGTCGTCCTGGGCTCGCCGATCCCGGGGACCCGGGTGCTCTTCACGCTGCCCGAGGTGCCGCTGCCCGACTGGGCGCAGGGGGTGCGGCTGGGCGGCCGGGTGACGGCCGAGGCGCTGCTCTTCGCGCTGTACGACGGCCTCCGGCTGGCGGTGCTGCTGGGCTGCGTGGGGGCGGCCAATGCGCTGGCCAACCCGGCCCGGCTGCTGCGCGCCCTGCCGGGGGCGCTGTACGAGGCCGGGGTGGCGGTGGTGGTCGCCATGACCTTCGCCCCCAACCTGGTCGCCGACGTGCAGCGGCTGCGGTCCGCCCGGAGGCTGCGCGGACGCTCCGACCGGGGCGTCAAGGCGCTGCTGAGCGTGGGCATCCCGGTGCTGGAGGGCGCCCTGGAACGCTCCGTCAGCCTGGCCGCCGCCATGGACACCCGGGGCTTCGGCCGTACCGCCGAGGTGCCGGTCGCGGTGCGCCGCACCACCGCCGCGCTCACCCTCACCGGCCTGTCGGGGGTCTGTGTCGCGGTGTACGGGCTGCTCACCGACGCCGGAACGGCGTGGGCGCTGCCGCTGCTGGCCGCCGGGGTGGCCGCCGCCGGAGGCGGGCTGCTGGTGGGCGGGCGGCGGGCGCTGCGCACCCGCTACCGGCCGGACCCATGGGCGGCGCGGGAGTGGCTGGTCTCCGGTTCGGGGGCGGCGGTCGCGGCGCTGGCGGTGTGGCTGTCGACCCGCGACCCGGCCGCGTTCCACCCGGCGGCCGTGCCGGTCACCATGCCGGTGCTGCCGCTGGCGGCGGCGGGCGCCGTGCTGCTGGGGCTGGTCCCGGCGGTGGCCGCGCCGGTGCCGCCGATGCCGGTCGTACCGGCGCGGGCACGGCCGGGTGCGGGGGATGCCGGGACGGCGGTGCCCGGGCAGGCGGGCCGCGAGGAACGGAAGGAAGCCCAGCAGTGATCACCTTTGAGCAGGTCTCGGTCAGCTACCCCGACGCCGCCGCGCCCGCGCTCTGCGGAGTGGATCTGCACCTCCCCGAGGGGGAGCTGTGCCTGCTGGTCGGGCCGTCCGGCTCGGGCAAGTCCACCCTGCTGGGGGCGGTCAGCGGACTGGTGCCGCACTTCACCGGCGGCGTACTGCGCGGCCGGGTCACCGTCGCCGGCCGGGACACCCGCACCCACCGGCCGCGTGAACTCGCCGATGTGGTCGGCAGCGTGGGCCAGGACCCGAGGTCCCACTTCGTCACCGACACCGTCGAGGACGAACTCGCCTACGGCATGGAGTCCCTGGGCACCCCGCCCGAGGTGATGCGCCGCCGCGTCGAGGAGACCCTGGACCTGCTGGGCCTCGCCGAGCTGCGCGACCGGCCGCTCGCCTCGCTCTCCGGCGGGCAGCAGCAGCGGGTGGCGATCGGCTCGGTGCTCACCGTGAGCCCCCGGCTTCTGGTGCTGGACGAACCCACCTCCGCCCTCGATCCGGGCGCCGCAGAGGAGGTGCTGGCGGTGCTGCAACGGCTGGTCCACGACCTGGGCACCACCGTGCTGCTGGCCGAGCACCGGTTGGAGCGGGTCGTCCAGTACGCCGACCGGGTGGTGCTGCTGCCCGGACCGGGCCTGCCCCCGGTGGTCGGCGGACCGGCGGAGGTGATGGCCGCCTCACCGGTCTTCCCCCCGGTGGTCGGGCTGGGCCGGGCGGCCGGCTGGTCGCCGCTGCCGCTCTCGGTACGCGACGCCCGGCGCCGGGCCGCCCCGCTGCGGGCCCGCCTGGCGGGCACCGGGCCCGCCGTCCCCGTACGCGTCGCAGCCGAACCTGCCGCCCAGACCGCAGCCGAGCCCGCCGCCGAGGTGCGGGGCCTGGTGGTGCGGCGCGGGCCGGTGGCGGCGCTGCGCGGTGTCGACCTCACCCTGCACCGGGGCACGGTCACCGCCCTGATGGGCCGCAACGGCGCGGGCAAGTCCACCCTGCTGGGCAGCCTGGTCGGGCTGCACGCCCCGTCCTCCGGGTCGGTGCGGGTCGCCGGGCTCACCCCGCACCGCACCCGGCCCGCCCAGCTGATCCGCCGGGTCGGGCTGGTCCCGCAGGACCCGCGCGACCTGCTGTACGGCGAGACGGTGGCGGCGGAGTGCAACGCCGCCGACGCCGACTGCGGCGCGGCACCGGGCACCTGCCGCGCCCTGGTGGAGCGGCTGCTGCCGGGCCTGGCCGACGGCAGCCACCCGCGCGACCTCTCCGAAGGGCAGCGGCTCACCCTGGCACTGGCCGTGGTGCTGACCGCCCGGCCCTCGCTGATCCTGCTGGACGAGCCGACCCGGGGCCTGGACTACGCGGCCAAGGAGCGGCTGGTGCGCATCGTGCGGGAACTGGCCGCCGACGGTCCCTGCGCGGTCCTGCTGGCCACCCACGATGTGGAGCTCGCCGCCGAACTCGCCGACCGCACGGTCATCCTGGCCGACGGCGAGATCGTCGCCGACGGCCCCACCGCCGCCGTCGTCACCTCCTCCCCCGCTTTCGCCCCGCAGGTCGCCAAGGTGCTCGCGCCCGAGCCGTGGCTGACCGTCGGCCAGGTGCGCGACGCCCTCGCCCGTACCGAACCCGGGGCCCCCGTATGAAGCGCGACGCCACTCGCCGCTCGCTCGCCCGTCCGGTTCCGCTCGCCCGTCCGGTCCCACTCGCCCGTCCGGTTCCGCTGGGCCGCCGCTCGACCGCCGCCCTGCTGCTGACCTCGGCCGTGGGCGTCGCCGCCTTCGGCTGGCCGCTGCTCGCCTCCCCCGGCGCCGACCTGGTGGGCCACTCCGCCGATGCGCCCTGGCTCTTCGCGGCCCTGCTGCCGCTGCTGCTGGCCGTGGTGGTGGCGCAGATCGCCGAGGGGCGGGCCGCCTCCGGCGGCGGCGCGGGCCTGGACGCCAAATCGGTGGCGCTGCTCGGCGTGCTGGCCGCCGCCGGCGCCGCGCTGCGCCCGCTGGGCGCGGGCACGGCCGGGATCGAGCCGATGTTCTTTCTGATGGTGCTCTCCGGGCGGGTGCTGGGGCCCGGCTTCGGTGCCGTGCTCGGCGCGGTCTCGATGTTCGCCTCGGGTCTGCTGACCGGCGGCGTCGGGCCCTGGCTGCCGTTCCAGATGCTCGCCATGGGGTGGGTCTGCGCGGGCGCCGGGCTGCTGCCGGGCGCGGCCGGTCTGCGGGGGCGCGGCGAGTTGGCCCTGCTGGCCGGGTATGGAGCCGTCTCCTCGGTGCTCTACGGCACCGTGATGAATCTCCAGGGGTGGCCCTACCTCGGCGGTATGAGCAGTTCGGTCTCCTTTGTCCCCGGCGACCCGCTCTCCGCGAATCTGGCCCGCTTCGCCGCCTACTGCCTGGCCACCTCGCTAGGCTGGGACCTGCCCCGCGCCGCCGTCACCGTCATCCTCTGCCTCACCCTGGGCACCCCCGTCCTGCGGGCCCTCCGCCGTGCCACCCGGCGTGCCGCCTTCGACGCCCCGGTCTCCTTCGAGAGCGCAAACTGAGGGCACGTCACCGAGGGCGGCCGCCGTCCTGGGCGACGTGTCGCAATCGTTACCCGTCTGCGCATGGACACCCGCTGACCACGCTCATATGTTTTGCGCGCTGACAAATGGGTCCCACCACTGCCGTGCCGTCAGTGGATGCTCCGCGAGAGAGGCGAGTTCCGTGATCAAGCGAACGAGAATGCTGCTGGCTGTGGGACTTCCGCTGGTCCTGGGCCTGGCCGCGTGTAGCTCCGACGGCGGGACGGCATCGGCCGGCGGGGACGGCGCGAGCAGCGCCAAGCCGAAGGGGAAGATCGGGGTCATCCTGCCGGACACCAAGTCCTCGGCACGCTGGGAGACCGCCGACCGCCGGTACCTGGAGGAGGCGTTCAAGGCGGCGGGGCTGCCGTACGACATCCAGAACGCGCAGGGCGACAAGGCGCAGTTCCAGACCATCGCGGACCAGATGCTGACCAGCGGCGTCACCGTGCTGATGATCGTCAACCTGGACAGCGGCACCGGCAAGGCGGTCCTGGACAAGGCCAAGCAGCAGGGCGTGGCCACCATCGACTACGACCGGCTGACGCTCGGCGGCAGCGCCAAGTACTACGTCAGCTTCGACAATGTCGCGGTCGGCAAGCTCCAGGGCGAGGGCCTGCAGAAGTGCCTCACCGCCGACGGCAAGAAGGACGCCCGGATCGCCTACCTCAACGGCTCGCCCACCGACAACAACGCCACGCTCTTCAAGCAGGGCTACGACGGTGTGCTGTCCCAGGTGAGCGGCTACACCAAGGTCGCCGACCAGTCCGTCCCCGACTGGGACAACCAGCAGGCCGGCACGATCTTCGAGCAGATGTACACCCAGCAGGGCGGGAAGATCGACGGCGTGCTGGCGGCCAACGACGGGCTCGGCAACGCCGCCATCGCCGTGCTGAAGAAGAACGGCGTCAACGGCAAGGTGCCGGTCACCGGCCAGGACGCCACCGTCCAGGGACTCCAGAACATCCTCAACGGCGACCAGTGCATGACCGTCTACAAGGCCGTCCAGAAGGAGGCCGAGGCCGCCGCCGAGCTGGCCGTCTCGCTGGCCAACGGCAAGGAGGGCGAGACCACCGGCACCGTCCACGACCCGGAGGGCAACCGCGACGTCCCCTCGGTGCTGCTGGTGCCCGAGGCGATCACCAAGGAGAACGTCAAGACGGTCGTGGACGACGGATTCGTCACCAAGGCCGAGCTGTGCACGACCGAGTACGCCGACAAGTGCGCCAAGGCCGGCATCAGCTAGCCCGGCGACGGCTCCGGCCCCGGCACTCCACCACGAGGAAGCGCGATGCCCGACCCCATCCTGTCCCTCACGCAGGTGAACAAGAGCTTCGGCCCCGCCCATGTGCTCAAGAACGTGGACTTCCACGCCTACCCGGGGGAGGTCATGGCCCTCGTCGGGGACAACGGGGCCGGCAAGTCCACGCTCACCAAGTGCATCGGGGGCATCCACCCGGTGGACTCGGGGGAGTTCCGCTTCGAGGGGCGGCCGGTGCGCGTCCACGAGCCGCGTGACGCCTCGGCGCTCGGCATCGAGATCGTCTACCAGGACCTGGCGCTCTGCGACAACCTCGACATCGTCCAGAACATGTTCCTGGGCCGCGAGGAGCGCTCCGGGCTGGTGCTCGACCGGGCCGCCATGGAGGAGAAGGCTCTCCAGACCCTGGAGAGCCTCTCCGTACGCACCGTCACCTCCGTGCGGCAGCGGGTCGCCAGCCTCTCCGGAGGCCAGCGGCAGACCGTGGCCATCGCCCGGGCGGTGCTGTGGAACAGCAAGGTCGTCATCCTGGACGAGCCCACCGCCGCCCTGGGCGTCGCCCAGACGCGGCAGGTGCTCGACCTGGTGCGGCGGCTGGCCGACGCGGGGCTGGCCGTCATCCTCATCTCGCACAACATGAACGACGTGCTCAGCGTCGCCGACCGGGTCTCCGTCCTCTACCTCGGGCAGCTGGCCGCCGAGGTCAGGCGGGCGGACATCGACCACACCCGGATCGTGGAGCTGATCACGGCCGGGCGCTCCGGCGACCTGGGCCTCGCGCCCGCCGAGACCGGGGAGTCCCTCAACGAAACGGACGACGAGGTACCGGCATGACCATCTCCCCAGCCAAGACCGCGAGTTCCGGCGGGAGCACCGGCGAGCCCGGCGCCGCCGAGCGCGTCGGCCGCGATCTGGCGGCGCATCTGCGGGCGTACGGCGCCCGGGTGCGCGGCGGCGACATGGGGTCGCTGCCGGCCGTCCTGGGCCTGATCGTGCTCTGCGCGGTCTTCGGCGCCCTGCGGCCGGCGTTTCTGACGGCGGGCAACTTCGCCAACCTCTTCACCCAGGGCGCGGTGATCACCACCATCGCGATGGGGCTGGTCTTCGTCCTGCTGCTGGGCGAGATCGACCTCTCGGCCGGGTTCGTCAGCGGCGTGGCCGGGGCGGTGCTCGCGGTCACCCTCACCCAGCACGGCTGGCCGCTGACCGCCGCCCTGGCCGCCGCCCTGGGCACCGGTGCGGTGATCGGGCTGGTGCTGGGGACGCTGGTGGCCCGGGTCGGCATCCCGTCGTTCGTGGTGACGCTGGGCGGCTTCCTGGCCTTCCAGGGCGTGGTGCTGATCATCATCGGGCAGGGCGGCAATATCCCGGTCACCAATGAGGCCGTCCTCGCCATCCAGAACAAGAACCTGGCACCGGCGCTCGGCTGGGTGCTCTTCGCCCTGGTCGCGGGCGGGTACGCGGCGACCAAGGCGCTCACCGCGCGCTCCCGCCGCCGCAAGGGCCTGGAGAGCGAGCCGTTCGCCGTCGCCGCCGCCAAGGTCGCCGGGGTGGTGGTGATCGCGGCCTCCGCCGTCGCCGTCCTCAACCAGGAGCGCAGCCGCAACATCCTGGTGGTCAGCCTCAAGGGCGTGCCCATCGTGGTCCCGGTGCTGCTGGCCCTCCTCGCGCTGTGGACCTTCGTGCTCGGGTACACCCGCTACGGGCTGCACATCTACGCGGTGGGCGGCAACGCCGAGGCGGCCCGGCGGGCCGGCATCAAGGTCGCGCGCATCCGCACCTCCGTCTTTGTCATCGGCTCCACCATGGCCGCGCTGGCGGGCGTCTTCGCCGCCTCCCGCGCCAACTCGGTGGACCCCAACGCCGGCGGCAGCAACACCCTGCTCTACGCGGTGGGCGCGGCGGTGATCGGCGGTACCAGCCTCTTCGGCGGGCGCGGCCGGATCATCGACGCCGTCATCGGCGGCGCGGTCGTGGCCGTCATCGACAACGGCATGGGCCTGCTCGGCTACAGCTCCGGCGTCAAGTTCGTCGTCACCGGCCTGGTCCTGGTGGTCGCGGCCGGGGTGGACGCCCTCTCCCGGCGCCGCTCGGCGGCCACCGGCCTCTGAGCGGGTCACCCTGGCCCGCGGACGGCGCGGAGGCCCGGAAGCTCCCTGAGAGCCCGGGCCTCCGCTGCCTGCTGCCCGCTTCCTTGCTGCCCGCTGCCTGCTGCCCGCTGCCCGGCGCCGCATGCCCGGGGTCAGCGGGCCGTCTCGGTCGCCACCCAGTCCAGATAGGCGGCACTGCCCCCGGTCACCGGGACCGCGACGACCTCGGGGGTCTCATAGGAGTGGTGCTGCTCGACATAGGCGGTCAGCCGGTCGGCCAGGTCGGCGCGGGTCTTGAAGTCGATCCGGTACTCCGGTTCGGCCCGGACGTCCCCGTCCCACCAGTACACCGAGTCGACCGGGTAGACCTGGGCGCAGGCGGCCAGACGCTCGCGCACGACCCTGGCGGCCAGGTCCCTGGCCGGCTCCTCGGCTTCGTGGGTGGTGGTCACCACGATGAAGTCAGGATTCGTCATGCGGCGAGCGTAGGGCTGCCGGGCGGCCGGGTCAGCCCAGCTTCGGCGCGGCCTGCTGGACCACCTCGAACGACCAGAGCGAGGAGTCGGAGGCAGCCGGCTTGGGCCGCTCGCCGCCCGCCTCGCTGCCCGACCCGCCGCCGGCGCCGCCACGGTGTGCGGCCTGCATCGGCCCGGACATCCACTGCTGGAAGTCCTCCTCGCTCCGCCACCGGGTGTACACCAGGTACTTGTCGGTCCCGTCCACCGGCCGCAGCAGCTCGAACCACTCGAACCCGTCGGAGCCCTCCACGGCCCCGGCCCGGGAGGCGAACCGCTGCTCCAGCACCTCCCGCTGCTCGGCGGGCACAGTCAGCACATTGATCTTCACAACGCTCATGGGTCCATCCTGCCCCACGCCCGGGATTCCCTCGCGCTGGGTGATGCGGGTCGCCGCCATACGGCGCAGCTACCTGAGTGGCCGTCAGATGCCAGGGGCGATGGTCCGGCGGCCACTGCTCCGGCTACGGTGAGTCCCGATCACCTGTCAGCAGCGCGGCCCTGTCCACCAACGGGAGATCATCGTGATCGAGACGATTGTGGGCCCATCCGTGGTGTCGGCGGACACCTACGAGGACGTCCCCGACGCCCCGCTCTTCCCCGAGGAGCGGGCGGCGGTGGCCCGGGCGGTCGACAAACGGCGCCTGGAGTACACCACCGCACGGGTGTGCGCACGCCGCGCCCTGTCCCAGCTGGGCCTGCCGCCCTCCCCGATACCGTCCGGGCCGCGCGGCGAGCCGCTCTGGCCGCCGGGCGTGGTGGGCAGCATCACCCACTGCGAGGGCTACCGGGGCGCGGTGGTGGGCCGCTCCGCCGAGATAGCCACCCTCGGCATCGACGCCGAACCCCACCTCCCGCTCCCGGACGGCGTCCTGGAGGCGATCTCGCTGCCGGACGAGCGGACGCGCCTCCGGGAACTCACCGCCTCCGTGCCCGAAGTGGCCTGGGACCGGCTGCTGTTCAGCGCCAAGGAGTCGGTGTACAAGGCGTGGTTCCCGCTGGCCAAGCGCTGGCTCGACTTCGATGACGCGCTGATCACCGCCGACCCGGGCAGCGGCACCTTCAGCGCCCGGCTGCTGGTGCCCGGACCCGTGGCGCAGGCGGCGGGGGTGACCGGCTTCAGCGGCCGCTGGCTGGTCCGCGACGGCCTGGTGCTGACGGCCATCGTGGTACCGGCCGACGAGGTCTGCGCCGCCCCCGAGCGCGCGGCCTAGGGCGTGCGGTGAAAGTGGGTGGTCGGACTGGTGGAACGCAGGAAATGCCCTGACAGCCACGGAGGTTGAGGATGCCATGACTCAAGGTCCCGCACCTCGCCCGCTGTCCGACGAAGACCTCTCCAACCTGCTCGGCGAGCAGCAGTACGGCACCCTCGCCACCGTCAAGCGCACCGGCCATCCCCACCTGACCACCATGCTCTACAGCTGGGACGCCGAGGCCCGCATCGTGCGGTTCTCGACGACGGCCGACCGCGTCAAGGTCAAGCACCTGCGGCGCGACCCGCATGCCGCGCTGCATGTGCAGGGCGGCGACGTGTGGTCGTTCGCCGTCGCCGAGGGCGTGGCCTCGGTCTCCGAGATCACGGCGGTTCCCGGGGACGCGGTCGGGCGGGAACTACTCGGGATCATCCCGAGGGGCGCGGAGCCGGAAGACGAAGACGCGTTCCTGGGGCAGCTGGTCGCCGAGCGCCGGGTGGTCATCCGGTTGAAGGTGGACCGGCTGTACGGGGCGGCGCTCGACATCACCGCCTAGGGTCTGCCGGGAAGGACTCCCGCCGCAGACAACGTCGGATCGCCACGCCACCCAGGGCGTGCTCCTCCACGGCCGAGATCCACTGCCGAAGCAGACCCCAGGGCTCAGGCCGGGTCGCGGCCCGGGTGCGGCTGCGGGCGGGGGCCGATGGCCGGACCGCCGGGGTGGTCGCGCCGGTCGCCGCAGAGGGCGTTGCTGAGGCGGGTGAGCAGCGCGGCCAGATCGGCGTGGCCGGTGTCGTCCCAGTCGCCGAGGAGTTCGCAGAGCTGGGCGCGGCGGGCGGCGACCAGGCGGTCGGCGACCTGTTCGCCGCGCGGGGTGAGCCGCATCCGCAGGGTGCCCTCGCGCCGCGCCAGGCCATGGCCCTCGACTTCGATGGCGGCGTCCTCGACGACCTGGCGGGGGACGACGCCCCGGTCGGCGACCTCCCCGGGGGTGATCGCACCGTACTTGCGCATCATCAGGATCAGCCAGCTGGAGGCCGGCCGCAGTTCCAGGCCGGCCCTGGCCGTGATGCACCGGTAGAGGCCGTGCCGGGCCTCCCGGGTACCCAGGCTGGAGAGGGCGCGGGCGATCTCGTCGAGGGAGGAGCGCTCGACGGGGTTGGTGCCGATGGTCTCGCCGAGGTCGGGCGTGGTGACGGTCTGCCGCAGCGGCTGCTCCCGGAGGAACCAGCTGAGGGCGAAGGCCACCAGCACCACGGGTACCGCATAGAGGAAGACCTGGGTGATGGACTGGGAGTACGCATGGTGGACGGCGTCCCGTACCGGCGGGGGGAGCGCGGAGACGGTGCGGGGGTCCCGGGTGATGGTGCCGGGGGTGAAGCCGGGCGGCAGCCGCACCCCGGCGAGGGCGCGGGCCATGCGGTCGCTCAGGCCGTTGGCGAAGATCGTGCCGAAGACGGCGACGCCGAAGGAGGCGCCGATGGAGCGGAAGAAGGTGGCCCCGGCGGTGGCCACGCCCAGGTCCTCGTAGCCGACGGCGTTCTGCACCACCAGCACCAGCACCTGCATGACCAGGCCCAGACCGAGGCCGAAGACCAGGAAGGAGAGGCTCATCGTCAGGTTGCCGCTGTGCTCGGTGAGCCGGGAGAGCATCAGCAGGCCGACGGCGGTGATCGCGGTGCCGGTGATCGGGAACGCCTTGTACCGGCCGGTGCGGCTGACGATCTGCCCGGCGGCGATGGAGGTGACCAGGATGCCGAGGACCATGGGGAGCATATGGACGCCGGAGAGGGTCGGCGACACCTGGTGGACGACCTGGAGGAAGGTCGGCAGATAGGTCAGCGCGCCGAACATGGCGAAGCCGACGACAAAGGAGATGACGGCGGCGAGGGTGAAGGTCCGCATCCGGAAGAGCCGCAACGGCAGGACCGGTTCGGCGGCCCGCCGCTCGACCCGGATGAAGAGCGCCAGCAGGGCCAGTCCCAGCACGCCCAGGCCGATGACCCGCCAGGAGGACCACGGCCAGGTGGTGCCGCCCAGCGAGGTCATCAGCACCAGGCAGGTGGCGACGCCGGCGATGAGCCCGGTGCCGGCGTAGTCGACGGTGTGCCGCTGCCGGGTCGCGGTGCGGGGCAGCACCGCCGCGATGACCAGGAGCGCGACGATGCCGATGGGCAGGTTGATGTAGAAGACCCAGCGCCAGCTGAGGTGGTCCACGAAGAGGCCGCCGAGCAGCGGGCCGAGCACGCTGGTGACGCCGAAGACGGCCCCGAAGAGGCCCTGGTAGCGGCCTCGGTCGCGGGGCGGCACCAGGTCGCCGACGATGGCCTGGGTGAGCACGATCAGCCCGCCGCCGCCCAGCCCCTGCAAGGCGCGGAAGCCGATCAGCTCGCCCATGTTCCGGGAGATGCCGCAGAGCGCCGAGCCGACCAGGAAGATCACGATGGAGACCTGGAAGAGGCGCTTGCGCCCGTACATGTCGCCGAGCTTGCCCCACAGCGGGGTGGCGGCGGTGGAGGCCAGCAGATAGGCGGTGACCACCCAGGAGAGGTGGTCCAGGCCGCCGAGGTCGCTGACGATGGTGGGCAGGGCGGTGGCCACGATGGTCTGGTCGAGCGCGGCCAGCAGCATGGCCAGCAGCAGTGCGCCGATGGCCACCCAGAGGCTGCCGACCGGCCCGGGCGGGCCGGTCTGCGGGGCGGGCGAGGTGCCGAGCGGGAGCCTGGTGGCGCCTGCGGAGCTGCCCGTGGGGGGTCCCGTACGGCCGGGCTCGGCAGCGTGGTCCGCCATGCCAGCTCCTCACACCATCGGTCCGGTGATCGACCCTCCGCCAGACCATTCTGTCAGCTTTGTCCCGGTTTTTCCCTGCCGTGGCGAGGGGTGGGCGGCCGAGGCACCCGTCCATGGGCGCACGCATCCCCCAACCCGGTTGCAGGGGACGGAAATCCACCCCTATCCCGGCAAGCCGGGCGGGCCTGCCCACCGGTCTCCGGCCGTCACTGTGCGATCAGCTGCGCATCCTGCATAATCGGGCGCGACCGAGGCCCGTGCGCGCCCCGCCCTGTGCGACGCGCCCTTCGCCCGCCACCGGTCCCTGTTCCACCGAGCGGCTGCCTGCCCTGTGCCTCCCGCCCGGTTGGTGCAGCACTGCGCAATGGAGGAGGACCGGTCGGATGCCGGGACAGCACTGCCCCGCCTGCGGCGCCGAGCGCACCGGGGGGCTGTGCGCCTGCCCTCCCGATCTGACCGAGACGGCGGTGCTGCCGCATATCGAGGGTCCGCCGCTGGTCCGCCCCTATGTCCATGTGTCGGGCGAACCCGATGTCGCCACGGTGCCGCCGCCCGAGCCGTTCTCCCCGGGCCCGGCGCCGTCCGCACCGCCCTCCGGCGCGCAGGCATCGGCACCGGAGGCCGTACCCGCGGCGGCCCCGGGCGACTTCACCCTGGTCCCGATGGAGGGCCGGGCCACGGCCGTCCATGTGCCCTACTCCCGCGCGGCGGGCCGCCAGGCGGCGACCAGGCGGCGCCGCCATCGTGGGGCGCTGGTCGCCGCCGCGCTGGCGGTGCCGACCGCTGCGGGCATCGGCCTGGCGCTGACCGGTTCGGGCGGTGGATCGGACCGGGCCGCCATCGTCGTCCCCGCACCGTCCGCGTCCGCCCTGGTCGGCGCCCCGCTGCTCTCCGCCGGCCCGACGGCAAGCGGCCGTCCGGCGTCCACGACCCGGGCGGCGACCGCCGTGCCGTCCGCCACCCTCTCCGCCTCGGGCACCGCCCAGGCCACCGGCAGCACCGCCCCGGCGGCGGAGACCAGCACCACCGCCGCCGCCACCTCGGGCGCGGTCACCGCCGCCCCCGGGACCAGCGCGCCTGCGGCGCCGCCCCCGGACCCGGCCGTCAGCAGCAGCGCCGGGGAGGCCACCACCTCCGCGTCGGCCGTCGCCCCCACCCCTGCCGAGACCGGCCCGCGCACCCTGTCGCCGGGGATGAGCGGCCCCGAGGTCACCGAGTTGCAGCAGCGGCTGGCCCGCGCCTGGACGTACCACGGCAGGCCGTCCGGCAGCTACGACCGGCGGACCGAGGACGCGGTCGCCCAGTTCCAGTCCTGGTACGGCGTGCAGGGCGACCCCCGGGGCGTGTACGGGCCCAACACGCGGGAGCGGCTGGAGCGGGCCTTCCCCTGAGCCGCCTCCCCTCCTGACCGCGCATCCTGGGGGCATGGCGATCAACGGCTTCGGCCCCGTGGAGTTCCAGTTGGTACTGCTCCGCCGAATGGCGGACTTCCACCCCGAACTGGTCGAGGAGGCCGTCCGCAGGCTGGGCGCCTCCCGGGCCGAGATGCGGGAGGCCAACCGCCGCTGGCAGGCGATGCTGCGGTCCCGCACCTTCCCGCACGGCGAGCGCCGCTGCCTGGCCGTCCTCGGGCCGCCGGAGTCGGCGGGGCCGCAGCGGGTCGGCGACCTGGAGCTGCGGGCGCTGCGCTGGCCGCTGCCGCTCTGGCCGGACCTGCGGTTCGAGCTGCTGCTGGCCCCGGGCGGCGGCGTCCTCAACGAGTGGCTGGTACGGGCCGCCGGCAGCCCGCCGCCCGAGCTGCACACCCTGGCCGACCTGGACCCCTGGAGCTGCACGGTCGGCGATGTGGCCGCCGCCTTCGCCCCCGCCCGGCCGCTGGAGGGCACCGCCCCCACGCGGTGGCGGCTGGCCTTCACCGCGCCGGACGCCGACGGGGTGGCCCGGCAGGCGGTGGCCGACTTCACCTGGGGGCTGCTCCAGGAGGTCCGTACGGCGGACGGCGTCAGCCCCTGACCGCGCCCACGATGCTGACCGCCGCCATCACCAGCATGACGACGGCCGCCACCCTGGTGATGACCCGCAGCGGCACATGCTTCATCAGCTTCTGACCGCCGACGATGGCAATCGCCGCCACCGCGCAGAGCGCCAGCCAGGAGCCGAGGGCGACGGAGAGCGGGTCGGCGTAGCGGGCGGCCAGGTTGGCCGTGGTGATCTGGGTCAGGTCGCCGAACTCGGCCACCAGCACCAGCAGGAAGCCGGACCCGGCGACCTTCCAGAAGCTGTTGGAGGACGGCTCCTTGGCGGCGTGCTCGTCCTCGTCCCCCTCCCGCTGGAAGAGCAGCATCGCCGCCCCGGCCAGGAAGAGCAGGCCCACCACGCCCTCCACCCAGCGGTGCGGCAGCAGCGCCAGCAGGCTGCCGGCGGCGACCGCGATGGCGACATGGACGGCGAAGGCGGCGGCGATCCCCGCGAAGACATGGCTCGCCCGGTAGCGGGTGCCCAGCACCAGGCTGGCCAGGGCCGTCTTGTCCGGCAGTTCCGCCAGGAAGATGATGCCGAAGGTGATCGCGGCGATGGTGAGGCTCATCGGATGGGGTCTTCCTCGTCGGTCGGGCTCCCGTACCGGCGGTGACTCCCTCGGGGGTCGCTTCGGCACGGCAGCGCATGGCACACAGCACTGCGGCCGAAGGTCTCGCCGGCACCCGTCGCGCGGACCGTGCCGCGCCGAGCCGATGCCCCGGGCGCCGGGCCTTCGCGCGAGGCGGCGGCCAGTATGTCGACGGTCCGGTGGAGGGCTACTCCCCTTCGATCAGCCGCCACCCTACCGGATGTGCGGGCCTGCCCCCGGCTCGCGGGCCACCGGTGCCGCGCCCGGCACCAGCCCCCGGCCCACCAGCTCCAGCACCACCAGGACCGCGACCGCCTCCACCGCCAGCAGCGCCACCAGCACAAAGAGCTGCACCGCGCCCGCCGCCACCGGTGAGGCGCCACCCAGCAGCATCCCGACGAACGCGCCCGGCAGGGTGACCAGGCCCACGGTGCGGGTCTGGTCAAGCGCCGGCATCAGCGAGGTGGCCGCCGCCGTCCGGCAGATCTCCAGCCGGGCGTCCCGGTCGGTGAGCCCCAGCGACAGCGCCGCCTCCACCTCGCCCCGGCGCTGCGCCAGCTCGTCCAGCGCCCGGCGGCCGGAGAGCGAGGTCGCGGTGAGCGCGCCGCCGATCAGGATGCCGGCGACCGGGATCAGCGAGATGCCCTTGAGCGGCAGCAGTCCGGCCGCCACCAGCAGCACCAGCACCGGGGCCACGCCCGCCGCGATGGGCGCCGCCGCCCAGACCCAGTTCGGCCCGGCGGTCATCCGGCGGCCGGCGGTGCGCACCGCCACCGTGAACATCAGCAGGACGAAGAGCAGCGACAGCGGCAGCGACCGCACCACCCAGGCGATCACCGCGGCGACGGCGGCCAGTTGCACCACCGCCCGCAGCCCGGCCCGCAGCACCGCCCGGCCGTGCCCCAGCCGCCCCCATCCGGCGGCGGCCACCCCGGCGGCCAGCAGCACCGCCATGGCCACCCCCAGCGCGGGCGTCACCGGCAGCAGTTGCGACCCGCTGCCGCCGCTCGGGGCGGTCATGCGTCACTCCCGGCGCTGACCCACCAGGCCGAGTGCCGGTACGAGTCGGGCGGCGGAGGTGCCGAGCCCGGCGGGGCCGCCGAAGGGCCGCTCCGGTACCCCCACCGGGCGCCGCAGTTCGGACTCCAGGTACCGGCGGCACCCCCGGTGCCAGATGAGGATCCCGGCGAGCCAGTGTTTGAGCTCCTCCGCATAGCCGGTCAGTGTCGCACGGCCGGCCGCGTCGAGGTCGAACTCGTCGGCCAGCACCGGCAGCTCATCGGCGACGACATGCTCGAACTCCCGCATCCGGGAGGCCATCAGGTCGGCCACGATGCCCAGGGCCTCCTGGAGGCCGCAGCCGAAGAAGTCCTGCACCACCAGGACCGCGTTGTGGATCTCCCCCTCGAACTGGATCTCCTTCTGATAGGAGTACAGGTCGTTGATCAGCGCCGCGTAGTCCGACGCCGCGTGCTCCATCGCCTGCACCGGCCGGGAGCGGTAGACCTCGGGCGGCAGCGTCCTCGGGTGGGAGAGCCGGGAGAGGCTCATGGTGAGGTCCGCGCCGAAGGTCATCCGGCGCATCTCGATGTAGTCGACCGGGTCGGGGATGCGGTTCTCCGCCTGGTTGGCGAGCTCCCAGAGCCAACTGTCGGTCATGTCCTCGATGGTGGCCCGGAACCGCCGCCGGTCGCCGGGGGTCATCGGTCCGGCGGTACGGGCCCAGAGGTCCGCCAGCCCGCGCTCCAGGGGGTTGGTCGGGATGGGGGCGGTGCCGGAGTCCACCGGCATGAAGGCCGCCAGCCGCTTGGTGCAGAGCCGGGCGCCGACCAGGTCGGAGGTGCGCCCGAAGACGGCCGGGTAGTAGTCGTCGCCGTATGTCCCCCAGGTGAGCCAGCCGGTGGTCAGGTCCAGCTGGTCGAGGGAGGCGTCCGGGTGGATGCCGGCCGAGCAGAGGGCGAAGTCGAACGCCCTGAGGCTGTGCTCGTCCCAGATCCCGGAGGCGGGCACGCCCGGCACCGGGGCCAGCATGCCCATCCGGCGGGCCCAGGTCACCACGTTCTCCCGGGAGGTGTCGAGATACGGGCTCAGCTGGGTGGTGAAGGGCATGTAGAGGTCCGGGATGCGGATCACCCCCACGGCCTGGAAGGGCACATGGGCATGGCTCTTGAGCCGCTTGGGCAGGGTGGCCACAAGCGAGGTGGCGATCCGGGCGGCGGAGGTGCCCAGGCCGACCGGGCCGCCCAGCACCGGCAGGCCGCCGCCGGCCGGGGTGTCACCGGGGGCGGTGCCCCGGGTGGCGCCGTTCATATAGCGGCTGGAGCGCATATGCCACTCATGGCCGCCGGACTGCCAGTCCTGAAGGCCCTTCACATAGGCCAGGACGTCGGCGCAGGACGCCGGGTCCAGCCCGTGCTCGGCGAAGAGCGGTGCCAGCTCGGTGAGGGCGGTGTGCTCGAACTGCTGGAGCCGGGAGGTGATCAGCTCATTGACGGCGTCGGCGGCCTGCTGGGTGGTGCAGTCCAGGAACCGCTCGAAGACCAGCACGCCATTGGAGAGCTCGCCCTCCTCCTCGATCTCCCGCTGGTAGGAGAAGAGGTCGTTGCGCAGATGGACGCCGTCGGCGAAGGCGTCCCGGAGGACCCGCATCGGCCGGCTGGCCGCGATGGCGTCCGGGACCTCGGCGCCCGCGGCGTACTCCACCAGCCCGGCGGACCAGGGGGCGCCGCCGACCTTGCGGCGCATCTCGATGTACTCCAGCGGGTTGGAGACCCGGCCGTCGCTGATGTTGGACAGCTCCCAGAGGGACTCCTCCAGCAGGTGCTGGGTGGACTCGGCGAAGCGGCGCCGCCACCCCTCCGACATGGCCGGTACGGTCCGCGCCCAGAGGTCCGCCAGGCCGCGCTCCACCGCGGTGGTCGGCTCGGGCGGCGGCCCGGCGGACGGCTCGACCGGCATATAGGCCGGCAGCCGGTCGAGGTACGCCTTGGCGCCCTGCATGTCCGGAGTGCGCTTGAAGCTCTCCAGGAAGTCGTCGTCGAAGAAGAAGACCCACACATACCAGTCGGTTACCAGGGCCAGCTCGGCGGCCGGTGCGTCCGGATGGGTGTACGCGCAGAGCAGCGCATAGTCATGGGAGTCGAAGTCATGCTCGTCCCAGACGCCCGAGCCCTCGATCATCCCCATCTCGCGGGCCCATGCCTTGGAATGCTCCCGGGCGGCCTCCAGATGGGGGTTCAGCCGTGCGGGGTAGGGCTCGTAGAACTGCGGGAGCGTGAACGGCTGCGACATCCGTGCCTCGACTCTCCTCCGGGTCGGCGATCGGTACGGACGCTAGGCTCATCGGGGGAGCGATGGCTGCGGAATGGCGTGCAACCCATCAGAAAGGGTGATTCCGGGTGTTCGACGAATAATGATCACCACGATGGCGCAGTGCGTCCCACGCCACCTGCCGAACCGTCCATCGACACCCGGCGGGCTGCCCGGTAGTGCTCCGGGCCCACCGTCTTCGCGCCAATTCGCGGTCGGGATTCCGGTTGTGGGGATATCGCAGGAGTGTTCGGGGTAGCGTGCGGTCGGCAGCGGGGGCGACAGCGCTCCCGGCCAACCAGCGACTGGAGGGGCGCCAGTGGACCGTCCGACGTGGGCACCGCAGGGGATCGACCTGACCAAGGCCAGCGCGGCCCGCATGTACGACTTCTTCCTGGGCGGCTCGCACAACTTCGAGGTCGACCGCGAGGCCGGCCGCAGGGCGATCGAGATCCTGCCGGACCTGCCGAAGATCATGCAGGCCAACCGGGCCTTCATCCGCGACGCCGTACGGCAGTCCGCAGCAGCCGGTGTCACCCAGTTCCTCGACATCGGCTCCGGCATACCCACCTTCGGCAATGTGCACGAGGTCGCCCTGGAGGCGTCGCCGGACGCCAGGGTCGTCTACATCGACCACGACCCGGTGGCGGTCGCCCACAGCCAGGCGCTGCTCGCCGAGGTGCCGCAGGCGTCCGTCGTCGAGGCCGACCTGCTGCGGCCCAAGGAGATCCTGGCCCGGGTCGAGGCCGACGGGCTGGTCGACCTCAACCGGCCGGTGGCCCTGCTGCTGGTCGCGGTGCTGCACTTCGTGGAGGAGAGCGCCGACCCGTACGCGCTGGTGGGCGAGTTGCGGGACGCCCTGGCCCCGGGCAGCCGACTGGTGCTGTCGCACGCCAGCCAGGACACCCGCCCGGCGGAGGCCTCCCGGATCGAGGACCTCTACCAGCGGGTCGGCACCCCGTTCGTGATGCGGACCCGGCAGCAGGTGGAGCGGTTCTTCGAGGGCTTCGAGCCCGACCCGGGCGTGGTCCTCATCGGCGAGTGGGGCGACAACGCCCAGGCCGCCGACGACGACCCGTCCCGGTTCAGCGGCTATGTAGGAGTGGGACGCAAGCCGTGACCAGCGCCGCCCCCCACGGGGACCCCGCCGCCGCGCGGGGTCCCCGTGACGCCCTGGAGCGCTTCGCCGCCGTCTGGTGCCGCGCCGTCTACCCGGTCAGCACCACCTCGCTCAGCCGCGCCGAACTCCAGGCGTACCTGGAAACCCTGGCGGCCCGCCTGCACTCGCTGCTGGCGGGCCGCCCGTTCCATCCCTGGCCGGCCCGCGACATCGGCGCCGCCCTGGTCCGCGCGCACTGCACCGACCCGCAGGCCCTGGCGCAGACCCTGGACGTCATCGAGTCGTATCTGCTGCTCTACTGCCCGGCCGACCTCAGCGGCGAGCCCGGCACCGCGCGCAACCGGCTCACCCGGCTCCAGCACCACCTCGCCGCCGGCTACGCCCGGGAGCTGCGCGAACGCGCGCTGGGCGAGCAGGAGGCCATCTCCCGCGCCGCGCTCACCGCGCAGGTCCGCGCCGAGCAGGCGCTGCGCGCCAGCGAGGCCCGCTTCCAGGCCCTCTTCCGCGACGCCGCCATCGGCATCGGGATCGCCGACCTCCAGGGCCGCATCGTGGACGTCAACGACGCACTGGCCCGGATGCTCGCCGCCAGCACCGAGGACCTGCGCCACCTCAATGTCACCGACTTCGTGCACCCCGACGACACCGACGGCGTCTGGGAGCTGTACCAGGACTCGGTGCGCGGCGACCGCGACCACTTCCGGGCCGAGAAGCCCTACTTCCGGCAGGACGGCTCGGTCGTCTGGACCGACCTCACCGTCTCCCTGATCCGCGACGACCAGGGGCGCCCGCAGTACCAGGTCGCCATGATGGAGGACATCACCGAGCGCCGGATGCTGCACGACCGGCTGCACCACCAGGCCACCCACGACCCGCTCACCGGGCTGCCCAACCGGGCGCTCTTCCTGGAGCGGCTGGGCCGGGCGATGGCCCCCGACTCCTCCATCGGCTCCGTCGGCGTCTGCTACCTCGACCTGGACGGCTTCAAGACGGTCAATGACTCGCTGGGCCACCACGCGGGCGACCAGTTGCTCTCCGCCGTCGCCGAGCGCTTCCGGCACTGCCTGGACGACCCCGGCAAGACCGTCGCCCGGATGGGCGGCGACGAGTTCACCGTGCTGGTGGCCGACCCGGCCGGCGAGGAGGAGATGGCCGACCTCGCCCGGCAGTTGATCGGCTCCCTCGGCACCGCCGTGCAGGTCGGCGGCCGCCCGCTCTCGGTCACCGTCAGCGCCGGCGTGCTGGCCTGCGCCTCCGACGCCATGGAGCCCGCCGAGGTGGTGCAGGCCGCCGACATCGCGCTGCTGCGCGCCAAGGCCGAGGGGACAGGGCGCTGGGTGCTGTACGACGCGGACAGCCACGCCCGGGAGATCGCCCGCTCCACCCTCCGCACCCATCTGCCCACGGCCCTGGAGCGCGGCGAGTTCTTCCTGGAGTACCAGCCGCTGGTCTCGCTGCGCGACGGCGGCGTGGTCGGCGCCGAGGCGCTGGTGCGCTGGCGCCATCCGCAGCACGGCACGCTCGGCCCGGACGCCTTCGTCCCGCTGGCCGAGCAGACCGGGCTGATCGTGCCGCTCGGCCGCTGGGTGCTGGAGGCCGCCTGCCGGCAGGCCCGCGCCTGGCAGCGGCAGCTGCCGGACATCCCGCTGCGGATCAATGTCAACCTGGCGCCGCGCCAGGCGCGTTCGCCGGAGCTGGTGCACGATGTGCTGCGTATCCTCAAGGAGGCCGAGCTGGACCCGGAGGTGCTCTGCCTTGAGGTCACCGAGAACGCCCTGATCGGCGCCGACGACCAGGCGCTGCACGCGCTGCGGCGGCTCACCGACCACGGGGTCACCATCGCGCTGGACGACTTCGGCACCGGCTACTCCAACTTCTCCCATCTGCACCGGCTGCCGGTCCACAGCCTCAAGATCGACCGGTCGCTGACCGGCGACCTGTCCGGTCCGGACCTGCCCGACCCGACCGCCGAGAAGATCCTCACCGCGCTGGTCTCGCTGGCCCGCGCACTCGGCCTCGCCGTGACCGCCGAGGGGGTCGAGACCGCCGACCAGGCCGACCGGCTGCGCGCGCTGGGCTGCGACACCGCCCAGGGGTGGCTCTATGGCCGCCCCGGCCCCGCCGAGCGGCTGCCCGCCCTGGCCGCCTCGGCCGTCCTGCCGTGCTGACCGCCGGGGCGGAGGTCAACCCCTCCGGCAGAAGCTGTTCATGACGATCAGTCTCCTTCTACGATGAAGAGCAGGCAACAGCCCGTCAGGACAGGATGGTTGGCATGGCCGACAGCGCTTCCGAAGTGGACCAGAGCAAGCCGAGCATCGCCCGGGTCTACGACTACCTGCTCGGGGGCAAGGACAACTTCGCCGCCGACCGGGTCATCGGCGACCACTTCAAGGTGGAGCTGCCCGGTTCGGTCGCCATCGCGTACACCAACCGCGCGGTGCTGACCCGGGCGGTCCGGGACATCGCGCTGACCACCGGCATCCGCCAGTTCATCGACATGGGCAGCGGGCTGCCCACCGCCGACAACGTCCACCAGGTCGCCCAGCGGCACCACCCGGGCTCCCGCGTGGTGTACGTCGACAACGACCCCATCGTGCTCGCCCACGGCCGCGCGCTGCTGGAGGAGAACGAGTACACCTGCGTCATCCAGGCGGACGTCCGCGAGCCCGAGGCGATAAGGAACCACCCTGACACCGTCGACCTGATCGACTTCGAGCAGCCGGTCGCCGTGATCCTCTCCGCCATCCTGCACCACGTCAACGACGAGGAGGACCCGGGCGCCATCGTCCGGTACTGGCGCGAGCAGGTCCCCTCGGGCAGCCACTTCTTCATCTCGCACTTCCGGTCCGGCGGAAACCCGGAGACCGCCGAGGCCGAGGCGATGCTCCAGGGCACCTTCGGCCGGGGCCGCTGGCGCACCGACGAGGAGATACACGCCCTCTTCGACGGCCTGGAGATCCTCGACCCCGGGGTGGCCACCTGCATGGCCTGGCGCCCGGACCCGACGGACGGCCTCTCCCACATCGGCGCGGCGCACCGCGAGCCCACCGTCTGGGAGCAGCTGATCGTCGCCGGTCTGGCCCGCAAGCCGTAGGCCGGCAGACCGGGTAGGCCCGCAGACCGGGTAGGCCGCCAGACCGGGTAGGCCGGCAGACCGGGTAGGTCCGCAGATCCAGCGGAGCGGTGGAACCTCCCCGGGGGCGGTCGTCAGCGCAGCTGCCAGGGGCCGGGCCGGACCCGGGGTGGCGGCTCCGGCGGCTGCCGCGTACCGGGCCGCAGCGGCACCGCGATCAGGGCCCCGAGGGCGAAGCCGATGACATGGGCGACATAGGCGACGCCGCCCGCGTTCCCGACGCCGTACCCGGCCGAGTAGAACGCCTGGAGGACGAACCAGAGCCCGAGCACCGCCCAGGCGGGCAGCCGCAGCGGGATGAAGAAGAGGAACGGCACCAGGCTCCACACCCTGGCCCTCGGATAGAGCACCAGATAGGCGCCGAGCACACCCGCGATGGCGCCGGAGGCGCCGATCAGCGGCGTCCCCGACGACGGGTCGAGCAGCGCGAAGCCGTACCCCGCCGCATATCCGCAGAGCAGGTAGAAGAGCAGGTAGCGGACCCGGCCGAGGCGGTCCTCGATGTTGTTGCCGAAGATCCAGAGAAAGAGCATATTGCCCAGCAGGTGCAGCCAGCTGCCGTGCACGAACATGGCGGTGAGCACCGACAGCGGCGGCGACTTGTCGTACCCCGGCGGGCCCAGGATGCAGCCGGGGCCCTGCGGGCCGACCGCCGTACCGCCGGTCGGGACCAGCGCGGGCAGCCGGTCGTGGATCAGCTCGCGCGGGACGGCACCCCAGCGGTCGGTGAAGGCCTCAAGCCGGCACAGCTCCCCCAGCGAGCCGCGCCCCAGCGGGGTGGAGACCACCCCGGGCGTCCGCAGGAAGACCACGACATTGAGGACGATCAGCGCATAGGTCACCCAGGGGGTGCGGCGCACCGGGTTGACATCGTGTACGGGTATGACCACATGTGCCCCCTGCCCGCGCCCGGCACGGGTGAACCGGTGCCCACCGCGCGCCACCCGGGCGGAGCTGTGACGATCGAAGGGGCACCCAGGAGGACCGGGAGGCCGGGAGGACCGGGAGGACCGGGAGGAAGGCGGCGATGATGGCGGAGCACGTGTGGCGGTCCCTGCCGGGCACCCCGTGCTGGGTCAGCCTGACGGCCCAGAGCCTGGAGACGGCGTGCGCGTTCTACGGGGCCCTGCTGGGCTGGGAGTTCCGTGACTCGCGGCAGGGGCGGCTGGGCCCGTATCTGGAGGCCACCGTCGAGGGCTCCCCGGTGGCCGGCATCGGGTCCATGGTGCAGAACGTGGGCTTTCCGGTCTCCTGGATGGTCTACTTCGGGGCGGTCAGCGCGGACGCGGCGGCGCAGTCGGTGCGCGAGTCGGGCGGGACGGTGGCGGTGGGGCCGCTGCGCTTCCAGGACGGCCGGGCGGCGATGGCGGCCGACCCGGCGGGCGCGTCCTTCGGGATCTGGCAGGGCGACAAGACCCCCGGCTGGCGGATGCGGCGCTCGCGGGGCGTGCCGGCCTGGATCGAGTTGCAGACCCGGGACGCCTTCGCGGCGGCGGTCTTCTACGGGGAGGTCTTCGGGTGGGGGGCCGACCCGGAGGGGCGCAGCGATGTGGCCTGGGAGCACGACCGGGTGGTGCTGCGGGTCGACGGCCACCCGGTGGCGGGGCTCTGCGGCGGCGCGGTGGAGGCCGCGCCCGACCCGCGCATCCGGCCCCGCTGGGATGTCTTCTTCGCGGTGCCCGACGTGGACGAGGCGGCCCGGCAGGCCACCGGGCTGGGCGGCGAGGTGGCGGGCCCGCCCACGGACACCCCGTACGGCCGGGTCGCGGCGCTGCGGGACAGCGAGGGCGGCCTGTTCCGCATCGCGGACCTGCGCGCCCCGGACGTCGCCCCGGGCACCGCACCCCGGCCCTATCCGTGACCTGTTGGGGTGTGTCGGGGGGACAGGGGGTGCGGCGGCCTGGGGGGTGGGCACGGCGGGCGCGGGTACGGCGGGCGTGGGGGCCGGGCGGGTCACTCGGGTGGCGCAGTGGGGCGGGAGTTCCGGGTGGGCCGTGGGGCCGCAGGTGGGGGCGGGCGGCGCGGTCGGGGGTGCGGCGGGAGGCGCCGTACAGCGATTGCGGTGGTCAGCGGCCGGGCGAGCATGGTCGTACGGGTGCCGAGCCGAGCGGACGGCTCTGCGCGCCCGCACTCCTGGGAGGACCACCGTGGGCCTGCTGACGCGTGACATAGCACTCGACCTCGGCACCGCCGCCACCCGGATCTACAACGCACACAGCGGGGTCACGGTCAATGAGCCCTCGGCGGTGGCCGTGAACACCACCACCGGACGCATCCTGGCCATCGGCGCCGAGGCGGGGCGGATGTGCGGCCGTACCCCCGCCCATGTGAAGGTGATCCGCCCGATGCGGGCCGGGAACATCGACGACTTCGAGGTGGCCGGGCGGATGCTGCATCATCTGCTGCTGCTGGCCGGGCACCGCGGCCCCGGCCGGACCCAGGCGGTGGTGTGCGCACCGTCGGACACCACCGGCGTGGGGCGCCGGGCCGTGCTGGACGCCTGCCGGGTGGTGGGCGTCGGCCGGGTACGGCTGATACCCAAGCCGGTCGCCGCCGCACTGGGCGCGGGACTGCCCGTGCAGGAGGCCACCGGGACGCTGATCGTGGACGTGGGCGCCGGGACGACCGAGATCGCGGTGCTCTGCCTGAGCGGGGTGGTGGCCGCCAGGTCGGTACCGGTCTCCGGGGACGCCCTGGACGAGGCGCTCCAGCACCATCTGCGCAAGCGCTACCAGTTGGACATCGGCCGGCACACGGCGGAGCAGCTGAAGCGGGGGCTGGCCGAGGCGGCGGGGGAGGGTCGGACGCTGCCGGTGCGGGGGCGGGACGCGGCCAGCGGGCTGCCGGTGACGCTGGCGTTGGAGATCGAGGAGGTCCGGGCGGCGCTGCGGGATCCGCTGGAGCGGATCGTGTCGGCGGTCACGGCGGTGCTGGACCGCTGCCCGCCCGAGTTGTCCCACGACATCCTGGAGCGCGGGGTGACGCTCACCGGGGACGGTTCGCGGCTGCACGGCTTGGACCTGCTGCTCCAGGAGGCGACCGGGACGCCGGTACGCATCGCCCAGGACCCGGGGACGGCGGCGGTGCGGGGTGCCGGCCGCTGCGTCGAGGAGCCGTCGCTGCGGCATCTGCTGGAGGCGGCCCCGGCGCGCTGAGCGGGGGCTTCGCCCGCACTGAGCGGGGGCTTCCGGGGCGGGGGCTTCCGAGGCGGGGCGCGGGGCAGGTGCCCCTGGGGAGGGGGTCCTCAGGCGGTCCCTCAGGCGGTCGGAAGGGCGGCGGTCACAGTGGCGCAGAGCGGCGGTGAGGGCGGGGCCGGCTGGACGGTGGGGGTGGAGGAGGAGTTCCTGCTGGTCGACCCGGACACCCGGTGCGGGGTGCCGCTGGCGGCGGCCGTACTGGAGCGGGCCGGCGGACTGCCCGCGCCGGCCGGGGACGCCGCCGTCCACCTGGAGCTGCTGGCCAGCCAGGTGGAGTCAGCGACGGGGGTGTGCACCCGGCTGGACGAGCTGGCGCGGCAGCTCACCGCCGGGCGGCGGCGGCTCGCGGAGGCCGCCCGCGCCGAGGGCGCCCGGCTGGTGTCCAGCGGCACACCGGTGCTGCACGGTCCCGTCGAGGTGGCCCCGGGCGGCCGGTTCCGCCGGATCGCGGACGCCTACGCCGGGGTGATGTCCGACTACCAGTCCTGCGGGTGCCACGTCCATGTCGGCGTACCCGACCGGGACACCGCCGTCGCGGTGGTCAACCATCTGCGCCCCTGGCTGCCGACGCTGCTGGCGCTCTCCGTGAACTCCCCGTACGACCGGGGCCGGGAGTCGGGCTGCGCCAGCTGGCGGGCGGTGGAGCAGTCCCGGTTCCCCGGGGGCGGCGTGCCGCCGTGGTTCCCGTCCGCCGCCGCGTACGACGCCGCGCTGGACCGCCTGGTCGAGTGCGGGGTGCTGATGGACCGGGCCATGACGTTCTGGCTGGCCCGGCCCTCCTCGCATCTGCCCACGGTGGAGATACGGGCCGCCGACGCCGCGATCGGCGTACCCGAGGCCGTCCTCCAGGCCGCCCTCAGCCGGGCGCTGGTGCGTACCGCGCTGGCGGAGCTGGCGGTGGGCCGCGAGGCGCCGCCCCCGGGCGGCGCGGACGGGCAGCTCTCCGCCGCCGCGCTCTGGGCGGCTGCCCGGCACGGTCTCTCCGGTCCGGGCGTCGACCCGCTGCTGGCCCGGCAGGTACCGGCCCCTCGGCTGGTGGAACGGCTGCTGGACCTGGTCGCGCCGGAGCTGGAGGAGACCGGCGACCTGGCCGCCGCGCGGGCTGCTGCGGCGCGGCTGCTGCGGGTGGGCACCGGTGCGGTACGGCAGTGCCGTGCGGGCGGGGCGGGTCCGGCGGCGGTGGTGGACATGCTGATCGAGGAGACGTCGGGGTCGTAGGGGGTGTCGGGGGTGTCGGGGGTGTCGGCGGACTCGGGATGGGCCGTGGGTTCCGGGGCAGGAGCGCAGCAGGAAGCGTGATCCACGGCGCCGTTGGCGCCTCCTCGACGGACCGAGCGGAGTTCTTGCCATGGTTACGACGCTCTCCGGTCCGGGTACCGGGCAGCCGCTGCTCGGGCCCGCCCTGCCGGAGCCCCGCGGGCCGCTCTCGGCGGCAGTCGTCGCCGCACTTGCCCGGCCGCCGTCACCACCTCGCTCGGTGGGCGCGGCGGCACTGCCCATCGCACGGGCGGAGCGGGCCGAGCCCTATGGCGAGGATCTGCAACTGGCGCTGTACACCTGCTACGAGCTGCACTACCGGGGCTTCGGCGGAGTGGACGGCGGGTGGGAGTGGGATCCGGAGCTGCTGCGGCTGCGCGGCGCCCTTGAGCGGGTGTTCGGCTCGGCGGTGCGCGCGGATGCGGGGGGCGGCGATCTGGAGGCTGAGCTGGACGCACTGCTGGTGGAGCCGGTCGACGGGGTCGGCGTCTCGCACCACCTCAGGGATGTGGGCCAGTGGTGGCAGATGCGGGAGTACTTCGCCCACCGCTCGGTCTACCAGCTCAAGGAGGCCGACCCGCACGCCTGGGCGATCCCCCGGCTGACCGGTCAGGCGAAGGCCGCGCTGGTCGCGGTGGAGTTCGACGAGTTCGGCGGCGGCCGGGGCGAGCGGGTGCATGCGCAGCTCTATGCCGACCTGCTCGCCGGGGCGGGCCTGGACAGCGGCTACGGCCACTACCTGGACGCCGTACCCGCCGTGACGCTGGCGACGGTGAACCTGATGTCGCTGCTCGGGCTGCACCGGTCGCTGCGGGGCGCCCTGGTCGGGCACTTCGCCGCCGCCGAGATCACCACCGCGCCCAGCGCCCGGCGGATGGTCCGCGCCCTGGAGCGGCTGGGGGCCGATGAGGCGTGCGTCCGATTCTATGCCGAGCACATCGTGGCGGACGCGGTGCACGAGCAGGTGATGCGGCGCGAGGTGATCGGCGATCTGCTGGAGCGCGAGCCGGAGTTGACGGACGACGTCGTCTTCGGCATCCGGGCCACGCTGCTGCTGGAGGGGCGGCTGGGTGAGCATCTGCTGGACGCGTGGGGGGCGGGCCGTTCCTCGCTGCGCCGGGCGCTGCCTGGCGGGTGACGAGGGTCAGTCGGCGGGGGTGGGCGGGTTGGTGGGGGTGGCGGGGGTGGCGGGGGTGCGGCGGCGGTGGCTGGTGTCGCACCAGGGGTAGGCGTGGCTGCGGCGGCAGGCGCAGAGGGCGACCAGGAAGCGGTCGGAGCGCACGGTACGGCCGTTCTCCAGCACCACTTCGACCGGGCCCTCGATCAGGATCGGGCCGTCGGGGACCACGGTGACCCGGGTCGGTCTCCCCTGGCGGCTGGGCGTGGGGTCGGTGGGTGGCGTGGGGTCGGTGGACGGGTCAGGGGCGGCAGGGTCGGTCGGCACGGATGACCACCAGTTCCTCGTGTCGCTGTCCGGCGCCGATCACGCCGTGGCGCTCCAGTGCGGCCGCCCGCGCCCGCATCACCGGGCCGAACGGCTCCGGCCCACGGTCGACGACGGCCGCCTTGAGACCGGCGGCGCGGAGGGCGGCCAGGGTGGTGTGCACCCCGCAGAGCTCGGAGTGCACCAGGAGCAGCAGTCCGCCGGGCGCCAGCAGGCGGGGTGCCTCGGCGCAGACCCGGTCCAGCAGGGCGCGGCCGTCGGCCCCCGCGTCCCAGGCCCGGGCCCTGCTGTGCGGGGCTGGCCCGGACGCCCCCGCCCGGATCACATACGGTGGGTTGGCCAGTACCGCGTCGAAGGTCTCACCCGCGACGGGTTCGGCGAGGTCGCCGAGCAGCACCCGCAGCGGTACCCGGTGCACGGCCGCATTGAGCCTGGCCGTCAGGACCGCGCGGCGCGAGACGTCGACCGCCGTGGCGTTCGCCCCGGCGCGGGCCGCCGCGAGCGCCAGGGCGCCGGTGCCGGTGCAGAGGTCCAGCACCCGGGCACCGTACGGGAGGCCCGCCCGGCGCAGGGCCCGGGCCAGCATGCGTGTGTCTCCCTGGGGTCGGTAGACGCCCGGGGGCCTCAGCAGCAACACGGGTCACGCCTACCTCGGAAGTCGCCGGGCAAACCGGAGGCTCAGGGAGCTGCGGCCGGGTTTGCCCGCGCACACGCTGGAAACCCGGCGCAGTAGGGGGATGCGTACGGAAGGGCGAAGGAGGCTGACCATGGCCGGATCCCAGGTGTACGAACCGATCACCGACCGGCGGGCGACCATCCGCAGAGCCGATGGGGCCTCGGTGGGCGAGTTGGTCGGCGACCTCGGCCGGGACATGTCGCTGCTGATCCACCAGGAGATCGCGCTGGCCCGGATGGAGGTCAAGGAAGAGGCGGCCAAGGCCGGCAAGGGGGCGGGCATGCTCGGCGGCGCCGGGTACGCCGGACACCTGCTGGTGCTCTTCGGCAGCCTCGCCGGTGTCTTCGGCCTGGCCCACGTCATGGACCTTGCCTGGGCCGCCCTGGTGGTCACGGGCGTGTGGGCGGTGATCGCCGGAGTGCTGTTCCTGAACGGGCGGCGGAAGTTGCGCGCCGTACACCCCAAGCCGCAGCAGACCGTGGAGACGCTGAAGGAGGATGCGCAGTGGGCACGACACCCGAGGAGCTGAGGATCGAGATCGAGGACACCCGCCGCCACCTCACGCAGACGGTGGACCGGATCGCCGACAAGGTGTCGCCCGGGCGGGCGGCGCATCGCCGGGCCGAGGATGCCAGGCACCGGCTGGACGGGGTCCGGGGTTCGGTGACGGGGTCGGCGCAGGGTGCGGCGCATCGGGTGCGGGGGGCTGTGCGGCTGCCGCATCGGGGTGCGGGGGCGCCGAGCATGGACGGGTACACGGGGGCGAGTGGGGCGAGTGGGGCGAGCGGCGCGAGTGCGGTGGGTACCGGGTACCGGGTCGGCTCGGGGCGGCATCTGCGGGGCCGGGCTCCGCTGGCGGCCGGGGTGCTGGCCGTCTGCACGGGGGCGGCGGCCGGGGCGGTGGTGCTGCGGTCCCGGAGGGCTGGCGCCGCCTCGGTGTGCGGGGCTCGGCGGCGCCGCTGAGGGGTGGTGGGGGTTGTGTGGGCTGGTGCGGGTGTCGGCCGGTCCGGGGTGGGGGGTCCCGGACGTCCGGTGCTCGCCGGTGTCCCCCTACGCTCGTTCCTCGCTCCGGGGAAAACCGGCTGCATCCTCCTGAGTGCCCGGGACCCCCCACCCCTCCCCGTCCGCCACCCTCCGCCCGGAGGGGGGAAGGTCTTGTCCGTGCATGGCTGATGTGAGTGGGGCAGCGAAGCCTCCGGGCCAGGCCCCCCATGGGGCAAATCCTCCGGGCGTACGCCTCCCTGCCCATGGGGGCGAAGCCCCCCACCCACACGCCCCCCAGGGGCAAGCGGACCGGCCCCTCCCCACCACCGCCCGGAGGGTGCGAGGTTGCCGGGCCGAGTGCCTCACCCGCCCTCGCAGGGAAAGCAGGCCGCCGAAGCCTTCGAACCAGGCCCCCCGTGGAGGCGCAGCCCCCACCCGCACACCCCCGCAGCCCTCCTCACGCGGTCAGATGCCCCACTGCCACCCGCCCCCGCAGGGGAAGCCCCCGGCATCCTGCTCTTCCACCACCCGGCCGACCCGGACACCCGCCCCCGCAGGCGAAACCCCCCACCCCGAACGCCCCTCGCGCGGCCAAGTACCTCACCCACACCCGCCCCCGCAGGCGAAACCCCCGGCCGAACGCCCCGCAGCGCCTTCTCGCGCGGTCAAGTGCCCCACTCCCACCCGCCCCCGCAGGGGAAGCCTCCCGGCCGAACGCCGCTGCGGGGCCTGTCGTGGGGCTTTCGGGTGAAGAGGGGGGCGGCTTGGGCTGGATCCGGGTAGGCGGGGCTGGTGGCAGTGCGACATGTGCTTGTGAGGCGGCCGCCTGAGGCGGTCTGGGCCGTGCTCAGTGACGGCAGCCGGTATGCGGAGTGGGTCGTCGGCACCGCGGAGACGCGGGAGGCCGATCCTGGCTGGCCCCGGGTGGGGTCGCAGATCCAGTACAGCGTGCGGCTGGGGCTGTGCACGCTGCACAACCGCACGGTGGTGCGGGTCTGCGAGCCGCCCGGGCGGCTGGAGTTGGAGGCGCTGGCCGGGCCGTTGGGGACGGCGCGGATCGCGATCCAGGTGGAGCCGTGGGGGGAGGGCGAGACCCTGGTCGTGGTGGACGAGCATCCGCTGCGCGGGCCGGGGTCGCGGATGCATGTCGCCCCGGTGGAGCTGCTGATCCAGGTGCGGCATCGGAAGATGCTGGCCAGGCTGGCCCGGGTGGTGGAGCAGGACGGCTGACGCCGGTCAGGGTCGGGGGCCGGAGAGCAGCCGCTGGGCGGCGGCCAGGCCGGGGGCGAGCAGTCGGCGGTGGCCGCGCAGGGCGGCGCGGGCGGCGTTGGCGCCGCAGGCGCCGTGGACGCCGCCGCCGGGGTGGGCGGAGGCCGAGGCCAGGTAGAGGCCGGTGATGGGGGTCTCGGGGCGGCCGGTGCCGGGGACCGGGCGGAAGACCAGCTGCTGGTGGACGGCGGTGGTGCCGCCGTTGATGGCGCCGCCGACCAGGTTGGCGTCGCGGGCCTCGAAGTCCTGCGGTGCCAGGATGCGCCGGGCCCGGATCAGGTCCCGGAAGCCGGGGGCGGAGCGCTCCACCATGGCCTCCACGCGGTCGGCGAAGGCGGCCTTCTCGCGTTGGTCCCAGGAGCCGGTGAGGCCGTCGCCGCCGGCGTCGCCGCGCACCCGGCGGGGGATGTGGGTGTACGCCCAGGCGGACTCGGTACCGGACGGGGAGCGGGTGGGGTCGGCGGTGGTCATCTGGCCGAGCAGGCAGAAGGGGTGTTCGGGGACCCGGCCGGTGGCGATCCGCGCGGTGAACTCGGTCATCTCGTCCAGGTCGGCCGCCAGGTGGACGGTGCCGGCGGAGCCGGCTCGGGGGTTGGTCCAGGGGATCGGCCCATCCAGCGCCCAGTCGACCTTGAAGGTGGAGAAGTCCCACTGGAAGCGGGCGATGTCGTCGCGCAGCCGGTCCGGCAGCAGCTCCCCGGGGACCAGGCCGCCGTAGAGCACGGGGGCGGGCACATCGGCCAGCACCGCGCGGCCCGCCGGGACCTCCTCGCCGTCGGCGGTCCGTACGGCGACCGCCCGGCCGCCGCGCAGGACGATGCGGCGGGCCTCGGTGGAGCACCGTACGACGCCGCCTCGGGACTCCAGGCGGCGTACCAGGGCGGCGGTCAGCTCCTGGGAGCCGCCCTCGGGGACGGGGAAGCCCAGGCTCTGCCCGAGCATGGCCATCAGCCAGCCGAAGACGGAGCTGCCCGCCGCCTCCGGGGCGAGGTCGGCGTGCAGGGCGCAGCCGGTGAGCAGCAGCGGGCCGCCCTGGCCGGTGAACTCCTCCTCGCCGAGTCGGCGGACCGGCAGCACCATGAAGCGCAGCAGCCGCAGCCCCCCGGCGGCGCGGACCTTCGCGGCGAGCGCCAGCCCGGCGCGGACGGGTGGGAAGGGGGTGAAGAGCGACTGGAGCAGCTGCGGGCCCACGTCGTGCCAGAGGTCGTACAGCCGCAGCCAGGCGGCGCCGTCGCCGGGGGCCAGTTCGTCCAGGGAGGCGGCGGTGGCGACGGGGTCGCGGTGCAGCACCGGGCAGCGGCCGTCGGGCATCGGGTGGGCCAGTACGGCGGGGGCGTGCGACCAGCGCAGGCCGTGGCGCTCCAGTTGGAGGGCGTGGATCGCCGGGGAGGCGGCGGCCAGCGGGTAGAAGGAGCTGAAGACGTCGTTGACGAAGTCGGGGTGGACGCCCCGGTCGCTGCGTACGGCGCCGCCGGGCTCGGGCTGGGCCTCCAGCACTTCGACGGTCCAGCCGGCGTCGGCGAGCACATTGGCGGCCACCAGGCCGTTGGGCCCGGCTCCGATGACCACGGCGTCGGCCATGGGTCCTCCTCTGTCGGCGCCCCGGCGGGCATGCAGGGCTCCGTACCCGCATAGGCCGAGGACACACCGGGCACAGCAGGGCCCGTGGGGTCCGTCACGGAGCGTGTCGAAAGCGTGGGCGGGGAGCGGCAGTGGGCGCGGGGGCCGGGATGGCCGGCGGGGGGCTGCCGGACGGCTGCGACCAGCAGGATCATCGGTTCGCAGACCTGGTGGCAACACGCTGGCGGGGTGTCACCGGAATCGCCTACAACGCCTTCGGTTGCCGTTCAATCACTACACAACGTGTCCGGAAGGGGCCATCCTGGTGACCGGATCGCACCGACCCTCAGACAGGGGAACGCCCGCATGCCTCACCATCCCTCCCTTCCGGCCCCTGCTCCCCCGACCCGTACCCGGCGCGGGCTGCTCCGTGGCTTCCTGACGCCGGGGGGCCCGCCCGCGCATCCCCGCCTGGTGCCGCTGCTCCCCCACTTCCAGCGGTTGCCCGCGCTGCCCCAGTCGGTGGGCCGGGCCCGGCGCATCGTGCACGAGGTGCTCGGCGACGCCGAGGAGGCCGACACAGCCGCCCTGCTCACCAGCGAACTCGTCACCAATGCGGTCACCCATGGGCCGTCCGGCGAGGACCTGCGCATCGAACTCACCATCTGGCGTGCCGACGCCCACTGGTGGGTCGCCGTCGCCGACTCGGGCGAACTCATGCCCGCGCCCCGCACCCCGCCCGCCGACAGCGAGGGCGGCCGGGGCCTGCTGCTGGTGACCACCCTGGCCACGACCTGGGGCATCCTCCCCCGGCCCACGCGCGGCAAGGCCGTCTACTTCGCCCTTCCGGTACCGGGCAGCTGAGGCGGGCGGTCAGCCGCCGTGGGCGACGGCCTGCCGGTAGAGGGCGCCGATGTCCTTGCCGAAGTAGGAGCTGTAGGAGACCTCGTCGGTGTCGCCGCCCTGCTGGTGGCCGCCGATCACGCCGATCACCGTGCCGATGTGGGTGGTGCGGTCGACGCCGGTGACCCAGGGGCTGCCGCTGGTGCCCCGGCTGTACTCGGTGCACTCGATGCGCAGCTGGGTGGTGCCGACCCGGGTGGCGGTGTTGAAGCAGGAGAGGGGCTCGTCCTGGGAGTCGGGGTAGCCGGTGAGCCTGACCTTGCGGCCGTTGCCCGGGTTCAGGCCCAGCTTGTTGCCGCTGACGACATCCCCGATCCGCTTGCCACCCTGCGGCGCGACGATGGCGAAGGCCACATCGAGGTCCTCGTCGGAGTTGTCCGACCAGCGCTTGTCCACAAAGCTCGCGGTGAGCCGCCAGACACCGTACGGCGCCTTGCCGTCCCGGTAGCCGGGGACGAAGGTGACGTCGTCCGTGGAGTCGTCGAGGCAGTGGGCGGCGGTGACGATCAGGCTCCGCCCGGGGCTGTCGACCACGCTGGCGGTGCAGAAGTGGCCGTCTTCGAGTGGGCCGTGGAAGAGGGCTCCCACCCGGGAGGACTCCGGGGTGGGGTGGGAGATGTGCGCCCGGCCCGGGTGCCTGCCCCCGTGGTCGCGGGCCAGCACGGCGCTGGTGGGGCCGGCACCGGCCGCCAGCAGCAGCCAGGACAGCACCACCACGGCGGCGGGCGAGAGCGGCCACCACCGCCGACGCCGCCCGCCGACGCGGACCGACAATCGCGAGAACCTCATGCTCCTACTGTGCCGCACCGCGCGCGGAACGACAGGGGTCACACGCGTCCCGCGCCGTCACACTGCTCCGCCCGGCGCTGCTCCAGGCGCTCCCGCTGGGGGAGCACCGTGTACTTGGGGTCCCGGGCCGACCGCAGGCCCGCCTCGAAGACGCCGAAGCGGGTGCAGGCCGAGGCGGCGAGCAGGGCCACGCCGCTCGCGGCGGAGGCGGCCCGGCTGCGTCGGCCCAGCAGGGCCCCGGCCACACCGGCGGCGGAGAGTAGTTCGGAGGCGCGCATCAGCCGCCCGGCGGCGCCCTGCCGATAGGTCTCGGCGACCATGCCGAGGCGGCGTTCCATGGCCTTGACGGCGGCGGTCTCCAGTGCCGCGCCGAGCAGCGCGGCGCTGCGTGCGGGGCCGCCCTCCGCCACCGGCGCTGTGACCAAGGCCATTCCGGCGGCGGCGGTCGCGGCGGAGCCGACGAAGACGAACGGCAGCTCCCGGTGGCCGCCGTGCCAGGCGGGTACGGCGGTGTCGGCGGCCAGCACGGCGGTGTACGCGGCGACGGCCGGGCCGAGCAGGGCGGCTCCGGCGGTGGCGGCGCGGCCGAGGCGCGGCAGCCGCCCGGCGGTGTCGAGTACGGCGGCGGCGCCGGCCGCCGGGCCGTAGGCGGCCAGCAGCCAGGAGCCCATGCTCATGGGTGAGGTCGGTTTGAAGACCCGCAGCATGTTGGCGAACCGCCCGGGGCGGCCGAGGTCGTGGACCAGGGCGGCGGCCGAGCCGCTGACGGCGGCCAGCGAGGAGAGCTTCAGCGCCCGTGCCGTGGCCGGGCGGCCGGTGGCCTGGGCGCCGGCGGCCAGTACCGACCCGGCGCCGGCCAGGCCACCGAGGAAGAAGTACCCGGCGATGTCCAGCGGCGCCCAGGACGGCGGTTTGAGGACCGGCCTGCCGTAGTACGAGGTGAACTCGGCCTGCGGCACCATCGGCTGCTCGGCGCGGCGGCCCCGGGTGCGGCCCCGGGTGCGGCTGAGGCCCGCCCCGACCTGGGCCTCGCGGCCGGGGCGCTCGCCTCGGAGGCCCTGCTTGGTGACGTCGGAGGTGCTCATCGGCGGGTCCTTCCGGGTCGGCCGTGGGCGGCGAAGACGGCGGCGAGGCCGCCGAGCAGGGTGGCGGCGGCGATCCCGGCCTGCCGCCACATGGCGGGCAGGTCGCGGGTGGTGACCACCGGGTCCGGCGGCAGTCCGTACACCTCGGGCTCGTCCAGCAGCAGGAAGAAGGCGCCGTCGCCGCCGACGCCGTCCTCCGGGTCGTGGCCGTAGAGCCGGGCGTCGGTGACGCCGAGGCCGTGCAGCTGCTCGACCCGGGCGGCGGCGCGCTCGCGCAGCTCGTCCAGCGGGCCGAACTGGATGGACTCGGTGGGGCATGCCTTGGCGCAGGCGGGTTCCTGCCCGGCGCCGAGCCGGTCGTAGCAGAGGGTGCACTTGAAGACGCGGCCGTCGCCGGGCCGCTGCTCGATGACGCCGTACGGGCAGGCGGGTACGCAGTAGCCGCAGCCGTTGCAGATGTCCTGCTGGACGACGACGGTGCCGAACTCGGTCCGGAAGAGCGAGCCGGTGGGGCAGACGTCCAGGCAGGCCGCGTGGGTGCAGTGCTTGCAGACGTCGGAGGACATCAGCCAGCGCAGCTCGGTGCGGCCGTCGGCGGAGGGCGGGCCGGGGGTGGTGGGGGTGATCGCGGCCTGGTCGACGGGGGTGGCGGAGCCCCGGGCGGCCAGGGCGAGGACGTCCACGCCGCTGTGGTCGACATCGGCCTCGGCGAGGCCGAGCGGCTTGCTCTGCTCGATGAAGGCGACATGGCGCCAGGTGGAGGCGCCGAGGGCCTGGGAGTTGTCGAAGGACATCCCGGTGAGTTCCAGGCCGTCCTCGGGGATCGCGTTCCACTCCTTGCAGGCCACCTCGCACGCCTTGCAGCCGATGCAGACGGAGGTGTCGGTGAAGAACCCGACCCGGGCCGGGTGGTCGGTGTGGCCGGCGTCGCCCGCCGGGTCCGGTTCGGGGCCCGCCAGGAGGTTGCGGCCGATCAGCGAGCCGGTCATCCCCGCACCTCCGTGCCGGTGGTGGCGGTGATCCCGGCCCGCTCCCGGTACTCCCGGAGCAGGTCCAGCACCTGCGGCCCGCGTGGGCGGCGGCCAGGGCGGATGTCGGCGGTGAGCGCCTTGTCCTCCTGGATGTGGACATTGGGGTCGAGCGCCATCGCGGTCAGCTCATTGGCTGAGTCGCCGGTGGTGAAGCCGTTGGGCCCCCAGTGGAACGGCAGCCCGATCTGGTGGATGGTGCGGCCCTGCACCCGCAGCGGCGTCATCCGCTCGGTGACCAGCACCCGGGCCTCGATCACGCCGCGTGCGGTGACCAGGGTGGCCCAGCCGGCGTGCTCCAGGCCGCGTTCGGCGGCCAGCTCAGGGGAGACCTCGCAGAAGAACGCGGGTTGCAGCTCAGCCAGGTACGGGGACCAGCGGGTCATGCCGCCGGCGGTGAAGTGCTCGGTGAGCCGGTAGGTGGTCACCACATACGGGAAGACCTCGGCGCCTGGGTCGTCGCCGCTGGGGTGCGGCCGGTTGTGCTCATGGGCGAGCAGCTGCCGTACGGGGCTGCGCTGCTGGCCGCCGTAGAGGGGGTTGCGGACCGGCGAGTCCTGTGGCTCGTAGTGGGTGGGCAGCGGCCCGTCGACCAGCCCGGCGGGTGCGTACAGCCACCCCTTGCCGTCGGCCTGCATGATGAACGGGTCCAGGCCGCCGAGCGCGTCGGTGCCGGTGGCGTCCTCGGGCGGGCGGGCGTCGGGGGCCCGGTCGGGGATGAAGTCGGGGATGTCATGGCCGGTCCAGCGGCGCTGGTCGGCGTCCCACCAGATCAGCGCCTTGCGGTCGCTCCACGGGTTGCCGTCGGGGTCGGCGGAGGCCCGGTTGTAGAGGATGCGGCGGTTGGCGGGCCAGGCCCAGGCCCACTCGGCGGCGATCCAGTCCTGCTCGGTATGCGGTTTTCGGCGGGCGGCCTGGTTGACGCCGTCGGCGTAGACGCCGCAGTAGATCCAGCAGCCGCACGCGGTGGACCCGTCGTCCTTGAGCTCGGTGTACGCACTCAGCGGGCCGCCGCCGACCCGGCAGCCGTTGATCTCGGCGAGCACCGCCTCGGCGCTGGGCTCGGCCAGGGCGCCCTCGGTGGGGTAGTCCCAGGTCAGGTCGAGGACCGGGCGGTCCATCGGGTCGGTGGAGTCCTTCAGCCGCTGCCGGATGCGCCTGCCGAGGTGGTACAGGAACCAGAGGTCGCTGCGGGCGTCGCCGTCCGGTTCCCTGGCCGCGAAGTGCCACTGGAGCATGCGGTTGGTGTTGGTGAAGGAGCCGTCCTTCTCGGTGTGCGCGGCGGCGGGGAAGAAGAAGACCTCGGTGCCGATCTCCTCGGTGCGCAGTTCCCCGGTCTCGATCTCCGGGCCGTCCTTCCACCAGGTGGCTGACTCGATCAGCGAGAAGTCGCGGACCACCAGCCACTCCAGGTTGGCCATGCCGAGCCGCTGCATTCTGGTGTTGGCGGAGCCGACGGCGGGGTTCTCGCCCATCAGGAAGTAGCCCTTGACCTCGCCGCCGAGCTGGCCGAGCACGGTCTCATAGGTGCTGTGGGAGCCGGTGAGGCGCGGCAGGTGGTCGAAGCAGTAGTCGTTCTCGGCAGTGGCGGCCTCGCCCCAGTACGCCTTGAGCAGGCTGACCACATAGGCCCGCATGTTCGCCCAGAAGCCCTTCTCGGCCTTCACGGCGGCGATGAAGGAGTCCAGGTCCTCGTGCTGGTGGGCGTGCGGCATCGGGATGTAGCCGGGCAGCAGGTTGAAGAGGGTCGGGATGTCGCTGGAGCCCTGGATGGAGGCGTGTCCGCGCAGTGCCTGGATGCCGCCGCCGGGGCGGCCGATGTTGCCGAGCAGCAGTTGCAGGATGCAGGCGGTGCGGATGTACTGCGCGCCCACCGTGTGCTGGGTCCAGCCCACGGCGTACACGAACTCGGAGGTGCGGTCCGGGCCGGAGTTCTCCACCAGGGCCCGGCAGACCTCCAGGAAGGTCTCCCGGGGGATGCCGCAGGTCTCCTCCACCATCTCCGGGGTGTAGCGGGCGTAGTGCCGCTTGAGGACCTGGTAGACGCAGCGGGGGTGCTGGAGCGTCTCGTCGCGGCGCAGCCCGCCGGGCACGGCGGGGCCGCCGGAGCCATGGGACTCGGCGCGGCCCGACTCGGCGACGGCGGGTTCCTCGTAGTGCTGGTCGCGTTCGCCGGAGGCCGACTGCACCGGGGTGCCCTCGTACTGCCAGCTCCCGACGTCGTAGTGGCCGGTCTCCTGGTGCAGGCCGGAGAAGACGCCGTCGAGGTCCTCGGTGTCCTGGAAGTCCTCGCTGACCAGGGTGGCGGCGTTGGTGTAGTGGACCACGTACTCCCGGAAGTCCGCGCCGGTGGAGAGCACCTGGTTGATGATGCCGCCGAGGAAGGCGATGTCGGTCCCGGCCCGGATGGGGACGTACAGGTCGGCCAGGGCGCTGGTGCGGGAGAAGCGCGGGTCGACATGGATCACCTTGGCGCCCCGGGCCTTGGCCTCCATCACCCACTGGAAGCCCACCGGGTGCGCCTCGGCGAAGTTGGACCCCTCGATGACGATGCAGTCGGAGTTCTGCATGTCCTGGAGGAAGGTGGTGGCGCCGCCCCGGCCGAAGGAGGTTCCCAGCCCGGCGACGGTGGAGCTGTGGCAGACCCGGGCCTGGTTCTCGATCTGCACGATGCCCAGGGCCGTGAACAGCTTCTTGATGAGGTAGTTCTCCTCGTTGTCCAGGGTGGCGCCGCCCAGGTGGGCGATGCCCATGGTGCGGTTGACCCGCTTGCCCTCGTGCTCCCACTGCCAGGTCTCGCGGCGGGTGCGGATCACCCGGTCCACCACCATGTCCAGGGCGGTGTCCAGGTCGATCCGCTCCCATGCGGTGGCGTACGGGCGCCGGTAGAGCACCTCGTGGCGGCGGGCGTCACCGGTGGTGAGCTGGAGGGTGGCCGAGCCCTTGGGGCAGAGCCGGCCCCGGCTGACCGGTGAGTCGGGGTCGCCCTCGATCTGGACGACCCTGCCGTCCTTGACGTACACGTTCTGGGCGCAGCCGACCGCGCAGTAGGGGCAGATCGACTTCACCACCCGGTCGGCGGTCTCCGTACGGGGCCGCAGCGACCGGGTCGCCTGGGAGGCGGCGGCCGCGCCGCGCCCCAGCGGGTCGCTGCCGCTGAGCTGCCGGTAGACCGGCCACTCCTGGATCCAGGTGCGTACGCCCATGCCGCGTCCCTTTCCGCCGGTCGTGCCGCCGGGGAGGCGGGTGCCCACTCCGCGCGGGTTCACGCCTGCCGTCCGCCGAGGTCAACCGCCGGTCTCCTCGTCCGGCGGCCCCGGTTCGGCGGTGACCGATGCGATCGGCCGCTGGTCCGGGGTGGCGGGCAGCTCCACCCGATCGCCGTAGTACCAGGTGGAGAGCGCGGACCGCAGCCGCCCGCCGCGCCCGGTGGTGTCATGGACCGGGGTGGGGATGTCCCGGGCCAGGGCCACATGGCGGCGCTCGGCGGGCAGTGCGCGCCGGCCCTGGGCGAAGCCGCCCTGGACGCTCTGCCGGACGAAGCCGGTCTCCTCGCCCTCCTCCAGCAGCTCCCGCTCATGCGCCTGGAGGGCCAGGCAGGTCCGCTTGGTGACCCAGAAGGCGGCCACCGGAAGCACAAAGAAGAGCACCCGGAAGAGCAGCGCCAGGGTGTTGACCGAGAGGTGCATGGTGTACGCGATGACGTCCTGGCCGCCCGCCGCCAGCAGCACCGCGTACCAGGCGACGGAGGCAACGCCGAGGCCGGTCCGGACCGGCCGGTTGCGCGGCCGGTCGCAGAGGTGGTGCTCGCGCCGGTCGCCGGTCACCCACCGTTCGAAGAACGGATAGGCGTACAGCACCGCGAAGAGCACCCCGGGCAGCACCACCGCCGGAAGAAAGGGGTTCCAGGCCACGGTGTGCCCCCAGAGCCGGGTCTCGGCCCCCGGCATCAGCCGGATGGCGCCTTCCAGGAAGCCGACGTACCAGTCCGGTTGGGCGTCGGTGGACGCCTGGTCCGGCCGGTAGGGCCCGTACACCCAGATGGGGTTGATCTGCGCCAGCGCCGCCAGCGCGGCGAGCACCCCGAAGACCGTCAGCATCAGCCCGGTGGACTTCGCCGTGAAGTGGGGGAACATCGGCTGGCCCACCGCATTGCGGTTGGTCCTGCCCGGGATCGCCCACTGGGTGTGCTTGAGGTACACCACCAGGATCAGATGCACGGTGATCAGGGCCAGCAGCAGCCCCGGGACCAGCAGGATGTGCGTGGTGTACAGCCGGGGGACGATCGCCTGGCCGGGGAACTGGCCGCCGAAGAGGAACATCTGGAGATAGCTGCCGACCACCGGGATGGACAGCACGATGCCCTCAGCGGTGCGCAGCCCGGTGCCGGAGAGCAGGTCGTCGGGGAGCGAGTACCCGGCGAACCCCTCCAGCAGGGCCAGCAGAAAGAGGGTGACGCCGATCGCCCAGTTGACCTCCCGAGGGCGGCGGAAGGCGCCGGTGAAGAAGATCCGCAGCAGATGCACCCCGATCGCGGAGACAAAGAGCAGCGCCGCCCAGTGGTGGATCTGACGGATCAGCAGGCCGCCGCGCACATCGAAGCTGATGTCCAGGGTGGAGGCGTACGCCTCGGTCATCCGCAGGCCGCGCAGCGGTGCATAGCTGCCCTGGTAGACCAGTTCGGCCATGGCGGGCTTGAAGAAGAACGTGAGGTAGACGCCGGTGAGCAGCAGCAGCACAAAGCTGTAGAGGGCGAGTTCGCCGAGCAGGAACGACCAGTGGTCGGGGAACGCCTTGCGCATCACGGCCCTGCCGCCCTCCATCACGGGCAGCCGGGCGTCCAGGGCGCCCGCGGCCTGCTCGGCGGCACGGCCGGTCCTCCTGCGCATGGGGGACGCCCTCCTCTTCCTCGGCCGACGGGACGGCAGACGCTATGGGTCCCCCGGCGCCCGTCTCCGAAACGCGTCCGCGCGCCAATCGCCCTGAGCCTCAAATACGCCCTTTCGGGCTAATCACCCCTGCGTTTTCGGCGTGCCGCCCCACCAGAGCCCGCAGCATCCTCCGTGTGAGCGAACGGCTTGTCCATCGGATCGGCGCAATCGCGGTGCTGGCCCTGGCCGCGACGGGGCTGTGCGCCGCCGAGGCTGCGGCGACCGAGGTCCCGTGCCCTCCCCCCGTCATCCGCCCCCAGCCCCCGACCCCGCCGAGACCCATCCCACCGACCCCACCGACCCCGCCCAAGCCCCCAAGCCACCCACACTCCCCACCTTCCCCGCCCCACCGCCCCCACCCCGCCACCACCACCCCGCCCCCATCACTCACCCCACCCCGAAACCACCCCCGCCGCCCCCACCAGCTCCCAAACCCACCCCGAAGCCGACCCCCACCCCCACCCACCCCGTGGTGGTCCACCGCGCCGCACCGCCCGCCCAGCCGGCCCGCCGGGGCAACTCCGTGGTCACCACCACCATGGTCGTCACCGTGCCCGCCGTACTGGCCGCCGCCGCCATGCGCACCCGCTCGCGCACCGGCCGCACGGCCGGCCGCCGCTCGTCCTGATCCACCCCCGTCCGCTTCGCCCACGGAGGTACACCCGTGTCCGAATGGCTCGCCCTCACCCTCGCCATGGCAGCGTCCTGCGCGGTGGTCATCTCCGTGGTGACCCTGCGGCAGCGGCGCATCCCCGACGACGACGACCCATCCGAGACGCCCGACGTGATCGAGTACATGACGATGATGATCGGCGTGGTCTACGCCATCGTGCTGGGCCTCGCCATCGCAGGCGTCTGGGAAGGCCGCAGCGACGCCCAGACCGGAGCCCTGCAAGAGGCCCAGGCGCTGCACGAGGTCTCCGCGCGGGTCCAGGTCTACCCGCCGGCGGTCCGCGACCGCACCCGGGCCGACATCGACGCCTATGTCTCCTACGTCGTACACACCGAGTGGCCGTACATGGCCGCGCACGGCGCCCTCACCGACAAGGGCACCGCCCTGCTGGAGCAGGTCCGGCGGGACGTCAGCGACCACGCGCCGACGACCGACCTGGAGGGTCAGGCGTACCAGCCGATCGTGGACCAGGTCGGGTTGGCCGACCAGGCGCGCACCGCACGCGGCCAGAACGCCGGGGCCACCATGCCGCCGATCGTCTGGTTCGGCCTGATCGCGGGAGCGCTGGTCACCGTCGGCCTGATCTTCACCCTCCAGATCCGGCGCTCCGCACGCGAACTCCTGCTGGCCGGGCTCTTCAGCGCGCTGATCGCCTTCCTGCTCTTCCTCATCTGGGACCTCGACGCACCCTTCACCCGTGGCCTGTCCGTCACCGCCGGTCCCTTCCTCGACCTGTTCCCCAACGTCACCGGCTGAGCCCACCGTGCGCGGCCACCTCCCCGGGTGTACAGATGAGATGTGCGTCTGCGGCAACGTCCAGCAGGTCCTGTCCGGTCACGGCAGCGCAGCCGTGCTCTGGCGGCGCTGCCGCTCGTGCTCATCGCCGCAGTGGTCGTGGTGGACCTCCTCACGCCGCCGCAGATCTTTCTGACCCCGCTGCTGGTCGGGGCGCCCGCCGTCGCCGTCTCCTACGCGGGCCCGCGCTTCACCGCGGCGATCGGCGCACTGGCGGTGGCCGCCCAGGTCGTCCTCAGCTTCGCCCACGGCGGCCTCGGCGTCGCCAACAACGAGGCCCAGGTGGGCTCGCTGGTGCTGGTCTCCGCCTGCCTGGTGCTCTACAGCTCCATCCGGGAACGGCATGCCCGGGAGATGGTGCAGGTCCGGTCGGTGTCGGAGGCGGCCCAGCAGGTGGTGCTGCGCCCGCTGCCCAAGCGGAGCGGGCCGCTGCTGCTCTCCTCCCTCTATCTGGCGGCGGAGGCCGAGGCGCGGATCGGCGGCGACCTCTACGCCGCCGCCCGCACCGCCGCCGGGACCCGGCTGCTGGTCGGCGATGTGCGCGGCAAGGGCCTGGACGCGATCAGCGACGCCGCACTGCTGATGGGCGCCTTCCGGGCGGCGGCGCACCGCCACACCGATCTGCCCCAGCTCGCCCACTACCTGGACCGCTGCATCAGCCCGGAGCCCGCCGACGGCGGGCCGGACCCCGACCTGGAGGAGGGGTTCACCACCGCCGTGGTGCTGGACATCCCCGACAACGGCACGCAGACCTGGATGATCGACTGCGGCCACCCACCCCCACTACTGCTACGCGGCCCGGAGGTCATCACCCTGAGCACCCCCCAGCCGGCTCCGCCGCTGGGGCTGGGCGAGCTGGGCGGGGGCAGCTACCTGCCGGGCTCGTTCGACTTTCTGCCGGGGGACATGCTGCTCCTCTATACCGACGGCGTCATCGAGGCCCGCAACACGTCCGGCGACTTCTATCCGCTCACCGAGCGGATCACGGCCTGGGCCGGGCGCCCGCCACATGCACTGCTGGAGTCCCTCCACCGCGATCTGCTGGCCCACGCGGGCGGCCATCTGGGGGACGACGCCGCCATGGTGGCGGTGCAGCGGCTGCCGCAGGCCGCCCCGCCGCGAGGCTGCGATCCGGCCGTTGACAGGGCGGTCCGCCCGGATGAATGCTGAGCAAGCGCTTATTCCTCTCACGACAGGACCGGCCATGCGCCTCTTCCACGGGCTCGACGAACTCGCCGCAGCCAAGGGCGAGCACCTCGGCCACAGCGGCTGGCACACCGTCACCCAGCAGCAGGTCGACCTCTTCGCCGAGGCCACCGGCGACCACCAGTGGATCCATGTGGACCTGGAGCGCGCCGCAGCCGGTCCGTTCGGCGGCACCATCGCCCACGGCTACCTCACCCTCTCCCTGATCCCCCTGCTGACCTCGGAGATCTTCCGGGTGGAGGGCCTGGCCATGGGCGTCAACTACGGCACCGAGAAGGTCCGCTTCCCCTCCCCCGTCCGGGTCGGCTCCCGGATCCGCTCCGGCGCCGAACTGCTCGACCTCCGCGACGCCTCGATCGGCAAGCAGGCCGTCGTACGGCACACCATCGAGATCGAGGACGGCGCCAAGCCCGCCTGTGTGGCCGAGACCGTCTCGCTGCTGGTCCCCTGAGGTGGACCTCCGCCGACGCGTCCGCGACCTGGTGCCAGCTCTTCAGCGAACCGGGCGCCGCCATGAAACTGGCCTTCGCCCGCCTCTGGAAGTCGAACTCCTCGCCGAGGACGGCCTCTCCTACGGCCTCGGCCGCGACGCCGCCCCCGCCCTCGACCGGGCCCTGCTCACCGGCGCCGGACTGCTCGCCTCCGAACAGCTGGGCATCGCCGACTGGTGCCTGACCACCACGGTGTCCGACCCCAAGGAGCGCCACCAGTTCGGCCGCCCGGTCGGCTCGTTCCAGGCCGTCAAACACCGGCTGGCCAACCTCTGGCTGGAGGTGGCCGGCGCCAGAGCAGCGGCCCGCAACGCCGCCGAGGAGTGCATCCAACTGCACGGCGGCCTCGGCATGACCTGGGAACATCCGGCCCACCTCTACCTCAAGCGAGCCAAGGCCGACCAGATCGCCCTGGGCACCCCCGGCCACCACCGCGCCACCCTCGCCAACCTCCCCGCCCCCTGAAACCAGAGCTGGCGGACAGATAGCAGTGGGGCCACAAACCGGAGAATGGCGGACGGGTAAGAGCCAGGGCACCCACCCCGAACGCCTCACCGACCCACCCACCCCAGCCACCCACAGACCTTCCCCCCACCGGGCGGAGGGTGGCGGACGGGTAGGGGTGGGGGGTCCCGGGCACTCAGGAGGATCCCGCAGGTGGGCCGAAGCGAGGAACGAGCGCAGGAACACCGCGAAGACCGGACGCCCGGGACCCCCACCCCGGACCGGCCGACACCCGCACCAGCCCAACAACCCCAACCACCCACGCAGCACCCCGACCCGCCGAACCCCACCTCCCCGTCAACCCCGACAAAGCAACCGGCTGCGCCGAGGCAGAGGGGGAGACTTCTCTGGGGAGACCCGCCGAACCCCACCTCCCCGTCAACCCCGACAAAGCAACCGGCTGCGCCGAAGCAGAGGGGGAGACTCCTCTGGGGAGACCCGCCGAACCCCACCTCCCCGTCAACCCCGACAAAGCAACCGGCTGCGCCGAGGCAGAGGGGGAGACTTCTCCGGGGAGACCCGCCGAACCCCCCGGCCAGCCCTCGCCGGACCGCCCCACTGCGGCCAAGCTGGACGGTACGACGACCCGAGGGGCAGACCGGCGGATGCACCAGATCACCGACTGGCTGAACGACCTAAGCGGCACGCCCGCCTACGGCGCCGTCGCCCTGCTGGTCTTCTGCGAGGTCGCCGTCCCCTTCGGCTTTCTGCTGCCCGGCGAGACCTCCGTCATCCTCGGCGGTGTACTGGCCCACCGGGCACACACCTCCCTCGCCATCGTGGCCGCCGTAGCGGTGGCAGCCGCCATCGCGGGCGACTCCACCGGCTACCTGATCGGACGGCTGACCGGCACCAGACTGCGCGCCGACCGCCCCGCCGACCGCCTACGCCGAGCCGAGGAACTGATGGACCGCCGAGGCCCCGCCGCCGTGTTCTTCGGCCGCTTCCTCCCGTTCGTCCGCTCGGCGATACCCCTGCTGGCCGGCGCCGGCCGGATGCCGTACCCACGGTTCCTGCTCTTCGACGCCCTCGCCGCCCTCCTCTGGGGCACCGGCTCCGCCCTGACCGGCTACGCCGTCGGCGCCGCCTGGAACCGGTTCGTCCACGCCCTCGGCGGCTCCCTCCTCGTCCTGGCCGCAGCCGCAGCGGTCACCGTCCTCACCATCCACCTCCGCCGCCGCCACCACCGCCGCACCCCACCCCCACCACCCACACCACCCCCACAACACCCACCACCCACACAACACCCCCGCACTGACCCCCCTCACCCCCGATACGCCTCCAGCAGCCGCAACCAGACCTCGCTGATGGTCGGGAACGAGGGAACCGCGTGCCAGAGCCGTTCGACCGGCACCTCCCCAGCGACGGCGACCGTGGCCGAGTGCAGCAGTTCGCCGACCCCCGCCCCCACGAAGGTGACGCCCAGCAGCACTCCCCGGGCCTCGTCCACGACCATGCGGGCCCGTCCCCGGAAGCCGTCGGCGTAGAGGCTCGCCCCGGCGACCTGGCCGAGGTCGTAGTCGACCACCCGCACCCGGCGCCCTGCCCGCTCGGCCTCCGCAGCAGAGAGCCCCACCGCAGCGGCCTCCGGATCGGTGAAGATGACCTGTGGAACGGCCACGGCATCGGCGGTCGCCGCATGGGCGCCCCAGGGCCCGGTCTCCACCGGCCGTCCCGCCGCCCTCGCACCGATCGCCGCACCGGCGATCCGCGCCTGGTACTTGCCCTGGTGGGTGAGGAGTGCGCGGTGGTTGACATCGCCCACCGCATAGAGCCAGTCACCGTCCACGTCCCGGACCAGGCAGCTGTCGTCGACGTCCAGCCAGGAGCCGGGGGCCAGCCCGACCGTCTCCAGGCCGAGGTCGTCGGTGCGCGGGGCGCGGCCGGTGGCAAAGAGCACCTCGTCGGCCTCCAGCTCCTCCTCTCCGCTGCCGCTGCCGCTGCCGCCGCCGCCGCTGCCGCCGCTGCCGGCCAGCACAAGGGTGACCGGCCCGCTGCCGCCGGGGCGCCGCAGCTCGGTGACGGAGACCCCGGTGCGCACCTCCACCCCGGCCTCCACCAGCCCCTGCATGACCAGTTCTCCCGCGAACGGCTCCATCCGGGGCAGCAGGCCGGACCCCCGGACCAGCAGCGTGACCGAGGCGCCGAGGGCCTGCCAGGCGGTCGCCATCTCGGCACCGACCACGCCGCCGCCGACCACGGCCAGCCGCCCCGGCACGGTGGGCGACGCGGTGGCCTCGCGGCTGGTCCAGGGCCGGGCCTCGGCGATACCGGGCAGGTCGGGGACGACGGCCCGGCTACCGGTGCTGATGACCACCGCGTGGCGGGCCGAGAGGTCCAGCCGCCCGTTGTCGGCGGTGTCCACCGCGACCCGCCGTGGGCCGGACAGGCGGCCGTGGCCGCGCACCAGGTCGGCGCCGATGGCCTTGAGCCAGTCGACCTGGCCGTCGTCGTTCCAGTGCGAGGTGAAGTCGTCGCGGCGGGTCAGCGCGGCGGCCGCGTCCAGGCGGCCGGTGACGGCCTGGCGGGACCCTGCGACCCGGCGGGCGTCGGCGAGGGCGGCGACCGGGCGGAGCAGCGCCTTACTGGGGATGCAGGCCCAGTAGGAGCATTCGCCGCCGACCAGTTCGCTCTCCACGACGGCCACGGTCAGCCCGGCCGCCCGGGCCCGCTCGGCGGCGTTCTCACCCACCGGTCCGGCGCCGATCACCACCACGTCATAGGTGTCACGAGTCTCAGCAGATCCGCCCATGGCGGACTCCCCTCTCCAGGCGGCGGGGCCATCGACTACCTCGACCCCCCGCAATCCCTTCCCCACACCAACCCCAACCCCAACACCAGCCCGAACACCCCACCCCCGCTCAGCACACCAACTTGCCCTGGAGCCGACCTGCCGCAGCGGCGGGCCTCGCGGTGGCCTTGGCCGTACGGGCGGCGAGCGCCACATCATGGCGCGCGGTGTGCACGGCGTGGCGCCCACGCCAGGCGAGGGACGGCCGGGCCGCGGTGTCGGCGGCGGCGATCAGCAGGCCGCCCATCATGGACATGTTCTTCAGAAAGTGGATCAGCTGCTCCTGCCGCTGCTCCGGGCTGTCGGCCTCCCAGAAGCGGTGCCGGGCCCAGGTCAGGGGGGCCAGAACGGCGGCCAGGGCAAGCGCGGCCGGCCGGGGCTGCCGCCCCGTCGCCAGCAGTGCCCCGGCCGTCACCTGCACGGCCCCGGCGATCCGCACCGCCCGCTCGGGGTTGTCCGCCAGCGCGGGGAACCGCTCGGCGTCGGGTACCAGCCGCGCCGGGTTCCGCAGGGCGTCAATGCCCCCGGCGATGAACATCGAGGCGAGCATGGGACGGGCAAGCTGTCTCAGCATTGGCATGCCCGGCGGGTGCCCCGGCCCGCCGTTTCCATGCCCGCCACCGCCCGTACAGCCCAGCAACCCCGTCCCCACCCACCCCCCTCCACCCACCCCCGCCCCTCAGGACCGCCCGCGCGACCCACCCGACGGCGGATCCAGCGCCCCCAGCGACGCCTCCAACTCATCCAACCCCGCCCGAAGCCGCGCGATACGCTCCCGCACCTCCTCCGGTCCATCCCTCCCCTGACCCCCCTCCCCCTCGCCCTCGCCCTCGCCCTCCGCACCACCCGCCTCCTGCCGTTCCCGGTTGGACTCCAGCTGCCGCGCCTCCTCCAGCGAGGTGATCACCACCCCGATCAGCAGGTTCACCAGCAGAAACGAGGCGAAGAGCACATAGCTGGCGAAGTAGAGGAAGGTCCAGCGGGAGACCTCCAGCCCGGTACGGACCGCGTCCCCGAGGCCGTCCAGCGTCATCAGCAGGAAGAGCGAGAGCATGGCCCGCCCGATGGAGCCGTAGTGCGCGGGGTCGTCACCGGCGAAGAGCATCCAGCCGAGCATCGCGTAGACATAGGCCAGCAACCCGCCGACCAGGGTGAAGCTCAGGGTGCCGGGCAGTGCGCGGACCACGGCGACCAGGATGATCCGCACATGCGGCAGCAGCCGCACCGTGCGCAGCACCCGGGCCAGCCGGAGCAGCCGCAGCACGGTGGCGTTCTCCCGCACCAGGGGGAAGAACGCGGCGCCCACCACCAGCAGGTCGAAGACGTTCCACGGGTCGCGCAGAAAGGCGCGGGGGCCCCGGGCGGCGATCCGCAGGGCGAGTTCGGCGGTGAAGGCGGCCAGGAAGAGGGTCTCGGTTGCTCTCAGGGCGCCGCCCCACCGCGCGGTGGCCCCGGGGTAGGTCTCCACGCCCAGCAGGGCGGCGTTGGCCACGATCAGCAGGAAGACGCCGCCGCTGAAGGCGGGCGCCTCGGTGACACGCGCACACCACTGCGACCCGGGCGTCCGGCGCTCCGACCCAGCCATCGTCCCCACCCGCTCGAACCCTTTCCACACAACGCACTTGACGGCCCGTCAGCCACTCTCCCGCCCCGCCGCCACCAGCGTGATCCTAGATCAGCACGGGCCTCGTGACCGGTCCGGGAGGCAGCCTTCGGCCTTCCCCCCACCGCCCCCGGACCGGAACGACCGAGAGGCGGCGGCCGGCGATGCCTACGCCGTTCTTACAGCCTCTGGGGGATGCTCTTCACGAGCCCGCTGGGGGGCTGACACCAACCCCTCACGAACGGAGACAGCGATGACCTTCGTGCCGTACGTCGAAGCCCTCGCATTCTGGGGCCGTACCGTGCAGCAGGGCACCGTCCCTCGCACCTACGCCATCGGTGTCCTGCTGGGCCACCCTCTGATCACCGACCACTCCCCCGGCTCCGCCGAGCAGAAGGCGAAGCTGGTCGCCGCCGACCTCGACCGCTGGGAGGACCGGGTCGTCGAGATGGTGTGGGACCCCGAGGGGGACCTCCTGGAGGACCTGCGCCGCTGCGCCCGCCTGCGGGTCCGCCCGGACCAGCAGGACCAGCAGGACCAGCAGGACCAGCCCGGCCGACCGGGCCGGCCCGACCGTCCGGACCGGCCTCAGCACACCTCGGGGTAGCGCACCTCGGGGTGGACCCGGCGCAGATGCCGGTCGAGCGCCGCAACGCCGGCTGCCGCGTCCCCCGCCTCGATCGCGTCGAGAATCCGCCGATGGTCGTCGACCGGCGTCCGTACCGCAGTCGCGGGGTCGGGCATCCGCTCCACCGCACGCGCGGTATGGCGGTGCACGGCCCCGCACACGGCCTCCATGAAGGCGGTCAGCAGGGCATTGCCGGAGAGCCGGGCCAGCCCCAGGTGGAAGTCGGCATCCAGGGCGTGGAAGTCGGCGAGCGGCAGTCCCGGTTCGCACATCCGGGCCACCAGCTCGCGCAGCGGCCCCAGGTCGGCGCCGCCGCCGGACCGGGCGGCGGACTCCACGGCCCAGCGCTCCACCACCCAGCGCGACTCCACCACCTCGGAGAGGGTGAACCCGGCCAGCCCCAGATGGATGCGGACCAGGTCGGCCATGGCCCCTCCGGGGGAGGTCACCAGGGTCGCGCCGGCCTCCGGGCCGGAGCCGGTCCGGGCGACGAGCACCCCGCGCGCCTCCAGCACCCGCAACGCCTCACGCACCGAGGGCCGGCTGACGCCCAGCGCGGCGGCGAGTTCCCGTTCGCCCGGCAGCCGGTCGCCCACCCGGAGCCGACCGGCGGCGATCTGCTGGTCGATCCGGTCGAGCACCTCCTCGAACGTCCTGGTCCGGCGGACGGGCTCCCAGGCGGGGCCACTCTCATTACCCGACACGTCCACGTTTCCGTCCTCTGCGCTCGACCGCCTCCGACGTTCTATCGTCATGTGGTCAGACCGTGTGGTAAGACCACACTACTGCCTGCCCGGAGGAGCCCCGTGCGTGTAGCGATCTTCGTCACCTGCGTCAATGACGCGCTCTATCCGGACACCGGCCGCGCCGTGGTCAGGCTGCTGGAGCGGCTCGGCGTCGAGGTGGACTTCCCCGCCGCGCAGAGCTGCTGCGGGCAGCCGCAGTACAACACCGGCTACCGGCACGAGACCGAGCCCCTGCTGCGGCGGTTCGCCACCGCCTTCGAGGGCTACGACCATGTGGTCGCACCGTCCGGCTCCTGCGCCGCGATGGTCCGCGACAACTACCCGCGGATGGGCGCCCGGGCCGCAGCGGAGGGGCGCGGGACCGCACTGGCCGAGGCCGCCGCAGCGGTGGTGCCGAGGGTGTACGAGCTCACCGAGTTCCTGGTGGACGTGCTGGGGGTGGAGGACGTCGGCGCCTACTTCCCGCACACCGTCGCCTACCACCCCACCTGCCACGGCCTGCGGCTGCTGGGCCTGGGCGACCGGCCGACCCGGCTGCTGCGCGCGGTGCGCGGCCTGCGCCTGCTGGAGCTGCCGGGCGCCGAGGAGTGCTGCGGCTTCGGCGGCACCTTCGCGGTGAAGAACGCGGCGGTCTCCGCCGCGATGGGCGCCGACAAGGCCGACGCCGTACGCGGCACCGGCGCCGAGGCGGTCTGCGCGGTCGACAACTCCTGCCTGATGCACATCGGCGGCGTCCTCTCCCGGCAGGAGTCCGACATCCGCCCGCTGCACCTGGCCGAGATCCTGGCCGCCACCGAGCAGGACCCCTACCCCATGACCGGCGAACGCCTCGTCCTGGGGGAGGCCCGATGAGCGGCGTCCCGCTGGGCATGCCCGCCTTCCCCAAGGCCGCTGCGGTCTCCACCCGCGATCCCCGGCTGCGCCGCAATCTGCGGCACGCCACCCACACCATCCGCGACAAGCGGGCCAGGGCCGTCTCCGAACTCGGCGACTGGCCGGAGCTGCGGGCGGCCGGTGCCGCCATCAAGGACCGCACGCTGCGCCACCTGGACCACTACCTGGAGCAGCTGGAGGGTGCCGTCACCGCCGCCGGCGGCACCGTGCACTGGGCCGCCGACGCCGCCGAGGCCAACCGCATCGTCACCGAGCTGGTGCTCACCACCGGAGAGCGGGAGGTCGTCAAGGTCAAGTCGATGGCCACCCAGGAGATCGGACTCAACGATGCGCTGGCCGAGGCCGGGATCACCGCGTACGAGACCGACCTGGCCGAGCTGATCGTGCAGCTCGGCAACGACCGGCCGTCGCACATCCTGGTCCCCGCCATCCACCGCAACCGGGGCGAGATCCGGGACATCTTCACCGAGGCCATGGGCCGCTGGGGGCGGCCCGCGCCCGAGGGCCTGACGGACCGTCCGGCGGATCTCGCCGAGGCGGCCCGGCTGCATCTGCGGGAGAAGTTCCTGCGGGCCAGGGTCGGCGTCTCCGGCGCCAACTTCATGGTCGCCGAGACCGGCACCCTGGTCGTCGTCGAGTCCGAGGGCAACGGCCGGATGTGCCTCACCCTGCCCGAGACCCTGATCTCCGTCGTCGGCATCGAGAAGGTGGTGCCGACCTGGCAGGACCTGGAGGTCTACCTCCAACTGCTCCCCCGTTCCTCCACCGCCGAGCGGATGAACCCCTACACCTCCACCTGGACCGGCACCGCCACGACCGCCGACGGGGCGGCCGACGGCCCGCAGACCTTCCACCTGGTACTGCTCGACAACGGCCGCACCGACACCCTCGCCGACACCGTCGGCCGCCAGGCGCTGCGCTGCATCCGCTGCTCGGCCTGCCTCAATGTCTGCCCGGTCTACGAGCGCGCCGGCGGCCATGCGTACGGCTCCGTCTACCCCGGCCCGATCGGCGCCATCCTCACCCCGCAACTGCGCGGCATCAGCGGCGAGTTGGAGGCGTCGCTGCCGTACGCCTCCAGCCTCTGCGGGGCCTGCTACCAGGTCTGCCCGGTCGCCATCGACATCCCCGAGGTCCTGGTCCACCTGCGGGAACGCGTCGTCCAGGGCGGCCCGGCGACGGCCGACGGCAACCGGGTCGCCCTCCGGCCGGCCAAGGGCCACACCGTGGAGCGCGCCGCGATGCGGGCCGCCCGCTGGGTGCTGGACCACCCCGAGGCGCTGCGGCTGGCCGAGCGCACCGCCGCCCGAACCCGCCGCCTGCACCTTCGGCGGCTGCCCGGCCCCGGCCGGGCCTGGACCGACAGCCGGGACCTGCCGCAGCTGCCCGGCGAGCCGTTCCGCGACTGGTGGCAGCGCACCCGAGGCACCGGCACCGGCGCCCCCACCCACACCCGCACCGGCACCGGCACCCGCACCGGAACCGCCGGGTCCGGCCCCACCCCCCGCAAGGAGCAGCGCCGTTGAACTCCCGCGACCTGGTGCTGGGCCGCATCCGCCGCGCCCTGGCCGATGTACCGCCCGGCGAGCGGCCCGAGGACGTACCCGTCGTCCGCGACTACGCGCAGACGCACGCCACCCGCACCCCGGAGCAGCGCGCCGACCTGCTGGCCGAGCATCTCGCCGACTACCGCGCCACCGTGCACCGCAGCACCCCGGCCGACCTCCCCGCGCTGATCGCCCGGCTGCTGGCCGACCGGGGCACCCGCCGCCTGGTGGTGCCGGACGGGCTGCCGCAGCGGTGGCTCTCCGCGCTGGACAGCTCCATCGAGCGGGTCGCCGACCGGCCGGGACAGACCGCCCGCGAACTGGACGCCGTGGACAGCGTGCTGACGGGCTGTGCGGTGGCCATCGCCGAGACCGGCACCATCGTCCTGGACGGCTCGGCCGACCAGGGCCGCCGCCGGATCACCCTGGTCCCCGACCATCACATCTGCGTGGTCCGCGTCCCGGAGCAGGTCGTCGACTCGGTGCCGCAGGGCCTGGCCCGGCTGGACCCGGCCCGGCCGCAGACCTGGGTCTCCGGGCCGTCCGCCACCAGCGACATCGAACTCGACCGGGTCGAGGGCGTCCACGGCCCCCGCACCCTGGAGGTCGTGCTGCTGGCGGGGTGAACCCGCCGGGAGGCCGCCCCTCCCGGCGTGTCCCGGCGGCCCGGTGCCGACTGCGGCGCCACCGTAGCGCTATGTCCGTCTCTGTCGCTTTGTTCACCTCCGATCTGCGCGTCCACGACCAGCCGGTGCTGCGTGCCGCGCTGGACGGCGCCGAGCGGGTGGTGCCGCTCTTCGTACTGGACGATGCGGTGCTCGCCGCCGACTTCACCGCGCCCAACCGCGCGGCCTTCCTCGCCGACTGCCTGGCGGACCTGGATGCCTCGCTGCGGGCCCGGGGCGGCCGGCTGGTCGTCCGGCGCGGCGATCCGGCCCGGGTCGCGGCCCTGCTGGCGGAGCAGACCGGGGCGGCTGCGGTGCATCTGGCGGCCGGGGTGAGCGGGTACGCCCAGCGGCGCGAGGACCGGCTGCGCGAGGCGCTGGGGGACCGGCTGCGGGTCCATGACGCGGTCGTCACCGTGGTCGCGCCGGGGTCGGTGGTCCCGGCGGGACGGGACCACTTCGCGGTCTTCACCCCGTATCTGCGGCGCTGGGAGCAGGCCGCCCGGCGGCAGCCCGCAGCCCCGCCCCGCCGGGTGTCCGTCCCTGCGGAGGTGCGGGGCGAGACCCCGGCGCAGGTGCGCGCGGCGCTGGCGGCGGCCGGGGCGGGCGAGCCGTCCCCGGCGCTGCCGCGCGGCGGCGAGACCGAGGGGCGGCGGCGCTGGCATGCCTGGCAGGCAGCGCAGTTGACGGGCTATCAGGACCACCATGACGATCTGGCAGGCGACGCCACCTCCCGGCTCTCCCCGTATCTGCACTTCGGCTGCCTCTCCGCCACCGAACTGGTCGGCGCCGCCGAGTCGGTCCGGGCCGCCGGCGCGGCCCCCGGCCCCGGCGCCGAAGCCTTCGTCCGGCAATTGGCCTGGCGGGACTTCCACCACCAGGTGCTGGCGGCCCGCCCCGACGCCGCCCACGACGACTACCGCCCGCACGGCGACCGGTGGGAGGCGGACGCACAGGAGGTCGCGGCCTGGCGGGAGGGCCGCACCGGCTACCCGATCGTGGACGCGGGCATGCGGCAGCTCGCCCACGAGGGCTGGATGCACAACCGGGCGCGGCTGCTGACGGCGAGTTTCCTGGCGAAGACCCTGTACGCGGACTGGCGGGTGGGCGCCGCGCACTTCCTGCGCCTGCTGGTCGACGGCGACCTGGCGAACAACCAGCTCAACTGGCAGTGGGTGGCGGGCACCGGCACCGACACCCGGCCCAACCGGGTACTCAACCCCCTCACCCAGGCCCGGCGCTTCGACCCGCAGGGCGCCTATGTCCGCCGCTGGATCCCCGAGCTGGCCGGAGTCGAGGGCGCGGCGGTGCACCAGCCCTGGCGGCTGCCCGCCGAGCGCCGCGCCGCCCTCGACTACCCGCAGCCGATCGTCGACCTGTCCGCCGCCGCCCAGCGATTCCGCCACGGCCGGGGCCTGTACTGACCGGACCCCCGCACGCGCGGGAGTCTCCCGAGGGCGCCGATGTGTCGTTCAGGTAACGAATGTTCACACGGCCGCAACCTATTGACTATGGACATCACCATACATACGCTCCCCGTTGTTCATAGTTGTCCCCATACAAGGTGCGGTGCATCGGTGAAGATCGCTGTTGTCGGAAGTTACGGGGCTGGCCTCACCATGCGTGTGCCCAAGTCGCCTGCGGCAGGAGAGACCGTCTCGGGCGGCGTGTTCGATCCCGGCCCCGGTGGCAAGGGGAGCAACCAGGCCATCGGCGCCGCCCGGCTGGGGGCGGAGGTCTCCCTGCTGACCGCCGTGGGCGACGACGACTTCGGCCGCGCCGCCCGCACGCTCTGGCGGGAGGAGGGGGTCGGCGCCGAGTTCGTGGTGACGACCCGGACCCCCACCATGGTCGGCTTCATCCTGGTCGAACCATCCGGGGAGAACCGGATCGCCATCGCTCCGGGTGCCCTGGACGAGCTGGACGCCGCCGCCGTGGAGACCTTCCGCGCGGAGATCGCCTCGGCCGACGTCCTGGTGGTCTCCATGGAGATCCCCGAGGAGGCCGTGGTCGCCGCCGTACGCGCGGGCCGCCAGGCCGGAACCCGTACCCTGCTCAACCCCGCGCCCGCCCGGCCGCTGCCCGACGACCTCTGGCCGCTCATCGACGTGATCACACCGAACCAGACCGAGGCCCCCGTCCTGCTCGGCCTCGAAGACGGCCATGGACTCGGGGACGAGGAGCTGGTCCGGGCGCTCCAGGAGCGCACCGGAGGCGCCGCCGTCCTCACCCGGGGCGGCGAGGGAGCGCTGGTGGCGCAGCCGACCGGGGTGACGGCGGTACCGCCGCACCCGGCCGGAACCGTCGTCGACACCACCGGCGCCGGGGACTCGTTCACCGCCGCGCTCGCCGTCGCCCTCGCCGAGGGGCGGGGCCTGGACCAGGCGGTGGGCTTCGCCGCCGCAGCGGGCGCCCACACCGTGACCATCGCCGGGGTCGTCCCCGCCCTGCCCACCAGAGACCAGCTGAACGCCCGGATTGGAACCGCACGATGACCTCGACCACCGCACCGGCGAGGGAGTTCTCCCTCCCGTTCCGCAGACTGCTGCACGCCCGGGAGTCCGGAGTCTTCGCCGCCCTGGTGCTGCTCTTCGTGCTGGGCGTCTTCCTGTCGCCGAGCTTCGCCCAGTCGGACAATCTGCTCTCGGTCGGCCAGCAGGTCGCCCAGATCGGCATCATGGCCGTCGGCGTGACGTTTGTGATCCTCAACGGTGAGATCGACCTCTCCGTGGGCTCCACCTACGCGCTGTCCGCGATATCGACCGGAATGCTGATCTCGGACGGCTGGAGCTGGCCGCTGGCGATGCTGGTCGGCCTGGTGGTGGGCGCGGTGGCCGGGCTGCTCAACGGGCTGGCGGTGGTCGTCCTCGGGGTGCCGTCGTTCATCGTCACCCTCGGTACGCTCAGCGTCTTCCGCGGGGTCGCCCTGCTCATCTCCGACGGCGCCCCCATCTCGCTGTCCTCCTCCCAGCCCGGCGTCGCGGATTTCAACCTGCTGGGCCAGGGCATGCTCTTCGGGCTGATCCCGATGCAGTTCGTCATCTTCGCCGTGATCGCCGTCATCGGCGTGGTGCTGCTCTCCCGCTCGCGCTTCGGCTTCAACACCTACGCCGTCGGTGGCAACCAGGAGGCCGCCCGGCTGGTCGGCGTCAACGTCAAGCGGGTCAAGCTGACCGCGTTCGTGCTCTCGGGCTTCACCGCCGGTCTGGCCGGCGTACTGGGCCTCTCCTTCCTGTCCTATGTCCAGGGCGTCACCGGACAGGGCATGGAACTCACCGTGATCTCCGCCGTCATCATCGGCGGCGCGGCCCTCTTCGGTGGCTCCGGAACCATGTGGGGCACCGTCATCGGCGTCGCCTTCATCGGCCTGCTCCAGAACATCCTCAACATCAAGGGGATCTCCTCCTTCTGGCAGACCGTCGTCACCGGCCTGGTGATCGTCGCCGCCGTCGCGGCCGACACCTGGCAGCGCCGGCGCAAGACCCGCGCCTGAAGCCGCCCGCCGCCCGCGTCCCCGGGCACACCCCTTGGCATCTCCCACCGGGCAACTTCCCCCACCGGGCCACTTCCATGACAAAGGAGTCCTGATGTCCCCTCGCACCCTCGTCAGAAGCCTGCTCGCCGCAACCACCGCGGTGGCCGCCCTCACCCTCACCGCATGCGGTGCCGTCACCTCCGCGGACAGCGGGAAGTCCAGCGACGGCTCCTTCAAGCTCGCCTCCTACATCCAGCAGCGGATCGACGACGGCAAGCCGATGCGGATCAAGCTCAGCTACCACGACCCCTCCCTGGCCTTCGCCACGCCGATCAGCGCGGGCATGAAGCAGGCGGGCAAGGAGCTGGGGGCCGAGACCGCCCTCATAGGCCCCACCGGCGGTGACGCCGCCAAGCAGGTGTCGGAGATCCAGACGCTCATCCAGCAGAAGGCCGTGGACGGCCTCGCCGTCTCCTCCGCCTCCAGCGACGCGCTGAAGCCGGTCATCGCCCAGGCGTACAACGCGGGCATCCCGATCATCTCCTTCAACACCGACAACCCCGACTCCAAGCAGATGGGCTTTGTCGGCCAGGACCTCAAGGGCTCGGGCGAGGCTCAGGCCAAGCGCCTCCTGGAGGAGCTGAAGGGGACCGACAAGGGCAAGGTCGTCGTCTTCTCCGTGGACACCGGCGCTGGCTGGTCCCACGACCGGTTCAACGGCTTCAAGGAGGGCCTGTCCGGCAGCGGCCTGGAGATCGTCGGCCCGGTGAACGTCGGCAACGAGCCCAGCGCGGCGTACAACACCGTCGAGTCCACGATGTCCGGGCAGTCCGGTGTGGTGGCCGTCGCCGGCCTCGACTGCTGCTCCACGACCGCCGCGGCCAAGTGGGTCTCGCGCTCCGGTGACAAGGACGCCATCTCCATGGGCGGCTTCGACCTGCTCCCGCAGACCGCCGAGTACATCCGCAGCGGCGTGCTCGACTTCACCATCAGCCAGAACCCGACCAAGCAGGGCTACGAGGCCGTCAAGGTGCTGTACGACTTCCTCACCAAGGGCACCGAGATCACCGGCGTGAACACCGGCGCGCAGTTCATCACCCGCGACAACCTCGGGGAAGCCACGGTGGAGAAGTGACAGCCGCCACCCCCGCCGCCGGGTCCGCACCCGCCATCCGCGTCCGGAACGTCTCCCGCAACTTCGGCCCGGTCCGCGCCCTCAGCGATGTCTCCTTCGACGTCCCCGCCGGAGAGGTCACCGCGCTGCTCGGCGAGAACGGCGCGGGCAAGTCGACCCTGCTGAAGATCCTGGCCGGTCTCCAGCCGCCCAGCAGCGGCAGTGTCACCGTCCACGGCGAGGAGGTCACCTCCTTCGACCCCAGCACCATGCTCGACCGGCACGGCGTGGCGATCGTCCCTCAGGAGCTGTCGCTGCTGCCCGACCGCAGCGTGGCGGAGAATGTGCTCAGCGGCGTGGAACCGGGGCACCGCTGGTTCCCCTCCCGGCGGCAGATGCTGGAGCGCACCAGCGAACTCCTGGCCGGGATGGACCTCCGGCTGGACCCGGCCGCCCCCGTGCGGTCGCTGGACCTGGCGACGCAGCAGCTCGTCGTGGTGGCCCGGTCCGTCGCCCGGGGCTGCCGGGTGCTGATCCTGGACGAGCCGACGGCGATGCTCACCCCGGCCGAGGCCGAGCGGCTGTTCGCGCTGATGGGCAGCCTCAAGGCGGCCGGGACGACCATGCTCTATGTCTCGCACCGCATGCCGGAGGTCTTCCGGCTGGCCGACCGCATCGAGGTGCTGCGCGACGGCGCCCATGTCGCCTCCTGGCGGAACTCGGAGACCTCCCCCGACCAGGCGGTCGCCGCCATGGTCGGCCGGGAGCTGGGGCAGTTCGCGCGCCGCGCGGACCGACGCCCCGACCCGGCGATGCGTCCGGCGCTGCGCGTCCGGGAGCTGAGCGGGCGGCGGCACCGCGGAGTCTCCTTCGATGTACGGCCCGGGGAGATCCTCGGCGTCGCCGGGCTGCCGGACTCCGGCCGGGTGGAGCTGCTGCACAACATCTTCGGCGGCGACCGGGGCACCGGTGGCACGGTGGAGCTGCTGGGCGAGCCCTATGAGCGGCGCGACCCGATCGCCAGCGTGGAGCGCCGCCTGGCGTTCGTGCCGGGCGAGCGCCGCGCCCAGGGGCTGCTCACCACCATGAGCGTCGGGGAGAACGTCGGGGTGCTGACCGCGAAGGCGCTCAGCCGGTTCGGTCTGATCCGCCGTGGCGCCTTCGACCGGCAGGCGGCCGAGCAGGCGCAGCGGATGCGGGTCAAGACCGCCACCATGGGCCAGCCCATCACCAGCCTCTCCGGCGGCAACCAGCAGAAGGCCGTGCTGGGCCGCTGGCTGGCGATCAACCCCGATGTGCTGATCCTCGACGAGCCCACCCGGGGCGTGGACGTCGGGGCCAAGGCGGAGATCTACGAGCAGCTGTTCGCGCTGGCGGAGAAGGGCCTGGCGATCCTCTGCTCCTCCTCCGACCTGCCCGAACTGCTCACCCTGACCGACCGGATCGCCGTGATGAGCGAGGGCCGCCTGGTCTCCACCGTCGAGACGGCGGAGGCGACCGAGGAATCCATCATGACCCTGGCGACCGGGGCGGTACCGGCCGCCTGACACCGGCTCACACCGCTCTCGTCCCCTCTCCGACCCTCTCCGACCCTCTCCGAAAGGAACCTCCAGCATGAAGCGCAGCGGCATCCTCAACGCCGAACTGAGCGGGGCGCTGGCCACCCTCGGCCACACCGACCTGCTGCTGGTCGTGGACGCCGGATTCCCGATCCCCCGCGATGCGCACCGCATCGACCTGGCCGTGGCCGAGAACCTTCCGGACCTGCGGACCGTGCTCGGGCTGATCGCCGACGAGCTGGTGGTCGAGGGCGTGGTGCGGGCCGAGGATGTGCCCTCCCACAACCCGAGGCTCGACGCCTGGCTCCAGGAGCGCTTCCCCGACGCCGAGTTCACCACCCGTCCGCACGCCGAGGTGCTGGGCGAGCTGGCCCGCGAGGCCAAGGTCGTGGTCCGTACCGGCGCCTTCGAGCCCTGGGGCAACATCGGCCTCTTCTGCGGGGTGGACGCCCCCCGCTGGTTCGGCGGAGAGGGCGTCATCGTCCCCGAGTCATACGCGTCCAAGCTCTGACCCCGTCCGTGGCGGGCCCTCCGCCGCTCCATCCCATCGCTTCCACCACAGGAGACAACTCCGTGTCCGAGACCGTCACCACCACCGCCGTCGACGAACCGACGCTCAGCCCCGCCGAGTTGGCGCCCTACATCCAGCACACCCGGATCGAGGCGAATGCGACCCGGGACGACATGATCGCCCACGCCCAGGAGGCGATCACCCATGGCTTCAACGCCGCCATGGTCTCCGCTTCCTGGCTGCCGGTCGTGGCCGCCGAGCTGCGCGGGACCGGGATCGGCGTCGCGTCGGCCCTGGACTTCCCCGCCGTCGGCGTCATGACCAGCGCGGGCAAGGCCGCAGAGGCCGCCGAGATCGCCCGGCTCGGCGCGACCCAGCTCGACATCGGCGTGCAGGTCGGCTGGCTCAAGAGCGGGATGTACAACGAGTTCCGGGAGGACATCGCAGGCGTGGTCCGCGCTTCGGGCCTGCCCGTCAAGGTCATGCTGGAACTGCCGCTGCTCACCGACGCGGAGAAGGAGGCAGCCGTCGAACTGGCGATGGAGGCCGGTGCCTCCTTCCTGAAGAACGCCAGCAGTGGGCAGATCGAGACAGCGAACCCGACGAGTGTTCGCTACCTTGTTGACCGGGCCCGGGACGGCGTCCAGGTGAAGGCGTCCGGGTCCATCAAGACCTACCGGCAGTCCCTGGAGCTCCTGCGTGCCGGTGCCGTACTGCTCGGCACCAGCGCCGGGATAGCCATCGTCACCGACACCGGTGACGACTCCACCGTCAGCTACTGATCGGCCGCCGCCATGTCCCGGGGCACTCTCGCGCCGGGACATGGCGCATCCACTTCCGGAGAGGAGACGCCACACCGTGACGGCCGATGAAGGGGGTCTTCCGGACATCAGGCGCGACGTCCCCACGGCGATCCACGTCCAGATCTCGGAACACATCCGGTTGCGGATCGCAAGCGGTGAGTGGCCGGCGCACTACCGGCTGAAGAGCGAGCCCGAGCTGGCCCAGGAGTTCGGCGTCAGCCGGGGCACCGTGCGACGTGCCCTCGCGACCCTCATCGAGGAGGGGCTGCTGCGGCAGGTGCGGGGGCGCGGCACCTTCGTCACCTCGACGGTGATCGAACCGGCCATCGCCCAGAAGCTGAGCACCCTGTCGGAGGACTTCGCCAGCCAGGGCGTCGTCACCTCCACGGAGGTGCGGGAGTGCTCCCTGATCACCCCGCCCCGCCCCGTTGCCGCCCTGCTCGATCTGGCCTCGGGGGACACTCGGGTCCTGCGCCTGGTGCGGGTGCGCAGCACCACCGAAGGGCCGGTCGCGCTGCTCTTCAACTTCGTACGCACGGACCTCGCCCCGGGCATCGAGCAGGCGGACTTCGCCGGCTCCAGCCTCTTCGGGGTGCTGGAGGGCTCCTATGGGCTGAAGATCGCCACGGCCCGCCGTACCTTCAGCGCGGAGGCCGCCTCCCCCGATGTCGCGGAGGCGCTGGCCCTGGCGCCGGGCAGCCCGGTGCAGTACCTCCAGCAGGTCACCTACCTGGCCGACGGCCGACCGGTGGAGTACTCCGACGTCTGGATCCACAGCGGCCGGCTGCGGGTCACCTCGCTGCTGCTGCGCCGATGACCCACCCGGTCACCGGTCGGCGGCGCCTCGGCGGCGCGTGGGCCTGGCCCCGGAGGGCCAGGCCCCGGCGGCTCAGCCGACGTCGACGCCGTAGTCCTCGGCGATGCCCTTGAGGCCGGTGTCATAGCCCTGCCCGATGGCGCGGAACTTCCACTCGCCACCCCGGCGGTAGAGCGCCCCGAAGACCATGGCGGTCTGCGTCGCCGCGTCAAGGCTCAGCTCATAGCGGCACATCTCCCGGCCGGTCAGGTTGTCGACCACCCGGATGTAGGCGTCCTCGACCTGGCCGAAGGCCTGGGAACGGGCCTCGGCGTCGTAGATCGAGACGGTGAAGACCACCTGGTGGACCTCCGGGCCGAGGCCGTCCAGGTCGACGGCGATCTTCTCGTCGTCGCCCTCGCCCTCGCCGGTCCGGTTGTCGCCGGAGTGGCGCACCGAACCGTCCGGGCTGCTCAGGTTGTTGAAGAAGACGAAGTGCTGGTCGGAGAGGACCTTGCCGTCCGCCCCGCAGACGATCGCGGACCCGTCGAGGTCCACGTCCGGCCCGGCGTCGTCGCGTACGTCCCAGCCGAGGCCGACGGTGACGTCGGCCAGTGGGGTGCCGTCCCGGTTGAGTACGGTGTTCTCGCCCTTGGCGAGGCTCACGCCCGTCACTGTTCGCTCCCTGGTCCGGAATCCCGGCGCGGTCAGACGTTGACGCCGAAGTCGGCCGCGATCCCGGCGAGGCCGGAGGCATAGCCCTGGCCGATGGCGCGGAACTTCCACTCGGCGCCATTGCGGTAGAGCTCGCCGAAGACCATGGCGGTCTCGGTGGAGGCGTCCTCGGAGAGGTCGTAGCGGGCGATCTCGGCGCCGCCCGTCTGGTTGACGATCCGGATGAACGCCTCGCGGACCTGGCCGAAGCTCTGCCCGCGCCCCTCCGCGTCATAGATGGAGACCGGGAAGACGATCTTCGCGACCTCGGCCGGGACCCGGGCCAGGTCGACCTTGATGACCTCGTCGTCGCCCTCTCCCTCACCGGTGAGGTTGTCGCCGGTGTGCTCCACCGAGCCGTCCGGGCTCCTGAGGTTGTTGAAGAAGACGAAGTGCTGGTCCGAGAGCACCCGCCCGGACGCGTCGCACAGCAGGGCGCTGGCGTCCAGGTCGAAGTCGGCTCCGGTGGTGGTGCGGACGTCCCAGCCCAGGCCGACCAGCACGGCGGACAGTCCGGGTGCCTCCTTGGTCAGCGAGACATTGCCGCCCTTGGACAGGCTTACTCCCACGGCGTCTTCTCCTCTTCACTGCTGCGGCCAGGCGGGCAAACCGCCGCCTGATCAACTTTGCTCCGGCTTTGCCAACGGCCGAGCCGCCCGCCCGGTTCCCGCTGCCCCGGACAGACCTGGCGGACCTGACGGACCTGACAGACCTGGCGGACCTGACGGACCTGGCGGACCGGCGGTCAGATCCGCCCGGCCCTGCGCTCCCGGGCCAGCAGCCCCATCAGATAGCAGCCGCCCAGCACCCCGGTGACCACGCCGACCGGCAGCTGATGGCCGGTGAGCAGCCGCTGACCGGCCCAGTCGGCGGTCGCCAGCAGGGCGGCGCCCACACAGAGGGAGGGCAGCAGATTGGGCCCGGGGGTGCGGGTCAGCCGACGGGCGACCTGGGGGGCGGTCAGGGCGACAAAGGAGACCGGCCCGGCGGCCCCGGCGGCCAGCGAGGCGAGCAGCACCGCCGACGCCAGCAGCACCAGGCGGGTGTGCTCCACTCGCACGCCCAGCGCGCACGCCGTGTCGTCGCCGGTCTCCAGCATCCGCAGCGCCGGGGCGCGGCCGAGCACCACGGGCAGCAGCACAGCCAGGGCGGCGGCGAGCGGCAGCAGGTCGCTCCAGTCGCGGCCGTCGAGGGAGCCGGTGAGCCAGAGGACGGCGCGGGCGGCCTCCATCATCTCGGCGCGGGTGAGCAGATAGCCGTTGACGCCGGTGAGGATGGCCGCGAGGCCGATGCCGACCAGGATCAGCCGCTGGCCGTGCAGGCCGTGCCGCCCCGCCAGCAGCCGGACCAGCGCCCCGGTGGCCAGTCCCCCGCCGACCGCGCCCGCGGCGACCGCCGGGCTGCTGCCACCGGCCGCCACGATGACGGTCAGCGCTCCGGCCGCCGACCCCTGGGTGAAGCCCAGCACATCCGGGCTGCCCAGCGGATTGCGTACCAGGGACTGGAAGAGCGCGCCGCTGAGCCCCAGCGCGGCGCCCACCAGCAGGGCGGCGGCGACCCGGGGCAGCCGCAGCTCGCCCAGGACGAAGGCGTCGCCGGGGGTGCCGTGTCCGGCGAGGGTGCGGAGCACCGTGGCCGGGCTCATCGGGTAGTCGCCGCTGCCCAGGGAGACCACCCCGACGGCGAGGGCGAGCAGCGCGCATCCCGCGCCGACCGCCAGCGCCCTGGGCCGGTAGACGACGGACCGGCGGCCGGGCAGTCGCAGCACGCTCATGGGGTCACCATCCTGCGGCGCCGGACGAAGTAGAGGAAGAAGGGGCCGCCGAGCACCGCGGTGACGATCCCCACCTGGAGTTCGGAGGGCCGGGCGAGCACCCGCCCCAGCACGTCGGCGCCGAGCAGCAGCGCGGGGGCGAGCGCCGCGCAGTACGGGAGCTGCCAGCGCAGGTCGGGGCCGGTGAGGGCGCGGACCAGGTGCGGCACCATCAGTCCGACGAAGACGATCGGTCCGCAGGCGGCGGTGGCCGCGCCGCAGAGCAGGGTGATCGCGACCACGGCGGCGGCCCGGGTCCGGGCGGGGTGGGCGCCCAGCGCGCGGGCCGACTCGTCGCCCAGCGCGAGGGCGTTGAGCGGGCGGGCGAGGGCGAGGGCGAGCAGCGCGCCGGCTGCCACAAAGGGGGCGACCTGGCTCGCGGTGCCGGGTTCGGGACCGGCCAGCGAGCCCACGGTCCAGAAGCGCATCCGGTCCAGTGAGGCGGTGTCCAGCAGCTGTACGGCGTTGACGTAGGAGTAGACCGCCGCATTGACGGCGGTTCCGGCGAGCGCCAGCCGTGCCGGGGTGGCCCCGCGTCCGCCGCCCAGGGCGAAGACCAGGACCGACACCGCGGCGGCGCCGAGGAAGGCGAACCAGACGAAGCCGGTGAAGGTGGTGATCCCGGCGAAGGAGATCGCGGAGACGACGGCGGCCGAGGCTCCGGCGTTGATGCCCAGCAGTCCCGGGTCGGCCAGCGGGTTGCGGGTGAGGGCCTGCATCACGCCGCCGGCCAGCCCCAGGGCCGCGCCGGCGAGCAGGCCCAGCGCGGTGCGCGGCAGCCGCATCCGGTGCACCACCGTGTAGTCCGGGCTGTCCGGGTCGAGCAGGCCGTGCCACACCTCGCCGGGTGAGAGGGCCTTGGCTCCGACGGCCAGGCTGAGGACGAGGAGGGCGAGCAGCAGGGTCAGGGCGCCGAGCAGGCCGGCGGCGCGGTACCGCCGGGTGGGCGGGGGCGCGGCTGCCACGGTCCCGCCGGTCTGCGGGTCCTTGGTGAGGGTCACGTACGGGCTCCGGGGTGGCCGGGGTGAGGGGACCGCCCGACCGGGGCGGCGCTTAGGTTAGGTTAACCTAAGGTCCGTTCCGCCTTCCGGGCGGTCCCGCACGTACGAGAGAAAGACCCTGCCATGACGCACGCCGTACCCAGCCGCCGCCTCACCCGCCGGACGCTCCTCGTAGCGGGCGGCGCCGTGGGCCTGGGCGCCCTGGCCGCCGCCTGCGGCAGCAGCGGTGACGCGGCGTCCGGCGCAACCGGGACCGGGTCCCGGACCGGGGCCGGGTCCGGGTCGGCCACGCCGGCGGCCGGGCCGTGGTCGTTCACCGACGACCGGAAGAAGACGGCCTCGCTGAAGTCCGCCCCGACCCGCGTCGTCGCCTACACCGGCACGGCCGCCGCGCTGTACGACTTCGGGGCGGGCGACCGGATCACCGGGGTCTTCGGCCCCACCAGGCTCAAGGACGGCAAGCCCGACGTCCAGGCGGGCGACCTGGACATCGACCGGGTGACCGTGCTCGGCAACGCCTGGGGCGAGTTCAACCTGGAGAAGTACGCGGCGCTCCGCCCCGAGCTGCTGGTCACCGACATGTGGGAGCCGGACTCCCTCTGGTACGTGCCGGACGGCAGCAAGGACAAGATCCTGGCGCTGGCCCCGTCCGTGGCCCTCGATGTCGCCAAGATCTCGCTGCCGGAGGTCATCGGGCGCCATGCCGAGCTGGCCGAGGCGCTCGGCGCCGACCTCAAGGCCGAGCGGGTCACCGCCGCCAAGGCGCGCTTCGAGGCCGCCGCCGAGTCGCTGCGGAAGGCGGCCAAGCAGCGGGGCGGCGTCAAGGTGATGGCCGCCTCCGCCAGCCCCGAGCTGCTCTACCTCTCCGACCCGCGCGTCTACCCCGACCTGAGCTACTTCCGCAGCCTGGGCGTGGAGTTCGTGGTCCCGCAGAAGGTCACCGGCAGCTTCTTCGAGAACCTCAGCTGGGAGAAGGCCGACAGCTACCCGGCCGACCTGATCCTGCTGGACAACCGCACCGGCACCCTCCAGCCGAAGGACCTGGCGTCCAAGCCCGCCTGGTCGCAGCTGCCCGCCGTCAAGGCCGGCCAGGTCACCCCCTGGCTGAGCGAGCCGCGCTTCTCCTACGCGGGCTGCGCCCCGCTGGTGGAGACGCTGGCCAAGGCGCTGGGCGAGGCCAGGAAGGTCTAGCCGGCCACCGCACCACCCGACGACCATCCGACGACCGCCGCTGTCCCGCCGCCCGGGACAGCGGCGGTCGTCGCGTTTCCGGTCACGTTCCGGTGAAGGCGGAGCGGTGGGCCCTTGTGCTCCAGGTCACCTCGGCGTACGGTCCGTGTCACACCAGCGAACAAAATGTTTGCTAACGGCAAATCAGGTGTTCACCATGACCGATCGCTCGACGCCCGACGCCCCGGGAGACGACGCCCCGGGAGACGATGCCGACGCGCTCGCCGATGTGGCGCTCGGCGCCCGCATCCGGGAGTACCGCATGATGCGGCGCCTGTCGCTGCGCGCCCTGGGAGAGGCAGCCCAGGCCAGCCCCGGCTTCCTCAGCCAGCTGGAGCGCGGGCAGGCCAATGCCTCCATCGGCATGCTGCGGCGGATCGGAGCGGCGCTCGGCGTCACCGTGGCCGACCTCTTCGACCAGAACGGCACCCCCGGGCCGCGTGTGGTGCGGCGCGCCGACCGCCCGATGCTGCACACCGAGCCGGGCAGCCGGAAGTTCCTGATCTCCCAGCGTCCGCTCGGCCACCTGGAGGTCTACGCGGGCGAGTTCGAGCCCGGAGCGTCCACCGGGGACGACGCCTACACCCATGGCGACTCCCAGGAGATCCTCCTGGTGCTGAGCGGCATCATGCGCGTCGAACTCGCCGGCCGGGCCCATGTCCTGGAGACCGGCGACAGCATCGAGTACCGCTCCTCCACCCCGCACCGGGTGGTCAACGACCACCACGCCCCGGCCGAGGTCCTCTGGATCATCAGCCCGCCCACCCCGGACTGACCCCCCTCCGCCGCCTTCTCCCTCCCCTCTCCCCTCTCCCTGGAGACCCCCATGCCCAGAACGTCCAGAATGTCCAGCAGATACGGAAAGACCCTCGGAGCCACCGCCGTCGGCGGCGCCCTGCTGCTGGCGCTCACCGCCTGCGCGGGCGGCGCCCCGGCCGCCGCCGACATCGACCTCGGCTCCGGACCGGCCGCCGCCGGCCAGGTGAAGAAGGGCGCCCTGGACGGGGTCACCCTCACCTTCGCCTCCTACGGGGGCATCTACCAGGACGGCCAGGAGGCCGCCGCCGTCAAGCCGTTCGCGGCGGCGTCCGGGGCGAAGCTGCTCTCCGACGGCCCCACCGACTACACCAAGCTGAAGGCCCAGGTCGACTCGGGCACTGTCACCTGGGACGTGGTGGACACCGACTCCATCTGGGCCGAGCGCGAGTGCGGCAAGCTGCTGATGCCGCTGGACACCACCATCGTCGACACCTCCAAGCTGCCCAAGGACATGGTGGGCAAGTGCTCGGTGCCGGCCATGACCTACGGCATGGTGCTGATGTACGACAAGAAGAAGTTCGGCGACCATCCGCCCAAGGGCTGGGCCGACTTCTTCGACACCGCCGCCTACCCCGGCAAGCGCGCCATCCCCGGCGTCGCGTCGGACGCGGCCCCCGGCCCGCTGGAGGCGGCACTGCTCGCCGACGGCGTCGCCGCCGACCAGCTCTTCCCGCTCGATGTGGACCGCGCCCTGAAGAAGCTCACCAGCGTCCGCTCCTCGCTGGTCTTCTGGGACACCGGCGCCCGCTCCCAGCAGCTGCTGGAGTCCGGCGAGGTCTCGATGGCCATGGTCTGGTCCGGCCGCGCCTACTCGGCGGTGAAGAACGGCGCCGCCTTCGCCCCGCAGTGGAACCAGTTCCTGCCGATCTCGGACTCGCTCGCCGTCCCCAAGGGCGCCCGCAACCCCAAGGCCGCCATGGCGCTGATCAACTACTATCTGGGCGCCTCCGAGCAGGCCAAGCTCACCGAGCTGACCTCGTACTCGCCGGTCAACTCCGACGCCAAGCCGACCCTGGACCCGACCGCCACCGAGTACCTCACCTCCACCCCCGAGCGGCAGGCGCAGGCCCTCAAGGTCGACAACGCCTGGTGGGCCGAGAACCAGGAGCAGCTCATCCAGAAGTGGTCCGACTGGCTGGCCCGGTGACCCATGGCCGCCCTGATCGAGATCGCTTCCCCGGCCACCGCCGGCCGGCGTGCCAAGGGCGCCGGCGGCCGGTGGGGCTGGCTGCTGCTGCCGGCGCTGCTCCTGCTGGCGGTGCTCTTCCTGGTGCCGCTCGGCCTGATGGCCTGGCGCAGCGTCACCGAACCCGCCACCGGCCTGGGGAACTACTCCTGGTTCTTCACCAGTGACGTCGCCATCGCCACCCTGGTCCGCACGCTGGCCGTCGGCGCCGTGGTCACCCTGGTGACGCTGCTGCTCTCCTATCCGTACGCCTATCTGATGACCGTGGTCAGCGCCCGTCAGCGGATCTGGCTCACCCTGCTGGTGCTGCTGCCGTTCTGGACCAGCCTGATGGTGCGCACCTTCGCCTGGGTGGTGCTGCTCCAGGACAGCGGCGTGGTCAACCGGCTGCTCGGCGCGGTGGGACTGGGTCCGCTGCATCTGATCCGCACCCCGACCGGGGTGGTGATCGGGATGGCGCAGGTGCTGATGCCGTTCATGGTGCTGCCGCTGTACGCGGTGATGAGCGGGATCGACCGCCGGCTGCTGAACGCCGCGCAGGGCATGGGGGCCCGCCCGGCCGTCGCGTTCCTGCGGGTCTTCGTCCCGCTGTCGCTGCCCGGCGTGGGCGCCGGCGCGCTGACCGTCTTCATCACCTCGCTGGGCTTCTATGTGACGCCGGCGCTGCTGGGCTCGCCCGACCAGGCGCTGATCTCCCAGCAGATCTTCACCCAGGTCAACGGGTTGCTGGCCTGGGGCAGGGGCGGGGCGATGGGCATGGTGCTGCTCGCCGTGACGCTGGTCCTGCTGGGGCTGGTCGGTGTCGTCCTGCGGTTCACCCGTACCCGGGGAGGTGCCCGATGAGGACCGCACCCGCGCGGATCGCGCTCTGGGCGTTCAGTGTGCTGGTGGGCCTCTGGCTGATCGCGCCGACGCTGGTGGTGATCCCGCTGAGCTTCACCGACAAGGCGTCGCTGGTCTTCCCGCCGAGCGGCTGGTCCACCCGCTGGTACGCCAACTTCTTCACCGACCCCCGGTGGACCGACGCGCTCTTCTCCTCGCTCCAGGTGGGCGCCCTGGTCGCGGTGGTGGCCACCGTGCTGGGCACCGCCGCCGCCATCGCGCTGACCCGGTCCGACTCCCGCTGGGTGAAGGGCTCGTACGGGCTGCTGCTGGCGCCCATGATCGTGCCGACCGTGGTGGTGGCCATCGGCGTCTATGCGCTCTTCCTCCGCTACAACCTGCTGGGCACGCTCTTCGGCTTTGTGGCCGCGCACACCGTGCTGGCCCTGCCGTTCGTGATCATCCCGGTGACGGCGAGCCTGCGCGGCTTCGACCGGCGGCTGGAGGACGCCGCCATGATCTGCGGCGCCGGCCGCTGGGCCGCCATCCGGCAGGTGACGCTGCCGCTGATCGCCCCCGGGGTGGTCTCGGGCGCCCTCTTCGCCTTTGTCACCAGCTTTGACGAGGTCGTGGTCTCGCTCTTCATCCAGAGCCCCTACCTCCAGACCCTGCCGGTACGGATGTTCGCCAGCGTCACCCGGGACACCGACCCCACCATCGCCGCGGCCGCCACCCTGATCATCGTCTTCACCACGGTGCTCGTGCTGGCCGCCACCTTCACCGCCGCCAGGAGGAACCGTGTCCGCTGAGACCAGCCTCATCAAGGCGCGCGGAGCCCGCATCGAGTTGGCGCAGGTGCGCAAGGAGTATGCGGACTCCGTCGCCGTAGACGACGTCTCCCTGGTCATCGAACCGGGCGAGTTCATGACCCTGCTGGGCCCCAGCGGGTCCGGCAAGACCACCACGCTCAACATCGTCGCCGGGTTCACCGCCGCCACCTCCGGCACGCTCACCATCGGCGGCGTGCAGATGCAGGACCTGCCCCCGCACCGGCGCGACATCGGCATGGTCTTCCAGCACTACGCGCTCTTCCCGCATATGACGGTGGCGGAGAACGTCGCCTTCCCGCTCAAGCAGCGCAAGGTGCCCCGGGCACGCCGCAAGGAGATGGTCGACGCCGCCCTGGAGACCGTGCGGCTGACCGGCTACGGCCACCGCCGTCCCCGGGAGCTCTCCGGCGGGCAGCAGCAGCGGGTCGCCCTGGCCCGGGCGGTGGTGTACGAGCCCAGCGTGCTGCTGATGGACGAACCGCTCGGCGCGCTGGACAAGAAGCTGCGCGAGTCGCTCCAGATGGAGATCAAGCGGGTGCACCGCGAGGTCGGCTCGACCTTTGTCTTCGTCACCCACGACCAGGAGGAGGCGCTGGTCCTCTCGGACCGGATCGCCGTCTTCAACGACGGCGGCATCCAGCAGGTCGGCACCGCGAGCGAGCTCTATGAGCGGCCCGGCAGCCTCTTCGTGGCCGAGTTCCTCGGCGAGTCCTCCACGGTGCGCGGCACGGTGCAGGCCGACGGCGGCGACTCCCTCGTCACGGTGGGCGGCCGGACCGTACGCGCCACCGGCCGGCCGCCCGGCGGCGGACCGAGCGCCGCCGTGGTGGTCCGGCCCGAGCACCTGCGGGTGCAGCCGGCCGCAGCCCCGGTGGCGCCCGGGGTCAACGCGCTGCCCGCCCGGGTGGTCGAGGAGATCTACCTCGGCTCGGGCCGCAAGCTCGAACTGGCCCTGCCCGACGGCACCGTGCTGCTGGCCCGCGAACAGGCCGACCGGCTCTCGGCGGTCCGCCACGGCGACGAGGTCACCGTGGTCTGGGACGTCGAGCGGGGAGTCCTGCTCGACGACGCGCCCGCCACCGCCGCCGCCCCCACCACCCCCGGCGACCGGGTCCCGGTCGCCCTCGCAGCAGAGAGCGGAAGATGACCAGCACCGCACCCGCCACCAGCCCCACCTTCGTCAACGGGGACGTCTCCTTCTGGTACCGGGAGGGCGGCCTCCCCGCCCGGCGCCCGGCGCTGCCCGGCGACCTGGACGTGGATGTCGCCCTCGTCGGCGGCGGCCTCACCGGCCTCTGGACCGCCTACTACCTCAAGCAGGCCCAGCCCGACCTGCGGATCGCCGTGCTGGAGAAGGAGTTCGCCGGGTTCGGCGCCTCCGGCCGCAACGGCGGCTGGCTGAGCGCCGAACCGCCCGGCCAGATGCACCGCTACGCCAAGGCGCACGGCTGGCCGGCCGCCGTCGCCATGCAGCGGGAGATGTTCTCCTCGGTGGACGAGGTGATCCGGGTCGCCGCCGCCGAGGGCATCGAGGCGGACATCCGCAAGGACGGCCTGCTGCATGTGGCCACCAACGCCGCGCAGCAGCAGCGGCTGCGCGACCGGCTGCCGTCGCTGCGCGCCGAGGGCTGGGGCGAGGACGACCTGGTGGAGCTGGACGCCGACCAGCTCGCCGAGCGGGTCCGGGTCGCCGGGGCCCGCAGCGCTCAGTGGAGCCCGCACTGCGCCCGCATCCAGCCGGCCAAGCTGGTCCGGGGGCTGGCCGACGTGGTCGAGCGGATGGGCGTGGCGATCTACGAGGGCACCGAGGTCACCGAGATCCGCCCGGGCGAGGCCGTCACCCGGCTCGGTACCGTCCGCGCGACCAATGTCATCCGGGCGCTCGAAGGGTTCACCGCCGGGCTGCGCGGCAGCCACCGGGACTGGCTCCCGATGAACAGCAGCATGATCGTCACCGAGCCGCTGGAGCAGTCGGTCTGGGACGAGATCGGCTGGCGCGGCGCCGAGCTGATCGGCGACGAGGCCAACTCCTACTGCTACATCCAGCGCACCACCGACGGGCGGATCGCCATCGGCGGGCGCGGCATCCCCTATATGTACGGCTCGCACGTCGACCAGCGGGGCGAGACCCGCACCGCCACCCAGCTCCAGTTGCAGGCCATCCTGCGGCAGCACTTCCCGGCCACCCGGAACACCGCCATCGACCACACCTGGTCCGGCGTGCTGGGCGTCCCGCGCGACTGGTGCGCCACCGTCCACCTCGACCAGCGGACCGGCCTCGGCTGGGCGGGCGGCTATGTCGGGCACGGGGTGACCACCACCAACCTGGCCGGCCGCACCCTGCGCGACCTGATCCTGCGTCAGGACACCGACCTGGTGCGGCTGCCCTGGGTCGGCCGCCGGGTCCGGGGCTGGGAGCCCGAGCCGCTGCGCTGGCTGGGCGTGCGCAGCCTCTATGTCGCCTACCGCGCCGCCGACCGGCACGAGAACTCGGGCCTGGCCCGCACCTCAGCCATCGCGCGCCTCGCCAATGTCATCAGCGGGCGCTGAAAGGAGCCGATGCCCTGTGGACACCACTGCCACCGCCCCCTTCTGGCTGGCGGACGCCTCGACCGTCGTGCTGCCCCCCGCCCTGCCCAAGCCCACCAGCGTCGACGGCCAGCTGGAGGCGACCCTGACCACCTGGGAGTCGGCCGACGGCCTGGTGGAGGTCGGCGTCTGGGAGTGCGGCCCCGGCCGCTTCACCGCCGTCCGCGACGGCTATGACGAGATCTGCCAGGTGGTCTCCGGGTCCGCCACCGTGTACACCGAGGGCGGGGCCGACGTCGAACTGCGGCCCGGCTCCACGCTGGTGATGCCCGCCGGGTGGCGGGGCACCTGGCAGGTGCACGAGACCATCCGCAAGGTGTACCTGGTCCGCACCCACGCGGCGGTGGGCGCATGACGCTGATCCTGCGCGGCGGCCGGGTGTGGACCGGCGACCCGGAGCGGCCCGAGGCGTCCGCCGTCGCCGTCTCCGGCGGCCGGATCACCGCCGTCGGCGACGACGCCGAGGTGCGCCGGGCCGCCGGTTCCGGGCCGGTCGAGGTGTTCGAGCTGGCCGGTCGCACCCTGGTCCCGGGTCTCCAGGACGCGCACATCCACCCCGTCTGGGGCGCCCTGGAGGCGCTGCGCTGCGACCTGACCGGGGCCGCCGACGCCGAGGAGTGCGTCGCCACCGTCCGGGAGTACGCGGCGGCGCACCCCGGGCAGCCGTGGATCCGCGGCGGCGGCTGGGCCATGGACTGCTTCCCGGGCGGCTGGCCGACCCGCGAACTGCTGGACTCCGCCGTGCCCGACCGGCCGGTCTTCCTGCCCAACTCCGACCACCACTCGGCCTGGGTCAACTCGGCGGCGCTGGCGTGCGCCGGGATCGACGCGGCCACGCCGGACCCGGCCGCCGGGCGGATCGAGCGGGACGCGGACGGCCGCCCCACCGGAGTGCTGCACGAGGGAGCGATGGACCTGGTGGCCCGGGTGCTGCCGGAGGACACCGCCGAGGAGCAGCTGCGGGCGCTCGGCCATGCGCAGGCCATGCTCTTCCGCTATGGCATCACCGGCTGGCAGGACGCCATCGTGGGCCCGTACGGCGGGGCCGGCGACACCCTGGCCGCGTACCGGCAGGCGGATGCGAGCGGGCTGCTGGAGGCCCGGGTGACCGGGGCGCTGTGGTGGGACCGCGACCGTGGCCTGGAGCAGATCGACGACCTGGTCGCCCGGCGCGGCGAACCGGGCCGCCGGTTCCGGGCCGGTGCGGTGAAGGTGATGCAGGACGGGGTACTGGAGAGCGCCACCGGTGCGCTGCTGGAGCCGTACCTGGACTCCTGCGGGTGCGCGACCGGCAACCTCGGCCGCTCCCATGTGCCCGCCGAGCTGCTGGCGGAGGCGGTGACCCGGCTGGACGCGGCCGGGTTCCAGGTGCACTTCCATGCGATCGGGGACCGGGCGGTCCGCGAGTGCCTGGACGCGGTCGCGGCGGCGGTCCGGGCGGGCGGTGCCAGGGAGCGGCGCCACCACATCGCGCATGTGCAGCTGGTGGACGAGGCGGACATCGGCCGGTTCGCCGAGCTGGGGGTGACGGCCAACGTCCAGTCGCTCTGGGCCACCCACCACCCGCAGACCGACGAGCTGACCAACCCGATGCTGGGCGAGCGGCGGGCCGGTCAGCAGTACCCGTTCCGCCGGCTGCTGGACAGCGGCGCCCGGCTGGCCGGGGGCAGCGACTGGCCGGTCACCACGGCCGACCCGTGGCAGGCCATGCATGTCGCCGTGCACCGCACCGAGCCGCCCGGCTCGGCGCACTCCGGGCACCCCGGCGCCGACCGGCCGTTCCTGCCGGAGGAGCGGCTGGGGCTGGCCGACATCCTGCGCGCCTACACGGCGGGCTCGGCCTGGGTGAACGGCAATGACGCCGAGGTCGGCACGGTACGGGAGGGGATGGCAGCGGACCTGGCGGTCCTCGACCGGGACCTGTTCGACCCCGCCGCCGGAGTGGCCGGGACCCGCGCGGTGCTCACCATGGTGGCCGGGACGGTCGTCCACGCGGAGTGAGGTGGCGGCGCCGGGCGGCCGTCCGCCGAGTCGACCGTTCAATCACTGGGCGTAGTCAACCGTCGCACTATGCTGCCACAAGTGATCGGACATGGTCGTCTCCGGCAGTCCGTCCGGCGCCACGGGGGGCCTCATCACGTCGGGCGCCGACGACGGCATCGCGGCCGTCTCGGTCCGCGCGGACCGCTGAGGCTCGGGCCGGGGTCAGGCAACGACAACGGTCACCAGTGCAGCCTTTGGATCTTCCGGCGTTCTGCGTTTCACTGTCGAGGGCGGCTGGGACGCCGCTCCGAGAGGACGGCTTCCGATGCACAGCCACGACCAGCACGACCACAGCGGGCACGGGGCGGGGCAGGGCGGCCATCACCACCACGGGGTGGCGGCGGACGGCGACCGGCGCTGGCTCGTCATCGCCCTCACCCTGATCACCGTCTTCATGGCAGGCGAGGTCATCGTCGGCGTGGTGGCCGGGTCGCTGGCGCTGATCTCGGACGCCGTCCATATGCTCACCGACGCGGTCTCCATCCTGCTGGCGCTGGTGGCGATGCGGCTGGCCGCCCGCCCGGCGCGCGGCAGCTACACCTACGGCCTGAAGCGCGCGGAGATCCTCTCGGCGCAGGCCAACGGCCTCACCCTGCTGCTGCTCTCGCTCTGGCTCGGCTATGAGGCGGTCCGGCGGCTGATCTCGCCTCCGGAGGTCACCGGCAGCCTGGTGCTGATCACCGCACTGGTGGGAGTGGCCGTGAACCTCGCCGCCACCTGGGCGATCTCCAAGGCCAACCGGACCTCCCTCAATGTCGAGGGCGCCTTCCAGCACATCCTCACCGACCTGTACGCCTTCATCGCCACCCTGATCGCCGGCGCCGTCATCGTGACCACCGGGTTCGCCCGCGCCGACGCCATCGCCTCCCTGGTGGTGGTCGCCCTGATGCTGCGCGCCGGGTTCGGGCTGGTCCGCGACTCCGGGCGGATCTTCCTGGAGGCCGCCCCGGTCGACATCGACCCGAACGACCTCGGCGACCGGCTGGCCGCCGTCGGCCGGGTCGCCGAGGTCCACGACCTGCACCTGTGGCAGATCACCTCCGGCCAGTCCGCGCTCTCCGCCCACATCCTGGTCGTCCCGGACGGCGACTGCCACGCCGTACGGCGGGAACTCCAGCGGATGCTGCGGAACGACTACCGCATCACCCACACCACCCTCCAGGTCGACCACCTCGGCGAGGACCCGGACACCGACCTCCTCCACATCACCCCCCGCCGCTCCACCCCGCCCACCGACCCGCACTGCGAAGAACCCCACGGCCCCATCCACCGCCCCGGCCCCCACGAACACTGACCCCCGAGTCGGCGGGTCAACGGCCTGTGCGGTGAAGCCCTCCGCCTTTGCGCGTCACCAACCCGGATGCAAGCCTGGAACCCGAGGCTCCGGAAGAAGCCATTCGCCCCGGGATCGCAGCCTGATCAGGTTGAACGGGCTGAGCAGCGAGGAACCGGCGGAGGCGCCGAGGCATCCGGCCGCCCGCAGCACGAGTCCGCACACAGCACCTGACCCTGTGGGAGGGCCCGGGAAAGTGAGGTGTCCCCATGCGGGCAACGTTCATGTACAAAGCCGGCGATGTGCGCGTCGAGAACGCGCCCGACCCGGTCATCGAACACCCCACCGACGCGGTGGTGCGCATTGTGCGCAGCTGCGTATGCGGCAGTGACCTGCACCCCTACCACACCATGCCGGCGTCGGAGGGCCCTGCGCCGATGGGGCACGAGTTCCTTGGCATCGTGGAGGAGGTGGGCTCCGAGGTCTCCGGGTTCACCCGCGGTGACCTGGTGGTCTCCCCGTTCGCCTTCGCGGACAACACCTGCGAGTTCTGCCGCGAGGGCCTGCACACCTCCTGCCCGAACGGCGGCTTCTTCGCCGTCGGAGGCATCGGCGGCGCCCAGACCGAGGCGGTGCGCGTCCCTCAGGCGCAGGGCACTCTGGTGAAGCTGCCGGCGGATGTCGATGCGGCGCTGCTGCCGTCGCTGCTGACCCTGGCCGATGTGTACGGCACCGGCCACCACGCCGCCCACCAGGCCCGCGTCCGCCCGGGTGACACGGTCACCGTCATCGGCGACGGCGCCGTCGGCCTGCTCGCCGTCCTGTCCGCGAAGCAGCTCGGCGCGGAGCGGATCATCCTCATGGGCCGCCACCGGGACCGCACCGACCTGGGCCGCTTCTTCGGCGCCACCGATGTCGTCCCCGAGCGCGGCGAGGAGGGCATCGCCAAGGTGCGCGAACTGACCGGCGGCCACGGCAGCCGCGCGGTGCTGGAAGCCGTCGGGCACCTGCCGGCCTACCAGATGGCCGTCGGCGCCGTGCGCCCCGGCGGGGTGATCAGCCGGGTCGGCGTGCCGCAGTACGAGAACGCTCCGATCGGATTCGGCAGCCTCTTCGGCCCGAACGTCACCCTGACCGGTGGCCCGGCCCCGGTGCGCGCCTACATCGAGCAGCTGCTGCCCGCCGTGCTGGACGGCACCGTCGAGCCCGGTCGCGTCTTCGACCGCACGGTGTCCCTGGAGGAGGTGCCCGAGGGCTATCGGGCGATGGACCAGCGCGAGGCGCTGAAGGTCATGGTCACCCCCTGACGCGCGGCCCGGCGTCGATGCCTGTGGCCCGAGCCGCCTTTGCGCCGCGGAGATGGTAGAAAGTTTGACGATCGCTGGTGCGGGTGTAACACTCCCGCAGTGCGCAGCGGAATCCTGGTCGGCGCCGGCAAACTGGGCCGGACCCTTGTGATCCTGGGCGTCCTGGGGTCACTCTGCCTGGGCGTCCTGGCGCTGACGGGTGCCGAGTGGCCGTTCGGCCGGGCCGCCGCCGCGGTGGCGGTCGCCGGTGGGGAGCAGCCGCCGCCCCAGGACTATGTGGATCTGCGTACCGTGGCCCCCGCCGCGCCCGCGCCGCCGAACGGCCCGGACGCGTCCACCGGCTCCTTCGCCGAGGACTGCGGGCGGAACGCCGAGGGGCATCGCAATTCGGACAATGTCGTGACCTCGCCCGGGATCACCGACGGGGCGCACCACACCCACGACTATGTGGGCAACCTCTCCACCAACGCGTTCTCGACCGACGCGAGCCTGGAGGCGGCGGCCACCACCTGCACCGACGGCGACCGGTCGACCTTCTACTGGCCGGTGCTGCGCCGCCTGGACCGCAGCGGCGGCCCGGGCAGCGGGGCCCACGGCAACACCGGGCGGATCCTGGAGCCGGTCTCGGTGCGGGTGGAGTTCCGGGGCAGTCCGGTGAGCCCGGTGGTGCCGATGCCGCACGGGCTGCGGCTGCTGACCGGCGACCCGGTGGCCGCCACCTCCGACGGGAGCCTGACCAGGGCCGCGTGGGGGTGCAGCGGCCTGCCCGGCCGCAGCACCGAGCTGTACCCGCGCTGCCCGGAGGGCAGCCGGCTCACCCGCACGCTGGACTTCCCCAGCTGCTGGGACGGCCTGCACACCGACAGCCCGGACCACCGCGACCACGCGGTGTTCCCGGCGGCCAACGGGGTCTGCCCGCACGGCACCTTCGCCGTGCCGCAGCTGCGCGTCGTCGTCGCGTACGAGATGCCGTCCGGGGCTCCGTTCGCGCTGGACTCCTTCCCGGAGCAGCGGCGCAGCCCGGTGACCGAGCACGCGGTCTTTGTGGATGAGATGTCGGACCGGCAGATGGCCCGGGTGGCGGACTGCCTCAACCAGGGCCGCCGCTGCTGAACCACGCCGCCCCCCGGGCGGCGTGAGATGTGTCACCGGACCGGCTGCCGTGGCGGTGAACCCTTTGCGGGCGCTCAGCCGTGTTCTGCGCGACGCACCTCGACAACAACGCCTGCACCAGATGCCGGTGCAGCTGAGGACGGAGTGGGTGGATGGCGGCGTTGTGGTCGCGAACTCGACAAAGCGCGAGTGACGAGGCACTGATTCGATCGCTCTACGAGGAGCACGGCAGAGCGCTGCTGGCCTACGCGGTCCGGCTCACCAGCGACCACGCGGCAGCCGAGGACGTGGTGCAGGAGACCCTGATCCGCGCCTGGCGCCATCCCGAAGTGCTGGTCAACGGCAAGGGTTCGATACGCGGCTGGCTGCTCACCGTGGCCCGCAACATCATCACCGACCGCTACCGGGCCAAGGCGGCGCGGCCGACGGAGGTGCATGAGTCGCCGGCCAACCCGCCGGTGGAGCGGGACCACGCGGAGGCCGTGGTGGACTCCATGTTCGTCCTGGAGGCACTGGACCGCCTGTCGCCGGACCACCGCGACGTCCTGCGGGAGATCTATCTGCGCGGCCGGACCGTCACCGAGACGGCCACCACCCTGGGGCTGCCTGTCGGGACCGTGAAATCTCGATCACACTATGCCCTCAAGGCACTGCGTGAGATCTACTCGGCCAAGCCGACCGCACTCAAGGAGGTGGCGGCATGAGCACCCAGCACGGAGACCGGAGGCATGACCAGCACGAGGGCGAACGGCTCACCGCCTACCTCCTCGGCGTCCTCGACGAGCAGGAGGTGAGCGCCGTCGAGCAGCACCTGGCCGCGTGCCCGGACTGCCGGCAGGAGCTCGCCGAACTCCGTGAGATGGAGCGGGCATTGGGCGAAGTCCCCCCGGAAGCACTCCTGGACGGGCCGCCCGACGGCGGCGACCTGCTGCTTCAGCGCACGCTGCGCCAGGTCCGGCGGGAGCGCGTGGGCCAGGAACGGCGACGATGGGTCGCGGTGGGTGTGGCGGCGGCGGTCGCCGGGGCGGCGCTGCTCGGCGGCGGGATGCTGATCGGGCGGAGCGGTACGGGCTCCGGGCCCGGCGTCGCGCTGCCCACGCCGCCTTCGGTGAGCGGGGCTCCCAGCACTCCGGCGGTGCCGCCGGCCGGTACCAGGACGGCGTCGGTGACCGATCCGGAGACCGGGACCCGGATGACGGTGGCGGTGCTTCCGGCCAAGGGCTGGGTGCGGGTCAACGCCGCCGTGGTCGGTATCCCCGCAGGTGAGGAGTGCCGGCTGATGGTGATCGGCAAGGACGGCACCAAGGAGATCGCCGGTGGCTGGAAGGTCTCGCCGAAGGGCGCGACGTCCGGTATCAACCTGGACGGCACGGCCCTGCTCGACCCCGCCGAGGTCGCGGCGGTGGCGGTGGAGAACATCCACGGGAAGAGGTTCGTCACCGCGCCGCTCCCCTCCTGAGGCCGCGCGGCCCTTCCGGCGGACGGCGGCCACCCCCACCGTGCTGGGCGGCGGGGGTGGCCGCCGTCGTTCCGACGTGCCGGCCGTTCCGACGGGTCGGCGCGGCGCTCAGCGCTGCGCGGCCTTGCCACCGTCCGGCCCGACCGCGAACCAGGTGCCGCCGATGCCCTGGCCGTTGGTGTCGCCGGGCCGGTTGTCGCCGGAGTAGCGGTAGATGGGCCAGCCGCCGACGGTCAGCTGCACCGCGCCGTCCTGCCGCCGGATCGCGCCGATCCGCGATGGCTCGATGCCGGCCAGATAGACATTGCCGCCCTCCTTGATGATCACCGGCGGCCAGGTGGTGGCGCAGTCGGCGTCGCAGTTCGACTGGGAGGGGTCGGCGGTGTCCCGGTCGAACCGGTACAGCGTCGACTGGTTGACATTGATCAGGTGGGGGCCCAGGTCGGGGGCGTCGACGGCGGAGAGCTGCACCCAGACCGGCGGCTGGACCTGGAGGGCCGCGCCGACCACCGTGCCGCCGTTGCCGGACCGGCCGTGCTCGGCGGCCGATCCACTGACCAGCTGGAGCGTGTCATTGCCCGCCGGGGCCGAGTCCGGGGCCGAGTCCGCGGCCGGGGCCGTCGGCGGGGGTGCGGACTGGGCAGCTGCGGCCGGCGCGGGCGCGTCGCCGATCACCACGGTCTTGCCGCAGGCGGAGGCGCCCGCGAGTCCGCAGACCAGAAGGGTCGCAAGCAGGGCGCGCGAGGCTGACCTGCGCGCCGCATGGGTGTTGCGTTCACGTGTCACGTGGGGGACACGGAGCACGGGCCGGACCGGTTCACCTCGGCTCCGCGTCGGTGAACCGCAACCCGCCCCGGTACGTGTTCCGCAGCGAGGCCGACCACGGCCCAGACCATGGAGGAGGCGGGATGGCGGACATCAGGATTCCGGGGGACGAACTGGAGCAGGTGTCGCAGGCGCTCGGATTCGTCCTCGACCACATCGACACCGGCAACTCCGGGGTGGACCTGGACCGGGCGCTCGGCTACCCGCTGATCCACCAGGGCAACCACTTCGAGAGCCGCTGGAGCGACGGGCGCTTCCAGCTCAACAAGCAGTGCACCACCATCAAGAAGGCGGTCGACGACATCCTCACCCAGTTCAAGGACACCGACGACCAGGCTGCGGCCCATCTGGACGGTGCCTGATGGCCGACGCCGACCGCTTTCTGCTGGACGTACCGGACTCCTGGGCCCAGCTCGACCTCACCGGGAGCGCCCTCGCCGAGGCCCGGACCACCGCTCTGGCGCTCGCCCGCGACGCCCGCGAGCAGGCCAGGATCAACGACCTGTTCCGGCAGGCCCGCGAGGTCAGCCGGGCTGCGCGGCGGCGCGGCGCGCTCTTCGCCGCCGGTACGGCCACCCAGTACGACGACGGCCTCTTCATGGGGTACGCGATGGTCTTCGCCGTCACCGCCCCGCCCGGCCGCGAGCTGACGCTGCCGGTGCTGGCCGCCCAGCTCTCCCCGCCCGCCGGCGCCCAGGGGAGCGCCAAGCAGCCGCAGGGCCGGACGGTCTCGGCGGTGGAGCTGCCCGGGATCGGCCAGGTGGCACGGATCACCGGTATCGAGGACGCCCCGCTCACCGCCGACATCGTGGTGCGGATGGTCACCATGCACACGGTGGTGCCGATCCCCGGGTCGCCGCGCGACTACCTGGTCGTCACCTGCGCCAGCCCCAATCTGCCGCTGGCCGACGAGGTGTACGAGCTGTTCGACGCGATCAGCGGCACACTGCGCTTTCTGCCGGGCAGGGCCGAGGCCGTGTCCTGAGCGGCGTCCATACGGCGGTGGGGCCGGGCGGGAGCACCACTCCCGCCCGGCCCCACTTCTCTGCCCGGCCGCCGTTCAGCCGGGCAGCCGGGTCTCCGGCACCTGCACGGTGAGCAGGGCCCCGTCGCCCAGGTGCAGCAGGCCCCGGCCCGGCCTCGGGGGCTGCCCGACCACGCCTCGGGAGAGCCGCACCCCGACCACCTCCCCGTCGCTGAGGCTCTGCGGGGAGAGCAGCATCCCGGAGCGGTTCCGCTTCACCTGCCCGGTCCAGCCCGCCAGGCCCAGCGCCAGCGACTCGGCGTTCCCCGCCGCCACCAGCCCCCAGCCCGGCCCGGCCCCGCCCCGGGCCAGCAGCGCCAGATCGCTGTCGATCTCCGACTGCATATAGAGCTCGGCGTCGTCCACCAGGATCACCGCCTGGTCCTCCGGGACGTCGCGCAGCGCGGCCCGGAAGTCGGCGGCGGACAGCTCCGCATCGGTGAAGAGCGCGGCCACCCCGGGGACACCGGCCAGGTCGCGCAGCGGCGAGCGGCGCGGCGCCAGCACGATCAGCCCGGTGCCGGACTCCAGCAGCGAGCGGGCCACCACGGCAAGCGCGGTACTGCGGCCGGTGCGCGGCGGCCCGGCGATCACAAAGGTCGGCACATCCGCGAGGTCCGGCCCCAGCGCGGTGAGCGTGTCACCGCCGACGCCGACCAGCGGGCGCAGCGGCCCCGGGTCGCGGCGCAGCGCCATGGCGTCGGCGTACCTGACCAGGTCGGGCAGCACATCCAGCCGGATCGGCCGCCGCTCCTCGGGGACCTCCGCCTCACGGACGGTCAGCTCCTCGCCCAGGGCGGTGAGCAGCGACGCCTGGGCGGTGCCGGAGAGGTCCGGGCCGAGGACGGCGATCTGCACCTCTGCGGTGTCCCGCGCCCGGATGCCGCGCCCGGGCGGCGGGTCGGCCGGGGCCGACCGGGGGGTGAGGCCGACCACCGCGTAGTCGGCGCGGTCGTTGAGCCGGAGCACGATCCGGTCCTCGGTGGTGCCCGCGAACCGGCTGGACCCCAGCACCCGGTCGCCGGCCAGCACCAGGTGGATGCCGACTCCGGCGCCGTCGCGCAGCAGCCGCAGGGTGCGCTCCAGATAGCTGCCGTTGTCGAAGGTGGCGAACTCCCGCTCGAAGACCTCGAAGCGGTCCACCAGCACCACGATGTGCGGCGGCCGCTCCTCCGCCGGGACCATGCCGCGCAGCTCCGCCAGGTCGGCGGTGCCGCGTGCGCCGAGCAGCGCCTGACGACTGGTCAGTTCGGTGACCAGCCGGTCCAGCAGCCTGCCCAGCCGCTCCGTCTGGTTGCGGTCCACCACCGCCCCGCAGTGCGGCAGCGCGCTGAGGGCGTTGAGCGCCCCGTTGCCGCAGTCGATGCCGTACAGATGGAGGTCGGCCACCCCGTGGGCGCGGCCGAGGGCCGCCGCCAGGGTGCGCAGCGTCTGCGAGCGCCCGCTGCGCGGCGAGCCGATGATGTGCAGATGGCCGGACCGGTCCAAGTCCAGGACCAGCGGGGTGCGCGCCTGCTCGGCGGGCAGGTCGACCAGCCCGTACGCCACGGCGGGCAGCGCCGCCGCGCGGTCCGCCGGGGGCCTGGGCCCTGCGGGCTCCGTCCACGGGAGGACGTCGGGCAGCGGCGGCAGCCAGGGGCTGGGCTGCCGGTCCACCCCGGTGGCCTGCGCCGCCTCCGCGACGGCGGCGGTGAGCACCGCCAGGTCGGTCAGGGCCTGCCGACCGCTCGGGGCGCCGCCGCCGACCGGGGCCGCGCCCCGCTCGACCGGGCCGCCCAGCTCGCGCCAGCCGATGCCGTGTGCCCGTACCGGGGCCTCCGCCGACGCGGGGACCGCCCCGGCGGGCCGCCGGCCGCCGACCCGGCCCGCCTGGAACGGCAGCAGCGCCGCCGGGCCCAGCCTGGCGTAGGCGCGGCCGGGGGTGACCGGGGAGATGTCCCCGGCGTCGGGGGCGTCGATGATGTCGCGGCTCTCCCCCGCGTCGGTGGTGCGCAGCGCGATCCGCAGGTTGGTGTTGGCGCGGATGTCCGCCGTGACCGCGCCGGTGGGGCGCTGGGTCGCCAGCACCAGGTGGATGCCGAGCGAGCGGCCCCGCTGGGCGATGTTGACCAGGCCGGAGATGAAGTCGGGCAGCTCCCGGGCCATCGAGGCGAACTCGTCGATCACCAGCAGCAGCCGGGGCAGCGGCGGCAGGACGTCGCCGCCCCGGGACCGCTGGTCCAGGTAGTCCTCGATGTCCTTGGCCGACGCCTCGGCCAGCAGTTGCTCGCGGCGGCGCAGCTCCGCGCCGAGCGAGACCAGCGCCCGCTCCACCAGATGGGTGTCCAGGTCGGTGACCAGGCCGACGGTGTGCGGCAGGTCGGCGCACTCGGCGAAGGCGCTGCCGCCCTTGTAGTCGACCAGGACGAAGGTCATCTCATCCGGCCGGTTCACCACCGCGAGGGTCGCCACCAGGGTCTGGAGCAGCTCGGACTTGCCGGACCCGGTGGTCCCGGCGACCAGCGCGTGCGGCCCGTCGCGGACCAGGTCGACGGCGAAGTCCCCGTCGTAGCCGGTGCCCAGCACCGCCCGGGTGGAGCGGCCGGACAGCGCCCAGCCTGCGGCGACCGCCCCGGCCGTGGGCGGTTCGACACCCAGCAGGTCCAGCAGCCGCACCGCGCCGGGCAGCGCGCTCTCCTCGGCGTCGCCGACCCCGCGCAGCGGCGCCAGCGCCCTGGCTGCCTGCTCGTACCAGCCGGGCTCCGGGGAGTCCGCGCGGACGCCCTCCAGCGGGGCGCCCCCGCCGGTGCGCACCCGGAGGTAGCCGTCCGGGCCGGTGGTCACCACGGCGGTGCACTCCTCGGGGAGCAGCCGCTCCTCGCGTTCCAGGCAGACCGTGTACACCCCCACCGACGGGCCGTCACGGAGCAGCGACACCACGCCGGGCAGCGCACGGGCCCGGCGGGCCTGCTCCAGCACCACCAGGATGTCCGGGGAGCCGGCGGCGCCGCCGCGCGGCGCACCCGGGCCGGCGGCCAGCCGGCTCGCGACCAGTCGGCTCAGCTCGCCGATCCGGCGGGCCGTCGACTCGGCGGTGCTGCCGACCAGCGCATAGGCGTCCTCGCCCTGCGGGCGGCTGTGCGGCAGCCAGCGCACCCACGACCAGTCCGCCTCGCCCTCGGTACCGGCCAGCACATAGATCCGCAGATCGGCGGGGCTGTGCAGGGCGGCGGCCTGCGCCACCGTCCAGCCGGCCAGATTGGCGGCGCCCGCACCGGCGATGCCCGCGACCCCGGCGGAGCGCAGCGGCACCCGTACCGGCACCTGGGTCAGCCACGGCACGGTGGTGCGGCGGTGCTCGTCCAGCGCCGGGTCCTCCACGGTCAGCGAGGACGGCAGGTCGGCGGTGCCCACCCGGACGTCCAGGAAGTCCGGGTCCTGCCAGCGGCGCTCCCAGAGCCGCTCCGACGGCTGGGCCGCCATCTGGAGCAGCGAGGCCGGATCGGGGTGGGCGAGCCTGAGGTGGTGCTGCTCCGCCAGGACGGCGGTGTCCACATCGGCGCGGACCCGGGCCAGCGACTCCTCGTACCGGCGGACCTTCTCCGCATAGCTGACCTGGGTCTGCTTGCGGCTGCCGAACTGGGTCGCCAGCGCGCCGAGCGGGGAGAGCAGCGCCAGCAGTACGAAGATCCAGCGCCCGGTCGACACAATGGCGACCAGCGCACCGCCCGCCGGGACCAGCAGGATCGGCAGCAGCGGGATCGGCCGCTTGTCCGGCTTGACGGGGGCGCCCGGCAGCCGGAAGCGGCCGGCGCTGCGGGCGGCGAGGAAGCGCGGCGGCCGGTTGAACTCCAGCCCCAGCCCGTCGGCCGCAGGGGTCAGCGGCGCGCGGGCCGAGTTCGGCAGGGCCAGTTCCAGCAGGGTGTCCCCGACGGCGAGTTGGCTGCCCTCGGGCCAGCGGACGGTGCCCGCCGGCTCCCTGCCGTCCAGCAGCGCCTGCCCGGCCGCCGCCACCGCCACCTCGGCGGTGTGGTCCACCCGCACCCGGACCCGGGCGGCGACCGCCGGGGCACCGGGGGCCAGCCGGATGCGGCAGCCGGGGCCGCTGCCGATCTGGTACTCGCCGGGCGGCAGCCGGTAGGTCGTACCGGCCCCCGGTCCGCTGACCACCCGCAGCTCCAACCGGCCCTCGGGCTCGGCCTCCCGGGGAAGGGGGGCGCCGAGCCCGAGGTCCAGGCCGTCGCGCACTCCTGCGGCGTACAGGGTGGCCTCCGGGTCCACCGGATCCGAGCCGATGTAGAGCACCGGGCCGGTATCGGCGGCAGCGGCGCCGGTACCGGTCCGGTGCCCGACGGCACGGGCCAGCTCCGCGGCGAACCGCCCCGCCTGGGCGGAGGGTTCGGTGTCGACGACGACGGCTGTGGACACCCCCTCGTCCTCGGGGTCACGGACGCTGACGTTCAGGCGCACGGCAATCGATTCCCTCGTACGTGAGTCGTGAGTGGTGGGGCTGCGGGTGGGCCGACCCGCTACGACAGGTTGGAACCCAGCTGCTCGTCGGTCTGCGAGAACGCGTCGCCGACGGCCTTGATGTACTGGCCGATGCCCTGGAGGCCCTGGTTCACCTGGTCGAAGCCCCGGGCGAACTCGTCGAAGAAGGGCTGGAACTTCTGCTGGGCGGCCGGGGTGCTGTAGCCCTGGGCCAGCAGGTTCTGGATCTTCCCGCGCACCTCGGTGAGCTTGTCCTGGAGCTGCGAGAAGTCATTGAGCAGCGCGGCCGAGGTGGAGGCGGTCTCGTCGGAGTTGACGGCGAAGTTGGGCATGGTGGTTCTCCTTGGTTGCTGTGGTGCTGTCGGTCCGTCCACCTGGTGGTGGGGGTCTGTGGGGGCTCGGCTCAGCCGGAGCCGGTGGTCGGGGAGGGCGGCAGCGGGATGTCCTGCGGCTCGGGCCTGGGCGGGGACACCGGACGCGGCGGCGCCTCGATGGTCGGGGACGGCGGCAGCGGGACATTCTGCGGCTCCGCCACCAGAGCCGGGGCCGAAGCCGGGGGTGCCTCGGTGGTCGGGGAGGGCGGCAGCGGGATGTCCTGCGGCTCGGGCCTGGGCGGGGACACCGGACGCGGCGGCGCCTCGGTGGTCGGAGAGGGCGGCAGCGGGACACTGTGCGGCTCCACCACCGGGGCCGGAGTCGGAGCCGGAGTCGGGGCGGGCGCCGGAGTCGGGGCGGGCGTCGGAGTCGGGGCGGGCGTCGGAGTCGGGCGGGCGTCGGAGTCGGGGCGGGCGTCGGAGTCGGTGTCGGGGCCGGGGCGGCGGGGCCGGGGCCGTGCGAGGTGCCCTTGGCCGGGAAGATCGAGTCCACGCCGTGCCCGAACGCCCGCTTGCCCACGGAACCGACCGACCCCGGCAGGAAGTTGGCCGCCTCCCCCGCGACGGCCTCCGCCGGGTCGGTCCCCTCCGCGACCGCGACCCCGACCTTGGCGCCGCTGGACGCACCCTCCTGCACCAGTCCCGCGCCCTGGTCGATCAAAGCGCCGCGCAGCCCGACCGGCTCCGGCTCAGGAACCTCCGCCGCCGGCCGGAGCCTCGGGGCGAAGGCGCCCCCGTCGAACTCGCCGCCCCTGAAGCCGCGCGCACCCCGGATACCGGCACCGACCACGGCACCGGCCGCCGCGCCCGCCAGCAGGTTGGCCGCGGTGATCTCGTCGCCGTTGAGCTTCTTGACCACCGCCTCCTCGCCCACCTTGTGGCCGAACTCACCGATCGCGCCGGTGACCAGCTTCCCGCCCGGGCTGTCGAAGGCCACCTGGAACGCCTTGGTACCGGTCACGGTCTCCGTGGCCTTGGTGATGCTGCCGGCGACCGACCGGAAGAAGCCGCCCGACGAGATGCCCTTGAGCAGCGCCGGGGAGACCTTGGTGATGGCCAGTTCGGCCGCCCGGCCGCCCAGTTTGAGCAGCGAGCCGCCCGGGACGATCGCCAGCAGCCCGACCAGGAAGTCACCGGTCTTGAAGTCTCCGGTGACGATCTGTTGAACCGTCTGCAAGGCGAACAGCAACCCGCCGAGGACCAGGCCGACCACCGGGAAGAAGACGGTGACCACGGCCACCAGGATGTCGATCAGGATCTTGACGAACGGGAAGTCCGCGAAGAAGTCCGCGATCTTCTGGAAGAAGTTCCGCTCCGGGATGGCCTTCGCTGCGGCGTCGTCCAGCTCCTGGCCCGCCCGCCGGGACGCCTGCTCGCGGAGGTTCCGGGCGTCCTCGGCCAGCCGTCTGGCGCCGGACAGGCTCTGCTGGGCGGCATCGATGCCGTCCTGCTGCCGCCGCGCCTCCTCCCGCTGCTCGTCGGTGGCGTCCTCGGCGAGCGGGGGGACCGTCTGGCGGGCCGTCCCGGCGACCGGTCCGGCCTGGTCCATGGCCCGGTCGACCTGGGACTGCGCATCCTCCAGTTGACCGGCGTAGGTCTCATAGGCGGTGGCCGCCTCGGAGAAGGAGTCCGCCGTCCTGCCGAGCTTGTCCGGCAGCGACTTCAGCTGGCCGCGCAGGGCGTCCATCGCCTGTCCGCTGCCCTGCTCCACGGCGCCGCCGCCGCTCAGGATCCTGGTGGCGGTCTCGGCCTGGTCGCCGATCTCCCGGTAGCGGGAGGCCAGCCGCCGGATCTCGTCCGGGTCTCCAGGCGTCGGGTCCTGGGACATTCCGAGGACGTCGAATCCTGAGGTGTGTCGTCGCGGCACGTCTCCCCCTGGCGGATGGCTGGCTTGCTGACCTCCACACGGGTCGGCCGCGCAAGCGGTTCAGCCGAATTCCGGTGAACCTTTTCCACCACCCCTCCCGTGTCCCCTGTGAGGTGCGAAGGGGCCCGCCCGTGGCCCCGGTACCTCAGCGGGCGCCGAGAGATGGGTGGGACCAGATGATGGGGAGCGCCGGACCGCGAGGTTCGGGTCGGTGGACGGCCGTACGGACGGCCGTCGCCGTACTGCTGCTGACCGCATGGGCCGTACTGGTCCCGGGCGGGGCGGCGGCCGGCGCCGCCGACGGCGACGGCGACGGCCTCGTCAAGGTGTATGTGGTGCGGTCGGCGGACCGGAACGGCGGTACGCCCGACACCCTGGTCTCCGTCGCCGCGCGCACCCTGGGCGACGGCAACCGGGCCGGTGAGATCTTCGCCCTCAATCGCGGACGGCAGCAGCCCGACGGCTCCGCCCTGACGGACCCGGCCGACCTGCGGCCGGGCTGGATCCTCCGGCTGCCCCAGGACGCGGGCGGTCCCGATGTGCAACTGGCCCGCGAGACCGCCGCTCAGGACGGCGGCCGACAGGACGCCGCTGCCCCCAGCGGGCAGCAGGAGTCCGAGCCGCTGGTGATCCCACTCCCGGCCGTGCTCGCCGTGGTCGGCGCCATCCTGCTGGCCCTGCTGACGGCCGGGATCGTGGCCCGGCGGCGGGTGCGGCGGGCGTTCGCCGCATCGGTCCGGGTGGTACGCAGGCTCGGCGAACCGGCCCGCCGGGCGCGCAGGCTGCGCTACCGCAGGTCGCTCACGGAGTCCTTCGCCCGGGACCAGGAGTCGCTGCGCTACGCCCATGCGGTACTGGCCGAGCTGACCGGGCCCGAGGAGCGGGCCGTGCACGCCGTCGCCGTGGACGGTACGGGTGCCACCGCATGGGTGGCGGCCACCGGCACTCCCCCGGCGCCGTGGCAGGACCTGGGCGGCGGCCGCTGGCACCGCCCGCCCGGTGCACCCGCACGGCCCGGCGCCACCCTGCCACCGCATTACCGCCAGGACGTCCCCTGCCTGGTGCGGGTCGGCGTGGAGGCGCAGGGCCGACCGGTCTTCGTCGACCTCAGCCGACTCGACGGGGTGTTGAGCGTCACCGGGGACCGCGCGGTGGCCCGGGACACGGTGCAGACGCTGCTCGCCGAGATCGCCCGGACCCGTCCCGAAGTACCCGTCACGGCCTTGCAGGGCACCGGCGGCCTACCGATCGCGCTCCCCGCCGCCCTGCCCCGGATCGACCCGGCCGACCTCGCCGCCTACACCCCGCCGACCCGCCCGACCGCCGCCGCCCGGAGCGGCGGCACCCTCCGAGCGGCAGCCCGGCTCCGCCCGCTGCGGGCACTCCTGGTCGTCCCGGGAGCACCCACCGGCCGCGAGTCGGCCGACCTGGCCGCCCTCTGCGGGCCCGGCGGGGCCGGCTGGACGGCGCTGGTCTGCGGAGACGCCGACGGCGCCCACTGGCGCTGGTCGGCCACCCCGGACGGCTCCCTCGAACTCCCCCTGCTCAACCTCACACTCACCACCCCAGCCTGACCACGAAGCACCCACCGCCGGGCACGTGCCCGGCGGGTCGCAGCGGTCACTCCGGGCGCAGGTCCTTGATGCGGCGGATCTTGCCCACCGACCGCTCCAGGGTCTCGGGGTCGACCACCGCCACCTCGACGGTCACCCCGACCCCGTCCTTGACGCCCTTGGCGATGGACGCCTCGGCCAGCTGGCGCTGGTCCGGTGCGAGGCCGGGGCGGGCCTCGACGCTGACGGTCATATGGTCCATCCGGCCGCGCCGGGTGAGCTGGACCTGGAAGTGCGGGGCGACACCGGGGGTACGCAGCACGATCTCCTCGATCTGGCTGGGGAAGACATTCACCCCGCGCAGGATGATCATGTCGTCGCAGCGGCCGCTGATCTTCTCGATCCGGCGGAAGGCGGGCCGGGCGGTGCCGGGCAGCAGCCGGGTCAGGTCGCGGGTGCGGTAGCGGATGACCGGCAGCGCCTCCTTGGTGAGGGAGGTGAAGACCAGTTCACCGCTGTCGCCCTCGGCCATGGCCTGGTCGGTGAGGGGGTCGACCACCTCCGGGTAGAAGTGGTCCTCCCAGACGTGCAGGCCGTCCTTGGTCTCCACGCACTCCTGCGCCACGCCGGGGCCCATCACCTCGGAGAGGCCGTAGATGTCGACGGCGTGGATGTCCAGCCGCTGCTCGATCTCGCGGCGCATCTCCTCGGTCCACGGCTCGGCGCCGAAGATGCCGATCCTCAGCGAGGTGGTGCGCGGATCGACGCCCTGCCGCTCGAACTCGTCGAGCAGGGTCAGCATGTAGGACGGGGTGACCATGATGATCTCGGGTTCGAAGTCCTGGATGATCTGCACCTGGCGGGCGGTCATGCCGCCCGAGGCCGGGATCACGGTGCAGCCGGCCCGTTCGGCGCCGTAGTGCGCTCCGAGGCCGCCCGTGAAGAGGCCGTACCCATAGGAGATGTGCACCTTGTGCCCGGGTCGGCCGCCGGCCGCGCGGATGGAGCGGGCGACCACGTCGGCCCAGGTGGAGAGGTCCTGCTCGGTGTAGCCGACCACGGTGGGGCGGCCGGTGGTGCCGCTGGAGGCGTGGACGCGGCGGACCTCGGACATGGGGACGGCGAACATGCCGAAGGGGTAGGAGTCCCGCAGGTCGGCCTTGGTGGTGAAGGGGAACCGGGCCAGGTCGGCCAGGGTGCGGCAGTCCTCGGGCCGCACCCCGGCCGCGTCGAACTTCCTGCGGTACAGCTCCACGTTGTCGTACGCGTGCCGCAGCGTCGCCCGGAGGCGGGCGAGCTGATACTCCCTCAGCTGCTCGGCCCCCATCCGCTCACCGGCGTCCAGCAGGTGCTCGGGGATCGGTTCCCCCACGCGGGGTCCCGAGACCGCCGGGTCCACCGGGCTGCTGCTCATCGCGTCTCCTTCACGGTCCGGATACTGCGGCTGCGCCCGCGGAACTCCGCAATCACCTCGTCACCGCGCAGGATGGTCACGTCATAGATGCCGCTGCGGCCGAACCGGGTGCGCTCCCGCGCGGTCGCCAGCAGCACATCGCCCTCGTGGGCGGGGGCGACGAAGTCGATGTCGGCTCCGGCTGCGACGGTCACCGGTCCATGGCTGTTGCAGGCGCAGGCGAAGGCGGTGTCGGCGAAGAGGAAGAGATAGCCGCCGTGGGCGGTCCCATGCCCGTTCACCATCGCCGGGGACACGGTCATCCGGAGCTCGGCGGTTCCTTCACCGTACTCCAGCACCTCGATACCGAGCCCTCGGGACGCCTCGTCCCCGGCGAACATCGCCTCTGCGGGGCCGGGCGCCGCACCCGTGGCCTGCGTCATGCTTTCCACCGCCTTGTGAACCGACCGAACATTCGGTTAGCGTGCAGCATGGCCAAATAATCAGGATCGGGACTGCCTGTCAAGAGGTGTCAAGAGGTGGAAGAGATGCCCCACGCCCCCGAACGCCCCGACTTCTTCGCACGCCACCGGGCGCTGCTGGAGCAGGCGGTCGCCGCCACCGCGAGCCGTGGCCACTGGACGCCCTACCCGGAGTCGCCCAGCACCACCGTGTACGGCGACGAGGCCCCCCGGGCCGGGGAAGCGGCCTTCCGGTCCCAGCTCGGCACCCAGTTCACCCTCGGCGGCCATCCCGGCAGCGGGTCGGTACCGGCCACCGAGACCTCCCCGTACGGCTTCCCGCTCGGCGTCGGCTACCCCCGCGTCACCCCGGACGAGGCGGTGGCAGCGGCCAAGGCCGCCACCGGCCGCTGGCGCGACGCGGGCCCCGACGCGCGGGCCGGGGTGGCCGTGGAGATCCTGGCCCGGCTGAACGCGGCGAGCTTCGAGCTCGCGCACGCCGTGCAGCACACCACCGGGCAGGCGTTTGTCATGGCCTTCCAGGCCGGTGGGCCGCACGCCCAGGAGCGCGGGCTGGAGGCGGTCGCCTACGCCTGGGCGGAGCAGAAGCGGCATCCGGGCACGGCCCGCTGGAGCAAGCCGCAGCGCAGGGGCGGGGCGCTGGTGATGGAGAAGACATTCACGCCGGTCGGGCGCGGGGTGGCGCTGCTGATCGCCTGCAACACCTTCCCGACCTGGAACGGCTACCCCGGCCTCTTCGCCTCCCTGGTCACCGGCAATCCGGTGATCGTCAAGCCGCACCCCGGCGCCGTACTGCCGCTGGCGATCACGGTGCGCATCGCCCGCGAGGTGCTGGCCGAGGCGGGCTTCGACCCCAACCTGGTGATCCTCGCCGCCGAGCGGCCGGAGGACCGGACGGCGGCGCGGCTGGCGCTCCACCCCGAGGTGCGCATCGTCGACTTCACCGGCTCGACCGAGTTCGGCGACTGGCTGGAGGCCCATGCGCGCCAGGCGGTCGTCCACACCGAGAAGGCCGGCCTGAACACCGTCGTGCTGGACTCCACCGCCGACTACCAGGGCCTGCTGGGCAATCTGGCCTTCTCGCTCTCCCTCTACAGCGGCCAGATGTGCACCACCCCGCAGAACCTGCTGATCCCCCGCGAGGGCATGGCCACCGACCAGGGCATCAAGACCGCCGACGGGTTCGCCGCCGACCTCGCCGCCGCGCTGGACAGGCTGCTCGGCGATCCGGCCCGGGCGGCCGGCACCCTCGGCGCCATCGTCTCCGACAGCGTCGGGGAGCGGCTGGAGCAGGCCGCAAGCCTCGGCCGTACGGTGCGGCCGTCGGCGCCGGTCGCGCACCCCGACCATCCGGAGGCCGACATCCGCACCCCGCTGGTGGCCCGGCTGGACGCGGAGGCCGACCGGGAGACGTACACCCGCGAGTGGTTCGGGCCGGTCTCCTTTGTCATCGGTACCGACTCCACCGAGCACAGCCTGCGGATCTTCCGGGAGACGGTGCGCGAGCGCGGCGCGCTGACCGCCGCCGTCCACTCCACCAGCGAGAAGGTGCTGGCGGCGGCCGAGGAAGCGGCGCTGGACGCGGGGGTGCACCTGTCGGAGAACCTCACCGGCGGCGTCTTCGTCAACCAGTCCGCCGCCTTCAGCGACTTCCACGGCAGTGCGGCCAACCCGGCCGCCAGCGCGACCCTGTCCGACCCCGCCTTCGTCACCGGGCGCTTCGCGACGCTCCAGTCGCGCCGTCCCGCACCCGCGCCCGCACCCGCACCCGTCGAGCCCGCACCCGCCAAGGAGTACAGCCATGTCCGATGAGGTCTACCTGGTCGACGGGGCGCGCACCCCGCAGGGCCGCTACGGCGGCGCCCTGGCCTCCGTACGCCCCGACGACCTGGCGGCCCTGGTGGTCGGCGAGGCGGTCCGCCGGGCCGGGGTTCCGGCGGAGGCCGTGGACGAGGTGATCCTCGGCGCCGCCAACCAGGCCGGTGAGGACAACCGCGATGTGGCCCGGATGGCCGTGCTGCTGGCCGGGCTCCCGCACACCGTGCCCGGCTACACCGTCAACCGGCTCTGCGCCTCGGGTCTGACCGCCGTCGCCTCGGCCGCCCAGGCGATCCGGGCCGGTGAGGCCGACCTGGTCGTCGCGGGCGGCGTGGAGTCGATGACCCGCGCCCCCTGGGTGATGGCCAAGCCCGGCACCCCCTGGGCCAAGCCGGGCGAGGTGCACGACACCTCGCTGGGCTGGCGCTTCACCAACCCGCGCTTCACCGCCGCCGACCGGGCGGTACCCGCCGGTGCCGGTCCGGAGGCGGTGCGGACGACGCTGTCGATGGGCGAGACCGCCGAGGAGGTCGCGGCCCTCGACGGCATCACCCGCGCCGAGTCCGACGCCTTCGCGCTCCGCAGCCACCAGCGGGCGGTGGCCGCCCAGCAGGCGGGCCGCTTCGACCGGGAGATCGTGCCGGTCCCGGTACGGGACGGCGAGGTGGCCCGCGACGAGGGCCCGCGCCCCGGCACCACGCTGGAGAAGCTGGGCGCGCTGCGGACCATCTTCCGCAGCGACGGCATCGTCACCGCCGGCTCCTCCTCCCCGCTCTCCGACGGCGCCGCCGCCCTGGTGGTGGCGAGCGCGGCGGCCGTCGAGCGGTACGGGCTCACCCCCCGGGCGCGGATCGCCACCTCCGCCTCGGCCGGTGTGCAGCCCCAGCTGATGGGCCTCGGCCCGGTCCCCGCCACCGAGAAGGCGCTCGCCCGCGCCGGCTGGCAGCTCGGCGACCTGGACGCGGTGGAGCTGAACGAGGCGTTCGCCGCCCAGGCGCTGGCCGTCATCCGACGCCTCAAACTGGACGAGGAGAAGGTCAACGCCGACGGCGGCGCCATCGCCCTGGGCCACCCGCTGGGCTGCTCCGGCGCCCGCATCCTGCTGACCCTGCTCGGCCGGCTGGAGCGCGAGGACGCCCGCCGGGGCCTGGCCACCCTCTGCGTCGGCGTCGGCCAGGGCGTCGCCATGCTGCTGGAGAGGGTGTGACGCGGATGTCCCCGTACCGGACGCTCCTGGTCGAGGAGCGGGACGACCGGGTGGTCGTCACCCTGCACCGCCCCGAGGCCCGCAACGCCATCTCCGGCCGCATGGTCGAGGAGCTGCACGAGGTGTGCGGCCTGCTGGAACGCACGCCGAGGCTGCTGCTGCTCACCGGCCACGGCGGGGTCTTCGCGGGCGGCGCCGACATCGCGGAGCTGCTGCGGCGCGGCCGGGAGGAGGCCCTTCAGGGGATCAACAGCCGGCTCTTCGAGCGGGTGCGCAGGCTGCCGATGCCGACCCTGGCCGCAGTCGACGGGTGGGCGCTGGGCGGCGGCGCGGAGCTGGCGTACGCCTGCGACCTCCGTATCGCGGGGCCGGACGCGGTCTTCGGCAACCCGGAACCGGGGCTCGGCATCCTGGCGGCGGCCGGGGCGTGCTGGCGGCTGCCCGAGCTGGTCGGCGAGTCGATCGCCAAGCAGGTGCTGCTCGCCGGGCGGAACCTGGACGCCCCGGCGGCACTGGCCGCCGGGCTGGTCATCGATGTCGTCCCGGCGGAGACGCTGCTGGAGGCGGCGCATGCGCTGCTCGACCGGATGGCGCGCTCCTCGGCCACCGCGCTGCGGCTCACCAAGCTGGTGGTCGACTCGCCCGGCGCCCACCCGGTGGCGGACGACCTGGCCCAGGCGGTGCTGTTCGAGGGCCAGGACAAGCAGGACCGGATGGCACGGTTCCTGGAGAAGAAGGACAGGAGCAGGACATGAGCACTCCCCGCACCCCCGGCACCCCTCCCCCGTCCGACGCCCCGTCCGACGCCCCGTCCGAGTCCGCGTCCGCCGCCGCCCCGGCGGTCGTCGGGGTGATCGGCGGCGGCCGGATGGGCGCCGGTATCGCGCAGTCCTTCGCGGCGGCCGGATCGGCCGTGACCGTCGTGGAGAGCGGCGAGCGGGCCGCAGCCGCCGCGCTGGACCGGATCGCCATCGGTCTGAAGCGGGCCGCCGAGCGGGGCAGGCTCCCCGAGCCCGCCGAGCGGGTACTCGGCCGGATCACGACGACGGCCACGGTGGACGGCCTGCCCGCCACGGCCGACCTGGTCGTCGAGGCGGTACCCGAGGATGCCGCGCTCAAGGCCCGGATGCTGACGGCGGCCGAGCAGGCGGTGGGTGCCACCGCGGTCCTGGCCACCAACACCAGCTCGCTGTCGATCACCGAACTCGCCTCCGTGCTCACCCGCCCCGGGCGCTTCCTCGGCATGCACTTCTTCAACCCGGTGCCCGCCTCCGAGCTGATCGAACTGGTCTTCGCGCCGCAGACCGACGCCGAGACCCTGAGCGCCGCCCTGGGCTGGACGCATGCCCTCGGCAAGAAGGACGTCGTGGTCAAGGACTCGCCCGGCTTCGCCAGCAGCCGCCTCGGCGTGGCGCTGGGCCTGGAGGCGATCCGGATGGTCGAGGAGGGGGTAGCCGAGCCGGAGGCGATCGACGACGCCATGCGCCTGGGCTACAAGCACCCGATGGGGCCGCTGCGCCTCACCGACCTGGTCGGGCTCGATGTCCGCCTGGCCATCGCCGAGCATCTGCACGCGACCCTGGGCGGGCGCTTCGCACCGCCCCGGCTGCTGCGCGACAAGGTCGCCCGGGGCGAGCTGGGCCGCAAGACCGGTCAGGGGTTCTACTCCTGGCGCTGACGCTCCTCCCCTGACAGCGGGCTTGTCCGATCAGGGGAAACTTGTCACACTGATACCGAACGAACGGTCGGTTGGGAAGCTGGTATCGATGACCGCAACAGACTCCGCCCCGTCAGCCCCCGGCGACGGCTCCGGCTCCGGCTCCACCTCCGCCGAGCAGGAGCTCCAGCAGGGCTTCGACCACACCATCGCCCGGGACCAGCGGATCGAGCCTCGGGACTGGATGCCGGAGGGCTACCGCAGGACGCTGATCCGGCAGATCGCGCAGCATGCGCACTCCGAGATCATCGGCATGCAGCCGGAGGGCGACTGGATCACCCGGGCGCCCTCGCTGCGGCGCAAGGCCATCCTCTTCGCCAAGGTCCAGGACGAGGCCGGGCACGGGCTCTACCTCTACTCGGCCGCCGAGACTCTGGGCGCCGACCGCGCGGACCTGACCCAGCGGCTGATCGAGGGGCGCCAGAAGTACTCCTCGATCTTCAACTACCCGACGCTGACCTTCGCCGACGTCGGCGTGATCGGCTGGTTTGTGGACGGCGCGGCCATCTGCAACCAGGTGCCGCTCTGCCGCAGCTCCTACGGGCCCTATGCCCGCGCCATGGTGCGGGTCTGCAAGGAGGAGTCGTTCCACCAGCGGCAGGGCTATGAGCTGCTGATGACCATGATGCGCGGCACCGCCGCCCAGCGGGAGATGGTGCAGGACGCGGTCGACCGCTGGTGGTGGCCGTCGCTGATGATGTTCGGCCCGCCGGACGGCGACTCCCCCAACTCCGCCGCCTCGATGGCCTGGAAGATCAAGCGGCACACCAATGACGAGCTGCGCCAGAAGTTCGTGGACATGACCGTCCCGCAAGCCGAGCGGCTCGGCGTGACACTGCCCGACCCCGCACTGCGCTGGAACGAGGAGCGCGGCCGCCACGACTTCGGCACCCCCGACTGGACCGAGCTGCAACGCGTGATCAGCGGCGACGGACCGTGCAACAGCGAACGGATCGCGCGGCGCAGAGCCGCCCACGAGGAGGGCGCCTGGGTACGGGAGGCGGCGAGCGCCTACGCCGCCAAGCAGGCCGCCCGAGCCGCAGAAGCCGCAGTAGCAGCAGAAGGAGCAGCAGCATGAGCAGCACCGGGAGCGCCCGGGCCGAGTGGCCGCTGTACGAGGTCTTCGTCCGAGGCAAGCGCGGTCTGAACCATGTCCACGTCGGCTCGCTGCACGCCTCCGACGACCGGATGGCGCTGCTCGCGGCCCGCGACCTCTACACCCGCCGCAACGAGGGCGTCTCGCTCTGGGTGGTCCGCTCGGAGCACATCACCGCCTCCACGCCCGACGAGAAGGACCCGTTCTTCGCCCCCAGCGGCGACAAGGTCTACCGCCACCCCACCTTCTACGACATCCCCGACGACGTCCCCCACATCTAGGAGCAGGGCATGAGCGACGACGACCACGTCTATCTGTCCCTGGCCGAGGCCGAGGGGCACCCCGGGGGTGAGGCCCGCTGGGCGTTCGGGACCGGCTTCGAGGACCCGCTGCACGGCGTGGACACCGCCGTGCCCGCCGGGATCGACGCGGCGGAACTGGCCGGGTGCTGCCTGGCGCTCGGCGACGACGCCCTGGTCAGCGCGCAGCGGCTGGCCGAGTGGTGCACCCGGGCGCCGGAGCTGGAGGAGGAGATGGCGCTGGCCAACATCGGCCTCGACCTGCTCGGCCAGGCCCGGCTGCTCTATGCGCGGGCCGGGCAGGCGGACGGCACCGGGCGCGACGAGGACGCCTACGCCTACTTCCGGGACGCGGACGACTTCCGCAGTGTCCGGCTCGCCGAGCTTCCCAACGGCGACTTCGCCTTCTCCACCGTCCGGCTGCTGGTGCTCTCCTGCTGGCGGCTGGCGCACTTCGACCGGCTCGCCGCCTCGGCGGACCCGGTGCTGGCCGCCATCGCGGCCAAGGGCGTCAAGGAGCTCACGTACCACCGCCAGTTCGCCGCCGAGTGGGCGGTGCGGCTGGGCGACGGCACCGAGGAGTCGCATCACCGGATGCGGGCGGCGCTGGACCGGGTCGCCCCGTACCTGGACGAGCTCTTCGCGGCCCGCCCCGGGTTCGGCGTCGACCCGGCGGCCATACGGGACGAGGTGACGGCGGTGCTCCGCCAGGTCCTGGACGCCGCCGGGCTGCCGCTGCCCGAGGCCGCTGCCCTGCCGGGGCACGGCCGGGCGGGCGACCACACCGAGTACCTGGCCCCGCTCCTCGCCGAGCTGCAGAGCGTGGCCCGCGCCCACCCGGGGGCGACCTGGTGACCGCGCGACCCGCCACCGGCCCCACCGGCCTCGCCGGTCTCGCCGACCTCGCCGACCTCGCCGACCTCAGGGATGCGCGGCGGGCCCGGCAGATCGCCGAGCAGGTGCCCGACCCCGAGCTGCCGATGCTCACCCTGGCCGACCTCGGCGTGCTGCGCGGCGTCGAGATCGGCCCGGACGGCACCGTCGTCGCAAGCCTGACGCCCACCTACTCGGGCTGCCCCGCCATGGCCGAGATGCGCGCCGACGTGGCCGCGCGGCTGCGGGGGGCCGGATTCGCCCGGGTGGAGATCCGCACCGTACTGGACCCGCCGTGGACCACCGACTGGATCACCCCCGCCGGCCGCCGCACCCTCGCCGAGCACGGCATCGCGCCGCCCCACCCGGCGCCCCGACGCGCCACCGGGCCGATCCCGCTGGAGCTGACGGCCACCCGGCGTTCGGTGGCCTGCCCGCGCTGCGGGTCGGCGGAGACCGAGGAGACCTCGCGCTTCGCCTCCACCTCCTGCAAGGCGCTGTGGCGCTGCCGCGGCTGCCTGGAGCCGTTCGAGTACGTCAAGGAGATCTGATGGCCCCGACCACCGCCCCGACCACCGCCGGGCCGCTGCCCGCGCGCACGCGTCGCCGCCCGGCCTTCCACGCCCTGCGGGTCGCCGAGGTCGCGCCGCTGTGCGAGGACGCCGCCGTCATCAGCTTCGAGGTGCCCGGCCCGCTGGCCGACGAGTTCGCGCACCGCCCCGGCCAGTCGCTCACGCTGCGCCGCGAGGTCGACGGGCGCGACGAGCGCCGCTCGTACTCCATCTGCTCCCCGGCGGGCTCGCCGCCCCGCATCGGCGTGCGCACCGTGCCCGGCGGCCTCTTCTCGTCCTGGCTGGTGCACGAGGTACGCCCCGGGGACACCATCGAGGTCATGGCCCCGACCGGCGCCTTCACCCCCGACCTCACCGAGCCCGGCCACCATGTGCTGATCGCCGCCGGCTCCGGCATCACGCCGATGATGTCGATCGCCGAGTCCGTGCTCACCGCCGACACCCGCTCCCGGGTCACGCTCTTCTACGGCAACCGGCGCAGCGACACGGTGATGTTCGCCGACGAGCTCGCCGACCTGAAGGACCTGCACCGCACGCGCTTCCAGCTCGGACACGTCCTCTCCCGCGAACCCCGCGACGCCGAGCTGTTCTCCGGCCGCCTCGACGCCGACCGGCTCGCCGCGCTGGTGGACGCCCTGGTGGACGTGGAGACCGCCGACCACTGGTGGCTCTGCGGGCCGCACGGCATGGTCCGCGATGCGCAGCGGGTACTGGCCGGTCTCGGGGTCCCCGCCGACCGGGTCCACCAGGAGCTGTTCTTCGCCGACGACGAGCCCGTGCAGCCCGTCCGCCACGAGGACGCCCCGGCCGACGGTCCCGTCAGCCAGGTCACCCTGGTCCTCGACGGCCGCTCCACCACCTCCGCCCTCCCCCGTACGAGCACCATCCTGGACGGCGCCCAGCGCACCCGCCCCGACCTGCCCTTCGCCTGCAAGGGCGGCGTCTGCGGCACCTGCCGCGCCCTGGTGACCTGCGGCGAGGCCGACATGCGCCGCAACTTCGCCCTCGAACCCGGCGAAGTCGACGCCGGCTATGTGCTCACCTGCCAGTCATTCCCGGCCTCCGACACCCTCACCGTCGACTTCGACAGCTGAACCGCCCCCGGCGGGTGTCCCGCATGTCCGCCCGCCGCAAGGCAGCTGCCCGGTGACCTCACCTCCCCCACACCATCCAGCCCACCCCGCCCGGCAGCTGACCGGCACCACCGCCCGCGCTCACGATCACCCGCCCCCGCACCCAGCCACCTCCCCACCCCCACCCACCGGCGGCTGCGCGCGGAGGCCCCGAGGGCGTTTGGCATGCTTGCCGCATGCGTGTGCTGGTGGTGGAGGACGAGCTGAGCCTGGCCCGGTCCCTGCGGCGGGGCCTGGAAGCCGAGGGCTGGACCGTGGACCTCGCACACGACGGCCGCACCGGACTGCTGCTCGCCCGCGAACACCCCTACCGCGTGGTGGTACTGGATGTGATGCTGCCCGTCCTCAGCGGCCTGCGGGTCTGCGCCGAACTGCGGCGGGCCGGGGTGACGACCCCGGTGCTGCTGCTCACCGCGCGGGACGGCGAGTGGGACGAGGCGGAGGGGCTGGACACCGGCGCGGACGACTACCTCACCAAGCCGTTCTCGTATGTCGTCCTGACCGCCCGGCTGCGGGCCCTCGCCCGCCGCGCCGAGGTACGCCGACCGCTGGTGCACGAGGTCGCGGACCTGCGGCTGGACACCGCGACCCGCCGGTGCCACCGGGGCGAGCGGGAAGTACCCCTCACCGCCCGGGAGTTCGCGGTGCTCCAGTGCCTGGCACGCCGCCCGGGGGAGGTGGTCGGCAAGGACGAGACCCTGGACGAGGTGTGGCCCGCCGGCTACTCCGGCGACCCCAATGTGGTGGAGGTCCACGTCAGCGCCCTGCGGCGCAAGATCGACGCCCCGTTCGACCGACACAGCCTGCTGACCGTGCGCGGCGTCGGGTACCGGCTGGTCGCCGACCGTGGCTGAACCGCCCCGCCGGGCGGTCGTCGGCCCCCGGGTGCGCGGCGTACGCAACCGCGCCGCCCTCGCCGCCGCGCTGACCTCCGCGGCGGCGTTCGGCGCCGGGGGCCTGGCGGTCGACCAACTCGTCTACCAGGACCGGCTGGCCGAGGTACGCGAGTCGGCGGCCCGCCTCACCGGCAGCGCCGTGTCCGGGATGGTGGACAGCAGGACTCCCGTCACCGCAGCGCTCACCGACCGGACCTACGAGATCGTGCTCGACAACGGCAAGCTGCTGGAGGCGAGCCCCGACCTGGCGCCGTACGAGGTGGCCGGTGCCGTCCTCCCGCCGCTCCCCGGCGGCACGGACGGCGTGGTGCGCACCCGTACCGTCAGGCTGGGTGCCCTGCCCCGCACCCCGCTCGCCCAGCCGCCGGAGGTCCGCAACCGCTCCTCGCACTTCGCCGGACGCACCTGGACCGTGCTGAGCGCCACCGTGCACCGCATGGCTCCGCAGGCGGCTGCGGCCTATCTGGGCGGCGGCGCCGCCACCGCAGGGCACTCGTTCACCGTCAGCGTCCTGGTCCCCACCTGGGAAGCGGAGCAGGTGCGCTCCTCCCTCGACCGCCTGCTGCTGGCCGGCGTCTTCGCCGCGACCGGCTTTGTGGCGGTGGTCGCCTGGGCGGCCACCGGGCGGGCGCTGCGCCCGGTGGAGCGCATCAGGGAAGGCATGGCCTCGGTGTCCGCCACCGAACTGCACCGGCGCGTACCGATCCCCCCGGACGGGGACGAGATCACCCGGCTCGCCGTCACTACCAACCGGACGCTGGACCGCCTGGAGGAGGCCGTGGCCCGGCAGCAGCGGTTCGTCGCCGACGCCTCCCACGAACTGCGCAGCCCGGTCGCCAACCTCCGCACCGGACTGGAGGTCGCCCTGGCGCACCCGGACCGCGCGCCCTGGCCGGAGGTCGCCCAGGACGCCCTGGCCAACACCGAGCGGCTGCACCGGCTGATCGACGACCTGCTGGTCCTGGCCCGGCTGGACGCCGCAGCGCCCGCCCCGACCTCCCGCGTGGACCTCGCCGACGCGGCCCGGTCCGAGGCCGCCGACCGGAGCCGTCCCGGGGTGCGGCTGCGGTACGCCGCCGACGGCCGGGTACCGGTACCGGTCGCCGGCGACCGTGGGCAACTGCGCCGGATGATCCGCAACCTGCTGGACAACGCCGAGCGGCACGCCCGGTCGGCGATCGACGTACGGGTGGGCGCGGACGGTTCCGGCGACGCGCTGCTGGTGGTGCAGGACGACGGCCCGGGCATCCCGGAACCGGACCGGCAGCGGGTCTTCGAACGCTTCACCCGGCTCGACGACGCCCGGGCCCGGGACGACGGCGGCTCCGGACTCGGCCTGGCCATCGTGCGGGAGATCGCCGCCCGCCACGGCGGCTCGGTACGCGCGGACACCGCCGACGGCGGCGGCGCCCGGCTGACCGTGCGGCTGCCCCTGCTGCCCTGAAGCCCTCTTCAGGTGCCTTCAGCTCCGCTTCAGCGAACCACCGTGATCCTGAGTGCGACCCGGCCCTCGCCCGGAGGGGGCGGTGAGAGAGGCGGGACGCATGCGTACGCGGCACGACAGACGAATTCCCCCGGCCGCGATGGCCGCCGCCCTACTGGCCCTCGCCACCACAGCGGGCTGCGGCACCGCGCCCCCTCCGGCCGCCCCGGCGCCGCCCACGCCACCCCCGGGCGCCCGCACGGTCGACCTCGCACCGCCCGACTGCACCCCACCCGGCCCGAACCGCCCCGCCACCGCCTCCCTCCCGGCCCACGGCGACCCACTGCTGCTGGAGTACCGCTGCGACCGCACGGTGACCATTCCCGGAGCCCACACCGCCCGGGTGGACACCCCAGCCGACTGCACATCCGGCTCCAGCGCCCCCAAGGACGTCTACGGCGGAGGCGGACTGGCCACCGGCCTCCTCCCCGAACAACTGCTCTGGCACCTCTTCTGCGTCGACCGCACCACCGACCGCCTCGTGCTCGGCTTCACCGCCCTGCACTACAACCCCGGCACCTCCGGCCTCCCCGGCATCCGCCTCTGGGTCCTGCCGCACTCCTGACACCCACTCCCCCAGGGCTCCCCAGCCTGGCCGCTGCGGACCACCGGGCGTCCCGGACCATCGAGGGCTCTACCGAGCCGGCATGGGAGGCGGTGGAGCGGCTGCGGGAGGAGTTCGCCCCTGACGACCGTGGGCCCTCTCAGCCCGCAGCGGCCGGCTCGCGGTCACTTGGGTGAGTCGATCGCGACAAGCTCGACCTCGAAGCCGTCCTCGTTCTCAAGATAGGCGGCGTGGTGGTCTCCGCCGCCGGCGTGCGGGTGCAGGTCGGGGAACATGAGGCTCCAGCCGTGTTGGGCCGCTTCGGCGACCAGCTTCTCGACGGCGGCAGCGTCCCGGACATGGAAGGCCAGGTGGTTCAGCCCCGGACGGTGGCGGTCGTACCGCTCGACGGTGAGGGCCGGGGACTGTTCGAGGACGACGTAGGTCGGCCCGAGCCGCCAGCTGCGGCCCGCGTCCCAGCTCTGGAAGACGGTGTAGCCGAGGGTCTCCAGCAGCCAGCCGAGCGAGGCAAGGGCGCGGCCGAGGTCGGGCACCCAGAGCTCGACGTGGTGCAGCGTGCCGTGAGTCGGCCGGTTCATGCGGCCACCACCTCAGGACACTCGAAGAACCGGCCGCGCTCGAAGCAGGCTCCGTCGCCAACGGCGGCCCTGGTCTCGCCCGGCAAGGAGCCGCCTCGTGTGGAACCGTCGGCGTCGGCTTCGGCATCGGCATCGGCATCGACTTCGCTGAGCACGGGCGTACCTTCCCGACCGACGCTGCACCATCGGCCTACTCGAGACCATCACGGATCACTCGGCAAGGTACGCCCTCCCGCGTTCCTCCCCCAACCGATGCCCCGGTCCTGGTTGGCATCCAAAGCGGCACCCTCTCGCCGGACCACCACAAGACCCGTCACCGGTGTGGTCGCGGCTGTGGGGATCGCGCGTCGACTCTTTGCATGGCCGATCGTCAACGGACCACGGAACCATAAGTTCTGACGAGCGGACCGGCCGCCAGGCAGAACGCCTCGACCAGGCCGGGCGCTCAGCCGGGATAGGCGTCCGTGCGGACCATGGCCACCTCGGCGGGGGGCACCTCCCGGCCGTGGTCGTCCACGAAACCGACGTGGACCGGGCGGTCGGTGTCCGCCACCCGACGGAGCATGCTCGGCCCCTCCGGCCAGGGCAGGTGCCTGTCCCCCCACTGCTGCAGCGCGCCGAGCACCACGCTCAGCTCCCGGCCGGCCGGGGTGAGCACATACGCGAAGCGCGACCGTGCACCGGGCTCCTGGTAGGGCACCGTCTCCATCACCCCGTACTCGACCAGCGTCCCCAACCGATTGCTGAGCACGTCGGGGGCGATCCTCAGGCGATCCCGGAACTCGGCGAAACGGGTCTGGCCCTGGAACGCCTCGCGCAGGATCAGGAACGTCCACCGCTCACCGAGCACCCCGAGGCTGCGAGCGATCGAACACGGGTCGTCGGGAACCTTGGCCATGACCCCACCCTACACCTGGGTTGCAGATCCATACCCAGAGGTCTAGGTTGTGAATACCTACCCAGATGGAGGGCGATTCCCCATGCAGATCGCAGGACAGACCGCGCTCGTCACCGGGGCCAACCGGGGCCTCGGCCGACACCTGGCCCAACTGCTGCGCGACCGCGGCGCCACCGTGTACGCGGCAGCCCGCAACCCCGACTCGGTCGACCTCCCCGGCGTCACCCCGGTCGCCCTCGACATCACCGACCCGGCATCGGTCGCCGCAGCGGCATCCGCCACCCATGACGTCTCGATCCTCATCAACAACGCCGGCTCGTTCACCCACGCCTCCTTGCTCACCGGGGATCTGGCCGACATCCGCCTGGAGATCGATACGCACTTCTTCGGCACCCTCGCCGTCACCCGGGCGTTCGCCCCACAGCTCGCCGAGCACGACCGCAGCTACGTCCTGAACGTCCTCTCCGTGCTCTCATGGCTGAGCCTCCCCGACTCCGGCGCCTACTCGGCCGCCAAAGCCGCCGCCTGGTCGCTCACCAACGCACTGCGCCAAGAACTCGCCCCCCAGGGCACCCGTGTCGCCGCCCTGCACGTCGGCTACATGGACACCGACATGGCCCGCAACGTCGAGTCGGCCAAGTCCGACCCCGCCGACATCGCCCGCATCGCCCTCGACGCCATCGAAGCCAACCGAACCGAGATCGTCGCCGACGACATCAGCCGCACCGTCCTCAGCGGCCTCTCCGGCGGCGTCGCCACCCTCTACCCCCAGGTCGCCTGACCCCCAAGCCCCGGCCCCACGGCAGCGCTCTTCACCCCTCGGACCGGGCGCCCGATCGAGCCGCACACGGCTGGTACGGCGCCCCCGACCCCGAGGACACCAAAGGCCCCGGACCGTGGTCGGTCCGGGGCCTTTACGCTGGTCACGTGGGTGGGCGCAGACGGTTTCGAACCGCCGACCCCTGCTTTGTAAGAGCAGTGCTCTACCACTGAGCTATGCGCCCGCGCGGACGTGGCTCCGGGGAGCGGCACGTACACGGCGAAAGGCAAGCGTACCTGGTCCGGGGAGTGGTCTGCCGCAGTGGGCGGTGGGGTGGGGTCGGGTGGTGGGGGCGGTGTCGTGGGGGGCTGGGGGTGGGAGGATGAGATCGGCGACAATGGGTTGTGGATCAGTAGGCCGACGGTCGCACTGCCGTACGGGCGGGGCGCCTGGATGCCGGGCGTGACGCGAGCTTGGAGTGCGATGTGACGGCGGGAATCACGCGGGGGCGCCGCAGGTCTGTGCTGGGTGAGCTGGTCGCGCCGCTGGGGGCGGGGGCCGCGCTGGTGGCGGTGGCGCTGGTGGGGGTGCCCGGGTCGTTCACCGGCGGCGGGACGCGGTCGTGGTGGCGGCGGAACGAGAACATGCGGGCCGATGCGCAGGCTGCGAAGGATGCGGCGGCGCAGGCGTTCTATGAGCTGGACTCGGCGCAGCGGGATGTGCGGATCTCGGTGGAGACCGTGAAGGCGGTGGACGACTCGCCGGGCGCGCGGCGGGCGGTGGGCGAGTTCGACGAGCTGTCGCGGCGGGTGGACGAGGTGTCCGGCGCGTATATCGCGGCGCTGGACGCGCATGATCTGGACGCGGACGGGCTGGAGGCGGGGGCGGCGGCGCGGGCCCGGCGGGATCTGGAGCAGTCGCGGCAGCAGTTGCAGCGGATGAAGGCGGAGCTGGAGAAGTTCCACGGGACGCTGGAGCCGCTGCTCAGCCGGGCCGAGAGCCAGTTGGCGCAGGTGGCGCCGGCGGTGGAGCGGGCCCGGCAGGCGCTGCTGGGGGCGACGGCTGCGCTGGACGCGGTGCGGGCGGCGGGGCTGCGGGCGGATGAGCTGGCAGCGCGGCTGGCGGCGCTGGGGCCGGAGCTGACCCGGCTGAACGAGGGTGCCGGGCGGCACGGGGTGCCGGAGACGTTGCAGCGGGCCGACGATGTCCTGCGGCGGGCGGAGGCGGTGCGGGGCGAGGCCGCGCATCTGCCGGAGCGGGCGCGGGAGATCGACCGGCGGGTGGTGAGCCTGCGGACCCGGATGCAGGCGCTGGAGACCCGGGCGGGCACGGTGGACCCGACGCTCAGCGAGCTGCGCCGCCGGTTCAGCTCGGAGTGCTGGCAGGACTTGCAGCGGGTGCCGCAGCAGACGGCGGAGTCGGTGCGGACGGCCCGTACCAAGCTGGAGGAGGCGGCGGCGGCCCGCGACGAGCAGCGGTGGGCGGATGCCACGGCGGCGCTGGGTACGGCGCGGGCGCTGCTGAACACCTCGGATGGGGCGGTGGCCGCCGTCGGGGAGCGGTTGCGGCAGCTCACGGAGGTGGAGCGCGATCCCAAGGCGGAGATCGAGCGGACCCGGTTCGCGGTGCGGGACGCGCAGCGGCTGGCGATGGCGGGCCGCAATGCGCCCGACCCCCGGCACGCCGGTCCGCTGGACGCTGCGGTGGGGCGGCTGGACCGGGCGGTGGAGGGGCTCACCGGTCGGCACCCGGACTACTGGCACTTCCTGCGGGAGACGGCGGCGGTGCGGGAGACGGCGGCGCAGGTGGTGCAGCAGATCCGGGAGTCCATGGGTTCGGGCCACTGAGGCGGCTGCTCACGCGGTCCGGCTTTCGGTGTCGGACCTGCTGGGTACGCTGTCGCCATGCCTCGCTATGACTTCCGCTGCCGTTCCTGCGGCGCGACCTTTGAACTCCGCCGTCCCATGTCCCAGGCGAACGCCCCGGCCGTCTGCCCCGAGGGGCACGAGGACACCGTGAAGCTGCTCTCCACCGTCGCCGTCACCGGTACGGCGGCGGGCGGCGCGGCCTCGGCCGCACCGGCCGGGGGCGGTGGCGGCTGCTGCGGCGGGGGTTGCTGCGGATAGCCGGAGGACTCACCGGGCGGCAGCAGACGCGGGTGCCGGTGGGGTGCGGCGTGGGTCAGGACCGCAGGCGGGTGAGTTCGCCCTCGCGGACGCGGGCGAGCAGGCGGCGGACGATCTCCTCGCCTGCTGCGGCGCCGACCTGCGGGAGGACGGTGACGCCGGGGCCGGTCCAGCCGGTGTCGGCCAGTTCGCCGTGGCCGGGGCGGTAGCCGGCGTCGGCGGCCAGGAGGAGTTCGGCGTCGAGCAGGGAGTCGCCTGCGGTGAGCACGGTGGCGGCGCCGGTCCGGCGCTCCACTTCGGCGAGGGCGGCGCTCTTGGTGAGCGATTCGGGGACGGCGTAGACCTTGCGGCCCTGGAGGGAGACGGTCCAGCCGCGGTCGACGGCCCAGGCGGTCAGCTCGTCCAGCCAGCCCTCGGGGAGTTGGTCGCGCTCGACGACGAGGTAGGCGAAGAGGTCCTCGGCGACCCGGCGCTTGAGGGTCCACTCGGGGTCGGCGGTGAGGGCGAGGTGGTGGACGACCTCCTCCAGCGGCGCACAGGACTCGGCGAGGCGGCTGCGCATGTCGGCATGCCAGTCGTGGTCGGGCTCTCCGTCGACGAGCAGGTGGCCGCCGTTGGCGCAGATGGCGTAGCGGGGGACCCAGTCGGGGTGCGGGCCGGGGAGGTTGACCCGCTGGTACTGGGCGCGGGTGCGGGTGGTGGCGGGGACGAAGACGCAGGAGCGGATCAGCTCGACCAGGAGTTCGGCGGCGTGCTCGGTCATGAAGGAGAGCGGCTTGCCGTGGTGCACCTCGACGGCGAGCAGCCGGGGGGCTTCCTCGTCGGGGACGCCGAGGGCGAGGGCGCGCGGCGAGTAGATGAGGGTGCGGTCAAGGTCGCTGGCGACGAGGAAGCGGGGGGCTGCGCCGGTCACTGGGCGTCGCCTCCTGGGGTGGCCCCGGCCGGGGCGGCGGGAGGTGCAAGAGCGGCGGCTGGGTAGCGGGGGGCTGCGCCGGTCACTGGGCGTCGCCTCCGCGGGGTGGGGTGACGGCGGTGCCGTGTTCGCCGGTGGCGCCTCGGGTGTAGCGGGGGTGGATGAGGCCGACGCAGGAGTACGGCAGGCCGTCGACCTCCTCGACGGGGACGCCGCGCTGGGCGGCGAGCAGGCGTACGTGGTCGAGGTCGGCTCCGGAGCCCCGGCGGGCGAGGATGCGCCAGGGCACGCGCCGCAGCAGGACCCGGGTGGTCTCGCCGACGCCGGGCTTGACCAGGTTGACGCTGTCGATGCCGTACTCGGCGCTGATCCGCTCGACGGCGGCCCAGCCCTCCCAGGTGGGGGCGCGGTCTGCGGGGTCGGCCTCGACCAGGTCGGCGGCGTCCTGGACGGCGGCGTCGCGGACGGCCGGGAAGTGGTCGGTGACGATGTCCAGGAAGGCGCCGGAGACATCGGCGGAGGCCAGGTCGCGGTAGTACTTGGCGCCGTGGAAGTCGTCCGGTCCGATCAGGTCGGCGCGCAGCACCGTACGGGAGATCAGCCCGGAGACGGTGGAGTTGAGGCAGGCCGAGGGGATGAGGAAGTCGTCCCGGGTGCCGTAGGTGGAGACGCAGCGGCCGGGGTCGGCGAGTACGGCCAGTTCGGGGTCGAAGCCGGTGCCGTCGAGGGCGTCGTGGAGTTCGCGGGTGATGGCGCCCTTGCCGGTCCAGCCGTCGAGGAAGACCACGTCCAGCGGGTCGTGGTGGGCGGCCAGGTAGCGCAGGGCGACGGGGTCGATGCCTCGGCCTCGGACGATGGAGACCGCGTAGTGGGGCAGGTCGAACCCGTGGGCGTACGCGGCCCAACGGCGCATCAGGACGCCGACGGGGGTGCCGGCGCGGGCCAGGGAGGCCAGCACGAGGGAGCCGCCTTCGGAGCGGGTGCCGCGCTCGGCGAGCAGGGTCTCGGTGACGGCGCCGACGGCGCGGGCGATGCGGGCGGCGGAGGAGCGCAGCGCCTGGTGGAAGAGCTCCTGGTACTCGGGGCTGGGCTGGTACTCGACCGGCAGCATCTCGGCGTAGTGGGCGCCGCCGGACTGGATGGCCTCCTCCCGCTCCTCGGTGGGTGCCTCCAGGGGCACCTCGGAGAGGTCGGTGAGCAGCCAGGAGACCTCGTGTGCGGCATAGGAGGAGAACTCCGGCCCGTGCAGGGGCTCGGGGAGCACTCCCGTGGGCCCGGGCGGGGCCGGGGCGGCGGTGCTGGGCATCGTCGTCATGTTCGCCTTCGGTGATGCGCCGAATGGTTCGGACGGGTGGCCGGGTTCCCAGGGTCTGGCGGCTGCGGGTACGGGGTCTGTACGGGGGTCTGAGGGGGCTGGGGATGTGAGGCCGCCAGGATTCAAACGTCCCGTTGGTGGGGTTTGGTTCCCTCCCGGTGCGACCGGGCCGGCCGGTGGGAGGGGACGACGGCCAGCACGACCTGGTCGGTGACCTGCCGCAGCTGTGCCAGCAGGCCCTGGTCGGGCTGGTGCAGCAGCGGGGTGTCGGCGGCGCTGTCGACCACCGGCACGATGGCGTCGAAGCGGCGGCCGGGGTCGGCGCCGGGGGCGACGTTGTAGGCGTAGCGCTCGCCGGGGCCGTCGGCCGGGTCGTCGTGGGCGGGGAAGGCCAGCCGGGTGCGGATGGCGTAGCCGGGGTCGTCCACGGCGAGCACGGGTGACCGGGTGGTGGTGGAGAAGCGGACCTCGCTGCGGTCCCCGAGGGCGTGGCCGAGTGCTTCGGCGAGGCGCAGCGGTATGTACATCAGCTCTTCGGAGCCGAGGACGAGGACCCGGCGCGGGGTGCCGGTCAGCGCGGCGGCGAGGCGGCGGCCGAGCTGCGGCAGGGCGGTCTCCAGCCGGTCGCGGTGGCCGGGGGTGAAGCCGTGGCGGCCGCCGTCGGGCAGGTCGGCGGGCCAGTCCAGGTCGGCGCGGACCAGCGGGGCGGCGAGGGTCCCCGTGATGGCGGCGGGAGTCTCGGCGTGGGCGTCGATGAGGGCCTGGGCGCGGGCCAGGACGTCCGGGGGCAGGCGGACGGTACCGGTGGCGCCGGCGACCAGGTCCAGGCGGGCGCCGAGGTCGGCGACGGCCTGGGCGAGGTGTCCGCGCTGCTCGGTGTCGCGCAGGTCGACCAGCGAGACGATCACATAGCGGTCGCGGGGGTGCGCGGTGTGCAGGGCGCGGATGGTGTTGAGCAGGGTGCGGCCGGTGGAGAGTTCGTCGTCGACCAGCACCAGCGGGCCGCCCGTGGAGAGCAGCCCCGGGTCCTCGGGGAGCAGCAGGTGGGAGGTGGCGTGGGAGTGCTCCTCCTCGAACCCGCCGACCGGTGCGGCGCCCGGGACGGGGCGCCGGGTGGAGTGCAGGTAGGGGGCGGTGCCGAGGCCGTCGGCGACGCTGTGGCCGAGGCCGGTGGCGGTCTCGGCGTAGCCGAGGACGACGGCGCGGCGGGCCTGGTCGGGGCCGAGCAGGTCGCGTACCCGGGCGCCGAGGGCGCGGCCGGCGCCATGCACGGCGGCGGGGAGCTGCGGGACGTGCTTGCCGAGGACGTTGGAGACCAGCAGGTGGGCGCGGCGGGGGTTGCGGCGCAGCGCGAGGCCGAGCAGGTCGCGCAGCGCCGGGTCGCCGTCCAGGCGGACGTCGAGGTGGTCCGCCACCCACTGGCCGGTCCAGGTGTCCTGCTGCGTCAAGGTCGCTGCTCTCTCGGTCGGTTCGGGCCGGCCACGCGGTGGTCCGCGCGGTGGTCCGCGCGGTGGTCCGCGCGGCGGAACTCCGGTACGACGGTACGTGCTCGCGGGCCCCGGTCCGTACCGAGGGCCCTGCCCAGCCCACCATGCGGCCGTGGCGGGGAGGTGTCGGCGGGGCGTACCGGAGGTGTCCCCCGTACCCGTGTGCGCAGCGGCGCTCAGGCGTACAGGCAGGCGGAGAGCAGCTCGGCGAAGGTGATCTCCTCGCGGGCGACGCCGAACGCGGAGGCGCGCAGCATGACCCGCTGCGCCCAGGCGCGGTGCGGCTTCACCTCGTTCATCTTGTTGGTGTACGCGGAGCGCATCACCCCGCCGCCGGTGCGGTCCTCGTGCAGGATGTCGGACGCGTCGGAGAACTCCTCGTGGGTGACCACGGAGAGGGCGTGTACGGCGGGGACATGGCTGGGGTGGATGCAGGTCTTGCCGAGCAGGCCGTTGGCGCGGTCGAGTTCGATCTCGCGGATGAGGCCGTCCAGGTCGTGCTCGATGATCCTGCGGCGGACGTCCTCGCCCTGGGGGTCGGTGTGCAGGAACGGCGAGCGGCGCAGCTGCGGCTTGAACATGCGCTCCTGCACGGGGAAGTACTCCCAGACCGGCCCGGTGACGGTGTATCCGGTCCCGTCGGCCCGGCCCAGGACGTTGACCACGTCGCCGATCACGGAGGCGACCAGGGCGACGTCGTAGGCGGTGAGGTCCGGGGGGCGGCGCAGGCCGTAGGCGGAGCAGAGGTCGGTGACGCCCAGGCGGACGGCGAGGATCCGGTCGCGGTACTTCTCCAGCACACGGGAGACGCCGGCCAGGACCTCGTGGCGGCTCTCCAGGTGGGCGAGTGCGGGGGACTCCAGGACCGGCATGGCGAAGAGGCGGTGTCCGGAGGCGGCTTCGGCGGCGGTGAGTGCCTCCAGGAAGGCGGTGCCGGACTCCTCGGTGAACTTGGGGAAGACAAAGCCGGAGAGTATCCGGAGCGCCGGGCCGAGGCGGCGCACCAGGTCGCCGATCTGCTCGGGGGTGCGGACCCGGATGAAGAGCAGCGGGCCGTCGTCGCCGTCCGGGGTGTCGGCGGCGAGTTCGGCGAGCCGGGCCACCAGGTTGGCCTCGCCGGCCGGGACGTCGCGGTCGTCGATGGCGTCCTCCAGGCAGAGCACCATGGAGACCACGCCCCGGGCGGCCTGCTTGCGGATGTCGTCCGGCAGCCGGGGCCGGGTGGCGGGGCTGTAGAGCGTGGCGCCGAGCACGGTGGCGAGGGCTGCGGGGTCGCCACTGCGGGTGAAGTGCTCCGGCTCGCGGTGGAAGAGCCGGTGCCGGACGTCGTCGTCCAGGTGCCCGAAGTGGCGCATGTGCTCTCCCCTGCTGGTCCGGGCCCGCCGGGCGGCGGGGTGGCTGGGTGGTGTCTGCGGCCGGGTGCCGGTGAGGGCGCAGGCGCAGGCAGGCGGGACGGGGCCCCGGTGGCCGGGGTGGGGCGGGTACGGAGGGTGTCCCCGAGCGCGCGGCGTCAGCCGGTGGCGCGATCTCCCCGTGCCATGGGTCCACGGCCTGCGGCGGCAGGACTGGACACCATATGGCCGACAATCGTACGTACCTCCGGTCCGATATCCAGACCCGCACCATCGAATTCCCGGAAGGTTACCTTCCGATTCAGAGCGCCGGTCGCGGCGGAGTCCGGGCATCCGATGTCCTGCCCGCGTTGTCCGGAAGGCCGGGGAACCGGCAGGATGGTGGGTCATGACGCAGGTCATGGTGAAGGGCTCCAACATTCCGCTGTCCGCCGCCGCGGTCCGCGCCGTGCTGCGCTGGGACGCCGCAGCCGGCGTCCCGGACGTGGACGCCTCCGCGCTGCTGCTCGGAGCGGACGGCAACGTCCGCTCCGACGAGGACTTCGTCTTCTACAACCAGCCACTCCATCCGTCCGGGCATGTGCGGCACCGGCCGAAGCAGCAGGTCGGCGAGACCGTCGCGGACACCGTGGAGGTCGATCTGGCCGGACTCCCGGCCGAGGTGGAGCGGGTGGTGGTGGCCGGTTCGGCCGAGGAGGGCACCTTCGGGTCGGTGCCCGGCCTCCAGGTGCTGCTGTATGACGCGGTCGTACCGGACGGCGGCGAGCCGCTGGCCCGGTTCGACATCGCGGACGCCGGGGACGAGACGGCGCTGCTCTGCGGGGAGCTCTACCGGCGCGGCGAGGGGTGGAAGTTCCGGGCCATCGGCCAGGGCTACACCAGCGGCCTGGCAGGGCTCGCCACCGACTTCGGGATCACCGTGGAGGACGACGAGGCCGCCACCGACCCGGCCCCTGCCCCGCAAACGCCCGCACCGCAGACCCCGGCCCAGCAGAAGACCCCGGCCCAGCAGCCCCCCGCGCAGCAGCCCGAGTGGGGCTCCCCCGCCGCCCCGGCGCAGCAGCCCGGCTGGGGGTCCCCCCGGCCGGAGGCCGGGGGAGCCTATCCGCCCCCGCCGCCGCAGCCACCCCAGATGCCCCAGGCACCCCAGGCACCCCAGGCGCCCCCGGCCGCGCCCGCAGCCCAGGGCAGCGGCTACGGCTACCCGCCGGCCGACCCAGCCCCGGACCCGGCCGCCTTCACGCTGCCGCCGCAGGGCCCCCAGTTCCAGCCGCGCTGACCTGGCGTCACCGCCCCGCCCGCCCGGGGCGCCCTCACTCCGGGGTGCCCTGGGGGGACTTGTAGCCCCGCTGCCACTGCATGCCGAAGCCGTACAGCCGGTCCAGCTCCGCCTGGAAGCCGTAGACGTAGCGGACCTCGCGCCGCACCGTCAGATTGCCGCCCTTGTTCTCGATCATGATGACGGCGCATGAGCGCGCCTGGGGGGCGCGCTCGTCCAGCGACACCTCGATCCTCGGCCCGACGTACGGGAAGAGCGTCACCACCGCATGGGTGCGGTCGAAGGCCGGAGTGCCGTCGTAGATGTAGACGAAGATCAGCAGCCGCTTGAACTGGTCGCGCTTGTCGAGGTTGACGTACATCGTCTCGCCCGACGGGGCGCCGTACCGGTCGTCGCCGCTGAGCTTGATGTACGGCGGCCGTTGCAGGTCGCCCAGGAGGTTGCCCAGCGGCTGGACCACCCCCCGGCTGCCGTCGGCCATCTCGTACATGCAGGCCAGGTCCAGGTCGACGTTGACCATCGGCCTACTGGACCCCTGCGGCTGCATCGGCCGGAGGAGCGAGCCGCGCAGCAGGCCCCCGCGTCGCGACTGCACCAGGTCGGCCTCGCGCATCGTCCAGTGCAGATTGATCTGGAGATGCCCGGTGACCGCCCCCTGGTCCGTCAGGGACACCAGGGGTGACGCCTTGGTCAGCGTCACCTTGTGCTGTCCGCCCATGTCCACGGCCTGCCGAGACCGCCGCAGGTAGTCCCACAGCGCAGTCACCGATACCACCCCAGGATCAGATCGTCCTTGCCCAGCCTGAACTGACGGCGGGGCAACGCTGCCCCGCCACTGAGGGGTTACCCGCGCCAACCGCTCCGAGCACCAGCTTTCCGTACTCGTCCGGAAAACGCCGGACCGCCCCGGTACCAACCAGGCACACCGTTTACTATGCCGCGCCCGGGACGCGATATCGTCGTCCCGCACAGGTGTCCCCGCCGCCTCAGGCGGCAACGACTGCACGTCAGGACGCCCTGTCCACATGCCCGTTGCACGGCCGGAAAGCCGAGGCTCACTCCGCAATGACTCTCTCCTCCATACAGATGGTCTGGGCCGTCGTGGGCGGCGCCGCGCTGCTCTTCGCGGCGATCCTGATCGCCATGCTCCGCACCAAGCGGACGTCCGGCGACACGCAGAACCACGACTCCTGGGAACGCAGCGAGGAGCGCCGCCGCCGCAAGGAGCTGGTGTACGGCATCGCCTCCTATGTGCTGCTCTTCTGCTGCGCCGCGGTCGCCGCCGCGCTCTCCTTCCACGGCCTGGTGGGTTTCGGCCGGGAGAACCTGAACCTGTCCGACGGCTGGGAGTACCTGGTGCCGTTCGGTCTCGACGGTGCCGCGATGTTCTGCTCGGTGCTGGCGGTCCGTGAGGCCAGCCACGGTGACGCCGCGCTCGGCTCCCGGATGCTGGTGTGGCTCTTCGCCTTCGCCTCCGCCTGGTTCAACTGGGTGCACGCCCCGCGCGGCGGCGGCCACGACGGCGCCCCGCAGTTCTTCTCCGGGATGTCGATCTCGGCCGCGATCCTCTTCGACCGGGCGCTGAAGCAGACCCGCAAGGCGGCGCTGCGCGAGCAGGGCCTGGTGCCCCGCCCGCTGCCGCAGATCCGGATGGTCCGCTGGATGCGGGCCCCTCGCGAGACCTACGCCGCCTGGTCGCTGATGCTGCTTGAGGGTGTCCGCAGCCTGGACGAGGCGGTCGAGGAGGTGCGCGAGGAGCGCCAGACCAAGCTGGACTCCAAGGTGCGGGCCCGGGCCGCGGACCGGCGCGAGCGCGCCGAACTCAAGGCCATCGCCCGGCAGGGCCGGGTGTGGAGCGGCCGTCGCGGCGGCCGCCAGGTCCCGGCACTGACCGCCGCCGGCGGCGGCGAGCCCCCCGTTACGGAGCCTGCCCCAGAAGGCGAAGAGGCAGCCATCGGCGCGGCGGCCCTTGAGCCGGCCACGGTGACCGGGCGGCGTGCCGTCACGGCGGCGCCCGAGTCGGCGGCGCTGCCTGCGGGCAGCCGCACCATCGACCTCACCACCGAGGACGACACCCTGGCGATGCCCCGGCTGGACTCCCTGGAGCGCAAGCTGCGGGCGATCGAGCAGACCCTGGGCTGACCCCGCCGGCCGCCCCGGCGGCACCGGCCCGACCCGGCGGAGCGTACGCTTCGCTGAACCATCCCGCCTCGGCGCCTCTGGAGGAACCCGTGTCCGTGCGTCGGCTGTCGACCGCAGTCGCCGCCTGTCTGCTGGCGCCGACGCTGGCCGGCTGCGGATGGGCGACCGAGGGCGACCGGACCGGGTCCGGCCGCGCGGCGGACCGTACGGCGGCCACGGCAGGCGCCGGCGCAGGGCACACCGGTAACGCCGCAGCCGACCTGACGGCCGATCAGCGTCGCACCGCAGACCGGCTGGTGAGCGTCTTCGCCCACAGCACCACCACCATCAGCTACGACTCCGTCGAGGACCACCACGACGGGTGCGGCTTCACCGCCGGCCGGGCCGGCTTCTGCACCGCGACCGGTGACCTGGCGGAGGTGGTCCGCCGCTACGCGGACGCCGTGCCGGGCAATCCGCTGGCCCGCTACCTGCCGCAGCTGCGGGCGCTGGCCAAGCGGAGCAGCGCCGACACCGCCCCGTTGGGCCCCGACTTCGCCGACGCCTGGCGGAAGGCGGCGGCGGACAACCGCTTCCGTACGGTCCAGGACACGGCCGTGGAGGACCTGTACTACGGCCCCGCGCTGCGCGCCGCCCGCAGCCATGGCCTGACCTCCGCGCTGGCCGTCGCGGTCTTCTACGACACCGCGATCCAGCACGGCACCGATGTCGACGCGGACGGCCTGCCCGCACTCATCGAGCAGGCGGACGCACAGGCGGGCGGACGGCCCGGGGAGGGGGTGACCGAGGGCGCCTGGCTGACCGCGCTGCTCTCGGTGCGCCGCGCCGACCTGCTGCATCCGCACAACCACGACCGGGCGGTGGACTGGCCGGAGTCGGTGGGACGGGTCGACGCGCTCCAGCAGCTGGTGACCGATCGGCAGTTCGACCTGGCGCCGCCGGTGACGGTCGACCCCTGGGGCGACGAGGAGTTCACCGTCTCCTGAAGACGGCGGCGCCCTTGCCTCAGCCGATGCGAGGCCACGACCACCCTTGCCACCTGCCCGGACACTTTCCCCGGGGCCGAGTCCGCCCCCTGGAGTGATGCCCATGAACACCCGGCCGGCGACCTCGACCACCCTCAGGGAGATCAACCTCCGGGCGGTCTTCGATGTGATCCGCGCCGGGGCGCCGATCTCCCGCGCCGAGGTGGCGCGGCGCACCGGGATCTCCAAGCCCACGGTCTCCGCGCTGCTCCAGGACCTGCTGGACATGGGACTGGTGGTGCAGACGGTGCGCGCGGAGCTGGGGCCGACCTATGGCGCGCTCTTCTTCGCACCGCGTCCGGAGGCGGCGTATGTGCTGGCCCTGGACCTCGGCGCCCGGCGGCTGCGCGCGGTGCTCGCCGACCTGGCGGGCGAGGTGCGGCTGCGCCGCGATGCCGAGGTGGCCGGGGTGGACGCGCCGGGGATGGTACGGGCGGCCGCCGGGCTCGCGGACGAGCTGGCCGCCGCTGCCGGGATAGGCCGCGCCGAGCTTCAGTACGCGGTGGTGGGCCTGCCCGGCGTGGTGGACCGCCGCGCGGGGCGGGTCTGGCAGGCGGCCAACATCCCGGCCCTGGACGGCTTCCCGGTGCGGCGGGCCTTCGAGGAGGCGCTGGAGCTGCCGGTGACGGCCGAGAACGACATCCATCTGGCCGCGCTGGGCGAGCAGTGGCGCGGGGTGGGCCGGGACACCTCCGACTTCTGCTTCCTCTCGGTGGGCACCGGGGTCGGCGCCGGGCTGGTGCTCGGTGGGAAGCTGCACCGGGGGTTCGCGGGGGCGGCGGGCGAGCTGGACCTGGCCTTCGCCACCGAGCCGGGGCGCGGCTTCCACCCGGACGACCCATGCGCCCCGGCGCTGCTGCTGCACGCCGCCGGGCGGCTGCCGGCTGCGGAGTCCGCCGGGCTCACCCCGGAGCGGCTCTTCGCTCGGGCGCGGGCGGGCGATCCGGCCGCGCTGGCGGTGGTCGACGAGGAGGCCCGGCGGATCGCCGCGTATGCGGTGCCGGTGGCCTCGGTGGTCGATGTGGAGCTGGTGGTGCTCGGCGGCGGGCTGGGGCTCAACGGGGACCTGCTGCTGGACCGGGTGGCCGGGCGGCTGGCCGGACGGCTGCCGTACCCGCCCCGGGTGGAGGTCTCCGCGCTGGGCGACGCCGCAGTACTGACCGGCGCGGTGGCGGTGGGCGTACGGGAGGCCCTGGAGCGGATCCTGAGCCGCCGTTTCGACGCCCCGGGACACCGCCGCCCCGCCGTCCGATGAGGACGGCGGGGCGGGGCAGCGGGCCGGAACAGCGGCCGGGGTCGCGGCGAACGGCGCGTCAGACCTTGGTGGCGACGGCCTCGGACTCCGCCGACTCCCCCTCGGACTCCGCCAGGCGCCGGTTCCTCATCACCGAGGAGGCGAGCGAGGCGAGGATGAAGGCGACTCCGATCAGGCCGGTGACGATCTCCGGGATCTCGTGCTTGATGGAGACCATCAGGATGATCGCCAGGGCGCCGATGGCGTAGTGCGCGCCATGCTCCAGGTAGACGTAGTCGTCCAGGGTGCCCTTGCGGACCAGGTACACGGTCAGCGACCGGATGTACATGGCGCCGATGCCGAGGCCCAGCGCGATCTGGAAGATGTCGCTGGTGATGGCGAAGGCGCCGACCACGCCGTCGAAGGAGAACGACGCGTCCAGGACCTCCAGGTAGAGGAAGAGGAAGAAGGCGGCCTTGCCGACCACCCCGGCCACCGACGCATTGGCGTTCTTGACCGCCGGGGCGCGCTCCTCGTCCGTCCCGGCCTCGGCGCCCTCCTCGGCGTCCTCGTCCTCGTCGGCGTCCTCCAGGGTGCCCTCGAAGACATTGGCGAGGCCGTTGACCGCGAGATAGGTGACCAGGCCGAGGATGCCGGCCAGCAGGACGGTCTCGGCGCGGCCGTTGCCGAAGAAGTTGGCCGACAGCGTCAGCACGACCAGCGCGACCAGCGCCGAGAGCTGGTCCAGCTTGCCGATCTTCGCCAGCGGCCGCTCGATCCAGCGCAGCCACTGGTAGTCCTTCTCCTCGAAGATGAAGTCAAGGAAGATCATCAGCAGGAACATGCCGCCGAAGGCCGCGATGGCCGGGTGGGCGTCATGCAGGTGCTGGGCGTAGGTGAGCCCGTCGTAGGTCTTGTCCGAGTGGAGCGCCAGGTCGATCACGGTCCCCGGACCGATGTGCGCGGTGAGCCCCACCACCAGCAGCGGGAAGACCAGCCTCATACCGAAGACGGCGATCAGCACGCCGATGGTGAGGAAGATCTTCTGCCAGAAGGGGCTCATCCGCTTGAGCACCGATGCGTTGACGACCGCGTTGTCGAACGACAGCGAGATCTCCAGGACCGACAGGATCGCCACGACGCCGAACCCGGTGGGGCCCCAGAGGATCCCCGCCGCGATGAGCCCGGCGACCGTGATGGCGAATGACCATCCGAAAGTGCGGAAGAACACGGGAGGACGACTACCTTTCGTAGGTGGTGAGCGCCAGCGCCTGGAGGGGACGGCGACCCGTCACGGTCCGATCAGGTTTCCCCCGCACTGCCCGCAGCTTTTTACTGAACGTTTACTCCGAAGTCTAGGGCGATCCCGCGCAGACCCGACGCGTACCCCTGGCCCACCGCGCGGAACTTCCACTCGCCCTGGTAGCGGTAGAGCTCGCCGAAGATCATCGCGGTCTCGTTGGAGGCGTCCTCGGTGAGGTCGTAGCGGGCCAGTTCGCTGTTGTCCGCCAGGTTGACCACCCGGATGTAGGCGTTGCGGACATGGCCGAAGGACTGCATCCGGGTCTCGGCCTCGTAGATCGACACCGGGAAGACGACCTTGTCGACCTGCGGCGGGACCAGGTCGAGGTTGACGACCACGACCTCGTCGTCCCCCTCGCCCTCGCCGGTGAGGTTGTCGCCCTGGTGCTCCACGGAGCCCTCGGGGCTCTTGAGGTTGTTGTAGAAGACGAAGTACTCGTCACCCAGCACCCGGCCGTTGGCGCACAGCAGTGCGCTGGCGTCCAGGTCGAACGGGGCTCCGGTGGTGGAGCGCGCGTCCCAGCCGAGGCCGATCTGGACCTGCGTGAGGTTGGGTGCGGCCTTGGTGAGGGAGACATTGCCCCCCTTGGCGAGCGTGACGCCCATGGTCGTTCATCCTCCCAATTCCCCGCAGTGGCGGGGTCTCCCGGACACCGGGCCGGTTCTCCGTTCGGCCGCCGCACGGAGCACGCAGTATGTCTACGCCCCCGCCGGCCCGCACGGCTGCCTCCGACCCGCTGAACTTGCTGAACTCGGCCGCCGGCATCCGTACGGCTGTGGGACCCGTACGGAAGCGGGGCCGCCGAGGCCCCGGCGGCGGCAGGCTCTCCACCTGCGTCGACCGGGGTCCCGGCGGCCCCGCCGCGACCGTGGTGACTGCCGGACTCAGACGTTGACGCCGAAGTCCTGGGCGATGCCGCGCAGACCCGAGGCGTAGCCCTGGCCGATGGCCCGGAACTTCCACTCGGCGCCGTTGCGGTAGAGCTCTCCGAAGACCATCGCGGTCTCGGTCGAGGCGTCCTCGGACAGGTCGTAGCGGGCGATCTCCGCGTTGCCCGCCTGGTTCACCACGCGGATGAACGCGTTGCGGACCTGGCCGAAGTTCTGCTGGCGGTTCTCGGCGTCGTAGATGGACACCGGGAACACGATCTTGGTGACATCGGCCGGGACGCCGGCCAGGTTCACCTTGATCTGCTCGTCGTCGCCCTCGCCCTCACCGGTGAGGTTGTCGCCGGTGTGCTCGACGGAGCCGTCGGGGCTCTTGAGGTTGTTGAAGAAGACGAAGTTGCCGTCCGAGGCGACCTTGCCGGACTCGTTGACCAGCAGCGCACTGGCGTCGAGGTCGAAGCCGGTCCCGGTGGTCGTCCGGACGTCCCAGCCCAGGCCGACGACCACGGCGGTCAGGCCGGGCGCCTCCTTGGTGAGCGAAACGTTGCCGCCCTTGCTGAGGCTGACACCCACGAGTCCTCCAATGGTCGGGGAGCACCTCGCTGTGCCCCCGCGGTGCGGTCTGCCCGGGCCGGCCGGTCCGAAACGGCCGACCAGGGGTTTTCTCTCCAGCCAACGGCCCGATCGTAGTGCCGGGTTCCCCGGGCGGGGAGCAGGCGCACCTCCGTGCCGCCCGGGTGCGTCAGAGCGCGGCGAGCGCCTTGAGGTACTCCTGCTCGTCACGCGCGTCGGGGATGGCGTTGACCACGGACCAGCGGACGGCGCCCTCCTTGTCGATGACGAAGGTGCCGCGCACCGCGCAGCCCTTGGCCTCGTCGAAGACGCCGTACGCGGTGGAGACCTCGCCGTGCGGCCAGAAGTCGGAGAGCAGCGGGTACTCCAGACCCTCCCGCTCGGCGAAGATCCGCAGGGTGAACGGGGAGTCATTGGAGACCGCGAGGATCTGCACGTCGTCGTTCTGCAGACGCGGCAGCTCCTCCTTGATGGCGCAGAGCTCGCCGGTGCAGACACCGGTGAACGCGAACGGGTAGAAGACCAGGACCACGTTCTTCTCGCCGCGGAAGTCGGAGAGCTTGACCAGCTCGCCGTGCTGGTTCTTCAGCTCGAAGTCCGGAGCCTGGCTGCCGACCTCGATCGCCATGGGTGCGACCCTCCTGCTCGACTGCGCCGCTCCGGGCGGAGCGGCTGATCACATCCTTGCATCCGTGGGCGGGGGCCCGGCGGTCCGGGTGGCCCGCCGAGGCGGAGTTCGCCCTGGGTGAACAAGCGGTCCTCGATGCCCTGGCCCTCGATGCCCCGGTGCTCGACGCCCCGACGAGAGGCGGGCCCCGCCGGAGAGTCTCCGGCGGGGCCCGCAGGGCGGCCGGGGGTCCGGCCTACCGATCGGGTCCGCTCAGCGCTTGGCCGGGCGGGCGGTCTTGGGCGTGGCCAGACGGGTGCCCGCCCAGTCCTTGGCCACCGTCACCGAACTGGTCTGGGAGAGACCCGCAGTCCGGGCGGCGTCGGCGATGTCACTGGCCTCCACATGGCCGTCACGGCCGGTCTTCGGGGTCAGCAGCCACACCAGGCCGCCGTCCGCGAGGTACTCCTGCGCGTCGACCAGGGCATCGGTGAGATCCCCGTCCTCCTCGCGGAACCACAGCAGCACGGCGTCGGCGACGTCGTCGTACTCCTCATCGACGAGATCGGTGCCGGTGAGGCTCTCGATTCCGTCGCGGAGCTCCTGGTCGCAGTCGTCGTCGTACCCGAGCTCCTGGACCACCTGTCCGGGCTCGAAGCCCAACCGGTATGCCGGGTTGGACCTGTCCTCCGCGGGGTCCGCGGTCGCGCTCACGGGAATGACCTCCTGTATCCGGCCCGGCGTCGGCGCCGAGCTTGTGGCCGTAGTCCACACGGGCGGGGCGGTTCGCGCAAGTACCCGGCGCCCCTTCCCGCCCAAACGTTGACGTGTCGCAGCAAGTCTCGCTGTCGATTGTGGCGGCTGTCGCACCGTTTTGTCCCTATCTGCCCCGGGCGTGGCGGGGCCCGATGGCGTCCGCCGGTCACCGCCGGTTCGCCGCCCGCCTACCCGGAGTACAGCCCGGCCACGCGCGCCGGTCGATCCGCACGCCTCGATACGCACTCCGCGCGCCCGCGGTTCGCGACCCCTGGAGGGCGCCCGGCATGCGGGCACCGTTCGAAGGGCCGCACGGCGCGGCGTAGAGTCTTCTGTTGGCCCTCACCCCAGCCTTAACCGGCACCGTTCGGGCCACCTCGTCGTAACAACCGGCACCGGGGCGGTGCGGGCGCCGAGGGAGCGGGCAGCAGCGTAGCCCGCCTCCGCGTGCGGCCGCCGCGTCGGCGCCAGACCGGCATGCCTGACCGGCGACGCCGGTTACCCATCGGTAGAGATGACGGATCTCCGAGCGCGGTACACGATGGAGGCGGCGCGACACCACCTCAGTTACGACCGACAGTGAAGGAACAGCGTGGCTTCCGGATCCGATCGCAACCCGATCATCATTGGCGGCCTTCCCAGCCAGGTCCCGGACTTCGATCCCGAGGAGACCGCGGAGTGGCTGGAGTCGCTCGACGCGGCCATCGACGAGCGCGGCCGTGAGCGTGCCCGCTTCCTGATGCTGCGGCTGATCGAGCGCGCCCGCGAGAAGCGTGTCGCCGTGCCCGAGATGCGCAGCACGGACTACATCAACACCATCGCGACCAAGAACGAGCCGTTCTTCCCCGGCAACGAGGAGATCGAGCGCAAGGTCCTCAACGCGACCCGCTGGAACGCGGCCGTGATGGTCTCCCGGGCCCAGCGCCCGGGCATCGGCGTGGGCGGCCACATCGCCACCTTCGCCTCCTCCGCGTCGCTCTACGACGTGGGCTTCAACTACTTCTTCCACGGCAAGGACGCCGAGGGGGCCTCTGGCGACCAGATCTTCTTCCAGGGCCACGCCTCCCCCGGCATCTACGCGCGCGCCTTCCTGCTGGACCGGCTCTCCGAGCAGCAGCTGGACTCGTTCCGGCAGGAGAAGTCCAAGGCCCCGTACGGCCTCTCCAGCTACCCGCACCCGCGGTCGATGCCGGACTTCTGGGAGTTCCCGACCGTCTCCATGGGACTGGGCCCGCTGGGTGCGATCTTCCAGGCCCGGATGAACCGCTATGTCACCGCGCGTGGCATCAAGGACACCTCCGACTCGCATGTGTGGGCCTTCCTCGGCGACGGCGAGATGGACGAGCCGGAGTCGCTGGGCCAGCTCTCCCTGGCCGCCCGCGAGGGCCTGGACAACCTGACCTTCGTGGTCAACTGCAACCTCCAGCGCCTCGACGGCCCGGTGCGCGGCAACGGCAAGATCATCCAGGAGCTGGAGTCGGTCTTCCGTGGCGCCGGCTGGAATGTGATCAAGCTGATCTGGGACCGCACCTGGGACCCGCTGCTGGCCCAGGACGTCGACGGCGTCCTGGTCAACAAGCTGAACACCACCCCGGACGGCCAGTTCCAGACGTATGCGACCGAGACCGGCGCCTACATCCGGGACCACTTCTTCGGCAGTGACGTGCGGCTGCGCAAGATGGTCGAGTCCATGACCGACCAGCAGATCCAGCACCTGGGCCGTGGCGGCCACGACCACCGCAAGGTGTACGCCGCCTTCAAGGCCGCCCAGGAGCACAAGGGCCAGCCCACGGTGATCCTGGCGCAGACGGTCAAGGGATGGACGCTGGGCCCCAACTTCGAGGGCCGCAACGCCACCCACCAGATGAAGAAGCTGACGGTCGAGGACCTCAAGCGGTTCCGTGACCGGCTGCACCTCCCCATCTCGGACCGCGAGCTGGAGTCCGGCCTGCCGCCGTACTACCACCCGGGTCGGGACTCGGAGGAGATCCAGTACATGCACGACCGCCGCAAGGAGCTGGGCGGCTACATGCCGACCCGCAAGGTGCGGCCGACCAGGCTCCAGCTCCCCGGCGACGACACCTACAAGGCCCTCAAGAAGGGGTCGGGCAACCAGTCCATCGCCACCACGATGGCCTTCGTCCGGCTGCTCAAGGACCTGATGCGGGACAAGGGCATCGGCAACCGCTTCGTGCCGATCGCGCCGGACGAGTACCGCACCTTCGGCATGGACTCGCTCTTCCCGTCGGCGAAGATCTACAACCCGATGGGCCAGACCTATGAGTCGGTCGACCGGGAGCTGCTGCTGGCGTACAAGGAGTCGCCGACCGGCCAGATGCTGCACGACGGCATCTCCGAGGCGGGCTGCACCGCCTCGCTGATCGCGGCGGGCTCGTCCTACGCGACGCACGGCGAGCACCTGATCCCGGTCTACGTCTTCTACTCGATGTTCGGCTTCCAGCGGACCGGTGACCAGTTCTGGCAGATGGCCGACCAGCTGGCGCGCGGCTTCGTACTGGGCGCCACCGCCGGCCGCACCACGCTGACCGGTGAGGGCCTCCAGCACGCGGACGGCCACTCCCAGCTGCTGGCCTCGACCAACCCGGCGGTCGTGGCGTACGACCCGGCCTACGGCTTCGAGATCGCGCACATCGTGCAGGACGGCATCCGGCGGATGTACGGCACCAGTGCCGAGCACCCGCAGGGCGAGGACGTCTTCTACTACCTCACCGTCTACAACGAGCCGATCCAGATGCCGGCCGAGCCCGCCGGTGTCGACGTGGACGGCATCCTCAAGGGTCTCTACCGCTACCGGGCGGGCGAGACCGGCCAGATCCCCGCGCAGATCCTCGCCTCGGGCGTGGCGGTGCCGTGGGCCCTGGAGGCGCAGCGCATCCTCGCCGAGGAGTGGAACGTCAAGGCCGATGTCTGGTCCGCGACCTCCTGGAACGAGCTGCGCCGCAATGCGGTGGAGTGCGAGGAGTACAACCTGCTCCACCCGGAGGAGGAGCAGCGCGTCCCGTATGTGACGTCCAAGCTCACCGGCGCCGAGGGCCCGTTTGTGGCGGTCTCGGACTGGATGCGGGCCGTGCCCGACCAGATCGCCCGCTGGGTGCCGGGCTCCTGGCAGTCGCTGGGCGCGGACGGCTTCGGCTTCGCCGACACCCGTGGCGCGGCCCGCCGCTTCTTCCACATCGACGCCCAGTCGGTCGTGGTGGCGGTGCTGACCGAGCTCGCCAAGGAGGGCAAGGTCGACCGCAGCGTGCTGAAGGCGGCCATCGACCGCTACCAGCTGCTGGACGCGGCCGCCGCCGACCCGGGCGCGGCGGGCGGCGACGCCTGATCCGCACCGGATGACCCCACCGCAGGGGCCGGATCTCCTTCCAGGGGTCCGGCCCCTGCGGCGTTCCCAGGCGGAGCCGGCGAGGCAGGCGGCGGGCGCAGAGACAGCGGGCGCAGAGGCGGCGGGCGCAGAGACGGCAGGTGCACGGGCAGCAGGTACGCAGGCGGCGGGCATGCGGGCGGCGGGGGCGCGAGGGCCCGTGGGCGGGTCTGTCGCGGGTGTGGCGGCAGCGTGGTGCATGGGACACAACCTCCCCCGTGAGGGCGCCCGCAGCGGGCGCCGGTCCACGCTCAGGTTGGCCCCGGGCCGCGCCGCCGCGCCAGCCCTTACGGCTGGAATCACTCGTACGAGTGTCCGAGGCGCCGGGGCATGCGAAAGGGCCGGTCCGACCTCGTGAGGAGGTCGGACCGGCCCCGGGCAGGGTCTCGGACGGCCGGTCAGATGTGCACGGCGGGCCCGGCGTCGGTGCTGCCGCGCTTGGTGAGCAGCCCCAGTCCCGCTGCGGCCACCGCCACCACCGCGGAGGTCAGGAAGGCGAGCGACATCCCGTTCATGAAGGCGTCGTGGCTGACCTGGGTGATGGTCTGCGCCACCGTCGCCGGAGTGCCCGGCTGCACCGGCGCCACCCCCACCTGGACGGCCTGCTTGACCGCCTCGTACTGCTCGCCGGAGACCGGCGGCAGCTGGGCGGCGGCCCACTTGCCCGGCAGGACGTTGTCGATCCTGGCGGCCATCAGCGCGCCCAGCACGGCGGTGCCCAGGCTGCCGCCGACCTGCATCGCGGCCTGCTGCAACCCGCCGGCCACCCCGGACAGCTCCAGCGGCGCATTGCCGACGATGACCTCGGTGGCGCCCACCATGACCGGGCTGAGCCCGAGCCCCATCAGCACGAACCAGAGCGACATGACCCCGCTGCCGGAACCGGCCTCCAGGGTGGACATGCCGAACATCGCGACGGCGGAGAAGACCATGCCGGTGACGATCGGGATACGCGGGCCGATCCTGGCCATCACCACACCGGCGATCGGCGATCCGACGATCATCATCGCGGTCATCGGCAGCAGGTGGACGCCGCTGTCGACCGGCGACATACCGCGCACATTCTGCAAGTAGAAGGTGACAAAGAAGATCGCACCGAAGAACGAGAAGGCCATCAGCACCATCAGCAGGGCACCTGCGGAGAGCGGCACCGACCGGAAGAGGCCGAGCGGGATCAGCGGCTCGGCGGCCCGGGTCTGCCAGACAGCGAAGGCCGCCCCCGCGACCACCGCGCCGATCAGGAAGACCAGCGTCCGGGCGTCGCCCCAGCCCCACGCGGGGGCCTTGATGATGCCCCACACCAGCAGGAACATGGCGCCGGAGAGCAGCACGATGCCGGGGACGTCGAAGGACTTGGCGGCCTTCTCGGACCGCGCGTCACGCAGGATCCAGAGACCCAGCGCCAGGGCGATCAGGCCGACCGGGATGTTGATGAAGAAGACCGACTCCCAGCTGACGTGCTCCACCAGCAGGCCGCCCACGATCGGGCCGGCCGCCGTGGAGGCGCCGATGACGCCACCCCAGATGCCGATCGCCATATTGAGCTTCTCGGCCGGGAAGGCGCCGCGCAGCAGCCCCAGCGCGGCGGGTTGCAGCAGGGCGCCGAAGAGGCCCTGGAGCACCCGGAAGACGATGATCAGCTGGATGCTGCCGGCGAAGCCGATCGCCGCCGACGCGGCGGCGAAGCCCACCGCGCCGATCAGGAAGGTGTTGCGGTGGCCGAACCGGTCGCCGATCTTGCCTGCGGTGATCAGGAAGACCGCGAGCGCCAGCAGATAGCCGTTGGTGACCCACTGCATATCGGCGAGCGAGGCGCCCAGATCGTGTGCGATGACGGGGTTGGCGATGGCCACGATGGTGCCGTCCAGGGCGACCATCATCACCCCCACCGCCACGGTGAGCAGCGTCAGCCAGGGGTGACCCCGCAGCCCGGCGGCCTTGGACGGCGGTATCGCGCCCTGCGCTTCCTCGGTCGCCTCGGCGGCGGCGGTGTGGTTCATCGGGCCCCTCCCGGACGGGGATGTGCGGTGTGGACGTGCAGCGAGTGCGGAAGGTGGCGCCCCACGGGCCGCCCGTCCCCACGAGCTCGCAGGCCGGCGGGCGCCACCTCGCGGAACGTTATGTCAGCCTCTGACATTTGACAAATGGTTTCCAGTGCCGATGACTGACAGATATCGTCCCGGTATCGTGTCGGGGACCAGAGCCGTCGGAGGTGGCACCTTGGCCCAGCACATCGCGGAGGGTGCGGCCGCACCCCTGGCGGCCCGCTGCCGGATCACCGCAGTCTGCGCGCCGACGGCGGGGCTGCGCCAGCGCAAGAAGCAGCGCACCCGCGACGAGCTGGTCGGCGCCGCCCACGAGCTCTTCCTCCGCCAGGGCTACGGCCGCACCACGGTCGACGAGATCGCCGCCGCCGTGGACGTCTCCCAGCGCACCTTCTTCCGGTACTTCGCCAACAAGGAGGAAGTCGCGCTCGCCGTCCTGTCCGACGCCGAGGACCACTTCATCCGATGTCTGCGCGACCGCCCCGCCGAGGAGTACCCCCTCCAGGCGCTGCGCTCCGCCATCAGCGAGGCCTGGCGGAGCCTGCACGCCACCGATCGCGGGCCCGCCTCGGTCACCGCCGCCCTGGAGCTCATCCAGCTGATCGAGTCGACGCCCGTGCTGCTCGCCGCCCATCTGCGGCGGACCGCTGCGCAGGAGCGGCAGGTCACCGCGATCATCGCGGAGCGCGAAGGCGTCGACCCGGCGGTCGACCTGCGGCCGCGCCTGCTGGCCGCCGTCTTCGGAGCCGTGGTCCGGACCGCCCACGAGGCATGGGGCACCGCCGAGCCGTCGACCGCCGACGCCGGGCCCGACAGCATGATCACCGTGATCGACCGCCATCTGGACCAGCTCGGCCCGGCGATCACCGGCGACTGGCAGGCCGCCACCCGCTGAGGCCGTACGACCCTGAGCGGCGCGACCCCTGAGCGGCGCGACCCCTGAACGGCGCGACCCCCGAGCGGCACGGCCCCTGGACGGCGGCGACCCCCGAGCAGCACGGCCCGCCGTCATACCCCGGTACTACGGTGCAGCCGGTCCCCCGGTATGACGCCCGGGCCGCCGGGCCCCGGTACGGTCGGAAGCCCGCCGCCAGCACCCCACCCCGAGGACCCGCCGTGCCCGTACCGCCGCAGCTGCGTGCCCTGACGCGCCCGCTCCTCGGCCCCGCAGCGGACCACCCGCCGCTGCTCGGCACCGCGTCCCGGTGGTGGGTGCGGCTGCTCCCGTACGGGGTGGCGGTGGTGCTGATCGCCGCACTGCTGCCGACCACCACCCTGCTGCTGGCCCATGACTACCGGCTGAACAGCGGGATCGCCGGGGCGCTCGCCACCGCCCAGACGGTGCCGCTGGTGCTCGCCGTCAGCCGGCCCCGGCATGCCTGGGCACTGATCGGCTCCGCCCATGTCCTCACCGCCCTGGCGGTGCTCACCGGCCCGCACACCGACTCGCCCTGGCCCTGGACCCCGCCCGGCGTGGTCGGCTACACCTTCCTGATGGCGGCGCTCGCGCTGCGCGAGAACCGGCAGACGCTGGTGGCCGTCTGGCTGGCCACCGGCGCGGCCGGCTTCGGCATCGACGCCATCGTGCCCGGCCGGGTCGGCACCGTGATGAGCGTGACCGCCTTCACCCTGAGCGGTGCGGTGCTGCTGCTCGTCGCCGCGCTGCGCGAGCGGGCCGAGGCGCAGCGGCGGCTCACCGAGCAGGAGCACATCAGCGAGGCCGAGCGGGCCCGCCGCACCCTGCTGGAGGAGCGCACCCGGATCGCCCGGGAGCTGCATGACGTGGTGGCGCACCATATGTCGGTGATCACGGTCCAGGCGGACAGCGCCCCCTACCGGATCGACGGCCTGTCGGAGGCCGCCCGGGAGGAGTTCGCCGCCATCGGCACCGCCGCCCGGGAGTCGCTCTCCGAGATGCGGCGGCTGCTCGGGGTGCTGCGCAGCGAGGACGCCCAGGGCGAGCGGGCCCCGCAGCCGGGGCTGGACCGGCTGCCGCAGCTGGTGGAGGCCGTCGGGCGGGCCGGGGTGCCGGCGGAGCTGACGGTCTCCGACACGGTCCGGGCGCTCGGCCCGCTGCCGCAGGCGGTGGACCTGTCCGCGTACCGGATCGTGCAGGAGGCGCTCGCCAATGTGGTGCGCCATGCGCCCGGGGCGCGCACCTGGGTCTCCGCCACCACCTCCCGGAGTACGGAGGGGGCGGTCGAGCTGCGGATCACCGTGGTCAACTCCGCCCCGCCGAGGAGCACCGCCGGGCGCCGGGCCGCGCCGGTCGAGCCCCCCGGTGCGGGAAGCGGCCAGGGACTGGTCGGAATGCGGGAACGGCTTCGGCTGCTCAGCGGCAGACTGGACGCCGGACCGCTGCCCGACGGGGGGTTCCGGATCGCGACGGCCATCCCCCTGGACGCCCCGCCCGACCGACCGATCGCCGCCGACCGAGAGCAGGAGCCCGCCCCATGACCATCCGGGTGATCATCGCCGACGACCAGGCCATGGTCCGCGCCGGGTTCGCCGCCCTGCTGGCGGCGCAGCCCGACATCGATGTGGTCGGCGAGGCACCGGACGGCCGGCAGGCGGTGGAGGTCAGCGGCCACACCCACCCTGACGTGGTGCTGATGGACGTCCGGATGCCCGAGATGGACGGCCTGGAGGCGACCCGGCGGCTGCTCTCCGCGCCGCCCGGCACCGTCCACCGCCCCCGGGTGCTGATGCTGACCACCTTCGACGTCGACGACTATGTGTACGAGGCGCTGCGCGCCGGGGCCAGCGGCTTTCTGCTCAAGGACGCGCCGCCCGCCGACCTGATCGCCGCCGTGCGGGTGGTCGCGGCCGGTGAGGCGCTGCTCGCGCCGTCCGTCACCCGCCGCCTGATCGAGGACTTCGCCCGGCAGCGCCCGGCCCCGCGCCGCGCTCCCGGACTGCGGCTGAATGCGCTCACCCCCCGGGAGACCGAGGTGCTGGAGCACATCGCCCGGGGGCTCTCCAACACCGAGATAGCCGAGGCGCTGGTGCTGGCCGAGCAGACGGTGAAGACGCATGTGGGGCGGATTCTGGCCAAGCTCGACCTGCGCGACCGGGCGCAGGCGGTGGTCTTCGCCTATGAGTCGGGGCTGGTCACCCCGGGCAGTGTGTGAGCCTGTGGTGAAGGCTCGATCCGGTTCCGGCGGCCTTGGGAGCCTTCGCCCGGCTTTGCCGGGTCGGCCGCCGTCCGGGTCCGACCCCGGCGCCGCTTAGGCTGGCTCTCGGTACACGGCACGGCAGGACCTCCGGGCACGGCCCGTTCGACGGTCGGCGGACCCAGGAGGACATGCACCGATGCGGCTCAAGCGCCTGGTCACCGCCGTCCTCGCCACCGTCGCCGTGCTGGCCGACACCGGGGCCGCCGCAGGCGGTGCGGTGGTCGCGGGCGAGCAGGTGCCGATCACCGCTCCTCCGCCCGGCAGCGGCGACTGGAACCAGCAGCGGTTCGGCGGGCAGGCCCCGCCCGACCCGGCGTCGGCCGCGCCCGCCGTGGTGGCGGCGTTCTTCGGCGGGCTGCCGGAGGTCGAGCGGCAACTGCTGGTGGCGCGCTTCCCGCTGGTCGTCGGCAACCTCGACGGCGCCCCGCCCGGGCTGCGCTACCGGGCCAACGCCGTCGCCCTCGCCACCGAGCAGCGGCGCGAGCTGGCCGTGGCGGCCGACCCCGGGCGCCCGGCCCGGGAACGGGCCTCGGCCGCCGACCGGGCCGCCGTCTGCCGCCGGCTGCTCCACCCCGGCCGCCGCATCCTGGCCTTCGATCCACGCGGCCGGGGCCTGGTCACCGAGGTGTACGGCGACCTCGCCGCAGCGCAGCGGATCGCGGTGCTGATCCCCGGGGCCGACGCCGACCTGGGCCACTTCGACCGCAGGCAGGACCCGCTGCGCTCCCCCGCCGGCATGGCCAGGGCGCTGCGCGCCGAGGAGGAGCGGCAAGCACCGGCCGCCCGTACCGCAGTGATCGCCTGGGTCGGCTACACCACCCCGGTCGGCCTCGGCCCGGACACCGCGACGGCCCGGCTCGCCGATGCCGCCGCACCCCGGTTGGGACGCCTGCTCGCCGGGCTCGCCGCCACCACCCGCCGCCCCGCCGCTCCGCCGACGCTGCTCTGCCACTCCTACGGCTCGGTGGTCTGCGGCGTGGCCGCGCCGCACATCCACCGGGCCCGGCCCACCGGGGTGGACCCGACCGGCCTCACCGACGCGGTGGTCTTCGGCAGCCCCGGGCTGGGCGTCGACCACGCCGACCAACTGGGCGCGGGGGTGCGGCTCTGGGCGGCCCGCAACCCCAGCGACTGGATCGGCGATGTGCCGTATGTGGAGATCGCCGGGCTGGGCCACGGCGCCGACCCCGTCGACCCGGCGTTCGGCGCCCGCGTGGTCTCCTCCGCCGGCGCAACGGGCCACGCCGGCTACCTCGCACCGGGCACCGCCAGCCTGCGCAACTTCGCCGCCATCGCACTGGGCCGCTACGGCAACGTGAACTGACCACCACCCGGGCCGCAGTGCCGACCCCGCCTCCGCCCGCGCAACGGGTACACCCGCCACCACGCACTGCCGCCACTACAGCAGCGCCGACTGACCACCGCCCCGGGCCATCGGCACCGACCCCGTCAGCCCGGCGTCCGCCCCCGCAACGGGCCACATCCGACTACCGCGCACCACGCACCGCCACCGCAACGTGGACTGACCACCCCCGGGCCGCAGTGCCGACCCCGCCTCCGCCCACGCAACGGGCCACGCCGACTACCACGCACCGCCACCACACCGGGCCGCCACGGCAACGCCGCCCAACCACCTCCGCAGCAAGGCACCTGACGCCCCGTCACCACGCTCGCCCCTCCCCTACCCCGGTATCACCCACGGGTTGGCTCCCCGGGGTGACGCCCCGCCACGCACCGCATTCCTAGGTTCCCCTCACCGGCCGCCGGACCCTCCGCGGCCCCGGCACCCACCGGAAGAGGAGACCACCCATGCTGCGCCTGAAGCGCGCCCTGATCGCCGCCGTCCTGGTAGCGGCCGCCATCGCCGGCACGGCGGGCTGGGCGGCGGCCTCCGGGCAGACCCCGGTGACCGGACCGCCGTCCGGCACCGGTGCCTGGCTGTCGGACACCGCGTCGGGCAGGCGCCCGCCCGACCCGGCGACCGCCTCCGCAGCCGCCGTCGCCGCCTTCTTCGCCCGGCTGCCCCCGGCCGAGCAGCGGGCGCTGGCCGCCCGCCACCCGCTGGTCGTCGGCAACCTCGACGGTGCGCCGCCCGCCCTGCGCTACCGGGCCAACGCCCTCGCCCTCGCCGCCGAACGGACCCGCGAGCTGGCCCGCGCCACCGCCCCCGGCCTCACCGCCGAGGACCACGCCCAGGCCCGGCGCCGCGCCGAACGGTACGGCACGCTGCTGCGGCCGGGACGGCAGATCCTGGCGTTCGACCCGCGCGGCCGGGGCCTGGTCGCCGAGGTGTACGGGGACCTGGCGGCGGCCCGCCGGGTGGCCGTGGTGGTCCCCGGCTCCGACATCGACCTGGGGTCGTACGACCGCGAACGGGACCCATACGGCACCCCCGCGGGCATGGCCAAGGCGCTGCGGCAGCGGATGGCGCGGCAGCAGCCGGGCACCGCCACCGCCGCCGTCGCCTGGGTCGGCTACACCACCCCGGTCGGCCTGGGCGTGGACGCCGCCACCGCCCGGCTCGCCGAGGCCGGGGCCCCACGGCTGGACCGGTTCCTCTCCGGGCTGGCCGCGACCGTCCACCCGGCGGCGCCGCCCGCCGTCTTCTGCCACAGCTACGGCTCCGTGGTGTGCGGCCTGGCCGCACCGGCCATCGGCCCGGACGACGTCTCCGACCTGGTGGTCCTCGGCTCCCCCGGGATGCGCGCCGACGACGCGGCAGCCCTGCGCACCGGGGCGCGGGTCTGGGCGGCCCGCGACCCCGGCGACTGGATCGGCCGGGTCCCGCACCTCTCCCTGGGCGGCCTGGGCCACGGCGCCGACCCGGTCGACCCGGCCTTCGGTGCCCGCGTGGTCTCCGCCGACCGCGCGCAGGGCCACACCGGCTACTTCGCGCCGGACACCGACTCGCTCGCCAACTTCGCCGACATCGCGCTCGGCGACTACCCCGCCGTCGGCTGCGCCACGGACGACCAGGAGTGCCGCGATGACCTCGTCTGACCTCGCCCCCGCCCGCACCCCCGCCCCCGCCCGCGCCGCCTTCCACCGGGCCGCGCTCCGCGTGGACGCCGCCACCCCCGCCCACCGCGACCGGGCCCTGGACGGCCTGCGCGCCCTGGCCCTGCTGGCCGTGCCCACCGGCCACTGGCTGCTCGGCGGCTTCACCCGGTCGCCCGACGGCGCGCTGCACAACGCCAGCCCGCTCTCCTCCCTCGGCTTCTTCGCCCCGGTCAGCTGGGTGCTTCAGATGCTCGGGGTCTTCTTCCTGGTCGGCGGCCACGCCTCGGTGCTCTCCCTGCGCCGCGCCACCGCCCGTGGCGCGTCCACCGGCGACTGGCTGCGCGGCCGGCTGGCCCGGCTGGGCCGCCCGGTGCTGGGCGTCACCGCCGTATGGGCACTGCTGCTGCCGCTGCTCCAGGCGGCCGGGGTACCGGGGGCCACCCTGCGGACCGCCGCCGTACTGGTGGTCCAGCCGCTCTGGTTCGTCGGCGTCTACGCCGGGGTCACCGCGCTCACTCCGTACTGCGTGCGGGCGACGCGCCGCCTCGGCGGCTGGGCGGCGGCCCCGCTGCTCGCCTCGGTGGCCGTGGTGGACCTGCTGCGGTACGGCCCGTGGTCGGCGTCGATGCCCTCCTGGCTGGGGCTGGCCAACCTGCTCCCCGGCTGGCTGTTCGCCTACCAGCTGGGCGTCTCCTGGGGTGAGGGGCGGCTGGGGCGGCGCGGTGGGCGGCTGCTGCTGGCGGGCGGGGCGGCGCTGTTCGCGGTGCTGCTGGTGGCGTTCCACTACCCGGCGAGCATGGTCGGGGTGCCGGGGGTGGACCGGACCAACTCGCACCCGCCGTCCCTGCTGGTAGTGGCGCTGGCGGCGGTGCAGTGCGGCGCGGCGGTGCTGCTGCGGGAGCGGCTGGGCCGGTGGCTGCGGCGCCCGGCGCTGTGGGCCCCGGTGGTGCTGGTGAACCTGTCGGCGATGACGATCTTCTGCTGGCACCAGAGCGCCATGCTGGCGGTGGCCGTGCCGGGTGCGGCCCTGGGCACCGTCCCCGGTCTCACGGGCGCCCCGGACTCGCCGGGCTGGGCGCTGGCCCGGCTCTGCTGGCTGCCGCTCTTCGCCGTCGCGCTGGTCGGGATCGGCCGCCTCACCCGGCGGCTGGAGGCGCCGTGGACGGGTGTCCCGCGCGCCGGGCGGGCGGTGGCCGGGGCGCTGGCGGCCGGGTTCGCGGTGTACGCCCTGGCGGTGGTCTGAGCGGGCCCGCTGTCGGACCCTGCGGTTAACCTCGGGCCATGGTGACGTTCGACGAGTTCAAGGCCATGGGTCTGGCCCTGCCCCAGGCCACCGAGAGGGTGACCTGGGGCACGAGTGTGACCATCCGGATCGGCGAGCGGATGTTCGCTCTCGGCGCCCCGGAGTCGCGCTCCGCCTCGGTGAAGGCGACCCGGGAGGACCAGGCGGAGCTAGTCGCCGCCGCGCCGGAGACCTTCTCGGTGGCACCGTATGTCGGCCGCTTCGGCTGGGTCCGGATCGCGCTGGACCAGGTCGATCCGGACGAGCTTCGCGACCTGCTCACCGATGCCTGGCGGCGCACCGCGCCCAGGAGGCTGGTCAGGGAGTTCGACGCGGCCGAGCCGGGCTGACCCGCCCGACTGCTCGCGGCCGACTACTCGCGACCGGCGGAGGTGCCGCTCATGTCGGAGTAGCGGTCACCGACCACCCGGTCGGCGATCGGCTCCAGCGCGGCCAGCTCCTCGGCGGTGAGGTGCAGTGTCGCGGCGGCGGTGTTCTCCTCCAGCCGGCTGCGCCTCCGGGTACCGGGGATCGGCACCACGGTCAGCCCGTGCACCTCGGCACGCTGGTGCACCCAGGCCAGGGCCACCTGGGCCGGTGTCGCACCGCGCGCGGCGGCGATCTTCCGGATCGGCTCGACCAGCTCGGCGTTGGCCTTGGCGTTGTCGCCGCTGAAGCGCGGCTGGTCCCTGCGGTAGTCGTCCGCGCCCAGTTCGGCGCCGGAGGCGAACGCTCCGGTCAGGAAGCCCCGGCCGAGCGGGGAGTACGGCACGAAGGCGACGCCCAGCTCGGCCGCCACCGGGACGGCGGAGCGCTCCACGTCCCGGGAGAAGAGCGACCACTCCGACTGGAGCGCGGAGATCGGGTGCACGGCGTGCGCCTCCCGCAGCTCGGCGCCGGTCACCTCGGAGAGGCCCAGATGGCGGACCTTCCCGGCCCGCACCAGCTCCGCCATGGCGCCGACCGACTCGGCGAGCGGTACGGCGGGGTCGCGGCGGTGCATGTAGTAGAGGTCGATGACGTCCACACCGAGGCGGCGCAGCGAGCTGTCGACGGCGGAGCGGATGTACTCGGGGCGGTTGCAGACCCCCCGGTACGCGGGGTCGTCAGCGCGCCGCTCGATGCCGAACTTGGTGGCGAGCACCACCCGGTCGCGGTGGGCCCGGACGAAGGGCCCGATCAGCTCCTCGTTGTGGCCGGAGCCGTAGATGTCGGCGGTGTCGAAGAGGGTGACGCCCAGTTCCAGCGCACGGTCGAGGGTGGCCAGGGCCTCCGTGGTGTCGGTGGGGCCGTAGAACTCGCTCATGCCCATGCAGCCGAGGCCCTGCACCCCCACGGTGGGGCCGTTGCTGCCGAGCGTGCAGGTGGGGAGGGTGGTGGTCATGCGGTGCGGTTCCCTTCCGCCGCCGGTGCGGCGTCCGAGTAGAAGCCGATCTTGTGGTCGAGGACGGCGAGGGTGGTCTGGAGGTCGGTGATGCGCTGCCGCACCTCCTCGCGGTGGGCCCGGAGCAGTTCATGGCGCTCGGCGAAGGTGTGGTCGCCGGCCCGGACCAGTTCGGCGTAGCGGACCATGTCGGCGACCGACATGCCGGTGAGGCGCAGCTTGCCGAGGAAGGCGAGCCACCCCAGGTCCTTGTCGCTGTAGCGGCGCTGCCCGGAGTAGGAGCGGTCGATCCGCTCCAGCAGGCCGATCCGCTCGTACCAGCGCAGGGTGTGGGCGGTGAGGCCGCTGCGGGCCGCCACCTCGCCGATGGTGTGCCGGGGCGTGTCGTCGGCCCCCGGTCCGCCCGGCGGGGCGTCGGCGCAGCTCGCCACGGCGGCGGGTGCGTCGAGGACGACGGGTCGGGTGATCGGGCGGGCGACGGCCATGGCGGTACCCCCTGGTTTCCTGCGCTCCGTACGGCAGTTCCGACGCTAGCGACATGGAGTGCACTCCAAGCAATCACAGCCTGCGGCCTCCCGCGATCCGACCCGCCGGGGGCCCGTAGAGTCGGGGCCATGGAGAGTCTGAGGGTGATCGAGGAATGGCCGGTTCCGGTGGCGGCGGCGGCCGTGGTGCGGGGACGGGACGGGGCGGTACTGGGGTCGCATGGGCCGCAGCAGCGGGAGTTCGCCCTGGCCTCGGTGACCAAGCTGCTCAGCGCGTACGCGGTGCTGGTCGCGGTGGAGGAGGGCGTCTTCGAGCTGGACGACCCGGCGGGCCCGGAGGGCTCGACCGTACGGCACCTGCTGGCGCACACCTCGGGGCTGGCCTTTGACGAGCACCGGGCGATGGCGGCGCCGGGCACCCGCCGGCTGTACTCCAACGCCGGTTTCGACGTGCTGGCGGAGACGCTGGAGAAGGCGTCGGGCATCCCGTTCGCGCAGTACGCCGCCGAGGCGGTGTTCCAGCCGCTGGGGATGGCGGCGACCCGGATCGACCCCGGCCACCGGGCCCCGGCGGGGGCGGGCGGGGTGTCGACAGCGGCCGACCTAGCCCGGTTCGCCGCCGAGGTGCAGGCACCGGCGCTGCTGGACCCCTCCACGGTCGAGGCGGCGACCCGAGTGGTGGCGTACCCGGGGCTGAGCGGGGTGCTGCCGGGCTTCGGGCACCAGCGGCCCAACGACTGGGGGCTGGGCTTCGAGATCCGGGGCGGCAAGGCGCCGCACTGGACCGGCGCCCGCAGTTCGGCGCGGACCTTCGGCCACTTCGGGCAGTCCGGCACCTTCCTGTGGTTCGACCCGGCGGCGGGCGCGGCCTGCGTCTGCCTCGCCGACCGCGACTTCGGGCCGTGGGCCGCCGAGGTGTGGCCGCCCTTCACCGACGGCGTCCTGGCGGAGCTGGCCGGCTGACCCCCGGGGTTCAGCCGAGCAGCAGTCCCGAGTGCATCTCCCAGAGCAGCAGTTCGGCGCCGTCCTCCCCGGCGGTGGGGGCGATCAGGGCCGGGCCGGTGATCCGGGCGCTGTCGCCGGGGCGCAGGTCGCGGCCGGTGCCATGGGGCCCGGCGGCGGTACGGAAGCCGAGTGAGCCGCGCAGCAGGTGGAGGTGGCGGAAGGGGGCGTCGGGCAGCTCGGGGAGGGGCTGCCAGGGCCCGGCCGTGACATGGTGCAGGGCGGCGTCGCGGCGGCGCAGCCGCAGCGCCTCGCCGTCCGCGTCGCGCTCCATGCCGGAGGCGAGCAGGGTGAGCCCGCCGCCGCCGGGGGCCGGGCGGCGCAGCCCGTACGCGGGTTCGGCGTCGAACCGGTCCGGCTGCAGCCACATCTGCACAAACCGCACCGGCTCGGTCGCCCCGCCGAGGTTGCGCTCGGTGTGGGCGACGCCGGTGCCCGCGCCGAGGTACTGGACCATGCCGGGCCGGACCACGCCCGCGTGGCCCCGGTCGTCGCGGTGGGCGAGCGCGCCTTCGGCCACCCAGGTGAGGATCTCCGTGTCGCGGTGGCGGTGGGACGCGAAGCCGGCGCCGGGGGCCAGCAGTTCCTCGTTGCAGGCGAGCAGCGCGCCGAAGTGGGTGTTCCGGGGGTCGTAGTGGCCGGAGAAGGAGAAGGCGTGCCGGGTCTCGATCCCCTCCGCGGGGGTGGAGCGGTAGCGCTCGGCGGCGCGGCGCACCTCCGCGCGCGGCCGGGGCTGCTCGGTCACATCGGGCTCCGTTCGGGTGGGCGGCTCGGGGTGGGCGGCCGGGCGGGATGCCGGGTGGGGCGCCCGGCATCCGGAAGATATCCGGAAGATATCCGGAACGGCCCCGCGCTCCGGGTCGGCCTGCGGAGATGTGAGCGGTGCCACCGCCGTCGAGCGGGGGCGTGTGCACGAGCACAGCCGCGCGTGAGGCACGCTAGTGCTGTGCCAGCCGCCTCAGCGAAGAACGCAACGAACGACCCGGCAGAGAAGGCCGTGGAGCCTGCCGCCATGCCCGGGCCCGCCCCGACCGGTGGTGGTGCGGCCGTGCCGCAGCCACCGAAGCAGGGGGCGCGGCGCGGCACCGCACTGGAGCGCAGACTGGCCGCCGAACGGCATGCCGCCACGCTGCGGCGGCTGGAGAAGGCCTCCGGCCGGCTCGCCACCAACGCCATCCAGCGGATGGACGAGACGCTCTCCTGGTACCGCCGGATGCCGCCCGAGCACCGGTCCTGGATCGGCCTGGTGGCGCAGGCGGGCATCGCCGCCTTCACGGAGTGGTTCCGCCACCCCGAGGCGCCGCAGGCGATGTCCACCGATGTCTTCGGCACCGCACCGCGCGAACTGACCCGGGCGGTGACGCTGCGCCAGACGGTGGAGATGATCCGGATCAGCATCCAGGTGGTCGAGGAGGCCATCGACGAGCTGGCCGCGCCCGGCGACGAGGCGGGGCTGCGCGAGGCGGTCCTGGTGTACGCCCGGGAGCTGGCCTTCGCCACCGCGCAGGTGTACGCGCAGGCGGCCGAGGCGCGGGGCGCCTGGGATGCCCGGCTGGAGGCGCTGGTGGTCAACTCGCTGCTCTCCGGGGACGCCGACGAGGGGGCGCTGTCCCGGGCGGCGGCGCTCGGCTGGGGGTCGCCCGACCAGGTGATGGTGGTGATGGGCAGCGCTCCGGACGGCGACAGCGAGCTGGTGGTGGAGGCGATCCGCCGGGCCGCCCGCCGGGCCCGGCTGCATGTCCTGACCGGGGTGCTGGGCAACCGTCTGGTGGTGGTGGTCGGCGGGTCCATGGACCCCATGCACGCCGCCCGCGCGCTGATCGGCCAGTTCGCGCCCGGCCCGGTGGTGGTGGGCCCCACGGTGGGCGACCTGCTCTCCGCGACCCGGTCCGCGCAGGCCGCCTCGGGTGCGCTGCGCGCCTGCGGAGCATGGCCGGACGCGCCGCGCCCGGTGCTGGCGGACGATCTGCTGCCGGAGCGGGCACTGGCGGGCGACCAGGCCGCCAGGCGCCAGCTGGTGGAGGAGATCTACATCCCGCTGGAGGAGGCCGGCTCCGCGCTGCTGGAGACGCTCTCGGTCTACCTGGAGCAGGCATCGTCGCTGGAGGGGGCGGCGCGGATGCTCTTCGTCCATCCCAACACCGTCCGCTACCGGCTGCGACGTGTGACCGACGTCACGGGCTACACCCCGTCCGACGTACGCTCGGCATTCACCCTGCGGATCGCCCTGGCCCTGGGCCGTCTCGACGCGCCCGGCGACCGCCGCTGAACCCGCTGTAGGGAATCCACAAACCGCGTGTAATTTCTTGGTAACCGCCGTCTACCCGTGCCGGAGCACCCGGCAGGAGAGGGTTGATTCCGTGCTCGTACTCGTCGCTCCCGGACAGGGTGCCCAGGCCCCCGGCTTTCTCGCTCCCTGGCTCGAAGTGGACGGTGTAGCCGATCGGCTGCACTGGTGGTCCGCCGTTGCCGGGCTGGACCTGGTGCACTACGGCACCGAGGCGTCCGCCGAGGAGATCAAGGACACCGCGGTGGCGCAGCCGCTGCTGGTCGCCGCCGGGCTCGCCGCCATCCACACGCTGCTTCCGGACGCCGCCCTCGGGCAGGTCGGCGCGGTGGCCGGCCACAGTGTGGGCGAGATCACCACCGCCGTGGCGGCGGGCGTGCTGACCGCCGAGTCGGCGATGGCCTTCGTCCGGCAGCGCGGGCTGGCCATGGCCGACGCCGCCGCCGTCACCGAGACGGGGATGACCGTGGTCCTCGGCGGCGACGCCGACGAGGTGACGGTCAAGCTCGCCGAGCACGGCCTGACCGCCGCGAACAACAACGGCGGCGGCCAGCTGGTCGCGGCCGGCACCCTGGAGCAGCTCGCCGCGTTCAAGGCGGACCCGCCCGCCGGGGCGCGGCTGATGCCGCTGAGCGTGGCCGGCGCCTTCCACACCCACCACATGGCTCCGGGCGTCGAGGCGCTGGCGAAGCTGGCCCCCGGCATCCCCACCGCCGACCCGGCCACCGCCTATGTCTCCAACCGGGACGGCGAGGTCGTCAAGACCGGCGCCGAGGTGCTGGCCCGCCTGGTCTCCCAGGTCTCCAACCCGGTCCGCTGGGACCTGTGCATGGAGGCCCTGCGGGAGCTGGGCGCGACCTGCGTCATCGAGGTGCCGCCGGCCGGCACCCTCACCAACCTGGTCAAGCGCAACCTCAAGGGCGTCGAGACCCTTGCCCTCAAGACCCCCGCCGACCTGGAGAAGGCCCGCGAGCTGGTCGCCAAGCACGGCGAGCCGATCCGGCTGCCCGCCACGGAAGGCGTGAACGCATGACAGAGAGCAGCGGCGCGACACCGAGCATCCGGCCCAGCCGGGGCGCGGACTTCTCGCGGATCCACGGCGTGGGCGGCTACCGCCCGGTGCGGGTGATCCCCAACGAGGAGGTCCTCCAGTGGATCGACTCCTCGGACGAGTGGATCCGCACCCGCAGCGGCATCACCGAGCGCCGCTGGGCGGGCCCGGAGGAGAGCGTCTCGGAGATGTCGGTGCAGGCGGCGGGCAAGGCCATCGCCCAGGCCGGCATCGCGCCCGAGCAGGTCGGCGCGGTGGTGGTCTCCACCGTCTCGCACCTCAAGCAGACCCCGGCCATCGCCACCGAGATCTCGCACCGGCTGGGCTGCGGCACCGCCGCCGCCTTCGACATCTCGGCCGCCTGCGCGGGCTTCGGCTACGGCCTGAGCCTGGCCGACGGCATGATCCGCGCCGGCAGCGCCGAGTATGTGCTGGTGATCGGCGTCGAGCGGCTGAGCGACCTGACCGACACCTCGGACCGCTCCACCGCCTTCATCTTCGGCGACGGTGCGGGCGCCGTGGTCGTCGGACCGTCCGACCGGCCCGGTATCGGCAAGGTCATCTGGGGCTCGGACGGCTCCCAGGCGGACGTCATCTCGCAGACCCATGCCTGGGACACCGCCTTCGCCAAGGAGGACGCGGTCAACGGCACCGGCAGCGAGGTGAAGTGGCCGGCGCTGCGGATGGAGGGCCAGACGGTCTTCCGCTGGGCGGTGTGGGAGATGGCCAAGGTCGCCCAGCAGGCGCTGGACGCGGCCGGGGTCACCGCCGACCAGCTCGGCGCGTTCATCCCCCACCAGGCCAACATGCGGATCACGGATGCCATGATCAAGGCGCTGAAGCTGCCGGCGTCCGTGCCCGTCGCGCGCGACATCGCCGAGACCGGCAACACCTCGGCGGCGTCCATCCCGCTCGCCATGGAGCGGATGCTCGCCTCCGGCGAGGCGAAGAGCGGCGACCTCGCCCTGGTCATCGGGTTCGGGGCGGGTCTCGTCTACGCTGCCGCAGTCGTTACCCTCCCGTAAGTCAAGACCTGTGCCGCCCCGTGCGGGCGCACCCCTTGACCACCGCGTCCCGCACCCGCGGGACACGGAGCACACAGTGGAATCACCCTTCGATAGGAGCGCCGCAATGGCTACCAAGGACGAGGTCCTGGCAGGTCTCGCCGAGATCGTCAACGAGATCGCCGGCATCCCCACCGAGGACGTCGAGCTGGACAAGTCCTTCACCGACGACCTGGACGTCGACTCGCTCTCCATGGTCGAGGTCGTCGTCGCCGCCGAGGAGCGCTTCGACTGCAAGATCCCGGACGACGAGGTGAAGAACCTCAAGACCGTGGGCGACGCCGTCGAGTACATCCTCGCCAACAGCTGAGACACCGTACGGGACGGCCACCGGCCGTCACCACCCAACCTCGGGGCACCTGAGTTCCTGTCAGGCCGACGCGCATGCCGGCGTCCCCTCGGCACCAGCGCCGCCTCGCACGCTGAACACGTGGGAGTAAGAGACCAGTGACTACTGACACCCGCACCACCGTGGTCGTCACGGGTATCGGCGCCTTCACGCCGCTGGGCGGCGATGCCGCGTCGACCTGGGAGGCACTCCTCGCCGGACGCTCCGGCGTGGCGCTCCTCAAGGACGAGTGGGCCGCCGAGCTGCCCGTGCGGATCGCCGCACGGGCAGCCGTCGACCCCGGTGAGGTCCTGCCGCGGCCGGTGGCCCGCAAGCTGGACCGGTCGGCGCAGTTCGCGCTGATCGCCGCCAGGGAGGCGTGGGCCGACGCGGGCTTCGCCGCCCCGGCGACCGACGAGTCCTCCGCCATCGACCCCGACCGCCTGGGCACCGTGGTCGCCTCCGGCATCGGGGGCGTCACCACCCTGCTCGACCAGTACGACGTGCTCAAGGAGAAGGGCGTCCGCCGCGTCTCCCCGCACACCGTGCCCATGCTGATGCCGAACAGCCCGGCGGCCAACGTCGGCCTGGAGATCGGCGCCCGCGCCGGCGTGCACACCCCGGTGAGCGCCTGCGCCTCCGGCGCCGAGGCCATCGGCTACGCCATCGAGATGATCCGCACCGGCCGCGCCGACATCGTGGTCGCGGGCGGCACCGAGGCGGCCATCCACCCGCTGCCCATCGCGGCCTTCGCCAACATGATGGCGATGTCCAAGAACAACGACGAGCCGCAGCGCGCCTCCCGCCCGTACGACAAGGCCCGGGACGGCTTTGTGCTGGGCGAGGGCGCCGGTGTGGTGGTCCTGGAGTCGGCGGAGCACGCCGCGGCCCGTGGCGCCCGCGTCTACTGCGAGGCGGTCGGCCAGGGCCTCTCGGCCGACAGCCACCACATCGCGCAGCCGGAGCCCTCCGGCCGTGGCGTGGCCGCCGCCGTGTCCAACCTCTTCGACGCCACCGGGCTGGACCGCTCCTCCGTGGTCCATGTGAACGCCCATGCCACCTCCACCCCGCAGGGCGACATCGCCGAGGTGAAGGCGCTGCGCAAGGTGCTCGGCGACGACCTGGACCACATCGCGGTCTCCGCGACCAAGTCGATGACCGGCCACCTGCTGGGCGGCGCCGGCGGCATCGAGACCGTCGCCACCGTGCTGGCGCTGCACCACCGCCTCGCCCCGCCGACCATCAACGTCGACGACCCGGACGACGAGGTCGACGCCGACATCGTGCGCGGCGAGCCCCGGAAGCTGCCGGAGGGCCCGATCGCGGCGCTCAACAATTCCTTCGGCTTCGGCGGTCACAATGTGGTTCTGGCCTTCCGCCGGGACTGACTCCGACAAGCCGTCAGGAAGGCCCCGCCCGATCTCTCGGGCGGGGCCTTCCGCGTCCCCGGGCCACCCGCTCTGACCTGCTCGAACAGTGTGTTCGAACCGTCTGAGGGGCCGTTGATTCGGCCGAAAGGATCATCATCTCACCCGATTGCGACTGTCGACTGGCGCCAGGGCCTCCAGTGACGGACGGTGATCGAGGTGCTTCCGCGATTCCCCTGAGTTGACGTCCTGTCACCGATCGTAGAGGCGCTGGAAGGTCATCGTCATGCGTGCACGCACGTTCGTCGCCGGCGCCGCGCTCAGCGCCGCCGCACTCACCCTTGTCATCCCTGCCGCCCATGCGGACGCCTGGTCGCCCGGCAAGTCCGGTGGGGCCGCTCTGCAGGGCGGCGGGGGCTGGGGTATCGACGGGGGCAAGGACGAGGGTCGGGATGAGGGTCGGGACTGGGGCAAGGACGGGGGTCGGGACGAGGGCCGCGACTTCGGCCGGGAGGGTGGCCGGGACGAAGGCCGCGACTTCGGCCGCGAGGGTGGCCACGAAGAGGGCCGCGAGTGGGGCAAGGGCGGCCGCGAGCACGGCCACCACGGCGAGGGCGGGGAGTGGGTCAAGGACGAAGGCCGCGAGTTCGACGAGGAGTACAGCGACTTCGACCACGAGCGCAAGCACTGCCACGGCAGGGAGGAGCAGCACGTCATCAAGGAGGAGCGCCGTCACGAGCGTCCGCACGGCGGCGTCCACACCGGCGGCGGCGGCATGGCCTCCACGGGCGGCCTGGCCGCCGGTGGCGCCCTGCTGGCGGGCGGCCTGGGCGCCGGCGCGTGGAGCATGCGCCGCCGCAACAACCTCGGCCGTGCCATCTGACACGACCTCGCACTGCTGACCGACCCGACGTGGCCACCGCCGTTCTGCGGCGGTGGCCACGCCGCCGCTCCCAGAAAGGCAGTCCCCAGGATGGGCATCAAGGACAAGGTGCAGGGCGGGCCCGCCACCCGCAGCACGGGCGGCCGCGACGCCGGGGCCGGCCGGATCCGGCTGGCCGGGGCGGCGGTACTGCTCGGCCTCTTCATGATCCACAGCTCCCTGGACGGCTCCTCCCCACCCGCACCGGCCGCCGCCTCCCCGGCCTCCTCCGGCCCGGCCCGCGCCAAGGCCGCACCCCCGTCCGCCCCGGCCGGCTCCGCCGCCCCGCAGGGTCCGGCCATGGCCGCCTCCGCGCCGACCCGCCTGACCATTCCGGCCATCGGGGTCAACGCCCCCTTCACCAAGCTGGCGCTGGACAAGGGGGGCGTGCTGCAACCCCCGCCCAACACCGACAGCAACCTGGTCGGCTGGTACGGCGCCGGGGCCAGCCCGGGCGAGCGCGGCACCGCCCTGGTACTCGGCCATGTGGACACCAAGCGCGGCCCCGCCGTCTTCTGGGGCCTGGGCGCGCTCAAGAAGGGCAGCAAGGTCGAGATCACCCGGGCCGACGCGACCACCGCGGTCTTCACCGTCGACTCGGTGGAGGTCTTCCCCAAGAACAACTTCCCCGACGAGCGGGTGTACGGGGACACCCCGAGCGCCCAGCTGCGGCTGATCACCTGCGGCGGCACCTACGACCACAAGCGGCGCGACTACACCTCCAACGTGGTGGTCTTCGCCCACCTGGACTCCTCCCGTAAGCGCTGACCCACTCGCCGCCCACAGGGAAACGCGCCGCACCCGGCAACTGCTTCCGGGTGCGGCGCGTTTCTGCGGTCGGGGGGCTTGCCGGTCGGAGTGTCAGACGACCTGGTGGAGCCAGCGGACGGGAGCGCCCTCACCGGCGTAGCGGAAGGGCTCCAACTCGTCGTCCCACGGCTTGCCGAGCAGCCGGGAGATCTCCGCCTCCAGGTCGGTCTCGCCCTTGCGCGCACGGGCCATGGCGGCGCGCAGCCGGTCCTCGGGGATCAGGATGTCGCCGTGGATGCCGGTGACGGCATGGAAGATGCCGAGATCGGGGGTGCTGCTGTAGCGCTCGCCCTCGGCCGTGGCACAGGGCTCGGCGGTCACCTCGAAGCGCAGCAGGTGCCAGCCGCGCAGGGCCGAGGCCAGGCGTGACGCGGTACCGGGCTCCCCCTGCCAGGAGAACTCGGCACGCCAGTTGCCGGGTGCGGCGGGCTGGCGGATCCAGTCAAGGTTGACGCGCACACCGAGCACGCCCGCGACGGCCCACTCGACGTGCGGGCACAGCGCGCGCGGCGCGGAGTGGACGTACAGAACTCCACGTGTCGTCACCGGGACCTCCAGGCTGTGGACGAGGGTCGCCTTCCCCAGCGGCCTCGTGCCTCTTGCCCGAGATTCCTGTCCGGCACCGTCATTCTGCACCAACTGCCACTACTGCACCACTACCCGGCGTGACTTTCGGTAAACGCTATCCGATCACTAAATCCATCAAACCGGACAGACTGTCACCCCATGTGATCAGATGCCCAGTGAGTTCTACTCACCGTCAACAGCGCCTCCAGCAGCGGCCACTGCCGAAGGAAACGTTATCGCGGGGCAGGACGTCACGGGTGGCGGACCATCGGACGCGGCCTGAATCCGCCTCCCGGGGGTTGGGTCGGACTGGTGTACGACCGTCGTACACATGGGGCAGGTGCAAGCGCGTCGCACCTGAGGGGCGGCGGCTGTTCCAGGGTGGCTGCAATGCCGCGGCTGTGCCACGGTGATGCCATGACGGGTCGCCCGCACACGCATGGGCATGCTCACCGGCACGAGCCGGGCCGTCGGCTGGGTCATCGGCTGGGTCGTCGGCTGGGCCATCTGCTGGGCCATCTGCTGGGCCATCGCTGGGGGCATGCGCTCAGACCACACAGCCATGACCCCGCCGCCAGGGTGGACGCCGCGCTCGAAGGGTCGGCGGAGGGACTGCGCACCCTTGCCTTCTCGCTCGGCGTGCTGGGGCTCACCACCGCCGTGCAGGCCGTGATCGCGGCGCTCTCCGGCTCGGTGGCGCTGCTCGGCGACACCGTGCACAACGCCGCCGACGCGCTCACCGCGCTGCCCCTGGGTGTGGCGTTCCTGCTGGGCCGGCGGGCGGCCACCCGCCGCTACACCTATGGCTACGGCCGGGCCGAGGACCTCGCGGGCGTGGTGGTGGTGCTCGCCATCGCGGCCTCCTCGGCGGTCGCCGGGTACGAGGCATTCCGGCGGCTGGTCGAACCCCAGGACGTCACCCATCTGGCGGCGGTGGCGGCCGCCGCCCTGGCGGGCTTCGCCGGGAATGAGCTGGTCGCCCGGCGGCGGATCACCACCGGTCGACGGATCGGCTCGGCCGCGCTGGTCGCCGACGGGCTGCACGCCCGCACCGACGGCTTCACCTCGCTGGCGGTACTGCTGGGCGCGGGCGGCGCGGCGCTGGGGTGGCGGGCGGCGGACCCGGTGGTGGGCCTGCTGATCACCGGGGCGATCGTGCTGGTGCTGCGTGACGCGGCACGCGAGGTCTGGCGGCGGCTGATGGACGCGGTGGACCCGGCGGCGGTGACGGCGGCCGAGGAGGCCCTGGGCGCGGTGCCGGGGGTGCGCGGTGTCGGCGCCGTACGGATGCGCTGGCTGGGGCACACACTGCACGCCGAGGCGGCGATCGTGGTGGACCCGCAGCTCACGGTGGTCGAGGCGCACCGGCTGGCGGTCGAGGCGGAGCATGCGCTGATGCACACCGTCCGCCGGCTGGTCTCGGCCACCGTCCATGTCGACCATCCGCCGGTGGGCGGCGCGGAGCCCGACCCGCACGCGGCCCTGGCGCACCACCTGGTCTGACCCCGGCCCACCCTCCGCGCCCGCCCTGCCATCGTCGCGCAGAACGGACGTGAGGCGGATCGCGGGAGCGGGCCTCCGGGCCTCCGGGCCTCCGGGCAGGCGGGCTACGGGGTCAGGCGGACGACCATCTTGCCGGTGTTGGCGCCGCGCAGCATGCCCAGGAAGGCGTCCACCGCGTTCTCGATGCCGTCCACCACCGTCTCGTCGTAGCGGATCCGGCCCTCGCGCAGCCAGCCCCCCACCTCGGCGGTGAACTGCGGCTGGAGCGCCGCGTGGTCGCGTACCAGCATGCCCTGGAGCCGCAGCCGCCTGCCGATGGCGAGCGCCAGATTGCGCGGCCCTGCGGGGGCCTCGGTGTCGTTGTACTGGGCGATGGCGCCGCAGAGCGTGACGCGGCCGTGCACCCTGAGAGCGCCGATGGCGGCCTCCAGGTGCTCCCCGCCGACGTTGTCGAAGTAGACGTCGATGCCCTCGGGGGCGGCCTTGGCGAGCTGCTCGGCGACCGGCCCGTCCTTGTAGTTGAAGGCGGCGTCGAAGCCGTACTCGTCCACCAGCCTGGCCACCTTCTCGGGCGAACCGGCGCTGCCGACGACCCGGGAGGCGCCCCTGAGCCTGGCGATCTGGCCGACCAGGCTGCCGACCGCACCGGCCGCGCCGGAGACGAAGACCGCCTCGCCCTCCTTGAAGGAGCCCACCTCCAGCAGTCCGGCGTAGGCGGTCAGGCCCGGCATGCCGAGCACCCCGAGGAAGGCGGAGAGCGGCGCCGCCTCGGGGTCCACCGTGACCGCGTGGTCGGCGTCGACCACGGCGTACTCGCGCCAGCCGAGCCCGTGCAGCACGGTGTCCCCGGTCATGAACCCGGCCGCCTCCGAGGCCACCACCCGGCCGACCGCTCCGCCGTCCATGGGCTCCCCCAGCCGGAAGGGCGGGACATAGGACGGGACGTCGTTCATCCGGCCGCGCATATACGGGTCGACCGAGAGGTACTCGTTGCGCACCAGGATCTGCCCCGGGCCGGGCTGCGGCACGGGTGTCTCGCGTAGGGCGAAGTCCTCGGGGGTCGGCCAGCCCCGGGGGCGGGCCACCAGGTGCCATGCGCGGCCGGTGGTCCGGAGTGCCTGCTCTGCCATGTCGCGACATCCCTTCGAAAAGATCAAGGTACTGCCGGATGCCGGACGGCGCCCGGGCCTGAGGCCTGGGCGCCGCTCCGCCGGTACTGCGCGACCGCCCGCTCACCGCGTGACGTACACCCGCTCCACAAAGCTGGCGATCTCCGTGTCGGAGAGGTGCTTCGCCACATCGGCCTCGCTGATGATGCCGATCAGGCGCTTGTTCTCGTCGATCACCGGGAGCCGACGGATCCGGTGGGTACCCATCTCCTCCAGCACCTGCCGCACATCGGCGTCGGCGGGCACCCAGCGCGGGGTGCCCTCGCACAGCTCTCCCACGGTGACCCGGGCCGGGTCCTTGCCGTGCGCGATGGCCTTCACCACGATGTCCCGGTCGGTGATGATGCCGCACATCCGGTCGTTGGCATCCGCCACCGGCAGCGCGCCCACCTCCAGGTCGCGCATCATCTGCGCGGCCCGGTCCAGCGTCTCGGTCACCGGGATGTACCTAGCGCCGGTGTGCATGATCTCTCGGGCAGTGGTCATCGAGTCCTCCTTGCGAAGGCCGACCGGCGGCAGGCCCCGGAGGAAGGCCGATCGCACCTCCGGCCGGCGGGTTCGCGGGACACCCTTCCATCCTCTGCACCCGGCCGCCGACCGGCCAGCCCTATCGTCCGAATGGGTGAATCCATCAGCTCCGGTACGGCTCCGGCTCGCCCTCGCGCCCGCCCTCGCGCCCGGGCTCCGGCTCGTCCTCCGGCCGCTTCCCCTCGGCCGGGACCAGGTCGCGCACCAGCAGCGTCGCACCGGCCACCGCACCGGGCATCACCAAGACCGCGACCAGCGGGAGCAGGAAGAGCAGCACCAGCGGTACCCCGAAGCCCAGTGCCAGCAGCTTCCGGCCGCGCAGCAGCGCCAGCCGCTCGCGCACCGGCACCCCACGGCGCTGCATCGCCACCGCCGTCAGCTCCACCGCGAGGAAGAAGCCGGAGACACAGCACGCCAGGACCGGCACCACGGTCTGCCCGAGCAGCGGGACGAACCCCAGCAGAAAGAGCAGCAGCCCCAGGCCCGCCGCGCGCACCAGCACATGGAGGCTGTCCCGGGCCGAGTTCCACAGCTCGCGCCAGAGCGGCAGCTCGGGCCCCTGCGGGGCGCCGCCCTCGGACTGCTCGACCTTCTCCGACAGCGCCTCGTAGAACGGCTCCCCCACCAGCAGCGTCACCGCCGTGAAGGTCACCACGGCCAGCAGCAGCCCGCCGCCGAGGAGCAGCGCCGTGAAGAGGCCCCGCAGCAGCGACCGCCAGGGCGAGCCCCAGCCGTCCGCGAACGGCGTCGCCCAGGTCGCCAGATCGTCCGCGCGGAACCCGAGCACCAGCAGCACGGCCGTGTACAGCACCAGCGTGATCAGCGCCGGCAGCAGCCCGAACCCCCACCATCGGCCGTGCCGCGCCACCCAGCGCTGGCCCCTGCCCAGATATCCCAGCCCCGCCGCGAGATCACGCATGATCCAAGCCTAGAGCCGGGGCAAGGAGCCACCGGATGTCCACGTTCGGGTGAATTCCCGGTGTTGCGGGCGATGCTGCCGCTCCGCTGCTCTACTGTTGCGCCTGGCACGGCGTGACGGTCCGTGAAGTGGGGCGGGTGGGACTCGAACCCACGACCCAGGGATTATGAGTCCCCTGCTCTAACCGGCTGAGCTACCGCCCCGTGCCGGCAGGACACCCCCCAGCACGGCCGACCCTCGTCGGGCCGCCTGCCGCAGCATAGCTGCTCAGCCGCTCGTCCCGCGCGCCGGGGTCCGGCCGCCCGGCCACCGCACGACAGAGGCCCCCCGGATCACCGGAGGGCCTTCGATACCGCGCTCCCGCCATTGGACTCGAACCAATAACCTGCCGGTTAACAGCCGGCTGCTCTGCCAATTGAGCTAGGCGGGACCGTGCACTCACGCGCACGCGGAGCAGGACGTCGACCGCCCTGCTCTGCTCCCGCCATTGGACTCGAACCAATAACCTGCCGGTTAACAGCCGGCTGCTCTGCCAATTGAGCTAGGCGGGATTGCTTCCGGAGCGCCACCGTCCCGGTCCTCCCGGTCGTGGGCGCTCGTTGCGGGACATACATTAGCGCACCCAGGGGGGTGGTCCGCCAATCCTTCTCCGGACCGGCGCCCCCGTGACCCGCCCGGCGCGTCCGGCGCGCGACCGGCGCACCGGCCCGCGATGCTGGTGGGACGGCTGCCGCAGTGCGCCGGCGGGCGGCGGTTCGCGGATGCACACGGCGGGTAGGGGCGTGCCGACGAGCACGGGCACCAACGGAGAGCGGACCGGAGGAGCGCGGACCGGAGGAGCGCGGGCAGCCGCGCGCAAGAGTGCGGAAGAGTGGAGCCGAGGATGCGCAAACTGACGTTCGTCGCGGGGCTCGCCGCCGGCTATGTGCTGGGCGCCCGGGCCGGCCGCGAGCGGTATGAGCAGCTGGCCAAGTCCGCGCGCGGCGTCGCCCAGAGCCCCCGGGTGCAGGACGCCGCCCGGCAGGCCAAGGAGACGGCCGGCGCGGTGGCGGGCAAGGCGGCGGGCAGGGTCGGCGACCGGCTGCCGCCGTCGGTCGCCGACCGGGTCCCCTACCTGCGCCGGAAGACGACCGAGGAGGACGGCTGGGGCACCGGCAGGCACTGACGCCGGGCCCGCCCCGACCGATGCAGCCGCCGGGCGGCCGAGGCGGCCCTCCGCGGAGCCGGGCCCCGCGCCCGGCTCCATACCGGAAGGGACACGCTTGCGGAGTCCGGCGGTACGCGGGCGCGCGCGGTGGTGCATGATCTCGACATGGCCATTGTCGCCGGTATCGACTGCTCGACCCAGTACACGAAGATCGTCGCCTGCGACGCCGACACCGGCGGCGTACTGCGCGACAACCGCGCCCCGCACCCGGTGCCCGCCGGATCGGAGGAGACCTCCCGGACCTCCGAGATCGACCCCCAGCTGTGGCTGCACTCGCTCGGCGCCGCAGCCACCGGGGGCATCCTGGAGGGCGTCCGCGCCATCGGCGTCTCCGCCCAGCAGCACGGCATGGTCGGCCTGGACGCCGGGGGCGTGCTGGTCCGACCCGCGCTGCTCTGGAACGACCCCCGGGCCTCCGGCGCCGCCGCCACGCTGATCGACGCCCTCGGCGGACCCGGCGCCTGGGCGCAGGCCATCGGAGCCGTGCCGGACGCCTCCTACACGGTCGCCAAGCTGCGCTGGCTCGCCGAGTTCGAACCCGGCTCGGCGGCACGGCTGGCCGAGGTGCTGCTGCCGCACGACTGGCTGGTGTGGCAGCTGCTGGGCCACCCCCGACGCCGTACCACGGACCGGGGTGACGCCTCCGGCACCGGCTACTGGTCGCCGGTCACCGGCCAGTACCGGACCGACCTGGTGAAGCTGGCGCTCGGCCACGAGGTACGGCTGCCCGAGGTGCTGGGCCCTGCGGAACCCGCCGGGGAGACCCCGGAGGGGCTGCTGATCTCGGCCGGGACCGGTGACAACATGGCCGCCGCACTGGGGCTGGGCGCCGGGCCCGGTGACGCGGTGGTCTCGCTGGGCACCACCGGCACCGTCTTCGCCGTCCATGACGAGCCGCTGGTCGACCCGGGCGGCACCATCTCCTCGTTCGCCGACGCCACCGGCCGCCATCTGCCGCTGGTCGGCACCCTCAACGCCGTCCAGGTGCTGCGCTGCACGGCGGCACTGCTCGGCGTCGACCTGGAGGGGCTCAGCGAACTCGCCCTCCAGTCCTCCCCCGGCTCCTACGGGCTGGTGCTGCTGCCCTACCTGGAGGGCGAGCGCACCCCGTATCTGCCGCACGCCGCCGGGACGCTCAGCGGGCTGCGCGCGGAGTCGATGCGGCGCGAGCATGTGGCGCGGGCGGCGGTGGAGGGCATGCTCTGCGGGATCGCGGACGCGCTGGATGTGCTGCGTGGGCGCGGGGTCGCGGTACGCCGGGTCTTCCTGGTCGGATCGGCCGGCCGGCTCGCCGCCGTGCAGCACATCGCCCCGCTGGTGCTGGGTGTGCCCGTGGTGATCCCGCCGCCGGGCGACTACGCGGCGCGCGGCGGGGCGCGGCAGGCCGCCTGGGCGCTGGCCGGTACCGCCGAGCCGCCGCAGTGGGAGCTGCCCGACGCGGTGACCGTGGAGCCCGGCGAGGATGTCGCCTTCGGACAGGCGGTGCGCCAGCAGTACGCCTCGGTGCGCGAGCAGATGCACCCGGAGGAGCGCTACTGACCCGGCCGCGTTCCCCGGGCTGCGTTCAGTCGAGGTAGCCGCGGAGCTGGTCGGCGAAGGCGTGGTCGCGCAGCTTGTTGAGGGTCTTGGACTCGATCTGCCGGATGCGCTCCCGGGTGACGCCGAAGAGGCGGCCGATCTCCTCCAGGGTGCGCGGCCGTCCGTCGGCCAGGCCGTAGCGCAGCTGCACCACCTTGCGCTCGCGCTCGCCGAGGGTGGAGAGCACGGCTTCCAGGTGCTCGCGGAGCAGGATGAACGCGGCGGACTCGACCGGCGAGGCGGCGTCGGCGTCCTCGATGAGGTCGCCGAGGGCCACGTCGTCCTCCTCGCCGACCGGCGCATGCAGCGAGACCGGTTCCCGGGCGAGCCGCAGCACCTCGGTGACCCGCTCCTCGGGGAGGTCCAGGGCGGCGGCGACGTCGGCGGGGCTGGGCTCCTGGCCCCGCTCCTGGAGCAGCCTGCGCTGCACCCGTACCACCCGGTTGATCAGCTCCACCACATGCACCGGGACCCGGATGGTGCGGGCCTGGTCGGCGAGGGCGCGGCTCATGGCCTGGCGGATCCACCAGGTGGCGTAGGTGGAGAACTTGTAGCCACGGGCGTAGTCGAACTTCTCCACGGCGCGGATCAGCCCCAGGTTGCCCTCCTGGACCAGGTCCAGCATGGTCAGGCCGCGGCCGACGTACCGCTTGGCCACCGAGACGACCAGCCGCAGATTGGCCTCGATCAGGCGGCGCTTGGCCATCCGGCCGAGCACCACCAGGCGGTCGAGGTCGTCGGCGAGCCGGTCGTCGACTCCTCCGGCCAGGTGCTCGCCCAGGTAGTGCTCGGCGAAGAGGCCGGCCTCGACCTGGCGGGCCAGCTCCACCTCCTCGGCTGCGGTGAGCAGCGGGATGCGGCCGATCTCGCGCAGATACTGGCGGAACAGGTCGGCGGAGGGGCCGGCCGCCTCGTCCAGGGCCGGGGCGCGCTCCTCGGGCTCCTCGGGCTCGTCGGCTGCTTGGGCGTCCTCGGGCTCCTCGGGATCCGCGACGGCCTCGGGCTCCCCGACGGCCTCGGGCTCCGCGATGGCCTCGGGTTCCTCGGCGGGGAGGTCGGCCAGGTCGGCGTCGCTGGGGTCGGCGGCGTCCTCGGGCGCCTCCGGCTCGTCCTGCTCCCCGGCCGCGTCGCCGGGGGCCTCGGGGCGGCCCTCCGGGAGGCCGGGGTCGTCGGGGCCACCGGGCGGCCCGTCGTGGTGGCGGGCGCGGTCGGCGGCCGGGCCGGTGTGCGGGGCGGGGCGGGCCGTGAGGGCGAGGTCCACATCGTTCCCTTCCTGCGCGGAGGGCCCGGGGGGTGCTGAGGGTCCGGGCGCCTGCTGGACGGGGTGCTGCTGGACGGGGTGCTGCGCGGGGTGCTGCTGCTCGGGGTGCTGTGGGGCTTGCTGCTGCTGGGGTGTCGGCGCATGCGACACCGGGGCGGCGGGCGGCGTGCCGCCCTCCACTCGGGAATCCGTGGGCGGGGTGCCGACTGCCGCGGCCGTCCCGCGCTGCGATGACTGGGGCACCGCTTCCAGTGTGGGGTACGCCGCACGTCACGGCCGATACTCGTGCGGTGGTTTTTTGCCCGGTACGGGCCGTCGGCGGTTACAAGGCCGCCGCGCCCCTCGTCCGCAGGCTGTTGCGGTACTGCTCCAGCGCCCACAGCTCGCCCTGGACGGCGGCCAGCTCCTCCGGGGAGGCGCGGTTGCCCAGCCGCTGGAGGTGGGCGCGGACCTCGGCCACCCGGGAGTCCACCGCCTGGAGGCGCAGCTTCACCAGGAACTCGCCAGCGTAGACGGCATCGGGGGCGCGGCGGGTGCGGATGGGTTCCACGGTCAGCTCGGTGATCAGGCCCCGTACGCCGTCGTCCGGCGCGGCCTCGCGGACCCGGGCGGTGAAGTCGGGCAGCTGCGCCCCGTACGCGGCGCCCCCGGCCTTGGCGACGGCGCGGCGGACGGCGGTGTAGGGGGCGGTGGGGAACTCGTCCTCGCCGAAGTTGTCGAAGGCCGGGGTGACCAGGGCCGGGTACTGGAGGGCGAGCTTGAGCAGCTCCCGCTCGACGAACTGCGCCGGGTCGCGCGGGTTGAGGCGCGGCGCGGCCGGACGCGCGGGCGCCGGAGCCGGGGCGGGTGCCTCCGTACGGCGCCCGGCGGGGGCGCCCGCGCCCCTGGTCTGCTCGCGTTCCCGCTGCCAGCGGCCGATCTGGGCGACCCGGCGGACCACGAACTGCTCGTCCAGGATGCCGAGCATGCCGCCCAGCTGCACCGCGTACTGGTGCTGGATGGAGCGGTCCTTGATCCGGGCGACGATCGGCGCCGCCTCCTCCAGCGCGGCGGCGCGTCCCTCGGCGGTCTCCACCCGGTGCCGGGCGACCGTGCTGCGGATGGCGAACTCGAAGAGCGGCACCGGGTTGTCCACCAGGTTGCGGACCGCCGCGTCCCCCTCCGCGAGCCGCAGTTCGCAGGGGTCCATGCCGCCGGGGGAGACCGCGATGGAGGTCCGCGCGGCGAACTTCTGGTCGTCCTCGAAGGCCCGCAGCGCGGCCTTCTGCCCGGCCGCGTCGCCGTCGAAGGTGAAGACGGTCTCGCCCCGGTAGGCGGAGGTGTCCATCAGCAGCCGACGGATGATCTTGATGTGGTCCTCGCCGAACGCCGTACCGCAGGTGGCCACGGCCGTGGTCACCCCGGCCAGATGGCAGGCCATGACGTCCGTGTAACCCTCCACCACCACCGCCCGGCCCGACTTGGCGATCTCCTTCTTCGCCAGGTCGATGCCGTAGAGCACATGCGACTTCTTGTAGATCGCGGTCTCGGGGGTGTTGAGGTACTTGGGCCCGTTGTCGTCCTCGCGCAGCCGGCGGGCGCCGAAACCCACCACCTCGCCGGTGATGTCGCGGATCGGCCAGACCAGGCGGCCCCGAAAGCGGTCGATCAGGCCGCCCCGCTGCCCCTGCGAGGCCAGGCCGCCGCCCAGGATCTCCCGGTCGGCGAACCCCCGGCCGCGCAGGAACCGCACCAGGTGCTCCCAGCCCACCGGGGCGTAGCCCACCCCGAAGTGCTTGGCCGCCGCCGCGTCGAAGCCGCGCTCGCCCAGGAAGCGGCGGCCGATCTCCGCCTCGGGGCTCTCCAGCTGCTCGGCGAACCAGGCGGCGGCCACCTTGTGCGCCTCCACCAGCCGGGTCCGCTCCCCCTTCTGCCGACCGGGGGTGTAGCCGCCCTCCTCGTAGCGCAGGGTGATCCCGGCCTGGGCCGCGAGCCGCTCCACGGCCTCGGTGAAGGAGAGGTGCTCCACCTTCATCACAAAGTCGAGGGTGTCCCCCCCGGCCTGGCAGCCGAAGCAGTGGTACACGCCCTTGCTGGGGTTGACGTAGAACGACGCCGACTTCTCGTCGTGGAACGGGCAGACACCCTTGAGCTGCGCGCCGCCGCCGCTGACCAGCTGGACGTAGTCGGAGACGACCGCGTCGATGGGCAGCGCGCTGCGCACCGTCTGTACGTCCTCGTCCCTGATCCGGCCTGCCACCCAGGCAGTCTACGGCGGCGGCCCCACGCCCCCGACCGGCGTCGCCCCCGATCGGCGCTCAGCCCGGCAGCGCGTCCAGCGGCACCCCCGGGTCGGCCAGCCGCTCCGGGTCCACCGGCCGCCGGGAGCGGACCAGCCGCTGGATCGGGTCGGTGACGTCCCACACATTGACGTTCATCCCGGCCAGCACCCGGTTCTCGCCGTCCAGCCAGAAGGCGATGAACTCGCGCTTGCCCGCGTCCCCCCGGATCACCACCTGGGCGTACTCCCCCGGCGCGGCGTAGCCCGAGTACTCCATGCCCAGGTCGTACTGGTCGCTGAAGAAGTACGGCAGCCGGTCGTAGACCACCTCCCGGCCCAGCATCGCCCGGGCGGCGGCCGGGCCGCCGTTGAGGGCGTTGGCCCAGTGCTCGACCCGCAGCCGCCGACCGAAGACCGGGTGGTACGCGGAGGCCAGGTCGCCCGCCGCGAAGACATCCGGGTCGGCGGTGCGCAGCGAGGCGTCCACGGCGACCCCGCCGCCCTCCTCCCGGGGTGCGATCTCCAGTCCGGCCGCCTCGGCGAGGGCGGTGTCCGGGGCGGCGCCGATGCCGATCAGCATGGCGTGTGCGGGCAGTTCCTCGCCGGTGTCGGTGAGGGCGGCCAGCACCATCCCGTCCTGGCCGACCACCTCGGTGATCGAGGCGCCCAGCTGGAAGGAGACACCGCGGTCCCGGTGCAGGTCGGCGAAGAAGCCGCCCAGCTCGGGGCCGAGCACCCCGTACAGCGGGGTGGGCTGCGGCTCGACCACGGTCACCTCGGCTCCATAGCCGCGCGCCGCCGCCGCGACCTCCAGGCCGATCCAGCCCGCGCCGACGATCAGCAGCTGCCCGTTCTCCCGGCCCAGGTTCCGCAGCACCGCCCGCAGCCGCTCGGCGTGCGGCAGCCGCCGCAGGTAGTGGACCCCGGCCAGGTCGGCGCCGGGTACCCGGAGGGGGCGCGGCGAGGAGCCGGTGGCCAGCAGCAGCTTCTGGTAGCGGATGGCCGTGCCGTCCCCCAGCCGGACCTCCTTGGCCTCCCGGTCCAGGGCGGTCACCGGCTGGCCCAGGTGCAGTTCCACCTCGTGGGCGGTGTACCAGGAGGGGTCGTGGACCCGGAGGGCGTCGCGCTCCTCGGCGCCGGTGAGGAACTTCTTGGAGAGCCCCGGCCGCTCGTACGGCTTCTCCCGCTCGTCGCCGAGCAGTATCACCCGCCCGGTGAAGCCCTCCGAGCGCAGGGTCTCCGCCGCCTTGGCACCGGCCAGGCCGGCGCCCACGATGACATGGGTCTCGTTGGTGTCCACCACGTCCGCTCTCTCCTGTTCCGCGGCGGGCGGATGCCGCCACGCACCGTGAGTGCCAGGTTACTGCGCCGCCGGGGCTGGGGCCGGGGCCCAACGGGCCGTTCGATGCGGTCGAGCGTCCCCCATGCGGTCGCGTACGTGAAGAGTGCTGCGTGACCGATCTCGGCTCAGCGCTCCCGTACCAGCGTGCGGTGCAGCGCCAGCGCGGAGGCGTCGGTCAGCGAGGCGATCTGGTCGACCACCGCGCGCAGCCGCGCCCGGTCGTCCGCCGCCTCCTCGAAGAGGGCCCTGAAGAGCGGGTCCAGCCCGTGCGGTGCGTCCCGGACCAGCACCTCGGCCAGCTCCGCGATCACCACCCGCTGCCGGGAGCGCAGCTCGGCCTGCTCGGCGCGCTGCATCACATAGCGGACCGCGACCGCCTTGAGCACGGCGCACTCCAGCCGGGTGGCGTACGGCACCACCAGCTCGGCCCGGTAGCGGGTCAGCCGCCCCGGGCCGTAGCGCTCCCGGGTGGCCCGCTCGGCGGCCAGGCAGAAGCGGCCGATCAGCTGGCTGGTGGCGTCCTTGAGCCGCGACCGGTCGCGGGCCGATCCGTCGTAGGTGTGCGGCCACCACTCCTGCGCCTGAAGCCGGTCCAGCGCCTCGCCGAGCTCCTCGGGCTCCGCGCCCGGCGCATGACGGGCCGCCACCCGGAACAGCTCCGCCCGCTCGTCCCGGTCGCCCAGCGCGGCCGGGTCGACATGGCCGGCGTGCAGGCCGTCCTCCACGTCGTGCACCGAGTAGGCGACATCGTCGGACCAGTCCATCACCGTCGCCTCGAAGCACCGCCGCCCGGGCGGCGCGGCGGCCCGCACCCAGCGGAAGACCGCCAGGTCCTCCGCGTAGACGCCGTACTTCCGCGACCCCGGCTCGGTCGGGTGCTCGCCGCGCACCCAGGGGTACTTGGTGGCGGCGTCCAGCGCGGCCCGGGTGAGGTTCAGCCCCACGCTGCGGCCCGGCCAGGGCGCCAGCCGGGCCGGGGCCTCCTCGGCCGGGGCGAACCGCTTGGGTTCCAGCAGGGTCAGGATCCGCAGCGACTGCGCATTGCCCTCGAAGCCCCCGCACCCCTCGGCAGCCTGGTCAAGCGCCGACTCCCCGGTGTGCCCGAACGGCGGATGCCCCAGGTCGTGTGCCAGGCAGGCCGTCTCCACCAGGTCCGGATCGCATCCGAGCGCCGCCCCCAGTTCCCGCCCCACCTGGGCGCACTCCAGCGAATGGGTCAGCCGGGTCCGGGGGAAGTCGCTGAGCATCGGCGCCACCACCTGCGTCGTCCCGGCGAGCCGCCGCAGCGCGGCGGAGTGCAGCACCCGCGCCCGGTCGCGCTGAAACGCCGTCCGCCCGGGCCTCTTGTCCGGCTCGGGCACCCACCGCGCCTCGGCGGCGGGATCGTACGCGGGCTCGACCGCAAGGGCCTGATCGGTGTCATCCATATACCGGCAACCGTACGCCCGGCCCCCGACACCCCGGCCCAGCGCCGCGCGGACCGCCGCCGCCCGGCGCGAGATTCGGCGGCGGGCCAGGCTCCTCCATGAGCGGGCGCCGCCACGGCCGGGAGACCATCGCCTGCGCCATGGACGAGCCGGACGCGGACGCCTCCGGGGTGCTGCGGCCCGGCGGACGCCGGGTGGACGCGGTCTTCCGGCGTTCTGCCCGTTCTGCGTGGAGCTCGGCTCGTACATCGCGGCATAGCTGACGGGCCATCATACGGCGGGGTGCTCTCGGCCGCCGCCGCACTGGACCGGGTCGCGGACCATCCGGCGGTACGCCAGGTGGCGGGCTTCGAGGAGTACCGGACCGGGCCGGGTCTGCCGGTGAAGGCCGGGCAGGTGGCGGCCCGCTTCATCCTGCACGGGCCCGACCACCCGTCCGTCCTGCGGACGGCGGAGCAGATCCTGCGGGGACTGGAGCAGGATCTGGGCATCGGGCTGCTGATCGGCGAGAAGGACTGACTGACCATGACCACTGCCCCCACCTCAGGCACCGGCGAGCTGTCCGGCGCCCTCAGCGGCCCCCGCGTCGCCACCGTCGCGGAACGGCACGGCACCCCGGTGTGGATGTACGACGCCGCCCGTATCCGCGCCCAGATCGCCCGGCTGCGGCAGTTCGACGTGATCCGCTTCGCCCAGAAGGCCTGCTCCAACATCCACATCCTGCGGCTGATGCGGGAGGAGGGCGTACTCGTCGACGCGGTCTCGGTCGGGGAGGTCGAACGGGCGCTGGCCGCCGGCTACACCGTCGGCGGGCCCGAGGAGCCGGTGGTCTTCACCGCCGACCTGCTGGACCGCGCCACCCTGCGGCGGGTGGTGGAGCTGGGCATCCCGGTCAACGCCGGGTCACCGCAGATGCTGGACCAGGTGGGCCGGGCCGCACCCGGCCACCCGGTGTGGATCCGGATCAACCCGGGCTTCGGCCACGGCCACAGCCGCAAGACCAACACCGGCGGCGAGCACAGCAAGCACGGTATCTGGCACGAGTACCTGGCGGAGAGCCTGGAGCTGGTGGACCGCCACCGGCTGGACCTGGTCGGCCTCCATATGCACATCGGCTCCGGGGTCGACTACCTCCACCTGGAGCAGGTCTGCGAGACCATGGTCAAGCAGGTCCGGCTGACCGGGCGGGACGTGCGCGCCATCTCGGCCGGCGGCGGGCTCTCCGTGCCGTACCGGCCGGGCGACCCGGAGGTGGACACCGACCGGTACTTCCGGCTCTGGGACGCCGCCCGGCAGGAGCTGGTCTCCGAACTCGGCCACCCGGTGCGGCTGGAGATCGAACCGGGCCGCTTCCTGGTGGCCGGCTCCGGGGTGCTGGCCGCCGAGGTACGGGCCGACAAGCCCATGGGCGGCAACCACTTCGTGCTGGTGGACGCCGGCTTCAACGACCTGATGCGGCCCGCCATGTACGGCAGCAGCCACCGCGTCTCGGTGCTGGCGCCCGGTGGCGCGGTGCGCGGCGAGGCGCTGCGGGACACCGTGCTGGCCGGGCCGCTCTGCGAGTCCGGGGATGTCTTCACCCAGGTCGAGGGCGGCGATGTACAGCCGATCCCGCTGCCCCGGGCCGAGATCGGCGACCTGGTGGTCTTCCATGACACCGGCGCCTACGGCGCCAGCATGTCCTCCACCTACAACTCCCGCCCGCTGATCCCCGAGGTCCTGGTGGACGGCGACCGCACCCGGCTGATCCGCCGCCGCCAGACCGTCCAGGAACTGCTGGCCCTGGAGACCGAGGTCTAGGCCCAGCACCCAGCTCGTTGACGCTCCCCAGCACCCCCGCTGCCCGCCGCCCGCCGCCCGCCGCCCGCCGCCCGAGACCGGACCGCCACAACGCGTGCGTGGCGTGTCAGGCCATCCCGCCTCGGCCGGGTGGTCCTTCGTGGTCCTGGGCTGTCCGGTGCAGGTCAGTCCATGACCGGCCAGTCCCAGGGACGGGGTCCGTGATGGCCCTGGAGGCATTCCAGGCGGTGGCGAGCGCGGTCCGCCATGCCGGGGTGGTCCGAGGCGTACTGGAGGGCAAAGAGTGTGACGCGCAGTTCGCGGACTCCGCGCAGGATCGGGAAGCCCTTCCATGAAGTGACGTCATATCCGTATGCACGGGTGTACTGCTCGTATTCGGCCGTGCTGACGTGTGCGAACAGATCGCGACCGGCGGCTGTGGAGGTCAGGTCCCATTCCGGGGGGCCGATGGCGCAGCGTTCGAGGTCAAGGAGATGAGGGGTGCCATCCGGGGTGACGGCGAGGTTGCCGATCCAGGCGTCACCGTGGATCACGCAGTGTGGTCTGCCCTGAGGCAGGTGCTCCCATTCGACGTGGAGTCGGCGGAGGTGTGCGCGCAGCCAGTCCTGCTCGGCGGTGTCGATGATGTCGGCGGCTGCCGCGGTGGCGATGCGGGCGTCAAGTCGTACGAACGGGTCGAGTGGACCGATGATCCCGGTGGTGGGGGGCTGGAGGGAGTGCAGGCGGCGGAGTACGGACGCGGTCTCAGCGGGGGTGCCGCGCCTGTGCGGGGGCAGTTCGTGCCAGTAGGTGATGCTGTGGCCGCGGACCTCGACCGGCTGCTCGACATCCAGTGGTCGCACCGCAGGCAGGCCGACATCCGAGAGCCAGCGGGCGACAGCGATCTCCTTGCGGGCGGCAGCCTGCTGGCCGGGTCTGGCAATACGGGCGACGACTTCGCCGGGAAGCCGCCAGACGGCGTTCTCTCCGAGGCGGATCGGCTCCCCCGGCTCAACCGGCAGGCCGAGCCGACCGGATGCCTCACGGAGGATGGACAGACTGCGTTCTCGTGCCTGGGCGATGCTCACGCTTGGGTCACGGCCACGACGATGCGCTCCCGAAGATGGTCGACCGCCGCGTTCCCCTGGTGCGGGTCTGCGAGCTGGTGAAGTACGCGCATATCGTCTGCGGCCCTCCGGGACCGCAGCCGGCCGATTTCGGCCAGCGCCGTGGTTCCGACGACTGACGCTTCCTCAGGGTCACCTGTCGCCATCAGCACAGTGGCGATCCTGCCGCGGGATAGGGCCCGGGAGCGGACGACGTTCGAGGTGTGGCCGTCGACTGCGGTCTGCAGGCGGGTGACGGCCTCCTTCGCGGGGCCGCCGTACAGCGCGATGTCGCAGAGAGCGTGCCCGGTGTCGCCGTGGTGCTGAGCGTGGTCGTAGAAGTTCATCCATACCGGGATCGGCTCTCGGCCGGGGTCATGGTGTGCCCAGGCGTCGTCCGAGGCGCCGACGGCGGCGAGGGTGTCCTGGAGGCGGCCCATCTTCGCGAGTCCGCGGGCGCACGCGTTGTACAGCCAGGCACGCTCCACGGGCAGGAGCCGATCGGCGCGAGCCAGACCCAGCTCGGCGTAGGTCAGCCCCAACTGCAAGTTGCCGCACCAGGTCTCCTGACGGGAGCGCCAGGAGAGGGCGTGGGCGCGCAAGCCCCAGTTTCCTGCTTCCTCGGCACAGGTGGTCGCCAATGACAAGACCTTGCGCGCGTCGTCGTGGGCATAGGAGTCGAAAGCCGCTGCACCGATCACCACCGCAAGTAGCCCGACAGCGGTGAGCAATTGGGGACGCAACGACGAGGTGCAGCGTCTGTCCAGAAGCCTCACCGCCCATCCCAGCTGGGCGATGGCAGCGTCCCGGACGATGCCGCCTCCGCCGTAGCGCCCGTCCAGCCCCTTCAGGGCAGCTGCGGCTGCGTGAACGTGGTCCACGTCCTCTGACCGGACTTCCTCGGGAAGAGGACTGCGCCCCAGTGACTCGACCAGCGCCAGCATGGTTCCAGGGGTCAGTGCTGCCACGCCACCAGCGCCAATAAAGGTTCGTCGGTCCACAGGCAGCTCGCTTCCGAACGGCGGAACCCCCATCATGCGCCCGATCCCGGCGGTAGCAAAAGCCGGGGCTGAGACCGTGCCTGGCCGGGGACTGTTCGCCAGCAGCTCACCGGCCCCAAGCAGTTCCTCGACAGAGATGCCCAGGACCTTGGCAATGGAGGGTAGCCACCGAGTAGGGCGAACGCGTCCCGTCTCCCAGCGGTAGAGCGCGCTGCGGTCCACACTGCCCGGCACTGTGCCGTTGGCCGCGCTATTGAGCAGAGTCACGAACTCGGTTGTGGTCCAGCCTCTCGCAGCGCGTTCGGCTCGGATGCGTGCCCCGAGAGCCTGGCGGGGTGTCGGTCCGTTGGCGGGCGGGACGCTGTCCTCGGAAGGCATGGCAATCACCAGACCCGAGCGAGGCGGACGCATACCGGCCGCCGGCCCATGCCGACGTCGAGAGCTTCCGGAGCGTTCGCGAGGACGCGAGCGACGCCAGGAGCCGAGGTGTCGCAGCAGTGCGCGAACTGGGCAGGGAGCCGCCCTAAGAGTGTGCCCTGCATCTTCGTCATGCCCAATGCTCCACCGTGCCTACACGTGCATACACATCTGCATACGTCCGTACAGCAGCCAACACAGTCGGAGGGGCGGTTAGGTACTGCCAGGTGGCCGGGTCTACCGGCATCCGTCAGTCGAGAGGCCCGCCAGCCATGACCAGCCCCATCTGCGCGCCCGTGGTGCCGCCTGCGCCAGCTGAGCCTACGTGTGCAGTGATCCACGTGCGGCCCATTTGCGGTGATCGGCCCGATCGGGCATGGACTGATCCGCCCGCACCCGCCTCAGGGCGTAATGGCGTGATTACACTCCGGCGCGGCCGGCGCCGGATCTACCTCGGCCCGCGATGCGGTGACCAACCAACAGATGCATTGCAGGAAGGACTTTCTCCATGACTGACGTGACCGCCGACCCTGATCGGGCCGCTCAACTGCGCGACCAGATCGTCGATACCCTCATCGCGGACGGCACGATCGTCTCGAAACCGGTCGAGACCGCGATGCGTGCGGTCCCCCGGCACCAGTTCGCCCCGGACGCGTCCATGGACGAGGTGTACAGCGCCTACAACGCCGTGTTCACCAAGAAGGACGAGCACGGGGTCATCATGAGTTCGGTGTCGGCACCGCAGATCCAGGCGATGATGCTGGAGCAGGCCGGGATCGAGCCGGGCATGCGGGTGCTGGAGGTCGGCTCGGGCGGATACAACGCGGCCTTGATCGCCGAGCTGGTGGGTGCTTCCGGCGAGGTGACGACGGTCGACATCGACCCTGAGGTCACGGATCGGGCTGCTCGTCTGCTGGCGGGCGCCGGCTACACCCGTGTCCGTGTGGTCTGCGCGGACGCCACGGACGGTGTTCCCGCGTACGGCCTGTACGACAGGATCGTGGTGACGGCCGGTGCCTGGGACATCCCGCCGGCCTGGGTGTCCCAGCTGACCGCCGGCGGGCGGCTGGTAGTGCCGCTGCGGATGCGGGGGCTGACCCGGTCGATCGCCTTCGACCGCGCCGGTGACCACCTGACCAGCGTCTCGGCGCAGGTGTGCGGGTTCGTGCCGATGCAGGGCGCGGGCGCGCACCGTGAGGAGTTGCTGCTGGTCACCGGTACGGGCGAGATCGGGCTGCGCTTCGACGACGGACTGCCCGCAGACCCCAGCCGCCTGGACAACGCGGTGCGCACGCCGCGGGCGGAGACCTGGAGCGGCGTGCTGATCGGGCGGCAGGAGCCGTTCGACACGCTCCAGCTGTACCTGGCCACGGTCCTGGACGGCTTCTGCATCATGGCCGTCGACCCGGATCTGGATACCGGTCTGGTGGCGCCGGCGAACAGGTGGTTCTGCATGGCCGCCGTCGACGGCGGCAGTTTCGCCTACGTCACCACCCGCCGCACTGCCGACGAGGCGTCGGTCGAGTTCGGCGTGCATGCCCTCGGGCCCGACGCCGTCGCGCTCGCCGAGCGCGTCGCCGAGCAGATCCGCACCTGGGAACGGGAGCGCCGCAGCGGCCCCGGCCCGGTGATCCGCGTCTACCCGGCCGACACCCCCGATGACCAGCTGCCCGACGGGCGGGTCATCGACAAGCAGCACTGCCGGATCTCCATCTCCTGGCCTGCGGCGACCGCCGCCTAGGCCAGGCGTCCTGCACCACCCACCGAGAAGAAGAACAGGAGAGTGATCGAGATGGCGGACACCCGCGTCTCGGGCGGCGCCACGGCGCTGGCCGAGCGGCCCGCTGCCGACGGCGCCTTCGCCGACGAGTTCTCGCTCGACGTGAGGGTCGTCGTCGCCGCCCATCCCAACGGCAAGCTCGCGTGCTCCACGAGTGACGGCTGCGGCTCCTCCTGCAGCGGAAGCGCCTGCACCAGCTTCACCGACGACCCGGTCTGACGGGTCCGACGCCGGTGGTGTGCCGGGCGGTCCCCGCCCGGCACACCACCGGTACCCGGCAGCACGCGTTCCCAGGGGAGGGGCCGATGGCATCGAGTTCACCGCTGCGCTACCGGTGGCGGGGCGGCGCGATACTGCGCGCCACCACCGATCCGGGGGACCTGGGTCTGCCCGGTGATCTGGACCTGTGCGGCGACGCCGGCGCGGCGCGGGCCCGGGGATGGCTAGGCCAGGTGTGGCGGCGCGAGGACGTCCGCGACGCCCTGAGCGCGGCCAGCCCCGTCCTGTGCCGCCAGGTCGACGCCGTCCTGGCCGACGCGTCCTGCGGGGCACGGCAGCTGCGCCGGACCGTGCTCTCGGTCGCCTCCTACCTGCTGCGCTGGCAGCGCCGCCCCACGCCTTTCGCCCTGTTCGCCGGCGTCGCCGCCGCGCGGATCGGCTCCGTGCCCCGTGCCTCCTGGGGAACCGGGCACACCGCGTTCGTGCGGCCCGACGCGGAGTGGCTGGCGGATGTCATCGGGTGCCTGGAGCAGCATCCCGACCTGCTGCGCCGGCTGCCGGTGGTCGTCAACGACGCGGGGCGGATGCGCGGGGGCCGCTTCGTGGTCCCGGGGGCGCCAGCGGATGGGCGTGCCCACCTGCTCGCCCCCCTGGAGGTCTCGGTCGGTGTGACCCGACCGGTCTGCGCGGTGCTGGACGCTGCCCGGGCCCCGATCCCGTACGACGACCTGCGCTCCCTGCTCGTAAGCCGGTTCCCCGCCGCTGCGCCGCAGCAGGTCGACTCCGTGCTGCGCGGGCTGATCACTCAGAACATGCTGATCACCAGCCTGTGGCCGCCGATGACCCACCTGGACGGCCTGGGGCACCTGTGCCGGGAGCTCGAAGCCGCCGGGGCCGAGACGGTCGGGGCGGTCGCGGACCTGGTGCGCAGGCTGTATGAGATCCGCGACGGACTCGCCGACCAGGACCCGACGGCTGCGTGGTCGGCCCGTGCCGGGCTGATCGAGCGGATGAACGCGGTCAGCACGGTCACGCCGGTGCCACTGATCGTCGACACCGCCCTGGACTGCGACATAGAGATCCCCGAGCAGGTGGTCCAGGAGGCGCAGGAGGCGGCCTGCGTCATGTACCGGCTCACCCCGCAGCCGTTCGGGTACCAGCAGTGGCGCGATTACCACCGCGCGTTCCGCGCCCGGTACGGGACCGGCGCGCTGGTCCCCGTCCTGGACCTGGTCGCCGACAGCGGCCTCGGCCTGCCCGCCGACTACCAGGGCGCCGCGCTGGGCCGCCCGCCCCGGCAGGTGACCGAGCGCGACGAGAAGCTCCTCGCCCTGATCCAGCAGGCCCTGCTGGAGCGGCGCGAGGAGATCGTCCTGACCAAGGAGGTGATTGCGGACCTGGCCCTCGGCCAGGACGCTGAGCTGATCCCCGTGCCGAGGGTCGAGATCGCGGTCGAGATCCACGCCGCCTCCCTGGAAGCCCTCGCGCGGGGGGCGTTCCGCCTGGTGGTGACCGGGGCGCCGCGGCCGGGAGCCAGCATGGCCGGCCGCTTCACCCACCTGCTGCCCGAACCGGACCAGGCCGCGGTCGCCGCCACCTACGAGACCGCCGACCCCGGGGTGGTCGCCGCGCAGTTGTCGTTCGCGCCGAGGCGCCGCCGCACCGAGAACATCATCCGCACCCGGCAGGTCCTGCCCCACGTCATCCCGGTCAGCGAGCACCGCGCCGATACCGACGGCGTGATCGGTCTTGCGGACCTGGCGGTCACCGCGGACGCCCGCGCCTTCCAGCTCGTGCAGATGTCCACCGGGCGCCTCGTGGAACCGCGGGTCGCGCACGCGCTGGAGGCCGGTGTGCACACCCCTGCCCTGGCCCGGTTCCTCGCAGAGATCACCACCGCCCGGTCGGCCGCCTACAAGGGCTTCGACTTCGGAGCGGCCGTCCATCTGCCCTACCTGCCGCGGGTGCGCTACCGCAGCACCGTGCTCTCCCCTGCCCGCTGGATGCTCAGATCCCAGGACCTGCCCAGCCACGGTGCCGCAACCACCGAGTGGGACAAGGCGCTTACGGCGTGGCGGGGCAGGCTGCGGGTACCTGAGCGGGTGACGGTCGTCGACGACGACCAGCGGCTCCCGCTGGACCTCGACCACTCGCTGCACCGGATGATGCTGCGCCGCAGCCTGGATGCCGCCGGACGCCTCGAACTGGGCGAGGCACCGGCTCCCGACGCGGTGGCCTGGCTCGGCCGCCCCCACGAACTGCTCCTGCCCCTGACCCTGGAGACGCCTCTCGCCCCCAGACGGCCAACCGGGCCGCTCCGCCGCGTCGCGGGCGACGCCGCCCAACTGCCGGGGCGCGGCCAGGTGCTGGCGGTGCATCTGTCAGCCCATCCGGCCCGCTACGACGAGATCCTCACCCACCACCTGCCGAGCTGGCTCGACCCCGCCGAGCGGTGGTGGTTCCGGCGCCACCGCGACCTGGCCCGCCCGGACGCCGACCAGTACCTCGCCCTCTACCTGTCGCTGCCCCACCCGGACGCGTACGGGCAGGTCGCGCGGCGCGTCAGCGACTGGGCGGCCGAACTGCGCCGCCGACACCTGGCCTCCCACCTGGCCCTGGCCACCTACGAGCCCCAGACGGGACGCTACGGCCACGGCGCGGCGATGGACGCCGCGCACATCGTGTTCGTCGCGGACTCCGCCGCGGCGCTCGCCCAGATCCGCCTGGCCGAAAAGGCTGGAGTCCCAGCGCAGGCACTGGCAGCGGCCGGCATGGTCGACCTCGCCGCCCGCTTCGCCGCCTCCCCCACGCAGGGCCTGCACTGGCTGGTGGAGAACCTGCCCCGCGAGCACGGCCCGCTGGACCAGGCTCTGCGTGACCAGACCCTGGCCCTCGCGGACCCGTACGAACCGTCCGCCGGCGTGCGGGAGCTGCCCGGCGGCGGCGACCTGGCAGCCGCATGGCAGACCCGGGCATCGGCCCTGGCCGCCTACCGGGAGCATCTGAAGGTCGAGCGCGACCCGCTGACCGTCCTTCGGTCCCTCCTGCACCAGCACCACGTGCGCTCCCTCAGCGTCGATCCGGACGACGAACGCGCCACCGGCCGTCTGGTCAGGGCGTGCGCGCTGCGCCACACCTCTCGCCGGGATGGCGTCCGATGAGCACGCCGCCCCGGCCGCCCGCCGCCCCGGCCGACCTGGTGGAGCTGTTCGCCGCGGCCCTGGACCGGCCCGCACCACCACCGCCGCACGAACCTTGGCAGGCGCACTCCCTCGCCGAGGGCGCCGCCGGGATCGCCCTGCTCCACCTCCAACGCGCCTACACCGGCCACGGAACCTGGCAGCAGGCGCACGCCTGGATCACGACCGCAGCCAGCGGCGACATCAGCGCCGCCGACAACACCGGTCTGTTCCTCGGCGTGCCCGCCCTCGCCTTTCTGCTGCACGCCGCCACCGGCTCCCCAGCCCGCTACGAGGAGTCCCTGGCCACGCTCGACCTCCACGTCGCCGCCCTCGCCCGGCGCCGCAGCGCCGCCGCCCTCGCCCGCATCACCCGAGGCCAACTCCCGGCGTTCGCCGAGTACGACATCTTCTACGGCCTCACCGGCATCGGCGCCTATCTGCTGCGCCGCGACCCGGTCGGCACCGCGCTGGAGCAGGTCCTGGACTATCTCGTCGCGCTCACCCGCCCGCTGCGGGCCGACGGCCACCAACTGCCCGGCTGGTGGGTCGCCCATGACCCGCACGGCCGAATGTCCTCCCGCTACGCCGGGGGGCATGGCAACCTCGGCGCCGCCCACGGAATCACCGGCGTCCTTCTGCTCTTGAGCCAGGCCGCGCGCCGCCGCGTCACCGTCGCCGGTCAGCTCGACGCCATCGCCGCCCTGTGCGCCTGGCTGACGGCATGGAGACAGGAGGGGACGAGCGGGCCATGGTGGCCGGAGCACCTGTCGCCGGCCGACCTGCGCACCGGGACGACGCACCAATCCGGACCCGGCCGCCCGAGCTGGTGCTACGGCACCCCCGGCATCGCCCGCGCCGGTCAGCTCGCCGCCATCGCACTCCATGACCACCAGCTCCAACGCGAGTTCGAGGACGCGCTCACCGCCTGCGTCCATGACCCCGCGCAGCTGGACCAGATCACCGACACCGGCCTGTGCCACGGCTGGGCGGGCCTGTACCAGACGGTGTGGCGTGCGTCCCGCGACGCTCTCACCCCAGCCCTGCGCGCACGCCTGCCCGGCCTGGCCAAAGCGCTGGCTCGCCACGCCCGCCCAGGCACCGCCGGTCCCGGCTTCCTCGACGGCGACGCGGGGACCGCCCTCGCCCTGACCACGGCCGCCAACGACGCGGCACCGACCTGCGGATGGGACGCATGCCTGCTGATCGACTGACCTCGCCCCCGGCCGTGCCGTCGGCCCGGCTACCGGCCGGCGTCCCGGAGACGGCGCGGGCCGTCCGGGAGGTCCTGGCCGGTACCCCGCTTGGTGAAGCCGCTCTCCGGGCGGACCTGGACCCGGCCGAACTGGCAACGGCCGTCGAGCTCTTCACGACCGCCGGCCGCCGAGCGCTCGCCGAGCAGCACGGCGCCCACAGCCGGTGGACGCAGCTCTACCTGGAGTTCACCCACTGGGCGAGCGCGGAAAAGACGGCCGCCGAGCACCTGGCACCGCTGCTGCACACCGCGCAGCGGCAGGGCGATCTCACCGGCTGGTGGTTCATCCGCAAGCACCCCTGCTGGAGGCTGCGCCTGCGAACCTCCCACGACGCCGCGAAGGCCAGCGTGCCGGCTGCGCTGGACGGCCTCGTCACTGCGGGGCATCTGCGGCGCTGGTGGCCGGGCATCATCTACGAGGCGGAGACACCGGCCTTCGGCGGCGGCGCCGCCATGACGGTCGCCCACGAGCTGTTCACCGCGGACAGCACCGGCATCCTGGCCCTGACCCGCCGCGGTGACCGTGCGCTCGGCCGTCGCGAGCTGTCCGTCCTGCTGTGCACGACGCTGATGCGCGCCGCCGCCCTGGAGTGGTACGAGCAGGGCGACGCCTGGCACCGCGTCAGCGAGGACCGCCCCCTTCCCTCCGATGTCCCGCCGGACCGGCTCCAGGAGCTGGCCGGGAACATCGCCACGCTCCTGCGCGCCGACTTCGCCCCCGACGGCCCGCTGTGGGGCCCCGGCGGACCGGCGGAGTTCGCCGCCGACTGGGCCGGCGCCTTCCGCCGAGCGGGACAGGACCTCGGGGCAGCGGCCCGCACCGGGACGCTGGAGCGCGGACTGCGCCACGTCCTGGCGTACCACGTGATCTTCCACTGGAACCGCCTCGGCCTGCCGCTGCACACCCAGAGCGTCCTGTCGTGGGCGGCCCGCGCCGCGATACTCGACGCGCCCGCCTCCCCCGCCCCTCCGGCACCGGGCCCCGGACTCCAGCGGGAGGGCACATGACCGGGTCGGAGCACCGCCGGCCGGGCAGCGAGCTGCCGGATGCGGCCCGCCGGGTGGTCGCCCGGTTTCCGCTGGTGTCCCGCCCCCGCCTGACCTGCCCCGACCTGGCGACGCGGATCGGCGAAGTGCGCGAGCACGCCCTCGCCGCCGAGCAGGATCCGGACCCGGCTGCCCGGCGACACCGGGCCTGCGCCGCCTGGAACCTGGCAGCGCTGATCGCCGCGGACTGCGGCATGCCCGCCTACGCCGCGCAGCTGTGCGAGCAGCAGTTCCACCTCTTGCGCGCCTCCTGGCCGACGACCGGCCCGGCCTCGATCGCCTCCCTCCAGCCGCTGGTCAACCTCGCCCGGCTCACCCACCGTGCCGGGGACCCGTACGGCGCATATCAGGCGCTGCTCGGCCTGGACGAAGCCGTGAACCACGGCGGAAGCGTCCCGGTAGCAGGCATGCCTGTGCCCTTCGACGCCTTCGCCGCGACCGATCGGGACCGAAGCCAGGCCGCGGAGTGGCTGCGGATCCTCGTCCGCCAGGACGGTCCCCGCTTCCTGGCCGCCGCCGGCCGGTGGGACACCGCCGCTGAACGCACCATGCTCGACGGCCCCGACGGCGGGCGGCTACGCGAAGGCCGCCAAGTCCACGTGATCGCCCACCTGCTCACCGGACGCACCCGCACCGCGCTCGCGCTCCTGGAGATCAGCCTGGTCAACAAGCCGTGGGAAGAAGCCGTCGCGGAGTGCCTGCACACGCTCGCACTGCTGCTCGACGAGCACCTCACCCGCCGGGACGCCGAACGGCTGCTGGCCGCGTTCCACGCCCTCCGGGAACCGGTACCCCGTCCGGACACCGGCGCCTTCCGGACCCGGCTCGGCCTGGCCGTGGCCGACCTCATGGCCGGCCCATGCCCGCAGCAGGCAGACCTGCTGCACGGCGAGCTGATCCGAGACGCCCAGGGCAGCGACGACGCCTTCACCGCCCGGGACCTCCTGGGCCACCCCGGGGCACGCGGACGGATGACTCCCGGCGAAGCCGGCACGCTCACCCTCATGGTGAGCAACGCCGGCCTCGACCACGGCTCGATCCCGCAGCCGCTGCTCGGCCTACTGCGGACAGCGACCCAGAGAGCCGAGACCGTCCTCACCCGGGTCCTTGCCCGTGGGTCTAGCCCCCGGCCCCCGCCGGGAGGGGGCGGCCAGGAACTCCGGTGCGGGTGGGGATGCGTTTCTGGGAAGATATGTGGGCCCTCACGGCATGATCCCAGCCCGACCCCTCGCACAGGAGACTCCCGACATGGCGTTGCCGCAGGGACCTCTCGATCACCGCTACCGAGGCGAGCACCCCGTCCGCACCCTCGCCTATCTGCTCCACCAGGACCGGGGACGGCTGGCGCTGGCCGTGCTCGCGTTCCTGATCAAGCACAGCCCGACCTGGCTCACCCCGCTGATCACCGCCAATGTCATCGATGTCGTGGTGCAGCACCGGCCCATCACCCAGCTGTGGCTGGGCGCCGGGCTGCTGCTGGTGATGCTGGTGCTCAACTATCCGTTCCAGCTGGTCTACATCCGCTGCTGGTACGGCAGCGCCCGCCGGATGGGCACCCGGATGCGGACCGCGCTCTGCCACCGGATGCAGCAGCTCTCCATCGGCTACCACTCCCGGGTGAGCGCCGGGGTGCTCCAGACCAAGGTGATCCGCGATGTGGAGAGCGTCGAGCAGGCGTTCCAGCAGACCGGCGACCTGGGGCTGTCGGCGCTGGCCACGCTCACCGGGGCGCTGGTGGTGATCGGGGTGCGGGCGCCCGCGTTCCTGCCGGTCTTCCTGGTGGTGGTGCCGGCCGCGTCGGCGCTGGTGATGTGGCTGCGCGGGCGGCTGCGCGCATACAACGAGTCGTTCCGGCAGGAGGTGGAGCAGCTCTCGTCGCGGGTGAGCGAGATGACCACCCTGATACCGATCACCCGGGCGCACGGCCTGGAGCACACCGCGCTGCGCCGGGTGGACGGCACCCTGCGGCAGGTGCTGACGGCGGGTCTGCGGCTGGACCGGCTCAATGGGCAGTTCGGGGCGCTGGCCTGGATCATGCTCAATGCGCTGGGGGTGGGCTGCCTGGCCGGCTCCGCGCTGGCCGCGTACTACGGCTGGCTGGCCGTCACCCCCGGCGATGTGGTGATGCTCAGCGCGTACTTCTCCGCCCTGACGGCGGCGGTGACCACGCTGATGGGGCTGACCCCGGTGATCAGCAAGGGCCTGGAGTCGGTGCGGTCCGCGGGCGAGGTGCTGGAGGCGCCGGACCTGGAGCAGAACGCGGGCAAGGCCCAGGTGGCCGAGGTGCGCGGCCGGGTGGACTTCCAGGGCGTCGGCTATGCGTACGACGACGCGGAGCGGCATTCGGTGCGGGACTTCACCCTCTCGGTGCGGCCCGGCGAGACCATCGCCCTGGTCGGCGCCTCGGGCGCGGGCAAGTCCACGGCGCTCAACCTGGTGACCGGCTTCCTGCGGCCCACCGAGGGCCGGATCCTGCTGGACGGCGCCGACATGGAGTCCCTGGACCTGCGTAGCTACCGGCGGTTCCTGTCGGTGGTGCCGCAGGAGTCGATCCTCTTCGAGGGCACCATCCGGGAGAACGTCACCTACGGGATGTCGGATGTCTCCGAGGAGCGGGTACGGGCGGCGCTGCGCGACGCCAATGCGCTGGAGTTCATCGAGCGGCTGCCGACCGGGCTGGGCACGGTGGTCGGCGAGCGCGGGGCCCGGCTGTCGGGCGGTCAGAAGCAGCGGCTGGCCATCGCGCGGGCGCTGATCCGGGACCCCCGGGTGCTGGTGCTGGACGAGGCCACCTCGGCGCTGGACTCGCACTCCGAGGCGCTGGTGCAGCAGGCGCTGTCCCGGCTGGTGCGCGGCCGTACGGTCTTCGTGGTGGCGCACCGGCTCTCCACCATCCGCAGCGCCGACCGGATCGTGGTGATGCACGACGGCCGGATCACCGAGGTCGGCACCCATGAGCAGTTGCTGCGCAGCGGCGGGGCGTATGCGGGGCTCCAGGCGGCGCAGTCCGCCTGATCGCGGTGCTCAGCCGCCGACCTGGAGGAGCACCTGCGCCGTGTCGGGGTTGCCCGAAACGGACACCTGGCCGGTGACGGGGTAGCCGGTGGGTAGCAGCACGCCCGTCCAGCGGGCCACCCCGGTGCTCGGCTCCTCCAGGCCGCACATCCGCGACGCGCCCAGCCACCCGGTGGAGGTCTCGGCCCGCAGCGCCAGGCCGTTGGCCTCCATCGACGCGTCCAGCGTGGCGCGCGGGACGCGGTAGGCGAGGTGCAGCGGCACCTTGGCGCCGCCGGCGCCACCGGGGTCGGCGAGGTAGTGGACGTCGACGGCGCCGGCGGGCAGCCGCACTCCGTACCGGGCGGTGGCCGAGTCCAGGCTCTCGGTGCTGCCGGGGCAGGCCCGCGCATCGGTGCCGTCCGGGGCGGAGAGCTGCCGGTAGAGCAGGGTGCCGACCACCGCCGCCAGGGCGACCGGCAGGCCGATCACCACCAGCGGGCCGAGCCAGCGCGGCCCGGGGCCGGGTGCGGCCGGCTCCGGGGCGGGCGGGGTGAGGTCGATGACCGCCTCGGTGTCCTGCGGCCCGGCCCCGCCCATGTCGCCGGTCATGCCCATCGCGCGCCCCTCGCCGTCCGACCGGCCTGCGGCCGGGTGCGTCCCGATGCTACTGACGCGGCGGTGCGTCAGAGCAGTGCGTCAGAACGGGCCCCGTACCGCCCGCAGCACCGCGTCGGCCATGCCGCGCTCGCCGCGCTCATTGGGGTGGGCGGGCGCGGCGGGGGCAGCCGGGGAGAGCGGCTCGATCCAGCGGACCGCCTCGGCGGTGCAGGCGTCGTGGCCCAGCGACGGCGTCCAGGTGTCCACATAGCGCGCCCCGGCCGCCTCGGCCCGCTGCCGCAGCTCGGTGTTGAGCCGCTGCTCCTCGTCGTGCAGAAAGGCGACGTCCCCGGCGGCCAGCCCCAGCTGCGAGGGGCACGCCGCCCCGGACTCCGGCACCAGCGCCGGGTAGCCCACCACGAAGACCCGGGCCAGCGGCGCCCGCTGCCGGACCTCCGCCAGCCCGGCCGCCAGCCGCCGCCCGGCCGTCTGCACCCGCTGCCCCAGCTCATCGTGGCCGGAGGCGGTGTAGAAGTCCTTGCAGGGCGCGTCACCGGACGGCGCTGCGGACCGGTCCAGGCCGAGGGAGCGCAGCACCCCCGCCTGGACGCAGCGGCTGAGCAGGGCGACAAACCCCACGTCATTGCCGCCGATGCTGAGCGTCACCAGCCGGGTCCGGGTGGACAGCGCGGCGAGCTGCGGCGGGTTGACACCGTCGGAGGTGGACTGCGGGGCGGCGAGGTTGGCGGTGGTGGCGCCGCTGCAACTGACGTCGCGGAAGTCCCGGCCGGTCAGGCCCAGCGCCTTGGCGACCAGCGACGGATAGTTGCGGTCGGAGCGGTCGCAGCCCAGCGGGGTGCCCGCCTGGGTGGGGATGCGCGGCCCGGAGGTGTAGGAGTCGCCGAGCGCCGCATAGGGGCCTGCGGACGAGCCGCTGCCGGGGCTCGGCGCGGTGGTGGCCACCGGTACGGGGGCGGGCTTGGCGGGGCCCGCCTGGGAGCCGCCGCCGCCGGAGCAGGCGGCGGTGAGCAGCAGCGCTCCGGTCGCGGCCAGGGCGCCGGCGGCGGTCCGCAGGTCCTTCTTCTGCATCGGCGGGCTCCCCGGGGGTCGGGTCAGGGCGTGCGACGGCCCTCTCCTCGAACCGTACGAGCGTGCAACGTCCGGCGCCCGCCGGAGGACTCCCGGCGGGCGCCGTCGGGGGGACGGCGGGACGGCCGCCGGGTCAGTCCGCGCCGTGCTCCTGCTCGGCCAGGAACTCCTCGAAGCGCCGCCCCAGCTCGTCGGCGGACGGCAGCTCGGCCTGCTCGGCGAGCAGGCTCTCCCGGCTCTCCGCGCCGGCCACGGCGTCGTACTGGCTCTCCAGGCCACGGATGGCGGTGGGCAGCTCGCCGTCGGTCTGGGCCAGCTGCTCGTCGATGTCCGCGCGGACCTCGGTGACCCGCTCGCGCAGCTCGGTACCGGGCAGCACCAGGCCGGTCGCCGACTGCACCGCCTCCAGCACCGCGACCGCCGCCGCCGGATAGGCCGACCGGGCGACATAGTGCGGGACGTGGACGGCGAAGCCGAGCACATCGTGGCCCGCCTCCGCGAGTCGGTACTCCAGCAGCCCCTGGGCGCTGCCGGGCACCTGTGCCTGCTCGAACCAGCGGGGGTGGGCGGCGGCCAGGTCGAGCCGGTTGCCGTGCGGGGTCAGGCCCACCGGGCGGGTGTGCGGCACGCCCATCGGGATGCCGTGGAAGTCCACCGCGAGCCGCACCCCGAAGCGGGCGACCAGCCCGCGTACGGCCGCCGCGAACCGCTCCCACTCGACATCCGGCTCGGGGCCGCTCAGCAGCAGGAACGGCGTACCGGCCGCGTCGTGCACCAGGTGCAGCAGGATCTCCGGCGGCTCGTACGCCGACCAGCGGTCGCGGTCGAAGGTCATCGGGGGCCGGCGTGCCCGGTAGTCCACCAGCCGGTCGTGGTCGAAGCGGGCCACCACCTGCGGCTCGCCGTGCTCCAGCAGGTGCTCCACCACCTGGGCGCCGGCCTCGCCGGCGTCCATGAAGCCCCCGAGGTGGTACAGCAGGACCAGCCCGGGCGACTCGGCGGCGGTGGCGGCCACCGCCTCCACGCCCTCCCGCTCCAGGTCGTACAGAGCCTCCGGATCACGCACCGTGCACCCAATTCCTTCCGTCCCGGACGGGTGCCCGGCGCCATGCGCGCGGGAACCCTCTCTCGGGACACCTCAGCGTCACGGGCGGCCACCGCATTCCCCTGCCCGGCCACCTGGTCCGTCCCCGCCGGGATTCCGGCAAACGCGCTGGCCAGAGGGTGTGCCCGGGCGGCCGGGGCCACTGGTCGGTGCGCGGCGGAATCCGCGCGCCCCTCTCGGCGTGCCGAGGGATGACGCACGGCCCGCGGCCCTGTATCGTCCTCTCGCTGCCCGGCTTCGCACGGCCGTGGCCAGCCCCTCCCCGCACCTTGCCTTCATCTGGCCGCCTGCTTCCTTTCGCGCACCCGTTCCTGCCTCGGCCATCTCGCGGACACACACTGTCCCCTCCCGCTCCCCCCGCCGGGCCCATGCGATCCGTCGCCGACCCCGGCATGCGCCGCACGCCGCAGGGGCCGCCGCACCGATCCGCCAGGCCGGTGCCGGACCGCACCTGCGCGGCGGGGCGACCGTCCACTCCGCCTCCTCGCCGAAGGACCGAAGGCCCGTGCCCGTCTCCGTCACCCTCACCGGCCGCATGGTGCGGCTGGAGCCGCTCACCGAGCGGCACGCCCCGGCCCTGGCCGCCGCCGCGGCCGAGGACCGCACGGCGTATGCCTTCACACCCGTGCCGCACGGACTGAAGGCCGCCCGCGCGTATGTCGCGGCGGCCCTGGCCGACCAGGCCGCCGGGCTCGCCATGCCCTTCGCCACCGTCCGGGTGTCCGACGGGCTGGTGGTCGGCTCCACCCGGTTCGCCGAGCTGGACTACTGGCAGGGCCCGGTGCTCTGGCCGCCCGTGCCGCGCGGCCCGCTGGGCGACCCGTACGCCGCCGTGCCCGACGCCGCCGAGATCGGCGGCACCTGGCTCTCCGCCCGCGCGCAGGGCACCGGGATCAACACCGAGGCCAAGCTGCTGATGCTGCGGCATGCCTTCGAGACCTGGGGGGTCCGCCGGATCTCGCTCCGCGCCGACGCCCGCAATCTGCGCTCCCGGGCCGCCATCGAGCGGCTGGGCGCGGTCTGCGAGGGCGTCCGCCGGGCCCACACCCGGGGCCTTGACGGGCTGGTCCGGGGGACGGCCTTCTACTCGATCCTGGACGAGGAGTGGCCGGCCGTACGGGACATCATCGAGCTGCGGATCGCGGCGGCCGACTCCCCAAGCGCCCCGGACCGCCCGCTGACCGCCGATCCCGGCCTGATCCCGGCCTGATCCCGGCCTGACCTCCGCCGCGCCCGACCTCCGTTCTTCGGGTACGGCACACTCCGCCCCGGCCAGGGCGACTACCTGATCCACCCTGGCCGGGCACACCCCTCCGCCGTGCGCGGGGACCTGTCGGCGGTGCCCCTGGCGGAGTACCCGGGCGTGCCGGGCCGAGCCGGACGCCTTGGAGGACCACCGGGAGGACGGGACCGGCGACTAGCTACGGCCCCGCCGCCGGGTGGCACCGGCGGTCGGCGAGCGCGGCACTGGCGGCGGACTGGCTGCGCCGCCGAGTCAGGGGGCCTCGGGCAGCCCGAGGAAGTCGGCCATCTCCTCCACCGCATGGGCGAAGAACGGGTCCGCCGGGTCGGCGGAGCCGACCAGATGGCCGAAGAGTTCAAAGCTGACCATGCCGAAGAGCTGCGTCCAGGCGATCAGGCCGCGCGCCATGTCGGAGGGGCGCAGCTCGCCTCCGAGCTGCGCGGCCAGGCCGGTCAGCTGGTCGGCGAGCTGCCCGGTGGGGACCCGGGCGGCGGTCTGCGGGCCGGGCCCGGCGGCGCGCACCACGGCGACCAGGACCAGGGCGACCCTGGCCGCCGGGCCGATGGTGGCCTGCGGCGCCTGGTAGCCGGGCACCGGGGTGCCGTACACCAGCGCGTACTCATGGGGGTGCTCGCGTGCCCAGTCCCGTACGGCGTGGCAGAGGGCCCGCCAGCGGGCGCGGTGGTCGCCGGGCGGGGCGGCGGCGACCGCTGCCTCGGTCCGCTCGCCCAGGGCGTTGTACGCGTCGATGATCAGCGCGGTCAGCAGTTCGTCGCGGCTCGGGAAGTACCGGTAGAGCGCGGACGAGACCATGCCCAGCTCGCGGGCGACGGCGCGTAGCGAGAGTCGCTGGGCGCCCTCGGCGGCGAGCTGCCGGCGGGCCTCCTCCTTGATCTCCAGGGTGAGTTCCTCGCGGGCCCGCTGCCGGGCGGTACGGATGGCGGCCATGGGCGCAGTCTGCCAGAGATCGGAGCGTCGCACGCATTCGAGAGCACTGCTCTTGACAACGCTCGGAGCCGGGTGCCACTCTCAGGGCAGACGAAACGAGAGCACTGCTCTCGGAAGTCGCCGAAACCATCCAAAGGGAGCCCGAGATGTCCGACGCCACCACCCCCCGGCCCGTCCGCTATGTGATGCCGACCACCGCCCTGGGCCGCCTGGCCGGTGACCTCACCAACCGCCTGGTGGCCGCGCTGACCAGGGCCGGGCTCAGCGTCTGGGGCTCCCGGGTGCTGGCGGTGCGCGGACGCAGCAGCGGCGAGTGGCGCACCACCCCGGTCAACCTGCTGACCCACCAGGGCGAGCGCTATCTGGTCGCGCCGCGCGGCCACACCCAGTGGGTGCGCAACATCCGCGTCTCCGGCGGCGGGGAGCTGCGGCTGGGCCGCCGCGCCGAGCCCTTCCGGGTGGCGGAGCTGGCCGACACCGAGAAGCCTGCGGTGCTGCGGGCCTACCTCCGGCGCTGGAAGTTCGAGGTCGGCGTCTTCTTCGACGGCATCGGCCCGGACGCCTCGGACGCCGAGCTGCTGCGTATCGCCCCCGGCTACCCGGTCTTCCGGGTCCTCGACCGCTGAAGACCCGCTGAACCGGACACCCGGCGGGCACCTGGCGGACACCCGGCGGGCAGCGGTCAGGGCCGGCCCCCGCACGGCGGGGACCGGCCCTGGCGTCGCTCAGCCGGCCTCGGCGACCCGAGGCTCCTCGGAGAACTCCATCTCCGGCGGCGCGGTGCGGAACATCCCGGTCAGATAGGCCAGGTAGGCCACCCCGAGCCCGAGCCAGATCAGCCCCAGCACCAGGGCCTTGCCGTCCAGGTGGGCCAGCAGCCAGAGGTCCACCACGGCCCCGATCGCGGGCGCGGCCACATGGCGGAGCGCGCCGAGGTCGCGGCCCGCGCGGCGTTCGCGGACGAAGGTGGCGATGACGCTCACATTGACGAAGGTGAAGGCGGTGAAGGCGCCGAAGTTGATGAAGGAGGTGGAGGTGGCCACATTGAGCCGCAGCGCGATCAGCCCGACCGCGCCGGTCAGCAGGATGTTGAAGGCCGGGGTCCGGAAGCGGGGGTGCACATAGCCGAACAGCTTGCGCGGCAGGACGGAGTCACGGCCCATGGCGAAGAGCAGCCGGGAGGTGCTGGCCTGGGCGGCGATCCCGGAGGAGAACTGGGCGACCACCAGGCCCGCGAGGAAGATCGAGGAGAAGAGGTCGCCGCCGATGGTCTTGGCGATCTCGAAGGCGGCCGAGTCCGGGTCGGAGAAGGTGCTGCCGGGGTGGACCAGCTGGGTGGCGTATGCGACGCCGACGAAGATGCCGCCGCCGATCAGCGCGATCAGCATGATGGCGCGCGGGATGGTGCGGCGCGGGTTGACGGTCTCCTCGGTGAGCGTGGTGACCGCGTCGAAGCCGAGGAAGGAGTAGGCCGCGATGGCGGCGCCGGCCGAGATGCCCGCGAAGGTGGTGGCGCTGTTGGCGAACGGTGTGCCGCTGACCACCGCCCCGGCTCCGCCGAGGTGGAAGACATGGCGCAGCGAGAGCAGTACGAAGATCGCGATGACCAGGATCTGGAAGACCATGAGCAGGTCGTTGACCCGCTCGGCGGTCTTGATCCCCAGCAGGTTGAGCACGGTGGTGAGGACCACGAAGGCCAGGATCCAGGTCCAGAAGGGGACCCCGGGGAACTGGGCCTGGAGGTAGGCCCCGCCGATCAGCCAGATGACCATCGGCAGGAAGAAGTAGTCCAGCAGGGTGGCCCAGCCGACCAGGAAGCCCACCCGGGAGTCGATGGACCGCCGGACGTAGGTGTACGCGGAGCCGGCCACCGGGTGGAAGGCGGCCATCCGTCCGTAGCTGTGGGCGGTGAAGATCATCGCCGCCAGCGCCAGCAGATAGGCGGTGGGGGTCGCGCCATGGGTGATGTCGGCCACCACGCCGAACGTCCCCAGGACGATCAGCGGAGTCATATAGGCGAGGCCGAAGAGAACGACGGATCTGAGCGTCAGGGCGCGCGTCAGGCTCGGCGCGGCGGTGCTGTGGTCCACGGGGTGGGCTCCTGGGGTGGTTCAGGTGCGGGCGGGGGGTTCCGCCGGGGGCTCGGCGGGGGTCGCGGGGCGCCAGCGGCGGGGGTCGATACGGCCGCCGTACAGCGGTAGCTCCAGCGGGGAGTCGGCGTCGGTGAACTGCTCCCACATGCGGTTGATCCCAGCGGTGCCATAGGTGCGCACCCGGGAGACCTCATCCAGGTCGAGGACGTCGGTGAGGACGGTCGCCCCCTCGGACGGGGCCTCGGTGCGGACCCGCCCCTCGGGGTCGACGACCAGGCTGCGACCGGTGCCGACCGGTCCGGCGGTGTTGACGCTGACCACGAAGACCTGGTTGACGATGGCGTTGGCCCGGGCCAGGACCAGCTCCTGGGCCCGGTCCCCGGTGGTGGTCATCACCGGGTTGACGATCACCTCGGCGCCCATCCAGGCCAGATGGCGGGCGACCTCGGGGAACCAGGCGTCGTAGCAGATCGAGAAGCCGATCCGCCCGGTCCCGGGGATCTCCATGACCACGAACCGGTCCCCCGGAACGTACGGCTCGCGCGGCCGCCAGGGGAAGACCTTGCGGTACGACGCCGCCAGCCGGCCGTCCGGGGAGAAGGCCAGCGCGGTGTTGAACAGCTCCCCGCCCGGGCCGCGCTCGCAGACGCTGCCGGGCAGCAGCCAGATGCCCAGGTCGCCGGCGAGCTCGGCGAGCTGCCTGGTACGGCGGCCGTCCAGCGGCTCGGCGGCCTCCTGCAACTGCTCCTCCTCCCGGCCGGGAGGCCCGTCCACCCCGCACAGGTGCAGCTCGGGGTAGACCGCCAGCCGGGTCTGCGGAAAGCGCGCGAGGAGGGACTCCACCTCCTCGGCGAAGCCGGAGAGCGGTGCCGTCGCCAGGCGCGGCGGCGCCTGGGCCAGGGCGATGGGCAGAGGTCGGGACACGGAAGTCACCTGCTTCTTACGGGGCGTCGGGGTGAAATTAGAGCAAGATGAGCACTTAAGCAATACTGATCAGCATGAGATGTTTTCTTCTCCGGCTACAGTGACACCCATGCCTGGCTCCCCCGACCGACCGGAACCGGACCCGGATCCGGGCGCGGACGTCGCCCTGGGTCTCAACACTCCCGCGCTCAGCGGCATCCGGCGGCTCTCCGCCCTGGACGCCGTACGGGCCAGGATCGGCCTCGCCGTCGACCTCGGCCTGCTCGCGCCCGGCGAGCGGCTGCCGAGCAGCGACCGGATCGCGGCGGCGCTGGGCGTCGGCGAGATCACCGCCCGCCGGGCCCTGGTCTCACTCTGCCGGGACGGCGTCCTCGAACGGCGTCGGGGCCGGACCGGCGGCACCCTGGTCGCCGAGCGGCCCGCCCGCGCCGCCGCCGAGACCACCGCCGCCTTCCGGTCGGACAGCGCCGCCGTACGCCGGCTGATCGACCACCGGCTGGTCCTGGAGTGCGGGGTGGCGCACCTGGCCGCCGCCCGGGTGGACGACGACACCCTGAAGCGGCTGGACGACCTGGTCGCGGAGATGGACGAGGCCCCCAGCTGGGCCGAGTTCCACAGCTGCGACGAGCGGTTCCACCTCGCGGTGGCCGCCGCCACCGGGCTCGACTCGGTCACCGAGCCGTACAGCGCGCTGCTGCGGGACCTCTACCGCTACTACCTGCCGTATCCCATGGAGGCACTGCGTGCCTCCAACGCCGAGCACCGCGCCCTGGTCGAGGCGCTGCGCCGGCACGACGCCGCCGGGGCGGCCGACATCACCCGGCGCCATGTCGAGGAGCTGCACCAGACGATGTTCGTCGGCCTGCTCGGCGGCGAGGCGGACACCGCCTAGCAGCGTGTGTCGATCTCCTTGAAGGACGCGTAGTGGTCGGCGGTCCAGTACTCCTCGCCGCCGCTGCCGGTGATGATCCGCCGGGCGCCGCGGTCCCGGGAGCCCGGGGTGCGGACGGTGAACTCGTGGTAGTAGCCGGACCGCTGACGGGGCAGCAGCCGCTCGCGGTTGCCGAAGACCGTGCCGTCCGAGCGGTACGGGTAGGGGCCGCCGGCCTGGATCAGCGCCAGGGTGTCATGGGCCTGGTCGGGCAGCCGGGTACCGCAGATGTCGGGTATCGCGGGGTCCGAGGGATGCCAGGCACCCGACGGCCCGGACGACGCAGGCGGCGCGGTCGGCCCGGCGGGGTGGGCGCCCGACGGCGCGGAGGTCGAGGCGCAGCCGGCGGCGAGCGCGGCCAGCAGTGCGGCGGCGGCCGCGCGGCGGAACGTCATCCCAGCAGCATGGCCGCCCACGGCTCCGCGATCAAGGCGGGAATGCCGCCGGGGCGGGACCGGACGCCATTGTCCGGCCCCGCCCCGGGGCCTGCCGTGCGGCGGCGTCTCCTGCGCCGAGCTCCGCCGCACGGGTGCGGTCACCGACTCTCGCTGCGTGGTATCAGCGCGAGTCGCTGCCCGCCGTCTCGATGGCGGCGCGGCCGGCCTCCAGGCGTGCCACCGGGATGCGGAAGGGGGAGCAGGAGACGTAGTCCAGCCCCACCTCGTGGAAGAAGTGGACCGAGTCCGGGTCGCCGCCGTGCTCGCCGCAGACGCCCAGCTTGAGGTCGGGCCGGGTGGCCCGGCCGGCCGCGACGGCCTGCTTGACCAGCGAGCCGACGCCGTCCCGGTCGATGGTCTCGAACGGGGAGACGCCGAAGATGCCCTTCTCCAGGTAGGCGGTGAAGAAGGACGCCTCGACGTCGTCGCGGCTGAACCCCCACACGGTCTGGGTCAGGTCGTTGGTGCCGAAGGAGAAGAACTCCGCCGCCTCGGCGATCTGCCCGGCGGTGACGGCGGCGCGCGGCAGCTCGATCATGGTGCCGAGCTTGATGTCCAGGTCGACGCCGGTGGCGGCCCTGACCTCGGCCAGCACCTTCTCGGCGTCCTCGCGGACGATCTCCAGCTCCTGGACGGTGCCCACCAGCGGGATCATGATCTCCGGCCTGGGGTCGCCGCCCGCCAGCCGCCGCTCGGCGGCGGCCTCCGCGATGGCCCGGACCTGCATGGAGAAGAGGCCGGGGATGACCAGGCCGAGGCGTACGCCGCGCAGGCCCAGCATCGGGTTCTGCTCATGCAGCCGGTGCACGGCCTGGAGCAGCCGCAGGTCGTTCTCGTGCGGGTCCTTGCGGGCCTCGGCGAGGGCGACCCGCACCGACAGCTCGGTGATGTCGGGCAGGAACTCGTGCAGCGGCGGGTCCAGCAGCCGTACGGTGACCGGCAGCCCGTCCATGGCCTGGAAGAGCTCGACGAAGTCGCCCTTCTGCAGCGGCAGCAGGGTGCGCAGCGCGGACTCGCGCTCCTGGTCGGTGTCGGCCAGGATCAGCTGCTCGACCTCCTTGCGGCGCTCCTCGCCGAGGAACATGTGCTCGGTGCGGCAGAGCCCGATGCCCTGGGCGCCGTAGCGGCGGGCGCGCGAGGCGTCGTCGGCGTTGTCGGCGTTGGCGCGGACCCGCAGCCTCCGCCGTACGTCGGCGTGCGCCATGATCCGGTGCACCGCCTGCACCAGGCCGCCCTGCTCGTCGGCCCCGGCGTGCAGGGTGCCCTCGAAGTACTCCACCACCGGGGAGGGGACCACCGGGACCTCGCCCAGGTAGACCTTGCCGGTGGAGCCGTCGATGGAGATCAGGTCGCCCTCCTCGACGACCCGGCCGTCGGCGGTGGCGAAGCGGCGCTTCTTGGTGTCGACCTCCAGCTCCTCGGCGCCGCAGACACAGGTCTTGCCCATGCCTCGGGCCACCACGGCCGCATGCGAGGTCTTGCCGCCCCGGGAGGTGAGGATGCCCTCGGCGGCGATCATGCCGTCCAGGTCGTCGGGGTTGGTCTCCCGGCGTACCAGGATGACCTTCTCGCCGGAGCGGGACCACTTGACGGCGGTGTAGGAGTCGAAGACGGCCTTGCCGACGGCGGCGCCGGGCGAGGCGGCGATGCCCCAGGCGATCCGGTCGGCCTTGCCCTCCCCCGAGGAGGTCGCGGGCTCCGCGAAGCGGGGGAACATCAGCTGCGCCAGCTGGGCGCCGTTGACCCGGTGCAGCGCCTCGTCCAGGTCGATCAGGCCCTGGTCGACCAGCTGGACCGCGATCCGGAAGGCGGCGGCCGCGGTGCGCTTGCCGACCCGGGTCTGGAGCATCCACAGCTTGCCGCGCTCGATGGTGAACTCGATGTCGCAGAGGTCCCGGTAGTGGTTCTCCAGGGTCTCCATGATGGTCATCAGCTGGTCGTACGACGCCTTGTCCAGCGTCTCCAGCTCGGCCAGCGGGACGGTGTTGCGGATGCCGGCGACGACGTCCTCGCCCTGGGCGTTCTGGAGGTAGTCGCCGTAGACGCCCTGGGTGCCGGTGGAGGGGTCGCGGGTGAAGGCGACACCGGTGCCCGAGTCGGCGCCGAGGTTGCCGAAGACCATGGAGCAGACGTTGACCGCCGTGGCCAGGTCGTTGGGGATGCGCTCCTGGCGGCGGTAGAGCCTGGCCCGGTCGCTGTTCCAGGACTCGAAGACCGCGTGCACGGCGAGGTCCATCTGCTCGCGCGGGTCCTGCGGGAAGTCCCGGCCGGTCTCCTTGCGGACGATGTCCTTGAACCGGTCGACCAGGGCTTCCAGGTCGGCGGCGTCCAGGTCCAGGTCATTGGTGGTGCCCTTGGCGTGCTTGGCCTCATCCAGCGCCTCCTCGAAGAGGTCGCCGTCCACACCCAGCACCGTCTTGCCGAACATCTGGACAAGGCGGCGGTAGGAGTCCCAGGCGAAGCGCTCATCGCCTGCCTGGGCCGCGAGTCCGGCCACCGAGGCGTCGGAGAGGCCGATGTTGAGGACGGTGTCCATCATGCCCGGCATGGAGAACTTGGCCCCGGAGCGCACCGAGACCAGCAGGGGGTCGTCGGCCTGTCCCAGCCGCTTGCCCATGGTCTGCTCCAGGGCGTCGAGGTGCGCACTCACCTCGTCGCGGAGTCCGGCGGGCTCGCTGCCGGACTCCAGGTAGACCTTGCATGCCTCGGTGGTGATGGTGAAGCCCGGAGGGACGGGCAGTCCGAGGTTGGTCATCTCGGCGAGGTTCGCTCCCTTGCCGCCGAGAAGATCCTTGAGGTCCTTGTTGCCCTCGGTGAAGGAGTAGACGAATTTCGGCACGGGTGTTCTCCTCGCGCAACGGGTCGCACGGTTGCCCTGACGGCGGAGAACATACCCATTTCAAAGGCCGCTCAGCGCAGCCGATAGGCCGTCAGAGCTTCGGAGTCGGCCCCGACCCGACACTTCCATGCCTTCAGGGCTTGATCACCTGCGTTTGTGAAATCGTCCGCTTGACGCTAGCTCGCGTTCATTTGTCGAAGTCGGCGAAACTCCATGATCACATCTGGGCGACCGCCGGAGAGCCGGGCTGGCACTCAGTGCCACCACGTCTTGATTACCTGGAGACAGCGCGCCCGATCCGCCGGACCCCCCTTCGGGAACCGATCCGCGCCCGGCACCGGCCGCCGCGCACCCCCGGGGAGCGGCGACCGCCCCGGTATGTGTCCAGCGTCACGGCCGCGTCTCACCAGCCGTACGGGCTCCGGTACGGACGCCGCCCCGGCTCAGCCGCCGGAGGTGTCCAGCTCGGCGTCGGCGCCCGGGACCGCGCAGTCGTACGGGTCGTCCAGCCAGCCCTCGGGGAGGACCACCCGGCGCTCCCCGGTGGTCCGGCCGCGCGGGCCGTCCGCCCCCTCCGGCCAGGGCTGGTCCAGGTCGAGCGAGGAGAGCAGGCCCTCCAGCTCGGCCAGCGAGGAGGCGTTCGCCAGCTTCACCCGCATCTCGGAGCCGACCGAGAAGCCCTTGGTGTACCAGGCCACATGCTTACGGAAGTCGATCACGCCGCGCGCCTCGTCGCCGATCCACTCCCCCAGCAGCTCGGCATGGCGCAGCATCACCGAGGCGACCCGGCGGAACGACGGACGCTGGTAGTCCACCTCGCCCTCGAAGATCGACACCAGGTCCTTGAACAGCCACGGCCTCCCCAGGCAGCCGCGCCCCACCACCACGCCGTCGCAGCCGGTCTCCCGCATCATCCGCACCGCGTCGTCCGCCGACCAGATGTCGCCGTTGCCCAGCACCGGAATCCCGTCCGGCACCGCCTCGCGCAGCCGGGCGACCGCCGACCAGTCGGCGGTGCCGCCGTAGTGCTGCACGGCGGTGCGGCCGTGCAGGGCGATGGCCGCCACCCCCTCCTCGGCGGCGATCCGCCCGGCGTCCAGGTAGGTGAGGTGGGCGTCGTCGATGCCCTTGCGCATCTTGACCGTCACCGGCAGCGCGCCCGCGTTGCCGACCGCCTCGCGCAGCAGGGCGCGCAGCAGGTTCCGCTTGTACGGCAGCGCCGAGCCGCCGCCCTTGCGGGTCACCTTGGGCACCGGGCAGCCGAAGTTCAGGTCGATGTGGTCGGCCAGGTCCTCGTCGGCGATCATGCGCACGGCCCGGCCCACGGTGACCGGGTCCACCCCGTACAGCTGGATGGAGCGCGGCTGCTCGCTGGGGTCGAACCGGATCAGCCGCAGGGTCTTGCGGTCCCGCTCCACCAGCGCCCGGGTCGTGATCATCTCGCTGACGAACAGCCCCCGGCCGCCGCTCTGCTCCCGGCAGAGCGTGCGGAACGGCGCATTGGTGATCCCCGCCATCGGCGCCAGCACCACCGGCGGCCACACCTGCATCGGCCCCACCCGCAGCGGCGCAAAGCCGCCCTGGGGTGCGGTGGCGGCGGGTTCGGCGGTGGTGGTCATGCCTGTGGTCCTCGGGGTGGGAGCGGTGGTCCGGAGAGACCCATTCTCCCCCACCGCCCGGGGGCGCCGGTGCGTACGTCATCCGGAAATTCCGTGGGCGCTGTCGGGGGCGGGTGCGACGATCGGGCCATGAGCGCGATGCAGCCCAGCACCGGGCACACCGAGCCCACCCGGCCCACCGAGCCCGCGGCCGTCCGCAGCCGCTCCGAGCTGGCCGACCTCACCGCCTCCGGGGTGCGACCGAGGTATCTGATGTTCTGGGGACCCCGGCCGCAGCGGGACGGGAGCGTCGGCGCCGGGTGCCTCAGCCAGTGGTGGCCGTCCCCCTTCACGGTGGACGGGGTGGAGTACGCCACCGCCGAGCACTGGATGATGGCGGGCAAGGCCCGGCTGTTCGGGGACGAGGAGACACTGGGCGGCATCCTGGCGGCGCGCACCCCGGGGGAGGCCAGGAAGCTGGGCCGGCTGGTGCGGGGGTTCCGCGAGGAGCAGTGGGCGCGGGAGCGGGCCGAGCTGGTGGTGGAGGGGAACGTCGCCAAGTTCGGACAGGACGCGGCGCTCTCCGCCTATCTGCTCGCCACCCGGCACCGGGTGCTGGTGGAGGCCAGTCCGCTGGACCGGATCTGGGGCATCGGCCTGGCCGCCGATGATCGGCGCGCCGCCGATCCGGCCCGCTGGCGAGGGCTCAACCTGCTGGGTTTCGCGCTGATGGAGGCCCGCCGCAAGCTTGCTGACTGATAGTCAGGCGGCTGCGGCCGCCGCCGCCCGGAACCGCGCCGACAAATGGACGCGATTCGCTACCTTCCCATGCCCTCTTTGCGGCAGGATGGCCACCGGCCATGACCCCCGGTAACCAAGTGGACGCCCGGGGTCGGTGGCCGGTGCCAGGTCGGGGGAGACGAGGGCCGGGGCCGGACGGGCGCCCGGTGGGAGGTCGCACCATGGCGGTTCACGGCGGGGCTCCGGACCCCGTGCAGGTCGACGACATGCGCATGCAACTGGACGAGATGCTGCGGGCACGCCAGTACGCCGTACAGCGGGAGCGGCGGCTGGCCGCCGAGCTGCGGTCGGCCGGGCATCGCTACGCCGCACCCCCGGCGGGGCCGGACCCGGAGGCGGCCCGGCAGCTGGCCCAGGCGCGGGCATACCGGGAGCAGCTGGGGGCGGAGTGCCTGCGGCTCAGCGAGCAGCTGCGCGGCGTGGAGGCGCAGGCCCGCTGGAACGGGGCCTCCCCACCGCCCCCGGGCGAGGCGGAGCCCGAGGCCGAGGCGCCGATCGACGTCGAGATCGAGGGGGACCTCGCGCCCGAGGCCAGGGTCGAGCCGGAGCCCGGCCCGGCCGCCGGTCGGCGGACGCGTCCACGGCGGGCGGGCGGAGCCCGGCACGGCGGGGCCGCCGCCGACCGGCCCATACCGGAGCCACCGGCCGAGGTCCCCGAGGCACGCGACGGCCGGGACCGCCAGGTGGCCGGGGAGCGCCCGATGGCCGGGGAGCGGCCCGGGTCCGACGCGGAGGCGGCCCGGCAGCAGCCGTGGCCGATCGTGGACCCGGTCGCGCTGGCGGCCCGGGTGTCCGGGATGCATGCGGCCGGGCAGGGCCGGCAGGCGGTGGCGGCGGTCGCCGAGGCCGCGCTGTCGCTGGCCCCGGCCGATGTGGCCGCGCTGGCCGCCGAGCTGCACACCGGGGGGCCGTCCGGCTCGGCCGGCTATCTGGCCCGGGCCGCCGCCGGCGGTACGGCCGACCATGCCGCGCAGGTGCTGTCGCTGCTGCGCCAGGCGGAGCTGACCGAGGAGGCGCAGGAGCTCTTCCACCAGCTCTGGTCATGGCCCCCGGACCGGCTGCCGCCGCTCTTCGCCGCGCTGGAGCGCACCGGGCAGGCGGCGGACGCGGCGACGCTGCTCTGGGAGTCGGCGTCGGCCCCCGCGGACGAGGTGGCGGCGCTGGTGGGGGCGCTGGCCGACGCCGGACGCGACGCGGACCTGCGCAGCCTGCTGGGCCAGACCGCCAGCCGGGCCGCGCCCGAGGTCGCGGACCTGGTCCGGGCCCTGGCGGACGCGGGCCGGGAGTCGGCGAACGAGGTGCTGCTGCGGACCCTGGTCCGTGGGCGGCAGCCGGGCGACCTGGCGCGGCTCGGCTCGGTGCTGATGGCCGAGGGCCGCCCCGAGGTGTACGGGCGGCTGCTGGCCGCCGCCGAGGAGACCGCCCCGGAGCGGCGGCGCGACATCGCCTCGGCGCTCCGGCTGGCCGGACTGCCGCTGCATGTCCCGGCGTCCTCCGGCCGCAACCGCCTGGGCCGCCGCAGCCGCTGAGCCCAGCCGAACTCCGCCGAGCCCAGTCGAGCCGAGCCGATCGCCACTGAGCGCCGCCGTTCCCCGGCGGTGTCTCAGGGGTGCGGCGAGGAAGCGCAGCACCGCGAGCACCCGGCGGTGGTCGGCGTCGGCGGGGGGCAGGTCCAGCTCGCCCGCTTGGCCGGCCCGCTCCGGCCGGGGCCCCGGTGCCGGACCGCCGCGCCCTGCGGAGGGCCGCCTGAGAGACGGCGAGGGCGTACCGGCGGTCGAGCCGCCGGTACGCCCCTGCGGTGCGCGGAGGGTGCGCGGAGGGTGCGCGGGTGGGTGTCAGCAGCCGAGGAGGCGGGCACCCAGGTAGGACTTGACCTGGTCCAGGGAGACGCGCTCCTGGGCCATGGTGTCGCGCTCGCGGACGGTCACCGCGTTGTCCTCAAGGGTGTCGAAGTCGACGGTGACGCAGAACGGGGTGCCGATCTCGTCCTGGCGGCGGTAGCGCTTGCCGATGGCGCCGGCGTCGTCGAACTCGACGTTCCACGCCTGGCGGAGGTCGGCGGCCAGGCCGCGCGCCTTCGGGGAGAGGTCGGTGTTGCGGGAGAGCGGCAGCACGGCGACCTTGACCGGCGCGAGGCGCGGGTCCAGGCGCATGCCGACGCGCTTCTCCAGCACGCCCTTGGCGTTGGGCGCCTCGTCCTCGAAGTAGGCGTCCAGCAGGAAGGCCAGCATGGCGCGGTTGAGGCCGGCCGCAGGCTCGATGACATAGGGGAACCAGCGCTCGCCGGACTCCTGGTCGAAGTACTTCAGGTCCTGGCCGGAGTGCTCGCTGTGCACCGAGAGGTCGTAGTCGGTGCGGTTGGCGACGCCCTCCAGCTCGGAGAACTCCTGACCGCCGAAGTTGAAGCGGTACTCGATGTCCACCGTGCGCTTGGCGTAGTGGGAGAGCTTCTCCTTGGGGTGCTCGAAGAAGCGCATGTTGTCGGGGTTGATGCCCAGGCCGGTGTACCAGTCCCAGCGCTCCTGGAGCCAGTACTCGTGCCACTTCTCGTCCTCGCCGGGCTTGACGAAGAACTCCATCTCCATCTGCTCGAACTCGCGGGTGCGGAAGATGAAGTTGCCGGGGGTGATCTCGTTGCGGAAGGACTTGCCGGTCTGGGCGATGCCGAACGGCGGCTTCTTGCGCGAGGTCTGCTGCACGGCCTTGAAGTTGACGAAGATCCCCTGCGCGGTCTCCGGGCGCAGATAGGCCAGACCGGAGGCGTCCTCGGTCACGCCCAGGTGGGTCTTGAGCATGCCGGAGAACTGCTTGGGCTCGGTGAAGGTGCCCTTGTTGCCGCAGTTGGGGCAGTTGACGTCGGCGAGGCCGCCGGCCGGGACATGGCCGTGCTTGGCCTCGTACGCCTCCTCCAGGTGGTCCGCGCGGAACCGCTTGTGGCAGGAGGTGCACTCGGTCAGCGGGTCGTTGAAGGTGGCGACGTGGCCGGAGGCCTCCCACACCTCGCGGGCGAGGATCACCGAGGAGTCGATGCCCACCACATCCTCGCGACCGGTGACCATGGCACGCCACCACTGCCGCTTGATGTTCTCCTTGAGCTCCACGCCCAGTGGCCCGTAGTCCCAGGCGGCGCGCTGACCACCGTAGATCTCGCTGCAGGGGTAGACGAAGCCACGGCGCTTGCTCAGGCTGACGATCGTGTCGATCTTGTCGGCGGCCACAGTGCTCTCTTCAGTACGACGACGCGGTCAAAGGGCTCGGGGAGGGTGCCGCGGAGCGGCACAACCGAATACCTCAGGTTACCGGCCCGGGCAGGAGCGGTTTCAAATCCGTTGCCCCGCTGCGGCGGTCTGATCGTCCGAACAGCTGAGAATTGACAATCGTTTCCACTTCAAATGAGAATGGTTGTCATGAGCCACCGTCGCGTCCTTCCCTCCATAGCCCTCGCCGCCACCGCCTCCCTGGCCCTCGCCGCCTGCGGAAGCGGAGGCGGCACCAGTGCCTCGGCCGGCGGCGGGAGCCCGGCCGGAGGCGGCAAGTTGGGCGTGGTGGCGTCGTTCTACCCCCTGGAGTACCTGGCCGAGCAGATCGGCGGCAGCCATGTCGCCGTCACCGACCTCACCTCCCCCGGCGTGGAGCCGCACGACCTGGAGCTCTCCCCCAAGCAGGTCGCCGCCGTGGGCAAGGCCGGCGTGGTGGTCTACCTCAAGGGGCTCCAGCCCGCCGTGGACGACGCCGTGGCGCAGTCCGGCGTCTCCCATGTGGTGGAGGCATCCACCCTCTCCCCGCTGGTCGACCACCACCTGGACGAGGAGGGCGGCGAGGACGGCGAGGAGCACTCCCACACCACCGGCGACCCGCACATCTGGCTCGACCCCACCCGCTACGCCACCGTGGCCAAGGGCGTCGGCGAGGAGCTGGCCAAGGCCGACCCGGACCACGCCGCCGAGTACCGGAAGAACGCCGAGGCGCTGGTGACCCGGCTCACCGCGCTGGACCAGGAGTTCCGCACCGGCCTTGAGCCCTACAAGGGCAAGGAGTTCATCACCAGCCACGCCGCCTTCGGCTACCTCGCGGACCGCTACGGCATCACCCAGATCGCCATCAACGGCGTGGACCCCGAGTCCGAGCCCAGCCCCGCCCGGCTCGCCGACATCCAGAAGCAGGCCAAGGCGCACGGCGTCAGCACGATCTTCTTCGAGACCCTCACCAACCCCAAGCTGGCCACCACCCTCGCCCACGACCTGCACCTCAAGACCGCCGTGCTGGACCCGATCGAGGGCGTCAAGGACCCCGCCAAGGACGACTACTTCTCGGTCCAGCGGCAGAACCTCAAGAACCTCGAAGCGGCCTTCGGGGCGGCCCGATGAGCGCGGACGCCCCTGCGGCCGTCTGCCTCTGCGACGCCGTCGCCTCGCTCGGCGGACGGCCGGTGCTGCGCGGGGTGGACCTCGTGGTGCGCCCCGGCGAGGTGGTCGCCCTGCTGGGCGCCAACGGCTCCGGCAAGTCCACCACCGTCCGCGCCGTGGTCGGCTCGGTGCCGCTGCAACGCGGCGGGCTGGAGCTCTTCGGCACCCCGTACGGCAGGTTCCGCGACTGGCACCGGATCGGCTACGTACCGCAGCGCACCACCGCCGCCAGCGGCGTACCCGCCAGCGTCCGCGAGGTCGTCGCCACCGGCCGGCTCTCCCGGCACGGGCTGCTGCCCTTCCGCCGCCGCGACCGCGAGGCCGCCGACCGCGCGCTGGCGGCGGTCGGCATGCTGGACCGGGCGGGAGACGGCGTCGCCGACCTCTCCGGCGGCCAGCAGCAGCGGGTGCTGATCGCCCGCGCCCTGGTCTCCGAACCCGATCTGCTGATCATGGACGAGCCGATGGCCGGCGTGGACCTCGCCAGCCAGCAGGTACTCGCCGAGACGCTGCACCGGGAGGTCGAGCGCGGCGCGGCCGTGCTGCTGGTGCTGCATGAACTGGGCCCGCTGGAACCGCTGATCGACCGCGCCGTGGTGCTGCGTGACGGCTGCGTCACCCACGACGGACCGCCGCCACCGGCCACCGGCCAGCATGCGCTGCCCGGCCATGACCACGTGCATCCGCACGCCGCCGACGACCACCGTAGGAGCACGACCGCGACGGGGCTGCTGCCATGACCGAGATGCTCTCCACCGACTTCATGCGGCGGGCGCTGCTCGCCGCCCTGCTGATCGGCATCACCGCCCCCGCCGTCGGCCTCTACCTGGTGCAGCGCCGCCAGGCGATCATGGGCGACGGCATCGGCCATGTCGCCCTCACCGGCGTCTCGCTGGGCTTCCTGCTCAACACCAGCCCGGTCTGGATGGCCACCCTGGTAGCCGCCGCCGGCGCGGTCCTCATGGAGCTGATCCGCGCGCGCGGCCGGACCCGTGGCGACATCGCGCTGGCCATGCTCTTCTACGGCGGCATGGCCGGCGGCGCGCTGATCATCAAACTGGCGCCCAATGGCTCGATGGCCAACCTCACCACCTATCTGTGGGGGTCCATCCTCACCGTCTCGGCCGGCGACATCCTCACCATCACGCTGCTCGCCGTCTTCGTCATCGCCATGACCGTCGGCCTGCGGCGGCAGCTCTTCGCCATCTGCCAGGACGAGGAGTTCGCCAGGGTCACCGGGCTGCCGGTGCGGCTGCTCAACCTGCTGCTGGCGGTCACCGCCGCCGTCACCGTCACCGTGGCCATGCGAGTGGTCGGGCTGCTGCTGGTCAGCGCGCTGATGGTGGTTCCGGTCGCCGCCGCCCAGCAGGTCACCCGGTCCTTCGCCGCCACCCAGGCACTGGCCGTCGGCGTCGGCGTGGCGGTCTCGCTGACCGGCACCACCGCCTCCTACTACCAGGACCTGCCGCCCGGCCCCACCATCGTGGTCCTCGCCATGGTCGTCTTCGGTCTGATCGGCCTGGTCGCCATGCCGCTGGCCCGCCGCCGCCACCGCGCCGGCACCGCCGATCCGGCCGCCTGCGACCTGGTGCTGCCCGCCCCCCGGGCGAGCGGCGAGAGCGTCAGCGGCGGCAGCGGCGGCGCGGCCGACGAGCGGCAACCGGCACCGGGGGCAACGCTGGCACAATGAAGCTTCACAGCACCCGCAACCGAGGAGGACTCCGGTGACCACCGCCAGTCCGTCGCCGCGTGCCCGATCGACCCGGCAGCGCGCCGCCGTGTCCGCTGCCCTGGACGAGATCCAGGACTTCCGCAGCGCGCAGGAGCTTCACGACCTCCTCAAGCACAAGGGCGACTCGGTGGGCCTCACCACCGTCTACCGCACCTTGCAGTCGCTCGCCGACGCGGGCGAGGTCGATGTGCTGCGCACCGCCGAGGGCGAGGCGGTCTACCGGCGGTGCAGCAGCGGGCACCACCACCACCTGGTCTGCCGCAGCTGCGGGCGCACGGTGGAGGTCGAGGGTCCGGCGGTGGAGCGCTGGGCGGACGCGGTGGCCGCCGAGCACGGCTTCTCGGACATCGCCCACACGCTGGAGATCTTCGGTACCTGCGCGGGCTGCGCCGCCGCCGGTTAGCGGGCGCGTTCCAGGGGCCCGGGAGGCAGTCGCCTCCCGGGCCCCTGGTGTGCCGCCGTACCCGTCAGACCTGGTCGCCTGCGGTCTCCTCGCCGACAGTCTCCTCGCCTGCGGTCTCCTCGCCGGCGGGCACCTGGTTGGGCTGGGCGCCGCCGAACCGGCGGTCGCGCATCGCGTACTGCTCGCAGGCCCGCCACAGGTCGCGGCGGTCGAAGTCCGGCCAGAGCACGTCCTGGAAGACGAACTCGGCGTAAGCGGACTGCCAGAGCAGGAAGTTGGAGGTCCGCTGCTCGCCGCTGGGGCGCAGGAAGAGGTCCACGTCCGGCATGTCGCGGTGGTAGAGGTAGCGCGCGAAGGTCTTCTCGGTGACCTTCGCCGGGTCGAGCCGACCCGCCGCCACATCCTGCGCGAGGGCTGCGGCGGCGTCCGCGATCTCCGCCCGCCCGCCGTAGTTGACGCACATGTACAGCGTCACCGCGTCATTGTCCCGGGTCATCTCCTCGGCGACCTGGAGCTCCTGCACCACGCTCTTCCAGAGCTTGGGCATCCGGCCGGCCCAGCGCACCCGCACGCCCATGGCGTTCATCTCGTCGCGGCGGCGGTGGATGACATCCCGGTTGAAGTTCATCAGGAAGCGCACCTCGTCCGGGGAGCGCTTCCAGTTCTCGGTGGAGAAGGCGTACAGCGAGAGGTTCTTCACCCCCAGCTCGATGCACCCCTTGAGCACGTCCAGCACCACGCCTTCGCCGACCTTGTGGCCCTCGGTGCGGGGCAGTCCCCGCTCCTTGGCCCAGCGGCCGTTGCCGTCCATCACGATGGCGACGTGTTCCGGCACCAGCTCGCCCGGGATCTTCGGCGGCTGGGCGCCGCTGGGGTGCGGGCTGGGCGGCAGGTACGTGCGCTGCTGCCCGCCGCCGAAGAACCGTCGTCCTGCCATCGCCTACTTCTCCACGTATCTCAATGAACGGAGGCCCCGCTCCAGGTGCCACTGTAGATAGGCGGCCACCAGGCCGCTGCCCTCGCGGCAGTACCGGGACTCGCAGGCGTCCGCGGTCTCCCAGTCGCCCGAGAGCAGGGCGCCGAGCAGTTCCAGTGTCTCAGGGGAGGGTACGGCACTGCCGGGCACCCGGCAGTCGCCGCAGAGCACGCCACCCGCCTGGAGCGAGAAGAAACGATTGGGCCCCTCCAGCCCGCACTTGGCGCAGTCGTCGAAGGTCGCGCCATAGCCGTTGACCGCGAGCGAGCGCAGCAGAAAGGCGTCCAGCACCAGATGGGCGCCATGGTCGCCGGAGGCCAGCGTGCGCAGCGCGCCGACCAGCAGCAGATACTGCTGGACGGCGGGCTCGCCCTCGTTCTCGGTGAACCGCTCGGCGGTCTCCAGCATGGCGGTGCCCGCGGTGTAGCGGCCGTAGTCGGCGACTATGGGGCCGCCGTACGGGGCGATGGTCTCCACCTGGGTGCAGAGCGGCAGACCCCGGCCGATCAGCTCGCTGCCCCGGGCGAAGAACTGCACATCCACATGGGAGAACGGCTCCAGCCGGGCGCCGAACTTCGACTTGGTGCGGCGTACCCCCCGGGCGACCGCCCGCACCCGGCCGTGGTGGCGGGTGAGCAGGGTGATGATGCGGTCCGCCTCGCCCAGCTTCTGGGTGCGCAGCACGATGCCGTCGTCGCGGTAGAGGCTCATCCGGCGGCCCCGCCGGGCGCGGCAGCGGTGACGGCGGTCGTGATGACGGCGGTCGTGATGACGGTCGTGATGACGGTCGTGATGACGGTCGTGGCGGTGGTGCGGGCGGGCAGCGGGGGCGGCATGGGGCCATTCTCCCGCACGGGCCGGACGGCCGTGGGCCCGTCCGGGGCGCCCCGAAGTCCCGCACCGGGGGCTGCGCGGCCACGACGGGGCCGATGCCCGCACCGGTGCGGGACTGGGCAGGCCCGGGAGGGGGGACGCGGGCCCGTCCGGGGAGGCTCTTGCCGCTACGGGTGCGGGGTACGGGCGGCGGCCTCCAGCAGTTCCGCGATCTGCTCCGTGCCCAGGTGCAGGCAGTGCCCGACGGCGGCCAGCGCGTCCCGCTCGGCGGGTCGGTAGGGGCCGTCGGCCAGCGCGATCCAGGCACCCTGGAGCAGCAGCCGTTCCAGGCCCTGCGGGGCCAGATGCGGGGCGAGCGGCTCCAGCGCGGCGTGCAGTTCGATGGCCAGGCCGCTGCCGATCCCCCCGTACGCCTCGTCCAGCGGGCTGCCGGAGCCATGCGGCGCATCCGTCGAGCCGAGGCCGGAGAGCGCCGCCAGGGAGGCCAGCACCTGGACCTCGCCGCAGTCCTCGAAGCCGGCCTCGCGGATCACCTCGCAGGCCGCCTCCCGGGCCTGACGGCCGGCCGCACCACCGGCGGCGAGCACCGCCAGCGCGATGGTGTACTGGGCGTCGCGCAGCATCCCGGAGAGCTTGGTGCAGGTCGGCCGCTCCAGGGCGGACGGCGCATAGCGGCTGCGGCAGGCGGTGCACTGCACGCTGGTCCCCGCCTGGCCCAGCGGCAGCGCGGGAGCCCCGCAGAGCCGCAGCCAGCGGCGCCCCCGCTGCCGGCGGTAGTTGCGGTCCCCACCGCAGCCGGGGCAGAAGAACTCGCCGAGGACCTCCGTCCGCCACGACGGACGGACACCCCACAGACGCGTCACAGGCGCACTCCCCTGTCACTGTCGGCGGCCCTGCCCGATACCCACGGGCGAGGTCACGCATCCGAACACACTTCTAGGGGCGTCCCACCGACCCCGGTGTCGGTGTGATCGATGCTGCCACGCGAGTGATGTCCTGTCAGTACCCCGGACGGCCCTCAAAGGAAAAAATGTGGCCCTGGACACACGCACGCCGCCGGGGTGGCCCGGCGGCGTGCGTGGTGGTACGTGGTGGTCTGGCGCGGGGGTGGCGAGGGTCAGCGGTGGTGGGCGCGGTTGACGGCGCTGACGATGGCCTTGAGCGAGGCGCGGACGGTGTTGGCGTCCATGCCGACGCCCCAGAGCACCCGGCCCTCGACGGCGCACTCGACATAGGCGGCGGCCTGGGCGTCGCCGCCCTCGCTCTGGGCGTGCTCGGCGTAGTCCAGCACCCGTACGTCCACGCCGATCCCGGCCAGGGCGTCGACGAAGGCGGAGACCGGGCCGTTGCCGGAGCCGGTCAGGGTGGTCTCCACACCGTCGACCACGGCCTCGGCGGTGAGCGCGTCGCGGCCGTCGTCGGTGGACAGCTTCTGGGCGCTGCGCAGCGAGATGCGGCCCCAGGGGGCGTCCGGGACGGGCAGGTACTCGTCCTGGAAGACGGCCCAGATCTGCGCCGGGGTGACCTCGCCGCCCTCGGCGTCGGTCTTGGCCTGGATGATCTTCGAGAACTCGATCTGCATCCGGCGGGGCAGGTCCAGCTTGTGGTCGTTCTTCAGGACGTAGGCGACGCCGCCCTTGCCGGACTGGCTGTTGACCCGGATGACCGCCTCGTAGGAGCGGCCGACGTCCTTGGGGTCGATCGGCAGGTAGGGCACGCCCCACGGGTGCTGGTGGACGCTGTGGCCGGCGGCGGCCGCATCGGCCTCCAGGGCGTCGAAGCCCTTCTTGATGGCGTCCTGGTGGGAGCCGGAGAAGGAGGTGTACACCAGGTCGCCGGCGTAGGGGTGGCGCTCGGGGACCGGCATCTGGTTGCAGTACTCGGCGGTGCGGCGGATCTCGTCGATGTCGGAGAAGTCGATCTGCGGGTCGACGCCCTGGGAGAAGAGGTTCAGGCCGACATTGACCAGGTCCAGGTTGCCGGTGCGCTCGCCCTGGCCGAAGAGGCAGCCCTCGACCCGGTCCGCGCCGGCCATGATCGCCAGCTCGGCGGAGGCCACGCCGGTGCCGCGGTCGTTGTGCGGGTGCGAGGAGAGGCAGATGTACTCGCGGCGCGACAGGTTGCGCGACATCCACTCGATGCGGTCGGCGTAGATGTTGGGGGTGGAGCGCTCCACGGTGGTGGGCAGGTTGAGGATGATCTCGCGGCCCTCGCCGGGCTGCCAGACGTCCATCACCCCCTCGCAGACCTCCAGGGCGTAGTCCAGCTCGGTGTCGATGAAGATCTCCGGCGAGTACTCATAGCCGAAGACGGTCTCGTCGCCCAGGATCTTCTCCGCGTACTCCATCACCAGCCGGGTGCCGTCCACCGCGATCTGCTTGACCTCCTCGCGGCTGGCCCGGAAGACCACCCGGCGGAACATCGGCGCGGTGGCGTTGTACAGGTGCACGGTCGCCCGGGGTGCGCCGACCAGCGACTCCATGGTGCGCTCGATCAGCTCCTCGCGTGCCTGGGTCAGCACCGAGATGGTGACGTCCTCCGGGATCGCCCCCTCCTCGACCAGGGAGCGGACGAAGTCGAAGTCGGTCTGGCCGGAGGAGGGGAAGCCGACCTCGATCTCCTTGTAGCCCATGGCGACCAGCAGGTCGAACATCTTGCGCTTGCGGGCGGGCGACATGGGGTCGATCAGCGCCTGGTTGCCGTCCCGCAGGTCGGTGGAGAGCCAGCGCGGCGCCTGGGTGATCACCTGGCTGGGCCAGCGGCGGTCGGGCAGGTCCACGGTCTCGAACTGGGAGTAGCGGTGGTACGGCATCGGCGACGGCTGCTGGCGTACGGTCGCGGCGGTGATCGGGGTGGGGCGCTCGACGAAGGCGCGAGCGACGGACTCCGGCTGGGTCATGGCAGTTCTCTGCTTCCTCTGGCGACGGGCTGGTCGGGTAGGACATCCGACGGCCGACCGCTGCGGCGGTACGCACACAGCACCGGTCCCCGCGGCGAGGGGGCCGGCCTCTGTGATCTACAGGCCCTCGCCGCGGCAGCTAAGAAGAAGCAGCCCGTAACGCATGATGCCGCCCAGAGTAACCCAGCCCCTCCGTGCACCGCAGGGACATCCCGCCCCTTGAGACGCCGAGCGGACACCTCGGGAGGGTGCCGAAACGATCCCTCCTCGCCGCCACGGGGGAATCCCGCTCCCGATCCGGTGACATTCCGTACCCGCTCGGCCACTCTGGGCGCATGGACTCCACAGCCCGCAGCCACGCCTGCTTCTGCACCATCGTGCCGCCGCATGTCCTGGACCGGCTCGCGGAGGCGGCCGACGCCTCGCTGCGCGACGCCGCGCGGCGTGCCCTCGCCCTCGACACCCGGCACCGGGAGAACCGGCTGCTGGCGCCGCGCGTCGCCCTGCCGCTCAGCTCCGGCGGCGACCGGCCCCAGCGCACCATCGCCGACGCCCACCACAGCGAGGCGCTGCCCGGCCGCGCCGTCCGCCACGAGGGCCGCCCGGCGGTGAAGGACGGCCCGGTCAACCACGCCTACGACGGCCTGGGCGCCACCTTCGCCCTCTTCCACGAGGTCTACGGCCGCCGCTCGATCGACGACGCCGGGCTGCCGCTGAACGCCACCGTGCACTACGGCCGCGACTACGACAACGCGTTCTGGAACGGAGAGCGGATGGTCTTCGGCGACGGGGACGGCCAGATCTTCACCGACTTCACCGCCGCCGTGGACGTGATCGGCCATGAGCTCACCCACGGCGTCACCCAGTACACCGCCGGTCTCGCCTACCGGGGCCAGTCCGGCGCCCTCAATGAGTCGCTCTCCGACGTCTTCGGCTCCCTGGTCAAGCAGTACGCCCTCCAGCAGACCGCCGAGCAGGCCGACTGGCTGATCGGCGCCGGTCTGCTGACGCCCCGGGTGCACGGGGTGGCGCTGCGTTCGCTGCGCGAGCCCGGCACGGCGTACGACGACGAGGTACTGGGCAAGGACCCGCAGCCCTCCACCATGGACGGCTATGTGCACACCTTCGACGACAACGGCGGGGTGCACATCAACTCCGGCATCCCCAACCACGCCTTCTACCTGGTGGCGACCGCGCTGGGCGGGCACGCCTGGGAGAAGGCCGGGCAGATCTGGTACGACACCCTCACCGGCGGCCTGCTCCGGCCGAACGCGGACTTCGCCGCCTTCGCCACCGCCACCGTGTCCGCCACCCGGGCCCGCTACGGCGAGGGGCGGGAGGCGGAGGCGGTGGCCAAGGGGTGGACCCAGGTCGGCGTCCTCGGGTGAGCCGGGCAGGCGGGGCCGCCCGGGTCACCGAGATCGTTTTCCGCTCCGAGATCGTTTTGTAAGGGCCAATCCCTCGCCAGACGGCGCCGTTCCGTAGCACACTGGCAACCATGCGTATCCGGGTGACCCGCACCGGCGGCCTCGCCGGGATCTCGCGCCGGGCCGAGCTGGACACCTCCGCACGGACCGATGCGCCACACGTCCATGCGCTGGCCCGGGAGGCCATGGCCTCCGGCCTGCGCACCCCCACCTTCGGCGTGCCCGACGGCTTCCACTACGAGATCACGGTGGACGGCCGCACGGTCCACTGCGCCGACCCCCGCCTCACCGAGTCCCAGCGGGAACTGGTCTCCCTGGTGCTGCGCGAGGGCGCCTGACTGACGCTACGCCGGCGTCAGAAGCCCAGCTTGCGGAGCTGCTTGGGGTCGCGCTGCCAGTCCTTGGCGACCTTGACATGCAGGTCCAGGAAGACCGGGGTGCCGAGCAGCGCCTCGATGTGCTTGCGGGCGGTGGTGCCGACGTGCTTGAGGCGGGCCCCCTTGGCACCGATGACGATGGCCTTCTGGCTCTGCCGCTCGATGTAGAGGTAGGCGTGGATGTCCAGCAGCGGGCGGTCGGCGGGGCGGTCCTCGCGGGGCAGCATCTCCTCGACCACCACGGCCAGGGAGTGCGGCAGCTCGTCCCGGACGCCCTCCAGGGCGGCCTCGCGGATCAGCTCGGCCACCATCACCTGCTCGGGCTCGTCGGTGAGGTCGCCGTCCGGGTAGAGCGGCGGGCTCTCGGGCAGCAGCGGGACCAGCAGGTCGGCGAGCAGGCCCACCTGCTTGTCGCCGACGGCCGAGACCGGGATGATCTCCGCCCACTCGATGCCCAGCTCCTTGCCGAGCTGGTCGATGGCGATCAGCTGCTCGGCCAGCCGCTGCGAGTCCACCAGGTCGGTCTTGGTGACGATCGCGACCTTGGGGGTCCGCTTGACCTCGGAGAGCTCCTTGGCGATGTAGCGGTCGCCGGGGCCGAGCTTCTGGTCGGCGGGCAGGCAGAAGCCGATCACATCGACCTCGGCCCAGGTGGCGCGGACCACGTCGTTCAGCCGCTCGCCGAGCAGCGTGCGGGGCTTGTGCAGGCCGGGGGTGTCCACCAGCACCAGCTGGGCGTCGGGGCGGTGCACGATGCCGCGTACGGTGTGCCGGGTGGTCTGCGGGCGGTTGGAGGTGATGGCGACCTTCGTCCCCACCAGCGCGTTGGTCAGGGTCGACTTGCCCGCGTTCGGCCGCCCGACGAAGCAGGCGAAGCCGGCGCGGAAGGGGGCGCCGCCGGAAGGGGGAGTGAGGCTCATGGCACCCATTCTCCCCGACCGCCGAGGCTGCGACGTACCAGCCCCGGCGCGGTCACTTCTTCTTGCCGCCGCTCGCCAGCGCGTGGATCACGCTGGCCAGGGTGAGCACCGCGACGGTGATGGAGGCGGCCAGCCAGCCGGTCGAGCCGGTCTCGTACCAGATGCCCATCCCCCAGAGCACCACCAGCACGGCCGCGAAGAACGCGCAGCCCCCCATCACCCCGGTCCTCCTCCGCCCCTGCCCGCCGCCTCGCCAAGCTTATGATCTTCCCGGCAGCAGGCCCAGACCAGGGCCGTTCAGGACAACCGCCGCTGCTCCCCCGCCGCCGCGGCCACCGCCGGGCGTCCCGTACGGCCACCCGCAGCACAGCGGCGACGGCGGCCACGAACGCCCAGACCCCGTAGAGCGGGACCGCCCTGTCGAACACATGGCGCCAGGTCCAGCCTCTCGACCACGGCCCCGGCACCGGGATCCTCAGGCGGGCGTGGTGGACCGCAGCACCCCGTCCGGCCCGGCCAGCAGCACCGGCGTACCGGCGCCCCCCAGCTCCCGCACCGCCGCCACATCGCCCTCGGCCGGAGCCTCGGCCCCGCTGACCACGGCCGCCGCCTCCAGCCCCTTGGCGCCGCTGGCCACCGCCATCGCCACGGCGGTCTGGAGCGCACTCAGCCGCAGCGACTCCAGCCCGACCGTGCCCGCCACATACGTCCGCCCCATCTCGTCCCGCACGGCCGCCCCCTCCGGCACACCGTTGCGCGCCCGCACCGAGCGGGCCAGGGTGATGATCTTCTTGTCCTCGGGGCCCAGTTCGGCCGCAGCGTCACTCATATGCCTGAGCATACTGATCACCCGATGAGTAGGCCGGTAGTGCTCAGCCGAACGCCAACTCCCGGAAGGCGTCCCGGATCCCGGTGAGGCAGCAACGGGGTCAGTCGCTGACGGTATCAGTCGGTGACGGGGTCAGTCGGTGGCGGGGTCAGTCGGTGGCGGGATGGGGGTGTCGGCGGGCGGGGTGGGGGCGGGGTGGCGGGGGACGGGTTCGGTGAGGACGGTGCCGATGCGGTTGCGGCGGCCGGCCGAGGACTCGGCGGTGAGGCGCAGGGCGATGATCGGCAGGGCGTCGTCCTCGGGCAGCGGCACCTCGCAGGAGGCACCCGGGATGGGCACCCGGCCCAGGTGCTTGGCCAGCAGCCCGCCGACGGTCTCCACGTCCTCGTCGACCAGTTCCAGGCCGAAGAGCTCGCCGAGGTCCTCCACCGGCAGCCGGGCGGTGACCCGGTAGCTGCCGTCGCCCAGCTCCTCCACGGGCGGGGTCTCCCGGTCGTACTCGTCGGTGATCTCGCCGACGATCTCCTCCAGGATGTCCTCGATGGTCACCAGGCCGGCGGTGCCGCCGTACTCGTCGATCACGATGGCCACATGGGAGCGCATCTGCTGCATCTCCCGCAGCAGGTCGCCGGCCGGCTTGGAGTCGGGGACGAAGACGGCCGGGCGCATCACCGAGGAGACCGGCTCGGACTCCGCGTCGCGGTTGATGTGGGTGCGGCGGACCAGGTCCTTGAGGTAGACGATGCCGACGACGTCGTCCTCGTTCTCGCCCACCACCGGGATGCGGGAGAAGCCGCTGCGCAGCGCCAGGGTGAGGGTCTGCCGTACGGTCTTGTGCCGCTCGATCAGCACCAGGTCGGTACGCGGCACCATCACCTCGCGGACGATGGTGTCGCCGAGTTCGAAGACGGAGTGCACCATGCGGCGCTCCTCGTCCTCGATCAGCGAATCCTTCTCGGCGAGGTCGACCAGGGCGCGCAGCTCCGCCTCGGAGGCGAAGGGGCCTTCGCGGAAGCCCTTGCCCGGGGTGAGCGCATTGCCGAGCAGGATCAGCAGCCTGGGGATCGGGCCGAGCACCCGGGCCAGCGGCAGCAGCACCACGGACGCCGCGGTGGCCGTGTACAGCGGGTGCTGCCGGCCGATGGTGCGCGGCGAGACCCCGACCATGACGAAGGAGACCAGCACCATCACGCCGATGGCGACCAGCACCGCGACCCAGGTGGAGCGGAAGCCGCGCACACAGACGACGGTGACCAGGACGGCCGCCGCCATCTCGGAGCCGACCCGGATCAGGGTGGCCAGGTTGAGGTAGCGGATGGGGTCGGTGGCCATGGCGAGCAGTCGACCGGAGCCGCGCCGACCGGCGCGGACGGCCTCCTCGGCGCGAAACCGGGAGACCCGGGAGATGCCCGCCTCGGCGCAGGCCGCCAGCCATCCGACGATGACCAGCAGGACCGCGCCGATGACGAACGTCGTCGTATTACCGCCCATGTGCGTCTGTCAGCTCCCGGCCGGCTCAGCGGGTGGTGGGGGCCGGGGAGGGGCCCTCCAGGCCACGGGCGGCGCGCCAGTCGTCCAGGATGCGCTTCTGCAACCCGAACATCTCGCGCTCCTCCTCGGGCTCCTCGTGGTCGTAGCCGAGGACGTGCAGCACGCCGTGCACGGTGAGCAGTTGCAGCTCCTCGTCCATGGAGTGGCCGGCGGTCCCGCCCTGCTTGAGGGCCACCTCGGGGCAGAGCACGATGTCGCCGAGCAGGCCCTGCGGCAGCTCCTCGCCCTCCTTGCCGGGGCGCAGCTCGTCCATCGGGAAGGACATCACATCGGTGGGGCCGGGCTCGTCCATCCACTGGATGTGGAGCTGCTCCATGGCATCGGCGTCCACCAGGATCACCGAGAGTTCGGAGAGCGGGTGGATGCGCATCCGGTCGAGGGCGTAGCGGGCGACGTCGAGCACGGACTGCTCGTCGACCTCCCAGCCGGACTCGTTATTGACGTCGATCGACATGATCGGTTGGGCTCTCGGCTCTCAGCTGTGGTTGCGGCGGGGCTGGCGGGGGGCGCGGCGGCGGTCGGGCGGGTCTCCGGCGTCGTCGCCCGCGTTGCTGCCGGAGGCACCGTTGGGGGCGCCGCCGGGGGTGTCGCCGATCTGGGCGACGTCCCAGCGCTCATAGGCGTCGACGATCCGGCTCACCAGCTTGTGGCGGACCACGTCGGTGCTGGTGAGCAGGGAGAAGTGGATGTCCGGCACATCGCTCAGGATCTCCTGGACGACCTTGAGTCCGCTCCTGGTGCCGCCGGGGAGGTCGATCTGGGTGACGTCTCCGGTGATGACGATCTTGGAGTTGAACCCGAGCCGGGTGAGGAACATCTTCATCTGCTCGGGGTTCGTGTTCTGCGCCTCGTCCAGGATGATGAACGCGTCATTGAGCGTACGGCCTCGCATATAGGCCAGCGGGGCGACCTCGATGGTCCCGGCGGCCATCAGACGCGGGATGGAGTCGGGGTCCATCATGTCGTGCAGCGCGTCGTAGAGCGGGCGCAGATAGGGGTCGATCTTCTCGTAGAGGGTGCCGGGCAGGAAGCCCAGCCGCTCGCCGGCCTCGACCGCGGGGCGGGTGAGGATGATCCGGTTGACCTCCTTGGCCTGAAGGGCCTGGACGGCCTTGGCCATGGCCAGATAGGTCTTGCCGGTACCGGCAGGGCCGATGCCGAAGACCACGGTGTGCTTGTCGATGGCGTCGACATAGCGCTTCTGGTTGAGGGTCTTGGGGCGGATGGTGCGGCCACGGCTGGAGAGGATGTTGGCCGTCAGCACCTGCGACGGGTTCTCCGACGCCTCGGGGTGGGCAGGGTCGACCGCCGCGCTCTTGAGCATGGCGATGGAGCGCTCCACGGAGTCCTCCGTCAGGGGCTGGCCGGTGCGCAGCACCAGCATCATCTCGTTGAACACGCGCTGCACAAGAGCGATCTCGCCCGGGTCTCCGGAGGCGGTCACCTCATTGCCGCGGACGTGGATGTCGGCTCCCGGGAACGCGTTCTCGATCACCCGGAGCAGGGAGTCCGCAGAGCCCAGCACCGTCACCATGGGGTGCTTCTCGGGGATCACAATGCGGGCTCGGGCCGGGCCGCCGCCATCGGCCGCCGGGCTGCCACCGGCGGGACGGGCGCCATTGGGGCGCTGGACGGGGGTACGGGCGTTCGAGGTGCCGCTGTCTGATGTCGCAGTCATGGGTCGGCCGCGCGGGCCTGCCTCATCCCATCCGTAGATCCGATACGCCGCTTCCGGCCTGGCACCCCAAGGGTACGCCGAGGCCCCAAAAGCCGTGCTCCCCTTTTTTGTGGCTCGGCTCGCCTCCGGGCGCCCTGTTGCCGATGCCGACACTCGTCGCTCTGGCACTCGCTCCTTCGTCGCTCGCTTGTCGCTCCTCGCTTTCGGCATCGTCGGCGCCCTTTGGCTCGCTCGCCCTTCCCAGTACAACCGGGGATCACCGTTCCCATCGGCAGGCATCCCCTGGGGTGTCGTGGTCAGCGGCGGGGTGGAAGGTCTATGCGGGCCAGGTCTTCGGCGAGGACGATCTCGCCGTCGAAGTGGCGGCGGGCCTCGGTGAGGTGGGCGTCCAGGTCGGGGTAGCGCTGGGAGAAGTGGGTGAGGACCAGGGTGGTGACCCCGGCTTCGGTGGCGGTGCGGGCCGCCTGGGCGGCGGTGAGGTGGCCGTACTCCTCCGCCAGGGCGGCGTCGGCCTCCAGGAAGGTGGCCTCGATCACCAGCATGTCCACCCCGTCGGCGAGCGCCGCCACTCCCTCGCAGAGCCGGGTGTCCATGACGAAGGCGAAGGACTGGCCGCGCCGGACCTCGCTGACCTCGGCCAGGCCCACGGTGCGGCCGTCCGGCAGGGTCAGGCTGCCCCGGCGCTGGAGTCGGCCGATGTCGGGGCCGGTGATGCCGTACGCCGCCAGCCGCTCGGGGAGGATCCGCCGCCCGTCCGGCTCGACCAGCCGGTAGCCGAATGACTCCACCGGGTGGGAGAGCCGTACCGCCCCGAGTGCGAAGGGGCTGCCCGGGGCCTCCAGCGGACCGGCGGCGGCGATCGGGCGGGGGCGCAGCTCCACCGTCTCGTGGAAGGCGCTGGCGTGCCGCAGCCGCTCGAAGAAGTGCGTGCCGGAGGCGGGGAAGTAGCAGTCCACCGGGTGGGCCACCCGGTCCAGGTTGAGCCGCTGGACGACGCCGGCCAGCCCGAGGCAGTGGTCGCCGTGGAAGTGGGTGACGCAGATGCGGGTGATGCCGGTGGCGGAGACCCCGGCGTAGAGCAGCTGCCGCTGGGTCCCCTCCCCCGGGTCGAAGAGCAGGCCCTCGCCGTCCCACCGCAGCAGGTAGCCGTTGTGGTTGCGGTGCCGGGTGGGCACCTGGCTTGCCGTGCCGAGCACGACGAGTTCGCGGTGGGACAAGGCGGGGGCCCTCTCGGGGGTGGCTCGCGTCAGACCAGGGCGCCGTGCAGGCTGCCCTTGCCGCCGAGGACGTGCACATGGGCGTGGAAGACGGTCTGCCCGGCGCCCTCCCCGGTGTTGAAGATCATCCGGTAGCCGGACTCGGCGATCTTCTCCTGGGCGGCCACCTCGCCGGCCTCGGCCAGCACGGCGGCGGCCTGTACGGGGTCGCCGACCGCCAGCGCCGCAGCGTTGGGGTAGTGGGCCTTGGGCACCACCAGCACATGGGTCGGAGCCTGCGGGTGTATGTCGCGGAAGGCGAGGGTGGTGTCCGTCTCGCGGACCACCTCGGCGGGGATCTCCTTCGCCACGATCCGGCAGAACAGGCAGTCCGCCACCGGGTTGCCGTCGGACATCGGCTTCTCCTCCCAGCACAACGTCAACGTCGGGCCCCGCATGCCACGGGGCGGGCGGGCCGGAACCCGCAGGCAGGAGACTACCGCGCCGCCCGGGGGCGGCCCGGTGGCCGGGGCGGTGGGTCGGCTGCCCGCACCCGCCCCGGCCACAGGGCGCTACAGCTCCGGGAGGGCCGGCGGCTGCTTGGCCGGCTGCTCGGCGAGGGCGGCCAGGGCGATCCGTACGCCCTCCGCCAGCTGCGGGTCCTCGTCGGCGGCCCAGTGGTGCGGGGCCATGACGACCTCGACGTCCGGGTCGATGCCGTGGTTCTCCAGGCCCCAGCCGTAGTTCTCGAACCAGGTGGCGTACTTGGGCTGGGTGACACTGGTGCCGTCCACCAGGTGGTAGCGCCCGTCGATGCCGATCACCCCGCCCCAGGTGCGCACGCCGACCACCGGGCCGATGCCGAGCGCCTGGATGGCGGCGTTGACGATGTCGCCGTCCGACCCGGAGAACTCATTGGCCAGCGCCACCACCGGGCCGCGCGGGGCGTCCGACGGGTACGGCTCGGCGGACCGCATCCCGCGCGCCATGCCCCAGCTGACGATGCGCCGGTGCAGCTTCTCCACCACCAGCTGGGAGGTGTGGCCGCCCCGGTTCTCCCGTACGTCGACGATCACGCCCTCGCGGGCCATCTCCACCCGCAGGTCGCGGTGGAGCTGCGCCCAGCCCGCGCCGACCATGTCGGGTACGTGGAGGTAGCCCAGCCGGCCGTCGGAGAGCCCGTGCACGGCGGCGCGGCGCCCGGCCACCCAGTCGTGGTAGCGCAGCGGTTCCTCGTCGGACAGCGGCACCACCACGACATGGCGGGGTTCGCCGCCGCCCGCCGGGGCGACGGTCAGCTCCACCGGGCGGTCGGCGGTGCCCGCGAGCAGCGGCATGGGACCGGTCACCGGGTCGACCGGGCGGCCGTCGACTGCGGTCAGGGCGTCGCCCGGCCGGATCGCCACGCCGGGGGCGGCCAGCGGGGAGCGGGCCCGGGGTCGGAGGACTCCCCGGGCAGCACCCGGACCACCCGCCAGGCGTCGCCGTCGCGGGCCAGGTCGGCGCCGAGCAGGCCCTGCCGCCGGGCCGCCTCGGTACCGCGGCCCGGCGGGGTGACATAGGCGTGCGAGGTGCCCAGCTCGCCCTGCACCTCCCAGAGCAGGTCGACCAGGTCGTCATGGCTGCCCAGCCGGTCGACCAGCGGGCGGTAGCGGGCGAGCACGCCGTCCCAGTCGATGCCGTTCAGGTCCTCGCGCCAGTAGTTGTCGCGAGCCAGCCGGCCGTTCTCGTCGTACATCTGCCGCCACTCGGCGCCCGGGTCGACGGTGACCCGGATGCGGGAGAGGTCGACGGACAGGTCGTCGTGGGAGTCGCCGCCGGAGACCTTGCGGTCGGCGGGCAGGACGCGCAGCCGCCCGTGGTCGAGCACCGCGATGCGGCTGCCGTCGCCGGAGACGGCGAACGCGTCCAGCCCGTCCAGCAGTTCGTCGTCCTTGAGGTTCTTCAGGTCGTAGCGCTCCAGCACGGGACGCGGCTCGTCGTCGTCGGGCGAGGCCAGGTCGTCGCCGAGCACCCCGGCGAGGGGCAGCCGGGTCCAGAGCACACCGTCCTTGGCGGCGTGCAGGGTGCCGAAGCGACCGCCGGGAACCGGGAAGGGCACGATGCGGTCGGCCAGCCCGTCGAGGTCGACCCGGGTCGTCGGCGCCTGCTCGGCGTCGTCGCCCTTGCCCTTGCCGGACGTACCCGCCTTGCCGCCGTGGTCGCCGTCGCCGTCCGAGTCCCCGCCGAACGGCCTGCCGTGCCGCTGCGGACCGAACGGGGAGGGGGTGTCGGCGGCCAGCGTGATCAGGTACGGCCGGCAGCCGGTCGGGAAGGACAGGTCGAAGACATGCGCGTCATAGACCGGGTCGAAGTTGCGGATCGACAGGAACGCCAGGTGCTTGCCGTCGGCGGTGAAGGCGGGCGAGCTGTCATGGAAGCGGAGCGGCGTCGCATCGCAGACCGCCAGGTCGGTGGTGTTGGCCAGCTTGAGCTGCCGCAGCGGCCAGGGGCCGGGGTGGGACCAGGCCAGCCAGCCGGAGTCGGGCGAGAAGGCCAGGTCGGAGACGTCACCCTCGTCGCTGCGGGTGACCTCCCGTACCTCGCCGGTCTCCACCTCGACCAGCAGCACCCGGCCGTCGTGGGAGGCGACGGCCACCCGGCGGCCGTCGGGGGCGGCGGCCAGCTCCAGCACCCGGCCGAGCCTGCCGCCCGCGACCCTGCGCGGGGTGGCGCCGACGGCACCGGTGGCCGGGGCGAACTCCAGCGCGTCCTCACCGTCCGCGTCGGTCACCCAGACCACGCTCTGGCCGCCCTCGCCGGGCACCACCCGGGCCAGCCGGGCCCGCACACCGGGCTCGGCGGCCAGCGCCCGGACCGGGCCGTCGCGGTGGGTGACCCAGTGCACGGTGCCCCGGACCGTGACGGCGCTGGCGCGGCCGGTGCGGTCCGGGGCGGGCAGGCCCAGGTGGTGCCCGGCAGCGGCCGGGAAGGGCTGCCGGGCGGTACGGGGGCCGCCGAGGACGATCTCCGGGCGGCGCGGTTGGACGCCGTCCGCCAGGGAGTCCAGCAGCCACAGCTCGCCGGCCTCGTGCCAGACGACCCTGGAGCCGTCGGTGGTGGCGTTGCGGGCGTAGAACTCGCCGCCGCTGTGGCGCCGCAGGTCACTGCCGTCGGGCAGGCTGGACCAGAGGCGGGCGACGCCGTCGTGGTCGGAGAGGAAGGCGATGCGGTCGCCGACCCACATCGGGGAGTCGATCTGGGTGTCCAGCCCGGCGTGGACCCGCTGGAACTCCTCGCCGGTACGGCCGATCCAGAGCTTGCCCGCAGTGCCGCCCCGGTAGCGCTTCCAGTGGGCGGGCTCCTTGCCCGCGCCGACCGGACCGGCGGAGAGCAGCAGCACCCGGCCGTCCTCGGCGCCGTCCGGGACCGGCTCGAAGGCCAGCCCGCCGATCGGCCCATACGGCAGCCGGCGCGGCTCGCCGCCGTCCAGCGGGACGGCAAACGCCCAGGTGCGGCGGAGCGTGGACTGGCCGGCGGTGGTGATGGCGATCGGCTCGCCCTCGGGCGTCCAGCCGCGCAGCGCGGTCTTGGCGCTGCCCCAGTGGGTCAGCCGCCGCGCTGGGCCGCCGTCGACCGGGGCGACATGGATCTCGGGGGCGCCGTCGCGGGTGGAGGTCCAGGCGACCTGGCTGCCGTCCGGCGAGAAGCGGGGATGGGCCACAGGGTCCTGGTCCGCGCTGAGGCGCCAGGCACGGCCGCCGTCGACCGGGGCGATCCAGACGTCGTCCTCGGCGACGAAGGTGACCAGCTCGCCGTGGAGGTACGGGTGGCGGAGGTAGGCGCCGGCAGGGTTGGCGGTGGGTCCGGAGTCAGCATCGATCACGTCGGCCACCCTAACCAGGGGGATCAGACACCGGCGAGAGTTTTGTGGCAGCGGCCCTTTTTGTGGCTCGGCTCGCCGCCGGGCGCCCTGTTGCCGATGCCGACACTCTTCGCTCCGGCACTCGCTCCCTTTTCTGAGGCTCGGCTCGCCGCCGGGCGCCCTGTTGCCGATGCCGACACTCGTCGCTCCCGCGCTCGCTCCTTCGTCGCTCGCTTGTCGCTCCTCGCTTTCGGCATCGTCGGCGCCCTTTGGCTCGCTCGCCCTTCCCAGTACACCGGGGATCACCGTCCCGCTGGGGCCGGACAGTCAAGCGGGCAAGCGGCGCTTAACTCCAGCGCCCTGTGCGGCCGAGCAGCAGGGCTCCGGCGGCGACTCCGGCGGTGGAGGTGCGCAGCACCGAGCTGCCAAGCCGGTAGGGCCGGGCGCCGGCCTCGGCGAAGGCTGCCAGTTCGTCCGGGGAGACGCCGCCCTCCGGGCCGACCACCAGGACGATGTCGCCGGTGTCGGGGAGTGCGGCGGTGGCCAGGGGTTCGGCGCCCTCCTCGTGGAGTACGGCGGGCAGCGCGGCGGTGCCGAGCAGCGCCGCGACCTGACGCGTCGTCATCAGCTCGGCCACGTCGGGGAAGCGCAGCCGCCGGGCCTGCTTGCCCGCCTCGCGGGCGGTGGCCCGCCACTTGGCCAGCGCCTTCTGCCCGCGCTCGCCCTTCCACTGGGTGATGCAGCGGGAGGCGGCCCAGGGCACCACCGCGTCCACGCCGACCTCGGTCATGGTCTCCACGGCGAGTTCGCCCCGGTCGCCCTTGGGGAGCGCCTGGACGACGGTGATCCGGGGCCGGGCCTCGGGCTCCTGGCGGACCTCGGCCACCTCGGCGTCCAGGCCGTCCTTGCCGTGCAGCCGCGCCACGGTGCCGTACGCGCCGGTGCCCCGGCCGTCGGTGAGCACGATCGGCTCGCCGACGGTGAGCCGCTTCACGGCGGCGGCATGCCGCCCCTCGGCGCCGTCCAGGCGCACCAGGGCGCCGGGGCCGACGCCGTGCAGGCGGTCGTCGTCGACGACGAAGACGGGGGCGGTCATGGTGACGGGGGTCCTTTTCGGGGGAGCGCTCAGCGGCCGTTGAAGGCGTCCTTGAGCCGGGAGAAGAGCCCCTGCTGGCCGGGTGCGAAGGTGCCGGACGGCCGCTCCTCGCCGCGCAGCTTGGCGAGCCGGCGGACCAGCTCCTCCTGCTCCGGGTCGAGCTTGGTCGGGGTCTGCACCTCGACGTGCACGATCAGGTCACCGCGCCCGCCGCCGCGCAGGTGGGTGATGCCTCGGCCGTGCATCGGGATGGACTGCCCGGACTGGGTGCCCGGCCGGATGTCGACGTCCTCCAGCCCGTCCAGCGTCTCCAGCGGGACCTTGGTGCCGAGCGACGCCGCCGTCATCGGGATGGTGACGGTGCAGTGCAGGTCGTCGCCGCGCCGCTGGAAGACCCGGTGGGCGGTCTCGGCGATCTCCACGTACAGGTCGCCGGCCGGGCCGCCGCCGGGGCCGACCTCGCCCTCGCCGGCCAGCTGGATGCGGGTGCCGTTGTCCACACCGGCCGGGATCTTCACCGTGAGGGTGCGGCGGGCCCGTACCCGGCCGTCGCCCGCGCACTCCGGGCAGGGGGTGGGGACGACGGTGCCGAAGCCCTGGCACTGGGGGCAGGGCCGGGAGGTCATGACCTGGCCCAGGAAGGAGCGGGTGACCTGGGAGACCTCGCCCCGCCCGCGGCACATGTCGCAGGTCTGCGCGGAGGTGCCGGGCGCCGCGCCCTCACCGTTGCAGGTGGTGCAGGTGACGGCGGTGTCGACCTGGATCTCCTTGGTGGTGCCGAATGCGGCCTCCTCCAGGGTGATCTCGATGCGGATCATGGCGTCCTGGCCCCGCCGGGTACGCGACCGCGGCCCCCGCGACCCGGCCGCAGCACCGAAGAAGGCGTCCATGATGTCGGAGAAGCCGAACCCGGCCGCACCGGCGCCGAAGCCGCCCGCGCCGGCACCGCCGCCGCCGTTCGGCGACAGCGGGTCGCCGCCCAGGTCGTAGACCTGGCGCTTGGCCGGGTCGGAGAGCACCTCGTAGGCGGCGTTGATCTCCTTGAAGCGCTCCTGCGTCTTGGGGTCGGGGTTGACGTCGGGGTGCAGTTCGCGAGCCAGACGCCGGAACGCCTTCTTGATCTCGTCCTGACCCGCGTCACGTCGGACGCCCAGTACCGCGTAGTAGTCCGTGGCCACCAATGACTCCGCTTGCTCCGCCTATCGAACTTAAGACTCAGCCAGGATCTGACCGACGTACCGTGCCACCGCGCGTACCGCCCCCATTGTGCCTGGATAGTCCATCCGGGTCGGGCCGATGACGCCCAACTTCGCGACGGACTCGTCGCCCGAACCGTAGCCCACCGAGACGACCGACGTGGAATTCAGGCCCTCGTAGTCGTTCTCATGACCGATCCGGACCGTCATCCCGGGCTCCGCCGTCTCACCGAGGAGTCTCAGCAGCACCACCTGCTCCTCCAGTGCCTCCAGCACCGGCCGGATGGTGAGCGGGAAGTCGTGCCCGAAACGGGTGAGGTTGGCCGTGCCACCGAGCATGATCCGCTCCTCGGTGCGCTCCACCAGCGTCTCGAAGAGCGTGGAGAGGACCGCCGTGACGATCGGCCGGTCGTCCGCCTCGAAGGCGTCCGGCAGGTCCTGGAGCCGCGTGGGCACCTCGGGGAACCGCACCCCGCCGGCGGCGGCGTTGAGCCGCGCCCGCAGATCGGCCAGGACCGTCTCGCCGACCGGGGACGGGGCGTCCACGATCCGCTGCTCCACCCGGCCGGTGTTGGTGATCAGCACCAGCATGATCTTGGTGGGCGCCAGGGCCAGCAGCTCCACGTGCCGCACGCTGGACCGCGAGAGCGACGGGTACTGCACCACGGCGACCTGCCGGGTGAGCTGCGCCAGCAGCCGTACCGTGCGGGCCACCACGTCGTCGAGGTCGACGGCGCTGTCCAGGAAGTGCCGGATGGCCCGCCGCTCCGGCGCGGACAGCGGCTTGACCTCGGCCAGGCGGTCCACGAAGAGCCGGTAGCCCTTGTCGGTGGGCACCCGGCCGGCGCTGGTGTGCGGCTGGTGGATGTAGCCGTCGTCCTCCAGCGCCGCCATGTCGTTGCGCACCGTGGCCGGGGAGACGCCCAGGCTGTGCCGCTCCACGAGGGCCTTGGAGCCGACCGGCTCCTCGGTGCCGACGTAGTCCTGCACGATGGCGCGCAGCACCGCGAGCTTGCGTTCGTCGAGCATGGCACGCACCTCCGGCGTCACGCGTTGCATCAGTACGGGTTCGGTTCCCGGCCCCTGCGGGTCTGGCACTCTGCGCGGGCGAGTGCCAGAACCGTACCTGCCAGTGTAAGGCCCGACTCCCGTGCCCGGAACGGGCCGTCGCCGGAAGCCGCCAGGATCACCTCGCGTGCTGCTGCCGCCGGGGGCCCGACGGTGGCAGCATCGAAGCAGAGGGGCGCACCCGCAGCCGCCCCGGCCGCCGTCGGCGGCACATCTGGAGGAGGCGCCATGGCTGTGTCAGGGCAGCGGACCCGTTTCGCACCCGACCGCGGGCTGACCCGGCGGATGGTCACCACGATGTTCCTCATCGGCCTGGTCTACGTGGGCTTCACCGGCCTGCTGGTCGCCCTGCTGGGGCGGGCCTGGCCGATCGTGGTGGTGATCGCGGTCGTCCTGTTCGTCGTGCAGTTCTGGTTCAGCGACACCATCGCCGAGAAGGCGATGGGCGCCCGGGAGGCGAGCCCCGAGCAGTACCCGCAGCTGCACGGCACGATCGACCGGCTCTGCGCCCTGGCCGACATGCCCAAGCCACGGGTCGCGGTCGCCGTCAACGACATGCCCAATGCCTTCGCCACCGGCCGCAACCCGGAGCGGGCGGTGGTCTGCGTCACCACCGGGCTGCTGCGGCGGTTGGAGCCCGAGGAGTTGGAGGGCGTGCTCGCCCATGAGCTCTCCCATGTCGCCCACCGGGACGTCGCGGTGATGACCATCGCCGGCTTCCTCGGGGTGCTGGCCGGGGCCATCACCCGGATCGGCCTCTGGGGCGGCTTCCGGGGCAGCCGCGACCAGAACATGGCCATCGCGGCGATCGTCATCCCGCTGGTCTCCATCGCCGTGTACGTGCTGAGCCTGCTGCTGACCCGGCTGCTCTCCCGCTACCGCGAGCTGGCCGCCGACCGCGCGGCGGCGCTGCTCACCGGGCGGCCCTCCGAGCTGGCCTCGGCGCTCACCAAGGTCACCGGCCAGATCGCCCGGATCCCCAGCGAGGACCTGCGGCGGGCCCAGCCGTACAACGCCTTCTACTTCGCCCCGGCGCTCAACGCCCGGGAGACCGCCGCACAGCTCTTCTCCACCCACCCCACGCTGGAGAAGCGGCTGGAGCAGCTCGGCCGGATCTCCACCGAGCTGGGCCGCTGAGGTGGGGTTCCTGGAGGCGCTGCTCGGTCGGCGCAAGCCCGTCCGCCCGGACCTGGACCAGCTCTTCGGCCTGCCCTCGGCCGCCATCACCCTGGAGGCGGCGGCCGGCTTCCGGCCGACCGGGCTGGGCTCGGTCTGCTTCGCCGCCGTGGAGGGCGGCGCCTTCGCCGAGGTGGAGCGGCAGGTACGGGCGCTGCTGGACGCCGACACGGCCGACGGCGGGGTGCCGGTGGAGACCAGCCGGGACGGCTACGGCTACTCCTGGCTGCTGGCCCGCCACTCCCCCGACGACCTGCCCGGCCTGGTCAACGACCTGCACGCGGTCAACAGCGAGCTGGAGGCCAATGGCTTCGGCCCGCAGCTGCTCTGCTCCCTGGTCGGCTTCAAGGACGCCGAGGGCCGGTCGCTGGCGCTGGTCTACCTCTACAAGCGGGGCACCTTCTACCCGTTCGCGCCGGTCGCGGGCGGCGGGGAGAAGCGCGACAGCGCACTGGAGCTCCAGGTGAAGGCGATGGTCGGCGACGACCTGCGGGTGGAGCAGGACCTCACCCGCTGGTTCCCGGTGTGGGGCGCCCCGGGGCTCTGACGGCGGCCCCTATCATGCGGGGGATGCGCAGCAGGCAGTACGGACCCGACCTCACCCCGCCGTGGAAGCGGCAGCGGCCCGCCCCGGAGGTCCCGGCCGAACCCGACCTGGTGGTGGAGGAGGCGGCCACCGGCTTCTGCGGCGCCGTGGTGCGGTGCGAGAAGACCGCCGAGGGGTTCACCGTCACCTTGGAGGACCGCTTCGGCAGGCATCGGGTCTTCCCGATGGCGCCGCGCGGCTTTCTGCTGGAGGGCAGGGTCGTCACCCTGGTGCGCCCCACCGCACCCGCCGCGCCCGCCGCGCCCCGCCGCCCTGGGCTGACCGCCTCCGGGTCGATCGCCGTGCCCGGCGCGCGGGCCCGGGTCGCCCGGGAGTCCCGCATCTATGTGGAGGGCCGCCACGACGCCGAGCTGGTGGAGCGGGTCTGGGGCGACGACCTGCGGATCGAGGGCGTGGTGGTGGAGTACCTGGAGGGCGTGGACGACCTGCCCGCCGTGGTGGCCGAGTTCGCCCCGGGCCCCGGCCGGCGGCTGGGCGTGCTGGTGGACCACCTGGTGCCGGGCTCCAAGGAGCAGCGGATCGCCGACCGGGTCGGCGGCGACGGCGTGCTGGTGGTCGGCCACCCGTACATCGACATCTGGCAGGCGGTGAAGCCGTCCAGCGTGTCCATCCCCGGCTGGCCGGAGGTGCCGCGCGGCGAGTCCTGGAAGGAGGGCGTCTGCCGCCGCCTCGGCTGGCCGGTGGACACCCCCGCCGCCTGGCGCCGCATCCTGGCCTCGGTGCACTCCTACCGCGACCTCGACCCGGCGCTGCTGGGCCGGGTCGAGGAGCTGATCGACTTCGTCACCGAGCCGGGCTGACTGTCTCAGTCGACCAGGTCGCGGACCAGCGCGTCGGCCAGCAGGCGGCCCCGGAGGGTGAGGGCGGCGCGGCCGGCGGCGTAGGGCTCGGGGCGGAGCAGGCCGTCGGTGAGGGCCCGGTCGGCGGCGCGGCGGCCGGCGGGGCGAGCAGCGCGAGCGGGCAGCCGTCGGCGAGGCGCAGCTCCAGCAGGATGCGCTCCACGCGGCGGTCCTCGGCGGTGAGCAGTTCGCGGCCCTGGCCGGGGCTGCGGCCCTCGGCGAGGGCCTGGGCGTATGCGGCGGGGTGCTTGGCGTTCCACCAGCGGACGCCGCCGACGTGGCTGTGCGCGCCGGGTCCGGCGCCCCACCAGTCGGCGCCGGTCCAGTAGAGCTCGTTGTGGCGGCAGCGCCCGGCCTCGGAGGCGGCCCAGTTGGAGACCTCGTACCAGGCGAAGCCGGCGGCGGTGAGCAGTTCCTCGGCGATCAGGTAGCGGTCGGCGTGCACATCGTCGTCGGTCATCGGGATCTCGCCGCGCCGGATCCGGGCGGCGAGCCGGGTGCCGTCCTCCACGATCAGGGAGTAGGCGGAGATGTGGTCCGGCCCGGCGGAGAGGGCGGCGTCCAGTGAGGTCCGCCAGTCGGCGTCGGACTCGCCGGGGGTGCCGTAGATCAGGTCCAGGTTGACATGGTCGAAGCCGGCCGCCCGTGCCTCGGCGACGCATGCCTCGGGACGGCCGGGGGTGTGGTGCCGGTCGAGCAGGCGCAGCACATGGGGGCGGGCGCTCTGCATGCCGAAGGAGATCCGGTTGAAGCCACCCGCGCGCAGCTCGGCCAGGTAGGCAGGGTCGACCGACTCGGGGTTGGCCTCGGTGGTGACCTCGGCGCCCTCGGCCAGCCCGAACTCCTCGCGGATCGCGGTCAGCATGGCCACCAGGTCGGCGGCGGGCAGCAGGGTGGGGGTGCCGCCGCCGACGAAGACGGTGGAGACCGGCGCCTCGGCCGCTCCCAGCACCTTGCGGGCCAGCCGGACCTCGGCGACCAGGTTCTGCGCATAGGTCTCCTGCGAGGCGACCGCCCCGGAGGAGCGCAGCTCGGTGGCGGTGTAGGTGTTGAAGTCGCAGTAGCCGCAGCGGGTGGCGCAGTAGGGCACATGGACGTAGAAGCCGAAGGGGCGCTCCCCGACGCCGGCCAGGGCGGAGTCGGGCAGAGCACCGTCGGACGGCACGGGCTCGCCGTCGGGGAGGGTGGAGGGCATGGCTCCATTGTCCGGCATCCGGCGCGCTGCCCCGCCGGGCGCCGGGCCGCCGGGGTCATGCCTCCCGGGCGCCCTCGTACATCGACTCGATGACCTCGGCGTACCGGCGCTCCACCACCGGGCGCTTGACCTTGAGGCTCGGGGTGAGCTCGCCGTGCTCGATGTCCAGGTCGCGCGGCAGCACCGTGAAGCGCTTGACCGTCTGCCAGCGCTGGAGCCCGGCGTTGAGCCGCGCCACCGAGCCGTCGATCAGCCGGTGCACCTCGGCGGAGGCGCAGACCTCGGCATAGGACTTGCCGGCCAGGCCGTGGGCCTTGGCCCAGGGCATGATCGCGGACTCGTCCAGGGTGATCAGCGCGGTGCAGTAGTTCCGTCCGCTGCCGATCACCAGGACATTGCCGACGAAGGGGCAGACCGCCTTGAACCGGCCCTCGACCTCGCTGGGCGCCACATACTTGCCGCTGGAGGTCTTGAACATGTCCTTCTTGCGGTCGGTGATGCGCAGAAAGCCGTCCGGGTCGACCTCGCCGATGTCACCGGTGTGGAACCAGCCGTCGCTCTCCAGCACCTCGGCGGTCTGCTCCGGCAGGTTGTGGTAGCCGCGCATCACCCCCGGGCCGCGCAGCAGGATCTCGCCGTCCTCCGCGATGCGGACCTCGGTGCCGGGCAGCGGCGGACCCACGGTGCCGATCCGGTAGCCCTCGCCTCGGTTGACCGTGGAACCGGCGCTGGTCTCGGTGAGGCCGTAGCCCTCCAGGATGTGGACGCCGGCGCCGGAGAAGAAGTAGCCGATGTCGGGCGCCAGGGCCGCACTGCCGGAGATACAGGCCCGCATCCGGCCGCCGAAGGCCTCCCGGATCTTGGCGTAGACCAGCTTGTCGGCGAGGGCGTGCTGCACGGTGAGGGCGAGCGGGGCGGAGCGGGTGCCGGTCTGCACCGCGGACCGCTCGGTGGCCTTGGCGTACTCCCGGGCCACCCCCGCCGCCCACTGGAAGATCCGGTACTTGGCGCTGCCCCCGGCGCGGGCCTTGGCGGCGATGCCGTTGTAGACCTTCTCGAAGATCCGTGGCGCCGCCGCCATATAGGTGGGCTTCACCTCCGGCAGGTTGTGGATGATGCGCTCCACCCGGCCGTCGACCGCGATGACCACGCCGAGCTGCATGGCGCCGGAGGTGAGGGTCTTGCCGAAGACATGCGAGAGCGGCAGCCAGAGGAACTGCATATCGCCCTCGACGAGCAGCCCTGAGGCCACCTGGGCGGCGGCCTGGTACGCCCAGCAGTCGTGCACCAGGCGGACGCCCTTGGGGCGGCCGGTGGTGCCCGAGGTGTAGATCAGGGTGGCCAGTTGCTCGCGGTCGATGGCCTGGACGGTCTTGGCGACGGCGTCCGGGTGGTCCGCGAGGTGGAGCGCGCCACGGGCCTCCAGCTCGGCGAGCGACAGCACCTCGACGCCCTCGGGCTCGGGCAGCTCGGCGGGGGCGTCGAAGACGATCACATGGCCCAGCTCGGGCAGCTGGGCCCGCTCGCCGAGCACCTTGGCGAGTTGGGCGGCGTCCTCGGCGAAGATCGCCCGGCTGCCGGAGTCGGCGAGGATGTAGGTGGTCTCGTCGGCGTTGGTGGAGGGGTAGACGGCGGTGGTGGCGGCTCCCGCGCACATCACGCCCAGGTCGGCGAGGATCCACTCGATCCGGGTGGAGGAGGAGATCGCCACCCGCTCCTCGGGGAGGATCCCCAGCGCCATCAGCCCGGCCGCGATGGCCTTCACCCGCTCGGCCGCCTGCGCCCAGGTCATGGACCGCCACTGCTCGGCGCCGGGGGTGCTGTCGGCGGCCTGCTCGTCCACCGGCACCGGGTAGCGGTACGCCTCCCGGTCCGGTGTGGCCTCGACCCGGGAGAGAAAGAGGTGGGCCACGGAGGTGGGGCGGTTCTCGATCAGTGATTGCGCGGAATTCACGGCTACCTCCGGGGGACCGAGTGCCGATCAACGACGTTGTTAACTGGCGGGTAACTCGCAAGCAACGGTCAGCGTAGGGGGAAACCGGCCGTGGCGTAAGGGGGCGCTCGGCATTGCAAAGTCCCCGGTGGGGACTGGTGCGCACGGGCGCCGGTAGGGTCCCGGCAGCCGGTGGCCGCTCGGTCCTCGGACCGAGGTCGGATATCCGATACGCGAACGCACCGGAATAACCGATGATGGACCCCGCCCCGTTCCAGCCCACCGTCCGCCACCTCCGAGAGAATCCGCGTGCTGATCAGACTCCTCCGGGCCCATCTGCGGCCCTACACCAGGCCGATCGTGCTGCTTGTGCTGCTCCAGCTGATACAGACGATCGCCACGCTCTACCTGCCCACGCTCAACGCCGACATCATCGACCAGGGCGTGGTCAAGGGTGATACCGGTTACATCATGCGCACCGGCGGGGTGATGATCGGCGTCACCCTGGTGCAGATCGTCTGCGCCGTCGGCGCGGTCTACTTCGGCGCCCGCACCGCCATGGCCCTGGGCCGCGATGTGCGGGCCGCCGTCTTCGACCAGGTGCAGTCCTTCTCCGCCCGCGAGGTCGGCCGCTTCGGCGCACCCTCGCTGATCACCCGGACCACCAACGACGTCCAGCAGGTGCAGATGCTGGTGCTGATGACCTTCACGCTCATGGTCTCGGCACCGATCATGTGCGTCGGCGGCATCATCATGGCGCTCAACCAGGATGTGCCGCTCTCCACCCTGCTGGTGGTGATCGTGCCGGTACTGGGCATCCTGGTGAGCCTGATCGTCCGCCGGATGCGCCCGCTCTTCCGCACCATGCAGGGGCGGCTCGACATCGTCAACCGGGTGCTGCGGGAGCAGATCACCGGCCTGCGGGTGATCCGGGCGTTCGTCCGCGACCGCTATGAGCAGCAGCGGTTCGCCCGCGCCAACGACGAGCTGATGGACGTCTCGTTGCAGACCGGCCGGCTGATGGCGCTGATGTTCCCCACCGTGATGCTGGTGGTGAACGTCTCCAGCGTCGCCGTGCTCTGGTTCGGCGGCCACCGGATCGACAGCGGCGGCATGGAGATCGGGGCGCTGACCGCCTTCCTCAGCTATCTGATGCAGATCCTGATGTCGGTGATGATGGCCACCTTCATGTTCATGATGGTGCCGCGCGCCGAGGTCTGCGCCGAGCGCATCCAGGAGGTGCTGGAGACCGACTCCAGCGTCGTCCCGCCCACCGCCCCCGTACGGTCCCTGGCCCGGCACGGGCACCTGGAGCTGCGCGGGGCCGACTTCCGCTACCCGGGCGCCGAGGCGTCCGTACTGCGCGGGGTCGACCTGGAGGCGCGGCCCGGCGAGACCACCGCCGTGATCGGCTCCACCGGCAGCGGCAAATCCACCCTGCTGGGGCTGGTCCCCCGGCTCTTCGACGCCACCGGCGGCGCGGTGCTGGTCGACGGGGTGGACGTACGGAAGCTGGAACCGGCGCTGCTGGCCCGCACCGTCGGCCTGGTGCCGCAGAAGCCGTACCTCTTCTCCGGCTCCGTCGCCTCCAACCTGCGCTACGGCAACCCGGACGCCACCGACGAGGAGCTGTGGCACGCCCTGGAGGTGGCGCAGGCCCGCGACTTCGTCGAGCAGCTGCCGGAGGGGCTGGCGGCGCCGGTCGCCCAGGGCGGCAGCAACCTCTCCGGTGGGCAGCGGCAGCGCCTGGCCATCGCCAGGACGCTGGTGCGGCGGCCGGAGATCTACCTCTTCGACGACTCCTTCTCGGCGCTGGACTACGCCACCGACGCCGCCCTGCGGGCCGCGCTCGCCCGGGAGACCGCCGACGCCACCGTGGTGATCGTCGCCCAGCGGGTCAGCACCATCCGGGACGCCGACCGGATCGTCGTCCTGGACGAGGGCAGCGTGGTCGGCACCGGCACCCATGGCGAGCTGATGGACGGCAATGCCACCTACCGGGAGATCGTGCTCTCCCAGCTGACCGAGGAGGAGGCCGCGTGAGCATCCCCAAGACGGCCCCGCGCCGTGGCCCGGCGCCGATGGCGGGACCGGGCCGCTTCATGAGCGGCGGCCCGGTGGAGAAGTCCATGGACTTCAAGGGCTCCGGGAAGCGGCTGCTGGGCACCCTGCGTCCGGAGCGGGCGCTCGTCGCGGCCGTGCTGGCGTTCGGCGTGGTCAGCGTCGGGCTCTCGGTGCTGGGGCCGCGCATCCTGGGCCACGCCACCGACCTGATCTTCTCCGGGGTGATCGGCCGCCGGCTGCCGTCCGGCACCACCAAGGCGGAGGCGGTGCAGCATCTGCGGCAGCAGGGCCAGTCCACCCTGGCCGACCTGCTGAGCTCGATGCACTTCACCCCCGGGCAGGGCATCGACTTCGACGCCGTGGGCCATGTGCTGCTCTGGGTGCTGCTGATCTACGTCGGCGCGGGTGTGCTCGGCATCCTCCAGGGCCGGCTGGCGGCGCTGGTCATCCAGCGCACCGTGTTCCGGCTGCGCGAGCAGGTGGAGGCCAAGCTCTCCCGGCTGCCGCTGGGCTACTTCGACCAGCAGCCGCGCGGCGAGGTGCTGAGCCGGGCCACCAATGACATCGACAACATCGGGCAGACCTTCCAGCAGACCATGGGCCAGGTCGTCAACTCGCTGCTCACCATCGTGGGCGTGCTGGTGATGATGTTCTGGCTCTCCCCGCTGCTGGCACTGATCGCCCTGGTCACGGTGCCGGTCTCGGTCGTGGTGGCGACCGCCGTCGGCAAGCGGGCCCAGCCGCAGTTCGTCGCCCAGTGGCGGACCACCGGCAAGCTCAACGGCCATATCGAGGAGATGTACACCGGGCACTCCCTGGTCAAGGTCTTCGGCCGGCAGCAGGAGTCCGCGGAGACCTTCCGGGCGCACAACGAGGAGCTGTACGCCTCCAGCTTCAAGGCGCAGTTCATCTCGGGCATCATCCAGCCCGCCATGATGTTCATCGGCAACCTCAACTATGTGCTGGTGGCCGTCGTCGGCGGGCTCCGGGTCGCCTCCGGCGCGCTGTCGATCGGCGAGGTGCAGGCGTTCATCCAGTACTCGCGGCAGTTCAGCCAGCCGCTGACGCAGGTCGCGAGCATGGCCAACCTGGTGCAGTCCGGGGTGGCCTCCGCCGAGCGGGTCTTCCAGCTGCTGGACGCCGAGGAGCAGTCCGCGGAGCCGTCGAAGCCCGCCCGCCCCGCCGAGCTGCGCGGCACGGTCGCCTTCGAGGACGTCTCCTTCCGCTATGAGGCGGACAAGCCGCTGATCGAGGGGCTGTCGCTGGCGGTGGAGCCGGGCCAGACGGTGGCCATCGTCGGCCCCACCGGCGCCGGCAAGACCACCCTGGTCAATCTGCTGATGCGGTTCTATGAGACGACCGGCGGCCGGATCACCCTGGACGGGGTGGACATCGCCGCCATGTCCCGCGAGGAACTGCGGTCCGGTATCGGCATGGTGCTCCAGGACACCTGGCTCTTCGGCGGCACCATCGAGGAGAACATCGCCTACGGCGCCGAGGGGGCCACCCGGGAGCAGGTCGTGGCGGCGGCGCGGGCGGCGCATGTGGACCGCTTTGTCCGCACCCTGCCGCACGGCTATGACACGGTGATCGACGAGGAGGGCTCGGGGGTCAGCGCGGGCGAGAAGCAGCTGATCACCATAGCCCGGGCGTTCCTCTCCGAGCCGGTGATCCTGGTGCTGGACGAGGCCACCAGCTCGGTCGACACCCGTACCGAGGTGCTGATCCAGCGGGCCATGGCCACCCTGCGGTCGGGGCGGACCAGCTTTGTGATCGCGCACCGGCTCTCCACCATCCGGGACGCCGATGTGATCCTGGTGATGGAGTCGGGCGCCATCGTGGAGCAGGGCTCGCACGCCGAGCTGCTGGCCTCGGGCGGCGCTTACGCCCGGCTGTATGCGGCGCAGTTCTCGGCGGCGGTGGCCGAGGTCGACTGACGCACGGCCGTACATGCCGAAGGGCGCCCCGGGAAACTGCTTCCCGGGGCGCCCTTCGTACGGGCTGCGTGGGTCCTACTTCTTCTTCTCGGACGGGCTGTCGGAGTCGGTGGAGAGCGCGGCGATGAACGCCTCCTGGGGGACCTCCACCCGGCCCACCATCTTCATCCGCTTCTTGCCCTCCTTCTGCTTCTCCAGCAGCTTCCGCTTACGGGAGATGTCACCGCCGTAGCACTTGGAGAGGACGTCCTTGCGGATGGCGCGCACCGTCTCGCGGGCGATCACCCGGGAGCCGATGGCAGCCTGGATCGGCACCTCGAACTGCTGACGCGGGATCAGCTCGCGCAGCTTGCCGGCCATCTGCACGCCGTAGTTGTACGCCTTGTCCTTGTGCACGATGGCGGAGAAGGCGTCCACCTTGTCGCCGTGCAGCAGGATGTCGACCTTCACCAGCTGGGACTCCTGCTCGCCGATCGGCTCGTAGTCCAGCGAGGCGTAGCCCCGGGTCTTCGACTTCAGCTGGTCGAAGAAGTCGAAGACGATCTCGGCGAGCGGCAGGGTGTAGCGCAGCTCGACGCGGTCCTCGGAGAGGTAGTCCATGCCCTGGAGGTTGCCCCGGCGGGTCTGGCACAGCTCCATGATGGCGCCGACGAACTCATTGGGCGCCAGCACGGTGCCGCGCACCACCGGCTCATGCACCTCGGCGATCTTGCCGTTGGGGAACTCGCTGGGGTTGGTGACGATGTGCTCGGTACCGTCCTCCATCACCACCCGGTAGACCACATTGGGCGCGGTGGCGATCAGATCGAGGTTGAACTCACGCTCCAGCCGCTCCCGGATGATCTCCAGGTGCAGCAGGCCGAGGAAGCCGCAGCGGTAGCCGAAGCCCAGCGCCACCGAGGTCTCCGGCTCATAGACCAGGGCCGCGTCATTGAGGCGCAGCTTGTCCAGGGCGTCGCGGAGCAGCGGGTAGTCCGAGCCGTCCAGCGGGTAGAGGCCGGAGAACACCATGGGCTTGGGGTCCTTGTAGCCGCCCAGTGCCTCGGTCGCGCCCTTGTGCATCGAGGTGATGGTGTCGCCGACCTTGGACTGCCGGACGTCCTTCACCCCGGTGATCAGGTAGCCCACCTCGCCGACGCCCAGCCCGTCGGACGCCTTGGGCTCCGGGGAGATGACGCCGATCTCCAGCAGCTCATGGGTGGCGCCGGTGGACATCATGGCGATGCGCTCGCGCTTGGTGAGGTTGCCGTCGATCACCCGGACATAGGTGACCACGCCCCGGTAGGCGTCGTACACCGAGTCGAAGATCATCGCGCGGGCGGGCGCGTCCGCGTTGCCGACCGGGGCCGGGATCTTGGCGACGACCTCGTCCAGCAGCGCCTCGACGCCCATACCGGTCTTGGCGCTCACCTTGAGGACGTCCTCGGGGTCGCAGCCGATGATGTGCGCCAGCTCGGCGGCGTACTTCTCGGGCTGGGCGGCCGGGAGGTCGATCTTGTTGAGCACCGGGATGATGGTGAGGTCGTTCTCCAGCGCCAGGTAGAGGTTGGCGAGGGTCTGCGCCTCGATGCCCTGGGCGGCGTCCACCAGCAGAACGGTGCCCTCGCAGGCCGCCAGCGACCGGGACACCTCATAGGTGAAGTCCACGTGGCCGGGGGTGTCGATCATGTTCAGCACATGGGTGCGGCCCGCGCCCTCGCCGACCGTCGGCGCCCAGGGCAACCGGACGGCCTGCGACTTGATGGTGATGCCGCGCTCACGCTCGATGTCCATCCGGTCGAGGTACTGAGCGCGCATCTGCCGCTGGTCCACCACCCCGGTGAGCTGGAGCATCCGGTCGGCGAGCGTCGACTTGCCGTGGTCGATGTGGGCGATGATGCAGAAGTTCCGGATCAGCGCAGGGTCGGTGCGGCTGGGCTCCGGCACGGTGTTGGAAGTCGCGGGCACCTAGTGGTCCAGATTCTCAGGGGATCGATACGTCCCTCCCATAGTCCCATGAGCGGACGCCCGCCCGCTCGGGGCGCTACCGGGCGGCTCGGCCGCCGGGCGGCGGCCGAGCCGGTTTGGGTGGCCGAACCGCCCCTGGTAACGTGGCCTGCTGCGCCTGCGTACGACTACGCGGGCGCGCTCAATCCCGACCCAGACCAGACTGAGGCTCCTTCGTGGCGAACATCAAGTCCCAGATCAAGCGGAACAAGACCAACGAGAAGGCGCGGCTGCGCAACAAGGCCGTCAAGTCCTCGCTGAAGACCGCTGTCCGCAAGGCCCGCGAGGCCGCCGAGGCCGGCGACTTCGAGAAGGCCACCGTGCTGGCCCGCGAGGCGTCCCAGAAGCTCGACAAGGCCGTGAGCAAGGGCGTCATCCACAAGAACCAGGCCGCCAACAAGAAGTCGGCCCTGGCCCAGCGCGTGAACACCGCCAAGGCCGCCTGACCCCAGGCTCCTCGCGGCACCCGGCCGGACGGCGCAGCGGTCCCTCTCAACCGCCGCCCTCCACGGCCACCCCCGCCCGACCCGGACCGGCCCTCTACCCGGTCCCGTCGCGGCAGCACGACCTCGCACCGCACGCGGCCTGCGTTCGCCACGCGGGTGCGGTGCACAGCTTCACCAAGCGAACCGGCCGGCCACAGGCCAGCCGACCACTGCCCGCCAGGGGATGCCCTGGCGGGCAGTTCGCGTTCGGTACGCAGGATGCACGTGGTACACAGGCGCGTCGGCGACCCCGTCCGGGCCTGTTTCGGTGTGCCCGGTCTGTCAGCGGCCTCGGCCGTAGCGTGACGCCTGGGAGACCGAGACCACGGCCCGCTCCAGGGCGTATGCGGGGTCGTCGGAGCCGCCCTTGACCGCGGCGTCGGCCTCGGCGACGGCGGTGAGGGCGGCGGCCACCCCGTCGCCGGTCCAGCCGCGCATCTGCTGGCGCACCCGGTCGACCTTCCACGGCGGCATGCCCAGCTCCCGGGCGAGGTCGGCCGGGCGCATGTTCCGCCCGGCGGTGGCCAGCCGCCCGATGCTCCGCACCCCGGACGCCAGGGCGTAGGTGATGCCGGTCGGCGGCTGGCCCACCGCCAGCGCCCAGCGCAGCCGCTCCAGCGCCTCGGCCGTGCGGCCGGTCACCGCCAGGTCGGCCACCTCGAAGCCGGTGGCCTCCGCCCGGCCGCTGTAGTAGCGGGCGACCACGGCCTCGTCGATGGAGCCGTCGGTGTCGGCGACCAGCTGGCCGACGGCGGCGGCCAGCTCGCGCAGATCGCTGCCGATGGCGTCGAGCAGCGCCCGGCATGCCTCCTCGGCGGCCGACCGCCCGGCGGTGCGGAACTCCCCCTTGACGAACGCCAGCCGCTCCGCCGCCTTGGCCAGCTTGGCGCACTGCACCTCGCGGGCGCCGGCCTTGCGCGCGGCGTCCAGCAGCCCCTTGCCCTTGGCGCCACCGGCGTGGACCAGGACCAGGATCACCTCGTCGGCGGGGGCGTCCAGGTATGCCTTGACGTCCTTGACGGTGTCGGCGGCCAGGTCCTGGGCGGCGCGGACCACCACCACCTTGCGCTCGGCGAAGAGCGAGGGCGAGGTGAGCTCCGCCAGGGTGCCGGGCTGGAGGGCGCCGGGGGCGAGGTCGCGTACATCGGTGTCCGGATCGGCGGCCCTGGCAGCCGCCACCACCTGCGCCACGGCACGGTCCAGCAGCAGCTCCTCCTGGCCGACCGCGAGGGTCAGCGGGGCGAGCAGGTCGTCGGGTGCGCTCTTCCTGGCCATCGCCCACCAGCATCCCACGACCCGCTGACAGTCCTCCCCGGCGACCGGGGAGAATGGCCGCGTGAACGACCACGCCCACCCCGTCCGCCGACTGCTCGTCCTCCCCGACCGCGACGCGGCGGAGGAGGTCGCCGCCGAGGTCGGCCGCCGCTGGCCCGCGCTCGGCGAACCGGAACTGGTCCGCGAGGCACTGGCCGGTGAGGACGACGCCGAGGACGCCCAGTGGCTGGTGGTCCTGGACCAGCCCGCCGCCGTCTGGACCGCCGACCTGCGGGACGCCGTCGATGCGCTCGCCGCCGAGCACGACGGCTGGGGCGAGGAAGGCTGAGCGGGGGCCCGGACAGCGCGGGGCGGGGGCCGCGATGCGCGGCCCCCGCCCGTCAGATGTTCAGTGCTGTGTTCAGTCCTGTGTTCAGTGCTGTGTTCAGTCCTGCTGCCGACCCGTCGCGGTCTACGGGTAGTTGGTGACGTAGGACTGCTGGTTGGCCAGGTTGGCGGCCGCCCCGGTGTTGTTGATCACGTGGCTGATGGTGCCCACGCCACCGAGCGACACCGTCACCAGGTTGTGGAACTTGACCCCCGGGGTGTTGGGCACCTCGAAGGCGTGGCTGGCCACGATGGAGTTGTTGGTGTTGAAGAAGCAGTAGCTTCCGACACCCCACGCCTCGTGGGTGGTCACCGAGTCGGCGACCTTGTAGGACGCCCAGCCCTGGTTGCCGTTGCCGCTGGTCCACGCCGCCTGGTTGGGCACGTCGTACGGCATCTCGTTCTGGTAGAAGTACGTCCGGCCGCCGTTGCCGTTCCAGAGGGTGTTGAACTGCTGGTAGTGCTCGACGAAGAGGCCGTACATGGTGACGTCGTTGCCGTTCACCACCAGACCGTTGGCGGCGGTGTTGACGTCCCAGCCGACACCGGCGTTGCCGTGGTCGGCACGCCACAGCCACATGTGGTCGCCGATCACGTTGTTGCTGTTGACCTGGAGGCTGACGGTCGCCTTGCCGAGGTGCGCGCCGCCGACGCGGAAGAACACGTCGTGCAGCGAGCTGGGGTTGTTGGAGTGGTCGGCGGAGGAGCCCGCCGGGCCGAGCTGGACCAGCGTCGGGGAGTTCACCGGACCGGCGTCGATCAGCAGACCGGCCAGGTTGACGCCGTCCACGTCGGCGGCGGTGATCGCCGGCAGACCGGTGTCAGGCGTCAGGGTGGCCAGGCCGAGGCCCAGCACCACGGTGTCCGCACGGGTGATCCGCAGGGTGTCGTTGAGGTGGTAGACACCCGGGGTGAAGAGCAGGTTCTTGCCCTGCGCCAGAGCGGCGTTCATGGTGGCCGCCGAGGCACCCGGCTTGACCACGTAGAACTGGCTCAGCGAGAGCGAGGTGCCGACCTGCGCGCCGTGCCCCCAGCTGGTGCCGGTGGTGTTCCGGCGCACACCCGGGACGAAGACGTTGTAGCTGCCGGAGCCGTCCACGTACAGGAACGGCTTCTCCCGCTCCACCGGGGTCTGGCCGACGACCGTCTCGGGCGGGTTGGGGAAGCTCGCCGCCGGCGCACCCTGCGTGCCGACGAAGACCATGTTCCACACGCCGCCGGCCCAGCTGCCGAGCTCGCTGTTGCGGGTGAACCACTGCTGCTGCGAGCCGGAGACGACCTGGCCGTCGATCTTGCTGTCGGCCAGCAGGCCGCCACTGGCCCAGCCGTCGCCGCCGTTCCACAGCTGGATCTGGCTGCCGCGCAGGTGCATCCGGCGGTAGGGGGCGGCCTGGGCCACGGCCCAGCGCTCGACCTGGTTGTTGGGCAGGGTCACCGAGAGGTTCTCGGCGCTGCGCCAGAAGTTCTGGGTGGCGTTGCTGAGGTTGTTCGGGTTGTCGCCCTGCTGGAGCCAGTCGGCCTCGACCCGGACGTGGCCGTTGAGGTTGACATCGTCAGGGGACAGGCCCAGACCGGCGACCTGGGTGTAGAAGCCCAGGTTGACGTCGGCGTTGTAGTTGCCCGGCTTGAAGAGCACCGCATAGCGCTGGTCGCCGAACTGGTTGGTGTGCTGCTGGGTGGCGATGGTGTTGAGGCGGTTCTGCATATCGGTCTGGGACGTCGAGGGGTCGACGATGTAGACGTTCGGGCCCAGATCCGGGTTCTTCGGGTCGGTCGGGGGCACAGTGCCGCCGGTTCCTCCGTTGCCGCCGGTGCCGCCGTCGGTGCCGCCGGTGCTGCTGGTGCCGGTGGTGTGGACGGTGACCTCCCAGAGGGAGTAGCCGTAGGCGGTGGCGCGCTGGGTGCCGTAGACGCGCAGGTAGCGGCCGGTGCCGGTGATGTTGAGGGTCTCGTTGCCGCCGGGGCCGTTGGTGGTGGTGTAGATGCTGGTCCAGGTGTTGGCGTCGGGTGAGACCTGGATCTGGTAGGCCTTGGCGTAGGCGGTCTCCCAGTTGAGGGCGACCTGGCAGATCTGCTGGGAGGTGCCCAGGTCGATCTGGAGCCACTGCGGGTCGGCTGCGGCGCTGGACCAGCGGGTGCCGTTGTCGCCGTCGACGGCTGCGGAGGCGGGGGTGCCGGCGTTCTCGGTGGAGGACGCGGTGGCGGGCCTGCCCTTGGCGGCGTTGTCGGTGGAGCAGCCGGTGCCGCCCGAGGTGGACCCGTAGACCTGGAACTCCCACAGGGAGTAGCCGTACTGGGTGGCCCGCTGGGTGCCGTACATCCGGACGTAGCGGCCGGTCCCGGTGACGTTGAGGGTCTCGGTGCCGCCCGCGCCGGTGGTGGTGGAGTAGACGCCGGTCCAGTTGCTGCCGTCGGCGGAGACCTGGATCTGGTACGCCTTGGCGTACGCGGTCTCCCAGTTGAGGACCACACGGCTGATCGAGGCGCTGGAGCCCAGGTCCACCTGGAGCCACTGCGGATCGGCTGCGGCACTGGACCAGCGGGTCCCGGTGTTCCCGTCCACCGCCGCCGAAGCCGGCGTACCGGCGTTCTCCGTCGAGGACGCCGTAGCCGCCTTGCCCTGCGACAACAGAGCATCAGCAGCCCGAGCAGAGGTCGCGGGCACGACCAGCAGGGCGGCCGCGACTATGAACGCCGCCCAGAGCGCGGCCGGCCCTCTGAGCAGGAGCGGCAGTCGATGACGCGTTCTCGGACGTGTCATGGCTGGGGTCATGGGGGTCTCCACGGTGTCGGGATGGGGGGAGGACGCGCGGGCGGAGGACACCTGTCGGATCGTCAGAAAGCCTGCTGCTCAGGCATCTCGCGCTCGGGATGGGTGGACCGCGCGCCGAAAGGAGAGCGCTCTCACACGCTCACCGCGCCGAGTGTTGTCGCGGAGACTTCAAGGTGTCAAGAAGGAGGACTGGCTTGGCCACATCCTTGCGCGAAGCCTTGACGGGGGCTTTTTGCCTGAGTTAAATCACACCTCGAAGTAACGCGGACACGACGCAACCCTCACTCTCGCCCGGCTGCGACCCCGCTGTGACGTGGGGGTTTGTTCCGGACTTGGCGAGAGAGCGCTCTCTCCACTGATCGCCGGTGAGCAGCCCTGCGCAGATTCGCGGTGCGGTGCCGGCTTCCGCCAGTCCTTTCGGATCCGCCACCAGGAGACGTGATGACAGTGCACCACCTCGGCGCCCCGGCACGGGGCAGACCTGCTCGACGCGGCCCCCGCACGGTCGCCCTTGCCCTCACCACCGCCCTGCTCGCCGGCCTCATGGCGGTGCTGACCACTGCTCCCTCTGCTCGGGCTGCTGATGCTCTGTTGTCGCAGGGCAAGGCGGCTACGGCGTCCTCGACGGAGAACGCCGGTACGCCGGCTTCGGCGGCGGTGGACGGGAACACCGGGACCCGCTGGTCCAGTGCCGCAGCCGATCCGCAGTGGCTCCAGGTGGACCTGGGCTCCAGCGCCTCGATCAGCCGTGTGGTCCTCAACTGGGAGACCGCGTACGCCAAGGCGTACCAGATCCAGGTCTCCGCCGACGGCAGCAACTGGACCGGCGTCTACTCCACCACCACCGGCGCGGGCGGCACCGAGACCCTGAACGTCACCGGGACCGGCCGCTACGTCCGGATGTACGGCACCCAGCGGGCCACCCAGTACGGCTACTCCCTGTGGGAGTTCCAGGTCTACGGGTCCACCTCGGGCGGCACCGGCTGCTCCACCGACAACGCCGCCAAGGGCAGGCCCGCCACCGCGTCCTCCACCGAGAACGCCGGCACCCCCGCCTCCGCAGCCGTCGACGGCGACAACGGCACCCGCTGGTCCAGCGCCGCAGCCGACCCGCAGTGGCTCCAGATCGACCTGGGCACCTCCCAGCAGATCTGCCAGGTCGCCCTCAACTGGGAGACCGCCTACGCCAAGGCCTACCAGATCCAGGTCTCACCCGACGCCAACACCTGGACCAGCATCTACACCACCACCAACGGCCCCGGCGGCAACGAGACCCTCAACATCACCGGCACCGGCCGCTACCTGCGCGTCTACGGCACCCAGCGCGCCACCGCCTACGGCTACTCCCTCTGGGAGGTCACCGTCCACACCACCGGCACCAGCAGCACCGGCGGCACCGACGGCGGCACCGGCGGCAACGGAGGAACCGGCGGCAACGGAGGCGGGAACGCCACCCTGCTCTCCTACGGCAAGCCCGCCACCGCCTCCTCCTACCAGGACGACGCCAACTGCGGCGGCTGCACGCCCGCCAAGGCATTCGACGTGAACCCGGCCACCCGCTGGGCGACCAACGCCACCACCGGTTGGGTCGACCCGGGCTGGATCGCGGTCGACCTGGGCGCCACGGCCACCATCTCCAAGGTCGTCCTCCAGTGGGACCCGGCCTACGCCACGGCCTACCAGATCCAGGTCTCGCCCGACGGCAACAACTGGACCAGCATCTACTCCACCACCAAGGGCGCCGGCTTCAAGGAGACCCTGAACGTCACCGGCACCGGCCGCTACGTCCGGATGTACGGCACCGCCCGGTCGAACGGCTACGGGTACTCGCTCTGGGGCTTCGACGTCTACGGCACCGGTGGCAAGCCGACCCCGCCGCCGGCGCTGCCGCCGAACCCGGGCAACCCGCTGAAGCTCATCTGGAGCGACGAGTTCAACGCGGCCGCCGGAACCGCCCCCGACGCGTCCAAGTGGACCTCCGACCCCGGCCCGGGCGTCAACGGCGAGCTGGAGTACTACACCACCGGCAACAAGAACACCTACCAGGACGGCAACGGCAACCTCGTCCTGGAGGCCCGCAAGGAGGTCACCCCCGGTTCCGGCTGCCCGCCGGACCCGCTGACCGGCAGCACCACCTGCCAGTACACCTCGGGCCGGATCAACACCTCCGACCACCTCAACATCACCTATGGGCGCGTCGAGGCCCGGATCAAGGTGTCGGGCACCCAGGGCCTCTGGCCGGCCTTCTGGATGCTGGGCTCCAACTTCAAGACCGGCACGCCGTGGCCGTACAGCGGTGAGATCGACATCATGGAGCACATCGGCAAGGTGCCCGACACCGTCTACTCCACGCTGCACGCCCCCGCCTACAACGGCGGTGGCGGCTACGGCCAGCCGTACACGCTGCCCGGCCAGGACTTCGCCAACACCTTCCACACCTACGCGGTGGACTGGGACTCCACCCATATGACCTTCTCCGTCGACGGCAACAACTTCTTCACCGTGGACCGCGACAACCTGGAGAAGACCAAGGGGCCCTGGGTCTTCGACCACCCCTTCTACCTGATCCTCAACAACGCGGTGGGCGGCGACTGGCCCGGCGGGCCGGACGCGAGCACCGTCTTCCCGCAGAAGATGCTGGTGGACTACGTGCGGGTGTACCAGTGACCCCGCGCCGCTGACCCACCTGCGCCAACCCCCGAGGCGGGGGCCGGTCCCACGACCGGCCCCCGCCTTCCGTGCTGCCCGCCGTCGCTGTTCACCAGCCCGAATGCCTGCCCGCTGAGTGTGTAGAAGCCCCACGGTTACGCCCCGACCGCCACGAGAGCTGTCCGGCAGCCTGATCATTCCCGACCACGTGGAGGTTGTTCCGATGCCCGAGAAGGTCACCAAGGAGAAGGTACTCGTCTACGTCGTACGCGACGGGCGGCTCCTGGTCTTCCGCCACACCGACTACAGCTACGAGGAGGTCGGCATCCAGGTCCCGGCCGGCAGCATCCGCCCGGGGGAGACTCCGGAGTCCGCCGCGCTGCGGGAGGCCCGCGAGGAGACCGGCCTGACCGACTTCGAGATCGTCCGCAAGCTCGGCGAGACCGAGTACGACATCAGCCCGTACCGGTTCGAGGTCCAGCACCGGCACGTCTTCCACCTGGAGCTCACCGAGCCCACCCCGGAGCGCTGGATGAGCCAGGAGGACCACGACGGCGAGCAGGAGCCCACTCGCTTCGAGTGCTTCTGGATTCCGCTGGAGGCCGCTCACATCCTCCAGTCCGGCCAGGGCGCCCTGCTGGGACGCCTGTCCGACTGACCCGACCGGTCACGGCAGCAAGGGAGGCGGCCGATGCACCGCACCACCGAACAGCACCACCCGATCGACCAGCTCTACCGGAGCCTGGAGCCTGAGGACACCACCCGTGCATCGCCGGACTCCACGAGCCGATCCGGAAGTCTGTTCTCCTCGGCGACGAACCAGCCGAGCCCCCGCCGGACGCGAGCACCGTCTTCCCGCAGAAGATGCTGGTGGACTACGTGCGGGTGTACCAGTGACCTCGCCCCGATGACCCACCTGCGGTAACCCCCAGGGCGGGGGCCTACGGGCGGTCAGTTGTCGGGGTGGTGGGGGTGGACGGCGGCGTGGAGGGTGGCGGGGGTGTCGCCGAGGACGGCGATGTCGCCGGAGGTGTCGGTGCGCAGGACGGTGGCGCCGAGGGCCGTGAGGTAGGCGACGGTGGCGGGTGCGGGGTGGCCGTAGGGGTTGTCCTGGCCGCAGGAGATCAGGGCGAGGCGGGGGTGCAGGGCGGCGGTCAGGGACCAGTCCTGGTGGGCGGAGCCGTGGTGGGCGACCTTGAGGACGTCGACCCGGCCCAGCGCGGCGGCGCCATGGGCGAGCAGGTGGGCCTGGGCGGGCGGTTCGAGGTCGCCGAGGAGGGCGATCCGCAGTCCGTGGACGATGGCGACGGCGGCGATGCTGGAGTTGTTGGGGCCGGGGGCGTCGGGTGCGGCCGGGCCGTCGGGCCAGAGCACGTCCCAGGTCACCCCGGGGGCGGCGGTGCGGTGTTCGCGTGGCGCCGCGCGGACGACGGGCACGCCGGAGCGGGCGGCCCAGCGCAGCACCCGGGCCTCCTCGCCGGGTGGGTCGTCCAGGGTGGTGGTCTGGACGGCGGCGACGGTACGGCCATGGAGCACCCCCGGGAGTCCTTCGACATGGTCGGCGTGGAAGTGGGTGAGGATCACCAGGGCGACGCGGGTGACGCCCAGCGAGCGCAGGCAGGCGTCGGCGGCACGCGGGTCGGGGCCGGTGTCGATCACCACGGCGGTGTCCGGGGCGGCGCCCGGAGCGGCGGGCAGCACGGCCATGTCGCCCTGGCCCACGTCGCACATCACCAGCCGCCAGCCGGGCGGCGGCCAGCCGGTGGCGATCCGGGTGAGCAGCGGTGGGCGGAGCAGGGTGGCCAGCAGGGCGAGGACCAGCAGCACCGTCAGGAAGGGGTGGCGGCGCAGCCGGGGCAGTACCGCCGGGGCGGCGCAGGCAGCGGCGGCGGTGACCACGGCCAGGGCTGCCGCGCCCGCCCAGCCGGCGGGCCAGGCGACCTGGGCGCCGGGCAGTGCCGCTCCATGCCGGGCGACGGCGGCGAGCCAGCCGGTGGGGATGCCCGCCAGCCGGGCGAGCAGACCGGCCACGGTCGCGGAGACCGGTGCGATGGCGAGGGCGGCGAAGCCGACCAGGGTGGCCGGGGCGACGGCCAGTTCGGCGAGCAGGTTGCAGGGTACGGCGACCAGGCTCACCCGGGCGGTGAGCAGGACGATGACCGGACCGCAGAACGCCTGGGCTGCGGAGGCGGCGCCGGTGGCCTCGGCGAGGCGTACCGGCCAGCCGCGCCTGGCCAGCGCGGCGGACCAGCGCGGCCCGAGGGTGAGCAGCCCGGCGGTGGCCAGGACGGAGAGCAGGAAGCCGTAGTCCCGGGCCAGCCAGGGGTCGGCGAGCAGGAGTAGCAGGACGGCGGCGGACAGGGCGGTCAGGGCGTGGCTGCGGCGCCCGGCGGCGAGGGCCAGCAGACCGATCAGGCCGGTGGCTGCGGCCCGCAGCACGCTGGGTTCGGGGCGGCACAGGACGACGAAGGCGGCGGTGAGGGCGGTGCCTGCGGCGGCGGTGGTACGCAGCGGCAACCCGAGCCGGGCCGCCAGACCGCCGCGTTCCGGGGTGGCCGCCCGGGAGGGGGAGCCCAGCAGGACGGCCAGGATGATCGACAGGTTGGCACCGCTGACTGCGGTGAGGTGGGCGAGGTCGGTGGTCCGGAAGGCGTCGCGCAGGTCGTCGGGGAGGCGGGAGGTGTCGCCGACGACCAGCCCCGGGAGCAGGGCGCGGGCGTCGGGGGCCAGCGGGTCGGCGGCGCGGCGGAGCCCCTGGCGGAGGCTGCCTGCGGCCCGCTGCACGGCGCTGGGCGGTGCGAGCAGGCGGGGCGGGGCCCTGGTCAGCAGGACGGCGGCGGTGGGTTCGGCGGGGTCGGAGGGTGGCAGTGCCGTGGTGTCGGCGGCGACCCGGGTGGAGGGGAGCAGCGGCAGCCACTGTGCGGCGGCGGTGCCCTGGGCGATGACGGTGACGGGTGTCCTGGTCGTGGTGGTGCCGGTGGTCCGGGCGGTGACCCGGTCGGCGCGGGCGTGGATGACCACCATGGACTGGCCGCGTCCGGAGCCTCGGACCCGGGGGCCGAGGGCGACGGGATCGCTGGTGAGGGTGAGTTCGACGGTGGCCTGGGAGTGGAGTCGGGCGAGTGCGGGGAGTGGGCCTCGGTGCAGGTCGGCGGTGTGGAGGGTGGTGGCTGACGCTGCTGCGGCGGCGGTCAGCAGCACCGCCGGGAGTCCATGGCGGCGGCCTCGGGCGAGCAGCGGCAGGGCGGCGAGTACTGCCAGGGCTGCGGTGGTCAGGACCAGCGGGGTGTGGCGATGGTCGGTGGGGAGCAGGGCCGCCGTGGTCGCCCAGGCGGTGGCGGCGGGTGGCAGCAGGCGCAGGTCAGGGCGGGGGGTGGTCGGTGGGGCTGGCGGGTCGGGTCGGTCGGGTCGGTCGGGTCGTGGTTCTGCGGTGGGGGCGGGACGGTTGCTCATGCGGGGCGGCGGGCCTCTGCCTGGCGGCGCATCAGGGGGTGACCAGGGGGCTCAGCTCCGCGTACTTGCGGTCGCCGATGCCGGTGACCTGTCTGAGCTGTTCGACGGAGGTGAAGCCGCCGTGGGCGTCCCGGTATTCGATGATGTGGCGGGCGAGGACCGGCCCCACGCCGGGGAGGGCGTCGAGTTGGTCGACGGTGGCGGTGTTGAGGCTGATCGGGCCGGCGGGCGCTCCCCCGGTCGGCTGCGCGGCCGGACCCGGTGCGCCGCCCGGGGCGCCGACGAGGATCTGTTCGCCGTCGGTGAGGACGCGGGCGAGGTTGAGCCCGGTGGTGTCGGCTCCGCGTACGGGGCCGCCGGCCGCGCGGAGCGCGTCGGCCACCCGGGAGCCGCGTGGCAGGGTACGCAGCCCGGGGTGGCGGACCTTCCCGGACACGTCCACCACGACCTCGGCCACCGGACCGGGTGAGGGCCGGGGAGCAACGGCCCCAGCCGGGGCGGCCTCGCCGAATGCGGCTGCCTCGGGAGTGGGACCGGGCGTGGTTCCGGCCGGGGAGGCGGGTGCGGCGGTGACGGGTACGGAGACCTGCTGCGGGCGGCCGAGCCAGAAGTGCTGGACGCCGTATCCGACCGCCAGCAGGAGCAGCACCAGGAGTCCGACCAGGGCCCTGCGGTCAAGGTCCAGCGCCCCCGCCAGGCCGGGCGGGAACCATCGCCTCGGCCAGGGGGCGGCGGCACCTGGAGGCTCGGAGAGGGGGTCGGCGGCGGACGGTGACGAGGGCTGGGGTGGGGACAGGGGCAGCCGGTCGGTGTGCGCAGGGCCTGGTGAGGCTTTGGGCTCCGGCGGCGAGAGCGCCGCCGCGTACGGCCAGTCGGCGTGCGGAGGATCCGGGGCGGGCCCGGGCAGGGCACCCACCAGCACCGAGGGTGCGGGGCGATCGGGGTGGCGAGGCTTGGGAATCGGCACGGAATTCAGCGGCGCTGGGGTGGGGAGATCGGCGGCCTGCCATGGGTCGGCGGGGGCGGGGGCGAGACCGGGGGCGGCATCCGGCAGCGCTGAGGGTACGGCCTGCCATCGATCGGCGGAGGCGAGGCCGGGGGCGGGCACCCCATCCGCGACGGCACTGGGCAGCCCGTCACCGCACGGAAGCCCTGGCAACAACACGGCATCCGGCGGCGCCGAGGACGCGGCCTGCCATCGGTCGGCGGGTGCGAGGTCAGGCACGGCATCCGGCGGCGCCGAGGACGCGGCCTGCCATCGATCGGCGGGGGCGAGGCCCGGGACGGGCACCGCATCGGGCGGCGCCGGGGGTGCGGCCTGCCATCGGTCGGCGGGTGCAAGGCCGGGGGCGGCATCCGGTGTCGCCGAGGGTGCGGCCTGCCATCGGTCGGCGGGGGCGAGGTCAGGGACGGGCGCTGCATCGGGCGGCGGGGAAGGTGCGGCCTGCCATCCGGGGGCGAGGCCGGGGGCGGCATCGGGCAGCCCGTGGGCGCGGGGAAGCTCGGGTGGGAGCAGGGCGTCCGGCGGGACTCGGGGTGAGGCGGGGGCGGCGGGGAGGAGGGTCTGGAGGCGGTGGCGGACGGTCTCGGTGGTTGGCCGGCGGCGGGTGCCGGATGGGGTCATAGCTCTCATGGCCATGGACAGTAGGGCTGCGCCGAGCGGTCGGGGCGAAGACGTCCGCCGCCTGTGGACAACCCCGGGCTGTGGATAACTCCATTCACCCTCAGGCGTTAAATGCCACGCACCGCATTGACATTCAGCGGGGCGAGACCACCACGGCAAGCAGTCCCGGGCCGACGTGGGCGCCGATGACGGCGCCGACCTCGCCGACGTACAGGTCCCGCAGGCCGGGGATGCGGGCGCGCAGCCGTTCGGCCAGGGGTTCGGCGCGGTCCTCGGCGGCGAGGTGGTGGACGGCGATGTCCACCTCGGCCTCGCCCGCCTGCTCCACGGCGATCTCCTCCAGCCGCGCGATGGCCCGGGAGGCGGTGCGGACCTTCTCCAGCGGCTCGATACGGCCGCCGGAGAGGTGCAGCAGCGGCTTGACGGCGAGTGCGGAGCCCAGCAGCGCCCGGGCGGCGCCGATCCGACCGCCGCGCCGCAGGTACTCCAGGGTGTCGACGTAGAAGTACCCGGTGGCGCTGCCCGCCCGCTTCTCCGCCGCCGCCGCGACCTCCTCCAGGTCGCCGCCGTCCTCGGCGGCGGCTGCGGCGGCCAGTACGCAGTAGCCGAGCGCCATGCCCACCAGCCGGGTGTCGACCACCCGGACCGGCAGTCCGGCCGATTCGGCGGCGAGCTGGGCCGCTTCGTAGGTGCCGGACAGTTCGGCCGACAGGTGGAGCGAGACCACCGCGTCGGCGCCCGCCTCGGCGGCAGCCCGGTAGGCGGCGGCGAAGGACTCCGGGCTCGGCCGGGAGGTGGTCACCGATCGGCGGGCCCGCAGTGCCTGTGCGACGTCCTTCGGCGAGACCTCGATGCCTTCGGCAAGTACCTCGTCGCCCATCACCACACTGAGCGGCACCACACCGATGCGGTGGCGGTCCACGGCGTCCTGCGGCAGATAGGCCGTGGAATCGGTGACAAGCGCAACGTGGACGGGCATGTGCGGGAGGTTACCTCCAGGCGGCGGCCCAGGACAGTGGCAGTGCCCGGCAGGGGGCGCTTCGCCGCAGGTGGCGGCGGGACGGCGGTGGTCAGCGGGCAGTCGGAGTGCCGGGGTCGGGACGGGGCTTGCGGAGCCGGTCCGCGAGCCTCAGCCGGGGGTCGCCGAGCCCAAGGGCCTCGGCGGCGCTCACGCCCCGTCCGGCGGCGAGTCCGCGCCGCTGCCGCCGCTGCTCCTCGGCGCCCGAACCAGCGGAAGCGCCGTCGGCAGCACCACCGGCCGCCGCCGCCCCGGCCGCCCCGGCCGCAGTCGGCGTCCAGTGCCGCAGCGCGCCCGCCTCGGTCTCGCACTCCCGGCTGAGCCGGATCAGCTCGCTGTCCGAGAAGTGCTGCGCCCGGTCCTGCGCCGCCCAGCGCAGCGACTCGGCGGCGTGGGTGATGCGGTCGGCGCGCTCGCGCAGTTCGGGCAGCTTGGCGTCCAGCCGCTGGGTACCGGTCTCACGCTCCAACAGCCGCAGCTCCCCGTCGAGGGCCTGGGCGTGCTCGTCCAGCTGGGCGAGCAGGTGCAGGGCTTCGGCGAGCTGTGGATCCCCGGTGACGCCGGACTCCAGCACCCGGCGCGTCCCCGCGAGCGAGTCGCGGACCTCCAGCCGGAGGGCGGCGATCCGGCCCTGCGGACCCGTCTGGGTGTACTTGCGGGCCCTGAGGGTGGCGTCCTCGACCGCGCGGCGGGCCTGGGTGCCGTGCTGCTCGACCTTGCGGCTGACGGCCTTCCCCGCCTTGACCGCCGCGACCACCATCAGGGCGATCAGGCCGAGGACGAACAGCGCCACGATGCCGACCACGATGCCGACCGCCTCCATGGGTGCCACCTCCGCACGAGGGCGGGACCACCGGAAGGGCCCCGCTCGGGATGTCCGGTCCTGCCGTTCCGGTGGTTCCACCGTAGCCGGGTCCGCAGGGCCAACGACCGGACAATCCGGGCGGGTTCCCGGAGTTCAGGGACAGTTCGGGGTTTCCCCCGACGTACTGCCCCGACATGGGGCGGGGCCGGGCGGAGGAAGGACCCTCCGCCCGGCCCCGCAGCGACAGCTGTCAGCCGGTGACGATGTTGACCAGCTTGGGCGCCCGGACGACCACCTTGCGGACGGCCGCGCCGCCGATCGCCCGGACCACGGCCTCGTCGGCCAGCGCCGCCGCCTCCAGCTCCTGCTCGCCGATGCCAGGCGGGACCTCCAGCCGGGCCCTGACCTTGCCCTTGATCTGCACCACGCAGGTCACGGTCTCGTCCACCAGGTACGCCGGGTCGGGCACCGGGTAGTCGGCGAAGGCCAGCGACTCGGCGTGGCCCAGGCGGCGCCACAGCTCCTCGGCGATGTGCGGGGCCAGCGGCGCGACCAGCAGCACCAGCCGCTCGGCCACCGCGCGCGGCGTGGAGCCGCGCTTGACCAGGTGGTTGTTGAGCTCGATGGCCTTGGCGACGGCGGTGTTGAAGCGCAGCCCCTCCATGTCGCCCCGGATGCCGTCGGCCGCCCGGTGCAGGGCGCGCAGGGTCGCGTCGTCCGGCTCCTCGTCGGTGACGACCAGCTCGCCGGTCTCCTCGTCCACCACATTGCGCCAGAGCCGCTGGAGGAAGCGGTAGGAGCCGACGACCGCCCGGTCCTCCCAGGGGCGGGAGACGTCCAGCGGGCCCATCGCCATCTCGTACAGGCGCAGCGTGTCGGCGCCGTACTGCTCGGCGATCTGGTCGGGCGCCACGGTGTTCTTCAGCGACTTGCCCATCTTGCCCGCCTCGCGGCGGACCTCCTGGCCCTGCCAGTAGTACTGGCCGTCGCGCTCCTCGACCTCGGCGGCGGGCACCGCGAAGCCCCGCGCGTCGCGGTAGACCCAGGCGGTGATCATGCCCTGGTTGTACAGCTTGTGGAACGGCTCGAAGGAGGAGACGTACCCCAGGTCGAAGAGCACCTTGTGCCAGAAGCGGGCGTACAGCAGGTGCAGTACGGCGTGCTCGGCACCGCCGACGTACAGGTCGGCGCCGCCGGCCGGCTTGCCGTCCCGGGGGCCCATCCAGTACCGCTCGGCGGCCGGGTCGACGACCACGTCGCTGGAGAGCGGGTCGACATAGCGCAGCTCGTACCAGCAGGAGCCGGCCCAGTTGGGCATGGTGTTGGTCTCGCGGCGGTAGCGCTTGGGCCCGTCGCCGAGGTCCAGTTCGACGTGGACCCACTCCTCGGCCCGGGAGAGCGGGGTCTCCGGGGAGGTCGCCGCGTCGTCCGGGTCGAAGGTGCGCGGCGAGTAGTCGTCGATCTCCGGCAGCTCGACCGGCAGCATCGACTCGGGCAGCGCGTGGGCCACGCCGTCCTCGTCGTAGACGATCGGGAAGGGCTCGCCCCAGTAGCGCTGGCGGCTGAAGAGCCAGTCGCGCAGCCGGTAGTTGACGGTGCCCTCGCCCAGGCCGCGCTCGGCCAGCCAGTCGGTGATCCGCTTCTTGGCCTCGGGCACGCCCAGGCCGTCCAGGGTGACCGAGTCATTGGCGGAGGCGATGATCGCCGCGTCATAGGAGTCGAAGGCGTCGTCCCAGGTGGACGGGTCGGTGCCGCGGTCGTCGCTCGGCTGCACCACGCAGCGCATCGGCAGACCGAAGGCCCGCGCGAAGGCGAAGTCACGGGAGTCGTGGGCGGGCACCGCCATGATGGCGCCGGTGCCGTAGCCCATCAGTACGTAGTCGGCGATGAAGACCGGGATCCGCTCGCCGCTCACCGGGTTGACCGCGTAGGCGCCGGTGAAGACGCCGGTCTTCACCTTGGCGTCGGCCTGCCGCTCCACGTCGGACTTGGCGGCGGCCTCGGCGCGGTAGGCGGCGACCGCCTCGGCGGGGGTGGCCGCGCCGCCGGTCCAGTCCGCGCGGACGCCCTCCGGCCAGGCGGCGGGGATGATCCGGTCGACCAGATCGTGTTCGGGGGCCAGCACCATGTACGTGGCGCCGAACAGGGTGTCGGGGCGGGTGGTGAAGACGGTGACGGCGGCGCCGCCGTCGGCGTCCACCGCGAAGTCCACCCGGGCGCCCTGGGAGCGGCCGATCCAGTTGCGCTGCTGGAGCTTGATCGCCTCGGGCCAGTCCAGCAGGTCCAGGTCGGCGATCAGGCGGTCCGCGTAGGCGGTGATCCGCATCATCCACTGGCGCAGCTTGGCCTTGAAGACCGGGAAGTTGCCGCGCTCGGAGCGCCCGTCGGCGGTGACCTCCTCATTGGCCAGCACGGTGCCCAGGCCGGGGCACCAGTTGACCGGTACCTCCTTGGCGTAGGCCAGCCGGTACTCGCCCAGCAGCTCGTCGCGCTCGGTGGAGGTCAGCGCCGCCCAGGGACGGCCGTCCGGGGTGGCGCGCTCACCGGTGGTGAACTGCTCGACCAGCTCGGCGATCGGCCGGGCCCGGTCGGCGGACTCGTCGTACCAGGACTCGAAGATCTTCAGGAAGATCCACTGGGTCCAGCGGTAGTAGTCCGGGTCGATGGTGGCGATCGACCGGCGGGAGTCGTGGCCCAGGCCCAGGCGGCGCAGCTGGGCGCGGAACACCTCGATGTTGCCCTCGGTGGAGACCCGGGGGTGGGTGCCGGTCTGCACCGCGTACTGCTCGGCGGGCAGGCCGAAGGCGTCGTAGCCCAGGGTGTGCAGGACGTTGTGGCCGGTCATCCGCTTGAAGCGGGCGTAGACGTCGGTGGAGATGTACCCGAGCGGGTGCCCGACGTGCAGGCCCGCACCCGAGGGGTACGGGAACATGTCCATGATGAAGGCATGCGGCTTGCCGGTGATGTCGCCGGCTGCGGGATCGGCCAGCGGGCCGGTCGGGTTGGGGGCGTTGAACGTCCCCTCCTTCTCCCACAGGTCCTGCCAGCGCGCCTCGATGTCGGCAGCCAGGGCAGCTGTGTAGCGGAAGGGCTCGCCGGCGGCGGTCTCGGCCGCGCCCGCAGCGGGGGTCGTCTCGCTCATCGTCCTCAGGACTCCATCGGTGTCAGATAGCGAACCGTCATGTCAGCCGGAAATGAAAAAACCCCTCGCATGAGGGGTCGCCGCGCCGACTCCGGCCTGTCCGCCAGGCGTCGGCCGGTGCTGGTCAGCGCGGCCGGCTAAGGAGCAGGCGCACGGTTCGCATGGGGTCAGGGTACCGCAGGGGCGCCACCGCCCGCGCGGCCCTCGGCCGGGGCGGCCCGCCGCTCCGTGCGCGGAGCGCGCAGGGCGGCGTCGAACTCCTTCAGCGCCGTCGCCACCCGGATCGACAGCATGCCCGCCGCCAGCCCGCGTGCCCGGTCCGCCGCCTGCTCGGCCGCCTCGGGCCGCCCGTCGAGCAGGCAGCACTCGGCCAGCCGCACCAGGGCGAGCGCCCTGGCCCGGGCCTGCTCCGGCGCGATCCCCGCCACGGCCGCCTCCAGATGGCGCCGGGCGCGCTGCCGCACGCCGAGGAAGAGGAAGCACTCCCCCAGCATCCGGTGCAGGTCCGCCCGCTCCTGCGGATCGCCCTCCGGCCCGATCTCGGCGAGCGCCCGGTCGGCCGCCGCCTCTGCGGCGGGCCGCTCCCCGAGCCGGCCGAGGGCGCGGGCCATCCTGCCGTACTGCAACGCCCGCTCGGCGGCGGTGTGCGCGCTGCCGGCGGCCTCCAGCGCCATACCGACCAGGGTCACCGCCTCCCGTTCCAGGTTCGGCAGGAAGGTCGCCTGCGCGGCCAGGCAGCCGATCACCGAGGCGCCCATCCGGACGTCCCCGGAGACATGGGCGGCGCGCAGCGCGGCGACAAAGCAGCGCTGGGCGGTGACCTCGTCGCAGGCGTCGGCGGCGGCCCAGCCGGCCAGCCGGGCGAGCCGGGCCGCCACCCCGTACAGCTCGCGGCCGGTCGCCTCGTCGTACGCGCCCAGCTCCAGCAGCTTGACCAGCACGCCGAGCTCGCGGCGGGCGGACTCCAGCACCAGCCCGCCGCCGAAGGACAGCTCCAGCCGGTGCTTGCTGTCGGAGGTGCCGCGCAACTCCGCCACATGGGACGGACCCACCGGCAGCGGCCCGGTGCCGACCGGCGGCGGGGAGTCGCTGCCGGCCCAGTGCCGCGCGACCAGGCGGAGTCCGTCGGGGCGGAAGAGGTCGGCCGGGCGCTGCAACCGCACGGGGGCGCCGGCGGTGGCGTCGGCGAGGGCGGCGCGGGCGAACTCCGGCGTCCAGTCGTCGGTGAGCAGCCGCGCGGAGAGGGTCCTGGCGCCCCGGCCGGGTCCCATGGCGGCCCACAGCTGCTGGTAGGTGACGGCGATGCCGAGCGCCCGGCTGAGCACCTCGCAGACGACCTGGTCGTACGGCGGCCGGGGGACCCGGCCCCGGTCGCGCCAGTGGTAGGGCGTGGTCCGGTTGATCGCCGCCTGGTCGCCGACGACCGCGTTGACCTCGGCCGCGAGCCGCTCCGGCCCCCAGTCGAGGTGGGACAGGATGCGCACCAGCTCGTCGTTCTGCCGGGGTGACAGGTCCGCCATGCCCGGAACGGTAACGCGCGGTCCAGCGCGCGGCGCAGGGGGGCCGCCGAGCGGGCCGGGGCACGGGGTCGGCGGGGTTTTCCCGGGCCTTTCGGATATGCCATGGAATTCCGGCCCGGGGAATTCCGCTGATTGCGTTGCGGGGATTTCAGAAATCCCGGAGGAGTGCGTCCGCACGGCGGCGCTCGGTCCGCAACCACCCTCCGCAGCAGGCGGGTTGTGGACAAAACGGGCAAAGATCGCAGCCTGCGCCCGCACCCTAAGCGAGTCCTAAGAGCCCCCTAACGCTGGCGGTGAACAATTCCCCGGAATGCGTATACGGCCGTCCGGGCCACTGCCTCGGCATAGCATCGCCATGTCATCGGCTTTCGGGCCAAGACCATGGAGGGCCCTTCGTGAACACCAACAGCTCACAGCCGCGACGCCGCGCCGCACTGCGGGGCGCCGCCCGCCTGCGCGACGCAGCCACCGGAGGGACGGCGAGCCGCAAACGCCTGCCGTTCCCGCTGTTCCTGGTGCTCGTCACGGTCGCGGTGACCATCACCTCGACCGCAGTGAGGGCCTTCTCCAGCCCGGCGGGCAAGTCGTGGATGGACGGCGCGTCGCTGGGGGTGCTCAACTTCCTCGACTTCTTCATCGGCGTGGTCACCCTGATCTCGCTCACCGGCTCGGTGGTGTGGGGCCTGATCTCCACCAACCAGTCGGTCCTGAAGCCGCATCAGCGGGTCTTCTCGCAGTCCGTGCACCGGGGCATCTCCACCGCCGCCCTCGGTGCCCTGGTGCTGCACATCGTGGTGAAGATCTCCTTCGGTGAGGCCGCCCCGGTGGACGGCGTCATCCCGCTCGGCGGCGTCGGCACCCCGGTCGCCGTCGGGCTGGGCACCGTCGCCGCCCACTTGATGGTGGGCGTCGCGGTCACCGGCATCCTGCGCAGCAGGTTCGCCCACGGCCGCTACCCGTGGATGTGGCGGCCGATCCATGTGATGGGGTACGCCTCCTGGCTGATCGCCCTCGCCCACGGGCTCACCGCCGGACGCCCCGGCAAGTGGTACGTGCTCTGGGGCTATGGGCTCTGCGTGGCCGCCGTCGCGCTGGCCGTACTGGTCCGCGCCCTCGGCAACACCGGGAAGAGCGCTGCCGAGCTGGAGTCCACCCGCAAGCTGATGGCCCGCGACCTGATGGTCTCCGCCGACAGCGGCGACCGCCGCCCGGCCGCAGACCGCCGGGAGCGTACCGCTGCGGCGGCCGGCCAGGACATCCCGCTCACCCGCGACATCCCCATCCCCGGGTCGACCGCTCCCGAGCCGGAGCCTGCCGTCGCCGCCGGACCGGACCAGACCGCCGTTCTGCCCACCGCGCCGTCGTACCTCACCTCGGCCGAGCCTGCTGTTGCCGCCGCCGAGCAGCCGATGCCCCAGCAGTCCATGCAGCAGCAGCCCATGCAGCAGCCGATGCCGCAGCCCGAGCCGATGCAGCCGCAGTACCAGCAGCCGATGGCGCCGCAGCAGCCCGTCGCCCAGCCGGTCCCCCAGCCGGTCGGCGCGGTGTTCGACACCGGCGAGTTCGCCGCCAGCTTCGCCGCCGAGTGGGACACCGGCGAACTCAACGCCCTGCTCGACGTGGGCCGTCAGCAGTACGCCGCAGCGCAGGCCGCCGGGGTCCCCTACACCGGCGACCCGTACACCGCCGCCGCATATGCGGCCGCGCAGTCCCAGGTCCAGCCCCAGGTTCAGGTCCAACCCCAGCCGCAACCGCAGCCGCAGCCGCAGCCCGGCTACGGCTACCCCGGCGGGCAGTACCCCACCGGCGGGTACCCCGTCGCCCAGCCGCCCGCCGCACAGCCCGCCGACCCGTTCGCCACCGGCTCCTTCCCGCAGGTCCAGGCGCCCGGGGTGACCCTCGGGGCCGCCGCCGCACCGCTCCAGTACTTCCCGCCCGCCCCCGCCGCCCCGGTGGACCCCTTCGCCACCGGTGCCATCCCCCAGGTGCCCACCGCCGGATACGGCTACCCCGCCGCCCCGCAGCCCCAGCCGCAATCCCAGCCCCAGCCCCAGCCCCCGGCCCCCGCGCCCAACCCCGCCGCCCCCGGCGCCCCCGGCGCCGGCCCGGCCTATGGCTCGGTTCCCGCCGCCTACTCCGCCGACCCCTGGCAGGCCCGCTGATGACCACCCCCGTCGTGGACGACGTTCCGGAGGTCCTCCGGATCGGCCCCGCCCGCCTCACCGCCGGGCTGGACTCCGCCGTCCGACTCGACTACACCGCGCACCAGCTGACCCACGGCCCGCTGCCCCGCTACGACCTGGACGGGCTGATCGCCCTGGCCGAGCGGATCAAGCTCAAGGGCAAGGGCGGCGCCGGCTTCCCCTTCGCCCGCAAGCTCCAGGCGGTCCTGAAGACCGTGGAGCGGCAGCGCATCGCCCCCGCCGTGGTGGTCAACGCGACCGAGGGCGAGCCCGGCAGCGCCAAGGACCGGATGCTGCTGGCCCGCGCCCCGCACGTGATCCTGGACGGGGCGAGCCTGGTCGCCGACGCGCTGGGCGCCGCCTCGCTGGCCATCGGCGTGGACGAGGGCAGCCCCGGCGTCACCTCCATGCCGCCCGCCGTGGCCGAACGCCGCTGGGACATCCCGGTCCGGGTGGTCTGCCAGCCCGAGCGGTTCACCTCCGGCGAGGGCGGCTCCCTGGTACGCGGGGTCAACGGCCTGCCCGCCATCCCGCCCAGCCGCAAGATCCGCACCTCGGACGGCGGCAACGGCGGCGTCGACGGCCGCCCCACCCTGCTCTCCAACGCGGAGACCTTCTCCCAACTCGGCATCGCCGCCCGGCTGGGGCCCGACGCCTACACGGTGATCGGCACCAAGGCCGAGCCCGGCACCGTACTGCTCACCATCAACCGCCCGGACGCCAAGCGGCCGCTGATCGTGGAGACCCCGGCCGGCACCCTGCTCGGCGACGTCCTGGACGCCGCCGGGGTCTCCCCCGGCCAGGGCGTGCTGGTCGGCGGCTACCACGGCATGTTCCTGGACGCCGACGCCGCCGTGAAGGCGCCCTGCTCCCGGGCCGGAATGTCGGCGGCGGGCGGCTCCTTCGGCGCCGGCATCGTCATCCCCATCCCGGAGGACACCTGCCCCCTGGGGGAGGCCGCCCGGATCGCCGACTGGCTGGCCGTGCAGTCCGCCGGGCAGTGCGGCCCCTGCCGGATGGGCCTGCCCAACCTGGCCCGGGTCCTCACCGACCTCGCCAACGGCGGCGGCGGCACCCGCGCCCTGGAGGAGGCCCGCCGGATCGCCGGCGGGGTGATCGGCCAGGGTGCCTGCTCCCACCCGGACGGGTCCTCCCGCTTCATCCTCTCCGCGCTCACCGCCTTCACCGACGACCTGGCCAACCACAGCCTGCGCGGCGGCTGCGGCCGACGGGTGCGCGGTGTGATGCCGCTCTCCCCCTGGGGCCCCGGCCAGGACCAGGACCACCTCAACGGCCCCACCCTCGTGGTCGACTGGCAACGCTGCCGGGCCCACGGCCTCTGCGCGGCCCTGGCCCCCGAACTCTTCAGCCTGGACGCCCACGGCTTCCCCGTGGTCTCCAACGCCCCGATCCCGGTCTGGCTGGAGAACGACGCCCAGCGAGCCGTCAACCAGTGCCCAGCCCTCGCCCTCCGCTTCAACCGCCCCCGCTGAACCCTTCGGTCCTGACGCCCGGTATCCCCTGTTCCACGCTGCGGCTGCCGCGCAGGCTCCGGCGCAGCACCACCCGCATCACCGACCTGGTCAAGGCCAGCTGACGGAACCACCGGGCCGTGATGTAGCGTGCACGCCCATGCCCATCCCCTCCCTGCTTCTGGACCGGCTGCGCCGGGCCGGGCTGAGCGATGCGGTGTCGGTGACCCCGGCCGAGGGGGGAGTGGCTGCCCTCGCGGGTATCGCGACGCGCCGCGAGGGTCCGCCGGTGTTTGTGAAGGCCTTCCGGGAGACCCCTGCTGACGGCCTGTTCGCAGCGGAGGCCGAAGGGCTTCGGGCGTTGCGCGAGCTGGGCGGGGCCGCCACCCCGGAGGTGGTGTACGCGGGCCGGGATGTGCTGGTGCTGTCCGTTCTGGAGGCGCGTCCGGCCCGGGAGGACTTCTGGGAGCGGCTCGCCCACACTCTCGCGCGGCTGCACACCACCACCGTGCACGACCGCTTCGGCTGGTCCCGCGACAACTGGCTGGGGCGCTACCGGCAGGACAACACCTGGGACACCGACGGTCATGCCTTCTTCGCCCGCAGCCGCCTGCTCCGCTGGCTGCCGGAGCCCCGGGTACGGGCGGCGCTGGACGAAAGGGACCGGCGGGCGCTGGAGCGGCTGTGCGAGCGGCTGCCCGAACTGCTGCCTTCCCGGCCGGCCTGCCTGACCCACGGTGACCTGTGGGCGCACAACATCCTCGCGACCCGGGACGGGCAGCCCGCTCTGATCGACCCGGCCGTCTCCTATATGTGGGCCGAAGTGGATCTGGCCCATCTGTGGAGTTCGCCGCACCCGCCCGAAGCGAAGCGGTTCTTCGCGCGGTACGCGGAGCTGACCGGGCTCGACGACGACTGGCCTGCCAGGATGCCGATCATCCAGTTGCGGCAGCACTTGGCCGTCATCGCCCAGTACGAGCACGACTGGGGTGCGGCGGACCAGGTCCGTGCCACGCTCAGGCCGTTCCGTTCGTAGCGAACCCGCCGCCAGGCGAAATTCACCTATTCGGGTGAATCCTATTGGCTTGTTCGTGCAAGGGACGATCGTCGGCTGGATAGTGAGGAGGCTGCGGGACGCCGATCATTACCGAATTCCATTTGCGCCATCCGATACCATCTTTCGCGTTCCTCGCTGTTCGTGGTCTCAATTCGCCCCAAGGGAGGACGCATGGTCGGCACAGCGCATCAGAACGCCGGTGTGGAAGGCGTGGAAGGGGGTGTCGGCCTGACCGCTCTCCTGGTCGCCGCGGCACGGGCGATCGAGACCCACCGCCGCGACAGCCTGGCCCGGGACGTCTACGCAGAGCACTTTGTGCTCGCCGCACCGGCGTCCGCAGGCTGGCCGGTCCGCATGCAGCAGGTGCCGGACGGGGACGCGGACCCGCTCTGGGGGCGCTTTGCGCGCTACTTCGGTCTGCGGACGAGGGTCCTTGACGACTTCCTTCTCCGGTCGGTGCACGCCGGTGCCCGCCAAGTGGTCCTGCTCGGGGCGGGGTTGGATGCGCGGGCGTTCCGACTCGATTGGCCTGCCGGCTGCGTGGTCTTCGAGATCGACAGGGAAGGCGTGCTGGCGTTCAAGCACAAGGTGCTCGACGGGCTGTCGGCCACCCCGAAGGCGGCGCGCGTACCGATCCCGATCGATCTGCGCGCCGACTGGGTCCAGGCGTTGACCGACGCCGGCTTCGACCCGGCCGCACCGAGCGTCTGGCTGGCCGAGGGGTTGCTGTTCTATCTGCCCAACGCCGCCGAGACCTACCTCATCGACATGGTGGACCAGTTGAGCACCGGGGGAAGTGCTCTCGCATTCGAGGTCAAGCTCGAAAAGGACCTGCTGGAATACCGCGACAGCCCGATCTACACCTCGACGAAAAACCGGATCGGCATCGACCTGCTCACCCTGTTCGACGGAGAGCCGCGGCCCGACTCCGCAGGTGATCTGGCGGGCAAGGGCTGGTCCACCTCGGTCCACACCCCGTTCGACTTCACCCGTCGGCACGGACGCGGCCCGCTGCCCGAGCAGAACGACGCTCTGGCGGGCAACCGGTGGGTGTTCGCGAACAAGCCCCGGCCGTAACTCCCGCCGTCAGACGGCCCGGTGCGTCTCCCCCCGGGATGCACCGGACGAGGCTCCCCTACGGAACCAGGACGGGTTTGACCACCCGGCCCGCGTCACAGTCGCGTTCGGCCTCGTTGATGTCGGCGAGCGGATACGTACGGATCAGCTGGTCGAAGGGGAACCGCCCGGCCTGCCACAGTCCGGTCAGCCGGGGAATCAGCAGTCCCGGCACCGCGTCCCCTTCGCAGATATGGGAGATCCTTCGGCCCCGGTCCAGCGCCCCCGGTTCGAGCGGCAGCGCGGTGTGGAGCCGCGCCACCAGGCCGAGGTGGCCGGTCGGGCGCAGGGCCCGGAGCGCGTCGTTGATCAGCTGGGCGGAGCCCGTGGTGTCCAGCGCGTACTGCGCGCCACCATCGGTCAGTCGCTGGATGCGGTCGGGCAGGTCGCCCGATGCGGCGTACAGCGGGATCGCACCGAACCGCTCGGCGAGGGCCAGCCGTTCGGGGTGCCGGTCGACGGCCACGGTCACCGCCCCGGCGGCGGTGGCCGCCATCACCGCGGCCAGGCCCACCGCCCCCGCGCCGAAGACCGCGATGGTGTCGCCGGGGCCGACGCCGAAGGAGTTCATGACCGCTCCGGCGCCGGTGAGGAAGCCGCAGCCGAGCGGTCCGAGCAGTTCGACGGGCAGCGCGGGATCGACCCGGACGGCATTGCGGGCCGCGACCACCGCGTACTCGGCGAACGACGACTGGCCGAACCACCGGGGGGCCAGTTCGCCCCCGGCTGCGTCGGTGAACCGCGCCGCGTTCTCCTTGCGCCCGCCGAAGAGGTTGAGCGAGGCGAAGGAGTCACAGTAGGCCGGGGCCGCACCCATGCAGTTCCGGCAGTGTCCGCAGGAGTCGAAGCTCAGCACGACATGGTCGCCGACGCTCAGGCCGGTGTCCGGGCCGCCCGTCTCCACCACCACCCCGGCCCCCTCGTGGCCGAGCACCGCCGGCAGCGGTGAGCGGCCCGCCGAACGCCGGACCGCGAGATCGGTCCGGCACATCCCACAGCCCGCGATCCTGACCAGGAGCTCGCCATCGGCCGGCCCCGCGTCCAGGATCACCTCCTCGACGGCGAATCGGTTCTCGTACGAGCGCAGTACCGCCGCGCCGAACCTCATGGTCGCGCCTCCTCCGGACGATGCACCACGAACGGCCTGAGGTTCCCGTAGAGCCCCCACGGCCCGCCCGCGACGCCGACACCGCTCTCCTTGATGCCCGCGAAGGGCTGGGCGAGGGACAGTTCGGCATGGTGGTTGATCCACACCGTTCCGCACTCCAGCCGGTCGGCCACCGCCTCGGCCCGGTCGAGGTCGGTCCCCCATACCGAGCCGCCCAGCCCGAAGTCGGTGTCATTGGCCGCCTCGATGGCTTCGTCAAGGCTCCGGTACGGCAGCACCGGCAGGACCGGACCGAATTGCTCCTCCGTCACCACCGGGCTGTCGGGCGGGACCTCGGCCAGGATCGTCGGGGCGAAGAAGTAGCCCGGTCGGTCCAGCCGGTGGCCACCGGCCACGGCTCGGGCGCCGTCCGCCAGGGCCTGGGCCGTGTAGCGCTCGACCCGGGCCAGTTGGGGGGCGTTGTTGACCGGCCCCAGCTGCGAGCCCGGGTCGATCCCGGGTCCGACGACCGCGGCCTTCGCGCGCTGCGCAAGGGCCTCGACCACCTGGGAGTAGAGCCGGGCCGGAGCGTAGACGCGCTTGACCGCCATGCAGACCTGCCCGCAGTTGCGGAACGCCGCCCAGAAGAGCCGGTCGGCGATCCGCTCCACATCGACGTCCTCCAGCAGGATGGCGGCGTCGTTACCGCCCAGCTCCAGGGTGACCCGAGCGAGCGAGGCCGCCGCGCCCTCCGCGACGGCCCGTCCGGTGGGAATCGAACCGGTGAAGGTCACATGGCGCATCCCCGGATGGGACGCGAGGCGGGCGCCGAGGGGTTCGCGACCGGTGACGACCGTCAGTACGTCCTCGGGGAGGGCGGCGGAGATGACGGACCCCAGCAGCCGTGTGGCGAGGGGTGTGAACGGAGAGGGCTTGAGCACCATCGTGTTGCCTGCGGCGAGCGCGGGAGCGAACTTCGCCGACGCGAGCTGGAGGGGAAAGTTCCACGGAACGATCGCGGCGACGGGCCCCAGCGGGCGCCAGCGGACCTCGCTGCGTACCGGCCGACCGTCGGTGATCGGCTGGGGCCGGGGGTCCAGCTCGGCGAAGTAGCGCAGGCGGGCCGCCGTACGGGCGACCTCCGCATACGACTCCGCCAGAGGTTTGCCCTGTTCACGGGTGAGCAGCGGAGCGAGGTCGACCCCGGCCGCCTCCACGGCGTCGGCCGCCGCAAGCAGCGCGGTGGTGCGGGCGGCGGGGTCGGCCCGCCAGCTTCGCCATGCCCCGTGGGACCGGTCGACGACGGCGTCCAACTCGTCCGGTTGCTGGTCGGGAGCCTCGTCGAAGACCTCACCCGTTGCCGGGTCGAGGACGGCGAAGCGGTCGCCGCAGGTCCCGGCCGCGCGACGGGGCTGACGTGTCGGCATGCCGGTGGTCAACTCACGGCGGTGACGGCGGCTTCGTATTCTCGGGCATGCCGGTCCATCTCCGCCCGGAAGGCGGCCACCAGGTGCGGCTGAATCCTCCCGGCGTTGCGGTCGCCCCCCTCGCAGACCGCCCCGCGCACCCCCACGATGTCCGTGCCGATGCGGGTCAGCTCGCCGAGGTCTCCCGCCTTGACGCTGCCCGCGAGGGCAGCGAGCAGCTCGGCCTCGTGGGCCAGCCGGACGAACTCCGCGCAGACGTCCGGCGGAACGTGGTCGAACAGCCGTGTCCCGTCCTTGATCGCGGTGTCGAGCATGGCCGCGTCGGCGCCGGAGCGGAGGGCGATGTCGGGCAGTGCCAGCGGGTTGACGCAGCCGATCCGGTGGGCGTCGGCGTAGCCCGAGGCGACGACAAACGCGTCCGGCCGGTAGTCCTTCACTGCCCGGACGACCCCTCGCATGACATCGACGGCCTGTTCGGGCGTCGTGCATCCATAGAGGCCGACCTTGATGTACGTGGCCCCGGAGACAGCTGCACCGAGCGCCGCCTGGGCCACCGTGCCGGGCTTGTACGGTACGTCCCCCACCGTGGCGGACACCGGCTTGTCCGCCGGGACCGCTTCGCGGATCTCCCTGATGACCCACGGGAAGTTCGCGCCGAGCGAGCCCTCGTCGGGCTTCTTGACATCGACGATGTCAAGGTGCTCCGCCGCCTTCGCGCAGTCGAGGGCCTCCTCGACGCTGTCGGGGGAGATGAGAAGCAACAACCTGGACTCCTTCCGCCGCACGTCCACCTGCCAAAGGTCAGGTGTGCGGAGTCGCCTGGATCACTTGCGGTCTGCTCATCATTGCTGCGGCCCGGTGGCCACCGGTAGAGCGCGCGGAGTCCGAACGGGTCGTTGCCACGGCGTGCCCGCCCCCCAGTGCGCCGTCCACGCCGGTTTGCCGCCGACAGCGTCCATCTGGGCGCCGATGAGCCGACGCTCTACGCTGTCCCCCATGTCCACGGACAACGCCGCCTCTGGCCAAGGTCGTTCGGATCGACATCTCGTCCTCTGGGATGTGGACCACACACTCGTGAGGATCGGTGGCGGGGTGAGCCGCGCCATCTACGCCCAGGCATTCGAGAGCGTGACCGGTCGCCCGCTGAATGCGCTGGCCGACATGTCCGGTCGGACCGAGCGGGCGATCACGGTGGACACACTGCGCCTCAACGGCATCGATGAGCCGGAAGTGCGCTTTGCCGCCTTCTACTCCGCACTGGCGACAGCCGCCGAACAGCAGGCGGACCGGATACGGGAGTTCGGCATCGTCCTGCCCGGCGCCCGTGAAGCGTTGGACTCCTGTGCAGCCCACAACATCGTCCAGTCCGCAGCCACCGGCAACATCCGCCCCATTGCCATGACCAAGCTCACCACCCTGGCGGTGGGTGCAGACCTCGACTTCTCCGTTGGCGGCTACGGAGATGACGGCAGCGACCGGGCCGACCTGGTCCGCCAAGCACGCAAGCGGGCTGCGGAGAAGTACGGTCACGACTTCGCCGGCACCCGGACCGTCGTCGTCGGCGACACACCCCACGACGTTCGCGGCGCCCGGGATGCCGATGCACTGGCCGTGGCGGTCGCCAGCGGCAACAGCACCGCCGAGGAGCTGCGCCAAGCCGGCGCAGACATCGTGCTGACCAGCCTCCGGGACTTCCCCGTCCACTGCGGCGAAGCGCTCGGCTGGTGATCACACCTCGGCTTCGGCCGCGAGCCCTGCCGGACAACCAACAGGGGCCGCCCTGGCGGACGGCCCCTGAAAGTAAAAGTGGAGCTTAGGGGATTTGAACCCCTGACCTCTTGCATGCCATGCAAGCGCTCTACCAACTGAGCTAAAGCCCCTTGACCTGCGGTGCCGCCGGTTCTGGTCCCTGCTGGTTCCCCCCGGCGACATCGCTTACTCTACACGTTCGCGAGAGCGGTCCACGAATCCGTATCCGGCTCGGCCGGGCGTCGGACGGCGCCCCGCGCCGGGCGACGCCCCCGAGCCTCCCCTACGAGCGGTTGGCGAGTACGCTGTAAGCGAGCGTTACTCAGGGTGACTGAGAGCCTGGGCTGGCCGAGCCCGGCACCACGGCGAGGGCAGCGGGTGGACCCCGCCCGCCGGAGTGCGACCGGCCGCCGGTCCTGCGGGAGAGGGGTCATCCCGGGCCTCCTCCGCGATGCCGCTGCTGCCCAGGTCGGCGAACGTGAGCCGGGGCATCGACGCGATGTCGATGCCGTACCGGCGGTAGACGAGCGTGGTGTTCTCACTGGTGAGGTCCTCCACCAGCAACCCGATCGCGTGGACGGTCTCGTGAACGTGTTCGCCGCTGCTCCCCTCGACCTCCAGGTACGGGGGGATGAGCGGCCAGTGGTCGATCTCGATGGCCGCTCCGAGCAGCGACCAGGACGATCGGCGGTTCTCCTGGTACGCCTTGGGCTGGTATCCGAGCTTGCCGAGAATGGCGTTGGTGGCGTCGAAGTCGCCGACGGTGGTCTCGGTCTCCCTCACACCGTCGATGGCTTCGGGGTCCGAGATCTCCTTGACGCACAGGGTCACGGCGGTGCCGGTGTCCCGCAGGCGGACCCACGTCCCGGCCTTGCCGGGGATGTCGTAGACATAGCGGCGCTGGAGCCGGTCCCCGTGGTGCTCGGCGCCCGCCTCCGCCAGCGCGGCGCGGATCTTCTCGGGGTCGACGTCAAGGATCTTCGCCTCGTACTCGACTTCGGTGCTCATATGAACTTCCCTCCAGGGTGCGGGAGTTGCGAGGCAAGGGAGCTGAGTCTGGAGGGCAAGCTGCCGCAGACGGAGCCTGCGGGGTGTCTGGGCGGGGATGCGGAACGGGCCGCCTCCCGTGGGGGAGGCGGCCCGTTGCGTCGCTGTGGAGCTTAGGGGATTTGAACCCCTGACCTCTTGCATGCCATGCAAGCGCTCTACCAACTGAGCTAAAGCCCCGTGGAGCCTAGGGGATTTGAACCCCTGACCTCTTGCATGCCATGCAAGCGCTCTACCAACTGAGCTAAGGCCCCGCTGTTCTGCCTGCGCGTCCCGTTTTCCGGGCGGCGCTGCGAACGAGGAAGACTTTAACGGGTGACTTCAGGATTTGGCCAATTGGGCCTTGGGCCCCTCCTCGCCGGGGGCGGGCGAGGAGGGAGGGCAGGGCCCCGCCCCGCCCCCGCGCGGTCAGGTGTCGTCGCCGATGACCGGCTCGGGCAGGGTCCCGGCGTTGTGCTCCAGCAGCCGCCAGCCGCGTCCGCCCCGGCCCAGGACGGACCAGCAGCAGTTGGAGAGGCCGCCCAGGGACTCCCAGTGGAACGGCTCCAGGCCCAGCAGCCGGCCCAGGCTGGTGCGGATCGCACCGCCGTGGCTGACCACCACCAGGGTGCCGTCGCCCGGGAGCCGCTCCACGGCCTCCAGGATCACCGGGACGGCCCGGTCGGCCACCTCGGTCTCCAGCTCCCCGCCGCCCCGCCGGACCGGCTCGCCACGCCTCCAGGCCGCGTAGTCGTCGCCGTACTTCTGCTGGATCTCGGTGTTGGTCAGCCCCTGCCACACCCCGGCGTAGGTCTCCCGCAGGGCCTGGTGGCGGGTGACGGGCAGGCCCGTGACGGCGGCCAGTTCGGCCGCCGTTTCGGTGGCCCGCCCCAGGTCGGAGGCGATGATCGCATCCGGTTGCAGCGCCGCGAGCTGCCGGGCGGCCCGGCGCGCCTGGGCACGGCCGGTCTCCGTCAGCGGGATGTCGGTGGAGCCCTGGAAGCGGCCTTCGAGGTTCCACGAGGTCTGCCCGTGCCGCCAGAAGACGACGCGCGGGCCGCGCCTCGCGCCGTTCAGCTGAGGCTCCCGTCGGCGACCTCCACGGCCTTCGCGGCATTCCCGGCTTCGGTGGCCTCGGTGGCCTCGACGGCATTGCCGGCGGCGTCGGTACGGGCCTCGGGGCGGTTGCGGGTCGCCACCGCGTCCTCGGGCAGCTTCAGCTCCGGGCAGTCCTTCCAGAGCCGCTCAAGGGCGTAGAAGGAGCGCTCCTCGGAGTGCTGCACATGGACGACGATGTCGATGTAGTCGAGCAGGATCCAGCGGCCCTCGCGCTCGCCCTCGCGGCGGACGGGCTTGGCGCCGCGCTCCTTGAGCAGCCGCTCCTCGATCTCGTCCGAGATGGCCTTGACCTGGCGGTCGTTGGGGGCGGACGCCAGCAGGAAGGCGTCGGTGATGGCGAGGACCTCGCTGACGTCGTACGCGATGACGTCGTGGGCGAGCTTGTCGGCCGCTGCCTGCGCGGCGGTGGTGATGAGCTCTACGGCCCGGTCGGTAGCGGTCACGATCGGCTTTCGGTAGGGAACGGGGTTCGCCTCCCAGGATCTCACGCCGCCGGGCCGCTCCCGCATCGATATCCGTGGCCGCCGCCCCCTGGGGCAGGGGACGGCGGCCACGGGGCGGTCTACTGGTCGGCGGCGGGCCTCCCCTTGTAGTCCTGGCCGAGCACCACCAGGATGTCGGCCGTCTGGCCGCCGGTGGCCTTCTTCACCGAGGTCTTCGGCAGATCCAGGGTGAGGGCGAGCTGCCTGGCCGCCTCGGCGCGGCCGTCGTCGGTGTACCGGATCTCGGTGGTGGCGACCGGGGTGGCGGCCTTGGCGAGCGGCGGTACGAAGGTGTAGCCGCTGTTCACCACCTGGACCTGGGCGTCGTCTGCCCGGCCCTTGGTGCCGCTGGCGTCCTGGATGGCGACCCTGGCCGGGCCGCTGCTGCTGTCGGCGTTGTGCACGGTGCCGCCCAGCACCTCCTTGACCAGCGTTCCGGCGGAGGACTCGTCCACCGTGCCATTGGCCTTCACCGGCAGCGTACGGACGGTGAACCGGCCCGCGCCGGACTCCTTGGCCAGTGCGGCGAGCGAGGCGCCGAGCTGCTTCTCGGAGAGCGAGGGGTCCATCACCGCGTTCATCCGCTTGACGGTGTCGGCGGCGGACGAGCCGTCCGTGGGCATCGCCTTGAGTATCGCGCTCAGCACCTGCCCGAAGCGGGCCAGCTGGGCGTCGGGCTGCTCCCCCCCGGCCCGGTAGGTGGCGTAGGCGACGGCGGCCTGGCCGTTGAGGCCCTGCGCCTTGCCTGCCGTGACCACCGTCTTGCCGCTCTGGGTGACCGCCGTGTCGGTGTCCAGGGTGATGCCGCCGAGCTGGTCCACCAGGATCTGCAGATACGGGGTGTCCAGCCGCCAGGTGCCGGCGATGGGTGCGCCGAGGACGGTGGCCAGTGCCTCCTGGGTGCCGCCGGCGCCCTGGCCGTCCAGGGAGGCGGCGAGGGTGGTGGTACCGGAGTCGCCGCCGTCGTCCGGGAGCAGCAGGGCGCCGGGCAGCAGCAGGGCCGAGCCCTTGCCGCCGGCCGCGTCGTCCACCAGCAGGGCGGTGGAGGTGGTGCCCTTGAGGTCGTGCAGGTGGACGGCGATCACCTCGCGCTTGCCGCCGGCCACGTCGGCTGCGGCCCCGTCGCCGAACACCCCGGTCTTCCAGAGGTATCCGGCGCCGCCCACGGCCGCCAGCACCAGCACCACGACCAGCGCGACCACCCGGTTGCGGCCGCGCCGCTTGCGCTCGTCGCGCCGCTCACTCCGGGTCTCGGCGAACTTCAGCCAGTCGATGACGTCTTCGGACTCCTCCTCGTCGTCGACAAAGGTGAACTCCTCGCCGTCATAGCCCGCCTCCCCACCCTTGCCCGCGCCCGCGCCCTTGCCGCCGCCCCCCTGGCGGCGGGGCTGCTGCTTCGAGGGCTGGGCCGGAGCCTGGGCCGGAGGCTGCTGCCCGGGGGCCTGCGGCTGCCGTGGGGGCGGCACAGCGGCCTGCTGCTGCCCCTGCCCGGCGGCGGCGGAGTACGGGTCCACGGCGGGGTACTGGCCGGTGCCATAGGGGTCGGCCGGGTAGCCCTGGCCCTGCTGCGGCTGCGGCTGGGCGTACGGGTCGACGGGGTAGGACCCGGTGTCGTACTGCTGCCCGCCCTGGCCCCCCTGCCCGCCATAGCCGCCCCCGTACGGGTCCGCATAGCCCTGGCCCTGCTGCGGCTGCGGCTGCGGCTGGGCGTACGGGTCGGCGGGATAGGACCCGGTGTCGTACTGCTGCCCGCCCTGGCCCCCCTGCCCGCCATAGCCGCCCCCGTACGGGTCCACAGCCGGATACTGGCCGGTGCCGTACGGGTCCGCACCGTAACCGCCGTGCTGCTGCTGGCCGTAGCCGCCCTGCTGCTGCGGCGGCTGGCCGCCGTGGGCCCCGGGTGACCACTCGCCGGGATCGTCCCAGCCGTCCTGCTGCTCCACGGGCGCATAGCGCCTCGCGGACCAGTCGTCGCCCCCCGGTCCCCTGCGGTCTGCCGTTCCGGTCACGCCGCCCCTCAAGGTCTTCCGTTTGCCTCTGCGCGGCGCGTCAGCCGCCGGTGGCGGCCTGGCCGCCCTTGCGGTGGTAGAGCGCGCGCTTGTCGATGTAGCGCACCACCCCGTCGGGGACCAGGTACCAGACCGGTTCCCCGCGGGCCACCCGTGAGCGGCAGTCCGAGGAGGAGATGGCCAGCGCGGGCACCTCGACCAGGGACACCCCGCCCTCGGGCAGTCCAGGGTTCGTCAAAGTGTGCCCCGGACGGGTCACTCCGATGAAATGTGCGAGTCCGAACATCTCCTCGGCGTTGCGCCAGGAGAGGATCTGCTCCAGCGCGTCGGCGCCGGTGATGAAGAAGAGGTCGGCGTCGGGGTGTTCGGCCCGCAGGTCGCGCAGGGTGTCCACGGTGTAGGTGGGGCCCTTGCGGTCGATGTCGATCCGGCTGACCGAGAACTGCGGGTTGGAGGCGGTCGCGATGACCGTCATCAGATAGCGGTCCTCGGCCGGGGAGACCCGCTGCTCGCTCTTCTGCCACGGCTGCCCGGTGGGGACGAAGACCACCTCGTCCAGGGCGAACAGGCTCGCCACCTCACTGGCGGCCACCAGGTGCCCGTGGTGGATCGGGTCGAAGGTGCCGCCCATCACTCCGAGGCGCTTCTTCACCGGCGCACCGCCGGTATCGGCCTGCTGTTCCATGCCGACTCACCTTACGGGATGTGTCCGGATGCGGAACCGGCCCTCCGCCCGAGGTGGGCGGAGGGCCGGACGGGACGGCGGTCGCGGCTCGGCGGTCGCGGCTCAGCGGTCGCGGTTGAACCGGGTCGCGATGAAGAGGAGCACCAGCAGGGCGAACAGCGCCCCGCCACCGGTCAGCGCGGGGTTGAGGCTCTCGTGGTTGCCGCCCTCGGCGAGCAGGCTCAGGGCGGGGACTGCGGCAGTGGTCATCGTCGGCAGGACCTTCTCGGCTCGGGGGCGGGTGCGGGGTCCCGGTCCTGGCCGTGCCGGCGGCTGCCGCCGCCGTGGGGGCACCGGTGGCCCGCGTGCTCATGGTACGGGTGGGCCGTCCGCAACCGCGCGGCGGCTCCATGCGTCCGTAGCCGCAGGGGGTCTCGCGCGTGGCGGTCAGCGGCTGTTGTCGCGGCCGGCCCGGGCGATGGCCCAGACCAGCAGGAGTACGCCCACCACTGCGGCGATCACCACGACGCGCAGGAAGATGCCCGGTCCTCCCTCCTCGGAGATGGGCCGGGCAAGCATCATCAGGGTCTCGGGCGACATGGTCGGGGCTCCTCGGTCGACGGTCTCGGCCAAGCCTAGACCGGGGCGATCCGGACACCCTGGCCGCCCCGCCCGTCCGCAGGGGGGACGCGGCGGGACCCCGCACCGTAGGGTGACGGCGGGGACGAGTACGAGCAGGCGACGGACGAAGCGGACGGCGGGGGCCGACACCTCAGGGACCCGCGCCGCCAGGAGGTACTCAAGACATGACCGACCCCACCGACAGCAGCAAGGTGCCCAGCCGCAGCCGCAAGCGGTTCCCGGGCATCTCCACCCGCGCCTGGGAGCACCCGGCCGACCGCTCGGCGCTGGTCGCGCTGCGCAAGCTCTCCGGGTTCGACGAGGTGCTGAAGAAGCTGGCCGGTCTGGTGTCCGAGCGCAGCGTGCGGCTGATGTTCCTGGCCACCGCCGTGAAGACCTCGGAGCGCCAGTTCCCGCACATCCACGAGATGGTGCGCGACGCGGCGTACATCCTGGACCTGGAGAAGGTCCCCGAGCTGTACGTCACCCAGGACCCGCAGCCCAACGCCATGTGCATCGGCATGGACACCCCGATCATCGTGGTGACCACCGGGCTGGTGGAGATGCTGGACGAGGAGGAGCTGCGGGCGGTGGTCGGCCATGAGGTCGGACACGCCATGTCCGGCCACGCCGTCTACCGGACCATGCTGCTGATCCTCACCAATATCGCCACCCGGATCGCCTGGCTGCCGCTGGGCAATATCGCGATCATGGCGATCATCACCGCGCTCAAGGAGTGGTTCCGCAAGTCGGAGCTCTCCTGCGACCGGGCCGGGCTGCTGGCGGGCCAGGACCTCCAGGCGTCGATGCGCGGCCTGATGAAGCTGGCCGGGGGCCACCACCTGGCCGAGATGAACGTGGACGCGTTCATCGAGCAGGCCGAGGAGTACGAGAAGGCCGGCGACCTGCGCGACGGTGTGATCAAGCTGCTCCAGGTGCTGCCGCAGACCCACCCCTTCGCGGTGGTCCGGGTGGCGAAGCTGAAGAAGTGGGCGGAGAGCGAGGAGTACCGCTCGATCATGGCGGGGGCCTACCCGCGCCGCAGCGACGACGAGAGCACCTCGGTGACCGACCAGTGGAAGGCCACCGCCGAGTCGTACGCCAAGTCGGTCAAGGAGAGCAAGGACCCGCTGATGGGCCTGATCCGCGACATCACCGGCGGCGCCGGCGACATGGGCAGCAAGCTGCGCGACGTCTTCAGCGGCTCGCGCAGCGGCGGCGGGCAGGACGGCGAGCAGGGCGGCGCCGAGCGCGGCTGAGGCCGCTGCCGGGCGGGGGGCGGCTCAGCGGTCGTCGGCCGACAGGCTCGCCATCGGCCCGCTGAGCACCCCGCACACCTGCCAGGCCGGGCGGTGCAGGCGGTCCAGCGGGTCGATCCCGGCCGGCCGGGTGCTCTGCGAGGCGGTGGCACCGGGGCCGCCGGTGGCCTGCGGTGTACCGGGCGAGCCGTCCGCCGCCCCGGTCTCCTGGCCGACCAGGATCGGGCGCAGATACCGCTCCGCGTGCGCGTCGCACGCCATCGGCCCGGCCTGCACCACGGAGTCCACCAGCTGTAGCTGCGAGGCGGCGATGTCGGCTCGGTCGAAGTGGAAGCGCAGCTCGCGGCGGATGGTGAAGAGGGTCACCGGCTCGCCGGGGACCGACAGCTGGTCGGGGTCGATGTCGGGGTAGACGGTCGCGTCCCCGGAGGGCGATGCCGACCACGGGGAGGCGCTGCCGCCGGACCCCTCCGGGGCGGGGGTCGTGGTGCCCGGGGTCGTGGTGCCCGGCGCCGTGGTGCCGCCGGGGGTGGTCGCGGTGGGGGTGGTCGCGGTGGGAGCGGTCGCGGTGGGGGCCGTGGTGCCGAGGCCGATCGGGCCGGGGGGTGCCTCGGGCAGCCGGGTCGGCTCGGACCCGCGCGCGGCCTGGCCGGAGGGCGGTCGGGAGCCGTTCTGCGGCGCGGCCTGCAACGCATAGACAAAGGTGTGGTCGGTGACCACTTCCAGGGTGTCGTCGTCGGCCTCGTCCACGGTCATCCCGCCGGCCACCTTCACCTTGGAGACCCCCAGGGTCACCTGCGCCGGGTCGAAGCGCACCAGCCAGCCGGTGGCCGCGTGGTGGAGGTCGTCCCGGGGGTTGGCGACGCTGTCGTCGAACTGGGCGCGCTGGCCCGGCGCCAGCAGGTCCCGTACGGCACCCGTACTGCCCTCCACCAGGACCTTGGAGTCCAGCGAGGACGCATAGAGGTACTGCTGCACGGCAGCCAGGGCACGGGTGACCTGGTCGATCGAGAAGTGCCGGGTGGCGATGGCGGGCGGGGGCGCCAGACCGACGCCGCCGTCGTAGAAGGCGGTGCCGGCGGCCTTCTCCAGCCGGGCGAAGGGGTCGTCGTCCCCTCTCCTGTCCCCCTTGTCCTCCTTGTCAGCCTTGTCGCCCTTGTCGCCGCCCTTCTGCCTGCCCGTGCCGCTGCCCGCACCCGGGACGGCCGGGCCGGTCACCACGGGCAGGGTCAGCGGCACGATGGTCATGGTCAGCCGGCTCTTGGCGTTGGCCGGCTCGCGGTAGGGATGGCGGATGCCCATATAGACGGCGGCCGCGAAGGCCATCGCTATCAGCAGCATCACCGTGAGGGCCTGCCGGGGCAGCGAGGTCAGCGGCCGGATCGTCCGGGGGCGTACGCCCCGGTCGGTGCCACCGAGGCGCTCACTGGCCGAGAGTTCCTGGATACGGGCAGCTCTGACGAACGACTCGTCGAACACGACGGATCGGAATTCGTCGTCGCCACCGGGAACGCCCTCGGGCACGCCCTCCGGCGGCTCATCCCGGCCACCCATGTGTCAAGGGTAAGTCTCTCGGGCGATGGTGAACGAGGCTGGACAGGTCAAGTTCTGACAGCACCTCATCACAGTCCGATACGGAACGCACCGATACGTTCGGCTCGCGGCGGATTCGGGCCCTATGGCACGGCGGGTCAGGGCCGGGCGGGTCAGGGCGCGGCGGCGGACGGAGCGGTCACCACGGGCTGCCGCGACTGGTCCACGGCCGGGGTGCCGACGCTGCCGCTGTCCGAGCGGGACGGGCCGGGCGTACCGGTCCCACCGGCGCCCCGGTACACGGCCGCCACCGCGACCGCGACCACGCCCACCCCCATGATCACCGCAAGGAACCAGGCCACCGGCCGATGCCAGCGGGCATGCGCCGCCGTATGGCGACCGACCGGAAAGCCGCGCCGCCCGGCGAGGCGGCCCCGTCGGCCGCGCCGCAGCGACGCGGCCAGCCAGTCGGCTTCGTCCTCGTCGTCCCGGTACGGGCGCAGCTCCTCCGGGAGGCCGTCGTCGGCCGGATCACGCGGATCGTCCACGCCCCCGTACGCGCGACCGGCCCCGGTCGCCTCCAGCTCCAGACGCGCCTCCACCGCGGCGAGCATCCGCTCATGCGCGGACGGCTCATGCACGGTGGCTGCCCGGATGAATGCCTCATCGAAGACCACGGCTGCGAACGCATCGTCCGCACCACCGTGGTCGGCGCCGTCCGGGTACGGCGAACCCCCCACATCGTCGGGCACGCATTCAGCCTATTACCGCGCGGCCCTTTTGTCTGTGGGTCGCCCGAAAGCCCACTCCCGGGGCCCGGATCCGGCCAACCGGACACCCCGCCGGACCCCGGCCCCGGCCCGGCCCCGGCCCGGCCTCGGCCCGACCCCGGGTCAGCCCCGGATGTGGCCGTCGCCGGTGAGGATGTACTTGGTGGAGGTCAGCTCCGGCAGGCCCATCGGCCCCCGGGCGTGCAGCTTCTGGGTCGAGATGCCGATCTCGGCGCCGAAGCCGAACTGGCCGCCGTCGGTGAAGCGGGTGGAGGCGTTGACCGCGACCGTGGTGGAGTCCACCAACTGGGTGAAGCGGCGGGCCGCCGGCTGCGAGGAGGTGACGATGACCTCGGTGTGGCCGGACGACCAGCGCCGGATGTGGGCCACCGCGTCCTCCAGCGAGTCCACCACGGCCGCCGCGATGTCATGCGAGAGGTACTCGGTCTCCCAGTCCTGGTCGGTGGCGGCCACCACCACCGCCGGTCCGCCGTGGAGCCGCGCCGCCTCGGCCACCGCCGCATCGCCGTGCACGGTCACCCCGGCCCCGGCGAGGGCGTCCAGCGCGAGCGGCAGGAAGGCGTCGGCGATGTCCCGGTGCACCAGCAGCGTCTCGGCGCTGTTGCAGACGCTCACCCGCTGCGCCTTGGAGTTGAGCAGGATCTCGACCGCCATCCTCAGGTCGGCCTGGGCGTCCACATAGACATGGCAGTTGCCGGTGCCGGTCTCGATCACCGGGACGGTGGACTCCTCCACCACCGTACGGATCAGCGAGGCCCCGCCGCGCGGGATCAGCACATCGACCAGGCCACGGGCGCGCATCAGCTCCTTGACCGAGTCCCGGCTCTCCCCCGGCACCAGCTGGACGCTGTCGGCGGGCAGCCCGGCGGCGGCGACCGCGTCGCGCACCACCTCCACCAGCTTGGTGTTGGAGCGGTAGGCCGACGACGAACCCCGCAGCAGCACCGCGTTGCCGGACTTCAGGCAGAGCGCGGCGGCGTCCACGGTCACATTGGGCCGCGCCTCGTAGATGATGCCGACCACCCCGAGCGGCACCCGCACCTGGCGGACGTCCAGCCCATTGGGGAGGGTGTAGCCGCGCACCACCTCGCCCACCGGGTCCGGCAGCCCGACCACATCGCGGACGTCGGAGGCGATGGCCGCGATCCGCTCGGGGGTCAGCGTCAGCCGGTCCACCACCGAATCGGCGGTGCCGGCCTCGCGGGCCCGGGCGACATCCTCGGCGTTGGCGGCGGTGATCTCCGCCGTACGGGCCTCCAGCGCGTCCGCGACGGCCAGCAGCGCGGCGTCCTTGGCCGAGCGCGGCACCGGGGCGAGCACGGCGGCCGCCTCCCGGGCGCGGCGCGCGGTGGCGAGGACGGGCGAGTCGGTGGCGAAGGCGTCAGCGCTGCTCATACCGGAAGGGTACTGACCCGGACCGGCCGGGCCGCCGCATTTCCGACGGGTGAGACGCCGGACCGGCGGGCGGGGCAGCCGGGGAACCCCCGTTCACCACGCATTCAATACGGGTGGACCCCGCCCAGGAAGGCCGGCGCCTCGCCGTACCCCTCGGAGACCCGCTGGTGGTAGGTCGCCCGGTCCACCACCTCCAGCCCGACGATCTCCCACGGCGGCAACTGCGCGCTGGCCCGGTGCTCCCCCCAGAGGCGCAGCGCCATGGCGGCGGCGTCATGCAGGTCGCGGGCCTGCTCCCAGTAGCGGACCTCGGCATGGTCGGCCGCGTACCGGGCGGTGAGCAGGAAGGGGTGGTCATGGGCCAGCTGCTCCAGGCCGCTGCGCAGCTCGGCGAGCGGGGTGGAGCGGCCGGCCACGCTCAGCACCACATGCCAGAGTCGGCCCTGCTCGGGCGCCACCGCAGGGGCGGTGTGCCGTCCATGCTCCGCCGCCCCTCCCTCCAGACCGCCGTCGATGCTGGTCAGCACCCGTCCCACGGATCCTCCGGGCAGCGTTTCCTGGCGCCTGCGTCCCACCGGGGGCCTCCTGTCCGGCGATGTCGTCTCCGGACCCGACCGCCCCCGGGCCCGCTCCTCACCCCTGCTCCCCCCGCGTCTCAGCCGCGCAGTACCACCAGGTCGTCGCGGTGGACGACCTCGCGCTCGTACGCGGGACCCAGCTCCCGGGCCAGGTCGTGGGTGGACCGGCCCAGCAGGCGGGGCAACTCCCTCGCATCAAAGTTGACCAGCCCACGCGCCACGATGTGGCCGTTTTCGTCAAGAAGGTCCACCGGATCGCCCGCAGCGAAATCGCCGTCGACGCCCGTCAGGCCGGCCGGCAGCAGGGACTTGCGCCGCTCGACCACCGCCTTCACGGCGCCCGCGTCCAGGGTGAGCGCCCCGCGCGGACTACTGGCGTGCGCCAGCCAGAGCAGGCGGTCGGCGGTGCGTCGGCCGGTGCGGTGGAAGAGGGTTCCGGTCGGTCGTCCGGCCAGCGCGTCGGCGGCCTGGCTGGCGGCGGTCAGCACCACCGGGATGCCGGCGCCGGTGGCGATCCGGGCGGCCTCCACCTTGGTCACCATGCCGCCGGTGCCCACACCGGCCTTGCCGGAGCTGCCGATCTCGATGCCCGCCAGGTCGTGCGGGCCGTGCACCTCCGCGATCCGGCTGCTGCCGGGGCGGCTGGGGTCGCCGTCGTACAGGCCGTCCACATCGGAGAGCAGCACCAGCAGGTCGGCGCGGACCAGATGGGCGACCAGGGCGGCCAGCCGGTCGTTGTCGCCGAACTTGATCTCGGCGGTGGCGACGGTGTCGTTCTCGTTGACGATCGGCACCGCGCCCATCGCCAGCAACTGCTCCAGGGTGCGGTAGGCATTGCGGTAGTGCGCCCGGCGGCTGGCGTCCTCGGCGGTCAGCAGCACCTGGCCGACCCGGACGCCATGGCGGGCGAAGGAGGCCGTGTAGCGGGCCACCAGCAGTCCCTGGCCGACGCTGGCGGCGGCCTGCTGGCGGGCCAGGTCGCGGGGCCGCCGGGTGAGCCCCAGCGGCGCCAGGCCGGCGGCGATGGCGCCGGAGGAGACCAGCACCACCTCATTGGGCGCCTCGTCGCCGCCGCGTGGCGTACGGGCCTTGGTGACCACGTCGACCAGGGCGTCGACCCGGTCGGCGTCCAAGCCGCCGGCGGCGGTGGTGAGCGAGGAGGACCCCACCTTCACCACGATCCGCCGGGCCCGCAGGACGTCCTCCCGCAGGTGTCCCTCGCCGTGCCCGTCCCCCGCTGCCGCTGAGGCCACCGCCACACCCTCGCTCCCACGCAGATCCGCTGGTCCGGCGGGCGCCCGAGGCGCCCGCCGCTCCGCAATCTACGCGATCCCGCCGTGCGGCCCGCCCGGTGTTCCGCTCCCCGGACGGGCGCCCCGGGTCAGGCGTCGTCGTCCCCGCCGTGGTCGCCGCCGTGGTCGCGGCCGGAGGAGAGCGGGTCGAAGGCGGCGTACTCGGCCTCGGCCTCGTCCCCGCCACGGCCCCGCTCGCGGCGCCGGTCGACGGCCGGACGCTGGGTCTGGAAGCGGTGGTCCTCGCCTCGGCGGCCGAGCATCTCGGCGCCGGTGGCCATGGTGGGCTCCCAGTCGAAGACCACCGCGTTCTCGTCGGGGCCGATGACGACCTCGGCGCCCGGCTTGGCGCCGGCCTTCCACAGCTGCTCCTCGACACCGAGGCGGGCCAGCCGGTCGGCGAGGTAGCCGACGGCCTCGTCGTTGGCGAAGTCCGTCTGCCGCACCCAGCGCTCGGGCTTGGAGCCGCGCACCCGGAAGAGGTCGTCCTCGACGGTGACGGTGAACCCGGCGTCGTCCACGGCCTTAGGCCGCAGCACGATGCGGGTGGCCTCCTGGACCGGCTTGGCGGCGCGCGCCTCGGCGACCAGTCCGGCCATGGCGAAGGAGAGCTCGCGCAGGCCCCTGCGGGAGGCGGCGGAGACCTCGAAGACGCGGTGGCCCCGGGCCTCCAGGTCGGCGCGGACGATGTCGGCGAGGTCCTGGCCGTCGGGCACGTCGGTCTTGTTGAGGGCGACCAGCCGGGGCCGGTCCTCCAGGCCGCCGTACGCCGCCAGTTCGGCCTCGATGGTCTCCAGGTCGGAGAGCGGGTCGCGGCCGGGCTCCAGGGTGGCGCAGTCCAGTACGTGCACCAGGGCGGCGCACCGCTCGACATGGCGCAGGAACTCCAGGCCGAGGCCGCGGCCCTCGCTGGCGCCCGGGATGAGGCCGGGCACATCGGCGACGGTGTAGACCACCTCGCCGGCGGTGACCACGCCCAGGTTGGGGACCAGGGTGGTGAAGGGGTAGTCGGCGATCTTCGGCTTGGCGGCGGAGAGGACCGAGATCAGCGACGACTTGCCGGCGCTGGGGTAGCCGACCAGGGCCACGTCGGCGACGGTCTTGAGCTCCAGCACGATGTCGCGGACGTCACCGGGCTCGCCCAGCAGTGCGAAGCCGGGGGCCTTGCGGCGGGCGGAGGCGAGGGCGGCGTTGCCGAGGCCGCCGCGACCGCCGGCCGCGGCCACGAACACGGTGCCATGGCCGACCAGGTCGGCCAGCACCTCGCCGTGGGCGTCCATGACGACGGTGCCGTCGGGCACCGGCAGCACCAGGTCCTGGCCGTCGGCGCCGGAGCGGTGGCCGCCGGCGCCGGGCTTGCCGTTGGTGGCCTTGCGGTGCGGCGCGTGGTGGTAGTCGAGCAGGGTGGTGACATTGGTGTCGACCACCAGCGTCACATCGCCGCCCCGGCCGCCGTTGCCGCCGTCCGGGCCGCCGAGCGGCTTGAACTTCTCCCGGTGCACGGAGGCACAGCCGTGGCCCCCGTTACCCGCGGCGACATGCAGCTCGACGCGGTCCACGAAGGTGGTCATGGGAAGTGCCTCCAGGGATGGGAAAACAGTCAATACAGTCGATACAGGTCAATGAGGAAACAGGAAGGGTGGACCGGGCATTCCGGTCCACCCTTCACAAAACTGCGTCAGACGTCGGTCACTCGCCGGCGGCGACGATGTTGACCACGCGACGGCCGCGGCGGGTACCGAACTCGACGGCACCGGCGGTCAGCGCGAACAGCGTGTCGTCGCCACCGCGCCCGACGTTGGCACCCGGGTGGAAGTGGGTGCCGCGCTGGCGGACGATGATCTCGCCGGCGTTGACGACCTGGCCGCCGAAGCGCTTCACGCCGAGGCGCTGGGCGTTCGAGTCGCGGCCGTTGCGGGTAGAGCTAGCGCCCTTCTTGTGTGCCATGTCTCCCTGCCCCTTACTTCGCGGTGTCGATGCCGGTGATGCGGACCGCGGTGTGCTTCTGGCGGTGACCCATCCGCTTGCGGTAACCGGTCTTGTTCTTGTACTTCAGGATGGTGATCTTGTCGCCCTTGGTGTGGTCGACAACCTCGGCGCTGACCTTGATGCCGGCCAGGACCCACGGGTCGCTGGTGACGGCGTCGCCGTCCACGACCAGGATGGTCGAGAGCTCGACCGAGTCACCGGGCTTGACATCAACGCGGTCGATCTCCAGCACGTCGCCGACGGCGACCTTGTGCTGGCGGCCGCCGGCGCGAACGATCGCGTACACGCGGAACCTACTTTCCTTCACTCGGTCGAACCCCCGATGCCAGCCTTCCTGGCGAGTACACAGGAGGGCCTCCCCCGGCCGCTGCCGGGAGGTGGATGCTCGGGAGCATGGCGCAGACACGCCGAGGGTCAACAATACGGACCGGCTCTCCGGCGAGCAAACCGGGCCTCCCCGCCGCGCGCCCCACCGCCCGAAGGCGGGGAGGCGCGGGGGCGGGGAGGCCCGGTCGGGTGCTACTCGGCCACCGGGGCGGAGGGCTCGCCCTCCGCCGACGCGGCCGTCTTCTTGGCCGCGGTGGTCCGCTTGGTGGCGGTCTTGCGGGTGGTGGTCTTCTTCGCCGCGGTGGTCTTCTTGGCCGCCGTGGTCTTCTTGGCGGCCGTCTTGCGGGCGGCGCGCTTGCGGGGCGCCTCCACCTCGGGCTCGCCGTCCGCCACCGGGGCCGCCACGGCACCGTCGGCGGCGACCGGCTCGGAGACCACCGGCTCGGAGACCACCGGCTCGGAGATCGCCGGCTCGGGGACGACCGGCTCGGGGGCAGCCACCGGGGCCGGAGCCACGGCTGCCTGCGCCGCCTCGCCGTCCGGCGTACGGGCCGGCAGCACCAGCACCGCGGCCTCCGCCTCCACCGGCGGACCGGCCGGAGCGGTGGCCTTGCGGACCGCGCGGCGGCGGGTACGGCCGCCCGGCGCCGGGGCCGGGGGCAGCTCCACCAGGCTGACCGGCTGCGGCTCCGCCGGGGCCTGCTCGGGTGCCGGCTCCGGGGCCTGCGCCACGGCGGGCTCGGGCTCGGGCGCGGCCGGGGCCTCCAAGGGCTCCGGGGCGACCGGCTCGGCGGCCTCCTCGGGCTCCTCCGGCTCCTGCACATGCTCAAGCTCGTGGACGTGCTGCTCGTCGCCCGCGCCCGCGCCGCCCTTGCCCCGGCGGCGGCGCTTGGCGGCGCCACCCGAGGTGCCGCCGCCACCGCCGGAGGTGGACGGCTGGTCCATGTGCACGATGACGCCACGGCCATTGCAGTGCACGCACTGCTCGGAGAAGGACTCCAGCAGGCCCTGGCCCACCCGCTTGCGGGTCATCTGCACCAGGCCCAGCGAGGTGACCTCGGCCACCTGGTGCTTGGTGCGGTCGCGGCCCAGGCACTCCAGCAGGCGCCGCAGCACCAGGTCGCGGTTGGACTCCAGCACCATGTCGATGAAGTCGATCACGATGATGCCGCCGAGGTCGCGCAGCCGCAGCTGGCGGACGATCTCCTCGGCCGCCTCCAGGTTGTTCCTGGTGACCGTCTCCTCCAGGTTGCCGCCCTGGCCGGTGAACTTCCCGGTGTTGACGTCGACCACGACCATCGCCTCGGTGCGGTCGATGACCAGCGAACCGCCGCTGGGCAGCCAGACCTTGCGGTCCAGCGCCTTCATCAGCTGCTCGTCGATCCGGTACGTCGCGAAGACGTCGACGTCCGAGGTCCACCGCTGGAGCCGGTCGGCGAGGTCGGGGGCGACATGGCTGACGTACTCGTGGATGGTCGACCAGGCGTCGTCGCCCTGGACGATGACCTTCTTGAAGTCCTCGTTGAAGATGTCGCGGACCACCCGGACGGTCATGTCCGGCTCGCCGTAGAGCAGCGTCGGGGCGTTGCCGCCGGAGGCCCGCTTCTGGATGTCCTCCCACTGCGACTGGAGCCGCTGGACGTCCCGGGTCAGCTCCTCCTCGCTGGCGCCCTCAGCGGCGGTGCGCACGATCACGCCCGCGTCGTCGGGGACGATCTTCTTGAGGATCTGCTTCAGCCGGGTGCGCTCGGTGTCGGGCAGCTTGCGGCTGATGCCGGTCATCGAGCCCTCGGGCACGTACACCAGGTAGCGGCCGGGCAGCGAGACCTGGCTGGTCAGGCGGGCGCCCTTGTGGCCGATCGGGTCCTTGGTGACCTGCACCAGCACCGGCTGGCCGGACTTGAGCACCGACTCGATGCGGCGCGGGCCGCCATGGCCGCCCAGGCTCTCGAAGTTGACCTCGCCGGCGTAGAGGACCGCGTTGCGGCCCTTGCCGATGTCGACGAAGGCGGCCTCCATCGACGGCAGCACATTCTGGACCTTGCCCAGGTAGACGTTGCCGACGTAGCTGGTGGCCTGCTCCTTGTTGACGTAGTGCTCGACCAGGACGCCGTCCTCCAGGACGCCGATCTGGGTGCGCTCGCCGCTCTGCCGGACCACCATCACGCGCTCCACCGACTCGCGGCGGGCCAGGAACTCGGCCTCGGTGATGATCGGCACCCGGCGGCGGCCCAGCTCACGGCCCTCGCGGCGGCGCTGCTTCTTGGCCTCCAGGCGGGTGGAGCCCTTGATGGACTGCACCTCGTCCGGGTCGAAGGCGGGCTCGTGCGACGCCTTCTTGCGCGGCTCGCGGACCTTGACCACGGTGCGCTCGGGGTCGTCGGTGCCCGCGGCGTCCAGGTCCGGGCCGGTGTCCCCGCTGCGGCGGCGACGGCGGCGACGGCGGCGGGAGGAGGCCAGGCCGGCGGCCAGATCGTCCTCGTCGTCGTCCTCGTCCTGCTCCTGGGCCGACTCCTCGGCGGAGTCGTCCTGGTGCTCGTCGTGGTCCTCGTCGGCGCGGTCCTCGGCGTCCCCGCGACGGCGGCGGCGGCCACCACGCCGGCGGCGGCGCGACGGACGGCCGTCGTCCTCGCCGTGCTCGGCGTCGTGGGTCTCGGCCTCCTCCTCGTGGGCGGCCTCGTCCTCGGCGGCCTCCGGCTCGGCCTGCAGCTCGGCGACGGCCTCCTCCGACACGGCCGGGCCGGCCGGAGCTGAGGCACGGCGGCGACGGCGGCGGCGGCCGCTCTGGTCGGCCTCCTCGGCCTCCTCCTCGTCATGGTCGCGGTCGCGCGGCGGCGCGATCGGGGCTGCGGGCTCCTGGAAGACCGGGGGCTGGAAGATCGCGGTGGGCGGGCGCACCACCCGGCGGCGGGTCCGGTGCCCCGGCTCGGGCTCGGGCTGCGGCTCGGCGGCGGTCTCGGCCTCGGCGGCCTGCTCCTCCTCCGGCTCCTCGGCGGCGGGCTCCTCGGCGACCGGGGCGGGGGCCTCCGGCTCGGCGGCGACCGGCTCCGGCGCCACCTCCGCCTTCTTCCGCGTACGGCGCACGCGCTTGGGCTTCTCCACGGCCTCCACGGCCTGCTCCGCCTGCTCCGCGACCGGGGCGGCAGCCTCCGGCTCGGCGGGGGCCTCCGGCTCGGCGGCGACCGGCTCCGGCGCCACCTCGGCCTTCTTCCGCGTACGACGCACGCGCTTGGGCTTCTCCACGGCCTCCACGGCCTGCTCCGCCTGCTCCACGGCCGGGGCGGCAGCCTCCGGCTGGGCCGGGGCCTCGGCCGTGGCCTCGGCTCCCTGCGGAGGTCCGGCCGGGCGCGACACGGCACGCCGGCGGCGGCGCGGCGGCGCGGCGGCCGACTCCTCGTGCGCGGCTTCACGGTTCACAGCGGCCTCCGCAGAGGCCGCCGATGCGGTGCCGTCGGCAGTGCCGTCCGGCGCCGCACCCTGCGGCTCGTTGATCTCGAGCATGCGGGCGTATCTCCCGTCAGGCCCCCGGGCTCCGGGACCGGGCACGGCAGGGCACCGGTGCCGGCAGATCCACTGCCTGTCGGCTCACGGTGCCGCCATGCGGGCGCGGGGCCGCACGGGGGCGCGTTGTCTCACTCGGCGCCCGCCTGTGCGGGCGGCCGAAAGTCTTCTGGTCTGACCAGTCTTCTCAAAGTGCACGGTCCCCAACCCCGGGTGGCTCCCTGGGGCCGGGACCTCTCCTCGCGTCCTGTCGGCCGGTGGCCGCGGCGGGAGGAGGGTTCTCCGCGCCCGGCGCTCGGGTGCGGAGGGGCCCCGCCTGCCCCGGTGGCGGGGCGAGGGGGCCAGGTCCCTCGTTGACGACGCTCGCGCACTCGGCTGAGCGGCGGGGCCGACGCTAGGCGGTCGCGGCGGCGCGCGGCCCGGCGGTCGAGGGTAGGACGGCCGGGGCAGCGGCGCGGTCGGGCGCCAGCGGGTCGGTCACCGTGCCGGACTCCCCGTCGATCGGCCCCTGCGCCAGCCTGGTCACCTCTGCGGGGACCGGCGGCGCGAGGTCGGCCGTCGCACGAAGACCGGACAGGACGTCGTCAGGTCGTACGGCGGGTGTGGCATGCCGCACTACCAGGCGCAGTATCGCACAGGCCCGACCCGGCCGAACATCGGCACCGCCGTCCGGCGGTACCGTGCCCCCTGCCGCCACCTGCGGGTCGACGACCTCCAGGGAGGCCACCGCACCGCGCGCGTCGAAGGTGCGGACGCCGTTCTTGGTGAGGCGCTCCACCGCGACGCTCTCCGCCGCGAGGAACACCGCAGCGGCCTCGGCCGCCTCCTCGGAGGTGACACCCTCCAGCCGGATCTGCCACACCGAGGCCTGCAACTGGTCGGCGAAGTTCGAGGTGTGCACCTCGACCGCGTCCACCACGTCCAGGCCGTCGGGGAGCGACTCGTCCAGCTGGGCCCGCAGTTGCTCCGGGTCCCTGGCCTGGGTGAGTGCGATCTCCAGGTACTCGGCCTCGCTGGCGACACCGGTGGGTGCGGCGTTGGCATACGAGACCTTCGGGTGCGGGGTGAAACCCGCCGAATAGGCCATCGGGACCGCCGACCGCCGCAGTGCCCGCTCAAAGGCCCGCTGGAAGTCACGGTGGCTGGTGAACCGGAGACGGCCGCGCTTGGTGTAGCGCAGCCGGATGCGCTGCACCGCCGGAGCGGGCGGCGGGCCTTCGGGCATACGGCGTGCCAGTGTCGTTCAGTCCCTCGTCAGTCGGCCGTGCCCGACCCTCACGGACCGGACTCTTACACCCCCAAGCGTACGCGGCCCGTTCCGGCCCGCGTCCATGGGCGCGTCCGGCTGGGGCGTCCGGCTCGGCCACCCCTGGTCAAGCGCCAGGTGACACCCGTGCGGGTGAAGTCCGGCCGGACCGGCCCCGGCAGTCGGCCCACCGCAATAAGATCGCCGGTATGAGCCTGGAGCGGGTCACCATCACCATTCCCTCCGAGACCCTGGCGGACGCCAGGGCAGCAGCCGAGCGCGAGGGCCTGAGTGTCTCGGCCTGGCTGTCGCGGGCTGCCGAGCGGGCCGCGAAGATCCAGGCCGGTCTCGCCGCTGCCGAGGAGGTCCTCGCGGAGATCGGTCCCCCCACGCCCGAGCAGCAGGCATGGGTGGACGCGGTCATGGAGTCGGTCACCCGGCCGCAGCACGAGGCGGCGGACAGCGCATCCGGCGCGGCCTGAGCTGAACCGGCCCGAGCTGAACCGGACAGGACGAGCGAGGAACGGGGGCATCGGCATGCTTCGCCCGATGGTGTACGACGCGGGGGCGCTCATCGCCGCCGAGCGCGGTTCGGTCGCGGTCTGGCGGGCCCACCGGGCCTATCTGCTCGCCGGAGGCACCCCGGTGGTACCCGCCGCCGTGGTCGCGCAGGTGTGGCGGGACGGCACCCGCCAGGCACGGGTGGCCCAGCTGCTCAAGGGGTGTGACATCGCCCCCCTCGGCGACGAGTCCGCGCGTGCGGTCGGAGAACTGCTGGGGCGCGCGGGCACCGTGGACACGGTGGACGGGGCGGTGGCCCTGCTCGCCTCGGCCCTCGGGGCGGAGGTTCCCACCTCCGACCCCGAGGATCTCCAGCACCTGCTCGACCACCTCGGCGTCCCCGGCAAGCGGGTCACCGTGCGCCCGCTCTGACGGCACCGGTACTCGGCGACCGCCGCCAGACCGGCGACCCCTACTGGTTGACCACGGTCAGCGGGAGCAGCTTCTTGCCGGTGGGGCCGATCTGGATCTGGGTGTCCATCTGGGGGCAGACGCCGCAGTCGAAGCACGGGGTCCAGCGGCAGTCGTCGACCTCGACCTCCTCCAGGGCGTCCTGCCAGTCCTCCCAGAGCCAGTCCTTGTCCAGGCCGGAGTCCAGGTGGTCCCAGGGCAGGACCTCCTCGTGGCCGCGCTCGCGGGTGGTGTACCAGTCGACGTCCACGCCGAACTCGGCGAGGGCCTTGTCGGCGCAGTCCATCCAGCGGTCGTAGGAGAAGTGCTCGCGCCAGCCGTCGAAGCGGCCGCCGTCCTCGTAGACGGCGCGGATGACCTTGCCGATGCGGCGGTCGCCGCGCGAGAGCAGGCCCTCGACGATGCCGGGCTTGCCGTCGTGGTAGCGGAAGCCGATGTTCTTGCCGTACTTGCGGTCGCTCCGGATGGCGTCGCGCAGCTTGGCCAGCCGGGCGTCGGTCTCCTCCACGCCCAGCTGCGGGGCCCACTGGAAGGGGGTGTGCGGCTTGGGTACGAAGCCGCCGATGGACACGGTGCAGCGGATGTCGTTCTGCCCGGTGACCTCGCGGCCCTTGGCGATGACGTTCTTCGCCATCTCGGCGATCTGGAGCACGTCCTCGTCGGTCTCGGTGGGGAGGCCGCACATGAAGTACAGCTTCACCTGGCGCCAGCCGTTGCCGTAGGCGGTGGCGACGGTGCGGATGAGGTCCTCCTCCGACACCATCTTGTTGATCACCTTGCGGATGCGCTCGCTGCCGCCCTCGGGGGCGAAGGTGAGACCGGAGCGGCGGCCGTTGCGGGTGAGCTCGTTGGCCAGGTCGATATTGAAGGCGTCGACCCGGGTGGAGGGCAGCGACAGGCCGACCTTGTCGTCGGTGTAGCGGTCGGCGAGGCCCTTGGCGATCTCGCCGATCTCGGTGTGGTCGGCGGAGGAGAGGGAGAGCAGGCCGACCTCCTCGAAGCCGGTCGCCTTGAGGCCCTTCTCCACCATCTCGCCGATGCCGGTGATGCTGCGCTCCCGCACCGGGCGGGTGATCATACCGGCCTGGCAGAAGCGGCAGCCCCGGGTGCAGCCGCGGAAGATCTCCACGGACATCCGCTCATGCACGGTCTCGGCCAGCGGCACCAGCGGCTGCTTGGGGTAGGGCCACTCGTCCAGGTCCATCACGGTGTGCTTGGAGACCCGCCACGGCACGCCGTGGGTGTTGGGCACCACGCGGCCGATCCGGCCGTCCGGCAGGTACTCGACGTCGTAGAACCTGGGCACGTACACGCTGCCGGTCCTGGCCAGCCGCAGCAGCACCTCCTCGCGCCCGCCGGGGCGGCCCTCGGCCTTCCAGGCGCGGACGATCTCCGTGATGTCCAGCACGGCCTGCTCGCCGTCGCCGACCACCGCGCAGTCCAGGAAGTCGGCGATCGGCTCCGGGTTGAAGGCGGCGTGGCCGCCGGCCACCACGATCGGGTCGTCCAGGGTGCGGTCCCTGGCCTCCAGCGGGATGCCGGCCAGGTCGAGCGCGGTCAGCATATTGGTGTAGCCCAGCTCGGTGGAGAAGCTGAGGCCGAAGACGTCGAACGCCTTCACCGGCCGGTGCGCGTCCACGGTGAACTGCGGCACGCCGTGCTCCCGCATCAGCGCTTCCAGGTCGGGCCAGACGCTGTAGGTGCGCTCGGCGAGCACGCCCTCGCGCTCGTTGAGGACCTCGTAAAGGATCATGACGCCCTGGTTGGGCAGCCCCACCTCATAGGCGTCCGGGTACATCAGAGCCCAGCGCACGTCACAGGCGTCCCAGTCCTTGACGGTCGAGTTGAGCTCGCCGCCGACGTACTGGATCGGCTTCTGGACGTGCGGGAGGAGGGCCTCCAGGCGTGGGAAGACCGACTCGACAGGCATCAGACACAGGTCTTTCGTGACGTGAGCAGGGTGACCCCCAAGAGTAACGCGGCCCGAGGGTACGCCACGCCGGAGCGGTCGGGGGATCAGCCCGTGTGCCGCCGGCGCAGCCGCCGCCGGGAGGCGCGGCGCCAGGCGCGGGGCAGCTGCCGCTCGGCCGTGGCGGCGCGGTCGTGCTCGACCTGGTGCAGCAGCCCGTAGCTGAAGGCGGACTCGCCCGCCGCGTCGGCCTGCGCGGCCAGCTCCCGCAGGGCGGTGCGGGCGACCACGCTGTCCTGGTGCTCGCCGAGCAGTTGCTGCATGGCCTTCAGCCGGGCGCCGAACCGCTTTGCGGGCCTGCCCAGCACCGGCCGGGCGGCCTCGGCCGCGTACCGGGCGCGTTTGGCGGCCTTGCGCGCCTCATGCAGCAGCAGATCGCGCTGGTGGCCCGGCGGGGCTGCCAGGGCGACCTCCATCCGGCGGGCCAGCCGCCGCCAGTCGCGCCGCACCGCCCGGGACAGCACCCGGGCGGCCGGGCGGTGGGCGGCGGGCAGCAGCGGCGGCCGGCCCGCCAGCGCGTCCAGGGCGTCCAGCAGGGCGAGGTAGCGGGGGCTGTCCAGCGCCGCCTGGAGTGCGGCGCCGGTCTCGGCGCGGCGGCGTACCGCCCGGATCCGCAGCCGGGCCGGGACGGGGCCGACGACCAGTGCGTCCGGGAGTTCGGCGACCCGGGTGTCCAGCCGCTCGGTGAGCACCTCGCGGTCCCGTTCGGCGCCCAGTTCGGCGCCGAGCCACTTCAGCTCCTCGGCGAGCCACTCGGTGGCGCGGCGGTCCAGCACGGTGCGGAAGGTCTTCAGGGTGCTGCGCAGCCGCCGGGTGGAGACCCGCATCCGGTGCACCGCGTCCGGCCGGTCGCGGCGGACGGCGGCGTCCAGGGCGGTGAGCTGCTCGGTGTGCTCGGCGAGGTAGCGGAGGACGGCGTCCCCGGCGGTGGTCCGGCGGCCGAGGACCGCCGCGGCGGGGGCCGGGCCGATGCCCAGGACCCTGGCGAGCTTGGAGGCGGCGGCGCCGCGGTGCAGGCCGGCGGCGGCGAGCTGCCGTTCCACGGTGTCCAGGAACGCGGGGTCGGCCTCGGCCAGTTCCACCTCCACCTCGGCCCACTCCACCGGGGCGGCCACCTCGGGAGCCGATCGGTCGATGCGGTGGGCGGTGACCCGGTCCCAGGCGACCTCGGCGAGGGTCCGCCCCTCGGCGTCCCGCAGCAGCCGCACCTCGCGCACGCTGACCAGGCGGACCACCGGCAGCAGCGGGCGGCCCCGGGTACGGGCCCGGACCAGGGCGGCCAGCTGCGGCGGCACCTCGGTGCCCGTACCGAGCGGCAGCCGGATCTCCTCGCGGGTGTCGGGGCCGACCGGCAGCTTGAGGTGCCAGCCCGCGTCACCGCCGCCGGTCCGGCGGCGCAGTGTGCTGCCGTGGGTGACGAGCCGCAGGTCGGCGGTGTCGTAGTAGGTGGCGTCCAGGGTGGCGGTGGGGCCGTCGGCGACCTCGGCGACGCCCTCGATGCCGTCCAGCGGGGGCAGCGCGGGGGTGCCGCCGGCGGTCTCGTACTTGCGCTCGATCTCCTGCACCGTGCCGGTCATGCCCTGCGCCTGCCCCGTCAGGTGCGGACGGCACCTGACGGGGGGCGGCTACACCATGGCTAGGCGGAGAGGGGCCGCTGCATCCGGACCGACTGGAGCAGTCCGATGCCCATCCAGACGGCGAACATCGAGGAGCCGCCGTAGCTGACGAACGGCAGCGGCAGGCCCGCCACCGGCATGATGCCGAGCGTCATGCCGACGTTCTCGAACGCCTGGAAGGCGAACCAGGCGACGATGCCCGCCGCCACCACGGTCCCGTACAGGTCACCGGCCTGGCGGGCGACCCGGCAGGCCCGCCACATGACCACGCCCAGCAGCACCAGGATCAGCCCGGCGCCGACGAAGCCCAGCTCCTCCCCCGCCACCGTGAAGATGAAGTCGGTCTGCTGCTCCGGCACGAACTGGCCGGTGGTCTGGGTGCCGTGGAAGAGGCCCTTGCCCAGCAGGCCGCCCGAGCCGATGGCGATCCTGGCCTGGTTGGTGTTGTAGCCGACGCCGGCCGGGTCCAGGGCGGGGTTGGCGAAGGCGGCGAAGCGGTCGATCTGGTACTGGCTCAGCAGCTTGAACTTCCACACCGCCAGCGCACCGGCGACCCCGGCCGAGATCAGCCCGAGCACCCAGCGGTTGGGGGCGCCGGAGGCCAGCAGTACGCCGAGCACGATGACCACCATCACCATCACCGAGCCCAGGTCGGGCATCAGCATGATGATGCCCATCGGGATCGCGGCCAGCAGCAGCGCCTGGATGACGGTGCGGTGGTCGGGTGTCTCCCGCTCGCCGGCGTCCACCCGGGCGGAGAGCAGCACCGCCATCCCCAGCACGATGGTGATCTTGGCGAACTCGGACGGCTGGACGGAGAAGCCGCCGCCCAGCACGATCCAGTTGCGGTTGCCGTTGATGGTGGCGCCGAGCGGGGTCAGCACGGTGAGCAGCACCAGCAGCGACAGCACATAGAGGAACGGCACGGCGGTGCGCAGTCGGCGATGCCCTATTCCGATGATCACGGCGAAGAAGCCGATGCCGATCACGGTGTTCAGCAGGTGCCGCAGCAGGAAGTACTGCGGGTCGCCGTGGTTGAGGTCGGTGCGGTTGCGGGTGGCCGACCAGACCAGCAGCGAGCTGCCGAGGGAGAGCGCCAGGGCGCAGAGCACCAGCACCCAGTCCATCCGGCGGACCGGCGAGTCGCGGTCCAGCAGCCGTTGCAGGGCGTTGCGGCGGGGGGCGAGCCGCACGGTGCGGTACGAGGAGGACAGGCCGCTCATGCGAGCCTCCTGAGCTGGCGGGGGTCGGCCCACAGGGCGTTGCGGTCCGGGGGCAGCGCCGTGCTCTCCAACGGGCCCGAGGCGGTGGTGAAGATGCCTCCGGCGGGTGCGAGGGCGGGGGCGGTGTCGGCGGTGGGGGCCTTGCCGGGGGTGGGGGCCTTGCCGGGGGCGGTGTCGGTGTCGGCGGTCTTGACGACCGCGCTGCCGTCGGCGTTGAACTTCGGCAGCGTGGACTGCGGCTTGGGCAGCAGCGCCAGCTTGGGGTCGACCTTGCCGTCCTTGACGCCGTACAGGCCCTCGTAGATCTTGCGGATGGCGTCACCCGAACCGCCGGAGCCGGTACCGCCCTGGGAGATGGTCATGACCACCGCGTAGTCGTCGCTGTAGGTGTCCAGCCAGGAGGTGGTCTGCTTGCCGACGACCTCGGCGGTACCGGTCTTGGCGTGCAGCTCGATCTTGTCCTGGGGCCACCCCGCGCTGGTGAACTTCCAGGCGGCGGTGCCCTCGGTGACCACGCCCGCGGTGGCCTGGTTGATGTACTGGAGGGTCTTCCTGTTGTCCGGGAGCCTGCCGTCGACCTTGGGCTTGATCTCGCGCACCAGCTTGCCGTCCGGGCCGACGACGGCCTTGGCGATGGCGGGCCGGAAGAGGGTGCCGCCGTTGGCGAGCGCGGAGTAGATGCGGGCCATCTGGATGGGGGTGACCAGGGTGTCGCCCTGTCCGATGGAGTAGTTCACCGAGTCACCGGCGCGCATCACATAGCCGTCGGCGCAGTTCTCCGCGGCGACCTGGGTGGCGTAGTCGTGCTTGCCGCTCTTGGCCTGGCGGCACCAGTCCTCGTGGTTGGCGTCCCAGTAGTCCTGCTTCCACTTGCGGTCCGGGACCCGGCCGGGGACCTCGCTGGGCAGATCGATGCCGGTGGTGGCGCCGAGGCCGAACTGGTGGGCGGTCCGGTAGAACCAGTCGGCGGGCTTCTTCTTGGGCCTGGTGCCGCCGTCCTTCTGCCACTGGTCGTAGGCGAGGCCGTAGAAGACGGTGTCGCAGGAGACCTCCAGCGCCTTCTCCAGGGTGATCGGTCCGAAGCTCTCGCCCTCGAAGTTCTTGAACTCCCGGTTGCCGATGGTCATGCTCGGCGAGCAGAGGTAGTGCCCGTCCAGCGAGTACCCGGCCTGCACGGCCGCCGAGGTGGAGACGACCTTGAAGGTGGAGCCGGGTGCCGACTGACCCTGGATGGCGCGGTTGAGCAGCGGATAGTTGGACTTCTTGTCGGTGAGGGTCTTGTAGTCCTTGGCGGAGATGCCGCCGACCCAGAGGTTGGGGTCATAGCTGGGCGCGCTGGCCATGGCGATGATCCTGCCGGTGCGCACATCCATCACGACGGCGGCGCCGGAGTCGGCCTTGTAGTAGCTGTTGGTGACGGTGTCCCAGGTCTTCCGGGCCACCTGCATGGCCTCCAGCAGCTCCTTCTCCACCAGCGCCTGCACCCGGGCGTCGATGCTGGTCACCAGGTTGTTGCCGGAGACGGCGGGGGTGGTGCCGGCGCTGCCGATGACCCGGCCGAGGTTGTCGACCTCCAGCCGGTTGACGCCGCTGGTGCCGCGCAGGTCGTCGTCGTAGACGGACTCCAGACCGGCCCGGCCGATCTGGTCGGCGGGCTGGTACTTCTCCCGGCCGGTCTTGTGCGCGGTCTTCTTGACCTCCTCGTCGGTGACCGGCGAGAGGTAGCCGAGCATCTGGGCGGCGTTGGCGCCCGCCGGGGAGGGGTACTGGCGCAGCGCGGTGGGCTGGGCGGTGACTCCGGGGAAGTCCTCGCGGCGTTCCATTATCTGCATGGCCTGCTGCGTGGTGGCGTCGGTGGTGACCGGGATCGGCTGGTACGGGGAACCGTTCCAGCAGGGCTTGGGGGTGGTCGCGTTGCAGAGCCGGACCTTGTCGTGGACGTCCTTCTCGGACATGGACAGCACCCCGGCGAGCCGCGCCAGCACGGCCTGGCCGCCGTCCTTCTGCTGGAGCAGCGAGGTGCGGCTGACCGAGACGACCAGCTTGGTGGTGTTGCCGGCCAGCACCCGCCCGGAGGCGTCCAGGATCTCGCCGCGCACGGCGGGCTCCACCACCTCGCGGATGTGGTTCTGCGAGGCGGCGGCGGTGTACTCCTGGCCGTTGCGGATCTGGAGGTACCAGAGGCGGCCGCCGAGGGTCGCCAGCAGGGACAGCACGAGGACCTGGAGCACCACCAGACGGATCGTCACCCGCCGGGTGCGGCCGGTCTCCGGGATGTTGCTCACTCAACACTCCTGTACATGGGTGCTACGGCTTCCGGCGGTGGGCGTCACGCCCGTCACGGACGTCTGACCAGGCCCGACAGGCGGCCCTTCCGCTTGCCGCCGCCGTAGGAGGTGCCGCGTGCGTAGGCGGAGAGGGTGCCCATCGCCGAGCCGCCGGCCGAGCCGCCGGGGCCGATGCCGCTGACGGTGACCATCGGGTCCGGCTCGCCGCGCCGGGCGAGCGCCATCACGGCGGGCACCACGAACGGGGCCAGCAGCACGTCGTACACCAGGGCGGTGAAGACCAGTCCGGCCAGCCCCACATGGCGGGCGGCGGTGTCGCCGACCAGGGCGCCGACGGCCGCGTAGAGCAGCGTGGAGGCGACCGCCGCGACGGCCACCACCAGCAGCGGGCCGGTGACCGACCGCAGGCTGCGGCTCTCCGGGCGGGCCAGTCCGGCCGCGTAGCCGAGGATGCAGAGCACCAGGGCGTAGCGGCCGATGGCGTGGTCGGAGGGCGGGGCGACATCGGCGAGCAGTCCGGCGGCGAAGCCCACGATGCAGCCGCCGGTCGGCCCGTACACCAGGCCCAGGCCGACCACCACCAGCAGCAGCAGGTCGGGGACGGCGCCCGGGAGCCCGAGCCGGGCCAGCACGCTGACCTGGACGACCAGGGCCACCACGATGAGCACGGTGGGGAGCAGCATGCGGTTGAGGCGCATCGTCAGCCCTTCTTCCTCGTGGTCGTGGCAACGGACTTGGGTGCGGCCGGGGAGGCGGCGGGCTTGGGCTTGGGGGGCAGCACCGTGTCGCGGGGGTCGGTGCGGGGCTCCTCGACGACCACGCCCACCAGGTCGAGCTTGGTGAAGGAGACAAAGGGGTCGACCAGGACGGTCTTGGTGAGTTCGCCCGGGGTGGCCTCCACCTCGGTGACGGTGCCGACCGGGACGCCCGGGACGAAGGGGCGGCCCTTCTGCGAGCCGAAGGTCACCAGCCGGTCGCCCTTCTTCACCTGGGCGCGGCCGTTGAGCAGCTGCACCTTTATCGGCCGGGTGCCCTGGCCGGTGGCGAAGCCGATCTCGTCGCTGCCCTCCATGCGGGTGCCGACGGTGAAGTCGGGGTCGGAGGCCAGCAGGACGGTGGCGGTGGTGTGGCCGACGGTGGTGACCCGGCCGACCAGTCCGGCGCCGTTGATGACGGTCATGTCGCGGGCGACGCCGTCGTCGGTGCCGGCGTCGATGGTGATGGTCCAGGAGAAGCCCTGGGCCGCTCCTATGGCGATCACCTGCGCGGCCTTGATGGCGTACTGGCCGGAGCCGGCGGTCTTCAGCAGGCTGTCCAGCTGCCTGGTGCGCGAGCCGGCCATGTCGGAGGAGGCCAGGCGCTGCTTGAGTACGGCGTTCTGACGCTCCAGCCGCCGCATCCGGTCCTGGTGGGAGCCTGCGTCGCGGACCGCCCGGATGCCGTCGGCCACCGGGTTGACGGCGGAGGCGACGCCGTTCTCGACCGGGCCGAGCACGGTCGAGGCGGCGTCGCGGGCGCCGTTCAGCGGCGAGTCGTCGCCGCCCCGGATGTCGACGGTGATCAGGGCGAAGGCGATGGCGACCAGCAGGATGAGCAGCAGCCGGCTCTCTCGTGTGTCCCTCACGGTGCTCGGACGAGCCCTTCGTCTCTGGGGTCGGCCCGGGGCGCCGGCCGGGCCCTGGAGCCCGGCCGCGGCGCCGCCGGTTTGGCTAACGACGCGGCTGCGAGTCCAGGACCTGCTGGAGCGCCTCGAACTCCTCGACGCACTTGCCGGAGCCGAGCGCGACGGAGTCCAGCGGGTTCTCGGCGATGTGGATCGGCATGCCGGTCTCGCGGCGCAGCCGCTCGTCCAGGCCGCGCAGCAGGGCGCCGCCGCCGGTGAGCACGATGCCCCGGTCCATGATGTCGCCGGCCAGCTCGGGCGGGCACTGGTCGAGGGTGGTCTTCACCGCGTCGATGATCGAGTTCACCGGCTCGTCGATGGCCGTCCGGACCTCGGCGGCGGAGATCACGACGGTCTTGGGCAGTCCGCTGACCAGGTCGCGGCCACGGATCTCGGCGTGCTCGTCCTTCTCGCCGTCCATGCCGTACGCGGAGCCGATGGACATCTTGATCTGCTCGGCGCTGCGCTCGCCGAGGAGCAGCGAGTACTCCTTCTTGATGTGCTGGACGATGGCGTTGTCCAGTTCGTCGCCGGCCACCCGGATGGACTGCGCGGTGACGATGCCGCCCAGCGAGATCACGGCGACCTCGGTGGTGCCGCCGCCGATGTCGACCACCATGTTGCCGGTGGCCTCGTGGACCGGCAGACCGGCGCCGATCGCGGCGGCCATCGGCTCCTCGATGATGTGCACCTGGCGCGCACCGGCCTGCGAGGACGCCTCGATGACGGCGCGGCGCTCGACGCCGGTGATGCCGCTGGGGACGCAGACCACGACCCGGGGGCGGGCCAGGTAGCGGCGGCGGTGGATCTTGAGGATGAAGTAGCGGAGCATCCGCTCGGTGATCTCGAAGTCGGCGATCACGCCGTCCTTCAGCGGCCGGATGGCGACGATGTTGCCGGGGGTGCGGCCGATCATCTTCTTGGCCTCGGCGCCCACCGCGAGGATGCCGCCGGTGTTGGTGTTGACCGCCACGACCGACGGTTCGTTGAGGACGATGCCGCGACCCCTGACGTACACCAGCGTGTTGGCGGTGCCGAGGTCGACAGCCATGTCACGGCCGATGAACGACATGTTGTTCGCCATGGGATCAGGGGGCCTTCCCGAACTCGAGGGTGGGGGTGGCAGGCGGTGCTGGACAGCCGTGCCGACGTGCTGCGTCACCGGCATCGCCGCACCGGGCGGGCAGCCCGTGAGCCGTCCCCCATCGTAGCCACGCCCGCTTTGGGGACGCCTACGCACACCGTCCGCCCATTGTCGGTGCGCGAGGAGTGTTCTCACGGGATTGGGACGCCGTGTCGGTGCGTGCAGTTCCCGGTCGGACGATCATCGCAGCAGATCATCGGGGTGGTCCGGGGCTGCGGACCACCCCGGGGCAGGGCGGCGGGACCGCCCCGCGACGACCCGCCGCCGGGCGGGGCGGCGGGCCGTGCGGACCCGGCCGTCCGGGTCAGGCGTGCGCCGGGAAGAAGATCTTGATCTCGCGCTCGGCGGACGCCTCGGAGTCGGAGGCGTGGATCAGGTTCTCCCGGGTGATGGTCGCGAAGTCGCCACGGATGGTGCCCGGGCCCGCCACGATCGGGTCGGTCGCCCCGGCCAGCGCCCGGATGCCCTCGATCACCCGCTCACCCTCGACGATCATGGCCACCGACGGGCCGGAGGCCATGAACTCCAGCAGCGGCTCATAGAACGGCCGGCCGAGGTGCTCGGCGTAGTGCTGCTCCAGCGTGGCCCGGTCGAAGGTGCGCAGCTCCAGCGCGGTGATGGCCCAGTCCGCCTTGCGCTCGATGCGGCTGGTGATCTCGCCGATCAGACCGCGGCGGACGCAGTCGGGCTTGAGCAGGACGAGGGTGCGCTGGGACACGGGGCGGCTCCGGAAGAGGTGCGTACGGGACAGGGATGGTATGGGCAGGAGGTTACCCGGGCGTCATACCTGCGCCGCCGCCCGGGCCGCCTTGATGGCGTCGATCCTCCGCCCGTAGCGCACCGAGCACCACCACAGGGCGGCGAAGACCGCGCCCAGCACATACATCATGGGCACCACGGCGCCGGCGGCGATCAGCCCGAGCTGGAGCGCCCAGCCGAGGGCCACGCCGCCACGGCGGCCGACCACGCCGCAGAGCAGCAGGCAGAGCACCATCGCGGCGCCGCTGACCGCCCACAGGGCGCCGTGCGGGACGTCGGAGAGCTGCATGGCGACGAGGGCGGCGAACAGGATCACCAGTGCCTCGCCCAGCAGGGTGGAGGAGCACAGCATGCGCATGGGTGGGGGTTCTCTCTCAGTTCCGGCCGAGGAGGATGCGGGCCTCGCCGACGGTGATCACCGAGCCGGTCACCAGCACACCGGCCCCGCCGAGGTCGCCCTCCTGCTCGGCGAGTGTGACGGCGGCCTCGATGGCGTCGTCCAGCCTCGGCTCCACCTGCACCCGGTCGGCGCCGAACACCTCGACGGCGAGCGCCGCCAGTTCGTCGACCGGCATCGCGCGGTGGGTGGAGTTCCGGGTGACCACCACCTCGGCCAGGATCGGCTCGAACGCCTCCAGCACCCCGCGTACGTCCTTGTCGCCGCTGGTGCCGACGACGCCCACCAGCCGGGTGAAGCCGAAGGACTCGCTGACCGCCTCGGCGGTGGCCCGCGCACCGGCCGGGTTGTGGGCTCCGTCCAGCAGCACGGTGGGGCTGCGGCGGACCACCTCCAGTCGGCCCGGCGAGCTGGTGCCGGCGAACGCCTGCCGTACCTTGTCGCCGTCCAGCGGCTCGCTGTGCGCGGTGCCGACGCCGAAGAACGACTCCACGGCGGCCAGCGCCAGCGCGGCGTTCTGCGCCTGGTGGGCGCCGTGCAGCGGCAGGAAGAGGTCCTCGTAGGTGTGGCCGCCCAGGCCGCGCAGGGTGACCAGCTGGCCGCCGACCGCCAGGTCGCGGCGGACCACGCCGAACTCCATGCCCTCGCGGGCCACGGTGGCGTTCACCTCCACGGCGCGGCGCAGGATGGCCTCGGCGGCGTCCAGCGGCTGCTGGGCGACGACGGCGAGGGCGCCCTCCTTGATGATCCCGGCCTTCTCCACCGCGATCCGGCCGGGGGTGTCGCCCAGCTTGTCGGTGTGGTCCAGGCCGATGGGGGTGATCACGGAGACGGCGGCGTCGATGACATTGGTGGCGTCCCAGGACCCGCCCATGCCGACCTCGACCACGGCGACGTCCACCGGTGCGTCCGCGAAGGCCGCGTACGCCATGGCGGTCAGCACCTCGAAGAAGGAGAGTGGGATGGGCTGCGACTGGTCGACCATGGAGACATAGGGGGCGATGTCGCGGTAGGCCTCCACGAACCGGTCCTCGGAGATCGGCTCCCCGTCCAGGCTGATCCGCTCGGTGATGGACTCCACATGCGGGCTGGTGTAGCGGCCGGTGCGCAGGTCGAAGGTGCGCAGCAGCTGCTCGACCATGCGGGCGGTGGAGGTCTTGCCGTTGGTGCCGGTGATGTGGATCGCCGGGTAGGACCGCTGCGGCTGGCCGAGGATGTCCACCAGCGCCGCGATGCGGTCCAGCGAGGGCTCGAGTCTGTTCTCCGGCCAGCGCCGCGCCAGCTCGGCCTCCACCTCCCGCAGCCCGGTTTGGAGATCGTCGGCGGAGGGGGTCGAGGACTGGCGGGGTGCTTTGCTCACGGGTCAAGTCTACGAAGCGCCGGAGGCCGTTCCGTACGGGCCCGCCGAGCATGGGCGGCCCGGCTGGAGTCGCGGCATCCCGGCCGACGATACTGGCCGGGTGAAGGCAGCCGATGTGACCGTGGACGACCTCGACCGGCGCATCGTCGCCGCCCTCCAGATCGACGGCCGGGCCTCCTGGCGCCGGATCGCCTCCGCGCTCGGCGAGCCGGAACGCACGGTGGCGCGGCGCGGGGCGCGGCTGCTGGAGGCCGGACTGGTCACCGTGACCGGGCTGATCAGCCGGGGCGAGACGGTGATCGTCCGGCTCCAGTGCCGGCCGGGCACCGTCCGGGACGCGGCGGTGGCCACCGCGCTGCGGGGCGACACCGTCTTCAGTTATGTGCTGGCCGGGCCGCTGGACTGCGTCGCCGAGGTGCAGTGCCCGCCGGAGCAGCTGGCCCGCTTCATGCTGGACGAGCTGCCGGCGCTGCCGGGGATCGCGGTGCAGCATGTGTCGCCGGTGCTGCGGTACTTCCGTACGGTCCACGAATGGCACCCGGGCATCCTGGACGCGGCGGAGACCGCCGCCCTCTCCCGGTTCCCCGCCCCGCCGGAGGGGGTCTCGGCGCCGGTCGAGGAGCTCGGCCCGGAGGAGTGGCGGATCCTGGAGGCGCTGGCCGAGGACGGCCGCCGGACACACGAGGAGCTGGCCGCCCTGGCGGGCGTCTCGGAGGCGACCGCCCGGCGGCGGGTGGAGTCGCTGTCGCGCAGCGGCCGGATCAGCATCCGGGCCTCGGTGGAGCCGGCGCTGCTGGGGCTGCCGGTGGAGGCGCTGCTCTGGATCCGGACCCGGCCGGACGAGGTCGCGGGGGTGGGGCGGCTGCTGCTGGAGTCGCCGCTGGTGCGGTATGCGGCGGAGGTGATGGGCGAGTACCAGCTGCTGGTGGACGTCACCCAGCCGTCCAAGGAGGCGCTGCACCGCTTTCTGAGTACCGAGCCGTGGGTGCGGAAGGCCGAGGCGGTGCAGTCGAGCCTGGTCGTGGAGGCATGGAAGCGCAGCGCCGCCCCCACCCCGCTGCTGCGCGAGCGCCTCGCCCAACAGCGGAGCGGCACCGACGACCTGACCTCGGCCGGGGGCGTCGGAGCGCGCTGAGCCTCCGGCCGCCTGGGGTCAGCCGTGACACCGGGCGGGCTGCGAGCCGTGTGGTGGGGGTCTGGGCTCGGCCGGGGGTCGCGGTGCACTGAGTCCCCCGTCGACCGGGGGCCAGCCCCGCAGGGCCGCGGGGCGGTAGCAGTCCAGGCTGGGCGGCGAGTCAGGTGGGCGGGGCGGAGGGGTCGCAGCGCACTGAGCCCCCCGCCGTCCGGGGGTCGGCCCCGCAGGGGTGCGGGGCGTCAGCGCACCGGGCGGGCGGCGAACCGCGCGGCTGGGGGCTGGGCTCGGGTGGGGGTGTTGCGGCCGCTGGGGGTCAGGGCTGGATGGGGCGGTAGCGGTTGAGGCGGGCGGCGAGTCGGGTGGCGGGGGCGGCGGCGGACTGGGCCAGCAGCTCCGCTTCGAGGGCGGCGGCGGTGCGGCGGAGGAAGGCGGGGCCTTCGGCGGCGGCGTCCGGCTGCTCGGGGAGGATCCGGTCGACGATGCCGCCGCGCAGCAGGTCGGCCGCGCCGACGCCCTGGTCGGCGGCGAGCTGCGGGGAGTGGTCGGCGGTGCGGTACAGGATGGCCGAGGCCCCCTCGGGAGGCAGCGGGGCGAGCCAGCCGTGCTGGGCGGCGAGGATCCGGTCGGCGGGGAGCAGCGCCAGGGCTGCGCCGCCGGCGCCTTCGCCGAGCAGCAGGGCGACGGTGGGGACCGGAAGGGCCGTCAGGTCAGCGAGGCAGTGCGCGATCTCGGCGGCCAGTCCGCCCTCCTCGGCGTGCACGCTGAGGTCGGCGCCATGGGTGTCGATCACCGTCAGCAGCGGCAGCCGCAGTTCGGCGGCGAGCCGCATGCCGCGCCGGGCGGTGCGCAGGCCGCCGGGGCCGACCGGCCCTGCGGTGGCGGCGCGGTCGCGGTCGTGGCCGACGACGACGCAGCGGGCGTCCCCGAAGCGGGCCAGGGCGAGGCGCAGTGCGTCGTCCCGTTCGCCGGCGGCGGTGCCGCTGAGCGGGACGACGGTGGCGGCCTGCCCGAGCAGGGCGGAGAGGCCGGGGCGCCGGGGGTCGCGGGAGCGCTGGACCGCCTGCCAGGCGGTGGGCGGCGCAGTCACGGGGGCTGGGTCGGCGGGTGGGTCGGCGGGTGGGTCGGCGGGTGGGTCGGCGGGTGGGTCGGCGGGTGGGTCGGCCGGGGCCGGGGCGGTCCGCCGGGGCGGCAGCAGGACGTCGAGGACGTCCAGCAGGGCGCCGCGCAGCCGGTCGGTCGGCAGGACGGCGTCGACCAGGCCCCGGCGGTGCAGGTTCTCCGCCTGCTGGACGCCCGGCGGGAAGTCCTCGCCGTGCAGTTCGCGGTGGACCCGGGGTCCGAGGAAGCCGACCAGGGCGCCCGGTTCGGCGCTGGTGAGGTGCCCGAGCGACCCCCAGGAGGCAAGCACGCCGCCGGTGGTGGGGTGGCGCAGGTGGACGAGGTAGGGCAGGCCGGCGGCCTTGTGGGCGCGTACGGCGGCGGCGACCCTGACCATCTGGACGAAGGCCCCGGTGCCCTCCTGCATACGGGTGCCGCCGGAGACGGGTGAGGCGAGCAGCGGCAGCCGTTCTGCGGTGGCCCGTTCGACGGCGCGGACCAGGCGTTCGGCGGCGTCGGCGCCGACCGACCCGGCGAGGAAGGCGAACTCGCCGAGGGCGAGGGCGACGCGGTGCCCGCCGGCCCGTCCCTCGCCGGTGACCACGGCCTCGTCCACGCCGCTGCGGTCGCGGGCGCGGGCCAGCGTGTCGGCGTACGGGCCGGTGGCCGGGCGGTGCGCGGGCGGGGTGTCCCAGCTGCGGAAGGTGCCGGGGTCCAGGATGCGGCGGGCCAGCTCCCAGGAGTCGGGGGCGGGGGGTGCCTGGAGGGCGGGGGCGGCGGCGGGGGTCACCGGGTGGCCCCTGCGGCGGCTGGGTGGCGGTCGGCGGGCGGTTCGGGGGCCGTGTCCGGGGAGCCGAGCCCCTCGACCTCGTCCAGCCAGGCGCGTACCGAGGCGTTGTGCTGGCCGAGGGTGGGCGGCGGGTCGTGGCGGGTGCGGCCGCCGTCGTCGAACCGCCAGGGGGTGCCGGGCAGTTCGATCGGGCCGAGGACGGGGTGGTCGACCTGCACGATCAGCCCCTGGGCGCGGGTCTGCTCCCAGGCGTACACCTCGTCGATGGTGCGGACCCGGCCGACCGGGACCCCGGCGGCGTCCAGCCGGGCCAGCCAGTCGGCGGCGGGGGCGGTGGCGAAGACCTGCTCCAGTTCGCGGGCGAGCCGCACCCGGTTGCGGACCCGGTCGGCGTTGGTGGCGTAGCGGGGGTCGGCCGGGTCCAGACCGGTGACGGCGGCGACCGAGCGCCACAGCGACTCGCTGCCGGCGGAGAGCTGGATGTCGCCGTCGGCGCAGTGGAAGAGGCCGTACGGCGCGATGGAGGGGTGCTGGTTGCCCTCGGCGACGGGGACCTCGCGGGCGACCGTCCAGCGGGTGCCCTGGAAGCTGTGGATGCCGATCAGGGAGGAGAGCAGCGAGGTGCGGACGGTGCGGCCGCGGCCGGTGGAGCGGCGCTCCAGCAGGGCGGCGAGGACGGCCTGCACCCCGAAGATCCCGGCCAGCAGGTCGGCTATGGGGGTGCCGACCTTGAGCGGGGCGCCGGGTGTGCCGGTGATGGACATCAGCCCGGCCTCGCCCTGGGCGATCTGGTCGTAGCCGGCCCGGCCGCCCTCGGGGCCGTCGGGGCCGAAGCCGCTGATGGAGAGGATCACCAGGCGGGGGTTGAGTTCCCGCAGCCGCTCCTCGGGGAAGCCCAGCCGGTCCATGACGCCGGGCCGGAAGTTCTCGATCAGCACATCGGCCTGCCGGACCAGCCGGGCTACCAGGGCGCGGCCCTCCTCGGACTTCAGGTCGGCGGTGACGGACTCCTTGTTGCGGTTGCAGGCGAGGAAGTACGTCGACTCGCGGGCGTCCTCGGGGCCCACGAAGGGCGGGCCCCAGCCCCGGGTGTCGTCGCCGCGCCCGGGCGCCTCCACCTTGACCACCCGGGCGCCGAGGTCGCCGAGCATCATTCCGGCGTGCGGACCGGCCAGGGCCCGGGAGAGGTCCAGGACCAGATGGCCGTGGAGCGGTCCCCGGCCGGGCTGCTGGCTGTCGGACATGCGTCCTCCTGATGCGCTGTGGCTGAAACATTCACGAGCGAATCACATGAGGCTGAATTCGTCCAGAAGTCATCTGTTGGACGCCAGATCCTTCCGGACTTCGCAACGCCGGACACACCGTCGCTGAGCTGCGGCGACGGCCGGGCACACAGGACCGTTCACCCGCTCGGCCCATGGCGACCGGAAAGTTCACTTGACTGGATGCATTGACTGAAACCGTCACGCCCTCGCATGATGGGGCCCACGTCACCCCCGGCCCGGCGCCCTGTCCCCCCGTGCCCGGCCCCGTGCCGCACACCCCGCCCCACCCCGACCCACCGCGCCCCTGGACGGCCATGACCGACGACATCTGCCATCTCGACGCCACCGACCTCGCGGCCCGCATCCGCCGCCGCGAGCTCTCCTCACGCGAGGTGGTCCAGGCCCACCTGGACCGGATCGCGCAGGCCAACGGCGCGGTCAACGCGATCGTCACCCTCGACCCGGAGGGCGCCCTCACGGCCGCCGCCGCAGCCGACGAGCGCACCGCGCACGGCGAGCCGCTGGGCCCGCTGCACGGCCTGCCGATCGCCCACAAGGACACCCACCTCACCCGGGGCATGCGCACCACGCACGGCTCGCCGCTCTTCGCCGACCACATCCCGGACCAGGACGAACTGCTGGTCCAGCGGATCGCCGCCGCCGGGGCGATCCGGATCGGCAAGACCAACGTCCCCGAGTTCGCCGCCGGGTCGCACACCTTCAACCCGCTCTTCGGCGCCACCCGCAACCCGTACGCCCTGGACCGGTCGGCCGGCGGCAGCAGCGGCGGCGCGGCAGCCGCCCTGGCCGCCGGGATGCAGCCGCTCGCCGACGGCAGCGACATGGGCGGCTCGCTCCGCAACCCCGCCTCGTTCTGCAATGTGGTCGGCCTGCGCCCCACCCCCGGCCGGGTCCCCTCCCTCCCGGCGGCCAACGCCTGGGAGACCCTCGCGGTGGCCGGGCCGATGGGCCGCACCGTCGCCGACACCGCGCTGCTGCTCTCCGTGATGGCCGGCCCCGACGACCGCTGCCCGATCGCGCTGGACGAGCCCGGCTCGGCCTTCCGCTCCCCCGGCGCCGCCGACCTCTCCGGCCTGCGGATCGCCTGGGCGCCGGACCTCGGCGGGCGGGTCCCCGTCGACCCCGAGGTGCTGGCCGTACTGGAACCCCAGCTCAAGGTCTTCGAGCAGCTCGGCGGCCGGATCGAACCCGCCTGCCCCGACCTCGACGGCGCCGACGAGGCATTCCGCACCCTGCGCGCCCAGGAGTTCGACCTGGGCCTCGGCCCGCTGCTCGACGCCCACCCCGGTGCCCTCAAGCCGAGCGTGGTCTGGAACATCGAGGAGGGCCGGCGGCTCAGCGGCGGTGACATCGCCCGCGCCCACGCCGCGCGCACCCGGCTGCACCTCGCCGCCACCGGCTTCTTCGACGCCTACGACGTGCTGCTCGCCCCGGTCAGCCAGGTCGTCCCCTTCCCGGTGGAGCTGGAGTACCCCACCGAGATCGCCGGGCAGCGGCTGCACACCTACCTCGACTGGATGCGCTCCGCCTACCTGGTCTCCGTCCTCGGCGGCCCCGCCCTGTCCGTACCGGCCGGCTTCACCCCCGAGGGCCTGCCGGTGGGCCTCCAGATCATCGCCCGGCCGCGCGCCGAGCTGACCGTGCTGCGGGTCGGCGCCGCCTATGAAGCGGCCACCCGGCACGGGCGGCGGCGCCCGGACCTGCCCCCGATCCCCCTCACCACCCCCCTCGCCGGCTGATTGGGAACCGCCATGAGAAAGCGGCATCTCGCCTGGGCCTCGGTGCCCGTGCTCGGCTTTCTGAGCACCCCCTACCTTCCCTTCGTCAACGGTCCCCACCTGTGGTTCGGCCTGCCCTCGGTGGTCGTCTGGGCGGTGCTGTGGACCATCGGCACCACCGTCGCGCTCGCCGCCGTGGAACGCTCCGCCGTCCGCGCCGGCATCGACGAGGACGACGCCCTGGACGACGCCCCGGACGACGTCCCGGGCAGCGCCCAGCCGGACGCACCCACCGACCGAGCGGAGGCCCTCCGATGAGCAGCACCCTCGCCATCTCCCTGGTCGGCATGGTCCTCATCGCCGGCCTCGGCTTCCTCGGCCGCCGCCAGCCGGCCCGCGAACTCAGCGAGTGGACCGTCGGCGGACGCCGCTTCTCCACCGCCACCACCTGGTTCCTCCAGGCCGGGGAGTCCTTCACCACCTTCAGCTTCCTCGGCCTGGCCGGCCTGGCCTTCGGCGGCGGCGTCGCCGCCACCTATGCGCTCGGCTATCTGGCGATGTCGCTGATCGGCATGTACTTCATCGGCCCCCGCACCTGGCGGCTGGGCCGCGACCACGGCTACCTCACCCAGGCCGACTTCTTCACCGACCGCTACCGCAGCCCGCTGCTGGGCAAGGTCGTGGCCCTGGTCGGCGCCGTCTTCCTGCTCCCGTACCTGCAACTGCAGATCACCGGGCTGGGCCTGATCGTCCAGCTGGCCACCGGCAGCAGGAACGGCAGCCATCTGAGCATGGTGGTGGCCACCGTGCTCACCGTCGCCTTCGTCCTCTGGTCCGGCATCCGGGGCATCGCCAAGGTCGCCTACCTCAAGGACATCCTGATGGTGGTCGCCCTGGTGGTCCTGCTGATCGCCGTACCGGCCACGCTGACCGGCGGCATCGGGCACCTCTTCCACACCATCCAGCAGAGCCACGCCGGGCTGCTCACCATCCACTCCGGCGACTACGACCGCACCTGGTTCACCACAGCCATGCTGATCAGCGGCATCGGCTCCGGCCTCAACACCATGCCGCACCTGTGGCCGCCGGTGCTCTCCGCCCGCAGCGGCCGGGCGCTGCGCTCCAACTACGTCTGGCTGCCGCTGTACCAGGTGGCGCTGGCCATCCCGGTCATCATCGGCTTCGTCGGGGTGCTCTCGCTCTCCCCGGACACCCCCGGCAACGGCGTCCTGCTGACCCTCAGCCACCAGGCGCTGCCCGGCTGGGTGGTGGGCGTGATCGCGGTGGCCGCCGCCGCTGCCGCGATGGTGCCCTCCGCCGCCATCGTGATGGGCATCTCCACCCTGGTCTCGCACAACCTGCTGCCCAGCCGCAGCGAGCGGGCCCGGCTGCGCACCAACCACCTCTGCGTGGTGGGCGCTTCCGGCCTGGCACTCATCCTCGGCATCGCCCGGCCCGACCTGCTGGCCAACCTGCTGCTGCTCACCTACGGCGGCCTCTCCCAGCTCGCCCCGGCGACCGTACTGGCGCTCGGCCGGCGCACCCGGCTGGGCGCCGTGCCCGCCCTGCTCGGCATCGTGACCGGGGTGGCCGTGCTCGGCTGGCTCACCTTCGGCGGGGTGGACATCGGCACCGTCGACGCCGGGCTGATCGCGATGGTGCCCAACCTCGCGGTGAGCGCCGTGGCGCAGCTGCTGCTCCGCCGCCGGAGCGGCGCCACCGCCGACCGGGAGGCGCCCGCGCCGGTGCACCGGCCCGCCGACGCCGGGGCGGCGGTGGGCTCGGCCGCGCACTGACCACTGCCGTGACACCGGCGAGGCCCGGCACCCCCGAGGGGGTACCGGGCCTCGCCGCCGTATCGCGTCAGCGTCAGGCTTCGGGCAGCGCCGCCAGCTGGGCCGTGATCCGGGCGATGTCCGCCTCGGCGGCGGCCAGCCGGGTGCGGATCTTGGCCACCACCGGCTCGGGCGCCTTGGCCATGAAGTTCTCGTTGGAGAGCTTGCCGCTGGTCTGCGCCAGCTCCTTCTCGGCGGCGGCCAGGTCCTTCTGGAGCCGCTTGCGCTCCGCCGCCACATCGATGGCACCGGAGAGGTCCAGCGAGACCGTGGCCCCGGCGACCGGCAGCGAGGCGGTCGCGGCGAAGCCGTCACCGGCCGGCTGGAGGCGCAGCAGCGACCGGATGGCGTCCTCGTGGGCGACCAGCGGGGTGCCGGCCAGGTCCAGCCGGGCCGGGACCTTCTGGCCGGGCTTGAGGCCCTGGTCGGCGCGGAACCGCCGGACCTCGGTGACCAGCTGCTGGAGGGTGGCGATCTCCGCCTCGGCCGCCGGGTCGCGGAAGCCCCGGTCGGACGGCCACTCGGCGATCACCACCGACTCGCGGCCGGTGAGCGTCGTCCACAGGGTGTCGGTGACAAACGGCATCACGGGGTGCAGCAGCCGCAGGGCGACGTCCAGCACCTCGCCCAGCACCCGGCGCGAGGCTGCGGCGGCCGGGCCGCCCTTGGCCAGGGTGGTCTTGGACAGCTCGACGTACCAGTCGAAGACCTCGTCCCAGGCGAAGTGGTACAGCGCGTCGGACGCCTTGGCGAACTGGTAGTCCTCGTAGAACGCGTCCACCTCGGCGACGGTGGCGTACAGCCGGGAGAGGATCCAGCGGTCCTCGGCGGAGAGGTCCTCCAGCTCCGGCAGCGGGCCCTCCACGGTGGCGCCGTTCATCAGCGCGAAGCGGGTGGCGTTCCAGACCTTGTTGGCGAAGTTGCGGGACGCCTGGACCCAGTCCTCACCGATCGGCACATCGGCGCCGGGGTTGGCGCCGCGGGCCAGGGTGAAGCGCACCGCGTCGGAGCCGTAGGCGTCCATCCAGTCCAGCGGGTCCACCGAGTTGGGGTTGGACTTGGACATCTTCTTGCCGTGCTCGTCGCGGACCAGGCCGGTGAGCGCGACGGTGTGGAACGGCGCGACGCCGTCCATCGCATAGAGGCCGAACATCATCATCCGGGCGACCCAGAAGAAGATGATGTCGTGGCCGGTCACCAGCACATCGGTCGGATAGAACTTCGCCAGGTCGGCGGTGCGCTCCGGCCAGCCCAGGGTGGAGAACGGCCACAGCGCGGAGGAGAACCAGGTGTCCAGGACGTCGGGGTCCTGCGTCCAGCCCTCCCCGGACGGCGGCTGCTCGTCGGGGCCGAGGCAGACCACCTCGCCGTCCGGGCCGTACCAGACCGGGATGCGGTGGCCCCACCACAGCTGGCGCGAGATGCACCAGTCGTGCATGTTGTCCACCCAGTCGAAGTAGCGCCCGGACATCTCCTTGGGGTGAATCTGCACCCGGCCGTCGCGGACCGCGTCCCCGGCCGCCTGCGCCAGCGGGCCGACCTTCACCCACCACTGCATGGAGAGGCGCGGCTCGACGGTGGTCTTGCAGCGGGAGCAGTGGCCGACCGCGTGCATATACGGGCGCTTCTCGGCGACGATGCGGCCCTGCTCGCGCAGCGCGCCGACCACGGCCTCGCGGGCCTCGTAGCGGTCCAGGCCGAGGAACGGGCCGTGCACGGTGACCCGGGCGTCCTCGTCCATCATGGTGACGGACGGCAGCTGGTGGCGCCGGCCGATCTCGAAGTCATTGGGGTCGTGGGCCGGGGTGACCTTGACCGCGCCGGTGCCGAACTCCGGGTCGACATGCGCGTCGGCCACCACCGGGATACGACGGTCCGTCAGCGGCAGGGCGATGGTCCGCCCCACCAGGTGGGCATAGCGCTCGTCGTCGGGGTGGACCGCGACCGCCGTGTCGCCGAGCATGGTCTCGGCGCGGGTGGTGGCCACCACGATGGACTCGTCGCCGTCGCCGTAGCGGATGGAGACCAGCTCGCCGGCGCTCTCCTCGTGCTCCACCTCGATGTCGGAGATCGCGGTGTGGCAGCGCGGACACCAGTTGATGATGCGCTCGGCGCGGTAGATCAGGCCGTCCTCGAAGAGCCGCTTGAAGATGGTCTGGACGGCCCGGGAGAGGCCCTCGTCCATGGTGAACCGCTCACGGGACCAGTCCACGCCGTCGCCGAGGCGGCGCATCTGACCGAGGATCCTGCCGCCGTACTCCTCCTTCCACTGCCAGACCCGCTCCACAAAGGCGTCGCGGCCCACGTCGTGGCGGGAGAGCGCCTCCTCGGCGAGCTGCTGCTCGACCTTGTTCTGGGTGGCGATGCCCGCGTGGTCCATGCCGGGCAGCCACAGGGCCTCGTAGCCCTGCATCCGCTTGCGGCGGGTCAGCGCGTCCATCAGCGTGTGCTGGAAGGCGTGGCCCAGGTGGAGCGAACCGGTGACGTTCGGCGGGGGGATGACGATGGTGTACGGCGGCTTCTCACTCTTGGCGTCTGCCTCGAAGTAACCCGCGGCTACCCAGCGCTCGTACAGCTTCCCCTCTACCTCGGCCGGTGCGTACTGGGTCGGCAGGGTGGCGGCGGCGCTGTGGTCCCCGGCCTGGTGGGCCTCGGGGCGCTGGTTCGTCATGTCGGTCACGACCCATAGTTTACGGATGCCCGAGGGCCGGTCGGGCACCGATGGTGCCGGGCGACGCGGATGAGCGCGGTGGGATACCGTGCCGCCCACGACGACCTATCACGACGCGCCGCCCCGGGCGGCCGGGGGAGACACCGATGTACGGGCAGGGACAGCAGTATCCGCAGGGCCCGGGGCAGCCGCAGCAGCCACCGTACGGGGGCTCTCCCGGTTACCCGCCGCCGCCCCCGCAGCAGCCCTATGGCGCACCGCCGCCGCAGTACGGCCAGTCGCCGTACGGGCAGCCACCACAGCAACCCCAGCAGCCCCAGCCACAGCCGCAGCAACCCCAGCCGCAGCCCCAGCCGCCGCAGCCGTACGGTGCGCCTCCGCAGTACGGGCAGCCCCAGCCCCCGCAGGGCTACCCGCAGCCCGGCCCCGGCTACCCGCCGCCGCCCCCGTACCAGCAGCAGCAGCCTTATGGCACCCCCGGGGGCTATCCCCCGCCCCCGGCCGGGCCGCAGAAGAGCCGCAAGGGGCTGATGATCGGCATCGTCGCGGCCGTGCTGGTACTCGGCGGCGGGGCCGCCACGGTGACGGCCCTGAGCGGCGGCGACGAGGGCGCGGACATGGCGGGCAACTACCGGATCGCCACCCCGACGACGCTGCCCGGCGGCTACGCCCGCACCACCACCAAGGAGCAGCCCACCGACGACGCCCAGACCGGCACCTTCGGCAAGGAGATGACCGCGGTGATCGCCAGCTACGTCGGCGGCACCCCCCGGTCGCTGCTCACCCTCACCGGCGCCTACGGGAAGATCTCCGACCCCAAGGCCACCATGGGCCGGGTCGAGGCCACCCTGGCGGAGAAGAAGACCCGGTTCAGCACACCGCTCCAGGACTTCCCGGCCAAGGACCCCAAGGACAGCGCCGCCGTGCTGCGCTGCGGCACGCTCCAGACCTCCAGCGGCGACATGTCCGCCTGCTACTGGGTGAACCACGCCACCCTGGCCACCGCCATCTTCACCGTGGTGCCGTCCTCCCCCGACACCCCCGCGCAGCCGCTCACCCTGGAGCAGGCGGCGGAGCAGACCCGCACCATCCGCGACGGCGTGGTGCAGCACCGCTGACCCGGCCCTCCCCCCGGCATGCGCTCGGGCCCCGGTACGAACCCTCTCGGGGGTTCGTACCGGGGCCCGACTGCGCGTGCGGGGCGCGGGGAGGCAGGCGCGGGGTCAGGCGCTCTTCTCGCGCCGCTCGCGCTTGATCATGTCGCGCGGGACCAGCGTGGGGATGGCGTGCTTGGAGACGACGTCGCCGGTGACGACCACCCGGGCCACATCCTTGCGGGAGGGCACCTCGTACATCACCGACATCAGCACCTCCTCCATGATCGCGCGCAGCCCACGGGCGCCGGTGCCGCGCATGATCGCCTGGTCGGCGATGGCCTCCAGCGCGTCGCGGGAGAACTCCAGCTCCACCCCGTCCAGCTCGAAGAGCCGCCGGTACTGCTTGACCAGCGCGTTCTTCGGCTCGGTGAGGATCTGGAGCAGCGCCTCGCGGTCCAGGTTGTGCACCGAGGTGATCACCGGGAGGCGGCCGATGAACTCCGGGATCATCCCGAACTTCACCAGGTCCTCCGGCATCACATCGCGGAAGAGGTCGCTGGAGTCGATCTCGTGCTTGGAGCGGATGGTGGCGCCGAAGCCGATGCCCTTCTTGCCGGCCCGGCCCTCGATGATCCGCTCCAGGCCGGCGAAGGCGCCGCCGACGATGAAGAGCACATTGGTGGTGTCGATCTGGATGAACTCCTGGTGCGGGTGCTTGCGCCCGCCCTGCGGGGGCACCGAGGCGGTGGTCCCCTCCAGGATCTTCAGCAGTGCCTGCTGCACACCCTCGCCGGAGACATCGCGGGTGATCGACGGGTTCTCGCTCTTGCGGGCGACCTTGTCGATCTCGTCGATGTAGATGATCCCGGTCTCGGCCTTCTTGACGTCGTAGTCGGCGGCCTGGATCAGCTTGAGCAGGATGTTCTCGACGTCCTCGCCGACATAGCCGGCCTCGGTCAGCGCCGTGGCGTCCGCGATGGCGAACGGCACATTGAGCATCCGGGCCAGGGTCTGCGCCAGCAGCGTCTTGCCGGAGCCGGTGGGGCCCAGCAGCAGGATGTTGGACTTCGACAGCTCGATGCCGTCGTCGCGGCCGCCGTGGCGGCCGCTCTCGCCCGCCTGCACCCGCTTGTAGTGGTTGTAGACGGCGACCGAGAGCGCCTTCTTGGCGACGTCCTGGCCGACCACGTACTGGTCCAGGAACTCATAGATCTCGCGCGGCTTCGGCAGTTCCTCGAACCGCACCTCGGAGGTCTCGGCGAGCTCCTCCTCGATGATCTCATTGCAGAGGTCGATGCACTCGTCGCAGATGTATACGCCGGGGCCGGCGATGAGCTTCTTCACCTGCTTCTGTGATTTGCCGCAGAACGAGCACTTGAGCAGGTCGCCACCGTCTCCGATGCGTGCCACGAGGTGCTTCCCCTTCGCCAAAGGCCCCGTGGGGGTCGGAGCCTGGTGCTTGGTATCCGACGGTACTCCGTCGGGCCCGCCGATCGACCGTCTTCGGCAGCTTGGCCGTACGCCCTGGGCGAATCCGGCCGAGGGGACCTGGAGGACGGCGGATGCCACCGGGCGCCCGCGCAGCGCACAGCCTTGGTGTCCGATGGTGCCAGGCCGCGACCCGCCCCCGGAAGACGGGGGGTGGGTCGCGGCCTCACGGCACCGTGGGCTCAGTCGATGAGCGAACTCTTGCGGGTGGAGATGATCTGGTCGATGAGACCGTACTCCAGGGTCTCCTCGGCGGTGAGGATCTTGTCCCGCTCGATATCCTCGCGGACCTGGTCGATCTCCTTCTTGGAGTGCTTGGCCAGCAGGGTCTCCAGCTGCTCGCGCATCCGGAGGATCTCCTTGGCCTGGATCTCCAGGTCGGAGACCTGGCCACGGCCGGTCTCGGTGTACGGCTGGTGGATCAGCACCCGGGCGTTGGGCAGCGCCATCCGCTTGCCGGGGGTACCGGCCGCCAGCAGCACGGCCGCCGCCGAGGCCGCCTGGCCCATGCAGACGGTGGAGACATCCGGCTTCACGAACTGCATGGTGTCGTAGATCGCGGTGAGCGCGGTGAACGAGCCGCCGGGCGAGTTGATGTAGATGGAAATGTCCCGGTCGGGGTCCATCGACTCCAGGCAGATCAGCTGGGCCATGATGTCGTTGGCCGAGACGTCGTCGATCTGCGAGCCCAGGAAGATGATGCGCTCTTCGAAGAGCTTGGCGTACGGGTCGTACTCCCGGATGCCCTGCGAGGTGCGCTCGACGAAGCGGGGGACGATGTAGCGGCCCTCGGCGCGCAGGCGCTCCTGGGCCTCGCCCATCAGGCTGGGGATGTTCATGGTTACTGGGCCTCCGTGTGCGTGCAGGCTGTCGTGGGAAACGGCTTCACCGGGCGTCTCAGGCGCCCGTGCCACCGCCGCCGGGGACATCCGCGGCGTGGTGCATGACCTCGTCGATGAGGCCGTAGTCCTTCGCCGCCTCCGCGGAGAACCAGCGGTCACGGTCGGAGTCCTTGGTGATCTGCTCCAGCGACTGCCCGCTGTGGAAGGCGATCAGCTCCGCCATCCGGTGCTTGGTGCGGATCAGCTGCTCGGCCTGGATGCGGATGTCGGTCGCCGAGCCGCCCAGACCGGCGGACGGCTGGTGCATCAGGATCTCGGCGTTGGGCAGCGCGAACCGCTTGCCCTTGGCGCCCGCGGTCAGCAGGAACTGGCCCATGGAGGCCGCCAGGCCCATGGCGATGGTCACCACGTCGTTCTTGATGTACTGCATGGTGTCGTAGATCGCCATGCCGGCGGTGACCGAGCCGCCGGGGCTGTTGATGTAGAGGTAGATGTCCTTGTCCGGGTCGGCGGCAAGGAGCAGCAGCTGGGCGGTGATCTTGTTGGCGATGTCGTCGTCCACCGCCTGGCCCAGGAAGATGATGCGCTCGCCGAGCAGACGGTTGTACACCTGGTCACCGAGGCCGACACCGGGAATGTCACCGGCGGCGCGGGGCGCCACGAGGCCCGGGGTCGCGAACTGGGGAGTCGTCACGTAGCCACCTGCTCAGTTGAATCGGACGGCCGGCCGCCCGGCCGTCGCGCGTCTGCTGTGCTGATTGTTCCTTCTCATGGACCCTAACGCGCGGCCCGGGCCCGGCCATCCCCCACGCAGAGCTGTTCGCTGTGAGCGCAGGCTTCACAGGCAGTGACGGCCCCTTCAGGGCCGGGCGTCACAGCACGGCGGGCCCGGGTGCGGCGTCACTCGCCGCACCCGGGCCCGCCGGGTGGTCCAGCCCGAGGATCAGCCCTCGGTGCTCTCCGAGGTCTCCGAGGTCTCCGAGGCGGTCTCGGTGGCCGCCTCGGCGGCCTCCTCCTCGTCCTCGTCCGCGAAGTCGACGGGGTTGCCCTCGGTGTCGACGACCTTGGCGCCCTCGACGACCAGCGCCAGCGCCTTCCCCCGGACGACCTCGCCGACCAGCAGCGGCACCTGGCCGCCCTGGACGACCTGCTGCGCGAACTGGTCCGGGGTGAGGCCGGAGCCGGCGGCGCGGCGGATCAGGTGCTCGGTGAGCTCCTCCTGGCTGACGGAGAGCTCCTCGTCGGAGGCGATCTGGTCCAGGACGAACTGGGTCTTGATGCCCTTCTTCGCCTGCTCCTCGGTCTCCTTCTCGAACTCCTCGACCGTCTTGTCCTGGGTCTTCAGCCAGGCTTCCAGGTCCAGGCCCATCTGGGGGAGCTGGTGGTGCTCCAGGTTGTGCTTGCGGGTCTCGATCTCGTCCGCGAGCAGCTTCTCCGGGAAGGGCATCTCGACCTTCTCCAGCAGCGCGTCCAGGACGCGCTCCTGGGCCTGGGTGGCCTGGTCGAACTCCTTCATCCGGGCCAGGCGCTTGCGCGAGTCCTCGCGCAGCTCCTCCAGGGTGTCGAACTCGCTCGCCAGCTGGGCGAACTCGTCGTCCAGCTCGGGGAGCTCCTTCTCCTGCACCGCGGTGACGGTGACCGTGACCTCGGCCTCCCGGCCCGCCTCGGTGCCGCCCTTGAGCTCGGTGGTGAAGGTGGCGGTCCCGCCGGCCTCCACGCCGATCACGGCGTCGTCGATGCCGTCGAGCAGGCGGCCGGAGCCGATCTCGTACGACACGGCGGTGGCGGTGCCGTCCTCCGGCACCTCGCCGTCGACCTTGGCCTCAAGGTCCAGGATCACGACATCGCCGGCGGCGGCGGCGCGCTCCACGGCCTTGACCGAGCCGAAGCGCTCGCGGAGCTGCTCCAGCGACTTCTCGATGTCCTCGTCGGTGACCTCGACCGGGTCGACGGTGACCTCGATCGCACCGAACTCGGGAAGGGTGATCTCCGGGCGGATGTCCACCTCGGCGGTGAACTTCAGGTCACCGCCGTCGCCGAGGTTCTCCACCCCGGCGATGTCGGTGATGTCGGGCTGTCCGAGGACCTCGATCTTGCCCTCGTCGACGGCCTGCGTGTAGAAGCGGGGCAGGGCGTCGTTGACGGCCTCCTCCAGCACCGCAGCACGGCCGAAGCGCTGGTCGATGACGCGAGCCGGGATCTTGCCCTTGCGGAAACCCGGAACCGTGACCTGCTGGTTGATCTTCTTGTACGCCGCGTCGAGGCTGGGCTTGAGCTCCTCGAAGGGCACCTCGACGGTGAGTCGAACCCGGGTCGGGTTCAGAGTCTCCACGGCGCTCTTCACGGTTGGGTCTCCTTGGGGCTTTGCGGTCGGTTTGTCCGCCGGGCGGGGCCCGTGAGGGCTGGGTGGCCGGCGAGACGGGTGATAGGCCACACGGAGCGGCATCTCCCGCGAGTGGACGGTGAGCGTGCTCCTCGCCCTCGGACGGCCGAAGGGTGAGCATGCCACACAAGCGGTCTCCAGCGATCCATCCTACCGGTACCACAAACCAGGATGGACGGGGACGACAGGCGGGGCGCGACCGGCCCCTGGCCAGGACCGCAGGCCCCCGCCCGTCCCGGGCGGGGGCCTGCGCGGTGCTGTCGGGGTGACCGGATTTGAACCGACGACCTTCCGCTCCCAAAGCGGACGCGCTACCAACCTGCGCCACACCCCGTTGCAACGACAGGTAGCGTACATGCTCACCTGGGAGATTCCGCCGGAATATCGGGAGCTGCGCCGACCGGCGCGGCCGGCCGACGATCACGGCGACGTGCATCCGGGCCGGGCGACCCGCTAGGCTGTGCGCGTCCCGGCTTCAGCAGCGATACCGGGCGGCGTAGGCTCCGGCGTACGCATATGCGGGCGTAGCTCAATGGTAGAGCCCCAGTCTTCCAAACTGGCTACGCGGGTTCGATTCCCGTCGCCCGCTCCAGCAGTGCAGGCCCCGGGCCGGCGGTACCACCGCCGACCCGGGGCCTTGCCGTTCCCCCCATGGGCTGCTCGAATTCTCCTGACGGTAGGTCAGCAAGGTTGCGGTGCACGCGCCCCACCGGGGCCCCGGCAGCGTTTCGCCAGCGGGAGGCCGCGCCGCTAGCCTCACGGTATTCGATCCATCGATCGCGTATTCGAGCCCAGTGTGGGCCCCTGTGAGCCCAGAGGAGCGTGCCGTGCGTCCCCAGGAGCGGCTGGACGTCATCCAGCGCAGCGTCGTCCGGGAGATGGCGGGCTACGGCCGCCGGTTCACCGTGGACGGTGCGGTGGTGCGCGGCCCCGGGACGACGGCGGTGGCGGTACGGGAGCACCCGGACGCCGGCGGCGGCCATGTCGACCTCGGCTTTGTGCTGCACCTCGGGCGCTCCGACACCCCGGTGCTGTGGGACTGCGCGGCGGGCCTCGGCAAGACCGAGGAGGAGAAGCTGGACAACGCGGTGCGGATGTGGGCGACCACCACCGCCGCCACCGTGGTGGAGCTGCTGGACCGGCGCGGGGAGCACGGCGACCACTACGGGCCGGACCGGCCGGGCGGGGTGCCGGGCTGGCACGCGGTGCAGGGTCCGGCCTGCGTCTTCGGCTTCGGCAACGAGGCGCTGGCCGACTGGCTGGGCGGCAACCATGTGCTGCCCGCCCTCGCCCCGATCCTGACCTCGGAGCTGGACCACCCGCTGCTCAACGGGGTGAAGCTGTTCCTTGGCGGCCGGGCCGGCGACGACGTCGCCGAGGTGCGGGTCAACGGCGAGGTCTCGGAGGCCGCCTCGGCGGCGCTGCGGGCGCTGGACTGGCCGCGCGGTGAACGGCTCGCCTGGGCGCGGCTCTATGTGCTGCTGCTCGCCGAGGGCACGGACACGGCAGCCGTACGGGCGGCCGAGCAGGACGGGCCGGGGCTGCCGGTGGCCGCAGCCCCTCAGGAGGGGCCGCTGCGGAGGTGGTGGGCAGCGCGGCGGGCCGGCCGCTAGGCGGTCAGACACCGCCTAGGCCGGGCCCGACGCTCCTTCAGCTCGTCAGGTCGTTGAGTGTCTTGGCGATCTGACTGAGGAAGTTCTGGATCGGCGAGGCGGCCGAGGACTGGGCGAGGAAGAAGCCGAAGAGCGCGCCCAGTATCGCGTGCGCCAGCTTCATCGTCTTGTTCCTGATCAGGATGACCAGGATGATGGCAAACAGGACCAACGCGGAGACGGAGAAGACCACCCGGATTCACTTCCTCGGTCGCGACTGCTCAGGGGCCGGTGCTGACGGTCCCGGGGCAGGGACGACCGGTGACGCTCTCTCAGACCGCCGCCCGCTGGCCTGCGGACGACGCTCCTCTCCCCGAGTGCCGGACCGGTCCCGCCCACCACTCAGTCTCGTCTGCTGTGCCCACTCCGTAAAGGACCCACCGGGCACATCACATCACGCCCCGTCCCGCACAGCGAAAATGCGCCGATCAAGCCGTACGCGTGATCGGCTTGGGCGGTATGCGGTGCACGGACGATCCGGTGATCACGCGGGCCGCTGCGGCAGGGAGGATTGTCCGAAGATCGACTCGGGCGTTTGACACCGCTACTCGCGCCAGATCAACAGCAGCGCACGGTCGTCGTTGACATCCTTGGCCACCGTCTCGATCAGCCGCCAGGCCGCATTCCGGAAGCCGCCCGCGACCAGCCGGTCGGCCTCGCCCATCAGCCGGTCCATGCCCTCGGAGAGGTCCCGTCCGGGCGCCTCCACCATGCCGTCGGTGCAGAGCAGCAGCACATCGCCACGGTCCAGCCGCCCCCGGACGCCCTCGAACTTGGCGCCGTCGTAGATGCCCAGCAGCGGCCCCTCGGACGCCTCCTTGACCTCCCAGCGCCCGGCGCCGGCGCACATCTGCATCCCCGGCAGATGGCCCGCCGACAGCAGCTCGTAGTCGCCGGTCTCCAGGTCGAGGGCGAGGTGGACGGCGGTGGCGAAGCCCTCCTCCCACTCCTGGCGCAGCAGATAGCCGTTGGCGGCGGGCAGGAAGTCATGCGGCGGCAGCGAGCCGAGCAGCCCGCCGAAGGCACCGGAGAGCAGCAGCGCCCGGGAGCCCGCGTCCATACCCTTGCCGGAGACGTCCGCGACCACCGCCTCCAGCACGCTGCCGCCGGAGCCGGTACGGGCGGCCACCACGAAGTCGCCGGAGAAGGACTGCCCGCCGGCCGGGCGCAGCGCCATCTCGGCGTGCCAGCCGGCCGGCAGCGCCGGGATCTGGCTCTGCACCCGCAGCCGCTCGCGCAGGTCGAAGAGCATCGAGCCGCCGCGCCGCCAGGGCACCCCGACCCGGCTGCGGAACTGGGCGAGCAGCAGACCGGCGATGCCAACCGCGCCCACCACCAGTGCGGCGCCGGGGGTGACCCCGGTCGCATAGGCCATGGGGTGCTCGCCGGAGGCGCGCTCGGCGGCGTGCACCACGGACTCCACGGAGAGGCCGGCGGCGGAGGCGGCGTAGAGCAGCACCAGGCTGCTGGGCCGCAGCAGGAAGGCCCCGGCGAGGATCGGCAGCACCAGGGCGGTGGGCGGGCACCAGACGGGCTGCTTGATGTTGAGGACCACCAGCACCGGGCAGAGCAGCACCAGGACCGCGAAGGCGAGCCAGTCGGAGGCGTCGCCCCGGAAGTAGTCGACACCGGCGCGGCGCACCCTGCGGTAGGCCCGGAGGAGCGCCTTGCGCACCCGGGCCGTCGCGGTTGTCCGGGGGGCGGTGCCCGGCTTGCTGCCTGCCATGGGTTCTGACCTTATCCAGCCGCCGGTCGGGCGTCGATGTCCGGCGGCTGAGGAGGGCCGGACTTCAGCCGTTTCAGGCCGGAAGGAGGTTTGGGCAGTACAGTGGCGCGCGAGTGCGTGCCGGGGGGCGCGGCGGCGACATGCGCCGGGGCGCCACCATGGCGGTCGGGAATTCCCTCGCCATCGGCATGCCCCGCTGGTAGCACTGCCATATGACCGACAATGCGTACACCCGCCCCCGGACCAGCCTCCGGAGCCGACCCCGCGCCGACGAGGGGCCGGAGGTGCGGATCCGCTCCGCGGACGAGTGGGACCCCTGGTTCGCCACTCTGCTCCGCGCCTTCGGCGGGACCGAGGCGTCACCCGAGGGCCGGCAGCTGTGGCACGACCTCGCCGAGCCGGAGCGCTCGCTGGGCGCCTATGACGGCACCGCCGTCGTGGGCACGGCGGGCGCCCTCTCGCTGCGGGTCGCGGTGCCGGGCGGGTCGGTGGTCCCGATGGCCGGGGTGGCCATGGTCGGCGTACTGCCCACCCACCGCCGGCGGGGTCTGCTCACCGCGTTGATGCGCCGCCTGCTGGACGACAGCCGGGAGCGCGGCGAGCCGCTGGCCGGGCTCACCGCCTCCGAACCCGCCATCTACGGGCGGTTCGGCTATGGGCTGGCCACCCAGCGGATACGGCTGGCCGTCCCCCGGCACCGGGTCTCGCTCACCCCGCCACCGGACAGCGGTCGGGTCCGGCTGCGGCTGGTCGATCCGGCGGAGGCGGCGGCCGCCTGCGAGCAGCTGTACGCGGCGCGGGTGCCGCTCCGCCCCGGCATGCTGGAGCGGCAGCCCGGCTGGGAGCGGCTTCCGCTGCTGGACCCGCTCGCGGACCGGAACGGCTGCTCGCCGCTCCAGTGCGTCCTGGCGGAGGATCCCGGGACCGGCCTGCTGCTGGGCTACGCCCGCTACGCGGTGAGGCCGGAGTGGGACGCCTCCGGGCCGCGCGGCACGGTGGAGGTACGCGATGTGGAGGCCGCCGACCCCGCCGGGTACGCGGCGCTCTGGTCGTACCTGATGGACATCGACCTCACCGAGACCGTGGTCGCCGACAGCCGCCCGGTGGACGACCCGCTGCTGCACCTGGTGTCGGACGCCCGACGGTGCGAGGCCCGGCTGCTGGACGGCCTCTTTCTGCGCCCGGTGGACGTCGGCGCGGCGCTGGAGGCGCGGCGGTATGCGGCGCCGGTGGATGTGGTGCTGGACGTGGTGGACGCCTTCTGCCCCTGGAACACCGGCCGGTGGCGGCTGTCCGGGGACGCCAAGGGCGCCTCCTGCCTGCGGACCGGCGATCCGGCGGAGCTGGCGCTGACCGTGCGGGAGCTGGGTACGGCCTATCTGGGCGGGACCACGCTGGCGGCGCTGGCCGCCGCCGGGCGGGTGCGGGAGGTGCGGGCGGGCGCGCTGGCGGCGGCGTCGCGGGCGTTCACGGGTGAGGTTGCGCCCTGGCTGCCGCACTCCTTCTGACGGCCGGACAACACGGTGGGCCGGACAACACGGTGGGCCGGACAGCACGGCGGGACTGACAGCACGGTGGGCCGGACAGCTCGGCGGGACTGACAGCACGGCGGGCCGGACACCTCGGCGGGCCGGACACCTCGGTGGGCCGGACAGCTCGGCGGGCCGCGGGTTCAGCGCTGCTGGCAGCCGCCGCACCAGAAGAGGTTGCGGGCGGCAAGGCTCTCGGTCCGCACCGGCTCCGCGCAGACCAGGCACGGCATGGCGGCCCGCCGGTAGACGTAGACCTCGCCGCCGTGGTCGTCCACGCGCGGCGGGCGGCCCATGGCCTCCGGGGTGTGCTCGGGGCGGACGGTGTCGATGCGGCCCACCGCGACACCGTCCCGCATCAGCTCGACCAGGTCGGCCCAGATCGCGTCCCACTCGGCGCGGGTGAGGTCGCGGCCGGCCCGGTGGGGGCTGATGCCGAGGCGGAAGAGGACCTCGGCGCGGTAGACGTTGCCGACGCCGGCCAGCACCTTCTGGTCCATCAGCAGGGCGGCTATCGAGGTGCGGCTGCGGGAGATCCGCTGCCAGGCCCGCTGGGGCTCGTCGTCCGGCCGCAGCGGGTCGGGGCCGAGGCGGGCGTGCAGGGCGTCCTTCTCGGCCTCGGTGATCAGCTCGCAGGCGGTCGGGCCGCGCAGGTCGGCGTACCCGCCGTCGCCCTCCAGGCGCAGCCGGACGGCGCCGACCGGCTCGGGGGCGGGGGCGTCGCCGAATGCCACGGTGCCGTACAGGCCCAGGTGGACATGGACCCAGCCGGCCCCGCCGAAGCCCAGGAAGAGGTGCTTGCCGTGGGCTTCGGTCCGGTCCAGGACGCGGCCGTCGACCAGTGCGGCGCCCGCGCCGAACCGGCCCTGCGGGCTGGTGGCGCGGACGGGCCGGCCGCCGAACACCCGGAGGTGTGCGGCGGCCAGTCGGTGGATGGTGTGACCCTCGGGCACGTGCGGCTCAGGACTCCTGCGGGTGGTGCGCCGGGATGGGCGGCAGCGCTCCGGTGGTCTCGTACTCGGTGAGCATCGCGATCCGGCGGCTGTGGCGCTCGGCACCGGAGTACGGGGTGTTGAGGAACGCCTCGACAAAGCGGGTGGCCTGCTCCTGGGTGTGCATCCGGGCGCCGACGCTGACCACGTTGGCGTTGTTGTGCTCGCGGCCCAGGACGGCCGTCTCCTCGCTCCACGCCAGGGCGGCGCGGACGCCCTTGACCTTGTTGGCGGCGATGGCCTCGCCGTTGCCGGAGCCGCCGATGACGATGCCCAGCGCCTCGGGGTCGGCGGCGGTGCGCTCGGCGGCGCGGAGGCAGAACGGCGGGTAGTCGTCCTCGGCGTCGTAGAGGTGCGGCCCGCAGTCGACGGGCTCGTGGCCGGCGTCCTTCAGCCACTGGACGAGATGCTGCTTGAGGTCGTATCCGGCGTGGTCGGATCCCAGGTACACGCGCATACCCAGGAGTGTGGCACGCCGGGCCGGGAGGAGGCCGCTCAGGGTCCACCGAGCGGGGGATCGCGGTCCCACCCGCCCTGCGGTGTTTCGCGGCCTCCTCCGGTGGTCTGGTGCCGGTCAGGCGCGGCGGCCGACCAGCCGCCAGGCGAGCGGCAGCGCGCCCATGGCGACCGCGATCTTCAGGCCGTCGCCCAGCAGGTACGGGTAGAGGCCCAGGTGGGCGGCGTCGGCCAGCGAGCGGTGCAGCGAGGCGGCCAGGTAGGGCACGCCGACGGCGTAGATGGCGAGGTTGCCCAGCAGCATCGCACCGGCGGTGCGCAGCGGGCTCCGGTCGGCGCCACGGCGGGCCAGCGCCCCGACCAGCCCGGCGGCGAGCACCATGCCGACCACATAGCCCAGCGTGGCCAGCCCGGCGCCGGAGGCGCCCTCGGAGAACCAGGGCAGCCCGGCCATCCCGGCCAGCAGGTACAGGCCGAGCGCGGCGGCGCCACGGCGGGCACCCAGGGTGGTGCCGACCAGCAGGGCGGCGAAGGTCTGGCCGGTCACCGGCACCGGCGAGCCGTGCACCGGCACGCTGAACTGCGCGGCCAGGCCGGTGAAGGCGGCTCCGCCGACGACCAGGGCGAGGTCGCGGGCCAGGGCGCGGGCGCCTGCGGCGGCGGGCAGCAGGTCGGCCAGGACGGCGCCGGGACGGATCGAGGCGGTGGCGGTGCTCATGCGTGGATCTCCGCAGAAGTGGGGGTTCGGGGTGTCGATACCGTGAACCTACTCGGGCGACCGGTGCAGTTCCCACACAGGTTTCGACAAGACCGCAGGCCGAGGCGTTGTCGCCTTCCGCGTTGCGGGCGGCGACAACGCCTCGGTCGGCCGGTTCAGCCGGTTCAGCCGGTTCAGCCGGTTCAGCCGGTCAGTCGAAGGACGGGCCGACGGTGCGGGTGCGCTTGATCTCGTAGAAGCCGGGGGTGCCGGCGACCAGCAGGGTGCCGTCCCAGAGGCGGCCGGCGGCCTCGCCGCGCGGGATCGGGGTGACCACCGGGCCGAAGAAGGCGACCTGCTCGCCGTCCGGGCCGGGCACCGCGATCACCGGGGTGCCGACGTCCTCGCCGACCAGGGTGATGCCCTGCTTGTGGGAGGCGCGCAGGGCGTCGTCGTACTCGTCGCTGTCGGCGGCGGCGGCCAGCTCGCGGGGCAGGCCGACCTCGGCCAGCGCGTCCTCGATGGTGGCGCGGTCGCGCGGCAGCTCCTGCTGGTGGAAGCGGGTGCCGAGCGCCGTGTACAGCGGGCCCAGCACATCGTCACCATGCTGGGCGGCGGCCGCTATGCAGACCCGGACCGGGCCCCACGCCTGGTCCAGGAACGACCGGTACTGCTCCGGGACGTCGCGCCCGTCGTTGAGGACGGCCAGGCTCATCACATGCCAGCGGGTGTGCACCGGGCGGACCTGCTGCACCTCCAGCATCCAGCGGGAGGTGATCCACGCCCACGGGCAGAGCGGGTCGAACCAGAAGTCGGCGGTCTTGGTCTCTTCGGCGGTCACGGATACCCATCCTTCTGAGCGGGGGCCTGGTCGTCCGGCCTGGTCGTCCAGCCTTGTCGTCCGCGCAACACGGGACGGCCGCCGCCCATTCCCCGGGACCTCCCCAGGTGAGGGACGCGTGAAAGGATGCGGAAGGCGTACCCGCCATGCCCCAGCCAGACCGCCACAAGCCGGACAAGGGAGTACCGCAGTGCCGGGACGAAACCTGACTCGTGAGGAGGCCCGCGAGCGGGCCCGCATCCTGACGGTGGACGCCTATGACGTCCATCTCGACCTGCGCTCCGCCGTGGTGGCGGTGGAGGACGGCACGGCGGGGACGTTCCGCTCCCGGACGACGGTCCGCTTCCGCTGCGCCGAGCCGGGCGCGGCGACCTTCCTGGACCTGCTGGCCCCGGCCGTGCACGCGGTCACCCTCAACGGCCGCGCGCTGGACCCGGCCGAGGTCTTCGACGGGGCCCGGGTCACCGTGGACGGCCTGGCGGAGCAGAACGAGCTCACGGTGGACGCCGAGTGCGCCTACAGCCGCACCGGTGAGGGCCTGCACCGCTTCACCGACCCGGTGGACGGCGAGACCTACCTCTACACCCAGTACGAGCCCGCCGACGCCCGCCGGGTCTTCGCCACCTTCGAGCAGCCCGACCTCAAGGCGCCCTTCACCTTCACCGTCACCGCGCCCGCCCACTGGGACGTCTTCTCCAACTCCCCGGCCGAGGGCGACCCGGTCGACGACGGCGAGGCGCTGCGCACCTGGCGGTTCGCGCCCACCCTGCCGATCTCCACCTACATCACCGCCGTCGTGGCCGGCCCCTACCACGTGGAGCGCGACCACTACCGGCGGCAACTGGCCGACGGCAGCACCCTGGAGATCCCGCTCGGAGCGTTCTGCCGCAAGTCGCTGGCGAAGTACTTCGACGCCGACGAGATCTTCACCGTCACCCGGCAGGGCCTGGACTTCTTCCACCAGGAGTTCGACTACCCGTACCCGTTCGGCAAGTACGACCAGGCGTTCGTTCCCGAGTACAACATCGGCGCCATGGAGAACCCCGGCTGCGTCACCTTCCGGGAGGAGTTCGTCTTCCGGTCCAAGGTCACCGAGGCCGCGTACGAGGGCCGGGCCACCGTGATCCTGCACGAGATGGCGCATATGTGGTTCGGCGACCTGGTCACCATGCAGTGGTGGGACGACCTGTGGCTCAAGGAGTCCTTCGCCGACTTCATGGGCACCTTCTCGCTGGTGGAGGCCACCCGCTACCAGGCCGGCTGGACCACCTTCGCCAACCGGCGCAAGGCGTGGGCCTACCGGCAGGACCAGCTGCCCACCACCCACCCGGTCACCGCCGACATCCGCGACCTGGAGGACGCCAAGCTCAACTTCGACGGCATCACCTACGCCAAGGGCGCCGCGGTGCTCAAGCAGCTGGTGGCCTACGTCGGACGGGACGCCTTCTTCGAGGGCGCACGGCGGTACTTCAAGCGCCACGCCTACGGCAACACGGTCCTCGGCGACCTGCTCGCGGTGCTCGCGGAGACCTCCGGGCGCGGCAGCGAGGCCATGGCCGAGTGGTCCCGGGCCTGGTTGCAGACCGCCGGTGTCAACACCCTCACCCCGCAGGTCACCACCGACGCCGACGGGCGGATCACCGAGCTGGCGGTGGTCCAGGAGGCCACCGCCGACCACCCGGAGCTGCGCCCGCACCGGATCGCCGTCGGCCTCTACAACCGCTCCGCCGACGGCGCCCTGGTCCGCACCGCCCGGGCCGAACTCGACGTGTCCGGCGCCCGCACCGCCGTCACCGAACTCGCCGGGCAGCCCCGCCCGGAGCTGGTGCTGATCAACGACGACGACCTCACCTACTGCAAGGTCCGCTTCGACGACGCCTCGCTCGCCGCGCTCCACCACGGGCTCGGCGACATCACCGAGCCGCTGGCCCGCGCGCTGGCCTGGTCGGCGCTGTGGAACATGACCCGCGACGGGGTGCTGCCGACCCGCGACTACCTGGCGCTGGTACTGCGCTTCGCCGGCCAGGAGTCCGACATCGGCGTCCTCCAGTCGCTGCACCAGCAGGCCAGGACCGCCCTCGACCAGTACGCCGCCCCCGACCGGCGGGACGAGGGCAACCGGCTGCTGGCCGAGGGCGCACTGCGCGAGCTGCGCGCCGCCGAACCCGGCAGCGACCACCAGCTGGCCTGGGCCCGCGCCTTCGCCCAGGCCGCCTCCTCCCCCGAGCAGCTGCAACTCGTCCAGGGACTGCTGGCCGGCACCGCCCGGATCGACGGTCTGGACATCGACCAGGAACTGCGCTGGACCCTCCGGCAGTCGCTGGCCGCCGCCGGTGAGGCGACCGAGGGCGACCTGGCCGCCGAGCTGGACCGGGACAACACCGCCAGCGGGCGCCGCCAGTACACCCTCGCCCTGGCCTCCCGCCCCAGCGCCGAGGCCAAGGCCGCGTCCTGGAGCGCGGTCGTGGACTCCGACGAACTGCCCAACGCCCTGGTGGAGGCGGAGATCGCGGGCTTCCAGCAGGCCGGGCAGCGGGAGCTGACCGCGCCGTACGCGGACCGGTACTTCGCCCTCCTGGAGGACGTCTGGGAGCACCGCACCATCGAGATCTCCATGCGGATCGTCAGCGGACTCTTCCCCCGCTACCAGACGACCCCGCAGACCCTCGCCGCCACCGACGACTGGCTGGCCGGGCACCCCGACGCCGCCCCGGCCCTGCGCCGGCTGGTGCTGGAGTGCCGCGACGACCTCGCCCGGGCGCTTCGGGCCCAGCTCTGCGACGCCAAGGCGTAGCCCGGCATCAGCAAGCAGGCACCCCCGGCCGTTCCGGCGCGGGGGTGCTTGCTTGCGGGGGCCTTGCTTGCGTGGGGGGCTTGCCTGCCGGGGTCAGGCAGCCGGGCGGCGGCCGTCGCCGGGCCGCGACCAGGCCACGGGGTACGGCAGCCGCATGGGCGCCGGTGGCCGGGCTGCGACCGCTGGTGCGGTGCGGGGCTTGCACCCGGGGAACCAGTGGTGGTCCGTGCAGGGGCACCAGTGGCCATGGCCGGACCAGTCGCCGGGCTCGCAGCCGGTGCCTCCGGTGGGGTCCGGCCCGGGAGTGGTGCTGGGCTTGGGGTCGGGGGTGGTGCTGGGCTTGGGGGTGGGGGTGGTGCTGGGCTTGGGGTCGGGAGTGGTGCTGGGCCCGGGGTCGGGGGTGGTGCTGGGCCCGGGGGTGGGGGTGGTGCTCGGCCCAGGGTCAGGGGTGACGCTCGGCCCCGGGGTGGGGGTCGGCTGCGGTTCCGGGCTGTTTCCGGGGCCGGGGCCGGGGTTGGCGGTGCGCTTCGGCTCGGCGGTCGACGGTTCCGGGGCCGGTGGGCGGGTGGGGCCGGGGGCAGCGGTGGTCGGGAGGGGGTCGGCCGGGACCGGCGGCGGCGTTGACGCGGCGGGTATCACCAGCAGGGACGACGGCTCCGGGCTGACGCCCCCGTCCGGTGTCGGCTCCGACTGTGCTGGCTCGGCCGGCGGCGGTTCGGCGGCCGGCGGCCCGGAGCTGACGGCGGGCAGCGGCCGGGCGGGTTTGCCGGCCGCCCCCTGGCCGTCCTTCACCGCATGGTCGGTGCCGCCTGCGGAGACCAGCGCCCACGCCGTACCGGCGGCGACGGCCGCCGCGCCGACCACGGCCGACGTGGTGAGCCCGCGCCCGGGCAGCCTGGGGCGGCGGGGTCGAGGCAGACGGCGCGGACGGGGCGGCACAGTGGCGGTGGCGGTGGCGGTGGCGGTGGAGCCGGACGCGGACACCAGATAGCCCGCTGCGGCGGCGCCCAGCAGCACCGGGGCGACAGAGGCGCGGAGGGCGGCGGAGACATCCGCCAGTTCCAGGTACAGGCCCCGGCAGTGGTCGCAGCTGTCGAGGTGCCCATGGACACCTGCGGCGTCCCGCTTGCCGAGCTTGTCGCGGACATAGGCGCTCAGCCGGTCGACGTACCGCCGGCACGACTCCGACGGCGCATGGGTCAGATGCGCCTGGACATATGCCGTGCGGAGCCCCTCCCGGGCGCGGTAGGCCAGCGCCGAGACCCCGTTGGCGTTGAGGCCCAGCAGCGGCGCGACGGCAGCGGGGGTCTCGCCCTCGATCTCGGTGTGCCAGAGCACGGCCTGCCAGCGTTCCGGGAGGGACCGGAAGGCGCTGACCACGGCCTTGCGGTCAAAGGCGTCGGCGGCCGTGTCCGGGGGCTGCTCCGCCTGGTCGTACCCCTCCCAGACGTCCGTGAGCACGGCGCGGCGCTGCTGCTTGCCGGTCCGGAAGCCGTAGTTGGCGATGGTGCGCACCAGGTAGGCGCGGAAGAACTCCCGGGGTCCGGCTCCTTTGCGGATCGCCTCCAGGACGCTGGTGAACGCCTCGGCGACCAGGTCGTCCGCGTCCGAGGCGCGTGGCGCATAGCGGCGGGCGGCGGACTGCGCGGCCTTGCGGTGCCTGGTGTACAGCCTCTCGTAGGCGGCGGTGTCGCCACGGCGTACGCGAGCGATCAGTTCCGCGTCGCCGGGGCCGTCGGCCGCCGGGTCGCAGGCGGCTGCGGAGGCGGATTCGCCCATGGGACTCCCTCGGAGCAGGGTCGGGTCGTCTCCACGCTAGGAGCCGTCAATTCCCAGGTCAAAAAGTACTGGGGCCGCTCCCATGGTTTTGCTGATACAGCGCCAGATGCGCTGGTCCCGGCCCTGGAGCGGCGATGTGGTCCACCTCACAGGCCATTCCGCGTCATATGCCGTCCGCTTCTCCCTCTCTCCGTCCGAGGGTGCCGCCCCAGGCCGACGAGAGAGGAGACCCGGTTGGAACCCAACGATCGACAACTGCGTCTGGACTCGCTCTTCGAAGCGAAGCCCAGGCCCACCGCCCGGGAGATGCCGCCGACGCCCGAAACCCCCGCCGCACCCCGGCGGAGGGCCCCCCATCTGCCCGCCGAGGTACGCGAGCGGCCCGCCCGGGGCGTGCTGCCCGGGTGGCTCGCGGTGACCGCCCTGCTGCTCTGCCTGGCCGCGATGGCGGCCTTACTGGTCCGCTCCGGGCAGTGGCCCCGGCTGTGGGAAGCGCTGCCCGGAGTGGAGGGCGGCGGGCAGGCGCCCCGGCTGGACGCGGTCGGGACGTGGACGCTGGCGGGCCTCGGCGCCGTGCTGCTCTTTCTGCTGGCGGGGCTGGTCGGCAACCGGGAGGGCACGGCCGTGGTGCTCACCCGCTGGGGCCGCTACCGGGGGACGCTGCGCCGGACCGGGCTCTCCTGGGTGGCGCCGTCCTGGCGCCGCAGGCGGGTGGTGGTGCGGCTGCGGCACTGGCGGAGCGAGGAGATCCCCGCAGCGGACCGGGAGGGGTTCCCGCTCCGGGCCACCCTGCTGGTGGTCTGGCGGGTCCGGGACACCGCGCGGGCCGTCTTCGCGGTCGGCGGGCACGAGGAGTTCCTGCGGCAGCAGTCGGCCGCCGCGCTCTGCCGGGTGGCCGGTGAGCTGCCCTGCGACCGGTTCGTCCGCCCGGGCCCGTCGCTCCGGGACGGCGGCTGGCTCGGCGAGGAGCTGACCCGGGTGCTGGCCGCCGAGCTGGCACCGGTCGGGGTGGAGGTGTTCTCGGTGCAGCCGCTCTCGCTGGAGTACGGGCCGGAGGTGGCGGCGAGCGTACGCCGGCGCCGGGCGGCCGAACTCGACGCGGGCGCCCGCGCGACCGCCGTGGTGGACGCCGTGGAGACCGCCCGGTCGGCCCTGGACCGGCTCAGGGCTGCGGGCCTCGCCGACGGCGACGGGCAGCAGGACGCGTCCTTCGCCCGCCATCTGGTGATCGCCCTGGTGTCCTCGGGCGCCCCCGACCCCCGCGCCGAGCGGGAGCGCCCTGCCGCGGCCGGGCCGCCGGGAAAGCCCGGGCTGTCCGGGCCGTCCGGGCCGACCGCCCCGTCCGGGCCCACCGCCTCGTCCGGGCTTCCCCGGCGCATTCGGCCGGAGCCGGCGGCCGAGGCATAGCGGCGGTCGGCCCGCGCTGCGGCGGGGTGCGCCCGTCGCGGCTCAAACCTTCGGAGCATTCGGAGAACAGGAGCATCCATGTCCGGATCACCTCGGTTCGTCGAGATCACCCCTGACGCCTGCGGCTGCCCCGCCTGCGGCGCCGCACCGCCGCCGATGGCGGGGGAGGCCGGGGGTTCCGGCCACCCGGTGCGCCATGCCGCCGGGCGGGCGGGGGTCGCCACCGCCCTGCTGGCCGCCACGGGCGCGGTGACCCTGCTGGGGGCGGCACCGGCCGCCGCGCTGTCGGCGCCGTCGCAGGCCGGCTGGGACGGCAGCCGCTACTGGTTCAAGCGGGACGGCCAGTGGCGGTGGACCAGCCACCACACCGTCTACCTCGCACAGACCGCCGGCGGGTCGGCGTCCTCCGCCCGGGGGCGGCGCTGCCGAGGAAGGAGGGCTGGGACGGCAGCCGCTACTGGTTCAAGCGCAGCGACGGCTGGCACTGGACCAGCCACTACAGCGTCTACCTCAAGGCCCGCTCCACCACCGGGACCAGCACCGGGACCAGCACCGGGGCCAGCACCGGGACCAGCACCGGAACCGGCACGGGGGCGACCTGGCCGCTGCCGAGGAAGGAGGGCTGGGACGGGACCCGCTACTGGTTCAAGCGCAGCGACGGCTGGCACTGGACCAGCCACTACAGCGTCTACCTCAAGGCCCGCTCCACCACCGGCGCCAACTCCGGCGCCAACTCCGGTTCCAACTCCGGTACCGGCACCGGGACTTCCCCCGTCGGCACCACGACGGTCTCCGCCGGTGCCACGGCCTCCGCCAAGGTGGACACGGCGGTGCGCTTCGCCCTGGCGCAGCTCGGCAAGCCGTACTACTGGGGCGGCAACGGCCCGGTGGGCTACGACTGCTCGGGCCTGGTCCAGCAGGCGTTCCTGCGGGCGGGCCGGACGCTGCCGAGGGTCGCCGACCAGCAGTACGGCGCCGTCACGCCGATCACGGCCGGTCAGGCGCGCTATGGGGACCTGCTCTTCTGGTCGTCCAACGGCAGGCAGTCCGGCATCCACCATGTGGCGATCCACATCGGCGGCGGCAAGTACGTGGAGGCGCCGCGCCCCGGCCTCACGATCCGGATCTCCGCCATCTCGGCGGGCAACCTCCCGACCTTCTACGGCAGGCCCTGACCTGCCGGGCGCCGGTGCCGCCGCCCGGCACCGGCGCCCTCCCGCACCCCGGCAGACCCCGACCCATACCGGCCCCGGAGGCCCCCATGACCTCGCCCGACCCGCAGCACCGACCACTGACGCCACGTCAGGAGAGCGTGCTGAAGCAGATGCTGAACGGCGCCACCGCCAAGGAGATATCCCAGTCACTGCGGATCAGCACCGCGACCGTCCACTCCCATATGCGCTCCATCTACGCCGCCTTCGGCGTGCGCAACCGGGCGCGGGCGGTCATCGCCGCCATGGAGCACGGCTACCTCCAGGGCGAGGGCGCCGCCGCCCTGCGCTGGAACAGCGAGCGGACCCGCATCCTGCACGAACTGCGGGACGCCTGGCGCCCCTGCGAGGTGCACTCGGTCCACCGGGCGGACTGCGCCACCTGCGCCCGGGCGGCCACCCTGACGTACGCGATGCTCCTGGTCCGCGATCCGTGGTCGCCGCACCCGGACCCGCCACCGACCCGGGCCGCTCCGGCCGCCCCGGCCCGTCCCCGACTCCACGATCCGCGCCCGGCCGAGGCAGCGCGGCTCGTCCGCCGCCGCTCGGAGCCCCTTCAGCCGTCGCCGTACCGGCCACGGTGAGGGCGCCCGCCCCACTCCGCCGTCGCTGATCCATCCATCACCCCAGGGGGTCACCCGCCATGCCGTTTCCGCTGTCCACCCCGCCTCCCACCCCGTCGCCCGGAGCGGTCACGCTCCAGGGGCCCGCCGCCGCCGACCTGGCGGTGCTGGGCATCGCGCTGGCCGTCGCGCTGGCCGTCGCCGTGTGCGTCTTCGTCGCCGCCTATGAGTGCCGGATGCGGGAACTCGACCGGTCGGCCCGCCGCCGCGGACCGGCCGGGCGCGGAGGTCACCTCGCCAGATGACCGGCACCACCGCGCCAGGCGGCCCGGCCCCGGCCGCCGTCCCGCCGCCGGACCACGGCCTGGGCCACCGTCGACTGGAGGCTGGACCCCGGCAGCACGATCTCCGCCGCCAGCAGCCGGCAGAGCGCACACCCCGCCAGATGGCGGCGGGCGTCCTCCAGGGGGGCGGGCGCCAACTCATGGCGGACGCAGGCCGCCGCCGTCTGGTAGGAGAGGTGGTCGAGGCGTACCTCCGCCGGTCCCCCGGACCGGGTGCCCCGGCGCAGATACTCGTCCACCAGCGCGTCCTGGGCGGTCCGCAGCGCCCTGCGGGCCTCCTGGTGGGTGAGCTGCCGGCTGCGGGCGTACCGGTCCGGCGGGCAGCGCTCGACCTCCACCGCCCAGAGCGGATCGGCCTGCGGCAGCGGGAGGGCCGCCAGCGCCGAGCGGGCCAGGGAGGCTTCCCGTCCCAGCGGGCCCCGCTCCCCCGTACCGGACAGCCAGGCGGTGGCGCGCAGCCGCACCTGGCAGCGGACCTGCGCGGAGAAGGACCCGCCGTGCCCGCCGTACTGGGCGTGCTGGTCGCCCGGGTCGTTCTGGAGCGCGGCGACGGCCGCCCGGAACGCCTCGAAGACCAGGTCCTGGGCCTCCCGCCGGGTCCGCCGGTAGCACCGGGCCGTCGCCAGGGCCGACCGGGCCTCGGCGGCGCAGAGCTGCGCGACGGCGCGGTTCTCCCCGGCCCGCGCCCGGGGCAGCAGTTCGCCGTCGTCCCCGGCCACCGCCCGGGGCAGCACGGCCGTCTCCGTCTCACCCAGGCGCATGGCCACCCTCCACGGCGATCCCGCCCACCGCGTGCGTGGGCTCCTGCCTGGGGAGAGCCCGCAGCCAGGGATCCATGACGCGGCGTAGGGCAACCGGCCGGGGTGAGCCGCGTCATGGCCGCCCGGCAGCGGTCTCGGAAGCGACAGATACGACAAGGAGGTCAGACAGGTGATGAGGGCTGGCAGGGCACTGCCCGGCGGGGGCGCCGAGGATCGCGGCTGGGTCGACTCGGCGCTCTGCGCCCAGACCGACCCCGAGGGCTTCTTTCCGGAGCGGGGCGGCTCGACCCGCACCGCCCGCAGGGTCTGCCTCGCCTGCGAGGTGCGGGTGGAGTGCCTGGAGTACGCCCTGGAGAACGACGAGCGGTTCGGCGTCTGGGGTGGCCTTGGCGAGCGCGAACGCCGCCGTCTGCGAAGGGCGTCGGGGGAGGCGGGCGGGCTGCCGTGACCCCTGCGGGCCCTGGCTGTCAGAGGGCGCCTTTACGATGTCGTTGCCTTCCCGGTGGAGGGCGGTATGTGGCACCGAGCGGAAGACGGTCAGGCATGACGGGGGAATCTGCCACTCAGCGCACCGGTGACGGCCAGGGGCAGCCGCCCCGGCCTGCGCGCGGGGTGCGCCTGGGCAAGCAGGGCGGCGGGGTGGGCCAGGACGCCGAGGGGGACTTCGCGTTGCGGCCGCCCACTGCGGCGGTGCCGCATCCGGTGGCGGGTCCACCGCAGCAGCCCGCGTATGGTGCGGCGCCGCCGTATGGTGCCGCGCCGCCGTACGGTGCGCCGCCGCCGTATGGCTATCCGCAGCAGCCGCCGCCCTATGGGTATGCGCAGCCGGGCTTCCCGGGTCAGCCAGGCTATCCGCCGGTGCCCGCGCGGAAGAGCCGGGCGGGCCTGATCGGCGGGTTGGTCGCCGGTGCGGTGGTGCTGGCGGTGGTCGCCGCCGGAGTCGTACTGCTCGACGGCAAGAAGGAGAAGGACGACAGCGCCCTGGCAGGCGGCGGCGCCAGCGCCTCCGCCGGTGCCGGGCCGTCCGGTGCGGCCGGCGGAAGCCCGCTGGGCGGCGGCCTGGCGCTGGCCTGGCAGCTCCCCGCTCCGGCAAAGGCCGACCTCCGCGACCGGCTGCTGGGCACCTGGCTGACGCCGCAGGCCGCCGTCCGCGGCTCCTCCTCCGGGGTGAAGGCCTACGACCCGGCCACCGGCCGCCCGCTGTGGACGCTCGCGCTGCCGCCCGGCGCCACCGATGTCTGCGCAATGGCCCCGGAGCCCAACCGGGACGGCGTCGCGGCGGTCGCCTTCGACCAGGGCGAGCGCAACTGCGCGCTGGTGTCGGCGGTGGACACCGCGACCGGCCGCATCCGGTGGACCCACACCCTCACCTCGCCCCGGGGGAACAAGCTCTCCAGCACCAGGGTGTCCGTCTCCGACACCACGGTCGTGGTGTCCAACGCCTATGTGTCCGGCGGGCTGCGGATCTCCGACGGCGGGGCGGCCTGGACGCTGCTCGACCGGGAGGACATCTGCATCACCCATCTGCGGAGCGCGGGCAACACCGTGGTGGTGGACGACTTCTGCGGCGGCGGCAGCCCCCGGGCGCAGCTGCGCGCGGTGGACGCGGGCACCGGCCGCACCCTGTGGACCTGGGCGATCCCCGGCAAGTACCCCAACGTCAGCCGGGTGCTCTCCACCGAGCCGGTGGTGGTGGACCTGGTGCAGGAGGCGGGCAACGAGTACCTGCTCGCCTTCGACTCCCATGGGACACCGGGGACGCCCATCCCGATCAGCGGCGGGGCGTTCGGCAGGGTGCGCTTCTCCGAGGTGGGCGAGCCCGTCCCGGTCTCCTTTGTGCACGGCACCACGCTCTTCGCCCGCTCCGAGGAGACGGCCGGCAGGCCCGCCGTGGTCGCCTACGACCTGCGGTCCGGCGGCAGGCTGTGGAGCTGGGCGGGCGGCGGCGGGAACGGCGCGGGGGCGGTCGGGGTCTCCGCCGACGGACGGCCGCAGGCCCTCTCCTATGGCGCGTACAAGGAGTCCTCGCAGCTGGTGACGTTGGATCCGGCGACCGGCAGCCCCACCCCGGTGGCCGCGCTGCCCGAGTCGGTGGCCGGTTTCTCGCTGAAGTACAGCAGGGTGCGGGTCGGCGGGGCCGCGCTGCTGCTGGCCTCCGAGATGTCGATGGGTGCGCCGCTGGCGGTGTACGCGGCGGCCGGGGGCTGACCGGGCGGCAGGGCCGGACCGGCCCCGGCTCCGTTCGCGGGCAGCGGAGCCTGCGGGGCCGATATGGCAGGGCGCTGCCGGGGGCCGCGTGGGAGGATGCCCGGGAACGACGACAAAGGAGTCACGCGACGTGCCTGGCACCAACCTGACCCGTGAGGAGGCCCGCACCCGGGCCCAGCTCCTCCACGTGGACGCCTACGACATCGAGCTCGACCTGGGCGGTGCCCGGCTGGGCCCCTCCTCGCCCGAGGCGGGCGAGGAGGGAGGAGGAACCTTCCGGTCCACCACCGTGGTCCGGTTCACCTCCCGCAAGCCGGGGGCGGCGAGCTTCATCGACCTGGTCGCACCGACCGTGCACAGGGTCGTGCTCAACGGCACGGAGCTCGATCCGGCCGAGGTCTTCGCCGACAGCCGGATCGCGCTGCCGTCGCTGGCCGCCGAGAACGAGCTGACGGTGGTCGCGGACTGCGCGTACACCAACACCGGCGAGGGCCTGCACCGCTTCGTCGACCCGGTCGACGGGGAGACCTACCTCTACACCCAGTTCGAGGTGCCGGACGCACGGCGGGTCTTCGCCTCGTTCGAGCAGCCGGACCTCAAGGCGGAGTTCCGCTTCACGGTGACCGCCCCGGCCGGGTGGGCCGTGGTCTCCAACTCGCCGACGCCCGAGCCGGTCCCGGGCGAGGCGGAGGGCACCCAGGTCTGGGCGTTCGAGCCCACCCCGCGCATCTCCTCGTACATCACCGCGCTGATCGCGGGCCCGTATGTGGGCGTCTTCGACGCCTATGAGGACGGCGACCAGAAGGTGCCGCTGGGCGTCTACTGCCGCCCCTCGCTGCGGGAGTTCCTGGACCCGGAGCAGCTCTTCGAGGTCACCAAGCAGGGCTTCGCCTACTTCCAGCAGAAGTTCGACCACCCGTACCCGTTCGCCAAGTACGACCAGCTCTTCGTGCCGGAGTTCAACGCCGGCGCGATGGAGAACGCGGGCGCGGTCACCATCCGCGACCAGTACGTCTTCCGGTCCAAGGTGACCGACGCGGCGTACGAGCTGCGGGCGGAGACCATCCTGCACGAGCTGGCCCACATGTGGTTCGGCGACCTGGTCACCATGGAGTGGTGGAACGACCTCTGGCTGAACGAGTCGTTCGCCACCTTCACCTCCATCATCTGCCAGGCCGAGGTGGAGGGCAGCCGCTGGCCGCACGCCTGGACCACCTTCGCCAACTCCATGAAGACCTGGGCCTACCGGCAGGACCAGCTGCCGTCCACCCACCCGATCATGGCGGAGATCAACGACCTGGAGGACGTCCAGGTCAACTTTGACGGCATCACCTACGCCAAGGGCGCCTCGGTGCTCAAGCAGCTGGTGGCGTATGTCGGCAAGGACGAGTTCTTCCGGGGCGTGCAGGCGTACTTCAAGCGCCACGCCTGGGGGAACACCCGCCTGGTGGACCTGCTGGGCGCGCTGGAGGAGACCTCCGGCCGCGACCTCAAGGCGTGGTCCAGGGCGTGGCTGGAGACGGCCGGCATCAACATCCTGCGCCCGGAGCTGACGCTGGCCGAGGACGGCACCGTCGCCTCCTTCGCGGTGCTCCAGGAGGCCCCGGCGCTGCCCGCCGGTGCCAAGGGCGAGGCCGTGCTGCGCCCGCACCGGATCGCGGTCGGCGCCTACGACCTGCGGGACGGCAAGCTGGTCCGCACCGACCGGATCGAACTGGACGTGGACGGGGAGCGCACCGAGGTCCCGCAGCTGGCGGGGCGGCCCCGCCCGGCGGTCTTCCTGCTCAACGACGACGACCTGTCGTACGCCAAGGTCCGGCTGGACGCCGAGTCGCTGGCCGTGGTCACCGAGCACCTGGGCGACTTCGCCGACTCGCTGCCGCGCGCCCTCTGCTGGGCGTCGGCCTGGGACATGACCCGGGACGGCGAGATGGCGACCCGGGACTACCTGGCGCTGGTGATCTCCGGCCTCGGCCGGGAGTCGGACATCGGCGTGGTGCAGTCCGTGCAGCGGCAGGTCAGGCTGGCCCTGGACCTCTACGCCGACCCGGAGTGGCGCGAGCAGGGCCTGACCCGCTGGGCCGAGGCGTGCGAGGAGCAGCTGCGCGCCGCCGCCCCCGGCGGCGACCACCAGCTGGCCTGGGCGCGGGCGCTGTCCGCCGTGGCCCGTTCGGCGGACCACCTGGCGCTGCTGGCGGGGCTGCTCGACGGTTCGCAGTCGGTGCCGGGCCTGGCCGTCGACACCGAGCTGCGCTGGGCGCTGCTGGAGCGGCTGGTGGCGACCGGGGCGGCGGACGAGAAGGCGGTGGACGCGGAGCTGGAGCGCGACCGCACGGCCGCCGGCGAGCGCTATGCCGCCACCTGCCGGGCGTCCCGCCCGACGGCGGAGGCCAAGGCCGAGGCGTGGGCCTCGGTCGTGGAGACCGACACCCTGCCGAACGCGGTGCAGGAGGCGGTGATCGGCGGCTTTGTGCAGACGGACCAGCGGGAGCTGCTGGCGCCGTACACCGAGCGGTACTTCGCTGCGGCGAAGGACGTCTTCGCCTCCCGTACGCATGAGATCGCCCAGCAGATCATCGTCGGGCTGTACCCGTCGCTCCAGGTGGAGCAGGCGACGCTGGACGCCACCGACGCCTGGCTGGCGTCGGCCGAGCCGGCGCCGGCGCTGCGCCGGATGGTGGTGGAGTCCCGGGCGGGTGTGGAGCGGGCGCTGCGGGCGCAGGCCGCCGACCGGGCGGCCGGCGGGCGCTGACGCCGTCGGACGGACATCGGTGACCGTCGGGCATCGGTGAGGGGGAGCGCGGCAGCGGTGCCGCGCTCCCCCTCACGTCTGTTCAGCCTTGGCTGCTCAGCTGAGCGTGACGGTGGGGATGGGGTTGGAACCGAAGGAGGTGGACCCGCCGGCCGGCACGGCGCCGTTGTAGGAGGCGTTGGTGCAGGTGGCGGCGGCGCCGCTCTGGGTGCAGTCGGCGTTCCACGCCTGGGTGATCTTCTGCCCGACGCCGTAGGTCCAGGTGACCTTCCAGCCGTTCCGGGACGAGCCGGCGGCGCAGCTGATCTTCACATCACCGGTGAAGCCGTCGTTCCACTGGCTGGGGATCGGGTACGTGGCGGTGCAGCCGCTGCCGCCGTCAGCCGGGGGCCGGCGGAGTGCGGAGGTCCGTGCCTGCTCGGCACGGGCATGGCCTGAGGGCGCGCGAGAGGGCGCCGGCGGTGCGGTACGGAAGCGGGTGAAGTCCGCACCGCCGGCGGTCAGGGGTGGGCGGGTTCGAGGTCGTAGACGTCCAGTCGGCCGCAGAGGCCGTACGCCCGGTCCGCCCGGGTCGGTGCCGCGCGGACGGCGACGGCCGCCTCCAGCAGATGGTCGATGCGACCGTCGCGGAGGGCGGCGAGCTGGTCGCCGGTGCGGAGGGCCGCCGCCTTGGGGCCGTTCCGCCAGCCGGTCTGCCACTCCCCCAGCCGGTCGGCCCGCAGGGCCAGCGCCCGGCGGTAGAAGGCGGGCAGGGCCTCGGTGTCCCCTGCGGCGACCCGGTGGACCAGGGTCCGGAAGCCGCGTACTGCCAGGTCCCGGCGGTACCGGGCGGCGCCCGCGCCGGTGGGGGGCTCGGCCGCCGCCGCGTATGCGGCCGGGTCGTCCAGGAACTCCGGCGGGAAGGTCAGCACGGCGTCGCCCGCCTCGGGCAGCCCACCGTTCTGCGTGACGACCACGGCGTGCAGCGCCTCGCCGGTGTTCACCGTGCGGTGGATGGTGCCGGGACCGAACCAGGCCACGGTGCCGGGGCGCAGCGGGGTGATCCGCAGGCCGTCGGCGGTCAGGGTGTGCAGCTCCCCCTCCCCGGCGACGACCGCGTATGCCTCGGTGCAGGCGAGGTGGACATGGGGGGTGCCGCCACGGCGGCCGTCCTCGGCCGGCCAGTCGTAGACCTCCAGGCCGGAGACGGCGGCGCCGCCGGGGAAGGCGGGCGCGGGTCTGCTGCTCATGCCGGGCCCTCCTCGCCGTCCGGTGCGGGCCGGGGGTCGGTGGGGGTGTAGCGGAACCAGTCGAAGTCGGCGCCGCGCGAGGCGCCGTGGAGCCGCCCGCCGGCGGCCGACCCGGTAGCGGCCGGTCCGGTGGCGTACAGGCCCACATAGGCGCCGGTGAAGCCGCCCGCCAGGCGGCTGCTGAGGATGCGGCCGTCGACGGTGGCGAGCTTGTCCCAGCGGTCGGCGTGCTGGGAGCAGAGCAGCGTGTAGTCCTGTCCGGCGGCGCGGACGGCGAGCCGTACCGGGCCGGGGGCGAGCGGCAGTTCGGCGGGTACGGCCTCGGTGCCGCCGCTGCGTACGGTGACCCGGGCGGCCTTGGCGCCGTCGGCGGTGGCGCCGACGGTGAGGCGGATGTGGAAGTCGTGGTTCTGGAGCAGCACCAGGCCGGCGCACTCCTCCGGGGCGGCGGGCTCGAAGTCCAGCTCGGTCTCGGCGGTGAAGTGGTGGTGCTGCTGGCGGCGGCCGACGAAGGCGGGGGTGCCGGGTTCGGCGAGGGTCTGCGGGAGGAGCCGCAGCCGCAGGTGTCCGGGCCGCTCGGTGAGGGTGTACAGCTCGGTGCGGGGGGTGCGCAGCAGGTTCCACTCGGGGCGCAGCACGGGGGCGTCGAAGTGGTCGACCGGATCGGGCTCGGGCCAGGGGTGCGGCGGCAGGGCGACCTCGGTCCACTCCTCCAGCCGACCGGTGCCGGGGTTGACCACCGGCCAGCCGTCCTCCCACTCCACCCGGGCGAGGAAGGTCTCCCGGCCGAGGTTGGCGTGGTCGCCGCCGTAGGGGCGGGAGGCGAGCAGCAGCGCGTACCAGTCGCCGGCCGGGGTCTGCACCAGGTCGGCGTGGCCCGCTCCGGTGACGGGGTGGGAGCGGCCGAGGTGGCGGTGGGTGAGCACCGGGTTGCGCGGGTTGTTGCGGTACGGGCCGGTGAGGGTGCGGCTGCGGGCGACGGTGACGGCGTGGTCGTGGTCGGTGCCGCCCTCGGCGATGACCAGGTGGTAGTAGCCGTCGTGCCGGTACAGGTGGGGGCCTTCGGCCCAGACGGCGTCCACCAGGGCGCCTCGGAAGATCACATGCTCCGGGCCGGTGAGCCGGCCGGCGGCCGGGTCGAGGGCGCGCAGCCAGATCTCGGTGTGGCCGGCCTCGTCGGTCTGGCGGGTGCCCAGCAGATGGGCGGTGCCGTCGTCGTCGAAGAAGAGCGAGGGGTCGAAGCCGGGGGCCTCGGGCAGCCAGACGGGGTCGGACCAGCGTCCGGCCGGGTCCTCCGCGGTGAGCAGGAAGGTGCCGGACTGCTCCGGTCCGTCGACCAGGGTGCAGACCAGGTGGAAGAGCCCGCCGTGGTGGGTGAGGGCGGGGGCGTAGAGGCCGCCGGAGGGGCGGATGCCGTCCAGGGCGAGCTGGTCGGGGCGGTCCACGGCGTGTCCGATGGGGCGCCAGTGGACCAGGTCGCGGCTGTGGTGCAGGGGCAGGCCGGGGAAGAACTCGAAGGAGGAGTTGGCCAGGTAGTAGTCGTCGCCGACCCGGCAGACGGCGGGGTCGGGGTGGAAACCCGGCACCACGGGATTGCGGGCACGGGTGTGCTGTGTGGGGTGGGGACGGTGCATGGCGGTCGCGGACCCATCCCGTACGCTGCCCGGGTGGGTCGGGCGGCGCGGGCGGGGAGGCCGCACGCCTCCCTTCGCGCGTCGGGCGAGTGCGGGGGCCGGGCCGTTCCTGCCCGGATGCCGAGGCAGGGAAGCTGATCGTGAGGGCCGATGTGCTCGAAACTTTCGGCCATGTTCCCGATCTGCTTCGGAGACGTTACGGCTCCGTCTGCGGGACCGTCAATACATCTGCGCAAGCAGGGCCGCCAAGGTTCCGGCGGAGCGTCGGCGGTGGCGCCAAGGGGGCTTCGGCGGGGGTTCAGCGGTGCTCTGAGCAGTGGTTTCGGCGGTGGCTCCGGCTCTGGTTTCGGTGGTGTTTCGGCGGTCGCGGCGGTACGGCGTCAGCGGGCCGGCGGGGCGGTACTGCTCCGCATCACCAGGCTGGTCGCCAACTCGACCCGGGTGACGCCGGGCTGGCGGCCCCGGCCGAAGTCCAGCACCAGCCGGGCGGCGGCCTCGGCCATCTCGGTGAGCGGCTGGCGCACGGTGGTGAGCGGCGGGCCGACCCAGCGGGCCAGCGGCAGGTCGTCGAAGCCCACCACGCTGAGGTCCTCGGGGATGCGCAGACCCAGTTCGCGGGCGGCCTGGTAGAGGCCGAGCGCCTGGAGGTCGTTGCCGGTGAAGACGGCGGTGGGCGGGTCCGGCAGCCGCAGCAGCTCCAGCCCGCAGGCATAGCCGGCCTCGTGGTGGAAGTCGCCGTCCCGGACCAGCCTCGGGTCGAAGGCGACGCCCGCGGTCTCCAGGGCCGCGCGGTAGCCGTCGATCCGGGCCCGGCTGCACATCATCGAGGAGGGGCCGCCGATCACGCCGATCCGGCGGTGCCCCAGCTCCACCAGGTGGCGGGTGGCCGCGAGCCCGCCGTGCCAGTTGGTGGCCCCGATCGAGGGCACCTCGTCGCCGGGGTCGCCGGCCGGGTCCACCACCACAAACGGTATGTCACGGCTCGTCAACTGGGTACGCTGGGCCGAGTCCAGATCGGAGAGGACCAGGATCACCCCCGCCGGACGGCGGGCCAGTACCGCGTCCACCCAGGTCTGACCCGGCGTCAGTCGCCCTGCGCTCTCGGAGAGCACCAGGCTGAGGCCCTCCTGCCGGGCGACGTTCTCCACGCCCCGGATGACCTCCATCGCCCAGGCGCTCTCCAACTCGTGGAAGACCAGGTCGAGCAGTTGGGACTGCTGGGCGCCGCCCCGCCTGCGGCGGTAGCCGTGACGGCGCAGCAGCTCCTCCACCCGGCTGCGGGTGGCCGGGGCGACATCGGCCCGCCCATTGAGCACTTTCGAAACTGTCGGAGCCGAGACCCCCGCGGCACGAGCGATCTCGGCCAACGTGGCACCACCCTCCGACACATGGACGGACGGTGGCTCCTCCTGGCGGGACTGGACCTCTGCGGCACTCATGGAGGGATGGTAGCCCTCCGTCCGCTGAGCTCAAGCCCCCTCCGAGCTGGCGGATAGTTCCTCCTACCCCCTTGACGCGCCCGATACACACCCGTACGGTTCCGGCAACATTCGTAGTACTACCCGAAACATTCGACAGAGGTGCAAGTCATGGGGTCGGGCATTCTCCGCAACGGCGCGCGTACGGGCCGATGGACCGCGGCAGCCGCTGCGATGGCGATGGCAGCGGTGCTGGCCGGATGCGGCTCTGGGGGGAGCGACGGCAAGGACAGCGGCGGTGACGGCGGGGGCACCCTCACCGCCTATGTCTACGGCGACGACGCTGTGAAGGTGCAGCAGGCTGCCGTCGACACGTTCAACAAGACCTCCAAGGTCAAGGTCAAGCTCATCAAGGTGCCCGGCACCGACTATGTCAACAAGCTGCGCAGCGCGATGGGCTCGCCCAACGCTCCTGACATCTTCTTCAACTGGGGCGGCGGCTCCATCAAGCCTTATGTCGATGCCAACCAGCTGGTCGACCTCACCTCCACCGTCGAGAGCGACGCGACCCTGAAGGACGGCTTCCTGCCGTCGATCATGAAGGCCGGCAGCCTCAACGGAAAGATCTACGGCGTGCCGATGCGCGGCATGCAGCCGGTGATCCTCTTCTACAACAAGACCCTCTTCGCCAAGTACAACCTTCAGCCGCCGGCGACCTGGGACGACCTTCAGAAGGACATCACCACTTTCAAGTCCAAGGGCATCACCCCCTTCGCCCTCGGTGGCTCCGACAAGTGGCCTGAGCTGATGTGGCTGGAGTACCTGCTGGACCGGATCGCCGGCCCGGAGGTCTTCAAGAAGATCCAGGACGGTGACACCTCCGGCTGGGGCGACCCGGCGGTGCTCAAGACGGCCCAGACCGTCAAGCAGCTCGTCGACGGCGGTGCCTTCGGCAAGAACTTCACCTCGGTCGACTACGGCAACGGCGGCGCCCCGACGCTCTTCAGCAAGGGCAAGGCCGCCATGCACCTGATGGGTTCGTGGGAGTACTCGACCCAGCTGGGCAAGGCCCCCGACTTCGCCAAGAACGACCTGGCCTGGACCCCGTTCCCGACCGTGGCCGGCGGCGTCGGCGACGCGGCCGACGTGGTGGGCAACCCCACCAACTACTGGTCGATCAACGCCAAGACCAAGCACAAGGACGCCGCCATCGCGTTCCTGAAGACCATGGCTGCGCCGGAGTACACCAAGGCCCTGGTCGACAACGGCGACATCCCGACCTCGTCCAACGCGGGCGACCTGCTGAACACCTCGCCCAACCCGGAGTTCGCGACCTTCCAGTACAACCTGGTCGAGAAGGCCCCCAGCTTCACCCTCTCGTGGGACCAGGCGCTGGAGGCCAAGTACGCCAGCCCGCTGCTCACCGAGATCAGCAAGCTGTTCGCCGGGCAGTCCACCCCTGAGCAGTTCGTCGACGCCATGAAGGCCGTCAAGTAACGATGTCCACCGCAACTCCGCTGACGAAGAAGCGGGGAGGCAGCGCGGCGGCCGGCAGCAATGTCGGCCGCCCGCACGTCGCCTGGGCCCTCCCCGGCATCCTCTTCTTCGCCGTCTTCGCGATCGTCCCGCTGGCACTCGCCGTCTACCTCTCGTTCTGCAACTGGGACGGCCTCAACTCGCCGACCATGACCGGCCTGGACAACTGGACCCGGCTGTTCAAGGACCCCGAGTTCACGCAGGCGATCTGGCTGAGCTTCCTGCTCACCACCATCAGCTGGGCCTTCCAGACGCCGGTGGCGCTGCTGCTGGGAGTCTGGGCGGCGGGGCGGCAGCGCAGCCGAGCCGTGCTGTCGGCGATCTTCTTCATCCCGCTGCTGCTCTCCAGCACCGCCATCGCCATGCTCTTCCACGCCCTGCTGGACCCCAACTTCGGCGTGATCAAGACAATCGGCCCCTGGGTGGGGATCGACCCCAACATCATGGGCAACTCCACCGGCGCGCTGCTCACCGTGGCCTTCGTCGGCGGCTGGCAGTTCATGCCGTTCCACACGCTGATCTACCAGGGCGGCGCCCGGCAGATCCCGGAGGTCCTCTACCAGGCCGCGTCGATCGACGGCGCCGGCATGGTGCGGCAGTTCTTCCACATCACGCTGCCGCAGCTGCGCAACACCATCACCACCTCCTCGGTGCTGATGATCGTGGGCTCGCTGACCTACTTCGACACCGTGCTGATCATGACCAAGGGTGGTCCGGGCACCGACACCACGGTCCTGCCGTACCTGATGTACCGGACCGGATTCCAGACCTACGACCTCGGCTACGCCGCCACCATCGCCACCGCGCTGGTCATCGTCGCCACCGGTCTCTCGCTGGTGCTGGTCCGCTTCAGCGGCTTCGGGTCCATGCGCTCCACCCGGGAAGGTATGTGACGAGATGGACACCGAAACCCGCGCCGCGGCGCCGTCCGTGACATCCGCCTCCCCCAGCACCGTCGCCGCTGCCCCCCGCCCCCGGTGGCGGCTCCGGGGCAACCCGCTGGCCGGTCTGGGCTCGCTGGTCTGGCTGGTCATCGTGGTGGTGCCGATCTACACGATGATCTCCTCGTCGCTGATGCGCCAGGACGAGGCGCTCGACGGCGACCCGCTGGCCTTCCCCACCCACCCCACGCTCGACAACTACAACACCGTGCTGCACAGCGGCTTCTTCACGCTGCTGAGCAACACCGCGATCGTGGCCGTGGCAACGGTCGCCATCGTGGTGGTGCTCTCCGTCCCGGTGGCGTATGTCGCGGTGCGCACCCGCAACCGCTGGTCGTCGCTGGCGTTCCGGGTCTTCCTGCTGGGCGTGGCAATCCCCGCCCAGGCGGTGATCGTGCCGCTCTATCTGCTGATCGGCAAAATGGGGCTGTACGACACGCTGCCCGCGATCATCCTGCCCACCGCGGCGTTTGCGATGCCGGTGGCGGTGCTGGTGCTCAGCGGCACCATGCGCGATGTCTCCGAAGAGCTGTACGAGGCGATGGCGCTGGACGGCGCCACACCGCTGCGCATGCTGGTCCAGCTGGCGGTACCGCTCTCCAAGGCCGGTATCAGCACGGTGGCGATCTTCTCCGCACTCCAGGCGTGGAACGGCTTCCTCTTCCCGCTGATCCTCACCCAGTCGGAGGAGAAGCATGTGCTGACCCTCGGCCTCTTCAATTTCATGAGCCAGTTCGGTGTGAACATCCCTGCTGTGCTGGCGGCGGTCGTCCTCTCCGTGGTGCCCATCTTCGCCGTCTACCTCGTCGCCCGGCGTGCCCTGATCAACGGCCTGATGGGGGTCGGCGGCAAATAACACCCCCACGCCGCCCGCATCACGCCACTCACGAGAGGAACCCCTGCCCGATGGCAATCCACCCCACCCCGCACGCTCCCGCGGAGGCCGCCGAGACGGCTACAGCGGAGGGTCCCTGGAGGGACCCCTCGCTCGCGCCCGCGGCGCGGGTCGCCGACCTGATCGGCCGGATGACCCTGGAGGAGAAGGCCGCCCAGCTCTACGGGGTCTGGGTGGGGGCCGACGCCGACGGCGACGGGGTGGCCCCACACCAGAACGACATGGTCGACCCGGTGGACCTGGACGAGCTGACCACCCGGGGCCTGGGACAGCTGACCCGGCCGTTCGGCACCGCGCCGGTGGACCCGGGGGTCGGCGCGGTGGCGCTGGCCCGTGCCCAGCGGCGGATCACCAGCGCCAACCGGTTCGGCATCCCGGCGCTCGCCCACGAGGAGTGCCTGGCCGGGTTCACCGCCTGGGGCGCCACCGCCTACCCGGTGCCGCTGGCCTGGGGCGCCGCCTGGGACCCGGCGCTGGTCGCCGAGATGGCCCACCGGATCGGCCGCGACATGCGGTCGGTCGGCGTCCACCAGGGCCTGGCCCCGGTGCTGGATGTGATCCGCGACCTGCGCTGGGGCCGGGTGGAGGAGACCATCGGCGAGGACCCCTACCTGGTCGCCACCATCGGCACCGCGTATGTCCGGGGGCTCCAGTCCGCCGGGATCGTCGCCACCCTCAAGCACTTCGCCGGGTACTCCGCCTCGGCCGGCGCCCGCAACCTCGCCCCGGTGCGGGCCGGCGTCCGGGAGCTGGCCGACGTCATCCTGCCGCCGTTCGAGGCCGCCGTGCAGGAGGGCGGTGCCCGCTCGGTGATGCACTCCTACGCCGAGATCGACGGCGTGCCCGCGGCCGCCGACCCCACCCTGCTCACCGGCCTGCTCCGGGACACCTGGGGCTTCACCGGCACCGTGGTCGCCGACTACTTCGGCATCGGCTTCCTGGAGACCCTGCACCGGGTCGCCGGCGACCGCGCCGACGCCGCCCGCCTCGCCCTGACCGCCGGGGTCGACGTGGAGCTGCCCACCGTGCGCTCCTACGGCGACGCGCTGATCGGCGCCGTCCGGGACGGCTCCGTCCCGGAGGAGCTGGTCGACCGCGCCCTGCACCGGGTGCTGGTGCAGAAGTGCGAACTGGGCCTGCTCGACCGCGACTGGTCGCCGCTGCCGACCGCGCTCGGCGGAGAGTACGACGACGCCGACCCGGAGCAGGCGCGCGGCACCGTCGACCTCGACCCGCCGGAGAACCGGGCCGTCGCCCGGCTGCTGGCCGAGCAGTCCTGCGTCCTGCTCGCCAACCCCGGCGGGACGCTGCCGCTGCCCGCCGGCGCCCGGATCGCGGTGGTCGGCCCGCGCGCCGACGACCCGCTGGCGATGCTGGGCTGCTACTCCTTCCCCAGCCACGTCGGCGTCTCGCACCCCGATGTGCCGCTCGGCGTCGCCATCCCCACCCTGCTGGAGGCGGTCGGCGCGGAGTTCCCCGACGCGGCGGTGACCCACACCCCCGGCTGCGACGTGGACGGCGACGACACCTCCGGCATCGAGGCAGCCGTCGCGCTGGCCCGCGAGGCGGAGGCCTGCGTCGCGGTGCTGGGCGACCGGGCCGGGCTCTTCGGGCGCGGCACCTCCGGCGAGGGCTGCGACGCGGCCGACCTGTCGCTCCCGGGCGTACAGGGCGAGCTGCTGGACGCGCTGCTGGCCACCGGCACCCCCGTGGTGCTGGTGCTGCTGACCGGCCGTCCGTACGCACTCGGCCGTTGGGCGGACCGGCTGGCCGGAGCGGTCCAGGCGTTCTTCCCCGGCGAGGAGGGCGGACCGGCGCTGGCCGGGGTGCTGTCCGGCCGGGTCAACCCGTCGGGCCGGCTGCCCGTCGGCGTGCCGTACGGGCCGGGCGGCCAGCCGTGGACGTACCTCCAGCCGCCGCTGGGCCTGGCGGGCGGGGTCAGCAACCTGGACCCGACCCCGCTCTACCCCTTCGGGCACGGGCTCTCCTACACCGCGTTCGACTGGGAGCCGGCCGAGGCGGACCGCAGCGAGATGGCGACCGACGGCGCCGTCGACGTGGAGCTGACGGTGCGCAACACCGGTGACCGGGACGGCGCCGAGGTGGTCCAGCTCTACCTGCACGACCCGGTTGCCCAGACCACCCGGCCCGATGTCCGGCTGGTCGGCTACGCCCGGGTGCCGCTCGCCGCCGGCGAGGCCCGGCGGGTGCGGTTCCGCTTCCACGCCGACCTGGCCTCCTTCACCGGCCTGGCCGGACGCCGGATCGTCGAGCCGGGCGAGCTGGAACTGCGCCTGGGCGCCTCCACCGGAGACATCCGGCAGACGCTGCCGCTCCGCCTCACCGGCCCCGAGCGCACCGTCGACCACCACCGCCGCCTGGTCTGCGAGACCTCGGTGGACGCCGCCGAGTAACCCTGACGTTCCATCAACTGCCGGTGGGGCGGGCCATAGCGGCCCGCCCCACCGGCAGTATGCTGTTGCGCCACACGTCGGCGCCGCCCGCACCGGCTACACCGAGAGCGCACAGCAGGCCGGGACCCTGGGGACGGCGAAGGACGGCGTGGACGACGGGCGTTTCGAACCTGGCCCGGGTGCTCCACCGACGACCGCCGACGGCTGCTGAACCCCAGGGCGGTGGTCCCGGAGGAGTCGGTCCAACAGCTCAAGCCGGATGGCACTCCCTGGCCGCTGATGAGGCTCAACCATCTTTTCTGGCAGCTGCGCAGCCTTCCCGGTAACACCTCGGCCGTGCGGTTCGCCGGCGATCTGCGCTACGGCGGGGTGGTGTCCCCCACCGACCGGGCTGTTCCCCTCCAGGCGTTCCGCCGCCACCGCTGGAAGCCCGGGACCAGGCGGCTGAAGGCCACCCCGGAGGCGGAAGCCGCCTCCCACGCCGCCGGGCTCGACAAGAGCCGTCTGATCTGGGACGCCTGATCCGAGGCGTTCGGCTGAGTGGGGTCAGTTGCGGTGGTCGGGGGCGATGCGGTCGACCAGGCGTAGCAGGGCTGCCCAGGCGAGGTCGTAGGCGTCGTCGTCCTGGAAGTCGGCGTCGGCGGTGCCGCTGAGCTGTTGGGCGGTGTACTCGCAGACCTCGGGGGAGGGGATCGTCAGGGGGGCGCCACCGGCCTGGGCGGTGACCTGGATCTCGCAGGCCTTCTCCAGGTAGTACATCCGCAGGAAGGCCTGGGCCGGGGTCTCGCCGACGGTGAGCAGTCCGTGGTTGCGCAGGATCAGTGCGGGGTGGCCGCCGAGGTCGGCGACCAGCCGCTGCTGCTCGGCGAGGTTGAGGGCGATGCCCTCGTAGTCGTGGTAGCCCACCCGGTTGTGGAACTCCATGGACATCTGGTTGAGCGGCAGCAGCCCGTCCCGCTGGGCGGCGACGGCGCAGCCGGCCTTGGTGTGGGTGTGCAGGACGCAGTGGGCGTCGGGGCGGGCGGCGTGGATGGCGCTGTGGATGACGAAGCCGGCCGGGTTGACCCGGTACGGGGTCTCCTCGACGGCGTTCCCGGCCAGGTCGATCTTGACCAGGTTGGAGGCGGTGATCTCCTCGAAGAGCAGCCCGTAGGGGTTGATCAGGAAGTGGTGGTCGGGGCCGGGGAGGCGGACCGAGATATGGGTGAAGATGAGGTCGGTCATCCGGAAGTGGGCCACCAGCCGGTAGACGGCGGCCAGTTCGCGACGCAGCCGCAGTTCCTCCGCCGCGTCGGCGGCGCGGTCGGCGGTGCCGGTGCCGGTCAGCAGCTCGGTCATGCGGGGACTCCTTCGGTCACGGGGGTGAGCGGGCGGCCGGTGCGGTGCCAGGAGACGACATTGGCGGCGGGCCGCTCCACATAGGCGCGCAGGCTGGCGTCGCTGAGGAAGGCGCTGTGCGGGGAGAGCAGCAGCCTGGGGTGGGTGCGCAGCGGGTCGTCGGGCGCGGGGGGCTCCTGCGGCAGGACGTCCAGTGCGGCTCCGGCGAGGCGTCCTCCGTCGAGCGCCTCCAGCAGGGCGGTGTGGTCGACCAGCCCGCCCCGGGAGACGTTCACCAGCACGGCGCCGTGCGGCATCCGGGCGAGTTCGGCGCGGCCGATCAGACCCCGGGTGGAGTCGGTGAGCGGGAGGTGCAGGGAGAGTACGTCGCTGGTCTCGATCAGCCGGTCGAGGTCCAGCTGCCGCACATGGGCGGGATGGTCGGTGCGGCCGCGCGGGTCGTAGCCGGCGACGGTGCCGAAGACCGGTGCGGCGAGGTCGGCGACCCGGCTGCCGATCCGGCCGAGCCCGACCAGGCCGAGGGTCAGTTCGCTTGCGCGGCGCGGCACTTCGGTGAAGTCCTGGTTCCAGCCGCCGCCGCGCACCACCGCGTCGGCCTGGGGGAGCCGGCGGACCAGGGCCAGTGCGGAGGCGAAGGCGTGGACGGCGACGTCCTCGGTGGCGGCGTCGGGGAGGTTGCAGACCCAGATCCCCCGGGCCCGGGCGGCCTCGGTGTCGATGTGGTCGTAGCCGGCGGAGAGGGTGGCCAGGATGCGTACCGCCGGGAGCCGGTCGAGCAGGGCGGCGTCCACGGCGGCGTAGCCGACGAGCAGGGCGACCGCGTCGGCGGCTGCCCGCACGATGGAGTCCGGGTCGGGGCCGTCGGCGATCCGGACCTCGAAGCCGGCTTCGGTGAGCAGGTCGACGCCGGGTGCCGGGTCGAGTTCATCCAGGTCGGTGAAGACGGCTACGGGTGGGGACATGAACTGCTCCGCAGATGGTTCGAACGTGCTGGACGCTAGGAACTTACGTTTCGGCTGTCTTTTTGTCCATGCATGGCCCTTGATCGGCCTGGACGGCAGCCCGCGCAGGGTGCCGGGTGGCGCAGAATGGCCAGGTCCGGCCGACATGCGGGCCGGCCGGCGGGCGAGCGAGAGGGAGCCTCGGGGTGGATCTGGAGAGCACGGGCCTGGACGACGTCGACCGGGAGGTCGTACGGGAGCTCCAGGCGGACGGCCGGCTTCAGTACGAGACGCTGGCGCAGCGCGTCGGCCTGTCGCGGCCCGCCGTGCGCGCCAGGGTGCAGCGGCTGCTGGACTCGGGCGCGCTGCGGGTGGTGGCCATCGTCCACCCGGCCGTGCAGGGGGTCACCGCCTCGGGGCATGTGTCGATCGACGTCCGGGGCGAGGCCGAGCCGGTCGCCCGGGCGGTGGCGGCGCTGCCGCAGGCGCCGTTTGTCACCCTGGCGGCGGGGCGCCGCCCGGTGGTGGCCGAGCTGCGCGCGGCCGACTTCCCCGCGCTGACCGAGGTGCTGGACCGGGTCCGGGCGCTGCCGGGGGTGGAGGGGGTGCAGGCGCAGGTCTACACCCGGGTGATCAAGGACCCGTATCTGATGCCCGCCGCGCCGGCCGACGGGTCGCTGGACGAGGTGGACCGGCATCTGCTGGACATCCTCCAGCTCGACGGCCGGCTGCCGTTCGCCGACCTCGCCGAGCGGGTGGGGCTCTCTCCGGGGGCGACCCGGGCCAGGACGCTGCGGCTGATGGACAGCGGGGTGGCCCGGGTGGTGGCGCTGGTGCGGCCGGAGGTGCTCGGACTGGGGTTCCTCTGCGGCTTCGCGGTACGGCTGGAGGGCGCGGCGGCGGGGGCGGCCGAGCGGATCGCCTCCTGGCCGCAGGTCTCCTACCTCTCCGCCTGTGTGGGCTCGGCGGACCTGGTGGGGACGGTGACCGCCGAGTCGCTCGGTGCCGTACGCCGCACACTGGAAGCGGTCCGGGCCTGCCCGGGGGTGCGGTCGGTGGAGAGCTGGCTCCATCTGGAGCTGGTCAAGGAGCGGTATGACCTCGGCCGAAAGGTGCAGCACACGGCCACCCCGGGTCGCCACTGACGATTCGTCCGCGAGATAGACAGGTGATGGTCGAAAAGTTCATTGCGCTCAGATCTGGCAATCGAAACGATTGCCCTCTAGTGTCTGCGCCAACGAATCGTCCGCGCTGCACATTCGCTGCGGCCGTATCGCCATCCCCTGGAACGGAAGCAGGCACACCCCCATGCACGACAACGACCGCACCCTGCTGGTGACCGGCGCCACCGTGGCCGCCGCCGACGGCACCAGGGCCGAGGCACTGGCCGTACGCGGCGGCCGCGTCCTGCACGTCGGCAGCCGGGAGGACGCCCGCGCCGCCCTCGGCCGGGTCGACGAGGAGGTGGCTCTCGACGGCGGCGTGGTCCACCCCGGCTTTGTGGACGCCCACTGCCATCCGGTGATGTACGGGCAGGCGCTGGCCTGGGTCGACGTCCGGCCGGAGCGGGTCCCGGACCTCGACACCCTGGTCCGGGTGCTCGCCGAGGCCGCCCGCGAGCTGCCCGCCGGGGTCCCGCTGCGCGCCTTCGGCTACGAGCACCGCCGGCTGGCCGAGCGCCGCCACCCCACCCGCCACGACCTGGACCGCGTCGCCCAGGACCGCGAGGTCTATGTGATGAACGCCTCCGGCCACGGCGGCGTCGTCAACTCCGCCTCGCTGCGGCTGCACGGCATCACCGCCGCCACCGCCGAGCCCGAGGGCGGCCGGATCGGCCGCTTCCCGGACGGCGAGCCCAACGGCGAGCTCTGGGACGCCGCCTGCGACCTGATCACCGGCCCGGACGGCATCAAGATCGGCAACCATGGCCCCAACTTCCACCTCGACGAGCCGGAGGCGGTGCTCGCCGCCCAGCTGCGGCACGCCCAGGACGTCTTCCTCGCGGCCGGCGTCACCACCGTCGGCGACGCCCAGGCGTCCCGCCGCGAGATGGGGGCCTATCTGCGGCTGCGCGACGCGGGCGAGCTGCGGATGCGGGTCTCGGCGTACCTCACCTCCGCCCTGCTGGACACCGCCCTGGACCTCGGCCTGGTCCGCGCCCTGGGCGACGACCTCTTCCGCGTCCAGGGGGTGAAGTTCTACGCCGACGGCACCCTCGGCGGCTGGACCGCCTACTTCCCCGAGGGGTACGCCGCCGACTGCTGCCACCACGGGCAGCTCTACCACACCGCCGAGGAGTACGCCGAGCTGGTCGCCCGCGCCCACCGCGCCGGGTTGCAGACCGCCACCCACGCCCAGTCCCCGCACGCCATCGGCATGGTGCTGGACGCCGTCGAGAAGGCCCAGGCCGACCTGGACCGCCCCGACGCCCGGCACCGCATCGAGCACTGCGGCCTCCCCACCGACGAGCAGGTCCACCGGATGGCCGCGCTCGGCGTGGTCCCCGTGATGCAGCCGCAGCACCACCTGCGCACCGGCGACGGCACCCTGGCCGCCGTCGGCGACCTCGGCCACCGCTACAACCCGGCCGGGCGCTGCGCCGACGCCGGCGTCCCGGTGGTCTTCAGCTCGGACGCCCCGGTCGCCCCGCCCGCGCCGCTGGAGGCCGTGTACGCCGCCGCCACCCGCCGCACCGTGCTGGGCACCGAACTCGGCGACGCCTCGCTGCGGCTGCCGGTCGCGGCGGGGCTGCGCGCCCACACCGCCGACGCCGCCCGCGCCCTGCACCTGGAGCACTCCGTCGGCACCCTGGCCCCCGGCGCCTGGGCCGACTTCACCGTGCTCAGCGCCGACCCGGCGCAGACCCCCGCCGAGGAGCTGCGCTCCATCGCCGTCCGCGAGACCTGGGTGGGCGGACGCCGCGCCTGGGCCGCCGCCGGCCGCTGACCCGGCCGCTCCCCCTCCCCGAGCCTTCCCCCCAGCCCTCCCCCAGCCCGTCCCCCACCCTGCCCGGAGGCCCCCATGGCGGAACCCAGCACCAGTGCTGCCAACCCGCGAAGAGCGGCGCTCGCCGCCCTCGTCGGCACCTCGATCGAGTGGTACGACTTCTACGCCTTCGCCACCGCCGCGGCGATCGTCTTCAATGACGTCTTCTTCCCGGCGGACATGCCCCCGCTGCTGCGCACCCTCTCCTCGTTCGGCACCTTCGCGGTCGGCTTTCTGCTCCGGCCGCTCGGCGGCATCGTCTTCGGCCACATCGGCGACCGGATCGGCCGCAAGAAGACCCTGGTCACCACGTTGCTGATGATGGGCGTCGCGTCCTTCTGCATCGGCCTGCTGCCCACCTATGCGCAGATCGGCGCCTGGGCACCCGCGCTGCTGATCGTGCTGCGGCTGGTCCAGGGGATCGCGATCGGCGGCGAGTGGGGCGGCGCGGTACTGGTGGCGGTGGAGAGCGCCCCCAAGGGCAAGGCCACCTTCTTCGGCTCCTTCGCCCAGCTCGGCTCCTCGGTCGGCGCGCTGCTCTCCACCGGCGCCTTCAGCCTGATGAACCTCTTCGGCAGCAGCGCCTTCCACAGCTGGGGCTGGCGGGTGCCCTTCCTGCTGTCGGCGGTGCTGGTGATCGTCGGCCTGGTGATCCGGCTGCGGCTGGAGGAGTCCCCGGCCATGGCGGAGATCCAGGAGCAGCGGACCACCGACGACCGGCTGCCGATCGTGGAGGTGCTCCAGAAGGACTGGCGCACCGTGCTGCTGGGCGTCTTCGGCCTGGCCACCGCGACCGGGGGCTACTACCTGGTCACCAGCTATCTGCTGGCCTACGCCGACGACCATGTCCATATCTCGCAGTCGATGCTGCTCAACGGCCTCACCCTGGCCGCCTTCGTGGAGCTGCTGGTCACCCCCTGGCTCTCCTGGCTCGGCGACCGGATCGGCGCCCACACGGTGGTGATCGCCGGGCTCGCGGGCGTGGTGGTGCTGGCGGTGCCGCAGTTCCTGGCCCTGCACACCCGTAGCACCCTGCTGATCTGGGGCGCGATGGTCGCCATGCGGTTCACCATGTCGGCGCTGTACGGGCCGATGGCGGCGATCCTGGCCGAGGGGTTCGACGCCCGGGTCCGCTACACCGGCATCTCGCTCTCGTACCAGGTGTGCAACCTGGTCTTCGGCGGGTTCTCCCCGCTCATCGCCGCCTCGCTGTCGGCGGCGGCGGGCGGTAGCTACTGGCCGGTGGCGGCCATGCTGATGGCGGTCTCGGCGGTCGGCATCCTCTCCATCTCCCGGCTGCGCGCCCGCCGGGAGGCCGCACTGGCAGCCGACAGCGGCCGGGTGGGCGGCGACCGGGTTCCGGCGGCCGTCTGACCGCCGCGCGCCACGCCTCCGGTCCGGGGCGCCCTCCACCCGGAGGGCGCCCCGGACCGCGTCCGGCCCCCGGCGGCCCGGCGGCCCGGTGACCCGGTTCAGTCGACCGGGAGGCCGGACGGGTCCTTGATCCGCTTCATGATCATCTGCGAGTTGACCTCATGGACCCCGGGCAGCGCCGTCAACCGCTCGATCCAGAACCGCTCGAAGGCGTCGCTGTCCGCCACCGCGATCCGCAGCAGGCAGCCCGGCGCCCCGTACAGCCGGTAGGCCTCGACCACCTCCGGGATGGTCGCCACCTCCGCCTCGAACGCCTCCACCGCCTCGCGGTCGCGCCGCACCTCCACGGTGACGAAGACCTCGAACCCCCGGCCCACCGACGCCGGGTCCACCTCGGCGCGGTAGCCCTGGATCACCCCGTCCTCCTCCAGCCGGCGGACCCGCCGCAGGCACGGCGAGGGCGACAGGCCCACCCGCCGGGCGAGGTCATGGTTGCTCAGCCGGCCGTCGGCCTGGAGCTCGCGCAAGATTCTTCTGTCGATCGCGTCCACAGCGCATCCTTCTGCCGCCCAACGGCCCAAGAGCGGCCGCATGGGCAATCATGTGCCGCAATAATCCGGATATTCTTGCCCATGTGGAACAGAAGCACCAGCGGAACGTCGTCGTGGTCAGCACCGGCGGCACCATCGCCAGCCGGTGGCAGGGCACCGGATACGCCGCCGAAGCCCCCGGAGAGGAAGTCCTCTCGGCCGCCCCGGTACCGGACGGCGTCACCGTCCGGGTGGTGGACCTCTTCACCGTCAACAGCCCCCGGCTGACCACCGCCCACCAACTGGCCGTGGTGCACGCGGTACGGGAGGTGCTGACCGACCCCGCCGTCGACGGGGTGGTGGTCACCCATGGCACCGACACCCTGGAGGAGACCGCCTTCCTGCTGGACCTCTACCACCGCGACCCGCGCCCGGTCGTGCTGACCGGCGCGCAGCGCCCGCTGGACGACCCCGACGGCGACGCGCCGGGCAACCTCTACGACGCACTGCTCACCGCCTCGCTGGCGCACGGCGCCGGGGTGCTGGTGGTCTTCGACGGGCTGGTGCACGCCGCCCGGGGCACCGTGAAGACGCACACCCTGGCGGCCGACGCCTTCGCCGACCCCTCCGGCGCACCGCTGGGCAAGGTCGGCTTCGGTACGGTCACCCCGCTGCCGCGGGCACCGCGCCGGGAGGGCCTGCGCCTTCCCGACGCCGACGCCGCCACGCCTCGGGTGGACATGGTGATGCACCACTGCGACGCCGACCCGCTGCTCTTCGACGCCGCGGTGGCGGCGGGCGCGCGGGGCGTGGTGCTGGTGGCCACGGGCGCGGGCAACGCCACCCCGGAGTTCACCGAGGCGGTGGCGCGCGCGGTACGGGCGGGGGTGCTGGTGGCGGTCACCACCCGGGTTCCGGCCGGCCCGGTCACCCCGATCTACACCAACGGCGGAGCGGTCGACCTGGCCGCCGCCGGGGCCGTGCTCACCGGGACGCTGCGGGCCGGTCAGGCGCGGATCGCGGTGGTCGCCGCGCTGCTCTCGGCGGACGGCCCGGAGGAGCGTACGGCGCTGCTGCGCGGCATCGTCGAGACCCCGGCGGCCGCACGGCCCGGCCCGGACGTGGGCTGACCCCGGGCATGGCTCAGCGCCGCCGGGCGGACCCGGCGGCGCTCGGCGGTCGCGTCAGGACTTCTTCTTGCCGGTGATCGAGGGCAGCATGACCAGACCGGCGATGACCAGGAAGGCCACGATCGGGATGACCACGTACAGGCCGACGGTCTCGCCCACGCTCAGGCCGCCGCCCGGCTCGTCGCCGTCGTCCCGGATCAGGGCGAAGGCGGGGGACGACATCAGCATCATCAGCGTGGCGACGGCCGAGACCGCACCGGCACGCAGGGCATTCCTCTTGTCCACGTCCCCTACGGTAGCTCGCCCGGCCCCGGAGCCGTGCGCCGGGGTGTCCGCTGCGCCTCAGCGTCGCGCCGCCCGATCGAGGCCGGCCAGCACCGCCGCCAGCTCCGCCGTACGGGGTGCGGCGGCCAGCTGCTCCAGGGAGGCGGGGTGCCCGGCGGCGTCCGCGACCGGCAGCCGCCAGTTGGGGTACTGGTCCCAGGTGCCCGGCAGATTCTGCGGACGCGGGTCGCCGAGGGTGTCCGGCAGCCAGACCCCCACCAGCCGGGCCGGGGTGCGCAGCAGATAGCGGTGGAGCGCCGCGACGGCCTCCGGAAGATGCGGTCCCCGGTCGGGCGTGTCCTCGTCGGCGGCCGGGCCCTCCCCGTACGGCGGGACCGACAGCAGCCCCTCGCGGGCCAGCTCGCCCAGCCACTCCTCGCGCTCCTCGTCGTCCTCGGCCTGCTCCTCCTCCAGCGGCCGGGCCAGCAGGCCCAGGCGGTGGCGCAGCTCCACATGCTCGCCCGACAGCCGGGCGGCGGTGCTCGGCAGGTCATGGGTGGTGAGGGTGGCCAGGCACAGCTCCCGCCAGCGCTCCGGCGGCAGCGGGCCACCGGAGCCGTCCGGGCCGTAGTCGCGCTCGAACCAGAGCACCGAGGTCCCCAGGATGCCGCGCTCGGCCAGCTCCTCCCGGACGCCCGGCTCCACGGTGCCCAGGTCCTCGCCGATGACGGAGGCGCCCGCCCGGTGCGCCTCCAGGGCGAGCACGCCGAGCATCGCCTCCTGGTCGTAGCGGACATAGGTGCCCTGGGTCGGCGGCAGGCCCTCGGGCACCCACCAGAGCCGGAAGAGGCCCATCACATGGTCGATGCGCAGCGCCCCGGCGTGCCGCAGCGCGCCGCGCAGCAGGTCGGCGAAGGGGGCGTAGCCGGACTCGGCCAGGGCGTCCGGGCGCCACGGCGGCAGCCCCCAGTCCTGGCCGTGGGCGTTGAAGGCGTCCGGCGGGGCCCCGACCGAGATGCCCTCGGCCAGGAACCGCTGGAGGGCCCAGGCGTCGGCGCCGTCCGGGTGGGCGCCCACGGCCAGGTCGTGCACCAGGCCCACCGGCATGCCCGCCCCGGTGGCCGCCGCCTGCGCGGCGGCCAGCTGGTCGTCCACCACCCAGCAGAGCCAGCGGTGGAACTCCACCGCCTCGGCGTGGTCCTCGCGGGCCCGGACCACGGCGGGCCCGGCCGGGTCGCGCAGCTCCTCGGGCCAGCGCCGCCAGTTGCCGCCGTGCAGCTCGGCGAGGGCGCACCAGGTGGCGTAGTCCTCCAGCCGGGCGCCCTCGCGGGCCAGGAAGGCGCGGTAGGCGGCCTCCCGGCCGACGCTGCGCGGGATGCGGTGGACCAGTTCCAGCGCCTCGCGCTTGAGCACCCAGGTGGCGTCGCGGTCGATCAGGCCCTCCTGGACCAGGACGCCGGTGCGCAGCGCGGCGCCCCGGGCGGCCAGCCGGTCGGCCTGCTGCCGGGCCTCGGGCGGCAGATAGGCGTACTCGGGCACCGCCTCCACCCGGATGTGCACCGGGTCGGCGAACCGCCGTGAGGAGGGGCGGTAGGGAGAGGGGTCGGAGGGGGTGCCGGGCAGCGCCGCGTGCAGCGGGTTGACCTGGACGAACCCGGCCCCGAGGGCATGCCCGGACCACTGCGCCAGATCGGCCAGGTCGGCCAGGTCGCCCATGCCCCAGGAGCGCTGCGAGAGCACCGAGTAGAGCTGCACCAGGAAGCCCCAGCTGCGGCCCGGCGGCAGGGCGAGCCGCGCGGGGGCGACGACCAGCGGGACGGCGGCCGTACGGTCGGGCAGCCGGGCGTGCAGGGTGTGCCGTCCCAGCGGCAGGTCGGGCGGGAGCACCCGGGCATGGGTGCCGCTGCTGGCCGCCACCGGCCGGGCGCCGCCCTGCTCCAGCTCCACCCACAGCTCGGCGCCGGCCGGTACCGCGACCGCCACCGGGCGGCCCGCCCGGGCGACCACGCACGGTGGCAGCAGCCGGGCTGCCGCGCCGTGCCGGTGCCGTTCCAGCGCGGCGCGTACGGCCTGCGGGGTGGCGGCGTCCACGCCGAGCGCGGCGAGCACCGCGACCAGGGTCTCCTCGGAGACGGCGACCCGGCCGCCGCCGGGGTCGTAGGAGGTGTCCACGCCGTGTGCCCGGGCCAGTTCGGCGAGGCCCTCCGGGAACGGCTGGGCGTCCGGCTGGTGCGTACGGTCGTCGGGCGCTGCGGCACTGTCGAGGGATGCGGCCAACGTCGGGCTCCTCCGGGGTCGGCGACGCCGTACGGGAACGGGTGACGGGAAGACACCTACCCCGCCTGACCTCGCCCGGCACTCCGGCACGCCCCGCCGCCCCCGCTTCTTCCCCGCTCGGGTCAACGGCCGCCCCGGGGCCGGGCCAACCGCCGAGCCAGGATCCGGGCCAACGGTCAAGCCGGAGGCCGCGCCGGAGGTCGGACCAGGAGTCGGGCCAACCACCAAGCCGGAGGCCAGGCCAAAGGCCGGGCCAACCGCCCAGCCGGAGGCCAGCCCAGAGGCCGAGCCCACCGCCGGATCGAGGTCGGCGTGCCGTCGGCATCACATGACAATCCCTCATAAATCCGGCATAGGTGTCGGGGACGTTGACACCCCTGCCGTCCGAATGGTGGGCTCTTGGCGAATCCGTATGCTGCACCGGGTGGCCCACAAGGCCGCCTGGCCTGCCGTGCGCGGATCGCCGGCCGCTGGACGACCCGCTGCGAGGAGGACCCGTGCCGACCCGCCTCTCGGTGCCCGCGGTGGCGGGGCTTCAGCTCCGCCGCCATCTGGAGCGCAGCGCCGCCCTGCGCGATGCGCTGTACCACCCCGCCGCGCTGGCCGCCCGCCGGACCACCGCCCGTACCGCCCGGCGGCTCGCCCCGCTGACCGCCGACCGGCTGATTGCCGACCTCAAGGGCACCGAGCCGCTGCTGGAGCGGGTCCGCGAGGAGCGCGCCGCCGCGGACCGGACCGGACAGCAGCAGCCGTCGCCGCGCCCCGGGGGCCGCCGGGCGGCCCTGCGCGCGACCGCCGCCCTGTCGGCCGCCGCCGTGGTGGGCGGGCTGGTCGCCGGGGCGCAGCCGGCCGCAGCGGCGGGCCGGGACGGCGGCGGCACCTCCGCCGTGGCGGTGGAGGGGCAAGAGCAGGCCCGCAGCACGGTGGCGGTCCCCGAGGTCTTCCCCCGCCCGCAGGACCAGCAGGCCGCCGGGCGGGCGGTGACGGTCCCCCGCCGGGTGGCGGTGGTGGCCGCGCCGCAGGCGGACCCCGGTGCGCTGGACGTGGTGCGCGAGGTGCTGCGCGGGTCCGGAGCCGAGGAGGTGTCCGTGGCCCGGCAGGCCCCGGCGCCGACCGCCGGGAGCCTGCTGGTGCTGGTGGGCGGTATCGCCGAGGGTGCCGACGGGCAGACCGACCGGGTGCTGCGGGAGTTGGCGATGGCGGCGGGCCGCGCGGACACCTCCGCGCCGTCGCCGTCCGGGCTGCCGGCCGGCGGCTATGTGCTGTCGGCGGGTCAGCTCGCTGCGTCCGGCGGCGGCGCGTATGGCGCGGTGGTGCTGGCCGGGGTGGACGGCGAGGGGACGTTCAACGCGGCGCAGACGCTCCGTCAGCTGGTGACGGCGGTACCGGCGGGGCAGGGCCAGACGGCGGAGGCGGGGCGCGGGCTGCCGGGTGTGACGGTCCGCGACTGGCCGTCGACCCGGGTGCGCGGCACGGTCGAGGGCTTCTACGGCCGGCCGTGGACGGCGGAGCAGCGGCTCTCCGAGATCGACTTCCTGGGCGCGACCAAGCAGAACTCCTATCTCTACGCGCCCGGTGACGACCCCTACCGGCTCTCCCAGTGGCGGGAGCCGTACCCGGCGGCCCGGCAGACCGAGCTGCGCACCCTGACCGAGCGCGCCGCCCGCAACCATGTGGTGCCCGGCTATGCGCTCTCCCCTGGCCAGTCGCTCTGCTACACCTCCGAGAACGACGTCAGGGCGCTGGTCGGCAAGCTGGAGTCGCTGTGGGGGCTGGGCTTCCGCGCCTTCCAGCTGCAGTTCCAGGATGTGTCGTACGAGGAGTGGCACTGCCGGGCGGACCGCAACGCCTATGGCACCGGCCCGGAGGCGGCGGCCAGGGCGCAGGGCGAGCTGGTCACCAAGGTGCTGGAGCGGTTCGCGGCCGGGCACGCCGGGCAGGGCCTGGCGCCGCTGTCGGTGATGCCGACCGAGTACCACCAGCGCGGTGCCACGCCGTACCGCGAGGCGCTGGCGAAGGCGCTGCCACCGGCCGCGCAGGTGGCGTGGACCGGTGTCGGCGTGGTGCCGGAGCGGATCACCGCCGACCAGCTGCGGGACACCGAGGCGGTGCTCGCCCATCCGCTGGTCACCATGGACAACTACCCGGTGAACGACTGGTCCGAGGACCGGCTCTACCTCGGCCCGTACACCGGCCGGGAGGCGGGGGTGGCCACCGGTTCCGCCGCGCTGCTGGTGAATGCGATGGAGCAGCCGGTCGCCTCCCGGATCGCGCTCTTCACCGCCGCCGACTACGCCTGGAACCCCGCCGGGTACCGCCCGCAGGACTCCTGGCGGGGCGCGCTGCGGGCGCTGGCGGGCGGGTCCGGGGCGGCCGACGAGGCGCTGCGGACGCTGGCGGGCAACAGCTCCTCCTCGCCGCTGGCCACCCAGGAGTCGGCGTATCTGCTGCCGCTGCTGCAACGCTTCTGGTCGGCGGTGGAGCCGACCGTGATGCCGTCGGCCAAGGAGCAGCCGGGCCCGGGGAAGTCGGGCCACGGGAAGCCGGGCCAGGGGAAGCCGGTCCAGCGGAAGAAGCCCGCCGACGTCGACGCGGAGCGGCTGGCCGAGGCGGCCGACGCACTGCGGGACGCCTTCACCGCCATGGAGCAGGCCCCGGAGGCGCTGCGTCCGGTGGCGGCCGGGGCGCTGGCCGACGAGGCAGGGCCGTGGCTGGAGCAGCTCGCCCGGTACGGGAAGGCCGGCCGCTCGGCGGTGGACATGCTGCTGGCGCAGCGCAGCGGGGACGGCGCGGCGGCCTGGCGGGCGCGGCTGGAGCTGCGCGGCCTGACGGCGGAGATCGCCGGCGGGTCGGCGACGGTCGGCGCGGGGGTGCTTGACCCGTTCCTGAAGCGGGTGCTGAAGACCGCCGACAGCTGGTCCGGGGTGAGCGGCTCGGCGGCGCGGGCGACCACCACCATGGGGCCGGAGCCCGGGCACGGTGCGGCGATGATGACCGACGACGACCCGCGGACGTTCTTCTGGAGCGATGCGCCGCCGCAGCGGGACGACTCGGTGGGGGTCGACCTCGGCGCCGACCGGCCGGTGGGCCGGGTCGTGGTGCAGATGGGTTCGCAGGACCCGGCAGGCGACGCCTCCGGCGACTCGCCGGACGACGTCCCGGTCGGCGGCGGGTCCACGGCGGCGCCGTCCGGTGCCGGGGAGGACGTCGACGACGGCTATCTGCACCAGGCGGTGCTGGAGTACTCCACCGGCAACGGCGGCTGGCACCGGATCACCGAGGTCTCGGGCACCAGGACGGTCTCCGCCGCGCTGCCGGCCGGCACCGTCGCCCGCTATGTGCGGCTGCGCGCCACCGAGGCGCAGGAGACCACGGTCGCGGTGCGGGAGTTCACCGTGACGGCGCCGGGCGCCGAGCAGCCGACGGTCAGCGGGGGACCGCCGGCCGCGCCGGGCTCCTCGGTGGCGGCGGTCGTGGACGGCGACGCGGACACCGCGTACCGGGCGGCCTCGGCACCCGGCGCCGACGACCGGCAGCTGGTGGTGGACCTGGGGGCGACCCGCCCGCTGGACCGGGTGTCGGTGCTGACCGACCCGGCGGTGAACACCGAGGCGGTGGTCGAGGCCCGGAAGCCGGACGGCGGCTGGGTCCGGCTGGGCGCGGTGCGGCCCGGCTACACCGAGCTGGCCGGGCACGGCCGGCAGGTCGACGCGCTCCGGCTGACCTGGGCGTACGGCGGCGAGGCGCCGGTCGTCAATGAGATCGTCCCCTGGTACGCGGACTCCCCGGTCGCCCGGCTGGAGGTGTCGCGCAGCACGCTGGACGTGGTGGCGGGCGCCCCGCAGCCGGCCACCGCGAGCGCCACCCTGGAGGCGACCCTGGCGGGTGCGGCGGCCGGGCAGTTCACCGTGCGGCTGCCGAAGGACGCCAAGGGCCTGACCGCCTCCGCCCCGGCCGCCGTCACGGTGCCGCGCGGCGGTCGGCTGGCGGTGCCGCTGGCGGTCTCCGCCGCTGCGGGCACGCCGAGCGGGGTCTACCGGGTTCCGGTGTCGTTCACATCGGGCGGCCGGACCGTGGACGAGGTGCTCCAGGTGCGGGTGGTCCCGCCGGTCTCCGGGCCGGACCTGGCCCGGACCGCCACCGCCACCTCCTCCGGGGACCGCGACGACCATCCGGCCGCCGCTGCCGTGGACGGCGACCCGGAGACCCGCTGGGCCTCCTCCGGCGGCGACGACTCCTGGTTCCAGCTGGAGCTGGCCGAGCCGGCCCGGCTGGGCTCGGTCATCCTGCACTGGCAGAGCGACGCCGTACTGAGCTGGCAGAACGCCTATGCGGTCGCGTACCGGGTGGAGACCTCGCCGGACGGGGTGTCCTGGACCGCCGCCGCGACCGTGGAGGACGGGCACGGCGGCACCGAGACCGTCCGCCTGGACGCCCCGGGGACCCGGTTCGTCCGCGTCCAGGGCGTGCTGGCGGCCAACCGGTTCGGCTACTCGCTCTCCTCGGTGGAGGCATATGCGGTGGACCGCCCGGTCGGCGGCGGGACGCCCCTGGCGTCCGCCACGCCCCCCGCGCCGCCGGTCGGTCCGGACCTGGCGGACGGCGCCGCTGCCCCGCCCTTCACCTCCGCGACGCCCTTCGCCTCCGCCTCGCCGTTCGCCGCCGTCCCCCCGGACGCCGTGGACGCTCCGGACGCGGTGGCCCCCGCCCCCGAGACCACGGACCTGCCGTAGGCGGTGCCTGGCCATTCCCACCTGACCATTCCCGCCTGACCATTCCCGCCTGGCGGAAACGCGGCGGGCCGACGGCGCGTCCCTTGCGGATGCGCCGCCGGCCCATGAGGCGTGCCGTGCCGGTCCTCGTCGGCCGAGCGACCGGGCAGCGGGGTCAGGCGGAGAGCTGCTGCGCAGGCTCACCGCGGCGGTCGTGGAGGGTCCGCCCATGGGGGGAGCGGTCGAGGGGGATGGGCGGCTGGCCGGGGGCGCCGGCGCGGTCCGGATGGCCGGACTCGGCGAGCTGGTCCCGGCCGCCGTACGGTTCGAGGTAGGGGCGCCACCGCGGATCCCGGTGCCCGGTGCCGATGATGCGCCAGGCGAGTCCGGTGGGTGGCGCGGGTGGTCGGTTCATCCGCCAGCCCAGCTCCGAGAGGTGGCGGTCGCTCTTCACATGGTTGCAGCGGCGGCAGGCCGCCACCACGTTGTCCCAGCGGTGCTGGCCGCCCCGGCTGCGCGGGACCACATGGTCCACGCTGGTGGCCGCGGCTCCGCAGTAGACGCAGCGGCCGTTGTCGCGGGCGAAGAGCGCCCGGCGGGTGAGAGGTACGGGGCCACGAAAAGGGACCCGCACGAAGCGGGTCAGTCGGACGACGGACGGCGCCGTGACGGCGCTGGTGGCGCTGTGCATGGTGATCCCGGAGTCCTCCAGGCTGACCGCCTTGTTGTTGAGGACGAGGATGAGTGCGCGGCGCATCGATACGACGCCGAGTGGCTCGTACGACGCGTTGAGGACGAGGACATGCGGCACGGATGCCTCCTTGTACGCCTACGGCGCGTGGCTCGCGCCGGGACGAGCGGCTGGTCGCGTATCGCTACGCGATCTCCCCTCAGTGTCGCCGTATGCCTCCCCACGGCGCCACCAATCCCAGGTAACGGACCGGGTGTGTGTTCACCCACATCCGATATGCCCAGCGAGGACGCCCGGTTCACGTCCGGATGGCGGCGTTCCGCACCGGCTTGGTCACGCAGCGTCCCCAGCCGGGCGGGGGATTCGCGTACCGCCGGTAGGGTGAACCCCTGCAACGCCCCCGCACCGAAGGGTTCCCGCCGTGTCCTGGTCCGGCAGCGCCGGCCTCCTGCTCGCCGCAGACGCCTCCCCGTCACCGTCCTCCCTGCCCGGGTCCCCCTCCCCCGACCCCGCCGACGGCGGGCTGCTGGGCAACACCCCGACCAGCCTGACCCAGGTGCAGCAGAGCGCCAATGACGCGGCCGGCTGGGTGGACCAGAACTGGCAGGGGTGGGTGGCGGGCGGCGTCCGGATCGTCTTCATCGTCTTCCTGGCGCTGATACTGCGGGCCGTGGTGCGCAAGCTGATCACCCAGCTCATCGCGCGGATGACGCGGGGCGCGGAGGAGTCCGCCACCGGCACCGGCCGGCTGGGCGGGCTGCTGGTCAACGCCGAGCGGCGGCGGCAGCGCTCGGAGGCCATCGGATCGGTGCTGCGCAGCATGGCCTCGTTCGCCATCCTGGGCACCGCCGCCCTGATGGTGCTCTCCGCGCTGGGGGTGAACCTGGCTCCGCTGCTGGCCAGCGCCGGGGTGGCGGGGGTGGCGATCGGCTTCGGGGCGCGGAATCTGGTGACCGACTTCCTCTCCGGTGTCTTTATGATCCTGGAGGACCAGTACGGCGTCGGCGACGAGATCGACGCGGGGGTGGCCACCGGCACGGTGCTGGAGGTCGGCCTGCGGGTGACCAAGCTGCGCGGCGCCGACGGCGAGATCTGGTACGTGCGCAATGGCGAGGTCAAGCGGATCGCCAATATGAGTCAAGGCTGGTCGACGGCCGTCATCGATGTGCAGGTCGGCTACCGGGAGGACCTGGACCGGGTGCAGGCAATCATCCTGGCGACGGCGGAGGAGATGGCGAAGTCCACGCCGTGGGACGAACTGCTCTGGGAGCCGGTGCAGGTGCTGGGCGTGGAATCGGTGGCGGCCGACTCGGTGGTGCTGCGGGTGGAGGCCCGGACGATGCCCGGCAAGGCGGGCCTGGTCGCCCGCTCGCTGCGGGCCCGGCTGAAGACGGCCTTCGACGACGCCGGGGTCAGGCTCAAGGACGACGGGGTGACGGCCTCCCCCGACCCGGACCGGCCGGTGCCGGGCGGCGATGCGGCCCCGCCGTCGGCGCTGGCCAATCCGGACTCCCCGCAGTCGCTGGCGGCGCGTCCGCTGGACGGCGCCAGGGCGCGGGCACCCCGTACCCGCGGCGAGTCGGCCGTCGGCCGCGACCTCGGCAAGGGCTGACGCCCAACCGCACCCGGCCCCGGCCCTCCTGGAGAGAGGGCCGGGGCCGGGTGCTGTCCGCCCGATACAGGCGGGGAGGCAGGCGGCGTCGACCGGCCCCCCGGTCGACGCCGCGCCGGCCGTGCAGCGGGCCTGGAGCGGGCCCGTCGACGACCGGTCGGAGTGCGGGCGGCGGACGGCAGCCGTATCCACCCCTTTCCCGGGTTCCGCCGCGCCGGTTCCCGGATATACGGTCTGCCGCATTTTCGCGCTACACCGGGCAGGCCGGAAACTGCCCGGGGATTGGCGCAATCGGGCGCCTCCAAGGGCATTCCCGTACGGCCGTCCGCACCCCTCGCACCGCCCCCGGACTGGTCCGGTGCGGCGGTACGACTGAGATCCTTCACCGCTGACGGGCCCTCGTCAAACCGACCTTCCTGGTCATATGTTCAATCCTAAAGAATCCATGACGTTGGGTAGTGGCGAATGCGTTCGGGAATGCTGGATCGCCACATTTCCCGACCGCTCGCACACATAGCGTCACGGACCGTCCACACATGTGATGCGCCACACATTTTCACCGAGCGTCGCCGGGCGGTCACACGGAGGCGGTGGTAACGCTTCCGCATCCCCGGCCGCACGGACCATTGACACCCCGCACGGCCGGACCTAGGTTCCTGGCACCGATAGGAAAGTTTCCTAACAGTTCACGGAGGCGGCCAGGTGACCGGAGGCAGCGGCAACCCCGCCGGCCCCATCGCGGGCACCCCCCGCCTGCTGCGCGCCATCAACGACCGGGCCGCGCTGCACCTGCTGCTGGAACGCGGCCCGCTCTCCCGGACCCAGATCGGCACCCTCACCGGGCTCTCCAAACCCACCGCCTCGCAGCTGCTGGCCCGGCTGGAGTCCGCCGGGCTGGTGGTGCCGGTGGGCACCACCGAGGGCGGGCCCGGCCCCAACGCCCGGCTGTACGAGCTCAACCGGAGCGCCGCCTTCGTGGCCGGCCTCGATGTCACCCCGGCCCGCATCCGGGTCGCCGTCGCCGACATCACCGGCCGGGTGGTCGGCGAGCACCGGCTGGCCACCCCCGGGCGGCAGGCCGCAGGCACCGTCGACCGGGTGGTCGCGGCCGTCGACCAGGCGGTCCGCCAGGCCGGGCTGGAGCGCCGGCAGCTGTCCCAGGCCGTGATCGGCGCCCCCGGGGCCATCGACCCGCTCACCGGGCGACTGCGCTACGCCCCGCACCTCACCGGCTGGCACGCACCCGGGCTGCTGGCCGAGCTGGCGGAGGCGCTGGGGATGCCGGTCGCCTTCGAGAACGACGTCAACCTGGCCGCCGTCGCCGAGCAGACCCTGGGCGAGGCGCGCGGCTGCGAGGACTTCGTACTGCTCTGGGCCGCCGAGGGGATCGGCGCGGCGATCATGATCGCCGGCCGGCTGCACCGGGGCTTCACCGGCGGCGCCGGCGAGGTCGGCTATATGCCACTGCCCGGAGCGCCGCTGATCCGCAATGTGCGCCGGGAGAACTCCGGCGGCTTCCAGGAGCTGGCCGGCGCACCCGCCGTACTGGCCCTGGCCAAGCAGCACGGGATCGGCGCCCGCACCGCCAGGGAGGCCGTCGCCAGGGCCGCGACCGCCCCCGGCGGCGGCGCCGTCCTCGCCGAGCTGGCGCACCGCCTGGCCACCGGGCTGGCCGCGATCGTCGCGGTGGTCGACCCGGAGCTGGTGGTGCTCTCCGGGGACGTGCCCCGGGCCGGCGGGGAGCGGCTGCGCGCCCTCGTCCAGGAGGAGCTCACCGGGCTGGCCGTGCCCCGGCCCCGGCTGCGGCTGAGCGCCCTGGAGGGGTCCCCGGTCGTCCACGGCGCCTTGCAGAGCGCACTGGCGACCGTCCGCGAATCCGTCTTCACCACCTCCTGACCCCAGCTCCTGACCCCACCTCCTGACACCGCCACCTGGCCCCACCTCCTGTCACCACCGCCCCCGAGCCCCTCCGAGCCCCCGCCCCGCCCCGCCCCGCCCCTCCAGGAGGACATCCCCGTGACCACCAGCACCCGCAGAGTGCGCCGGACCGCCGCCGCCCTCGCCTGCACCGCCTCCCTGGCCCTGCTCGCGAGCGCCTGCACCGGCAGCAGCGAGGGCGGCGCCACCGACGACGCCTCCAAGGAGACCACCATCACCTTCTGGCACGGCTGGAGCCAGCCGTCCGAGGTGAAGGCGATCGACGACAACATCAAGGCGTTCGAGAAGGCGCACCCCAACATCCACGTCAAGGTCGTCAAGAACGTCACCGACGACAAGATCAACCAGGCGCTGCGGGCCGGCGGCGACAACGCGCCCGACGTGGTCTCCTCCTTCACCACCGACAACGTCGGCAAGTTCTGCGCCTCCGGCGTCTGGGCCGACCTCAAGCCCTTTCTGGACAAGTCCGGGATCGAGGTCTCCGCGACCTTCCCCATAGCGATGGCCCAGTACACCGAGTTCAACGGCACCCGCTGCGCGCTGCCGCTGCTCGCCGACGCCTACGGGCTGTACTACAACAAGGACGCCTTCAAGGCGGCCGGCATCACCGCCCCGCCGAAGACGCTCTCCGAGTTCTCCGAGGTGGCGAAGAAGCTCACCAAGGCGACCGGCGACGGGTACAGCCAGCTCGGCTTCATGCCGGACTTCCACGGCTATGAGTCCACCCCCACCCACTTCCTGGGCCAGTGGGGCGCCACCTACTTCGACAAGGACGGCAAGTCCAACCTGGCGTCCGACCCCAGCGTCACCGCCATGTTCGAGTGGCAGCGGAAGCTGGTCTCCGAGCTGGGCGGCTTCCAGAAGCTGGAGAAGTACCGGACCGGCTTCGGCGACGAGTTCTCGGAGAAGAACCCGTTCGAGACCGGGCAGGTCGCCATGGCGATCGACGGCGAGTGGCGGATCGCCAACCTCAAGGCGGACGGCGTGAAGTTCGACTGGGCCACCGCGCCCTTCCCGGTGCCGGACGACCAGCTGAAGACCTACGGCCGGGGCTACCAGACCGGCACCATCATCGGCATCGCGCAGACCAGCAGGAAGCAGAACGCCTCCTGGGAGCTGGTGAAGTACCTCGCCACCGACACCGACGCGGTGGTCGGCTTCGCCAACGCCATCCACAATGTGCCCAGCACCTTCGAGGCGCTGAAGTCGCCCGCGATCGACCCGGACCCCAACTTCAGGACCTTCCTGGACATCGCCGCCAACCCGTACTCCTCCACCACCCCGGCGAGCATCAACGGCGGCGCCTACCAGGTGTCCCTCCAGAACTTCGGCTACTCCTACGAGTCCGGCAAGGTCTCCGACCTGAAGGCGGGCCTGGCCGGCGTCGACAAGGAGATCGACGCCGCCGTGGCCCAGGCCAAGTGACCGGAATGGCAGCCCATCTCCCCGTCCTGGCGGCGCTTCGCAGCAAGCGCCGCCGGGAGGCGGCCCGCACGCTCGCCTTCCTGGCGCCCTGGCTGATCGGCTTCGCGGTCTTCTTCGGCTACCCGCTGGTCTCCACCCTGTACTTCTCCTTCATGCACTACGACGGCTTCGCCCAGCCGACGTTCACCGGGCTGAAGAACTGGAAGTACGTCTTCGGCGACTACCCGTACTTCTGGCAGGGCGTCCGCAACACCCTCTGGCTGGTCGTGGTCATGGTGACGCTGCGGGTGGCCTTCGGGCTGGGCGTCGGCATGCTGATCACCAAGGTCAAGACGGGAGCGGGCTTCTTCCGTACCGCCTTCTACCTGCCCTACCTGGCCCCGCCGGTGGCCGCGACCATCGGCTTCGCCTTCCTCTTCAACCCCGGCACCGGGCCGGTCAACCACCTGCTGGGCTCGATCGGCCTGCCGCAGCCCGGCTGGTTCACCGATCCCCACTGGTCCAAGCCCGCGCTCACCCTGCTCGCCCTGTGGGGCATCGGCGATCTGATGGTCATCTTCATGGCCGCGCTGCTGGACGTCCCCAGGGAGCAGTACGAGGCGGCCTCGCTGGACGGCGCCGGGCCATGGCAGCGGTTCCGCTTCGTCACCTACCCCAACATCTCCCCCATCGTGATGTTCGCCGTGGTCACCGGTGTCATCCAGGCCCTCCAGTACTACACACAGGCCCTGGTCGCCGGGAAGGTCGCCAGCGGCATCATCGGCAACTCCGGCCAGCAGTTCGAGCCCGGCTACCCGGCGGGGTCCACCTGGACGCTGCCGCAGATGGTGTACAGCCTCGGCTTCCAGCACTTCGACTACGGCTCCGCCTGCGTGGTCGCCCTGCTGCTCTTCGCCGTCGCCATGGCCTTCACCGCACTGCTGCTGCGCCGCCGCTCCGGCCTCATGGGCGCCGAGGACTGAGAAGGGCCGCGATCACCATGACCGACATCCTCCCCGCCGCCGCGCTCGGCACCGCGTCGCCGGTGGCCGCCCGCGCGGCCCGCCGCCGGGCGGCGCTGCACTGGGTCGCCGTACACGCGCTCTCCATAGCCGCCGCGCTCTTCTTCCTGCTGCCGTTCGTCTTCCTCTTCCTCACCTCGCTGATGACGGACCAGCAGGCGCTCACCTCCGACCTGTGGCCGCACCAGTGGGCGTGGGCCAACTACGACAAGGTGTGGAACACCCCCGGCTTCCTCACCTGGTGGCGCAACACCCTGCTCTACGCCGGGCTGGGCACCGTACTCACCGTCGTCTCCAGCCTCCCGGTGGCCTATGCGCTGGCCAAGTTCCGCTTTCCCGGGCGGCGGATCGCGCTGATGGCCGTGATCTCCATGATGATGCTGCCGCCGCAGGTCGTGGTGATCCCGATGTACCTCTTCTGGGCCAAGCAGCTGCACCTCTCCGGCACCCTGTGGCCGCTGATCATCCCGATGGCCTTCGGCGACGCCTTCACCATCTTCCTGCTGCGGCAGTTCCTGCTGACCATCCCCCGGGAGTACCTGGAGGCGGCCCGCATCGACGGCTGCGGCGAGCTGCGCACCCTGCTCAGGGTGGTCGTGCCGATGGCCAAGCCGGCCATCGCCGCCGTCGCCCTCTTCCAGTTCTTCGCCTGCTGGAACGACTACTTCGGCCCGCAGATCTACGCGGGCGAGAACGAGTCCGCTTGGACCCTCTCCTACGGCCTGGAGTCCTTCAAGGGCGCCCACCACACCAACTGGAACCTGACGATGGCCGCCACCCTGCTGGTGATGGCGCCGGTCATCGTCCTCTTCTTCTTCGCACAGAGGGCCTTCATCGAAGGCGTGACACTGACAGGGGTCAAGGGCTGATGTCCACCTCCACCGGTCCGCTCAAGCTCGCCGTCGTCGGCGGCGGTTCGACCTACACCCCGGAGCTCGTCGACGGCTTCGCCCGGCTGCGCGACACCCTCCCGCTGGGCGAGCTCGTCCTGGCCGACCCGGCGGCCGACCGGCTGGACCTGGTCGGCGGCCTGGCGCGGCGGATCCTCGCCCGGCAGGGCCACCCCGCGACCGTCACCACCACCACGGACATCGACGCCGCCGTGGACGGCGCCGACGCCGTACTGCTGCAACTGCGGGTCGGCGGCCAGGCCGCCCGCGACCGCGACGAGACCTGGCCGCTGGAGTGCGGCTGCGTCGGCCAGGAGACCACCGGCGCCGGCGGCCTCGCCAAGGCGCTGCGCACCGTCCCGGTGGTGCTGGACATCGCCGAGCGGGTCCGCCGGGCCAACCCCGACGCCTGGATCGTGGACTTCACCAACCCGGTCGGCATCGTCACCCGCGCCCTCCAGACCGCCGGCCACCGGGCCGTCGGCCTCTGCAATGTCGCCATCGGCTTCCAGCGGAAGTTCGCCGGGCTGCTGGGCGTCGCCCCGGAGCGGATCCGCCTGGACCACGTCGGCCTCAACCACCTCACCTGGGAGCGCGGCGTCACCCTGCTGGACACCCCCGGCGGGGAGACCGGCCGCGAGGTGCTGCCCGAACTGCTCGCCGCACACGGGCAGGCCGTCGCCGACGACCTGGAGCTGCCGCTCGCCCTGGTGCGCAGGCTCGGTGTGGTCCCTTCCTACTACCTGCGCTACTTCTACGGGCACGACACCGTGGTGGAGGAGCTGAGGGTGAAGGGCTCCCGGGCCGCCGAGGTGGCCGCCATCGAGCGGCAGCTGCTGGAGATGTACGCCGACCCGGCGCTGGACGAGAAGCCCGCGCTGCTCGCCAAGCGCGGCGGCGCCTACTACTCGGAGGCGGCGGTGGCGCTGGTCGCCTCGCTGCTGGGCACCGGCTCGGCGGCGGGGTCCGTCCAGGTGGTCAATGTCCGCAACGGCGGCACCCTGCCCTTCCTGCCCGACGACGCCGTGGTGGAGGTCCCCGCCGTGGTGGACGCGGGCGGCGCCCGGCCGCTGCCGCAGCGGCCGGTGGAGCCGCTGTACGCGGGGCTGATCGCGCATGTCACCGCCTATGAGCAACTGGCCCTGGAGGCCGCCCTGCTGGGTGGCCGCGACCGGGTGTACGACGCGCTGCTGGCCCACCCGCTGGTCGGCCAGCTGGACCTGGCCGAGCAGTTGACGGACCGTCTGATCGCTCACAACCGCGCGCACCTGGCCTGGGCATGACCCGGTCCGGCGGGACCTGCCAGGCTACGGCGGACGGAGGCGGTGGGGAGCACAGCGTGGAGAACGACGACGGCGGCCTGCCGACCGGAACGGCCACCGTGGGCAACCCGATCGGCTCGGGGACGGTCGGGGCGACGGAGCCGGAGCGGATCTGCGGCGTGCTGGCGGTGGACGCCGGCAACAGCAAGACCGACGTGGCGGTGGTGACCGCCGAGGGCACCGTCCTGGGCACCGCCCGGGGCGGCGGCTTCATCCCGCAGCTGATCGGCGCCGAGGCCGCCGTCGCCGGGCTCGCCCCGCTGGTCGCCGCCGCCGCTGCCGAGGCCGGGTTCGACCTCGGCCGGGGGACCGGCCCGCTGGTCACCCATGTCTCCGCCTGCCTGGCCAACGCCGACCTCCCGGTGGAGGAGCAGCGGCTGCAACAGGCCCTGGCCGCACAGGGCTGGGGCCGCACGGCGGTGGTCGCCAACGACACCTTCGCGCTGCTGCGGGCCGGTACCGACACACCGCGCGGCGTAGCGGTGGTCTGCGGTGCGGGCATCAACTGCGTGGGCCTGCTGCCGGACGGCCGCACCGCCCGCTTCCCGGCGCTGGGCACCATCACCGGCGACTGGGGCGGCGGCCACGGGCTGTCGCTGGAGGTGATGTGGTGGTCGGTGCGGGCCGAGGACGGGCGCGGCCCGGCCACCGCCCTGGCCGCCGCCGTCGCCCGCCACTTCGGGCGGCCGACGGCGACCGCCGTGGCGGAGGCGGTGCACCTGGAGGAGATCCCCGACGCGCGGCTGCACGAACTGGTGCCGGTGCTCTTCGCCGCCGCCGAGGAGGGCGACCGGGTGGCCCGCGACCTGGTGGACCGCCAGGCCGACGAGGTGGCCCGGCTGGCGCTGGTGGCGCTGCGCCGGCTCGATCTGCTGGACGCGCCCGCCGATGTGGTGCTGGGCGGCGGGGTGCTGGCCTCCCGGCAGCCGCTGCTGCTGGACGCGGTACGGGAGCGGCTGGCCGCCGGCGCCCCGCTGGCCGTACCGCGGGTGGTCAGCGCGCCCCCGGTGGTCGGCGCCGCGCTGCTCGGGCTGGACCACCTGGCCGCCGAGGGGCTGGGCGGCGGCGCCGCCGCGCAACGGCGCCTGCGCGCCTGGTACCCCGCCGACTGACCGGCCCCCCGACGGCTCGTACAGTGCCGTGGAGCTGCGCGACTGCACAGACGCCGGACTTGTCCGGGAATATCCGCCTTTGACGGGTTCGCCGAGGCTCAAGATCGGCGCAATTCCGGTGTGGCTGTCACAGGGGGTGGCCATACTGCAGGCGGAGGGGCCGGAATCCCTCCGCCGGCGGTCCGCAGGGGAGGGTGGAGCGCATGACGATCACATCACCACCGGTGCACAGGCCGGACCCGCCGGGCGGCAGACCCTCGGCACCGGCCGAGGCCCGCGCCCGGCTGCTGCGCGCGGTGCGGACCGTACCGGGCGGGCTGCGGCTGTCCGGTCTGGTGCTGGCCGTCCTGGTACTGGCCTTCGGCGCGGTGACGGGGTGGCAGGTCGACGGGCGGGCGCAGGCGGCGGACCGGATCGTGGAGCGCAGCCAGCCGCTGAGCCAGGACGCCGCCGAGATCTACCGCTCGCTGGCCGACGCGGACACCACCGCCGCGACCGGGTTCCTGCTGGCGGGCAGCGAGCCCAAGGCGGTCCGGGAACGCTATGAGCAGGACCTCACCCGGGCCTCCTCCCTGCTGACCAGGGCCGCCGCCCGCACCACGGCCTCCTCCGGCAGCCAGCGGTGGCTGACCGCGCTCAATGAGCAACTGCCGGTCTACGCGGGCCTGGTGGAGACCGCGCGGGCGTACAACCGCGAGGGGGTGCCGCTCGGCGGCGCCTATCTGCGGTTCGCCTCCACGCTGATGCAGCAGCAGGACCAGCTGCACCCGGACGACCCGGACAAGGCACACGGCATGCTGGCCGCCGCGCAGCAGCTGTACGAGGCCGAGAACCGGCAGCTCCAGCGGGACTACGCCGACGCGCGGGCCGTGCCGTATGCCTCGCTCGCCCTGGGGGTGCTGGCGCTGGTGGCGCTGGTCCGGTTCCAGCGGCAGCTGTTCCGGCGCACCAACCGGGTCTTCAACGTGGGCCTGCTGGGCGCCACCGCGGCCACCGCGACGGCGCTGCTCTGGCTGCTGGTGGGCCATGGGCTGGCCCGCTCCGACCTGGCCGACAGCGACCGGGGCGGCGCCGCCCCGCTGCGGATGCTCGACCAGGCCCGGATCCAGGCGTTGCAGGGCCGGGGCGCGGAGAACCTCAACCTGGTGGCGCGCGGCTCCACCACGGAGTACGCGGACCGCTGGGAGAGCGTCACCAAGCAGTTGGCGGGCGACCGGGCCGACGGGTCGGGCGGCACTCTGGGCGACGCCCTGGCGCTGGCCGCCGGGGACGCCGAGGGCAGGGCCCGGGTGCAGGCGGCGGTCGCCGCGTTCCGCAGCTGGGACCGGCTGCATGACACCGCCACCGCCGACAACGACAAGGGCGACTACCCGGCGGCGGTCGCCGCCACGGTGGGCAGCGGTGCGACCACCGATGCCGCCTTCGAGCGCATGGACCGCGAGCTCTCGGCCGCAGTCGACCATGAGCAGCGGGACTTCCGGGCGGCGGCCGACGACGGCCGGGACGCCCTCGGCGGCCTGGCGGTGGGCGCGGGTGTGCTCGCGCTGCTCGCCGCGGCGGCGGCGCTGCTGGGCATCGGCCGCCGACTGGCCGAGTACCGGTGAGGGGGATCGGGATGGCAAAGCCGATGGTGCGGCTGATGGCGGCGGCTGTGGCGGTGGCGGCGGCGCTCGCCGGGGCGGGCGGGTCGTCCCCGGCCCGGCCGACGGTCGCGGCGGCCGGGCACACCACCGCCGTGCAGGCGGCGGCCGACGACGGCTGCACCCCGCAGACCATGACCCGCAGCGTGCCGCCGTCCGGCGGCGCCGGCCCCAAGGTCGCCGCCATCGTGCGGCGCGGGTACCTGATCGCGGGCGTCGACCAGAACAGCTACCGCTGGGGCTACCGCAACCCGGCCACCGGCGACTTCGAGGGCTTCGACATCGACCTGGTGCACGCCATCGCCGGGGCCGTCCTGGGCGACCCGAAGAAGGTGCAGTACAAGACGGTGCCCACGGCCAAGCGGATCGAGGCCATCACCTCCGGGGAGGTCGATCTGATCGCCCGTACCATGACGATCAGCTGCAAGCGGCTGCACGATGTGGCCTTCTCCACCGCGTACTTCGAGGCCGGCCAGCAGATCGTGGTCCCCCGGTCGTCGCCCGCCCGCACGGTCGACCAGGCGCTGCGCAAGCGGACGGTCTGCGCCGCCGAGGGCTCGACGGCGCAGGAGGAGTTGGAGAAGGATGCGCATGGCGCGACGGTGCACCTGGTGGGCAATCAGCTGGACTGCCTCGTCCTGATGCAGCTCGGCCGGGTCGACGCCACCATGACCGACAACGCGCTCGGCGCCGGCCAGGTGGCGCAGGACCCGACGGTGCACCTCATCGGCCGCCCGCTCACCGTGGAGCCGTACGGTGTGGCGATGAACAAGAAGGACACCGATCTGGTGGCGCGCGTCAACCAGGTGCTGGAGCAGTACCGGAACGGTTCCTGGCAGCAGAGCTACCGCACCTGGCTGGAGCCCTACCTGGGTCCGTCCGCCGGTCCGCCGGCGGCACGGTACCTTCCGTAGAGAGTCGAGAGAGGCGGGGCATGGCGCTGACGGGACCTGCGGGCCCGGTGATGAACCGGGAGGAGGTGGACCGCGCCCTGGTGCGGCTCGGCGCCGAGCGCGACGCGATCGAGGCGGCGCTGCTGGCGCTCCAGGACCACCCCGGCCGGCGGCTGCTCGAAGGCGCCGAGCTGACCGGCCGCACCGCCGAGCGCTGGGCCGTCGCCGAGCAGGGCGTGGCGCTGCTCTGGTCGCTCTTCGACCGGTATGTCGAGGCGCTCGCGGCGGCCCGCGCGGTCCGCTTCCGCCGCGCCCGGCCCGGCCAGGCCGAGCTGGTGGAGCTCACCGAGCTGCTCCAGGGCGCCGGGGTCACCGTGTCGGGCAGCCATGTCCCGGACGCCGCCCGGGCGCTGGCCGGTCCGGCCCGGCTGAGCGAGCAGCTGACCCTCGCCGAGCTGGTCGCGCGGATGAACGCCTGGTACGCCACGGTGATCGACGTGGTCGCGGCGGCGGACGCCGTCTGGTCGGCGCTGCCCGCCCGGATAGACCTGCTCCTCGCCGAGGGTCAGCGGGTGCAGGCGCTGGCCCGCTCGGTCGGGGTGCGACCGGGCGCCCATCCGGCCGCCGACGCCCTCCAGCAGCTGGGCGGCGAACTCACCACGCTCCGCGCCGAGGTGGTCTGCGACCCGCTGGCGCTCTGGACGCCCGGCGGCACCGGGGCCGACCAGTCGGGCGGCGCCGGCACCGGCACCGTGGACACCGCCCGCTTCGACCGGGCGGCCCGCGAGCTGGACGACCTGCGGGTGGAGCTGGAGGCGCTGCTGCGGCTGCGCGACGAGGCCGACGAGCGGCTTCAGCAGGTCGGCGAGGTGCTGGTACGGGCCGACGCGACGCTGGCCGAGGCCCGCCGGGCGCGCGGCGAGGTACTGGCCAAGATCGCGGCGACCGAGGTACCGGCCGTGCCGGGACCGGCCTCCGCGCTGCGGGAGCGGATCGCGGTGGCGGCCGAGCTGCGCCACCAGGGCCAGTGGCACCGGCTGGCGCCGCTGCTGGACTCGCTGGAGGACGCGGCGGCCAAGGAGCTGGTCCGGGCCCGGCACTCGCTGACCTCGGTGACCCGGCCGCTGGCCGTCCGGGCCGAGCTGCGCGGGCGGCTGGACGCCTACAAGGCGATGGCGGCCCGGCTCGGGCTGGCCGAGGACCCGGTGATCATCGAGCGGTATGAGAAGGCACGGTGGCTGCTCTGGAGCGCACCGTGCGACCTGCGGGCCGCAGAGTCGGCGGTGGCCCGGTACCAGCAGGCGCTGCGGCCGGTGGCCGAACCGGCGGACTGAACGGCAGAAGGGGGAGAGCACCATGGGCGTACCGTGCACCCGGCAGGAGTGCGACGGCGGGGAGATCGACGCGGACGGCTACTGCACCGCCTGCGGCCTGGCACCGGCGACCGAGCCGCCCGCCGCGCCGCCCGCCTCGTCGGCCTGCCCGCAACCAGGCTGCCCCGGCGAGATCGACCCCGACGGCTACTGCACCGCCTGCGGCCTCGCCCCCACCCCCGCCCCCACCGGCTCCGTCCCCTCGCAGCGCTCCACCCCCACCGGCTCCACCCGCACGGGCTCCACCGGCTCCACCGGCTCCGGCCGCTCCGTCTCGGTGCGCAGCTCCCGGGCCTCCTCCTCCGCCGCCACCCGGAGCCGACTGGGCGCGGGCCTGGTGACGGTGCCTCCGGTACCGCGCCCGGACCCCCGTACCGCCGTGCTGGAGAACCCCGAGGTCCCCGAGCGCAAGCGGTTCTGCTCCAGCTGCGAGGCCCCGGTCGGGCGCGGGCGGGCCGACCGCCCCGGCCGTACCGAGGGGTTCTGCACCCAGTGCGGCGGCACCTACTCCTTCTCCCCCAAGCTCCTCGGCGGCGATCTGGTCGGCGGCCAGTACGAGGTGGTGGGCTGCCTGGCGCACGGCGGCCTGGGCTGGATCTACCTGGCGATCGACCGCCGGGTCAACGACCGCTGGGTGGTGCTCAAGGGCCTGCTGGACACCGGCGACCAGGACGCGCTCGCGGTGGCCATCGCCGAGCGGCGCTTCCTCGCCGAGGTCGACCACCCCAATATCGTCCGCATCATCAACTTCGTGGAGCACCCGGACACCCGCACCGGGTCCACCGACGGCTACATCGTCATGGAGTACGTCGGCGGGCAGTCCCTCAAGGAGATCGCCAACGCCCGGCGCGGCCCCGACGGCCGCCGTGAGCCGCTGCCCGTGGAGCAGGCCATCGCCTTCGCGCTCGAAGCGCTCCCCGCCCTCGGCCATCTGCACAGCCGGGGCCTGGTCTACTGCGACTTCAAGGTCGACAACGTGATCCAGAGCGAGGACACGCTCAAGATCATCGACATGGGCGCGGTCCGCCACCTGGACGACGACGGCCCGATCTACGGCACGGTCGGCTACCAGGCCCCGGAGATCGCCACCGAGGGCCCCTCCCCCGCCTCCGACCTCTACACCGTGGGCCGCACCCTGGCCGTGCTCACCTTCGACTTCCAGGGCTACACCACCACCTACCGCGACACCCTGCCCGGCCCCGACCAGGTCGAGCTCTTCGCCCGCTATGAGTCCTTCCACCGGCTGCTGCTCCGCGCCACCGACCCCGACCCCGGTCGGCGCTTCTCCTCCGCCGAGGAGATGGCGGACCAGCTGACCGGTGTGCTGCGCGAGGTGCTCTCCCTCCAGGACGGCCGGCCGCGCCCTGCCCTCTCCACCCTCTTCGGCCCCGAGCTGCGCGTCGCGGACACCGCCCTGGTGCCGCCCGAGAGCGCCGTCGAACCACCCGAGACCCCCCGGGGCAGATCCGCCCCGGCGACCCGCCCCGCCCTGCCGCCCGGCACCCCGCCCCGGGTGACCACACTGGACGCCCGCGCGGCGGCCCTGGCGCTGCCCGTCCCCCGCACCGACCCGGCCGACCCGGGCGCCGGCTTCCTGGCCACCCTGGTCGCCACCGCGCCCGCCGAGGTCGTCGCCGCCCTCCAGACCGCCCCGGCGACCTCCCCCGCGCTCACGCTGCGCGCCCTGCGGGCCCACCTCGAACTGGCCGACACCCCGGCCGTCAACGCCGCCCTGGACGCCCTGGAGGGGTCCGAGGACTGGCGGGTCGTCTGGTACCGCGGCCTGGCCGCCCTCTCCGCCGCCGACGACGAGGCGTCCCTCTCCGCCGCCGCCGACGCCTTCGACGCCGTCCGCGACGCCTTCCCGGGCGAGGCCGCCCCCAAGCTGGCCCTCGGCATCTGCGCCGAACTGCTCGGCCGCCGCGACACCGCCGCCGCCTGCTACCGCCTGGTCTGGAACACCGACCGCTCCTACGTCAGCGCCGCCTTCGGCCTGGCCCGGGTCCGGCTCGCCGCCGGCGACCGCAGCGGCGCCGTCCAGGCCCTGGAGTCGGTCCCGGAGACCTCCAGCCACTACACCCCGGCCCGGGTCGCCGCCATCCGGGCCCGCATCCGCGACCGCGCGCCCGGCGAACCGCTCGGGGCCGACCTCGCCGCCTGCTCCGCCCAGCTGCCCGCCCTCGACCTGGACGACCGGCGCCGTACGGAGCTGCGCGTCGAAGTCCTCGGCGCCGCACTCGGCTGGGTCCTGACCGGCCCGCCGGACCCGCCGCACCTCACCCTGCTGGGGCATCCCGCCACCGAACGGGAACTGCGCGGGGCCCTGGAGGACTCCTACCGGGTGCTGGCCCGGTTGGCGGACCGGCAGGAGAACCGGTTCGCCCTCGTGGAGCGGGCGAACCGAACCCGGCCCAGGACATGGGTGTGACAAGGATGCCGCAGATGACCGTGTGCCCGTCCTGCGCGGAGCCGCTGGAACCCGAAGACGTGTTCTGCGGCGCGTGCGGAATCAACCTCGCCCAATCCCCCGCCACCCCCCGGGGCGGCACCGGGGACTTCGTACTCGCCGCCCCCGCCCACCTCCTCCTCGACGAACCGTCCGGCCCGCCGTGCGCCCAGTGCGACGGCCGCATCGCCGCCGACGGCTACTGCGACACCTGCGGGGCCGCCCGGCCCAACCCCCGCGACCATGTGGAGCGCTGCCTCGAAGGCGTGGCCGGGGTGAGCGACCGCGGCCACCGGCACCACCGCAACGAGGACTCCTTCACCGTCGCCGCCACCTCCCTCCCCGACGGCGCCTCCGCCGTGGTCGCCGTGGTCTGCGACGGCGTCTCCTCCGCCACCCGCCCCGACGAGGCGTCCCAGGCAGCGGCCGACACCGCTTCCGAGTCGCTGCTCACCGCCCTGGAAGCCGGCACCGACCCCACCCGCGCCATGCATGACGCGCTGCTCGACGCGGCCCGCGCGGTCGACGCCCTCGCCGACGGCCGCGCCCCGGAGCCCGGTACCAACTCCCCGGCCTGCACCTGCGTCAGCGCCGTCGCCGCAGGCGGCGCGGTCACCATCGGCTGGATCGGCGACAGCCGCGCCTACTGGATCCCCGACGACCGCGAGGCCGCCGAGCCCTACCGGCTGACCGAGGACGACTCCTGGGCCGCCCGCATGGTGGCCGCCGGCCTCATGGAGGAGGCCGAGGCGTACGCCGACCCCCGCGCCCACGCCATCACCGGCTGGCTCGGCGCCGACGCCGGGGAGCTGGACCCGCACACCGTCACCTTCACTCCGCATGTCCCCGGCGTGATCCTGGTCTGCACCGACGGCCTGTGGAACTATGCCGAGGCCGCCACCGCCCTCGCCGACGCCGTCCCGGCCGACGCCCGCACCGAACCGCTGAGCGCCGCCCGGGACCTGGTGCAGTTCGCCCTGGCCGGCGGCGGCCACGACAACATCACGGTCGCCGTACTGCCCTTCCCCCCGGCCCCCGGCCGCCGCCCCGAGGCCCCGCCCACCCCCACCCTGGTCGACCTCCCGCCCACCGTCTGACCCCCCGCCACCTCGACAGGAGCATCGGCGATGGCCAAGCTGACCAAGTCCAACCTCCCGAGTTTCACGGTCGACATCTTCCAGAACGCGTACCTCTCCGAGGGCGCCCGGGAGGTCAACGCCATCATCCAGGTGACCTCCACCGGGGGCGGCACCTCGGGCGGCCGTCCGCCGGCCGACTCCGGCGGCTCCGACGCCGCCGTGGTGATCATGGTGGACTGCTCCGGCTCCATGGACTACCCGTCCGCCAAGATGCGCGCCGCCCGCGAGGCCACCGCCGCCGCCATCGACACCCTCCGCGACGGAGTGGCCTTCGCCGTGGTCGCCGGCACCCACACCGCCGCCGACATCTACCCCGGAGACGGACGCCTCGCCGTCGCCACCGCCACCACCCGGGGCGCCGCCAAGCAGGCACTCCGCCGCCTCCACCCCGGCGGCGGCACCGCGATAGGCACCTGGCTGCGCAAGGCCGACAGCCTCTTCCTCACCCGCCGCGACATCCCCATCCGGCACGGCATCCTGCTCACCGACGGCCGCAACGAACATGAGCAGCCCGAACTGCTCAAGGCCACCCTGGACGCCGTCTCCGGCCACTTCACCTGCGACTGCCGGGGCGTCGGCACCGACTGGGAGGTCCAGGAGCTCCGCCGGATCTCCGCCGCCCTGCTGGGCACCGTGGACATCGTCGCCGACCCGTCCGGCCTGGAAGCGGACTTCCGCGCCATGATGGAGACCGCCATGGCCAAGGAGGTCGCCGATGTCTCCCTGCGCGTCTGGACCCCGCAGAACGCCCTGGTGAAGTTCGTCAAGCAGGTCGCCCCCACCGTCGCCGACCTCACCGACCGCCGTACCGAGGCCGCCCCCCGCGCCGGCGACTACCCCACCGGCTCCTGGGGCGACGAGAGCCGCGACTACCACCTCTGCATCGAGGTCCCGGCCACCGCCCTCGGCAATGAGATGCTCGCCGCCCGCGTCAGCCTGGTCCTCCCCCGACCCGACGGCTCCGCCGAGGTGCTCTCCCAGGGTCTGGTCAAGGCCGTCTGGACCGACGACCTGGCCGCCTCCACCCGGATCAGCCCCCAGGTCGCCCACTACACCGGCCAGGCCGAACTGGCCGAATCCATCCAGCAGGGCCTCGAAGCCCACCGCAGCGGCGACCTCGACCAGGCAACCGCCAAGCTGGGCAAGGCCGTTCGGCTCGCCCACGCCTCCGGCAACGAGGACACCTTCAAGCTGCTCCAGAAGGTGGTGGACGTGGTCGATCCGAAGGAAGGTACCGTTCGGTTCCGCAAGCATGTGAGCGAGGCCGACGAGATGACCCTTGAGACCCGCTCCACGAAGACCGTACGCGTGAAGAAGTAGTAGGGGGGCATTGATGCCGATCTGCCCGAGAGGCCATGACTCGCAGGCCGAGGACTGGTGCGACGTCTGCGGCTTCCCGATGGCGTCACCGAGCGCGCCGCCCATGGCGCCTCCGCCATTCGCCGAACCGGAGGCCACCGACGCCCTCGCCGCCTGCCCGATCTGCCGCACCCCGCAGACCGGCCGGTACTGCGAGGAGTGCGGCTACGACTACGACCTCTCCTCCCCCTCCCTCCGGCAGCGCCCCGCCGACCCGCCGCAGCAGCAGACCTACGGCTACCAACCCGACTACAGCTTCCAGCAGCCCGCCGGCTACCCGCCCGACCCGGGCATATCCACCGACCCCCAGTCCGTCTACAGCGGCTACGACACCGACTTCCGCCTCACCCCGCCGGCCCCCGAACCCCCGGCCCGGACAAACTGGGTCGCCGTGGTCAGCGCGGACCGCGACTACTTCGCCGAGATGATGGCCCGCAGCGGCCCCGAGGCACAGGGCCTGTACTTCCCGCCCTACTGCCCGGAACGCCGCATCCCCATGACCGGCAGAGGCCAACTGCGGATCGGCCGCCGCAGCCACCACCGGGGCACCGTCCCCGAGATCGACCTCTCCGTCCCCCCGGAGGACCCCGGCGCCTCCCACCAGCACGCCCTGCTCCAGGAGCAGCCCGACGGCAACTGGATCGTGGTCGACCAGGACTCCACCAACGGCACCACCGTCAACGGCTCCCCCGACCCCATCTCCCCGCACACCTCCGTCCCCCTCCAGGACGGCGACCGCATCCACGTCGGCGCCTGGACCACCATCACCATCCACCGCGCCTGACCCCCACCCCCAGCCAACCCACCCACCCCAACCCCGCACGGACAGCCCTCCCCCCACCGGGCGGAGGGTGGCGGACGGGGAGGGGTGGGGGGGTCCCGGGCTCCCTCCTTGCCCGCCTTCGGCGAGGAGGGGCCCATGGAGGATGCAGCCGGTTCCCCCGGAGCGAGGAACGAGCGCAGGGGGACACCGGCGAGCACCGGACGCCCGGGACCCCCCACCCCGGACCGGCCGACACCCGCACCAGCCCACACAACCCAACCCCCACGCAGCACCCCGACCCGCCTCACCCCCACTCCCGGTCCGCCCGGTCCAGCCACACCCACCGCCGCCCCGCAGCCACCGTGAGCCCGTACCGCTCCCGCCCTGGCCGCCCCGCCTCCATCCACCGGTCGTACACCGCCTCCACCCCCGGCCAGATCTCCCGGGGCCCCGTCCGGCTGACCGCACCGTCCGGAGCCGCCCGCGCAGTCGACCCGTCCGCCGCACTCACCGTCAGCCAGGTACTGCGCCGCCCCCGGTCGTACACCGCCCGCACCTCCAGCTCCGGCAGCGCCAGCCCCAGCGCAAACAGAAAGCCGTCCCCCGCCGGCCGGACAGCCGTCCGCGAACGCCGCGCCCTCCCCCACCCACCGCGCCTCCCCACAACCACCCCGCCCCACCACCCGAACCACCAGCCCCACCACCACCAACCGCACCACCACCAGCACCACCACCCCCCACCCGCACCCGCCCCGCCAGAAACCTCCCCGCCGCCGTACCGTCCACCGCCACCCTCAGCCGCACCAGCCCACCCCCCACCGGCGCGAGGATCACCGCACCCGGACGACACTGCGCCACCCACTCCCCCGGCAACGCCGCCACCGTCCCCACCCCGCACCTGGCGACCACCCGGTCATACGGCGCCCCCGCCGCCCACCCCTGGGCCCCGTCCCCGACCACCACCGCCACCCCGCCGTACCCCGCCGCAGCCAGCCGCCGCTCCGCCTCCGCCGCCCTCCCCGCCTCGGCCTCCACGGTGACCACCCGCTCGGCGCCGACCCGATGGGCCAGCAGCGCCGCGCTGTACCCACTCCCGGTGCCGATCTCCAGCACCCGGTGGCCACCCCCGACCAGCAACTCGTCCAGTGTCCGCGCCACCACCGGCAAAGCCCCATGGCGGAGCGGTACGAAGAGCCGCCGGGGCACCTCCTCGAACGCCCGCCGCCACGCCGGATCCCCCAGCATCCCCTCCGCCGCCAACTCCCGCACCAACCGCGCCGCCCACGCCCCCTGAGCCCCGCCGGCCACCCCAGACCGCTGCTTCATGCGCCCTACTCTGCACCCCCGAGCCCCTACCGCGCCGCCACAGAGGGCGATGCAGAAAAGAGATCCCAATGATCCACCGAAAATCCGTTCCTGACCGCTTGCCATCCCTAGGCTGATGCCTCATGACTGCTGCAATAGCCGCCGAGGGAATCCGGAAGCGGTACGGGGACATCCAGGCCGTCGACGGGGTCGCACTGACCATCGAGACTGGTGAGTTCCACGGCATCCTGGGTCCGAACGGAGCAGGCAAGACCACCACCCTCGAAATCCTCGAAGGCATCCGCGAGCCCGACGAGGGCCGCATCGAACTGCTGGGCATGAGCCCCTGGCCGCGCAACCCGAAGCTGCTGCCCCGCATCGGGGTGCAGTTCCAGGCTTCGGCCTTCTTCGACGGCCTGAGCGCGCGCGAAACCATCCACACCTTCGCTTCCCTCTACGGCATCGGGCCCAAGCCCGCCGACGCCATGCTGGAACGCGTCGGCCTCACCGGACTCGCCGGCACCCGCGCCGAGAAGCTCTCCGGCGGCCAGGCCCAGCGCCTCTCCATCGCCTGCGCCCTGGTCCACGACCCGGAGCTGGTCTTCCTGGACGAGCCGACCACCGGCCTGGACCCGCAGGCCCGCCGCAACCTCTGGGACCTCCTCCGCGACATCAACGCCGAGGGCCGCACCGTCGTCCTCACCACCCACTACCTGGACGAGGCCGAAATCCTCTGCGACCGCGTCTCCGTGATGGACCACGGCAGGGTCCTGAAGACCGGCGCACCCGCCACCCTGGTCCGCGAACTGGACGAGACGGTCCGGGTCAGCGTGGAGTCCGGCCTGGTCACCGCCGACGCGGTACGCGACCTGCTGACCGCCGCCGGCGCCGACGCCACCTCCGTCGAGGACGACGGCGTCTCGCTCTCCGTGGCGACCCGCACCCCCGCGCCGGTGATCTCCGTACTGGCCGATCAGGGCGCACTGCGCGGCCTCGAAGTACGCGGCGCCACCCTGGAGGACGTCTTCCTCCACCTCACCGGACGGGAGTACCGGGCGTGACCACCAACCACCCCACCACGCCCAACCCCGCCCCACCCACCACCCCAGTCACCACCCCGCCCACCACCAGCCCACCCCCTCCCCGCTCCGCCAACCTGAGCGCCTTCCGCAGCCTCTCCCGAGTGATGATCGTCACCTTCCTCCGGGACAAGTCGGCGCTCTTCTTCGTGATCATCTTCCCGCTGATGTTCCTGCTGCTCTTCGGCACCCTGTTCAAGAGCGCCTCCACCCCACACGCCAAGATCGCCCAGGTCGGCGCGGTGGCCGTGCTGGACTCCGTACAGGGCCAGGGCCGCGACGACCTGGCCAAGGTGCTCACCATCTCCAGGGAATCGGACGAGGCCGAGGCGCTGCGCAAGGTCCGCAAGGGCGACCTGGACGGCCTCATCGAGCAGGACGGCTCCGGCACGGTGCTGCTCCGCTTCAGCGCCGCCGACCAGGTACGCGCCGGCTCGGTGCAGGCCATCGTCAACTCACTCGTCCAGCAGGCCAACCAGGCCGCCACCGGCCGGCCCCCGGCGTTCACGCTCAAGGCCGTGCAGGTCGAGGACCAGTCGATCAAGCTGATCCAGTACCTCACCCCGGGCCTGCTGGGCTGGGCCATCGCCACCGGCGCCGTCTTCAGCACCGCACTGACCCTGGTGACCTGGCGCAGGAAGCGCATCCTGCGCCGACTGCGGCTGGCCCCGGTCAGCGTGGGGTCCATCGTCGCCTCACGGGTCGGCGTCAGCGTGCTCACCGCCCTCACCCAGACGGCGATCTTCGTGGCGGTGGCCTGCACACCCGCCTTCGGCCTCAAGCTGACCGGCAACTGGTGGCTCGCCATCCCGCTGGTGATCTGCGGCACCATCTCCTTTATGTCGATCGGCCTGCTGGTCGGCGCGGTCTCCAAGACCGAGGAGGCGGCCAACGGGATGGCGCAGATCATCGTGCTGCCGATGTCGTTCCTCTCCGGAGCGTTCTTCTCCGTGGACGACGCCCCCTCCTGGCTGCACGCGATCTCCGAGGTGATGCCGCTGCGCCACCTGGTGACGTCCATGCAGAGCGTGCTCACCCGTGGCGGCGGCCTCGGCGACGCGCTGCCCACCATGGGCGGGCTGCTGCTCTTCGCCGCCGTGGTGACCGGGATCGCCTGGCGCTTCTTCGACTGGGACGAGGCCTGACCGGCTGCGGACCGGCTGCGGACGGGCCGGCAAGGGAGGGGAGGGGAGGGGAGCCCCTCCCGGCCCGCCCACCGCTTCTGCGACCATGGTGGGGTGACAGAGATCGGGCGCACCACCACCGGCGAGGAGACCTTCTACGACGCGGTCGGCGGCGAGGCCACCTTCCGCCGCCTCGTGCACCGCTTCTACCAGGGGATCGCGGAGGACCCGCTGCTCCGCCCCATGTACCCGGAGGAGGACCTGGGTCCGGCCGAGGAGCGCATGACCCTCTTCCTGATGCAGTACTGGGGCGGCCCCCGCACCTACAGCGAGCAGCGCGGCCACCCCCGGCTGCGGATGCGCCATGTCCCCTTCCGGGTGGACCGGGCCGCCCATGACGCCTGGCTGCGCCATATGCGCACCGCCGTCGACGAACTCCAGCTCCCCCCGGACCAGCAGCGGCAGTTGTGGGACTACCTCACCTACGCCGCCGCCTCCATGATCAACACCCCCACCTGAGCCGCCTCCCCACTCCTCTGCCGCCCCCTCCCCGCCCCCGACCTCGGGTCACACCAGCGGGGTCAGCCCCAGACCACTGCCCGGAGCAGCCACCCGCCGCAGCGCCACCGACCCATGCGGGGCGCTGAGCCGCAGCCATCCACCGGCCGCGTACACCGACAGCTCCGCCCCGGGTCGGATGAACCCCAGCACCTGGGCGGCATGCGCGGCCCGCAGCGGCACCGCCGCGGCGTCGTCCAGCGGACGGGACCAGATCTCGTCGGCGAGCGCGTCCAGCGCCGCGCGGGTACGGGCCTCCGGACTCAGCGCCTCGCTGCGCGCCCGGAACTCCCCGACCGCCGCCGCCACCGCCGCCGCCACCGGGGCGGGGGGCAGTGAGCCCAGGCAGCGCCAACCGCCGCGCGGCGGCAGCAGCCCCGCCCAGGCGGGGCCGGTGACCCCCGGCGGGATGCCCAGCACGGCCGAACCCTCGTCCAGGCCCTCCAGCAACTGCCCCGCCGAGACGGTGACATCCAGCGGCCGCACCGTGCCCCCGAGCCGGGCGGTACGCACCGCCACCGCCCCCGAGCTGCCCAGCGGCACCCGCCCGAACACGGCAAGCACCCCCGCAGCCTTCCCATCGCCCTTCCCATCACCACCCGGCGCAGCCTGAAGCCGCACCGCCGCCGCCCGGTCGTAGCGCAGCAGCCGGGTGAGGAAGGACGCCAGGTCGGCGGCCTCCCCGCTGTCGGCAAGGTGGAGCGTGGTCATGACCGTTGCGGTGTTCAGGCCGCCGCCTCCTTGACCTCGGCGCCGTCCAGGAAGCGGCTCAGGAAGGCCCGCTCCACGGGAGAGATCCGACGCGGTCGCCCGGCCGCCAGGTCATAGGGGACGACCACGGTGGAGGCACGGACGTATACCGTCTCGTCCGCCTCCTCCCCGCTCCCGATGTCCTTGATCTCATAGGAGACGGTGAGCGAGGCGGCGGTCAGCCGGGTCACCCAGGTCTCGACGGTGACCGGCTCCGGCCGGTGGATCAGCGGCTTGAGGTAGTCGATCTCATGGCGGGCCACGACCGAGCCGCCCGCGAACTCACCGGCCCCGGCCTCGGCGGCCTGGGTGAACATGAAGTCGATCCGCGCCTCCTCCAGATAGCGCAGGAAGACGACGTTGTTCACATGGCCGAAGGCGTCCATGTCGGACCAGCGCAACGGGCAGGCGTAGATGTGGCGTGCCACCGGGGGTGCTCTCCTCGTTGTTCTCCGTCGACCCACATTGTTCTCCGTCGACGTTGTTCCCCATCGACGTTGCTCTCCGCCGACGTCGGCCAGCCTATGCGCGCCGGCCCGGCGGACCCCCCTGGGGCAGTCCGCCGGGCCGGCGCGGCGGGTCGGCTCGCGTCAGCCGCGGGTGAGCTTGCGGTAGGTGGCGCGGTGCGGACGTGCGGCGTCCTGGCCGAGCCGCTCGACCTTGTTCTTCTCGTACGACTCGAAGTTGCCCTCGAACCAGAACCACTTGCTCTCGCCCTCGTAGGCGAGGATGTGGGTGGCCACCCGGTCCAGGAACCAGCGGTCGTGGGAGACCACCACGGCGCAGCCGGGGAACTCCAGCAGCGCGTTCTCCAGCGAGGAGAGGGTCTCCACATCGAGGTCGTTGGTGGGCTCGTCGAGCAGCAGCAGGTTGCCGCCCTGCTTGAGGGTGAGCGCCAGGTTGAGGCGGTTGCGCTCACCGCCGGAGAGCACCCCGGCCGGCTTCTGCTGGTCCGGACCCTTGAAGCCGAACGCGGACACATAGGCGCGCGACGGCATCTCGACCTGGCCCACGTTGATGTAGTCCAGCTCGTCGGAGACCACGGCCCAGAGGGTCTTCTTGGGGTCGATGCCGCCCCGGTTCTGGTCGACGTACGAGATCTTGACGGTCTCGCCGACCTTGATCTCGCCGGAGTCCGGGGTCTCCTCGCCGGTGATCATCTTGAACAGGGTGGTCTTGCCGGCGCCGTTGGGGCCGATGATGCCGACGATGCCGTTGCGCGGCAGGGTGAACGACAGGTCGTCGATCAGCACCTTGTCGCCGAACGCCTTGTTGAGGTTCTTCACCTCGACCACGATGCTGCCCAGGCGCGGGCCCGGCGGGATCTGGATCTCCTCGAAGTCCAGCTTCCGCATCTTGTCGGCCTCGGCGGCCATCTCCTCGTAGCGGGCGAGGCGGGCCTTGGACTTGGCCTGGCGGCCCTTGGCGTTGGAGCGGACCCACTCCAGCTCTTCCTTGAGCCGCTTGGCGCGCTTGGCGTCCTTCTGGCCCTCGACCTTGAGCCGGGATGCCTTGGACTCCAGGTAGGTGGAGTAGTTGCCCTCGTAGCCGATGGCGCGGCCCCGGTCGAGCTCCAGGATCCAGCCGGCGACGTTGTCGAGGAAGTACCGGTCGTGGGTGACGGCGACGACGGTGCCGGCGTACTTCGCCAGGTGCTGCTCCAGCCACAGCACGGACTCGGCGTCCAGGTGGTTGGTGGGCTCGTCGAGCAGCAGCAGGTCGGGGGCTTCCAGCAGCAGCTTGCAGAGCGCCACCCGGCGGCGCTCGCCACCGGAGAGGTTGGTGACCGGCCAGTCGCCGGGCGGGCAGCCCAGCGCGTCCATGGCCTGCTCCAGCTGGGCGTCGAGGTCCCAGGCGTTGGCGTGGTCCAACTGCTCCTGGAGCTTGCCCATCTCCTCAAGCAGCTCGTCGGAGTAGTCGGTGGCCATCAGCTCGGCGATCTCATTGAACCGGTCGAGCTTGGCCTTGGTCTCCTTGACGCCGTCCTGGACGTTCTCCAGCACTGTCTTGTCGTCGTCGAGCGGAGGCTCCTGGAGGAGCATGCCGACGGTGTAGCCGGGCGACAGGAAGGCGTCGCCGTTGGAGGGCTGCTCCAGGCCCGCCATCATCTTCAGCACCGTGGACTTGCCGGCGCCGTTGGGGCCCACGACGCCGATCTTCGCTCCCGGCAGGAAGCTGAGCGTCACGTCGTCAAGGATGACCTTGTCGCCGTGCGCCTTGCGCACCTTGCGCATGGTGTAGATGAACTCAGCCAAGGAAATCGCTCCGGCGTCGTCGGGAATGGCTTACGGGGTTACGACCCTCCATTGTGCCGCACCCGGGGGTGCCGCCCAGCACGCCGGGACCCGGCCCCCGCGAACGGGGACCGGGTCCGGTGCACTGCTTCTTCTGCTACCGCCTGGGGTACCGGCTCAGGTAGCCGGTCCGGATCAGGAGCGGCGCTTGCGGAGGAAGAAGACCACGCCGCCGCCGGCCACGACCAGGGCCACGGCCACACCCGCGATCAGCGGGGTGGCGCTGCTGCTGCCGGTCTCGGCCAGGTTGCCGCCGGTGGTGGCGCCGGTGGAGCTGTCGCCGGTGGAGCCGTTGCCGCCGGCGGTGGTGTCGCCGGTGGTGCCGGTGCTCGGCGAAGCGCTCGGGGTGGCGCCGCCCGTGGTGTCACCGGTGGTGGCGCCCGCCGTGTCGCCGCCGGTGTCACCGCCGGTGGTGGCCCCTGCGGTGTCGCCGCCCGTGTCACCGCCGGTGTCGCCACCGGTCGTGTCCCCACCGGTGTCCCCACCGGTCGTGTCACCGCCGGTGTCGCCACCGGTCGTCCCGCCGACCGTGCTGTTGGTCTGGCAGTCCAGCACGCCCTCGAAGGTCTGGGAGAAGTCGTTCGACCCCTTGACCTCGATCTTGTAGGCCGCGTCCTCCTCGACGGGGACGCCGACGTCCTGGGACTCGCCCGGCTTCACCGTGATGCTCTGGTCGCCCACGGTGCCGACGAAGTCGTCGTCGCCGCTGTTGGTGACGGTCACCACGACCTTGCCCTCGGCGCAGTCGACCCGGGCCTCGGCAGCCGGGCTCGGGCCCTTCCTCTCCCACTGGGCGGTCGCGGTCGCCTTGACGTCGACCTTGCCGGAGCCAGCCAGGATCATGGTCTGGCTGTGCTTCTCCGGGGTGTAGCCGAGGCTGGTGAACGCCCGGCCGATCGGCACCTCGGTCACGGCGTCGGCGGTCAGCGTCGCCGTGCCGGGGGCCGCTCCGGCCGGCACCTTGAAGTAGACCTCGCTGCCGTTGGATGCCTGACCCAGGGCGTTGCCGTCCTTGTCGGTCAGCTTGACCCCGGCACCGGCGGCGGCGCTGTCGAGCTGGAGCTGCACCGTCGTGTTGGTGGTGACGCTGACCGGGCCGAGCAGGTCACCGCTCTTGCCGGAGACCGCCGTCGGCGACAGGTCGAGCGACGGCTTCGGCTCGGGGAGGTTCTTGGCGTTCTTCACCAGGTAGTCGGCGAGCTGCCGGGCGTCGCTGTCGACCGGTACGGCGTTCTTGCGGTCGGAGAACTTCCAGATCGCGGCCTGGGTACCGGCGGCGGCGTCCTCAGCGGTGAAGCTGCGGCCCAGGCGCAGCTTGGCCGCGAGGGCGTCGCGCGACTGGGTCGGGTAGGAGTTCTCCAGGATCCACTTGATCCGGCCGGCCTCGGAGTTGGTCGCCAGCGAGGTGGAGTCCCAGCCGGTCTCCTGGTACTGGGCCTTCGGCTTGGTCTCGTGGCCGAAGTCGATGCAGTAGGTCTGGATGGAGCCCTGCTTGGTCTTCAGCGTGAAGAGCCCACCGGAGACCGTCGAACGGTCCACCTGGATCTTGCCGCCGAAGAGCCCGCTCTGAAGCGTCGCGGTCGCACCGGCGTCACCCTGACCCGGATCGGCCGCAGCCGACCCGGCGAGAGCGACACCGCCGGCCACGAACATGCTCGACGCGAGCATGACAGAAGACGCGCGGGGTATGACCCGCCCGCGAACACGGAACATAGGTGTCTCCTCCGAGCGGCCGCACATCGTGGCGCGCACCGCCGCACATTGCCGCGCCCCCCGAAAACGCAGCCCGTCCTGACCTGACGCATCCTATTGATCCCGAAGGGCTATCAAACCTCCGTGCCAAACCAGGACAGTCTCGTTTCCCGATCGTTACCAAGCGGTTCCGGAACCACCTGGTGCTGTCGACAAATCATCAATGGCGGTGCGTGGGCGCTCTTTTCACTTCCCATTCGCCGAGGCTTTGCACTGCAACCACGCCTACACCGGTGCAACCACCCGCCCCGGTGGCACCACTGCCGCCCCTCCCCCGTCCGCCCGCTCCCAGGACGGCTGCTGCTCCACCAACTCCGGCCGGGCGCGCACCGCCCGACGGAAAGCGGAGGTGCCCCGCGACAGGTCGTGCCCGAGCGCCCAGGCGTCGATGTCGACCGTGACGGTCCGCTTGCCGTCCTGCTCCCGCTCCCGCACTCGCAACTTCCCGGCCACCAGGAGCGGATCACCCTTGCTCACCGAACTGACCACGTTCTCGGCCATCCACCGCCAGGCCCATACCGTCACAAAGCTGGTCTCACCGTCCACCCAGGCCCCCTGCTGCCGGTCGTAGCGCCGCTCGGTGGAGGCCAGCCGAAAGCTGGCGAGCGGCACCCCGGCCGAGGTGGTCGAGTAGCGGACATCGGTCGCGGCGTTCCCGACGATCGTCACCATGGTCTCGTTCACGGACACTCCCCCGTCGTTGGTTGCGTTGCCGAGAGAGTGCCCCGCCCCACCGACGCCCGCCAGCCACCCCCGGAAACCTGTGGACAACTCCGGGATGTGGAAAACTCCATTCCCTCGAACGGGCGCCCCGGTAATCAGCCGATTGACCATTCGGCTGCGTTCATGACAATTTACGGGGTTGCCAATCCCCCGATCGAGTGCCCACCGCTCCACCTGCCCGGATCGTCCGGTCGGACGAAAAGGACACCTCCTCCCGATACCCACCGGGTCCATAACGGGTGAGGCGGCAGGGCCGTAACGAGTGCACAACGTCCGGCGGGATGCCCGGCAATACCGCTGCGCACACGGGCCCCACCTGCGATTATCGGACCGCTTCACCAGCGCCGACCGCGACGGCGCACCGGTGGAACACCAGGGAGAAAACCCGGACACCCTTATCCTGTCCCCGACAGGACAACGGCTGGCCCCGCGCACCCCGCGCCGTGCCCGAGACCAGCCACCGCTTCCGCGCGCCGCACCCGCGCCGCTCACGGCAGCCCCGTCCGGGCCTGTCAGGCCCCCGTAGCTCAGCGGATAGAGCAGGTGCCTTCTAAGCACTTGGTCGCAGGTTCGAGTCCTGCCGGGGGCACACCTTCATGGGAGCCCGGCCCCTTCCGGCCGGGTTCCCTGCCATCCGGCGTCGTCGGCCCGGATGATGCGTCGATGCGGTATCCGGCTGTGTTGGACATTCCCCGGTGGGTTGGGGATAGCGCGCGGGAAGGGGCCGCCTGCGACGTCGGGGTGGAATTCCGGAGGGGGCCGGGGGCCGGGCTACTTGGCGATGACGGCGACCGGGGCGTCCCAGGCGCTGCGGTCCACGGTGAGGGTGACGCCGCCGCGGGTCTCCTTGCTGTTGACCATGTACTGGTGGCCGCGGCGGTGGCCGGTCCATAGGGTCGGGCGGTAGGGGAAGTCGCTGGTGGTGGTGTTGGTCTTGTCGTAGAGCGCGTACCAGAGGGCGTCTGGCAGGTCCGTGCGGTCCTTGGCGTTGGCGACGGCGGCGGCGCTGGTGCTCTTGAAGCCGTAGAACCCGGCCCAGTAGCCCTTGGCATGCACGGCGCGGTCCCAGGCGCGGATGTAGGTCAGTACGGAGTTGACGCAGGAGGTGTTGGAGATGTCGTACGGCTCCATATCCAGGTAGATGGCGCTGCCGGCCTTCATGCCGAGCTTGGATGCCTTCGCCACCGCGTCCGCGCCGTTCGCCGCCCCCAGCTTGGCCGCGTTGGCGGATGAGATCCGCTCCGGGTTGCGGCTGGTCTGGCACGGCGGCTGGGCACCCACATAGAGCGGGATCAGCTTCCAGCCGGACGCGGTCACCGACTTGACCCATGACGCCGTCAACTGCGGCTGCGCACAGCCCCGGTTCTTGCCGCCCACATAGACGGCCGCCGCGCCGTAGAACTTGGACGCCTTCCACGCCTTCATCGCCGACAGCGACGGGGCCGTGCAGGTGTCGAACGCGCGCCCTGTGTAGACCGACGGTGCCGGCCTCGACGTCGAGGCGGACGTCGTCGCCGAGGCAGCGGTCGGGGCAGAGCTCGACGTGGTGGCGGCCTCAGCGGTGAGCCCGCCCCCCACGAGCACGGCCGCCCCCGCGACCGACCATGCGACATAGCGCCGCCGCTTGGACATCCGATGGCTGGACACTGTTGCCCCCCAGAAAATAGGAAACGAGTCCCCTCCATGACACGGCGCGGGTCCGACGACACAGACTCCAACGCCCGGAGAGGAACGCACTCTAGTGAACCCTGACGTCAAGATCAATCAATGGTCGTCACACTCCGGCCCCCCGGCAGCTGCCCGCCGGGGGGCCGGAGTGGGATGGGGCGTCAGGCGGCGGTGCAGGTGAGGGTGGGGGCGGGGTTGGCACCGGTGTTGCCGGCCTGGAAGCCGAAGGTGGTGGCGGCGGCGGGGGCCAGGGTGCCGTTGTAGCTCATGGCGGTGGCCGTGACGGAGGTGCCGCTCTGGGTGGCGTTGGTGTTCCAGGCGTTGGTGATCTTCTGCTTGCCGGACCAGCGCCAGGCGACCTTCCAGGACCTGGTGGCTGAGGTACCGGTGTTGGTGACGGTGACCGTGGCGGTGAAGCCGCTGCCCCAGTCGCTGTCCACGTGGTACGCCGCGGTGCAGCCGGTGCTGCCGCCGGCGGCCCGGGTGGTGGCGGTGACGGCGGCGGAGGCCGGGGACGCGTTGCCTGCCGCGTCATGGGCCTTCACGGTGTAGCTGTGGGTGGTCGAGGGGGCCAGTCCGGTGTCGGTGTAGGTGGTGGTGGTCACGGTGGAGACCCGGGTTCCGTCGCGGTAGACGTCATAGCCGGTCACGCCGACGTTGTCGGTGGAGGCGTTCCAGGTCAGGGTCACGCTGTCGGCCGTGGTCGCGGAGACGGCCAGACCGGTGGGCGCCGAGGGGGCCTCGACATCCCCGGCCGGCGGAGTCGTCGGCGGGGTCGTGGGCGGAGTCGTCGGCGGAGTCGTCGGCGGGGAGGTCGGCGGGGAGGTCGGCGACTGGCCGACGATCGACCAGTACGCCGCCTTGGCCTGCAACTGCCGGTCGAAGAGCAGCGGGGCGTCCAGCCGGTTGACCGGGAAGGAGTCCAGCCAGCTGTCGTCGTCGGCCAGCCCCCAGAGGGTGACCGCGCTGATGTCGGCGCGGTGGCTGCGGTACACGTCGAACAGCGCCTTGTACTCGGCGGCCTGCTGGGTCAACGCGGCGTCCGGGATCGTGGTGTACGACGAGGTGTTGTCGGTGTAGACGCTGACGTCCATCTCGGTGATCTGCTGGTCCACGCCCAGCTGTGCGAACTGCTCGATGGTCGCCGCGGTGTCCGAGGCCGAGGGCCACTGGAGGTTGCCGTGCATCTGGTGGCCGACGCAGTCGATCGGCACGCCCTGCGCCTTGAGGGTGCCGACCAGTGTGTACAGCGTCTGCCGCCGGGCGGGCACGGTGGTGTTGTAGTCGTTGAGGCAGAGTTCGGCGCCGGGGTCGACCGCGTGGGCGGTCCGGAAGGCGTCGGCGATGTAGTCGGTGCCGGTGATCTGGTACCACATGCTGTGCCGTAGGCCGTCGGACTGGGACTCGTCAAGGACCTCGTTGACCACGTCCCAGGCGTACATCCTGCCCTGGTAGCGGCCCATCACCGCCCGGATGTGGTTCTCCAGGCGGGAGAGCAGCAGCGCCTTGTTGGCCGGGGTGGGCGTCATGGTGTTGCCGTCGGCGTCCCGGAAGACCCAGGCGGGGGTCTGGTCGTGCCAGACCAGGGTGTGCCCGCGCACCTTGATGCCGTTGGCGGTGGCGAAGTCCACGATCGGGTCGGCGTCGGTGAAGGTGAAGGCGCCCTCGGTCGGCTCGGTGGCGTCCCACTTGAGGGCGTTGCCCGGGGTGATCGAGCCGAAGTGCTTCTTCAGCAGGTCGGCGTGGACGCCGAGGAGCTGCGGGCGGCCGACGGCGGCGCCGACCGTGAAGTCCGGTGCCAGCACGTCCTTCAGGGACGGGATGTCCTGCTGGATGGGCACCGCCGGCAGGTGGGTCATGGTGAAGTCGTCGATGAGGAAGGACGGAGTGCCGCTCGCCGTCTCCACGTACACCTTGAGTACGTCGACGCTGCTCGCCGGGGTGTAGGTGCCGCTGAGCCGCGCCCAGCCGTCGCTGGTGGCGGTGACACCCGAGGCCACCGTTTCGTAGGCGGCGGCGCCCTGCCACTGGCGCTCGATCGAGAGCCGTACCGGTGTCGCCGACTCGCCTGAGGCGAGCCGCACCCAGACCGAGAGCGTGTAGGCGGTGCCCTGCTGCGCGGTGTCGAGCAGGCTCAGCGCCGGGCCCTGCCAGCTGTCGGTCCGGCCGGTCACGGCGAGGCTGTGGGTGCCCTGGTGGGCGGCGGCGGTGGAGACGGCCACGGTCTCCGGCCCCCGGGCGGCCCAGCCCTGCGTGGTGCCGGACTCGAAGTCGCTGCTGATGTCGGTCACCGGGACGGTGTCGGCGCGGGCCGGTGGGGCCGCCACCGCGAAGGCCAGGCAGAGCGCGGTGACCAGGGTGAGGCAGACCGCCGCGAACAGGGCGGCGGTCCTGGGGCGTCGTTCGGGCATGCGTCGGATCCTTCTCTGTGAACGCACGCAGACCACCGGTGGTCGTGGCACCGGGGCTGCCGGGATCACGCTGGCATCAGCCCGGCGTGCCGGAGAGGAGACTGCCGCGGTACCCCCGCGCCGGATTCCGGGCGCGAGCCGCAAGGGCGGTAACGGCCACCGATCCTAGGAGTGGCCCACCCCGCTGGCAACGACTGCGCCGAGGTGGTCCGGAAGGGGCCACCTCGGCGCGGGTCGGCGGATTATCGGGTCATCACCCGGCCATTACCCGGTCAGGCCGCGCCGGTCCAGCAGCGGTCGGATCTCCGGGTCGCGGCCCCGGACGGCGCGGAAGGCGGTGAGCGGGTCCACGGAGCCGCCCCGGGAGAGCAGTTCCCGGCGGAGCAGTTCGCCGTTCTCCCGCCGCATCCCGCCGTTCTCCCGGAACCACTCGACGGTGTCGGCGTCCAGCACCTCGCTCCAGATGTAGGAGTAGTACCCGGCCGCATAGCCCCAGGCGAAGATGTGCGCGAAGTAGGTGGTGCGGTAGCGCGGCGGAATGGCCTCCACCGCGATGCCGGCCTTCTCCAGCGCCGCCGCCTCGAACGCCTCCGCGTCGCCGGGTTCGGCGCCGGCCGGGAGGGTGTGCCAGGCCCAGTCGAGCAGGGCCGCCGCCAGGTACTCCACGGTCAGGAAGCCCTGCCCGAACCGCTCCGCCGCGTGCATCCGCTCGACCAGCTCGGCGGGCATCGGCTCCCCGGTCTCATGGTGCCGGGCGTAGTTGGCCAGGACCTCGGGCCAGACCGCCCACATCTCATTGACCTGCGAGGGGTACTCCACGAAGTCACGCGGCACCCGCAGCCCGGAGAAGAAGGGGTACCGCACCCGGGAGAAGAGCCCGTGCAGGGCGTGGCCGAACTCATGGAAGAGGGTGTGCACCTCATCGAAGGTCAGCAGCGCCGGCTCGCCGGACGACGGCTTGGCGATGTTCAGGTTGTTGACCACCACCGGCCGCTGCCCCAGCAGTTCGGACGGCTGGACCAGCGCGTTCATCCAGGCGCCGCCGCGCTTGGACTCCCGGGCGAAGAAGTCGCCGAGGAAGAGGCCCAGCGGTGTGCCGTCCTCCTCGAACACCTCGAAGACCCGCACCTCCGGGTGGTAGCCCGGCAGGTCGGTCCGCTCGGTGAAGGTCAGTCCGTACACCTTGCGCGCCGCGAAGAAGACGCCGTCCCGCAGCACCCGGTCCAGCTCGAAGTAGGGCCGCATCTCCGCCGCGTCGATGTCGTACTCGGCCCGGCGCACCTTCTCCGACCAGTACGCCCAGTCCCAGGCCCGCACCTCGCCGCCGCTCAGCTCGGCCAGCGCCTCGGCCTCGCGGGCGGCGTTGGCGACCGCCGGGGGCACCAGACGGGCCAGCAGCTCGGCGACGGCCTCGGTGGTGCCGGCGGTCTGGTCGGCGACCTCGTACGCGGCGTGGCTCTCGAAGCCGAGCAGTGCCGCCCGCTCGGCGCGCAGCCTGGCGATCCGCACCACCAGCTCGCGGTTGCTCTCCAGGCCACGGCCGACGGAGGCCGCCAGCAGCCTGCGGCGTACCTCGCGGTGGTCGAGCAGGGCCAGCTCGGGCTGGTTGGAGTAGTTCTTCAGGCTGAGCACATAGGAGCCGTCGTGGCCCAGCGCCCTGCCGTTCTCGGCGGCGGCCGCGATGGCGTCCGGGGAGAGCCCGGCCAGTTCCTCGGCGCTGTCGACGACCAGGGCGGCGGCCCGGGTGTCGGCGAAGAGGTTCTGCTCGAAGGCGGTCGCGGCGGTGGCGATCTCCTGGTTGAGGTCCCGCACCCGCTGCTGGTCGGCCTCCGTCAACTGGGCTCCGGCCCGGAGGAAGCGGGTGCGGTAGCGCTCCAGCAGCCGCAGCGACTCGGCGTCCAGGCCGAGCCCCTCGCGTGCCTGGTACAGCGCCTCGATGCGGGCGAAGAGCGGGCGGTTGAGGAGGATCGCGTCGCCGTGGGCGGCCAGCCGCGGGCTGATCTCGGCCTCGATGGCCTGCACGCCCTCGCTGGTGTCGGCGGAGGACTGGTTGAAGAAGACGTTCTCCACCCGGTGCAGCAGGGCGCCGGAGCGCTCCAGGGCCACCACGGTGTTCTCGAAGGTCGCGGGCTCGGCACTGCCCGCGACGGCCTCGACCTCGGCCAGCTGCTCGGCCATGCCGCGCTCGAACGCCGGCAGGTAGTGCTCCTCGCGGATCTCGGCGAACGGCGGCAGTTCGTACGGCAGCGTGGAGGCGCTGAAGAAGGGATTCGTCACCCGGCCGACCCTACGCCGCACCGGCGGGCACGCCCTGGGCAACGCATCTAACGGAGCCTGGGATCGCCATACGGATCACGGTGTGGATCAAGGCTTCAGGGGGGCTCCATGGCAGTGTGCGGTACGGCCGAGCGGGATGCGGCCACAGTGATCGCCTACGCCGCCGTCTCCACCCTGCTGCTGGCCGGTGCCACCCCCCGTCGGAGCCGGGAGGCGGCCCGCAGGGCCGCTGGTCAGCGGCGCAGCCGTGGGGGCGTCAGGTCGGGTGCGGCGAGGGTGCCCGCCGTCAGGCCGTGCGAGGTCCGGTGGGCCCAGTCGGCGAGGGCGGCGGCGTCGATGCCGTGCGGGGGCTGGTCGCGGTAAGGGCCGATCACGTCGGCGGCACGGCCGAGCAGCGAGGCGGCGCCGGAGGTGTTGCCCCGGGCCGCATGGGTGAGGCCCACGGCGAACTGGGCGAGGCCGCGCCAGAGTTCGCGCTCGGGGCCGGGGGTGGTCTTCCAGGCGTCCTCGAAGACCTCGTGCGCATGGAAGGGCATCCCGGTGTCGAGCAGCCGCTGCGCCTCGGCCAGGGTCTCCTCGGGCGGGCGGCGGATGCCCTCGGGCTGCCGGGCGACGCCCGGGGTCCCGTACGGCAGCGGCCTGCCCAGGCCGTCGCGGGGCCGGGCGTTGCGGGCGCGGCCCCGGGCGTCCCGGTCACGCGGTCGCGGTTCCGCGGCCGGGCCGGAGTCCGCCACGGGCGCCCCGCAGTATGCGCAGACGGCCGAGCGGCGGTCCTCCCGGAACCGTCCGCACGCGGCGCAGACCTGGCTCAGCCAGCACGCGGAGTCCCCACCTTCGTCCATGGGTCGATTGTGCCCCGTCCCTGGGGGCCGTGGGCACGGGGCGGGGAGCCGTGGGCAGGGGACACGGGGCAGGAGGCCGTGGGCAGAAAGCTGTGGACACGGGGCCATGGACACAGGGCTGTGGGCGCGGAGCAGGAGGCACGGGGCACGGGCACGGGCAGGAGGCACAGGGGCAGGAGGCACAGGGGCCGTGGGCACGGGGCGGGGAGCCGTGGGCAGGGGACACGGGGCAGGAGGCCGTGGGCAGAAGGCTGTGGACACGGGGCCATGGGCACAAGGCTGTGGGCACAGGGCTGTGGGCGCGGAGCAGGAGGCACGGGGCAGGAGGCACGGGGCAGGAGCGCGAGGTGGGGGCCGTGGGCAGGGGGCGGGGGCGATGTCGGAGACTGCGGATACCGTCGGAGGGCAGACCCTGGTGAGCAGAGCCCCGTGAACGGAGAAGGACCCCATGGCAGCCCGCATCGCGCTGGTGGCCGACCCCGACGGCCCCGGCGGGCGGTTGCAGCGGCTGGCCGACGACGGCACGCCCGCCGCGCCGCCCGAGCAGGCCGCCGACCTCGCCGCCGCGGTCGCCGCCGCCGAGGCCCGGGAGCAGCCCCGCTGGGTGTGGGCGTCGACCGACGGCGTCTACCCGGGCCTGCTGCCGCAGCGCCTCGCCCGCTGCCACGACCTGGCGCTGGTCGAGCCGCTGCTGCTCGGCCACGAGGACCGCTACGGCCATCCCCGTTCGCTGGGCGCCGCCTGGGCGCGGCTGCACGGCCTGCCCGTCCCCGAGGACCGGCCGGACAGCGGCGCACCGGACGGCCAGCCGACCCTCTTCCAGGCCGACCGCCACCAGCTGCCGCCGGGCACCGATCCGCTGCGCGCCGTGGTCGAGGTCCACGCCGACCAGCAGCGCAGGGTCGCCCGCACCGAGCATCCCGGCCGGATGCGGCTGCTCTGCGCGGCCGAGTCCGCCGGGGCGCTGGCCGCTGCGGAGATGGCGTACGAAGGACTGCCCTGGCGGGCCGATGTCCATGACGAACTGCTCACCCGGCTGCTCGGCCCGCGCCCGCCCGCCGGGGGACGCCCTCGGCTGCTGGCCGAGTTGGCCGCCGAGGTGCAGCGGGCGCTGGGCGGGCGGCCCTTCAATCCGGACTCGCACGCCCAGGTGCTGCGGGCCTTCGCCGAGCAGGGCATCAGCCTGCCGTCCACCCGCTCCTGGGTGCTCCAGCAGGTCGACCATCCGGCCGCCGCGCTGATGCTGCGCTACAAGGAGGTGTCGCGCATCCACGCCGCGCACGGCTGGGCCTGGCAGGAGACCTGGGCCCGGGGTGGGCGGTTCCGGCCGGAGTATGTGGTCGGCGGTGTGGTCTCGGGCCGCTGGGCCAGCCGGGGCGGCGGTGCGTTGCAGATCCCGCGCATGCTGCGCGGCGCGGTGGTGGCGGACCCCGGCTGGTCGCTGGTGGTCGCCGACGCGGCACAGCTGGAGCCGCGCGTCCTGGCGGCGCTCTCGGGCGATGCGGGTCTGGCCCGTGCCGCCGCGCAGGGTGATCTGTACCAGGCGCTGGCGGCGACCGCGTTCGGCGGCGACCGGGCGCGGGCCAAGCTGGGGCTGCTCGGCGCGATGTACGGGCAGACCAGTGGTGAGGTGGGTCCGCTGCTCACCGTGTTGCGGCGCCGGTTCCCGGCCGCGATGGCCCATCTGGAGGCGGCGGCCCGTACCGGCGAGCAGGGCGGGGTGGTCCGCTCCCGGCTGGGCCGGGTCTGCCCTCCGCCGTCCGGCGCCTGGCAGGAGGCCACCGGGTCGCCGGAGGCGGGGGAGGCCGGCGGGGAGGCGGGGGTGGCCGGGTGGGTGGCGGAGCCGGACGGCGACCGGGCTGCTCGGGCGGCCCGCGCCCGGGGGCGGTTCACCCGCAACTTCGTCATCCAGGCCAGCGCCGCCGACTGGGCGCTGGCACTGCTCGCCGCGCTGCGCAGGCGCCTTGCCGAGATCGGCCCGGACGCCACCGGGGGGCGGCCGCAGCTGGTCTTCTTCCAGCATGACGAGGTGGTGGTGCATGTCCCCACCCAGCAGGCGGACGCGGTTGCGGCGGCGGTCGCCGCGGCCGGTGAGGAGGCCCGCACCCTGGTCTTCGGGGCCACTGCGGTCCGGATGCCGCTGGAGGCCCATGTGGTGGAGTGCTACGCGGACGCCAAGTAGGCGGCGGTCAGCGCAGCGGCTTCTCGAACCAGTGGTCGGCGTACGGGGAGGCGTTGTAGGACGGGATCTCGGTGTAGCCGTGCCGGGCGTACAGGGCGCGCGCCTCCACCAGGTCGCGGCGGGTGTCCAGCCGCATGGTGCGGCGGCCCAGGCCGCGTGCGGCCTGCTCGGCGGCGGCGAGCAGCACCGCGCCGCCGCCGGTGCCCCGGGCGGCCGGGTCGATGTACAGCCGGGTCAGCTCGGCGATCTCGGGGGTGAGCAGCCGCACCCCGACGCAGCCGGCCGCCTCGCCGCCGTACCGGGCCACCAGGAAGATGCCGCCCGGTGGCGCCAGATCGTCGCTGGGCTCCTCCGCGAGTACCGCGTCGACCTCCTCGGCCGTCGCCTCCCGGCCGTGGTACCGGCCCACGATGTGGGTGTAGTAGCGGCGCAGCAGTCCGGCCGCCTCGGCGCCGCCGACCGGTGCGGCGGCGACGGCCCAGTGCGTCGCCTGGTCGATGGGTGCAGTGGTCACCGTCCGATTCTTGCCGCACCGTCAACCGGTTTGCCCTGGGCGGGGAGCCGGGTGCGGGTTATTCCCCGCCGGTGAGTGGCGGATGTCACGGCCCGTCAAGCCCTCCCTACGGTGGCGTAGGTCACGTCGCCGGGTTCAGGATGGGGAGCCGTGGCTGATCATTCGGAGAACTTCACCATCGCCTCGTACGCGGCAGTCGGGGACAGTTTCACTGAGGGCCTGAACGACCCCCGGCCCGACGGCGAGGGCTTCGCGGGCTGGGCCGACCGGCTGGCCGGGCTGCTGGCGGCGGGCCACACCTCGGGCGGCTTCCGGTACGCCAATCTGGCGGTGCGCGGGAAGCTCATCGACCAGATCGTCGAGACCCAGGTGCCACGGGTGCTGGAGCTCCGGCCCGATCTGGTGAGTTTCTGCGCCGGGGGCAATGACGTGCTGCGGCCGGGCAGCGACCCGGACGCGGTCGCGGAGACCTTCGAGGCTGCGGTGGTACGGCTGCGCGGCGCGGCGGGCACGGTGCTGATCTGCACCGGCTTCGACACCCGGGAGATGCCGGTGCTGCGCCGGCTGCGCGGCAAGATCGCGACCTACAACGGACACCTGCGGGCCATCGCCGACCGGCATGGCTGCACGGTGCTGGACCTCTGGTCGCTGCGGTCGGTCCAGGACCGCCGGGCCTGGAGCGAGGACCGGCTGCACCTGTCGCCGGAGGGGCACCGGCGGGTGGCGCTGCGGGCCGCCCAGGTGCTGGGCGTTCCGGTGGAGCAGGACCCGGAGGCCGCCTGGCCGCCGTCGGAGCGGCACAGCCCGGCGGAGCTGCGCCGGGAGAACCTCCAGTGGGCGCGGGAGTACCTGGTGCCCTGGGTGGGCCGGCGGCTGCGGGGCGAGTCCTCGGGCGACCATGTCGAGCCCAAGCGCCCGGATCTGCTGCCGCTCTGAGCGGCGGCAGCCGAGGTACGGGCGGACCAGAAGCGGTCTGCGGGCCGGAGAGCACCCCTCTCCGGCGCGCGGGCCGCTTTGCCGTTTCCGGCCCCCGGCCTGGCCCGGCACGGCATGGACCTGCCCCTGCCTGTACCGGGCCGACCCGCCGGTAACGGTCAAAACGGGTAAACCGTGACGCTGTCACTAGTCTCGGCCTTCATCGGCACCATCCGTCCCGACTCCCCTCCGAGGGAATACCCTAGGGGGGTATGCTGCTGAACAGAGCAGAGCAGAGCGTCGAACCGCCAGGAGGCTTGCGAGATGTCCACCACCACCGTTTTCACCGTCACCGGCATGAGCTGCGGCCACTGCGAGAAGTCGATCAGCGAGGAGGTCTCCGCGCTCCCCGGCGTCACCGCGGTCTCCGCCAGCTCCGAGGCCGGCACGGTGACGGTCTCCTCCGAGCAGCCGCTGGACGAGGCCGCGGTGCGCGCCGCCGTGGACGAAGCCGGTTATGAGCTGGTCGGCCGCGCCTGATCCGTCCGCCCGCCCGGGGGCGCAGGGCACTGCGCCCCCGCCGACCGACCCCTGGGGAGCCGTGATGAGTACACCCACGACCGTCCGCGAGCAGACGGGCCGTGTGGAGTTGGCGATAGGCGGCATGACCTGCGCCTCCTGCGCCGCGCGGATCGAGAAGAAGCTCAACCGCCTGGATGGCGTCCAGGCCACCGTCAACTTCGCCACCGAGAAGGCCCGGGTGGACTTCGACCCCCGGACCAGCGTCGCCGAGCTGATCGCCACCGTGGAGAAGACCGGCTACGCCGCCGCTCTGCCCGCACCCCCCGAACCCGAGACCGGGACCGGGACCGGGACCGAGACCACGCCCGAGACCGAGACCGAGACCGGGGCCGGGGCCACAACCGGGCCCGACCCGGTACGCCGGCGGCTGCTGATCAGCCTGGCGCTCTCCCTGCCCGTGGTCCTGCTCTCCATGATCCCCGCCCTCCAGTTCGACAACTGGCAGTGGCTGGCCTTCGCCCTCACCGGCCCCGTCGTCACCTACGGCGGCTGGCCCTTCCACCGCGCCGCCTGGACCAACCTCCGGCACGGCGCGGCCACCATGGACACCCTGATATCCCTCGGCACCCTGGCCGCCTTCGGCTGGTCCGTCTGGGCCCTGTTCCTCGGCCACGCCGGGATGCCCGGCATGCGCCACGGCTTCACCCTCACGGCCGGCACCAGCGACGCCTCCTCCACCCTCTACCTGGAGACCGCCGCCGCCGTCACCACCCTCATCCTCCTCGGCCGCCACTTCGAGGACCGCTCCAAACGCCGCGCCGGCGCAGCCCTGCACGCCCTGATGGAACTCGGCGCCAAGGACGTCACCGTCCTACGCGACGGCCGTGAGACCCGCATCCCCATCGGCCGACTCGCCGTCGGCGACCACTTCACCGTCCGCCCCGGCGAGAAGATCGCCACCGATGGCACCGTCATCGACGGCACCTCCGCCATCGACGCCTCCATGCTCACCGGCGAATCCGCACCCGTCGACGTCACCCCCGGCGACCCCGTCACCGGCGCCACCCTCAACACCAGCGGCCACCTCACCGTCCAGGCCACCCGCGTCGGCGCCGACACCCAACTCGCCCGGATGGCCCGACTGGTCGAGGACGCCCAGAACGGCAAAGCCGCCGCCCAGCGCCTCGCCGACCGCATCTCCGCCGTCTTCGTCCCCACCGTCATCCTGACCGCCCTGGCCACCCTCACCATCTGGCTGCTCACCACCGGCAACACCACCGGGGCCTTCACCGCCGCCGTCGCCGTCCTGATCATCGCCTGCCCCTGCGCCCTCGGCCTGGCCACCCCCACCGCCCTCATGGTGGGCACCGGACGCGGCGCCCAACTGGGCATCCTCATCAAGGGCCCCGAAGTCCTGGAAACCACCCGCACCATCGACACCGTGGTCCTGGACAAGACCGGCACCGTCACCACCGGCACCATGACCCTCATCGGCATCCACACCGCCGACGGCACCACCGAGCAGCAGGCGCTGCGGCTGGCCGGCGCCCTGGAGCACGCCTCGGAACACCCCATCGCCCGCGCCATCGCCACCGCAGCGGCCGAGCGCACCGGCGACCTCCCGCCCGTCACCGACTTCACCAACACCCCCGGCCATGGAGTCCAGGGCACCGTCGACGGCCACACCGTCACCGCCGGACGCCACCGACACGCCCAGCCGCTCCCGCCGGAACTGGCCACCGCCCAGCGCACCGCCGAACAGGCCGGACACACCGCCATCACCGTCGCCTGGGACGGTCGACCCCGCGCCGTCCTGGAAATCGCCGACACCGTCAAACCCACCAGCGCCCAGGCCGTCCGCGACCTCCGCGACCTCGGCCTCACCCCCATCCTGCTCACCGGTGACAACCACGCGGTGGCCCGGACCGTCGCGGCCGAGACCGGCATCGACCAGGTCATCGCCGACGTCCTCCCCCAGGACAAGGCCACCGTCATCCGCCGCCTCCAGGACCAGGGCCACTCGGTGGCCATGGTCGGCGACGGCATCAACGACGCCGCCGCCCTCGCGCAGGCCGACCTCGGCCTCGCCATGGGTACCGGCACCGACGCCGCCATCCAGGCCGCCGACCTCACCCTCGTCCACGGCGACCTCCGCACCACCGCCGACGCCATCCGCCTCGCCCGCCGCACCCTGGGCACCATCAGGGGCAACCTCTTCTGGGCCTTCGCCTACAACACCGCCGCCATACCCCTCGCCGCCAGCGGACTCCTCAACCCCATGATCGCCGCCGCCGCCATGGCCTTCTCCTCGGTCTTCGTCGTCACCAACAGCCTCCGCCTCCGCCGCTTCCAGCCGCAGGCCGGCTGACCTCGGCGAACCCGGTCGGCCGGTCAGCGGCCCAGCAGCTCGCCGCCGTTGCAGTTGAGGATCTCGCCGGTGATGTAGCCGGCCTCCGGCGAGGCCAGGAAGTACACGGCGGCGGCGACATCGTCGGGGTCGCCGATCCGCCCGAGCAGGGTCCGGCCGGCGCGGCGGGAGACCTCCGCCTCGTCCAGCCTCGGGCCGAAGAACTCGGTCCCGGCGACGGTGCCGGGCGCCACGATGTTGGCGGTGATGCCCGACGGGCCGAGCTGGGCGGCCAGGAAGTGGTTCCAGGCGTGCAGAGCGGCCTTGGCCGCGCCGTAGGAGCCGGCGCCGCGCAGCGCCGCGATGGAGCTGACGGTGACCACCCGTCCCTCCCCCGGGGTGAGCCGGTCGCGGACGGACTCGGTGAGCAGTACCGCCGTCATCACATTGCGCTCGAAGTCGCCGCGCCAGCGGGCGAGCAGGGCGTGCGGGCCCGGGCCCATCGCGGTCTCGCGGCTGCCGGCGTTGTTGACCAGCACGTCGATGCGGGCGGGCAGCGTCTCCAGCGCGGCTTCGACGGCGTCCGGGTCGGCGAGGTCGCAGACCAGCGGGGTGACCCCGGGCCCGAGTTCGGCGGCGGCCCGTACCAGTACCTCGCGGCGGCGGCCCACGATGACGACCCGCTCCCCGGCGGCGGCGAAGCGGCGGGCCACGGTGCGGCCGATGCCCGTGCCACCGCCGGTGACGACGACGTTCCTGGCCATGCGTCTCTCCCTGCGCTGGTCGGCCCACCGGGCCTCGGTAGCAGAACGGGTGATTCCTATCACGGAGGGTGAGCGGGACCGGCGGCGGGGTGCCGCTGAAGGCGCCTGGCAGGGGTGGTTTTCCGGCTCGGGGCGGGCGGGAGAGCTATCTCACACGACAGTCCGGCAACCTCGCGGGGGGTTCCGCGTCATACCTTTAGAGAGCGGCGGTCGTGCGGGTTCGCCCGGACCTACCGCCGACGGGGTTCCGGCGGACCCCGGCCGGACCGTCTTCGCTGGGCGGTCCACCTCGCACGGCGCCGTGACGCGGCCAGGGACGCTTTGAGCGGCCGTCCCGGGTCGGCGTCCGGCGTCGTGCGCCGCCCCCGTCGCGAGGCGGGGAAGACTGCGGGCCCGGCTGCTCTCCCCCCTGTCGGGGGGAGAGCAGCCGGGCCCTGCCATGCCGGGGTGCCCGCTGCGGTCAGCGGTCGCCGAGGGCGACGTAGTCGCGGATCTCGACACCGGTGTAGATCTGGCGCGGACGGCCGATGCGGCTGCCCGGGTCCTTGATCATCTCATGCCAGTGGGCGATCCAGCCCGGCAGCCGGCCGAGGGCGAACAGCACGGTGAACATGCTGGTGGGGAAGCCCATGGCGCGGTAGATCAGACCGGTGTAGAAGTCGACGTTGGGGTAGAGCTTGCGCTCGACGAAGAAGTCGTCGGAGAGCGCGTGCTCCTCCAGCTTCAGCGCGATGTCCAGCAGCTCGTCGGCCTTGCCCAGCTGGGAGAGGACGTCGTGCGCGGCGCCCTTGATGATCTGGGCGCGCGGGTCGAAGGACTTGTAGACGCGGTGACCGAAGCCCATGAGCTTCACGCCGTCCTCGCGGTTCTTCACCTTGCGGATGAAGGCGTCGACGTCGCCGCCATCGCTCTTGATCTTCTCCAGCATCTCCAGCACGGCCTGGTTGGCGCCGCCGTGCAGCGGGCCCCACAGGGCGGAGATGCCGGCCGAGATGGAGGCGAACTGGTTGGCCTGGCTGGAGCCGACCAGCCGCACCGTGGAGGTGGAGCAGTTCTGCTCGTGGTCGGCGTGCAGGATCAGCAGCTTGTCCAGCGCGCTGACGACCACCGGGTTGAGCTCGTACTCCTCGGCGGGCACGGCGAAGGTCATCCGCAGGAAGTTCTCGACATAGCCGAGGTCGTTGCGCGGATAGACGAACGGGTGGCCCACCGACTTCTTGTACGCATACGCGGCGATGGTGGGGAGCTTGGCGAGCAGGCGCACGGTGGAGAGGTGCCGCTGCTCCGGGTCGAACGGGTTGTGGCTGTCCTGGTAGAAGGTGGACAGGGCGCTGACCACCGAGGACAGCATCGCCATCGGGTGGGCGTCGCGCGGGAAGCCCCCGTAGAACCGCTTGACGTCCTCATGCAGCAGGGTGTGCTGCGTGATCTCGTTGCGGAACTCCGCGAGCTGCTCGGCGGTCGGCAGCTCACCGTTGATCAGGAGGTATGCGGTCTCGATGAAGCTGCCGTGCTCCGCCAGCTGCTCGATGGGGTAGCCGCGGTAGCGCAGGATGCCGTTCTCGCCGTCCACGAAGGTGATCGCGGACTTGTACGCAGCGGTGTTGCCGAAGCCGTTGTCCAGCGTGACCAGGCCGGTCTGCGCACGCAGCTTCGAGATGTCGAAGCCGGCGTTGCCCGCAGAGCTCTCGACGACGGGGTATTCGTACTCGCCGTCCTGGTACCGCAGTACTACCGAGTTGTCGCTCACGTCTTCCTCACCGACGAATGAAACCTCTTCCAAGGTGCCCTGACTAGGTCTACCTTCCCCCATCCGGGGGACAGCCGCCCACCCGGGGTGGCCCAAAGGAGGGCGGTGGCATGCCTTCGTTCCTTGAACGCCACGCTAACCGGCGGCCAGCCGGTGGTCGAGGGCCGAGTGCCGCCGACCTGCGCTGACGGTACGCACCGCCTGGCCGAGCGCCTTGCGCGAGCCGACCAGCACCACCATGCGTTTCGCCCGGGTGACGGCCGTGTACAGCAGGTTGCGCTGGAGCATCGTCCAGGCCGAGGTGGTGACCGGGATCACCACCGCCGGGTACTCGCTGCCCTGGGAGCGGTGAATGGTCACCGCATAGGCGTGCGCCAGCTCGTCCAACTCGTCGAAGGCGTACGGGACCTCCTCGTCCTCGTCGGTGAGCACCGTCAGCCGCTGCTCCTCGCTGTTGATCCCGGTGACCACGCCGACGGTGCCGTTGAAGACGCCGTTGGCCCCCTTCTCGTAGTTGTTGCGGATCTGGGTGACCTTGTCGCCGACCCGGAAGGTGCGGCCGCCGAAGCGCCGCTCCGGCGCGTCGGGGCGGGCGGGGGTGACGGCGGCCTGGAGCAGCACATTGAGGTTGCCCGCGCCGGCCGGGCCACGGTGCATCGGCGCCAGCACCTGGATGTCGCGGCGCGGGTCCAGCCCGAACCGGGCGGGGATGCGCCGGGCCACCACGTCCACCGTCAGCCCGGCGGCACGCTCGGCGTCGTCCTCGACAAAGAGGAAGAAATCCGCCAGGCCCTCGGTGATCGGGGGCAGGCCCTCATTGATCCGGTGCGCATTGACGACCACACCGGACTGCTGGGCCTGGCGGAAGATCCTGGTCAGCCGTACGGCGGGGATGGGCCCACGGTCGGCGAGCACATCGCGCAGCACCTCGCCGGCGCCCACCGAGGGCAGCTGGTCGACATCCCCCACCAGCAGCAGATGGGCGCCGGGGGCGACCGCCTTGACCAGCTTGTTGGCCAGGATCAGGTCCAGCATGGAGGCCTCGTCCACCACCACCAGATCGGCGTCCAGCGGATTGTCGCGGTCGTATGCGGCGTCACCGCCCGGGCGCAGCTCCAGCAGCCGGTGCACGGTGGACGCCTCGCAGCCGGTGAGCTCGGACAGCCGCTTGGCGGCCCGGCCGGTGGGGGCGGCCATCACCACCTTGGCCTTCTTGGCCAGCGCGAGGGTGACGATGGACTTCACGGTGAAGGACTTGCCGCAGCCGGGGCCGCCGGTGAGCACCGCGACCTTCTCGGTGAGCGCGAGGCGCACCGCCTGCTCCTGCTCGGGCGCGAGGTCGGCGCCGGTCCGGGTGTGCAGCCAGCCGAGCGCCCGCTCCCAGTCGACCTCGGCGAAGCCGGGCATCCGGTCGGTGTCGGCGCGGAGCAGCCGCAGCAGCTGGTTGGCCAGCGAGATCTCGGCGCGGTGGAAGGGGACCAGGTAGACGGCGGTGACGGGGGCTCCGCCCGGGTCGGGGGAGGGCAGCTGCTCGCGCACCACGCCCTCCTCGGCGACCAGCTCCGCCAGGCAGTCGATCACCAGGCCGACGTCCACCTGGAGCAGCTTCACCCCGTCGGCGATCAGCCGCTCCTCGGGGAGGTAGCAGTGCCCCTGGTCGCTGCTCTGCGACAGGGCGTACTGAAGGCCGGCCTTGACCCGCTCGGGGCTGTCATGCGGGATGCCGACCGCCTGCGCGATCCGGTCGGCGGTGAGGAAGCCGATGCCCCAGACGTCGGCGGCCAGCCGGTAGGGCTGGTTCTTGACCACGCCGATGGAGCTGTCGCCGTACTGCTTGTAGATGCGCACGGCGAGGGAGGTGGAGACGCCCACGCCCTGGAGGAAGACCATCACCTCCTTGATGGCCTTCTGCTCCTCCCAGGCGGCGGCGATCAGCTTGGTGCGCTTGGGACCGAGCTTGGGGACCTCGATCAGGCGGGCCGGCTGCTGCTCGATCACCTCCAGGGTCTCGGTGCCGAAGTGGTCCACGATCCGCTCGGCGAGGCGCGGGCCGATGCCCTTGATCAGCCCGGAGCCGAGATAGCGGCGGATGCCCTGGACGGTGGCGGGCAGCACCGTGGTGTAGTTCTCCACCGTGAACTGCTTGCCGTACTGGGGGTGCGAGCCCCAGCGGCCGTGCAGCCGCAGCGACTCCCCCGGCTGGGCGCCGAGCAGCGCGCCTACGACGGTCAGCAGGTCGTTCGCCCCACGGCCGGTGTCGACGCGGGCGACGGTGTAGCCGGTCTCCTCGTTGGCGTAGGTGATCCGTTCGAGCACGCCCTCGACCACGGCGAGCTGCCGCTGCGCTGCCTGCCCCGTCTGCCCTGCCTGCCCCGTCTGGCCCGCCTGTCCAGCCTGCCCCGCCTGTCCAGCCTGCCCCGTCTGCTGCTGGACCGCCGCGCGTCCGCCCATGCGTCCACCCCCTGCGGTCTGCGGTACGCCTCGGCACGAACCGTACCCCGTGGCTCCGACATCGGGGGCCGGCTCCGCTGCCTGCACCACCGGCACGGGTGAGGCCGCCGGGAACAGCTACGGGAGCGGGGCGGTTGTCGCTGCCGCACGATCTGCGTCCCGAACCCTCGAAGGGAACTCCCGTGAGCCTGTACGACATCCCGCTGCGCACCCTGACCGGCGAGGCCACCTCGCTCGCCGACTACCGGGGCAAGGCCCTGCTGCTGGTGAACGTCGCCTCCAAGTGCGGCCTGACCCCGCAGTACGAGGGCCTGGAGCGGCTTCAGCAGCGCTATGCGGAGCGCGGCTTCGCGGTGCTGGGCTTCCCCTGCAACCAGTTCGCGGGGCAGGAGCCGGGCACTGCGGAGGAGATCCTGAGCTTCTGCTCGACCACCTACGGGGTCTCCTTCCCCCTCTTTGAGAAGACCGAGGTCAACGGGGAGAACCGGCACCCGCTCTTCGCCGAGCTGACGCAGGTGGCCGACGAGTCGGGGGCGGCGGGTGACGTCCAGTGGAACTTCGAGAAGTGGATCATCTCCCCGCAGGGTGAGCCGGTGGCCCGCATCCGGCCGCGCACCGAGCCGGAGGCCGAGGAGGTCATCGCCGCGATCGAGGCGCAGCTGCCTCGCTGACGCGCCGCCGCGCCGGGGGTCGGGGGTCGGGCGGGGGTCGGGCGGGCTCAGGCCGGGTCGCCCTGGTTGCGGTGGACCAGGGCGGGCGCGCCGGTGTCGCGCGTGCCGAAGCGGACAATGGTGAGCGTAGCTCAACATGTGCCTCCCTCACCCTGCCGCTACGCTGGGCGACCACCGCGCACCGAGGAGCCCCGCCATGGCCCCGCCGACCACCCTTCCCGCCCCTCCCCCGACGGCCCGGCCGCCGCCGACCCCGGCGATGCAGCCGAGTTCAGCGACCCTGCCGAACCCGAAGACACCGCCGACCCCGAAGACACCGCCGAACCCGGCGACGCCGCCGAGCTCGCCGACGCGCTGATGCGTGCGATGAAGCGGATGCGCCGGCAGACCGCCACCCGCCTGGAGCCGTACGGCATCACCCCCGGCCAGGGCCGGGCCCTGCGCGTCCTGGCGCACGCCGCCGACTGCGAGACGCCCGGCCGCGCGATGCGCCTCAGCGAACTGGCCGACCGGCTGCACATCGCCCCCCGCTCGGCGACCACCGTGGTCGACGCACTGGAGGCCTCCGGTCTGGTGGAGCGCGTACCGGACCCGGCCGACCGGCGGGCCGTCGGCCTGCACCTCACCCCGGCGGGCCAGGGAGCCATGCAGCGGATCGGCCGGGTCCGGCAGGAGGTCGCGGAGGAGTACTTCGCCGGAATCAATGCGGAGGACCGGGAGGCGATGCTGCGAGCCCTGCGGAACGCGGAGGCGTCATACGCGGCGCGGGCGGAGTGCTCGGGTCGGGGGCGGCGCCGCTCCGGCGGCGCGGCCTGAGCGCGGTCAGGCCGACCCCGGCGATCACCAGCGCGGCGGCGCAGCCGGCCTGCGGGCTGATCCGCTCGCCGAGCAGCAGCCAGGCCGACGACATGCCGAAGACGGGGACCGCTCTGGCGGCGGCAGGCGTCGCGCCGCCCGGCGATCACGGCGGCGCTGGCCGCGATGCGGGACCACTGGCCGCCGCGCGGGGCGGCGCCCGATCCGCTGGACGGCGCTGCGGCGGCCGGCGGCGCTCTCAGGCCAGGCCGATGACCAGCCATATGAAGAGCGCCCCGGTGACGGTGCAGAGCAGGGTGACCCGGGAGGGGTGGGCGCTGTGCGCCTCGGGCAGGATGTCCGAGGTCGCCAGGTAGAGCAGGAAACCGGCGAAGAACCCCAGGTAGAGGCCGAGCAGCCGGGTCGGGATGGTGAAGGCCAGGGTCACCGCCGCGCCGGTGACCGGCGCCAGCGCGTCGGCGGTCAGCAGTGCGGCGGCGCGGCGGTGGTTGTTCCCGTACAGCCGGATGACGGTGTACGTGTTGAAGCCGTCGGCGAAGTCATGGGCGATCACGGCGATGGCGACGGCCACCCCGACCGTCCCGCCGGCCTGGAAGGCGGCGCCGATCGCAAAGCCGTCCAGCACGCTGTGGCCGACCAGGGCGGCCCCGGCGGTGAGGCCGATGCCCGGGAGTCGGCCCGCCCGGGCGTCCGCGGGCGCGAGCCGGTGGCCGTGCGGGTGTGCGTGCGGGTGTGCGCTGCCCAGATGGTGGGTGTGTGCGGCGTACTCGTCCTCATGGCCCCGGTGGATCGCCACCGAGCGCTCCACGATGTGCAGGACCAGGAAGCCGAGGACAAAGGCCAGCAGCGCGGCGGGGACGCCCAGGAGCAGGCCGGGCTCGGCCCGCAGCGACTCCGGCAGCAGATCGAAGGCGACGACGCCGAGCATCAGACCGGCCGCCAGGCCGAGCACCAGGTGGCGGCGGTCCCCGATGTGCTGGGCCACCCAGCCGCCGAGCAGGGTCATCAGAAAGGCGCCGGAGGCGACCAGGACTGCGGTCATGCCCTCGCTCTCTCGCGCGTGCGACCGCCGAGGCTGCCGGGCGGCCGGGGCGGCGTTCGTCCGCCCATCGTGTGTACGGAGCCGCAGGGGCCGCCCGCGCTGCTGCTCCGTACGGGCGGAACCGGGTACGGGCGGAACGGGGTGCGGGCGGAACCGGGTGCAGGCGGACCACGTCGGATTGGCATGGATGCGACGCACATCGACCGGTCCACGGTTCCGACCGGCCCCCCGGCCGGACGCCATCGGGCGGCGGCCGGTCTGCTGGCCGCCCTGCTGAGCATGGGCGCGCTGACCGCCTGCGGCTCCGCCGCGCCCTCGGAGGTCTCCCCCGGGGTGGACCCGCCCACCACAACGCCGTCCGGCCGGATCACCGCGCCGCCGTCCGCGCCGCCCACCACGCCGCCGTCCGCTGCCCCGGCCGGGCCGCACCGGGTGGCCAGCGGGCTCGACTACCTCCATGCGGCGGTCGGCCTCTCCGGCGGCGCCGACGCGGTACTGACCACCCCGCAGCAGGCCCGGAGGTACCCCGGCTGGTTCGACCGCAGCGGGGAACGCACGGTCGCCGCCCAGCTGCGCGCCCGCCTGGACCGCCCGGGCACCGTCCACCCGGCGCCCGGCCAGGCCCTGGTCGCGGTGGTCGGCACGGCCGGATGCGGCCAGCCGCGCAGCGCCGAACTCTGGGCGGACGGCAGCGACCTGACCGTGCGCTGGACGGGCGCCGCCACCGTGCCGCCGGAGTGCCTGGCCCCGTTCAAGGCCGTGGCGGTGTTCCGGGTGGCCGCTGCGGCGCTGCCCGAGCATCCCACCGTGGAGGGCAGGCAGCCCTCACCGGCCGGGCCCTGACACCGGTCAGTCCTCCTCCACCTCCGCATAGACCGCGGCCAGCTCCGGGTAGCCGTCGGTGGCCCAGCCGTGCCCCATCCGCACCACGTCCAGCTCCCTGCCCGCGCGCAGCAGCACCACCGGGCGGCCGTCCGGCCAGATCCGCCAGACCGCGCCCGGCACCGTGCGGACGATGACCGTCCCGAGGTAGAGGCCGGCGTCGTTGCCCAGCCACTCCGACGCCTCCGGGTCGTCCCGCCAGCGCGGCAGCAGCTGGTCCAGAGCGGCGAGCGAGGCCCGGCTGTCGTCCAGCACGACACCGGCCTCGTCCGCCTGCTCGCGCAGCAGCTCGCACTCGGCGAGCAGCCCACCGATCCCTTCCCCCGCGTCGGTCCCGTCCGGGCCCGCGCCGATCGTCTCCTCGTGTCGTGCCCGCCACCGGTCCATGAAGGCGATTCCCATGGCCACCAGCCTGACAGGCCGGGGCCGCCGGGAACAGGACCTGCCTGCGGATGGCCCAGTCGCCGGGCCGCGCGGTCAGCCCTCGCCCGCCAACTCTTCACCCAGATGGGTGCGGAGCAGCAGGCGCAGGCGCTCACCGTCGATCAGCAGCAGGCCGTCCTCGGCGGCGGCGAGCTCGGCCGCTTCGGGGGTGAAGTGGGTGGTGGTCAGCCAGAGCCCGCCGTCGGCCGACTCCTCGGTGACGGCCTCGTCCAGGGTGCGTACCGCGTCGGCGTCCACGCTGCCGGGGCGGCGGGCCGCCCACACCACCCAGCGGCCGGGCAGCGCAGTGCCGTCGGTGCCGTCGGCGACCGCGACCAGACCGTCGCGGCCCTGGAGCCGGGGTGTCCAGCCGTCGAGCCCCATCCGGGCCAGCAGCTCCCGGACCAGTCGGCCGAACTCGGCCGGCGACAGGTCGGCGGCGGCCGGCACGGCCGCGCCGGCGGTGGCGTGCGGCGGGACGGCGACGGGACCGTATGGGTCCGGGGTGACCGTGGAGGGCAGGGCCCGCAGCACGGCGAGCGCGTCCTCCAGGTCGGGGGCGGCCGGTGCGGGGCCGGCCGGCAGCAGCCGGGTGCGGGCCAGGTCGTCCCGGTCGGCGTCCACGGTGAGCAGGCAGCTGCCGCCGGGGGGTGTGCCGGGGCCTCGGACATAGCCGTTGAGGACGACGCCGCTGAGCACCTCGTCGCTGTCGGCGGCCGCCACCGCGTGCAGGGCGCGCAGCGTGAGGCGGGCGGCGAGCTGGAGGTAGTGGGTGGCGCGCTCGCTGTCGGGACGCGGCACCGGCTCCAGCCCGCCGCCCTCCGGGGCGGGGCGGTAGCCGGCGACGGACGGGACGATCTGCGGGGAGGGCAGCTCCAGGTCGAGCACGGCGGTCCGGGTGAGCGGCCGGTAGGCCGCCCGGCAGGCCGTGGGCAGGTCGGGGGTGGCGTGGCCGGCGGCGGCCAGTGCCCGCTCCAGGAGCGACTCCACGGCGGCGGGCTCCCCGGCCCGGTAGGCGCGGTGGCACTCGTCCAGGGTGGCGTTGTACTCCTCCACGGCGCGGGCGCGGGCCAGTTCGGCGCGCTCATGCTCGATCCGGTCCCGGTGGACGCGGTCCTGCGGGGCGGCGCCGCCGTCGCCCAGCAGCTCCTGCTGCTCCCGCCATTCGCGCAGGGCGCGCTGGTGGCGCAGCCGGGCCTGGGCGCGCTCCCGCTGGTAGGCGGGGTCCAGCAGGCGGCGGCCGGGGCCGGCGTCGGAGCCGTCCGGGTTGTCCTCGGAGCCGTCCGGCGGCTCGGGCGGCGCGAAGTCCTCCCAGCGGGGCGGACCCGCCGGGTCGGGCCCGGTGTACGGGCGTGGCTCGTAGAGCCGCCGCTGGGACGCGAAGTCCACGGCCGGGCCGGGTCGGGCCGCCCGGCTCAGCAGGTCGAGGAAGCGTGCCAGTTCGGCGGCGGCGGTCGCGGTGCGCTCCCGGGCGAGACGGGTGTCGCGGTCGCGGTCCCCGGGCTCCTCGCGCCCGGGGGTCGCGGTGCCTTCGTCCAGGGCGCCTTCGTCCAGGGTGTCGGCGTCAAGGGTGTCGGCGTCAAGGGTGCCGGCGTCCAGGGTGCCGGCGTCCAGGGCGTCGTTGCCCTGGGCCGGGACCAGCCCCTCCGCCGGGTCGTCCGGGCCCTGGCGGCCCGGAATGCGCGGGAAACGGCCGGTGCTGCGGCTCTGCGGGTACTGCATCGGCGGTCGCTCCCCCGTGGTCGGCTTCGTCCGGTCGCGCGGTGTCGGTCCTCGGTGGTCGGCTCTGGTCGATGCCGCAGTAGGCACACCTCGCCGACCCCCTCAGGCATTCTCCCGTCCGGAGGGAGTTTTGTGGGGGATCACCGAGAGCTTTCCGGCGGACGGGGATGCGCCGGGGCGCGGGAGCCCGCACCGGAGGCCCTCCCGGTTCAGTTGGTGCGGGTGTTGGTCAGGTGCAGGCCGATGTAGCCGATGTAGATCCGGCCGGTGCCGGAGCAGTCGTCGAGGTAGTGCAGCCGGGGTGCGGTGCCACCGCCGCCGATCCGCAGATGGGCGCCCATGAAGGCACGGCCGGACGGGTCCACGGTCTGCGGCACGGGCAGCATCCGCTCCTTCTTCCATTTGGCGTTGGTGGACACGGTGTGCGACTCCCCGCGCACCGCCTTGCGCGGCGGGAAGGGATGGCAGCCGGGCGGGGTGTGCTCGCACCACTGCTTGAAGTCGCCCCCGGCCCGGCCCTGCACGGCGGCGTCCGCGTAGTCCTGAAGGGCGAGCAGGCCGTCCCAGGCGAGCCGGGCCCAGCCGGACCCCGCGTTCTGCTCGTCCAGGGCCATCGCCTCCTTGGCCTCCCCGGTGAACACCAGGGCCGGGAACTCGCCCAGCCGGGAGACCAGATCGGAGAAGGATGCGGGGGTACCGTCCTCGTCGTCCTGGGCGTCGGTGGCCACGGTGGCCGGGTCGGCCGCGGCGGGCCCGGCGGCGGCGACCAGCCTGCGGGTGAGCACCCGTACCTGTGCCCGGGCATGCCGCAGCGCGTCGTACTGCTCGTCCGCCTCGGCGAGCAGGGTGCGCTCCAGCCGCTCGGCACACCTCAGCTGGAGGCGGATGTGCTGCAACTCGTCGACCCCTGCCTGCTGCTCCTGGGCGGTCTCGTCGGCGAGGGCGGCGGCGGTGGCGGGGGACGGCTGCGGCAGGGGGAGCACCCGCAGCGGCGGGACGTCGGCGAGCACATCCGGCAGCGGGGTGTCGGCGGCGAGCCGGCGGGGCTCGCGGGCCAGGATGGCGGCGGCCCGGCGCGGATTCTCCTCGATGAGGTGGCGGGACATCACCGGGTGGTGGACGCCGTCGCCGCGCGCGGCGGGGTCGAGGCCGGGAAGGTAGGTGCGGACGGCGCCGCCGTACACCGGGTGGTACTCCAGGGCCTGGTTGAAGGCCGGGCGGGCGGAGTGGTCGAGGACATAGAGGACGGCGAGGCCGGTGAGGTTGGCCAGCACCGGTTCGACCGTGTCGGCCAGCCAGGAGTCGCGGTCCAGGTTGGCCGGGATGCTGGCGACCACGATCGGCAGCCGGCGCTCCGGATCGCAGAGCTCGTCGATGACGCGGTCCACCTCGCGGGGGCCGATGACGGTCGGATGGTCGCGGACGGCACCCGGGCCGTCGGCGGCGTCGAGCAGCGGCAGCAGGCTGCGGGCCAGGTCGGGGACGGGCACCCGGCCGGAGGTCCGCACCGAGGGGCCGCTGGGCAGGTGCTCGGCCTCCAGCCGGACCCAGGTGGGGCCGCCCGGCGGGGTGGCGACGGTGAGGGTGGTCTGCCGGGTGCCGTGCGGGGCCGGCTCGCGGACCCGGCAGCGTAGATAGCGCCCGGAGCCGCCGCGCAGCCGCCCTGTGTCGAGGTCGAGGGAGGTCCGGTCTGCTATCCGGTAGCGGGTGGCCTCCGGTGGGCCGGGCTGGTCCGGGACGGTCGCGGGCGCGGGTGGGGGCTCGTCGTACCCCTCCCGCTTCAGCCAGCCGCGCAGCCGCTGGTCGGCCAGGGCTGCGGTGTCGGTATGGCCGTGGCCGCTGGTGACCACCATGCGGTAGCGGGTGGCTGGTGAATCGGCCTGGTCTGACGGGGTCTGGTAGGTCATGCGCAGGTCCTCCCGTGGTGCGGCAGTGGGGTCCGGCTGTCCTCCGTGGGTGCGGTGTCGGGTTTCGGTATGAACGTGGTGCCGCGTCCGTACCGGTGGAGGGAGAACGCCGCCGCCCGGGGCAGGAGTTCCTGCATCGGGCGGCGGTCATCCGTTCGAGTGATCGGCGGTCGGGCGCGGGGGTCGGTCCCCGGGGCACCTCGACCCGATGTGGCGTGGGGCGGGCCGACCTGCGCCACCCGGGCCCGGGGTGCCGTACCGGGCGGTCATCGGGACCTGTCCGGGGCGGTGGCCCCACCCGGCGCGCAGTGACCCGCGCTGCGCCACCGCACCGGTGCGGCGTGCGGACGCCCCGGCAGAGGTGCCGACGGACTCCGTCGCGCCCGCCGCAACGGGCCGCTGCTCTCCCCGCGCTGCTCCTGCCGCGTCGCCTGCTGTGCGGCAGGGCCTGCCTGCGGAGATGGAGCGGGCATCCGGCGAGGCGGTGTGCCGGGCCCCGGCGGACGGACCCGGTCAGGCCGTGTCGACCTCGACATGGGTGCGGCCGGCCGGGTGGGCGGTGGCGGTGCCTCCGGTGGCCTCGGCGAGCCAGGTGTGGAAGGCGGCGGTGCCGGGCTCGGGGACGCCGACCTCGATGCGGGCCCCGGCGGCGTCGTAGGAGACGTCACGGACGGCGTGTCCGGCGGCGCGCAGGTCGTTCTCCAGCCGCCCGGCGCGGGCGTGGTCCACGGTGACGGCCAGCAGCGCGACCGGGCGGCGTTCCACGATGCCGACCTGGTCCAGGGCTTCGGAGACGGCGGACCCATAGGCGCGGACCAGCCCGCCCGCCCCGAGCAGCACCCCGCCGAAGTAGCGGGTGACCACGGCGGCGGTGTCGGTGAGGCCCCGGCGGCGCAGCACCTCCAGCATCGGCACCCCGGCGGTGCCGGCCGGTTCGCCGTCGTCGCTGGAGCGCTCCCGCCGCTGCTCGTCGCCGACGACAAAGGCGGTGCAGTTGTGCCGGGCGTCCCAGAACTCCTTGCGGACGGCGGCGATGAAGGCCTGCGCCTCCTCCTCGTCCGCGACCCTGGCCAGCGAGCAGATGAAGCGGGACTTCTTGACCTCGGTCTCATGCCGTCCCGGCCGCTTGACGGTGAGGTAGCGGTGCTGGTCGGACATGGCGGGGCTGCTCTCGGTCGGCGGGGCGGGTCGGTGACGGCACCCACCCTATGCGGGAGTCCGGACGGCCGAACCCCGCACCGGCTCCGCCCACCCCGCCAGGGCCTCCGGCCCGGCCCGGCCCACCTCGGCGGGGTGCAGCGCGCCGCAGCCCAGCCCCCGCAGCAGGTGGCCGCCGAGCGCCCCCACCGCCACTCCACGCCGTCAGCCGTGAACCCTTCGGCGCTCCGCCGCGTCATGCGTGCAGCCGTAGGCCGCCACCGCCGGGGTGGCGGATCGGCCCGCCACCCCGCACCCGAGGAGCCATGGCCACCAGCCGCGTTCTTCCCCTGGTCGACGGAGACGTCGCCGAGATCGGCCCGTACCGGGTGCTGGGTCGGCTGGGTGCGGGCGGAATGGGCATCGTGTACGCCGGCGCCGACCGCGCGGGCCGCCGGGTCGCGGTGAAGGTCGTCCGCGCGGAGATCGCCGACGACCCGTCGTTCCGGGCCCGCTTCCGTCGCGAGGTGGACCTGCTGCGCCGGGTGACCGGCCCCTGCCTGGTGCCGCTGCTCGGGGCGGACACCGACACCGCGCGCCCCTGGCTGGCCACCGAGTACATCGCCGGTCCGACGCTCCACGACCACCTGGCCCGCCAGGGGACGCTGGGCACCGGCGCCCTGCTGTCGCTGGCGGCGGGCGTCGCGGGCGCCCTGGCCCGGGTGCACGCCGCCGGGGTGGTCCACCGCGACCTCAAGCCCGGCAACATCATCCTGGCCGAGGGCGGCCCCCGGGTGCTGGACTTCGGCATCGCGCATGTCCTGGACGAGACCTCGATCACCCGCACCGGCGGCTGGACCGGGACACCGGGCTGGACCAGCCCCGAGGAGTACCGGGGCCGACGGGCGGGCACGGCGGCGGACGTCTTCGCCTGGGGCGCCCTGGTGGCGTACGCGGCCACCGGGCGGCTGCCCTTCGGCAGCGGCGCACCCGATGCGGTGGCGTACCGCATCATGCGCGAGGAGGCCGACACCGCAGGGGTGCCCGTCGGGCTGCTGCCGCTGGTGCGGGCGGCGCTGGCCAAGGATCCGGAGCTGCGGCCCGAGGCGGCGGAGCTGGTCGACGCATGCCTGCGGCTGCTGGCCGCCCAACCCCCGACGCCGGGGGCCGCCGCCCATGCGTACACCACCACGCAGGTGGGCGGGAGCGCGCTGGAGGCGGCAATCGCGGGCCACTGGATGCCGCCGACCGTGGCGGACTCCCCCTGGCAGCACGTCCGTTGGCAGGACGCGCCCCGGGAGCGGCGGCCCGCCGTACGCCGACCCGGGCGGCCCCGGCTGCTGGCGGCAGCGGCCACCCTGGTGCTGCTGGCGGGCGGCGGCTTCGGGTACACGATGGTCAACCGGCCGGGGGAGGCAGGCGGGCAGGCGGTGACCGGACCGTCGGGCCAGGGCGCCTCCTCCCCCGGCGGCCCGCCGACCGCCGACGCCTCGCGGGAAGGCGCAGGGGCGGGCGGCAGCGCGGTGGACGGCCAGGGCGTGGATCCGGCCATCGCCGTCTCGGGTGTCTTCGGCACCAAGGCTTCGCTGACCCTCCCGGACCGGCTGCCCCATGACGAACCATTCGGCCTGGCCGTGGTGGGCGAGGGCGACGGTCCGGCGGTACGGCAGCAGGACTGGGTCACCGTCAACTACACGGCGGCGGACTGGACGGCGGGCAGAGCGCTTGCCAGCTCATATGACCCGGGCGAGCGCCCGCAGGTGTTCCAGGCCGGGGCCGACCAGGTGATCGACGCGCTGGAGCGCAGCGTGGTCGGCCGGCCGGTCGGCACCCGGCTGCTGGTGGTGGCACCGCCGGAGGACGCCTTCGGTGCCAAGGGCAGCGAGGCGCTGGGGGTGGGACCGGACGCAACGCTGGTCTTCGTGCTGGACATCATGTCGGCGGTCGCCCCCGGCTCCCCGGGCGCCCCGGACAGCGGTTCCTCGACGGTCGGCTCTCCCCGGGGCGGTCGGCCGTCCGCCAGGCTCCCGGAGGCCGCGCCGATCCATGGCGGCAGCGAGCGGGCGGACCGGCCTGCGGCCGCCTGAGCCACGGCGGCGAAGCCCTTCTCCCGGCACCGGGACCCGGTCCACGTCGACCGCCACAAGGGTCACTGTCAGTGGTGTGGTCTATACGTAGTGTTCCGACTTTCGCCGGACGACGGGGGGAACACGACGATGGCGGAATCCCGGAACAACGACGCCCTGACGCCTGCCGCAGCCGCCGACCGCGAGCGGGCCGAGCGGCACCGCGCCTACTACACCCTGGGGGCCCTGCGGGCACGCGGTTGGACCCCGTCCATGGTCCGCGACCTGCTGGGCGAGCCCGACGCCCAGGGCCGAAGTCCCTTCTACGGCCCGGCCGTCCCGACCCGGATGTATGCGATCGGGCGGGTCGAGACGGCCGAGGGCACCGAGGAGTTCGCCCGCTCGCTGGCCGCCGCCGCGCGCCGTTCGGCCGCCGCCCGCGAGGCGGCGGCCCGGCGGCGGCGCGAGGTGCTGGACCGCATCGCGGCCGAGCCCGTCGAAGTGCCCCGGCTGAGCCGCGACGAACTGGCCGAGCAGGCGGTACGGCACCGCAACCGCCGCGACCGCGAGCGCGCCTGGGACCGGCCGGACCACGTCCCCCGGCCTGCGGTGGCCGCCACCACCGACGCCGCCGCCCTCGCCCGCTGGCAGGTCGACTATCTGCGGCACCGGCTGACCGGCTATGACGCCCTGCTGGACGGCCTGTACGGCAGCGCGGGCCGCACCGAGGCCGCCCAACTGCTGCGGGAGCGCATCCACGACGCCATCGCCCGTACCTACCCGGAGCTGGCGGCCGAGTGCCGCCGCCGGCTGGCCGAGCGATGAGGCGCGGCGCGGCCCGGGGCCGGGCACGCCTACTCCCGGCCCAGCTCCGCGTACCGCTGCTGAAGCTGCGGCCAGACCCGGCGCAGCTGGTCCGGGCTGACCGGGCGACCCGGGCGGCCGGACACACCGTGCTCATGGAAGAGGTGCTGGGAGAGGCGGAAGTGGTCGGGTTCCTTGCCGTAGGTGTCGATGTAGGAGCAGAGGCCCTTGAGGTAGACGTCGAGCTTCTGCTCGCCGCCGGACGGCCCCGCCTCGGCGGACACCGACTGCGGCACACCTTCGGGCTGCGGTTCGGGCTGCGGTTCGGGCCGACGCTCGGGCATCGGCTCCGGCTCCGGCATCGGCTCGTCGAGCGCGGGCTCCTGCTCCGCGACCCGGCGCCTCCGCTGCGGCTCGGGCACCAGCAGCGGGCGGCGGTGCCCGTTCACCGACGCCACCACGACCGGTTCGGGCTCCAGGTCCGGTTCCCGCTCGGGCGCAGGGTCAGGCGCGGATTGGGGTTCGGGTTCGGCTTCGGACTCCACCGCTGGGGCACTGCGCTGACCCGGAAGCCGCCGGGGCTGCCCCAGCGCCGACGGCGGGATCTCACGTGGCCGAGACGGACCATCCACCGTGCCCGCCGACTCCTGTGTCCGCTCCTGCACCCGCTCCTGACGCTGCTCCCACTCCTGGTCCTGCTGCCGCTCCTGCTCGACGGGGACATCCAGCGGCACCCCGTACCGGGCCAGCTTGAGCGGCAGCAGCGCCTCGATCGGCGCGGCGCGGCGCCAGTTGCGCCCGTACCGGGCACGCAGCCGGGCCCGGTACACCAGGCGGTTCTGCTCATGGCGCACCACCTCGTCGTAGGAGCGCAGCTCCCAGAGCTTCATACGGCGCCACAGCCGGAAGGTCGGGACCGGGGCCAGCAGCCAGCGGACCAGCCGGACCGACTCCATGTGCCGGTCGGCCGTGATGTCCGCGATCCGGCCGACGGCATGCCGGGCCGCCTCGACCACGACCACGAAGAGGACCGGGATCGCGGCGTGCATCCCCATCCCCAGCGGGTCGGGGTAGGACGCGGCGGCGTTGAAGACCACCGTGGCGGCGGTGAGCAGCCACGCGGTCTGCCGCAGCAGCGGGAAGGGGATGCGCAGCCAGGTGAGCACCAGGTCCAGGGCCAGCAGCACCACGATCCCGGCATCGATGCCGAGCGGGAAGGCGTAGGAGAAGGTGCCGAAGCCTTTGCGTACGGCCAACTCGCGCACCGCGCTGTAGGAACCGGCGAAGCCGATACCGGCGATCAGGCAGGCGCCGGCGGCGACCAGGCCGATCAGTGCACGGTGCGCGCGGGTTATCGAGGGGCGTGCCACGGCGCTCTCATCCTCCGGGTCTCGGCGGCACCGGACGGCACAGCTTGCCACACCCCGGTTTCCGGCCGATGGCCCGGCAGCCCCTTGCCAGGAGTCGGCGAGACGGGCCCCGGGCGGGCTTCCCGGTCGGCACACTTCCCGGTCGGCACAATCGACGTCCATGACCTCGCATGCGCGACTGCGCACGATCACCGACGACCTGCACATCTGGTCGCCGCAGCCCTCCACGGGCTGGGGCATGGCCAACTGCGGGCTGCTGAGCCCCCGCAGGGGTCGCACCGCAGCCTGGATCGACAGCCCCTACGACCGCGCCCGGGCCCTGGAGTTCCTGGAGCTGGGCCGACCGCTGCTCGCCGAGGGTGCCCGCATCGACCGGGTCATCGTGACCCATGGGAACGGCGATCACCTGTGGGGCGCGGAGGTGGTCCCGGAGGCGGAGGTCATCGCCACCCGGGAGACCCTGGGCCACATCGACCACGAGCCCGACCCGGAGCAGCTCCACGCCCTGGTGCACGGCATCGACCCCGACACGGTGCTGGGCTGGTACCTCAGGCGCAGCTTCGGCCGCTTCGACTGGTCGGGCACCGAGGTCCGCCGACCCGGCACGGTCTTCACCGGCGAGTTGGAGCTGCAGGTGGGGGACATCCCGGTGCACCTCATCGCCCTGCCCCCGGCCCACACGGCGGGCGACCTGCTGGTCCATCTCCCGCAGCAGGGCACGGTCTTCACCGGCGACGTGGTCTTCGCCCACACCGCGGACCAGCCGGGGGACCACCCCGTGCACTGGGCGGGCCCGCTGGCGGGCGTGGTCTCCGCCTGCGAGCGGGCGCTGGCCACCGGTGCGTCGACCTTCGTCCCCGGTCACGGCCCGATCCTGGACCGGGAGGGCGTCCAGGGCCACATCGGGTACCTGGAGTACGTCCGCGAGCGCGCCCACCGGCTGCACACGGCGGGGGTCCCGGCCCTGGAGGCCGCCTGCCGGGTCATCGCGGAGCGGCGTCATCCGGGGATGTCCCTGCCCGAGCGGCTGGTGGTCACCATCGCCACCGAGTACCGGCATCTGGAGGGCGGCGGCGGGCTGCCCGACATGCTGGCGACCGTGAGCCAGGTCGCCCAGGTGGCATGGGAGTTGGAGCACCCCGGCCTGCCTACCCCGCGCGCGGCGGAGCAGCCGTCGGCCGACCGGCCCTGAGCCGATCGCGGTCCCGGTCGCGGCCCCGGCCGGCGCAGCGGCGCCGGCCGGGGCCCGGGGGTCGGTCAGCAGGCGGTCCAGGAGCGGCGGCTGTCGTTGTAGGAGCAGGTGTCCTGCACGGCGCCCGAGGCGCGCTTGAGGGTGGCCTTGTCGCGGTCGTTGTTCCACACGTAGGCGCGGCGCTGCTGGTAGAGGTGGGCGGCGGTGTTGCTGCCCCGTCCGGTGTGGACGGTGACGGTCTTGCCCGGCTTGAGGGTGAAGGACGGGAAGACGTAGGAGTGCCGGGAGGCGTCGACCAGGGTCCAGCCGCGCAGGCTGACCGCCTTGGACGTGGTGTTCTTGATCTGCACGTACTCGGCGTTGAGGCTCGCGTTGGAGCGGGTGTCCTTGCCGGGGCTGTCGTAGTAGATCTTGGTGAGGTGCACCGATCCGGCGGCCTCCGCCGGGCCTGCGGTGAGCAGGCCGGTGGTCGCGCCGAGGGCGGCGACGGCGATGGCGGCGGATATACGGCTCTTCTGCAAGGGGACGTCACCTTTCGCATGGTGGTCCGGAGCCTGCGCGGATTCCTGCTGCGGCCATGGGCCCGGGCGCGCGGAGCATGCCTCGGGCTGCCGCGCACGGAGGCTCCGGAAGGGACCCGCACGGGTGTCCTGACGACCGGCGGTGTTGCAGCGTAGCGCACGCCTCAACCATCACGCCGACACAATCCCTCCATCTCCCAGGCGGGTTGGCGTCCTGGGCGGAACCGCCGACAACGCACCGCAATGGTGCCGATGACCGACCGGACGCCCGCCGCTCCCCCCGCCGGGCACCGCCACTGACGGCTGGGCGCCGACATCGGCGGGCCGGTCTCCGGCGTACCATGGGGGGCCGCCGCTGAAGGCGTCCGGACCGTCGCGCAGGTGACGGACCGATACCCGCATCGTGCGGTCACGATTCGGCAAAACCCGCTGGTAGCCGGGCCCGGATGTGATGGGCTGCCCCGGAGGTGAGGCAGCCGATGGACGGGGCCGCGTCGGGCAGCGGTGACCTACCCCGCCCTACCGGCGAGGAAAAGGTCCGGCGGCATCCAAGGACACAGGGAGAGCAGGCAGTGCCGCACGCACAGCTGACGGATCGGACCGAACTTGCCCGCCTGCTCACGGAACTTGCCGACCACCCGTTCCTGACGCCACGCGCGGCCGAACTCCGGGGACTGGCCGAAGACCTGCGCCAGGACACCGACCTGGACCAGTGGGCCGAGTTGGACCTGCTGCACTCCTTCGCCCGGCCCGACGACTTCGCCGCCCCGCAGCGCCCCGCCCGGTCCGGCGCGCTGGCAGGGCTGCTCGCCCTCGCCCGCCAGCTGAAGGGCCTGGCGCCGGGCGCCGCGCTGCGCCACCTGCGGGACCGGTTCCGGGAGCGGCCGGTCCGCGAGGACCTGGCCGAGGCCGCGCTGGGGGTCCTGGTCTTCGTGCCGCTGCTGGTCACCTGGTTCGCGCTGATGGAGGCTTCCGACGCCTACGGGGAGCTCAGCCGGGAGGACCCCCGGCAGGCGTCCCGGCCCTTCCTCCAGCTGTGGCAGTCGGGCTTCGGCGGCCGGCTGCCCTGGCCGGCCCGGTTCGGGAACGTGGCGCTGCTGGCGGTGGTGCTGATCACCCTGCTGCTGATGGTGGCCGGCTGGCATGCCCGGCTGCGGGCCCGGGCGACCCGTGAGCAGGTCGCGGAGCAGGAGCAGCGGACCGCGCTGGCGGCCGAGTTGGCCTCGGTACTGACCCGTACGCAGCTGCTGCTGATCGGTCACCGGGCCTCCTCCCCCCAGCGGTTCACCGCCGAACTCACCAAGGCCGCAGGCCGGATGGAGCAGCTCGGCCGCAAGGCGGTGGCCGCCCAGACGTCGCTGGCCCGTGCGGCGGCCTCGGCCGAGGGGGCGGCGACCGTGCTCCAGGAGGCCGCCTGCCGACTGGCCGACGAGGTGCCGCCGCTGGGCGACGCGGCGGCCAGGATCGAGCGGGCCGTCAAGGCCGGCAGCGACACCCTGCAAGCCATGCACACCGGTACGGCGGACGCGGTACGGGGTGTCGGCGACCGGATCAGCCACGCCGGCGAGGTGGTGGACGCCGCCGTGACCAAGCTGGCGGGTGTCCAGCAGCGGCTGCTGACCAGTTCGCAGTCGGCCGTCGAGGAGACCGTACGGGCGTCCCGGGCCCTGGTCGACAGCGCGGGGCGCACGGCGGGCGCCGTGGACGAGATGCGGCAGAGCGCCGAGCGGTGGGATGCGGCGGCGGCCCACTGGGAGAACGCTGCCGCCCGGTTGGACTCCGGCATCCGGCGGCTGACCGGCGTCCCCGTGCAGCGCGCGGACGCGCTGGAGGTCGTGCCGGTGGCGACCACGCTGTCCGGTTGGCCGCACGACCACGGCCCGGCCCACCGTGGCACCCAGATCGGCACCGGCACCGCACCGGTGCGGGGGGCGGCGCCCCGGGATACCGTCCCCGGGACCGCCGCAGGCGGCCCGGCCGGGCAGGAACACAGCCGGTGAACCGCCAGACACCACGGTCCGGCCGCACGCTCGGGCCTGCGCTCGTGGGATGGCTCTTCGCCGATCTGCTGCTGGTCCTCGCCCTGGTCGCGATGGGAGGCCAGGCCGACCCGCTGGCGGCCCAGACCTCCGCATCGCCGTCCCCGTTACCGTCCGCATCACCGTCACCGCAGCCGACTCGTACGCCCACGGCCACGCCCACCCTCACGGCCACGCCCACACCCACGCCCACGCCCACGCCCACCCCCGAGCCGACGCCCAGCGGGCCCCGCGCGGTGGAGAAGGCCTCGGTGACATTCGCCGTGCAGGGGGTCGACCGCAGCAGCCTGCTGGACCAGATCCGGCAGGCGACCCGGCGCTACGGCCACCGGCAGGCCGCTATCGTGCTGACCTTCGGCGGCGGAACCGCCGGGGAGGCGTACGCCGCCAAGGTCAACGGCCTGCTGGAGGCCGCCCGTCCCGGGCTGTTCCCCAGCGGCACGACCACGCGCGACTACCTCAACCTGAGCGGGCGGTCGGACACCGCCACGCTGGAGGTCTTCTTCTACACCTCCCCCCACTGACTGCCAGAGAGGACGGAAGCCAGTGGAAGGAAGCCGGTGGGCGCGGCCCGGTGGCCACGGCAGGGACCTGCCGCAGAAGCCGCAAGGGCCGCAGGGGCCGCCAGCGCCACCGATGCCGCTGCCGGTGCCGGTGCCGGTGCCGGTGCCGCCGTACTTCCCCGGGCTGGCCGGATACCGCGAACTGGTCGCCGAGCTGCATGCGCTGGGCCTGCGGCACGCCGCCGAACTGCTGCGCCCCCCTGCCACGCCCGGCGCCGGCGCACCCACTCCGCCGCAGGGGGGCCTCCGGGTGCTCGACGGGCTGTGGTTCCCGGGCCGTGGAGAGAGCCGGCTGCTGGTCGACCGGGCTTTCCTACGCGAGGCCAAGGACCGCTGGGACGCCTCCGGTGACCCCCGTGCTCCCGCCGTGGGGGGTCTGCTGCGCCGCCTGGGCGCCGCGCTGGCCGCCGATCCGCAGGCGCTGCACAGGGTCGTGCTCTACCAACTGTGCTGCCTGCTGCGGGACTCCCCCGGCCGACCCCGGGCCGTGGACGCCGAGGCGCTCGGTGTCCACCCCGAGGAGTCGGGACGGCTGGCGGCGGCGGTCGACGGCTTCCCCGCAGCCGGCCCGGTACGCAGCGCGGCGGAGTGCGTCGTCGACGCCGTCGCCGAGCGGCGGCTGAACCACGCCGCCACGCTGGCCGGGCGGCTCACCGCCCAGTCGGCCGCCGACCGTGCGCTGGCCGACCTGCTCGTAACGGTGGACCAGCGGGTCCGGCAGGTGGGGCTGCTCCGGCGGCAGGCGGCCGAGATGCGGCAGCGGGGCCGGGCGTCCGAGGCCGCCCGGCTGCTGCTGCGCGCGGTGCGCCAGTCAGTGGACGACCCCGCTGCCATGGCGGACCTGCTGGCCTCGGCAGCGCACTGCGCGGACGAGGCGCAGTCCGCAGACGCCGTGGACCTCCGGACGGACGTGGCGCCGGACGGAATGCGGCTGCGGTGGACGGCCGTGCGGGGCTCCAGGTTCGGCGTCGGCGTCGGCGTCGGGCTCGGCAACACGCTCCAGTACCGGGTGCTGCGCTTCCCGGACGGCCGCCCCGAGGAGGCCGTGGAGGTCGCGACGACAACCGACCGGACCTCACTGCTCGACCCCGAGGTCCCCCCGGCGGTGCCGCTGCGCTACGCGGTGGTGCCGCTGCGCGGCCATCACCTGGCGGGAGTTCCCCTGGCCACGCCGCTGCTGGTCGCCACCCCCGAGGTCGGGCGGCCGGTGGCCACGGCGGTGCCCGACGGTCTGGCACTGTCCTGGCAGCCCCATCCGCGCGCGGTGGCGGTCCGGGCCCGGCGCTGGGCGGCGGGCGGCCCGGATTCCACCTCGGCGCCGGGCGCAGTGGTCCCCTGCACCGCCGACGGGCTGCTCGACGCGGAGCTGCCGCCCGGCTCCTACCGCTATCTGGTGGCCAGCGCCTACCCCGGCCCGTCCGGTGAGCCGGTGTGGTCGCCGGGCCGGACGGTGGAAGCGACGGCGGAGAGCTGGCCCTCCCCGGTGGCGTCGCTGACCGTGGAGCCGCCGGACGGCGAGGGCAGGGTGCGGCTGCGGTGGACCGCCACCGCGCGCGGACAGGACCGCCTGGTGCCGTGGTCCCGACCGCCGGTGACGCCCGGCGAGGATCTCTCCGCCCGGCTGGACGGGCTTCCGGCCGCGCTTGCCGAGAAGCCCGGTCCAGCCGCCGCGCAGCGCCAGGCGGAGCTGGTGCCACCGCCCCGGACGGCCACCAGGATCACCGCCGTCACCGTGCTCGGCCGGCGCGCGGTCGCCGGGCCCTCGGTGCTGATCGAGACCCCCGGCACCGTCACCGGCCTGGCGGTCCGCCGGGTGGACGACGGCAGTCACGCGGAGGTCCGCTTCGACTGGCCGGACCCCGCCGTCCTGGTGCTGGTGGCCTGGGAGTCCGACGGGACCCACTACGAACACCGGGTGGCGCGCAGCAGCTACCGGGCGCAGGGGCTGCGCATACCCGTGGACCGCGGGCCGTCCCGGGTCGCGGTGACCCCGCTCCCGCGCCCCGACGCGGCAGCGGCGGTGGCCGGCACCGCATGGGCCCCCCTGGACCCGGCCCCACCCCCACCCACCCCCGCACCCCCGTCCCCCACACCCCCCGGCCCCACACCGCCCACCCCCTCCCCCACCCGACCCCGCCCACCCTGGCCCCGACGCCGGACCCAGCGCCCCTGAACCGCCCAGCCGCTCTGAGTCCGCCGTATCCCGCTGCCGCTGCCACTGCCACCAGCCGCACGGGTGACAGGCCTGGCGCGTATCAGCGGTCGCCGCTGACCAGCTGCCGGATCAGGGAGTGGGTACGCGCGTCCGTCGAGTGGAGAACGATCCCGCGCGTCGCTCGGGTGAGCAGCACCTGGTAGGCATTGCGCACATACTGCTCGAAGGACTCCCGGGTATCCGCACGCTTGACGACGTCGTCGGCGCTCCCCTCAGGTCGGCCCTGCCAGCCGGAGTCGCCGAACACATAGTCGGGGCCGAGGATCACGCCGCCCCACTCGTACTCGAGCCCCTGTGCGGTGTAGATGCAGCCGATCTGCCCTTCCCCTCCGGGTGCGGTGGCCCACAGGGTGGACGGCGGCAGTCCCAGGAGGGGCCGTGTGCTGCGGACGTTCCACGGCCGATGCCAGTCACGGATGGTTACGTCCGGGACGAGGCTGCCATCCCGTCGAGGGTGACTCCACGGCCAGCAGTAGCCGGCCGCGATCCGTGTACGGTGCCCCTCGCCCTGTTCGGCCGCAAGGATCTGCTCCATCTCCCATGGGCTGTCTGCGACCCGTACTCGGAAGGAGGAGTCGGGACGCCATGGCTGGGGGGATCGTCCGCCGAAGCCCAGAAGATCGCGCACCCAGGAGCCGTACGCGGCACTGCCTCCGCAACGGAACTGGCCGTCCAGGCGGACACGGCGCACGATCCGGCCCTCCGCCTCGGCCATGCGGCGGATGGACTCCACCGAGCCGGCATCGGACGGGCGAACCGCCTGATCGTCATCGAGCAGGAACACCACCGACTTGGCGGCGCGGCACAGGGCACGCACACCGTTCTTCCCGGGCCGCCAACCGGTGGCCGACCGCCATCCCGGCTCGTCCCGCAGACGCTGCGCCTCATCGCACACCAGGAGGTCGAAGGAGTCCGCCGCCGCCCTCTCGATATCGTTGACGCTGCGTACCAGGGTCTCAAGCCTGCTGTCCGCAGCCCGCAGATAGTGGCGCAGGGTGTCGGTGACCGCTCCGGAGGCAGCCACCAGAGCCGTCGAGCGGCCCTGCTTCGCCATGTCGGCCAGCAGGCTCAGAGCGACGACCGTCTTGCCGGCTCCGGGACCGCCGCTGACGATCACAACCTCTCGGCTGCTGCCGGACATGCCTGAGTCCACCGCACGGCGCACCAGTTCGTAGGCGGTTCGCTGCCCGTCCACGAGTACGTAGTCGTGGCGTCCGGCGAGCACGTCGGCGGCTCGCTCGAGGACCGCCGGGCTGAAGCGGAAGGGACTGCTCTCCAGAAGGTCGGCTGCCTGCTCTCCCGACTCCGGGGCGAGTCGCTGCCGCAGGTAGGTGTGAAGCTCCGATGTCGTCTGACGGGTGAAAACCCGCTGCCGGCCACCATGAGCCGACTCCAGCAGTGGGGCGACACCGGCGTCCTGGGCATTGTGCAGGTAGGCGATGGCCTCCACTCTGTCCTCGCATCCGTGCAGCACCTCGAGGTCACCGGTGAGGTGATCTCGGTAGCCGACAGCCTGCACAAGCGGGTGGAGCTGCGGATGGTTGCGCATCCCGGGTACGAGGAACAGCTCCTCACTGCCCTGGATCGGTGTGACCCGGCTCCACTGCTTGAGCTCGATCACCACATAGGACGGCTCTCCGCTGACCGGATGCGTACCGGCGAGGACGACGTCCGCCCGCCGGCTTGAGGCGGGCATGCGCTGTTCGATGAGGATGGGCACATCACCGAGCCCTGCGGCTTCCAGTTCCCTGCCCAGGGCGGGGAGGCTCTCGGCCCATGACGCCACCTCCGACTCACCGGGCGCCCGACCTTCTTCACGTTCCATACGCGCCGCAAGGACCCGGGCGAGCTCCCGACGATCAGCCTCGTCCGCCAGTGCGATGGCTTTCGCCCTCGTGCGCAGCAGCGCCACAGATCTCCCCCAGGCCACCGGCTCCGGTACATGACCCACCGGTTAATAAGTATGACTGTCGTATAGGCACTCTAGGCTCTGGCGCATGGGTCTTGCTGATGTGACGCGTGAGGGTGTGCTGAGCGCGATACGCGAGTACGACGAGGTCGGAGGTCCGGCCTTCCTCCGCCGCTACGGGTTCCGCCGAGCCCTCGCCTACGACCTGGTCTTCGAGGGGCGGCGGTACGACTCGAAAGCGATTGCAGGTGTGGCACACCGCCACTCCGAGGGAACCGTCCTTGCGTCCGTGGCCTTCACAGGCGGCGCCAACACCGTCGGCCGTCGGCTCTCGGCTCTCGGTTTCACCATCGAGCACCGCGCCCCCTCCAGCGGCAGCCCGGCGGCTGCCGGGTCTCCGGTACACCGGCCCGAGGCCCGGCCGCAGTTGGTGCTGCAGCCGCGAGGTGGGGTGAGGGTCCATGGACCACGGCACTTCGCGCACTCCGTACGGCGAGGCGTCCGAATCGCCGCCCACCGCCAGGAGTTGGGGGAGCACGCCGACCTGATCTCATCGCTCTACCCGGACGGGACCGCGCGTCTCTGGGGCTCCACACCGACAGCGCTGTCCAACAACGCAAAGGCCAGGGCACTTCGAGGCCGGCGGGTCGGGGACGAGGTCCTCTTCTACGCCGAGAAGAGCTTCATCGCCAGAGCCACCATCCTGCATGTGTTCCGCAGCCGGGCACTCGCACTGGCGGTCTGGGGCAAGGACGAAGACGGCGCCACCTGGGAGCACATCATGGCGCTCGGCGAGGTCGAGGAGTTCGCCACCCCCGTCCCCGCTGCGCCGGTCCTCACTCGCCTGGGCATCGCGGACACGCTGCGCAGCATCACCCTCGCCTCAGCGACGGAACGTGAATCCGTGCAGGAGTTCCTCCCGCCGCAGCGCCGACCGCGGACTCCGGTACGGCGGGCGCCCGTCGAGAGCGCAGCTCCCCAGCCGAATCCCGAAGAGTTCATCGAACGGCTCAGGCATCTGCGCTCCGTTCCTCCGGGGGCCGTACACGGGCCGTGGACACTGCTCAGGGCAATCGCCCGGACCACGACGGGTGCTCCACGTCTCTCACAGTGGTCGGAGATCCGGCAGGAGATCGGCTCACTGGTGGCCGAGCTCACCCCGGTCGGCTCAGCCGCGCCCCCGAAGGACCGGTTCTGGGATCTGCGGAGCAGCGGCGTCTGGGAGGTCCATGGAGCCGACGCGGTCGACGGCAGCCCGCTGGCCGGGCTCACGCCGGAGGCGGCACGCCTGCTGAGCGATCCGCAGACACGCGCCGAGGCAATCGCCGCACTCCGGGGGAGCCACCTCGCCGCCGTTGACCAGCACACACTGCTGGTCCGTCTGGGACTCGGCGGCTACGACACCGCGAGCGGACTCGCCGACGAGACGGATGCCACCGACGAGCGGCAGCAGGCAGGCCCGGCGGCACGGCTGACGACCACGATCTCACGCCCCGTACGCGACAGCCGACTCGTCAGCACGGTCAAGCGGCTCCACGGCCATCAATGCCAGTTCTGCGGCCTGCGGCTACGCACCCGGGACGGCCACTACAGCGAGGGCGCACACATCCGGGGACTCGGACGACCCCATCACGGACCGGACATCCTGGCAAACCTCCTCTGCCTCTGCCCCAACCACCATGTGCAGTTCGACCAGTTGGCCGTCTACGTGGACGAGGACGACATCGTCAGAACGACCTACGGCACCGCCCCGGTGGGACAGCTCCGTCGGCACCCTGAACATGCCATCGACAACGCCTTCCTCGGCTACCACCGCAGCCTGTGCGGGCGGAACTCCTGAAAACCGGCCGTGCATCGCACTGCCGCCTCGGGCGGGAGGGCCTCCGGAAGCGCTTTTATCCGGGTTGTCCGTGTGCCGCGCTAGGGTTCACCTCATCGCCATGCGGCCCGACGGACTTCCGCCGTAGGACAGGTCCCCACCCGCACGAGTCTCTTCGTGCTGCCTGGGGGTAGGTCTTGCTGTTCCGCGGTTCCGCGTCCGCCGTCGCCGCCGAGAGGATCTCAGGGACTCTCGCGGTGCGGTTGAGTGAGCAGTTCGTGCACGAGCACGGCCACCGGCCGGGTGCGGCAGAGGTGCGGTCATGGGAGCGGAGCATCCCGGTGCTGACCGATGCGCTACTGGATGCCGGGTTGGGTGACGTCGAGGTACTGCTGGAGTACCGGCTGCCGCTGACCAGTCGGCGGGCCGACGCGGTGCTCGCCGGGGTCCATCCGCGAACGGGCGAGCCGTCCTACGTCGTGGTCGAGTTGAAACAGTGGAGCAGTGCCTCCCAGGAGGACGGGGCGCCGCAGCTGTGCCGGGTCGACTCCTACCCTGAGCCGAGGCTCAACCCCGTCGAGCAGGTGCGCGGCTACTGCGACTACCTCGCCGACTTCAACGGCGCCCTCGCCGAGCACCCCCACCGGGTCGCGGGGGTCGCGCTCCTGCACAACGCGACGGAGTACGGCGTCCAGGGCCTGCACCAGGTGCGGCAGGACGTTCGGGGGCGGCTCTTCACCGGGGAGCGGCGTGCCGACTTCCTGGACTACCTGACGTCCGTGCTCGCCCCGGTGTCCGGCGCACGGGCCGCCGACGAGCTGGTACAGGCGAAGCAGCAGCCGTCGAAGCAGCTGATGGCCATGGCCGCCGAGGAGGTGCGGCAGCAGGAGCAGTTCGTCCTGCTGGACGAGCAGCGGCTGGCGTACGAGCTGGTGCTGCGTGCCGTCCAGCGGTCCCGGCAGGCGGACCACAAGGAAGTGGTCGTCGTCCTCGGCGGACCGGGCACGGGCAAGAGCGTCATCGCGCTGTCGCTGCTCGGGGAGCTGAACCGGCAGGGACGCTCGGCGCTGCATGCCACCGGTTCGCGTTCCTTCACGCTGACGATGCGCAAGGTCGTCGGCGCACGCAAGCCCGCAGTGCAGAAGCTGTTCAGGTACTTCAACGACTTCATGACATATGAGAAGAACGGCCTCGACGTGCTGATCTGCGACGAGGCACACCGCATCCGGGAGACTTCCAGCACGCGCTGGACTCGCGCTGCCCACCGCACCGGTCGGCCGCAGGTGGACGAACTGATCGATGCCGCCCGGGTCCCGGTGTTCTTCCTGGACGAGAAGCAGGTGGTACGGCCCGGGGAGTTGGGCACCGAGAAGCAGATCACGGCGGCCGCCGAGGCCAGGGGCCTGGACGTGCACGTGGTTCGTCTCGGCGACCAGTTTCGATGCGGCGGCAGCGAGGCGTACCTGTCCTGGGTGAACCGTCTGCTGGCACTTGACGAGGGCGGCCCGGCGGTCTGGACGCCGGACGGCCTCATGGAGGTACGGGTCGCGGATTCGCCATCCGAGATGGAGGAGTTCCTGCGCCGGCAGCAGGACCAGGGCCACCAGGCGCGGATCACGGCCGGGTACTGCTGGCGGTGGAGCCCCGAGCCGAAGGACGGGCAGCCGCTGCCGCTGGACGTGGTGATCGGCGGCTGGGCCCGGCCGTGGAACGTGCGCGGCGACCGGTCGGTCTCCGGCGCACCTCCGGCCGCGCTCTGGGCGACCGACCCGGCCGGCTTCGGCCAAGTCGGCTGCGTCTACACGGCGCAGGGCTTCGAGTACGACTGGAGCGGCGTCATCATCGGCCCCGACCTGCTGTGGCGGGACGGCCGCTGGGTGGTGGACCGTACCGCGTCCAAGGACAACGTCTTCACGAAGGCGACCAGCGACGCCGAGATCGACCGGCTGATCCGGCACACCTACAAGGTGCTGCTGACCCGTGGCATGCGCGGCACGGTCGTGTACTCACCGGATGCCGAGACGCGTGCGCGACTGCACGGACTGGTGGCGGGGGAACCGGGTGGGTCGGGGTCGAGGGGCGGCACGGCCGCATGCCTCCCCGACGCCGTGCCTCCGCCGACCGGCGGCCACAGAGACAGCGAAGGCGCCGGGACGGCTCCGTAGTCCTGGGCCGAGGCGGGCGGACGGACCGGCTGCACAGCCCGGCGGGCGGGGCGGCGAGGCTGTGCAGCGGGCGTGGTTGGCGGGGGTGGTCAGTCGTCGTGGTCGGCGGTGCCGGGTTCGGCGGCGTCGAGGAGTGGCGGTACGCCCTTGAGGTGGGGCGGGGCGAAGAGGCGGAGGAGGTGGTAGCCGGCGATGGTGACGATCGTGCCCAGCGGGATGCCGTCGAGGACGAAGTCGCGGGTGAACTCGATGGAGACATTGCCGATGCCGATGATGATGCCGGCGGCGATGGGTACCAGGTTGAGCGGGTTGCCGAAGTCGACGCGGTTCTCCTGCCAGATCTTCGCGCCGAGCAGGCCGATCATGCCGTACAGGACGACCGTGATGCCGCCGAGCACCCCGCCGGGGGTGGCGGCCACGACGGCGCCGAACTTGGGGCAGAGGCCGCACAGGATGGCGAAGAACGCGGCGCACATGTAGGCGGCGGTGGAGTAGACGCGGGTGGCGGCCATGACGCCGATGTTCTCCGCGTAGGTGGTGGTCGCGGGGCCGCCGACGGCGGTGGAGAGCATGCTCGCCGCGCCGTCGGCGGCGATGGCGCGGCCGAGGTCCGGGTCGAGGTCGTCACCGGTCATCTCGGCCACGGCCTTGACGTGTCCGGCGTTCTCCGCGATGAGCGCGATGACGACGGGCAGGGCGAGCAGCACGGCGGAGAGCTTGAAGTCGGGGGCGTGCAGGGTGGGCAGGCCGAACCAGTCCGCGTGCCGGACACCGCTGAGGTCCACCCGCCAGTGGTCGGTGACCTTCCCGGAGCCGTCGGCCGAGTGGATCTTCCCAAAGGCCAGGTCGAACACCCAGGAGGCGAGGTAGCCGAAGATCAGCCCCAGGAAGACCGCGATCCGCGACCAGAAGCCGCGCACCACGACCATGGCGCAGAGCGTGAACGCCATCGTCAGCAGGGCGATCCACTGGTCCTGGGGCCAGTACGTCCGGGCGACCACCGGAGCCAGGTTGAACCCGATGATCATCACGACGGCGCCGGTGACGACCGGGGGCAGTACGGCGTGGACGACCCGCGCACCGAGCGCCTGGACCGCCAGTCCGGCTGCCAGCAGCACCGCGCCGACCACCAGCATCGCGCCGGTGACCGTGCCGATGCCGCCCCCGGCCGCCTTGATCGAGGCGGCGACACCCACGAAGGAGAGGCTGCTGCCCAGGTAGCTGGGGATGCGGCCACGGGTGATCAGCAGGAAGAGGAGCGTGGCGACACCGGAGAGCATCACCGCGAGGTTGGGGTTCAACCCCATCAGTACGGGTGCGACAAAGGTCGCACCGAACATGGCCACCACATGCTGGGCGCCGAGACCTGCGGTGCGGGGCCATGAGAGCCGTTCACCGGGACGGACGACCTCGCCGGGGCCGGGCGTGCCGCCGTCCCCGTAGAGCTTCCAGCCGAGGCGGAGCCCCATGTCACATCCCCTTCGCCGACGCTGCGGACCGGGTCCGGGTGCGCCCCGACCGCCGGTTTGATCGTCGGACATGGTCGCACAGCGCCGATTCGGGCTCCGGGCCGGAGGGTCGGCCGGTCGGCGGCGGTGGGACGAGGCCGGCAACCGCGGCCGTCGCCCGGACTGCCCCGGCACTCTGATGATGATCACATCACCGCTATGCTGCGGGCCGGTCCAGGTGCCGAGGTATGCCCTGGGAGGTCGAGCGAGGGCGGGGATCGGAAATGATGGGACCGGCGCATTCACTCTCCGGCGCCACGGCATGGCTGGGAGTGGGAGCCGCCGCCTATGCGCTGGACAGTCCCATGCCGTGGCCGGTACTGATCGCCGGGGCACTCATCTGCGCCGGCGCCGCCCTGGCACCCGACCTCGACCACAAGGCGGCGACCATCTCCCGCGCCTTCGGGCCGGTGTCCCGATGGCTCTGCGAGGTCATCGACAAGCTGTCGCACTCCGTCTACCAGGCCACCCGCGGCAAGGGCGACCCCCGCCGCTCCGGCGGCCACCGCACCCTCACCCACACCTGGCTGTGGGCGGTGCTGTGCGGGGCCGGAGCCGCCGCGATATGCGCGTACGGCGGCCGGTGGGGCGTGCTCGCGGTGCTCTTCGTCCACATGGTGCTCGCGATCGACGGCCTGCTCTGGCGTCAGGCCCGCGTCTCCAGTGACGTACTGGTCTGGCTGCTCGGCGCCACCAGCGCCTGGATGCTCGCCGAGATCCTGGACAAGCCGGGCAACGGCTCCGGCTGGCTCTTCACCGGCCCGGGCCAGGAGTACCTCTGGGTCGGCCTGCCGATCCTGCTCGGCGCGCTGATGCACTGCATCGGCGACGCCCTGACCGTGTCGGGGTGCCCGATCCTGTGGCCGATCCCCGTCGGCCGCAAGCGGTGGTACCCGGTCGGTCCGCCCAAGGCCATGCGGTTCCGGGCCGGCAGCTGGGTGGAACTGAAGGTGCTGACACCCGTGTTCATGGTGCTCGGCGGGCTGGGCGCGGTCAGCGCGCTGGGGCTGCTCGACTGAGGCGGGCATCGCGACTTCCCCTGCCGAGCGGCGCCGCAGGCGGTACCTTGCCGACCACACCCGGCGGAGGAGTACGGCCATGGCCATCGACTATGTGAAGCGTCCCGGCGGCAGCGGTGGGGGCGGAAGCGGCGCGAGCGGCGGGAGCGGCGGGAGCGGCGGGAGCGGCGGGAGCAGCGGCAGTACGTCGGTGACCCTGGAGAAGGTGCAGAGTGCCGCACCCGGGCTGGTCAACCTGTACAAGACCGCCCGGGTCAGCCTGGCGAAGAGCGGGTTGTCCGGACAGCGCGCCGCCGTCTACCTGGTGCTCGACCGGTCCGGCTCCATGCGGCCCTTCTACCGCGACGGCACCGTGCAGCACCTCGCCGAGCAGGTGCTCGGCCTCTCCGCCAACCTCGACGACGACGGCACCGTACCGGTGGTCTTCTTCTCCACCGACGTGGACGGGATCGCCGAACTCTCCCTGGACGACTACGCCGACCGCATCGGCCGACTGCACGACTCATACGGGCACATGGGCCGCACCAACTACCACACCGCCATGAAGGCGGTGCTGGAGCACTACGAGGCGTCCGGGGCGACCGACCCGGCGTTCGTGGTCTTCCAGACCGACGGCGGCCCGACCTCCCGCAGCGCCGCCGAACGCCTGCTCTGCGACGCCGCGCGGCTGCCGGTGTTCTGGCAGTTCGTGGGCTTCGGCAACCCGGAGCGCAAGGAGTTCGCCTTCCTGCGCAAGCTGGACGAACTGCCCGTGCCCGCCGCGCGGGTGGTGGACAACGCCGGGTTCGTGGCGGCCGGCCGCGATCCGCGTGCGGTGCCCGACGCGGTGCTGTACGACCGGCTGTTGGAGGAGTTCCCGAGCTGGCTGGCGGACGCACGCGCGGCCGGCATCCTGCGCTGACCTGCTGAACTGCTGGGCATGGAGGAGGCCGCGCCGCTCGATGGAGCGGCGCGGCCTCGTCCTGCTTCTCCGGCTCAGGCGGCGGAGCGGGCCGCCTCCACGGCGGCGGAGAGGGCCTCCTTGATACGGGGGCCAAGGCGGCCGAAGCCCAGTTCCTTCATGATCGCGCGCAGCAGTTCGTCGTCGGTGCGCTCGACGCCGTCGCTGTCGATCCAGCGGGCCAGGGCGGCGAGTTCGGTGGCCGAGTAGGCGTTGATCGGCCGCCCGGCGGTGAGCGAGGGCTTGCGCGGGCGACGCGCCTTGGCGGCGGCTTCGGGGGCGGCCTCGGCAACCGGGTCCGGCTCGGACTCGACCTCGGGCTCAGCCGCGACCTCGGGCTCGGGCTCGGGCTCGGGCTCAGCCGCCGGGGCCTCCACGACAACCGGCGCAGCCTCGGACACCGGCTCGACCGACTCCGGCTCGGACTCAACGGCAGGAGCCTCCTCGACAACCGAGGCAGACTCGACAACCGGCTCCGGCTCGGGCTCGGGCTCGACCACGACCTCGGGCTCCGGCTCCGGCTCAGCCGCCTCAGCCGCCAGCTCGGCCTCGGGCTCAGCCACGACCTCGGGCTCAGGCTCGGGCTCAGCCGCCGGGGCCTCCTCGACAACCGGCGCGGTGGCAGTGGCGGCCTCGGCCTCGCGAGGCGACTCCGACTCTGCGGCAGTGACCTCCTCAGCCTCTGCGACCTCTGCGACCTCTGCGGCAGCAGGCGGCTCGGGGGCCTCGGGCACCGCAACCTCGGCGGTTTCGGCGGCGGCGGAATCGGCCTCAGCCCCGGCCTCAGCCTCAGCCTCCACCTCGGCGGTGTCGCTCGGCAGCGCGTCGTACGCGGCCACCGCAGCCTCCGCGTCGGCCTGCCGCTCGGTCAGCTCGGCGATCAGCGAACCCAGCCCGGCGCTCTCCAGGCCGCTGCGCTGCTGGTGCAGCGCCGCAAGCCGGTAGAGGGTGCCCTCGTCGGCGGCGAGGGCGTCGAGGAGGCCGGCGAGGTCCGCGAGCGGAAGGTTCTCCGCGTCACGGCCGGAGAGGACGCCGCCGAGTTCCTGGAGGCTGCTCTCCATCCCCTGGACGTGCTGGACCAGTTCACCCAGCAGGTCGCCGTCGGAGGGCAGCGCGGGGATGGAGTCCGGCGCGGCCGCCTGCCATGCGGTGCGGACGTCGGCGGCCTCGGCGAGGACGGTGTGCAGGGTCGCACGGCGCACCCAACGGGAGACCGCAAGCCGCTTCGCCTGCTTGACCAGCGCACGGCGCGGGCCCAGGGCGAGCCCGCCGGTCGCGGTGGCGTCGGCGAGTGCGGCCAGGTCGGCCTCGTACGCCTCGGGGCGCAGCGTGTCGAGCGTGGCCGCGACGCTGACCAGCAGGGCTGCGGTGCTGCTGAGTTCGGCGGCGGTGGCCGGTTCGGCGAGCGGGGTGGCTTCGGCGATGCGCGGTGCGGCGGCGCGGAGTGCGGGCAGGTCGCGGCCTCGGAGTTCGGCGAGCGCGGTGGAGGCGGCGCGGGCCTCCTCGGCGGTGGTGACGGTGCCGGCCGCCGCGTACCAGGGGTTGGTGGCGGGGGTAAGGGTGAAGCCGCCCTGGGCCGCGTAGGCGTGCAGCTGCTCGCGGGTGCTCGGGCGGCTCTCGCCACCGGTGGCCGATGCGCCCTCCGGGGCCGGTGCGCCGTCGTGGGCGCGCGGCTCGGGGACGGTGGCGTCGGTGGCGGCTTCTTCGATACTGGGGAGCTGTGGCGCAGGCATGTGGAGTCCGGTCTGAGGCGAGGAGTTCAACGGGTCTGGCCAATGAGGGTGAGGGAAGGCTGGCCGGGCTGCTGCTGCGGTTCCGGCGCGGTGGGGCAAAGGGTGCTCCGGGGCCGCGGTGGACGCCAACAATACGGGTGGGGCACGAAGGCGTGCACGTACCCCGGGGATGTGGCGGGCAATCGTCGTCCGGTCTGCCCACAGCCACTACGGCCAGTACACCGTCAACTCCCCTCGGACAGAAGGCTTCCGCCCTCCCCCGCGCTCTGGTCGTACAGCGTGGGTTCGGCCTTCGCGATGCCGACCCGGTCAACCAGGCGGCGGGCCGGACCCGGAGCGAGGTGCCAACGGCAGGGAAGAGGTCGCATGCCTTGGCCGCGCGTGCCGACCGCTGCGCCGACCTTGAGGCGTACCTGCTGGCGCGCCATCCGTGGAAGAACCCCGGGATCGCCGCAGTCCCGATCATCGCGGGCGCGCAGGCGTACCTCACCTGGCTGAGCCAGACGACGGAACCGGAACGCTCGGCCCGAGCCGTCAGGCCACTCGGGCCTTCTCCAGGGCTTCGGCCACCTGCGGCAGAGGAGACGCCTGCCACCCACGGCCGGGACTCCACATCGTTGCCGTGGCTGAGGTGCACCGCCTGGTCGAGGTCGGTGCGGGTCGGATCGAGGGTGGTCGGAGAGCCGGAAGCCCGCCGCCGCCCGGGTCCACCGGTGGCGCTTCGGTGCCCGGGCGGGGGTGGGGTCCGGGGGTGGGCGGATGCGGTGGCGGGCGGGTTCCCGCACGATGGATGGCATGGCAACCCCCATGACGGACAACGAATGGCGTGCCTTCGTCGGCGAGGGCACCCGTACCGCCAAGCTCGCCACCACGCGGGCGGACGGGCGGCCGCATGTCGCCCCGGTCTGGTTCCTGCTGGACGGCGACGAGTTGGTCTTCAACACCGGCCGGGACACGGTCAAGGGCCGCAACCTCGCCCGGGACGCCCGGCTGGCGCTCTGCGTGGACGACGACCGGCCGCCGTTCTCCTTCGCCGTGCTGGAGGGGACGGCGCAGCTCAGCGAGGATGTCGCGGAGGTGCGCGCCTGGGCCACCCGGATCGCCGCCCGCTACATGGGCGAGGAGCGGGCGGAGGAGTACGGCGCCCGCAACGGCGTGCCCGGGGAACTGCTGGTGCGGGTGCGGGTCGACAAGGTGCTGGCCATCCGGGACCTCGCGGCCTGACGGGGCCGATCGCGACCGCCGTCCCGTCGGCGCTCCGCCCTACGCTGCTGAGAGCAGGTCCACGGGGAGCGCACAGGGGGCGGCGGGGCCGGAGCAGCCCGGCCCGCCCGACGGGTGGCCGGCGCGCGAGGAACCCGAGGGGCGCTGCCGACCCCGCGTCACCGGCGGCCGCCGGAAGCACCGCGAGCGCTTCCACCACCCCCGCCCGCGCAGGACGCGCTGCCCGGCCGTGCATGGGTCGGCGGCCTCGGATCGGCGCCGCGACCGGCACGACGGGCCGTCATGCCGCCACGTATACCCTCTGTGGACACCACCCCCCAGCGGCAGGGCTCCCCTGCGCACACGGAAGGCAGGCGTCGGCAGCGATGAAGCCACTGGAGGCACAGGACCCCGAGACGCTCGGCCCCTACCGGCTGGTGGCCCGACTCGGCGCAGGCGGTATGGGCCGCGTCTACCTCGCCCGGAGCGTCGGCGGTCGCACCGTGGCCGTGAAGGCGATCCGGGCGGAACTGGCCGAGGACAGCGACTTCCGCGCCCGCTTCCGACGTGAGGTGGAGGCCGCCCGCTCCGTCGACGGCGCCTACACCGCGCCCGTCGTCGACGCCGACCCCGAGGCCGCCACCCCCTGGCTGGCCACCGCCTATGTGCTCGGCCCCTCCCTCGCCGACGCCGTCGCCGAACACGGCCCGCTGCCCGAGGAGACCGTACGGGCGCTGGGCGCCGGACTCGCGGAGGCACTCGCCGCCGTGCATACCGCCGGGCTGGTCCACCGCGACCTCAAGCCGTCCAATGTGCTGCTCGCCGCCGATGGGCCCCGGGTCATCGACTTCGGCATCGCCCGGGCCGTCGACGGCAACCGGCTCACCCAGACCGGCATCGTCGTCGGCTCCCCCGGCTACATGTGCCCCGAGCAGGCCACCGGGCAGCCGATGGGCCCGGCCGGGGACGTCTTCTCGCTCGGGTCGGTGCTGGTCTTCGCCGCGACCGGGAACGGGCCGTTCGGCGACTCGTCGGCCGCCGCACTGCTCTACCAGGTGGTGCACGGCGAACCCGATCTGACGCTGCTTCCCGAGTCGCTGCGCGCCGTGATCGCCCCATGCCTGGCCAAGGACCCCGCCGCCCGGCCCGCCCCCGCTCAGCTGTCCGCCGCACTGGCGCCCGGCGGCGCCGAGCAGCGGCTGCGGTCCGGTTGGCTGCCCGTATCCGTCAGCTCCGCGATAGCCCGGCACGCCGCCGCCGTGATGGACCTGGACACCCCCGCCTCCGGCAGCGCCCCCGCGCCCGCCGCCGACCCTCGGGTACTGCTGGCCGGAGCCCCCGCGCAGCAGATGCCCGCCCCGCTGGCCGGGGCCGGTCCCGTCCGGCAGCACCAGCCGGGTTCCCCGGCCACCGTGCAGCTCGGCCGCGTCCCCGCCGCACCGCCCGGCTATCCGGCCGGATACCCGGGCGGGTACCCGGCCGGGCCCGGCACCGCCCCGGCGCCCTCCGCCGGCGGGGCCTCGCCGTCCCGGCGGCGCCTCCTGGCCGCAGCCGCCTCGGTGGGCGGGGTCGCGGTGGTGGGCGGCGGCACCGCGTTCCTGCTCACCCGAGGCAAGGACGACGCCGGAGGGAGCAGCGGCGACGCTGCCAAGGGCCCCGGCACCTCCCCGGCGGGCAGCGCACCGGACGCCCCCGCCGAACCGGCCGCCCGCCCCGACGGCGTGGCCCCCACGCCGGTGTGGACCTACAGCGGCACCAGCCTCACCAGCACCCGGCCGACGTACCACAACGGCACCATCCTGGTGAACAGCGAGGCCGGCATCGTCTGCCTGGACGCCGCCGACGGCACCAAGCCCAAGTGGGTCTACGAGGGGGTCAGCAACTTCCTGACCTCGCCGGTGCTCTCCAACGGCGCGGTGGTGGCCCTCGACGGCGGCACCACCATCGTCGGCATCGACCCCGCCAAGGGCATCCAGCTGTGGCGGCTCAAGGCCGATGTCGAGCACGCCTTCGACTTCATCCTCGGCACGGATGACACGGCCGTGTACATCACCGGCCGCACCTACGCGAGCAAGAACGGCCAGATCGACATCAACGACCACTCCAACACGGTCTTCTGCGTCGACCTGGTGAAGCAGAAGTTCCGCTGGAAGGTCACCCGCGACGTGGGCACCGACCAGCGGCTGGCGGCGGTGGTCTCCGGCAGGTACCTCGTCTACACCGACGACCGCCACAACGTCACCGTGCGCGACACCGCCACCGGCCGGCAGCTGTGGACCCGCAAGTCCGGCGGCCAACTGGAGTGGATCCCCTCGGTGCAGGGCTCCACCGTGTTCGTCGGCGGCGACCATGTCACCGCGCTGGACATCGCCACCGGCACGGTGCGCTGGCGCGTGCAGGACCAGGGGGTCCGCAGCTACAGCTCCACCACCGCCGTCGGCGACACCGTCTACTGCACCGGGACCGGCCCCGGCGTGGCGGGCGTCTTCGCGTACAGCGCCGCCGACGGCTCCCGCCGCTGGTTCAGCGACACCGGCCTGACCTCGGGCAACACCCCCGCCACGGTCAGCGGCACGACCGTGTTCGTGGCCGACTTCACCGACAGGCGCGGGCTGCACGCCCTCGACATCGAGACCGGCAAGCGCCGCTGGGACTTCACCGACGGCAAGGACAAGGGCGGCATCGATCCCTGGGAGCTCTCCTCCGACAGCCGGGGGCATCTGATCGCCCAGCACTACGACCGGGTGTATCTGCTCCCCGACCACTGAGCCCGGCTGAGCGGGACGGGCGGTGGCGAGGGAAGAACGGGCTGAGCCTACGGAATCTCACTCCCCGGATCTGGTATGGGTGCCCGGGGTGCGCGAAGATCTTCCGAACAGCAGACCGGAGGCCCAGCCGCATGACCGCCGCCGAACAGCCCGGCTCACCGCCGGCCGACGAGACCCCGCGCAGCCGTCTCGCGGCCGAGCTCAGGTCCGCCTACGAGAACGGGGCCCGGGTGAAGGATCTGGCCGTGGTCTCGCACCGGGCGCAGAGCGAGGTGCGGCGGCTGCTGCGGGAGGCGGGCGCGGTACTCGGCGGGGGTGCGCGGCGACGGCCGGTGCGGTGGACACTGCCCGCGCCGGGGGCCGGTACCCGGGCGGCGGTGGGCGGGGCGGGCACTGAGCGGGCGTCCGGGCCGCCGAAGTTGCCGAGGATGCCGAAGCTGGTGGAGCCGCCGGGATTGCCGGACACGCCGGAGCCGCCGGTGGGGCGGCGGCGGGTGCCGGCCAGGGTGGTGCGGGTGGGGGTGGAGACCTGCTTTGTGGTCCTGCCGGAGTGGCGGGCGGCCATCGCGGTGCCGGTGGCGACAGAGGTGCTGCTGACCGCCACCGGGCTGCCGTACGGGGAGCTGTCCGGAGCCGAGTTGACGGTGCTGGCGCGGCTGGAGGCGCTGCATGACCGCGAACTCGCGGTGGCGGATTGGCAGTTGGCCGGTCAGTCGCGGGGTACCGGGCTCTCGTAGGCGGTGCGGAGCCGCACCGGCACGTTCGCCCCGGCATGTTCGGGTAACTCGGCGGTGGCCCCACCTGGTGTGCTGCCGGGGCGGGGCCACCGCCTGGTGTGCCGGACGGCCGAGCCTGCGCCGTAGCGGTTGACGGGTGAGCTCGGCGTCAGCGGACGGCGGTGCCCGCGCCCGAGGTGCTCTGGACGCCCTGGCCGATCTGGACACCCTGACCGACCTCGCCCGCCTGCGGCTGGGTGCCCTGGCCGCCCGCCGAGGTGCCGCCGGAGGCCACCGCGCCGGTGGTGTTGGCCCAGGCGGTGGCCAGTTGGGTGACCGGGAGTGCCTGGCCCACGGCGACGCCGGGCGGCAGCGCGGTCGCCGGGCCGGGCGGCTGGGTGGAGGCGGCGGCGATGGAGTCGAAGTCGACCACGCCGGTCTTCTCCAGCACGGTGATGTGGTCCAGCACGATGGTGTTGGCGCTGTCGGCCAGTTGCCGGACCAGGGTGTTGCGGGTGCTGTTCCGGATCTTGGCGATGGCCTGGAAGATCAGACCGTGCTGGGTACGCAGCAGTTGGGCGAAGACCCGGTCGAAGTCGGCACCCTGGGCGGCCTGTTCCTGGCGGAGGAAGTCCTGCTGCTGCTGAGAGGGCTCGTTGGGCAGTCCCATGCCCAACTGGGCGGCGATCTTGAGGGCCTGCTCGTCCAGCTTCTTGTGGCCGTCCAGCAGGTGCTTGCCCGCCTCGTGCACGGTCGGGTTGGTGGTGTGCGTCTGGGCCATCATGCCGCTCGGCAGCTCCCAGAGGCCGGCCAGCCGCACCTTGGTCACAAAGGTCCGCTCATCGGGGGTGAGCGGGCCGAACGCGGTGTTGACGATACCGCCCGGCAGGCCGTCGGAGGCCACGGTCTGCGCTGCCGGGGCGGTGCCCCCGCCCTGCTTGTAGACCCAGAGCGGGACGATCACCGCCACCAGGCCGACAGCGAGCATCCGCAGCAGCCGCGACTGCCCCGGGCCGCCCCGGGACTGCCCTCGCGCGTCCGTCGACGATCGGTGGGGCGTACGCATACGCATCAGGTCTCCTCGGTGGCGGTGGGAGCCTGCGGTGGAGCAGGGCTGCCGGTGCGGGCGGTCGGTGGGCCGCAGCGGCTGGGCGCACGCGGCGGTCGCCTTTCGTACGCCCCGCCGGACGCTCCGGTTCAGTTCGGCAGCAAGGGTCGGTGAGACGGCCGTGCCCGCTCCCGGGCGGGGAGCGGGCACGGCAGGGCACGGCCGGGCAGGCGTTGGGTGGTGCGGGTGGTGGTGCGGGCGTCACCGGGCGGGGGCGGGCTCCCAGCGGTCGGCGGTCTCGTCCTCCTCGCCGGTGAAGGCCCGCCACAGCCTGGCGTATGCGCCGTCGGCGGCCAGCAGTTCGTCGTGGGTGCCGTCCTCCACCACCCGGCCACGGTCGAGGACGACCACCCGGTCGGCGCGGGCGGCGGTGCTGAGGCGGTGGGCGATGACCAGGGTGGTGCGGCGGCCGGCGAGGCGGTCGGCGGCATGGTTGACGGCGGCCTCGGTGGCGAGGTCGAGCGCGGCCGTGGCCTCGTCGAGCAGCAGGATGTCCGGGTCGACGAGTTCGGCGCGGGCCAGGGCGAGGAGCTGGCGCTGGCCGGCGGAGAGGTTGCGGCCCCGCTCGGAGACGCGGTGCAGATAGCCGCCGGGCAGCCGGGCCACCATCTCGTGGGCGCCGACGGCGCGGGCGGCGGCCTCCACCTCGGCGTCGGAGGCGTCCGGTCGGCCGTAGGCGATGGCGTCGCGGACCGTGCCCGCGAAGAGGTGGGCCTCCTGCGGGACGACGCCGAGGCGGTGCCGGTAGGCGGTGAGGTCATAGGCGCGCACATCGGTGCCGTCGACCCGGACGGCGCCGCCGGTCACGTCGTAGAACCGGGCGACCAGCTTGACCAGGGTGGACTTGCCCGCGCCCGTCTCGCCGACCAGAGCCACGGTCTGGCCGGGCGGGATGCGCAGCGAGATGCCGGTGAGGGCTTCCGGCTTGCGGTCGCCACCGCCGTCGTAGGCGAAGTGGATGTCGTCGAAGTGGACCTCGCCGCGCAGGTCGGGGACGGGCAGCGGGGCGGCGGCGGCCGGGGTGCCGGTGGGGGTGCGCAGCAGTTCGCGGATGCGGGCGAGGCCGACGGCCGCCTGCTGGTAGCCGTCGAAGATCTGGGAGAGCTGCTGCACCGGGGAGAAGAAGAGGTCGATGTAGAGGAGGTAGGCGACCAGGGCGCCGGTGGTGAGGGTGCCGGAGCCGACCCGATGGGCGCCCTCGATCAGGACCAGCGCGGCGGCCGTGCTGGAGAGGAACTGGACGAAGGGGAAGTAGAGCGCGATGTAGAGCTGGGCGCGGGTGCGGGACTGGCGGTACTCGTCGCTGCGGGCGACGAAGCGGTCGGTGTTGACGCCCTCGCGGCGGAACGCCTGGACGATCCGCATCCCGGCGACGTTCTCCTGGAGGTCGGCATTGACCGTGGAGACCTTCTCGCGGGCGAGCGTGTACTGGGCCGAGGACTTCCTGCGGAAGACCAGGGTGGCGATCACCAGCACCGGCAGGACGGCGAAGACGGCGAGGGCCAGCCCGGCGTCGATGATCAGCAGGGCGGCGAAGATGCCGACGAAGGTGAGCAGGCTGACGACGGCGGTGACCACGCCGGTCTGGAGGAAGGTGGAGAGCGCGTCCACGTCGGTGGTCATCCGGGTCATGATCCGGCCGGACAGCTCGCGCTCGTAGTAGTCCAGGCCGAGCCGCTGGAGGTGCGCGAAGATCTTGACCCGCAGGACGTAGAGGACCCGTTCGCCGGTCCGGCCGCTGACCCGGGTCTCGGCGGTCTGCACCAGCCAGTCGAGGAGGACGACGGCGAGCGCGGCGAGGGAGGCGGCGGCCACCCCGGCGAAGGCGGCCTTGCTGACGCCGTCGTCGATGCCGTGCCGGATCAGGACGGGCAGGGACAGGCCGGCGGCTGCGTCGAGCGTCACCAGCAGCAGGGCGGCGGCGAGTGGGCGGCGGAAGGGGGCCAGCAGGCGGCGCAGGCTGAAGTCGGGGTCGGCGGCGCGGGCCTGGTCCAGGGGATGTCCGGGGTGTCCCGGGCGGGCGGGAGGGCGGCGACCTTGGCGAGCAGTTCGGGGGTGGCCGACATCGAGCCGAGGCTGCGGGAGACCGGGCCGTCACCACCGGCTGCGGGGGTGGGGGTCGGGGTGGCGGGGTCGGTGCTGTCGGTGTCGGGGTACTGCTCGCGGTCCCAGAGTTCGGGGGTGGTGGAGGTGGCGGGGTCGACGGGGGTGGTGGGGGTGGTGGGGTCGGCGGGCGTGGTGGCGGCGGGGGTGGTGAGGCTGGTGGGACCGGCGGCCGGGTCGGGGGTGCGGATGTCGGCGGCCAGGGTGTCGGGGTCGGTGAGCAGGGTCCGGTAGAGCGGACATCGGGCGTCGAGTTCGTCGTGGGTGCCGAGGTCCACGAGGCGGCCCCGGTCCAGTACGGCGATCCGGTCGGCGAGCTGGAGGGTCGAGCGGCGGTGGGCGATCAGCAGGGTGGTCCGGCCGTGCATGACGCTGCGCAGCGCGTCATGGATCTCGGCCTCGATCTGGGCGTCGACGGCGGAGGTGGCGTCGTCCAGGAGCAGGATGCGCGGGTTGGCGAGGATGGCGCGGGCCAGGGCTATGCGCTGGCGCTGGCCGCCGGAGAGGGTGAGGCCCTGCTCGCCGACGACGGTGTCGTAGCCGTCGGGCAGCGCGGCGATGAACCCTTCGGCCTGGGCGGCGCGGGCGGCGGCCTCGATCTGGCGGTCGGTGGCGTGGGCGTGCCCGTACGCGATGTTGGTGCGGATGGAGTCGGAGAACAGGAAGCTGTCCTCGGGGACGATGCCGATGGCGGCGCGCAGCGAGTCCAGGGTGAGGTCGCGGACGTCGTGGCCGTGGACACGTACGGTCCCGGCGGTGGCGTCGTAGAAGCGGGGCACCAGCATGCCGACGGTGGACTTGCCCGAGCCGGAGGCGCCGACCAGGGCGACGGTCTCGCCGGGGGCCAGGTGGAGGGTGAGGTCCTGGATGACGGGGGCGGGGGCGTCGGAGGTGGCGTGGGTGGCCTGGGTGGCGTGGGTGTAGGCGAAGGTGACGTGGTCGAAGGCGAGGGCGGGGGTGGTGTCGTGTCCGGCCGGCTCGTCGGGGTCCAGGGTGACCGCGTCGGGCTTCTCGCTGATGACCGGGCGCTCGTCGATGAGCTGGAGGACGCGTTCCACGCCCGCCCTGGCCTGCTGGCCGACCGTGAGGATCATGGTGAGCATCCGGACTGGGCCGGTCATCTGGGCAATGTAGGTGGAGAAGGCGACAAAGGTGCCGAGGGTGACCTCGCCGCGCACCGCCAGCCAGCCGCCGAGGGCCAGCACGGCCACCTGGCCGAGGGCCGGGATCGCCTGCATCGCGGGGGTGTAGTGGCTGTTGAGGCGGATGGAGCGCAGCCGGGCGGCGAAGAGGTGACGGGAGACCCGTTCCAGGCGGCCGAGTTCCTGCTCCTCCTGGCCGAACCCCTTGACCACGCGGACGCCGGTGACCGCGCCGTCCACGACTCCGGCGACGGCTGCGGCCTGCTGCTGGGCGGCCCAGGTCGCGGGGAACAGCCGTCGGCGGCTGAGCTGCGCGAACCACCACAGGGCCGGGCCCATCACCAGGGCGACCACGGTGAGCAGCGGGGAGAGCCAGAGCATGACGGCGATGGACATGCCGAAGAGCAGGACGTTGCCCGTCATCATCGGCAGCATCGACAGCAGGCCCACCACCAGTTGGAGGTCGGAGGTGGCGCGGCCGACGACCTGGCCGGTGTCCAGCTGGTCCTGGCGGGCGCCGTCGAAGCGGGTGAGGGAGCGGAAGAGGTCGGTGCGCAGGTCGTGCTGGACGTCGAGCGCGAGGCGTCCGCCGTAGTAGCGGCGCACCCAGGTGAGGCCGAAGACGACTACGGCGGCGAGGATCAGCAGCACTGCCCAAGGGGCGAGGGACCGGGTGTGGTCGGTGACGACGTCGTCGATGATCAGCTTGGTGACCAGGGGGACAACGGCGGTGACCGCCATGCCGGCGAGGGAGGCGCCGAAGGAGAGCAGCACATTGCGCCGGTAGGGACGGCAGTAGCCGACCAGGCGGCGCAGCCAGCCGCCGGCGGTCGGCTCCTGCGGCGCCGATGTTTCCCCGGCGGAGTCATGAGCCTCAAACATATTTAGAGATACTAATCATCTTCCCGGGCAGGCGTCCATCGGGTTTTCCGGTCATGGCTGCCGCCCCGGTGCCCAGCCGTAGGCGCGCTCCACGTGCAGCCGGACCACCAGGCGGCGGTCGGCCACCATCGCGGCGCGGTACTCGTCCCAGTCGGGGTGCTCGCCCTGGATCAGCCGGTAGACCTCGACCAGCTCCTCCACGACCGCGTCATACGGGTCGGCGGCGACCGGGGTCAACTCGGCGGTGCCCTCGGCGACGGCGTACGAGCCGAAGTCGGGGGTGGTGACATAGAGGCTGGCGCGGGGGTCGCGGCGCAGATTGGCGGTCTTGGCCCGGTCGGCGGTGGTGGAGATGCGGGCGGTACGGGTCGCCGGGTCGTAGCTGAGGCTGACGTTGGAGAGCTGCGGGCGACCGTCCCGCTTGAGGGTCACCAGCGCGGCGGCGCGGGCGCTGCCGAGCAGGTCTTCGAGGGCCGGGGGGATGGCCTCTGCCATGGGCTCCACCTTGTCTCCGGAGTCGTGGTTGCGACTCCAGCATCCCTTCCCGGGGCGGTGCGCCGCACCCGTCCACGGCCTGGCGGAGGGTGCGGCGAAGGTCGTACGACCAGGGGGGTCAGGGGGTGGGGTGGGGTGGGGTGGTGTGGTGTGGGGTCAGGGGGTGGGGCGGGTGGCCGCGATCTGGCGGGACATGACGGTGGTCAGCTCGTAGGCGGTGTGGGAGGCGGCGACGGCGGTGATCTCGGCGTGGTCGTACGCCGGGGCGACCTCGACCAGGTCGGCGGAGACCAGGTTGCAGGAGGCCAGGCCACGGATGATCTCCAGCAGTTCGCGGGAGGTGAGGCCGCCGGCCTCGGGGGTGCCGGTGCCGGGGGCGTGCGCCGGGTCGAGGACGTCGATGTCGATGGAGATGTAGAGGGGGCGGTCGCCGATACGGGCCCGCAACTGGTCCGCGACCTCGTCGACGCCCCGGCGCATCACATCGGCGGAGGTGACGATGCCGAAGCCCATCCGCTCGTCGTCGGCGAGGTCCTGCTTGCCGTAGAGCGGGCCTCGGGTGCCCACGTGGGAGAGGGCGGAGGTGTCGAGGATGCCCTCCTCGACGGCGCGGCGGAACGGGGTGCCATGGGTGTACTCGGCGCCGAAGTAGGTGTCCCAGGTGTCCAGGTGGGCGTCGAAGTGCAGCAGGGCGACGGGGCCGTGCTTGGCGGCGACGGCGCGGAGGAGGGGGAGTGCGATGGTGTGGTCCCCGCCGAGGGTCATCAGGCGGGCGCCGGTCGCGAGGAGGTCGGTGGCGGCTGCCTCGATGGTCTCGATGGCCTCGTTGATGTCGAACGGGTTGACCGCGATGTCGCCGGCGTCGGCGACCTGGGCGAGGGCGAAGGGGGAGGCGTCCTGGGCCGGGTTGTAGGGGCGCAGGAGGCGGCTGGCCTCGCGGATGGCATTGCCGCCGAAGCGGGCGCCGGGGCGGTAGGAGACGCCGGTGTCGAAGGGGATGCCGACGACGGCGACATCGGCGTCGGTGGGGGCGTCGAGCTGGTCGATGCGGGGGAGCCGGGCGAAGGTGGCGGGGCCTGCGTAGCGGGGGGTGCGGCTGGCGTCGACGGGGCCGCGGGGAGGGGTGCTCATGAGGGGTCCTTCGCTCGGGCGTGGTTTGTCGCGGGTCGGGGTGCGGGGTTGTGGTTGGGGTTGTGTGGGCTGGTGCGGGTGTCGGCCGGTCCGGGGTGGGGGGAAGGTCTTGTCCGTGCGGGATTGGTGAGGGTGGGTGGGTCTGGGTCTTGCAGGGTGAACGCTAGCCAGGCGGGGGGTTTCGCTGAAGTGGAGGTTTCATCCATTCTGGTGGGGAGTGGTGGATGGTCTGCACAGGTGGAGGTGGCATGGAGGTGGCACGTCGGCTGCCGTCGGCGGATGTGACGGCGGTGCCGTTGAGCGTGGTGCTGGCGCGGGTGGAGTTGGCGCTGGAGCGGATCGCGGGGCCGGCGGAGGACCGGCCGGTGGCGATGGTGCAGGCGAGCGAGCTGGACGATCCGGCGCAGTATCTGCTGGGGGGTGAGCTGCTGCTGACGGCGGGGGTGCACTTCCCGGAGTCGGCGGAGGCGGTGGACGCGTATGTGCGGAGGGTGGCGGCGGCCGGGGTGGCGGCGCTGGGGTTCGGGGTGGCGCCGGTGCACCCGGAGGTGCCACGGGAATTGGTGGCGGCGTGCGAGCGGTATGGGCTGCCGCTGCTGAGGGTTCCGCCGCAGACGCCGTTTGTGGCGGTGGGGCGCGCGGTGTACGCGGCGATGGCGGAGGCGCGGAGCCGGGATCTGCGGCGGCTGTCGCAGGCGCAGGCCGCGCTGGCGTCGGCGGCGGCGCGGCCGGATGCGGTGGAGGCGGTGCTGCGGCAGCTGGCGGCGCGGCTGGGGGCGTGGGCGGTGCTGCTGGACGGGGAGGGGCGCGAGCTGTTCGCGGCGGGGGCGCGGCCCGGGTCGCCGGTCCCGGAGCGGCTGCGGTCGTTGGCCGGGCAGTTGGCGGCGCGGTCGGCGCGGACGCCGGGGTCGGCCACGGAGCACCATGCGGGGGCGCAGTTGGTGGTGCACACGCTGGCGGGCGAGTCGTTGCTGGGGCTGGCGGCGGGGCGGTCGCTGACGTCGCTGGAACGGTCGGTGGCGGGGGTGGGGGTGGTGCTGCTGTCGCTGCTGAGCGGGCCACGGCATGCGCTGGGCGGGGACACCAGGAGCGCGGCGGCAATGGTGCGGGTGCTGCTGGGGGCGGAGGCGTCTGAGGTGGCGCCGCTGCTGCATCCGGCGGAGAGCGAGGGGCGCTGGGTGGTGGTGTGCGGGCGGAGTACCGGGCGGGGGAAGCGGGGGGCGCGGTGCACCTGGCGGCGCTGGGGACGGCGTTGGGCACGCCCTATCTGGAGGTGGCGGGGGAGTCGCTGCGGGCGGTGGTGCCGCTGCGGGGGCGGGAGGCGGAGGAGGCGTCGTTTGCGCTGCCGGAGCGGCTGGGGTGGACGCTGGGGTGAGCGGACCGGTGGTCGCCGGGGATCTGGGGCTCGCGGCGGCCCAGGCGGAGCGGGCGTTGCGGCGGGCGCTGGCCGTGGGGAGCGCGGTGCTGCGGCACCGGGAGGCGGAGCCGAGCGTGCATGGGCTGGTGGCGCCGGGGGAGGCGGAGGCGCTGGCACGGGCCCGGTTCGCGGCGTTGCGGGAGGCGGGGCCGCCGGGGGAGGCGGTGCTGCTGGAGACGCTGAGGACCTGGCTGTCACTGCACGGCAGTTGGGACCGTACGGCGGTGGCGCTGGATCTGCACCGCAACACGGTCCGGCAGCGCATCGCCCGGATCGGTGGGCTGCTGGAGGTGGATCTGGCGGATGCGGATGTGCGGATGGAGCTGTGGTTCGCGCTGCGGTGGCTGCCGGAGGCGGACGACCGGGGGTGAGGCCGTTCGGGTGGTTGGGTGATCCATGGCGGTGGGGGCGGGGTACGGGGCTGGGATGCGACTGGTCGGCAGGGGTTAGCGGGCGTGGCCGTCGGGGCCGGCGGCGGCGCTGAAGGCGCCCAGGGCGAGGCGGTGCAGCAGGGCCGCGATGGTGTCGCGGTCGAGCGTCGGCTGCGCGCCGCGCTGGCCGGCGCTGTGCGGGGTGGAGTTCAGCAGGCCGAAGACGGCGTGGACGGCGGCGCGGGCGCCGGGTTCCTCGGCGAGGGCGGAGGGCGCGGGGAAGGCGCGGCGGACCACGGCCACCCAGAGCTCGACATAGCTGCGCTGGAGGCGGCGCACCCGGTGGCGGTCCTCGTCCTTGAGGTGCAGCAGTTCCCGGTCGTGGAGGGTGATCAGGTCCTGGTCGTCCAGCGCGAAGTCGATATGGCCACGGATCAGGGCGTCCAGCGCCGCAGTGGCGTCGGACGCCTCCTCGGCGCGGCGGCGGCCCTCGTCCAGCAGCCGTTCGCTGATGCCCACCAGCAGGTCGGCCAGCATGGCGTCCTTGCCGGGGAAGTGCCGGTAGAGGCCGGGTCCGCTGATGCCGACCGCTTTGCCGATCTCGTCCACGCCCACGCCGAGGAAGCCGCGGGCGGCGAAGAGCCTGGCGGCCTCGCGGCGGATCTGGTCGCGGCGCGGGGTCGCGGCGGGAGCGTCGGTGTTCGGCATGCCCCGATCCTAGACAGTCCGGTTATCGGTGGTTAACCTGACCGCGTAAGTTAACGTTAATTAACCTCGTTGGGCACGGTCGCCGGCGCGGTGGGCCGGACGGGCTTGCGCGCCGCCCGGTTCAGGGGCAAAGGAGCTCTTGGGCATGGTCTTCTCGTCATACGCCGCCGCTCCCCCGACCTGGGCGGCCGAGGCAGCGGCGCCCCGGCTGGACACCACTGCCGATCCCGGGTCGGCCGCCTACCGCGCCAACACCGAGGCGCATACGGCGCTCGTCGGCGAGCTGCGCCGCAAGCTGGCCGCTGCCGCGCTCGGCGGCGGCGAGCGGGCCCGGCAGCGCCACATCGCTCGCGGCAAGCTGCTCCCCCGCGACCGGGTGGACACCCTGCTCGACCCCGGCTCGCCCTTCCTGGAGCTGTGCCCGCTGGCCGCCGACGGCCTGTACGACGGCGCGGCCCCCGCCGCCGGGGTGGTGGCCGGGATCGGGCGGGTGGCCGGACGCGAGGTGGTGGTGGTCGCCAACGACGCCACGGTCAAGGGCGGCACCTACTACCCGATGACCGTGAAGAAGCACCTGCGCGCGCAGGAGGTGGCGCTGGACAACCGGCTGCCCTGCGTCTACCTGGTGGACTCCGGCGGGGCGTTCCTGCCGATGCAGGACGAGGTCTTCCCCGACCGCGACCACTTCGGGCGGATCTTCTACAACCAGGCGCGGATGTCCGCCGCCGGCATCCCGCAGATCGCCGCCGTGCTCGGGTCCTGCACGGCAGGCGGGGCGTATGTACCGGCGATGAGCGACCAGGCCGTGATCGTGCGCAACCAGGGCACCATCTTCCTGGGCGGGCCCCCGCTGGTGAAGGCGGCCACCGGGGAGGTGGTCACCGCCGAGGAACTGGGCGGCGGCGAGGTGCACTCCCGCACCTCGGGAGTGACCGACCACCTGGCGGAGGACGACGCCCATGCGCTGGCGATCGTCCGCTCCATCGTGGGCGGCCTGGGCCCGCGACCGCCGCGGCCGTGGGAGGTCGCGCCGGTCGAGCCGCCGGCGGTGGATCCGGCGGGGCTCTACGGGGCGGTGCCGGTCGACCCGCGCACCCCGTACGACGTGCGGGAGGTGATCGCCCGGATCGTGGACGGCAGCCGCTTCGCCGAGTTCAAGGCCGAGTACGGGCCGACCCTGGTCACCGGCTTCGCCCGGGTGCACGGCCACCCGGTGGGGATCATCGCCAACAACGGCATCCTCTTCGCCGAGTCGGCCATGAAGGGCGCGCACTTCATCGAGCTGTGCGACCAGCGTTCCATCCCCCTGCTCTTCCTCCAGAACATCTCCGGCTTCATGGTCGGGCGCCAGTACGAGGCCGGAGGCATCGCCAAGCACGGCGCCAAGATGGTCACGGCAGTGGCCTGCACCCGGGTGCCCAAGCTCACCGTGGTGGTCGGCGGCTCCTACGGAGCCGGGAACTACTCCATGTGCGGACGTGCCTACTCACCCCGCTTCCTGTGGATGTGGCCCGGGGCCAAGATCTCCGTGATGGGCGGTGAGCAGGCCGCCTCCGTGCTGGCCACGGTCCGCCGCGACCAGTTGGAGGCGCAGGGCACCGACTGGCCGACCGAGGCGGAGGAGGAGTTCAAGCGCCCGGTGCGGGAACAGTACGAGCGTCAGGGCAGCGCCTACTACGCCACCGCACGGCTGTGGGACGACGGCGTGATCGACCCGATGGACACCCGCACCGTGGTCGGCCTGGCCCTCACCGCCTGCGCCAACGCCCCGCTCGCCGAGCCGCGCCCCTACGGCATCTTCCGCATGTGACCGCGGCCGTGACGGACAGCCAGCCTGCCTTTCCTGTGACCGGAGGAGCACCTCCCATGTTCGACACCGTCCTGGTCGCCAACCGCGGTGAGATCGCCGTTCGCGTGATCCGCACCCTGCGCCGCCTCGGCGTGCGCTCGGTGGCCGTGCACAGCGATGCCGACGCCGACGCGCTGCATGTCCGGGAGGCTGACACCGCCGTGCGGCTGGGCCCTCCGGACCGGGCCGACAGCTCCGCCGCCGAGACCTATCTGCACATCCCCCGCATCCTGGAGGCGGCCCGCCGCACCGGCGCCCAGGCCGTCCACCCCGGATACGGCTTCCTCGCCGAGAACGCCGCCTTCGCCCGCGCCTGCGCCGACGCGGGCCTGGTCTTCATCGGTCCTCCTCCCTCCGCCATCGAGCTGATGGGCGACAAGATCAACGCCAAGGAGGCGGTGCGGGCCGCAGGCGTGCCCGTCGTCCCCGGCAGCCGGGACACCGCCCGCAGCGACGCCGACCTGGCCGCAGCAGCCGACGCGATCGGCTTCCCGGTCCTGCTGAAGCCCTCGGCCGGCGGCGGCGGCAAGGGCATGCGGCTGGTACGGGACCCGGCCGCGCTGCCGGACGAGATCGCCGCCGCCCGCCGCGAGGCCCGGACCGCCTTCGGCGACGACACGCTCCTGGTGGAGCGCTGGATCGACCGGCCCCGGCATATCGAGGTACAGGTGATCGCCGACGCCCACGGCACCACCGTGCACCTGGGCGAGCGCGAGTGCAGCCTCCAGCGGCGCCACCAGAAGCTGATCGAGGAGGCCCCCTCCGTCCTCCTCGGGGAGGACACCCGCGCCGCCATGGGCGCCGCCGCCGTCCGCGCAGCCGAGGCATGCGGCTACACCGGGGCCGGCACGGTGGAGTTCATCGTGCCCGGCAGCGACCCGTCCGCCTACTACTTCATGGAGATGAACACCCGCCTCCAGGTCGAGCACCCCGTCACCGAACTCGCCGCCGACGTGCGCGGCATCGAGGGCCCGGCCGGCCCCGGGCGGCCGGACCTGGTCGAGTGGCAGCTGCGCATCGCCGCCGGGGAACGGCTCCCCGTCACCCAGTCGGACATCTCCTTCCGTGGTCATGCGATCGAGGCCCGGATCTGCGCCGAGGACCCCGCTCGCGGCTTCCTGCCCACCGGCGGCCGGGTACTGCTGCTCCACGAGCCGACCGGCGAGGGCGTACGGGTCGATTCCGGACTCACCCCGGACACCCTCGTCGGCTCCACCTACGACCCCATGCTCGCCAAGGTCATCGCCTACGGCCCCGACCGGGACACGGCTCTGCGAAGGCTGCGCGCCGCCCTCGCGGAGACCCGGATCCTCGGCGTGACCACCAATACCGGCTTCCTACGCCGGCTCCTCACGCATCCCGATGTGGTGGCGGGCGATCTCGACACCGGCCTGGTCGAGCGCACCGTCCAGCAGACCCCCGAACTCCTGGCATCCCCGCTCGACCCCGCCGGCGAACCCGGCGGCTCTTCCCCTGAGGCCGTTCCCGCGGCCCCGCTCCCCCACGCCGTACTCTGCGCCGCAGCCCTCGCCCGGCACCTGGACCTCACCCCGGCCGCCGCCCCCGGCGGCTGGATCGACCCCTTCTCCCTTCCCTCCGGCTGGCGGTTGGGCGGCGAGCCCGCCTGGACCGTCCACCGGCTCCGCATCCCGGGCGCCGAACCGGTGGAGGTACGGGTACGACCCGCCTCGATGGAGAACGTAGCGGGTACCACTGACAACGGGCCCGAAAGCGCCGCTGACCTGGCAGTCCGCCTCGGCGACGGGCCGGTGCACAACGCCCGGGCCGCACGCCGCGACGACCGTCTGGAGATCGCTCTCGACGGCGTCCGGCACAGCTTCACATACGCCACCGACAACGCCCCTCCCGGTGCCGTCACCGGCCCCGTCACCTGGCTGGGGCTGGACGGCGACGCCTGGGCGGTGCTGCCGTACGACCCGGTCGCAGAGCGCGCCGGGGACGGCAGCCCCGGTACGCACCACGGCACCCTCACCGCCCCGATGCCGGGAACCGTCACGGTGGTGAAGACCGCCGTGGGCGAGCGGGTCGCCAAGGGGCAGCCGCTGCTGGTCCTGGAGGCCATGAAGATGGAGCACGTGATCGCCGCGCCGCACGACGGCACGGTGGAGCAGCTGCGCGCCGTCGCGGGCGCCGGTGTCGCCATGGACGAGGTACTGGTGGTGGTGTCGGCGGGCGACGGCGACGAGGCCGCCGCCGCGACCGGCGACGAGCCTGCGGAGGTGGCGAGATGACCGGGTCGGTGCTCTCACTGGGGCTGCCCGAGGCCGTGCCGCTGCCGGGCCTGCCGGCGCGGGTGCGGATCCACGAGGTGGGCGCGCGCGACGGGCTGCAGAACGAGGCGCTGCCGCTGCCGGTGGAGGTGAAGGCGGAGTTCGTCGCCCGGCTGGCGGCAGCCGGTCTGCGCACCGTGGAGGCGACCAGCTTTGTGCACCCGAAGTGGGTGCCGCAGCTGGCCGACGCCGAGCAGCTGATGCCGCTGCTGGCCGACCTGCCGGGGCGGTATCCGGGACTGCGGCTGCCGGTGCTGGTACCCAACGAACGCGGCCTGGAGCGGGCGCTGGCCCACGGCGTCTCCGACATCGCGGTCTTCGCCAGCGCCACCGAGACCTTCGCCCGCCGCAACCTCAACCGCTCGCTGGAGGAGTCGCTGGAGATGTTCGCGCCGGTGGTTGCGCGGGCGGCGGAGGAGGGCGTACGGGTGCGCGGCTATCTGTCGATGTGCTTCGGCGACCCCTGGGAGGGCCCGGTGCCGCCGGCCCAGGTGGTCGAGGTCGGCCGTCGGCTGATGGAGCTGGGGTGCGACGAACTCAGCCTCGGCGACACCATCGGGGTGGCCACTCCGGGCCAGGTCACGGCGCTGCTGGCGGCGCTGGACCGGGCCGGGGTGGCCCCGCAGCGGCTGGCCGTGCACTTCCACGACACCTACGGCCAGGCGCTGGCCAACACGCTCGCCGCGCTGCACTTCGGCGTGTCGGTCGTGGATGCCTCGGCGGGCGGGCTGGGCGGCTGCCCGTACGCCAAGAGCGCCACCGGCAATCTCGCCACCGAGGACCTGGTCTGGATGCTGCACGGTCTCGGCATCGAGACCGGCGTCGACCTGGAGGCGCTCGCCGCCACCAGCGTCTGGCTCGCCGGGCACCTCGGCCGACCCAGCCCGTCGCGGACGGTGCGCGCGCTGACCGGCGGCTGACCCTCTGCCATCGGCCGGGCGGCGACCCCGCCCCGGCCCTCCCCGTCCCTCGCCACCCTCAAGAGGCCCAGGAGCGTCACCATGCTCGACCATCGGCTCGACTCCGAGTACGAGGAACTTCGCCGCACCGTCGCCGAGTTCGCCAACGACGTCGTCGCACCCAAGATCGGCGACTACTACGAGCACAACGAGTTCCCGTACGAGATCATCCGGGAGATGGGGAGGATGGGCCTGTTCGGGCTTCCGTTCCCCGAGGAGTACGGCGGTATGGGCGGCGACTACTTCGCGCTCTGCCTGGCCCTGGAGGAACTGGCCCGGGTGGACTCCTCGGTGGCCATCACGCTGGAGGCCGGGGTGTCGCTGGGCGCCATGCCGATCTTCCGGTTCGGTACCGAGGAGCAGAAGCAGGAGTGGCTGCCCCGGCTCTGCTCGGGCGAGCTGCTGGGTGCCTTCGGCCTGACCGAGCCGGAGGGCGGCTCGGACGCCGGGGCCACCAGGACGACGGCCCGGCTGGACGAAGAGACCGGGGAGTGGGTGATCAACGGCACCAAGTGCTTCATCACCAACTCCGGGACGGACATCACCGGTCTGGTGACCGTCACCGCCCTCACCGAATCGACCACTCATTCGAGTGAAGCGGGCGGAAAAGCCTCGACCCGGCCGGTGATCTCCTCCATCATCGTTCCTGCCGGCACCCCCGGCTTCACCGTGTCGAAGAAGTACTCCAAGGTCGGCTGGAACGCCTCGGACACCCGGGAGCTGTCCTTCGCCGACTGCCGGGTCCCGGCGGCCAACCTGCTCGGCGAGGTCGGTCGCGGGTACGCCCAATTCCTCCGCATCCTCGACGAGGGGCGGATCGCCATCGCAGCCCTGTCCACCGGCCTGGCTCAGGGATGCGTCGACCAGTCACTGGCCTACGCCTCGGAGCGGCGTGCCTTCGGCCGCACCATCGGCGCCAACCAGGCCATCCAGTTCAAGATCGCCGACATGGAGATGCGCGCGCACACCTCCCGGCTGGCCTGGCGGGACGCCGCGTCCCGTCTGCTGCACGGCGAGCCGTTCAAGAAGGAAGCCGCAATCGCCAAGCTCCACTCCTCGGACGCGGCTGTGGTCAACGCCCGGGAGGCCACCCAGATCCACGGCGGCTATGGATTCATGAACGAGTTCCCGGTGGCCCGGTTCTGGCGGGACTGCAAGATTCTGGAGATCGGCGAGGGCACCTCCGAGGTCCAGCGGATGCTGATCGCCAGGGAGCTGGGCATGGCGTCCTGACGGGCTGTCCACGGCGGGGCTCCGGGAACGGCCGGGTCCCGCCGCAACACCCGGCGCAGCCATTGGATTCCGACGTGCCGTCAGGCGCATCGCGAAGGAAGGGGGGAGGAAGGAAGGAGGGGACGGCCCCTCAGGGGATGACCACCACCGGGCGGTTGGCCCGGCGGGCCAGTCGGCCCGAGACCGAACCGAAGACCTTGCCGATCAGGCCGTGCGTACTGCCCACGACGATGGCGTCGGCGGCGTACTCCCGACCGACCTCCTCCAGTTCGTGGCAGATGTCCCCGCCGCGCTCCACCAGGACCCATGGCACATCGGCCAGGTAGTCGGCGCAGGCCAGCTCCAGACCGAGGACCTCGGTGCGGTGGTCGGGTACGTCCACGAAGACGGGTGGTTCGCAGCCCGCCCACACGGTCGCCGGCAGCCGGTTGGCGACATGCACGATCACCAGGCCGCACCTGGAGCGGCGTGCCATGCCGACGGCGTATGCGAGGGCGCGCTCACTGGAGAGCGACCCGTCGAATCCGACCACCACGCCGTGCTGGAACGCGGGATCGCAGGCATGCGCGCTCTGCGGCTCGCCCTGGGGTCCGGGGAGGCGCGGGTGCGTCGCGGACTTCTGCTTCGGCTTCGCTCTGTGCCTGCGCGGCTCAGCGGAGGAGGACTCCCCGGCGGAAGCGGAAGGCCCGGTCGGCCGAGCGGCGGAGTTGCCGTCGGCGGGCTCATGAGGCTCGTAACCGGCCATGGCTCTGGATTCTCGGAGGGAGGGAGTGGGGCGGGAGGAGGACGGCGGCGGGGGGGTTGTGGGGCACCATGCGCAGCGGGCCGACCGGCACCGAAAGCCGGAGGACTTCCTGCGTGGCCTCTTCCTTCCAGCGTACGGCGACAGGGCGTTCCCGCCCAGGTGCGGAGCGCCGAGACCCTGTGGTTACCGCGCACGGGGGATGCGTGCGGCCTGCCGCCCACGCCCCCGTCCTCGGCCGGGCCGCCGCCCCGCTCCCGGAGGTTCACTGGAGAATGCCGGAGCCTGGCCGGAAGCGCAACAGGGAGCGCGCGCACGGTGACGCTGCGGTCGTGTAACGGGCGTCTCCGGGGTGCCCGGTGCTGCGGCGGATTCCGGCGCCGGGTTCTGCCGCCGGGTTCCGGCGTCGGGTGCCGCCGGGTGCCGCCGCCAAATCGGCGAGCCGGCCCGCGCGCGGCCCGGCCCTGCTCCGCCGGGCGGGGCCGGGCAGGGCAGAACCCAGGCCGGGCACAGCCAGGCACCGGCCGACAAAGCAGGATTCCAGCCATTCGACAGGGCTTCGGACGGGCGTTGGCAATTGCCAGGTGCATGAGCCCGCGCACTGGCAGCATGCAGCGCATGCCGCTGCTGCTGATGGACCTCGACAACACGCTGCTGCCCAGGGACGCCGCCTTCCGTGCCTGGGCAAGGGATTTCCTGGCCGAGCACCACCTGCCGCCCGAGGACCTCGACTGGCTCTCCACCCTCGACGGCAGCGGCTTCGTCCCCCGCTCCACCGTCCTCGGCGCCGTCCGCCGGCGGTACGGCCTGGACGCCCCGCTCGGCAGCCTGCTCGACCACTACCGCCGGGGCATCAACGCCCACATCCACTGCCCCGCCGCCCACCTCGCGGCCCTGCGCGCGGCCCGCACCGCCGGCTGGACGCTGGGCATCGTCAGCAACGGCGGCACCGTTCCCCAGTTGGACAAGATCCGCCGCACCGGCCTGGCCCCGTTGGTGGACGGCTGGGTGATCTCCGAGGAGGCACACTGCGCCAAGCCCGACCCGGAGATCTTCCGCATCGCCGCCCGCCGCTGCGGGATACCCACCAGCAGGAGCGCATGGGCCGCCCGCACCTGGATGGTCGGCGACCACGCACCCGCCGACATCGCCGGTGCGACGGTCAGCGGGCTGTACAGCGTCTGGCTCCACCACGGCCGTCCCTGGCCGGAGCTCGGCTACCGCCCGACGCTCTGCGCGCCCGGTCTCCCCGAGGCCGTCGGCATGGTGCTCAGCGCCCGCCCGGCGTCCACGCCGACCGCGCGCCCTGCCGCGGCGGCCCGTACCCGGTTCGCCGTCCCGGCGGTCCGCCCGTCCCACGCGCCGGTGCCGCCCCGCACGCCCGTGCCCTCGTCGCGCACTGCGGTGGCGTCCCGCAGCGGGGTGCCCGCCTACCGGTCGGCGGCAGTGGGCACGGCCGGTCCGCTCGCCGGGTAGCGCCACCAGCGGGAGAGCGCCCGCTCGGTGAACCCCAGCCGCCGGTAGAGCGGCTCACCGAGCAGCGTGGCCGTGAGCGTGGCAGGCCGTCCCGGATGGGCGGCGAGCACGGCCTCCACCACCGCCCGCGCCACCCCGCGCGAACGGTGGTCGGGCAGCGTCGCCACCCAGTACAGCCCCACCACCGAGCCGTCGTCGTAGCTGACGCAGGCTCCGGCCGGTGCACCGTCACGGCGGGCGACCCAGGCCCGCCAGCCGGGTTCGCCGAGCAGCGCCCCGGGCAGCAGCCCGCCGCGCCGCCACGGCAGCCGCGCCGGCAGCGGAAAGCCCTCCACCACCACCCGCTCGGCCACGGCCAGTCCGTCACCGTCCACCGCCTCGCGGACCTCCACCCCGCTCCCCCGGCCGGTACCCGGGCGAGCAGCCGGGCCGACACCCGAGCCAGGGCCCAGCGGGGCGGGCTCCCGTACCATCACGGCCTGCGCCAGCGCACCTTCTCCGCCATACAAGGCCAAATCCAGCCCACCGTAGGGGTCTTCGAGGCAGACTCGACCAGTGCCCCACTCCCGGAACAGCCCGGCCAGCTCCGCCAGCAGCCCCTCCGGGTCCGAGTACGGCCGCGTCACCACCACCCGGTGGGCGTCCAGGCCGTCCGACCCGCCGTGCACCGCCGTCCACCCGGCGGTGCGGACGGCATGCAGCCCCAGCGCCCGGGCGCGGGCGAGCCAGAAGGCTGCGGCATTGTCATGGGCGGCTTCCGGAAAGGTGTGCTGCTCCATGCAGCCGACCCTATCCGCCCCACCGGTCCCAGTGGCCCCGATGGCCCCATCCGACGCAGTGTTGGCCGGAGACCGCCGGCCGGGTCGGCCGCATCCCGGCGGAGCGGCGGCCGCTGCACCCGCCCACCGGTCCAGGCGGCACCGCACCGCCCCACCGGAAGCGCTTCCGCCTCCGCAGATGCGCTCCGGCTCGGCCGCGCCCGCGCGGGCGCGTCATCGAACTACCGTCGACGGCGTCCCGCAACGCTGCTTTTCAGTCAACTTCTCGGCCACACAAGGGGTTTGGGCATATGCGCAGTCCAGACCGGAAGCCCCCGGAATTGCGCCCCCATGCGCGCCCCCTGCGCCGTGTGACAACCAGCCACCCGCCCCTATGCCCCCTTCCCAGCGGGGTCGACGGGTGCCACGCTTCGTGATCGAATGCATCACGCCAAATTGCCATGTCGACATAGCGTCGGATGGTGAATTTGTCACAACGGCGTCTCCGAACCCAGTAGATTCGATCTTGGCTAGCGTCGGGGGAGCGAACAGTGCCGGAGCAGGACAGGGACGGACAGCCATGACACCGCGGACCCGGGCAGCAGGGCGAGGCGCCGCCGAGCGCCTCCCGGGCACGCCAGGGCACCGCGGCCACCGGCGTCCGCGAGCCACACGACCTAGGGGGGCTTGAGCGCCTTGAGCAGGGTGAGCAGGAGCGGCGCAGTGCAGGACGGTGCCGGTGTCCCGTCCCGCCCCGCGGGCGGTGACCCGAGAACTGCCGGCACGCCCGCGCATCCGGGCTCGCCTTCCTCGACCGCCGTCGCGCCGGGTGTCGGCTCACCCTCCGGCCCCGCCGCCTCGGCCGCCGGGTCCGCCGTGCCTCCCTCCCTGTCCGGCGGCCCCACCGCGACCTCCCCGGGGGCGTTCCGCAAGCTCTCCGGGCGGCGGCGCCGGGAGACCGTGGCGGTGCTGATCTTCGGCGGTGCGCCGATCTTCGAGTCCTCCATCCCGCTCTCCGTCTTCGGCGTGGACCGCCAGGACGCGGGCGTCCCCCGCTACCGCCTGCTGGTGTGCGCGGGCGAGGAGGGCCCGCTGGCCACCACCGGCGGGCTGACCCTCACCGCCCCGTACGGGCTGGACGCGCTCGCCCGGGCCGGCACCATCGTCGTACCGGCCTGGCGTTCGATCTCCCAGGCTCCCCCGGTCGAGGCCATCGCCGCCCTGCGCAAGGCCCACCAGGAGGGCGCCCGGATCATCGGCCTCTGCACCGGCGCCTTCGTGCTCGCCTCCGCAGGGCTGCTGGACGGCCGCCCGGCCACCACCCACTGGATGTACGCGCCGACCCTGGCCAAGCGCTATCCACGGGTGCACGTGGACCCACGGGAGCTCTTCGTCGACGACGGCGATGTGCTCACCTCGGCCGGCACGGCCGCCGGCATAGACCTCTGCCTGCACGTGGTGCGCACCGACCACGGGGCCGAGGCTGCCAACGCCCTGGCCCGGCGGCTGGTGGTGCCCGCCCGCCGGCCCGGAGGCCAGGCCCAGTACATCGACAGGTCTTTACCTGAGGAGATCGGCAACGACCCGCTCGCCGAGGTCGTGACCTGGGCGCTGGAGAACCTCAACCAGCAGTTCGACGTGGAGGCTCTGGCCGCCCGGGCCTATATGAGCCGGCGCACCTTCGACCGGCGTTTCCGGTCGCTGACCGGAAGTGCCCCGCTCCAGTGGCTGATCACCCAGCGGGTGCTCCAGGCGCAGCGGCTGCTGGAGACCTCCGACCTGTCCGTGGACGAGGTGGCCCGCCGCTGCGGCTTCCGCTCCCCGGTCGCGCTGCGCGGGCACTTCCGCCGCCAGCTCGGGGTCTCCCCTGCCGTCTACCGGACCAACTTCCGTTCCCGGCGCCCGCAGCCGCCCGTCTCGGTGCCTGCGCAGGCACCGCCGGGCGACCGGCTGCCGGGTCCGTACCCGGGCGGTGGCGGCGGAGGCGGCGGTGGGGTCCCGCTCCAGCCGGGGCCGTCCGGCGAGCGGGCCGGCCGGTCCGCGCCGCCGTCCGCCCTGCCGGACCATGCCGCCACCGACGACGGCCGACCGCAGCCGGGTGCCCGTGGCCGTGGGCACCGCGCCGACCGCCCCGACGGCCAGGAAGGTCAGCCGACCGGCTCCCGGGCGGGAGAGGTCCGCCACAGCCGCGCGGTGCCCGGTCAGCGTGATCGCGCCGTAGGGTGAGACATGTGAACGACCGGATGGTATGGATCGACTGTGAGATGACGGGCCTCGACCTCGTCCAGGATGCCCTGGTCGAGGTCGCCGCGCTGGTCACGGACTCCGAACTCAACATCCTCGGCGAGGGCGTGGACGTGGTGATCCGGCCGCCGGCCGCGGCGCTGGCGAACATGCCCGAGGTGGTGCGTCAGATGCACACCGCCTCCGGGCTGCTCGACGAGCTGGACTCCGGGGTGACGCTGGCCGATGCCGAGGCCCAGGTGCTGGCCTATGTCCGCGAGCACGTCCCGGACGCCGGCAAGGCCCCGCTCTGCGGCAACTCGGTGGCCACCGACCGGGGTTTCCTGGCCCGGGACATGCCCGGCCTGGAGGCGCACCTCCACTACCGGATCGTGGATGTCTCCTCCATCAAGGAGCTGGCCCGCCGCTGGTACCCCCGCGCCTACTACAACAGCCCCGAGAAGAACGGCAACCACCGCGCCCTGGCCGACATCCGGGAGAGCATCGTGGAGCTGCGCTACTACCGCGAGGCGGTGTTCGTGCCGCAGCCGGGTCCCGACAGCGACACGGCGCGCGCCATCGCCGCCAAGCATGCGCTGCCGCCGTCGCCCTGACCTGCCGCCCTCCGTGACCGCGCCAACCGCGCTGGCCACACCGCCCGCACCGGCCGCACCACCGGTGGGACGCGCCGAAAGCCTGGCACGAGCACTCCTGCGGATCCTGTAGAGTTATCCGCGTCGGAGCGCGAGGCGCACCGAACAGATGGTGGGTGTAGCTCAGCTGGTAGAGCACCGGGTTGTGGTCCCGGGTGTCGCGGGTTCAAGTCCCGTCACTCACCCCATGAGAAAGATCCGCTGGCCTGCAGAAACGGGCCGGCGGATCTTTTCGTTTCCGCACGGGCGCGGGGCCGCTTCTGACCGGTGCTCAGCAGACCGTCCGGCGGGGCCTACCCGGGAAAGCTACCTGCTGGTAACATCCGCTGTCATGACCGGACCCTCGCCGTCGATCGGCGCGCTGCTGGCGGACACCGTGCCCATGGCCCGCACGCTCGGGCTGGAGTACCTGGAGACCTCGGCCGAGCGGGCCGTGCTGCGGCTGCCGGACCAGCCGGAGTACCGCAATCACGTCGGGGGGCCGCACGCCGGGGCGATGTTCACCCTGGCCGAGTCGGCCAGCGGGTGCGCCGTACTCGCCGCCTTCGGCGACCAGCTGTCGCGGGCGGTGCCGCTCCTCGTGCGCGCCGAGATCGCCTACCGGAAGCTCGCCATGGGCCCGGTCACCGCCACCGCCGTACTCGGCCGCCCGGCCGGGGAGGTCGTCGCGGAGCTGGACCGGGGGGAGCGGCCGGAGTTCACCGTCACGGTGGAGATCGCCCGCGAGGACGGCGCCGTCACCGGCGAGATGACCGCTGTCTGGACGCTCCGGCCGCACCCCTGAGCACGGCCGTACGGGTCCCTACGGGCGCCTTACAGCTCCTTGCGCTCCGGGGGCGCCGCCTCGTCCGAGGACGGCTCCTCCAGCTCGGGCACCGGCGCCGGGAACGGGACCGCCTCCGGCACCGGCTCCTCGGCCTCGGCGGCCTGGACAGCCGGAGCGGCCGGAGCGGCCTGGGCAGCCTGCGCGGCGGTCGAGGGAGGGCTGGAGGCGTCCGCAGGGGCCTCGCCCGGGGTCACCCGCTCCAGGAACCGCAGCAGCTCCACCGGGAACGGCAGCACCAGCGTGGAGTTCTTCTCGGCGGCGACCTCCACCATGGTCTGCAACAGCCGCAGCTGGAGCGCCGAAGGCGTCTCCGACATGATCTGCGCGGCGTCCGCGAGCCGCTGCGACGCCTGGTACTCGCCGTCCGCCGTGATGATCCGCGCCCGGCGTTCACGGTCCGCCTCGGCCTGCCGGGCCATCGACCGCTTCATCGACTCGGGCAGCGCCACATCCTTGATCTCCACCCGGTCGATGTGCACGCCCCAGGCCAGCGCCGGGCTGTCGATCATCAGCGCCAGGCCCTGGTTGAGCTCCTCGCGGTTGGAGAGCAGGTCGTCCAGTTCGCTCTTGCCGATGATCGACCGCAGGGATGTCTGCGCCACCTGGAGCATGGCGAACATGTAGTCCTGGACATTCACCGTGGCACGTACCGGGTCGACGACGTTGAAGTAGATCACCGCGTCGACCCTGACCGTCACATTGTCCCGGGTGATGCCCTCCTGGGCCGGGACCGGCATCGTCACGATCTGGAGGTTGACCTTGCGCAGCCGGTCCGCGACCGGCACCAGCAGCCGCAGCCCTGGTTCGCGCACCACCCTGTGCACCCGGCCGAACCGGAACACCACGCCCCGCTCGAACTGCTGGACCACCCGGACGCCCATCGCCGCCCAGACGGCACCCGCGCCGAGCACCGCGATCACCACATCCACGGCCAGCATCACCGGACCTCCGTCTCCGCCGGGCAGCGCCCGCCGAAGCGCCGCTCCCCCCTCCACGCTAACGCGCGGCCGCTCCGCAGTGGAACGGCGCTCGCGCCGGCCCGGAGGGGGGCGGCTCGGAAGGCAACAGCCCAGGTCGGACGGCCCGGCCCAGACGGCCCGGCTCGGACGGCCCAGCCCAGACGGCCCGGCCCAGACGGCCCGGTCCAGCTCGGGGGCCCCGGCTCGGACAGCCCCGCTCAGGCCGAGGTGCGCACCATCAGCTCGGTCGCCAGCACCACCTGCCGACGGGCCCGGCCCTGCTCGGAGATCTCCTCCAGCAGCAGCCTCGCCATGGTGCGGCCCATCTCCTCGATCGGCTGCCGGACGCTGGTCAGCGGCGGGTCGGTGTGCCGGGCGATGATGGAGTCGTCGAACCCGATCACCGCCACGTCGTCCGGCACCCTCCGCCCCGCCTCCCGGAGCACCTGCATGGCACCGACGGCCATCAGGTCCGAGGCGCAGAAGACCGCGTCCAGGTCGGGCCGCCGCTCCAGCAGGCCGCGCATGGCCTCCCGGCCGCCGGTCTCGGTGAAGTCGGCACGGCCCACCAGGTCCTCGTCCCAGCCCAGCTCGGCCTCCTCCAGGGCCCGGCGGTAGCCTGACAGCCGGGCTCGGGCCGGTTCCATGTCCAGCGGGCCGGTGATGGTGGCGATCCGCTCGCAGCCGCGCCGCAGCAGGTGCCGCACGGCCATCCGGGCGCCGCCCGCGTTGTCGGCGTCCACATAAGACAGCGGCTCCAGGTCGGAGCGCCGGCCGACCAGCACGGACGGCATGTCGATGCGTTCCAGCAGGTTGGGCAGCGGGTCGTCCTCGTGGACGGAGACCATCAGCACGCCGTCCACCCGGTGGGCGGCGAGGTAGGTGGCCAGCCGGTCCCGCTCCTTCTTGGTGCGGACCAGGATGAGCAGCAGCTGCATGTCGGTGTCGGCCAGTTCCGCCGAGACACCGCGGATGATGTCGTTGAAGAACGGTTCGGAAAAGAGACGCGTCTCGGCCTCGGGGACCACCAGGGCGATGGAGTCCGTTCGAGAAGTGACAAGAGTCCGCGCCGCGCGATTGGGCACATAGCCGAGCTCGGCGATTGCCTGCTCCACTGCGGCGCGCGCCTTGTCGCTCACCCGGGGCGAGCCGTTGATGACCCGGGAGACAGTGCCCCTTCCGACGCCTGCCAGGGCGGCCACGGCCTCCAGTGTAGGACGGGCACCGCCTCTCACCGCAGGGCCCGCGGGACGCTGCGCGGCTTGACTCATGGTTCACCTCTCGGGCTTCGCGGACGCGGGCTGCGCCTCATTGTGGCCGGTTCGAGACCGGATGTCGCCGTTCGTTGCCTCGATCACCGGTCTGATCTGCGCATTGTCGCCCCGAAACAGGGTCCCGCCGCTCCGGTCCGCCGGGTTGGCAAGCCCTTGTCCGGACACGGTCGCGTGACTTGCAGGACACGCTCACGCAACGGAACCGACTTCAACTCTTGACACCCACCCCCCTGAGGCAGGAGTCTTCACGACATGCCTCGTGGGAGCGCTCCCACACATTAGCGGTGAAACGACCACGGGGACAGCGCTGACACAGCACCCTTCTTCTGCACCACCCGCCAACGCCACGTGAGAAATTGACCCGCACGGCTCTGCGGAGCCGTTGTGGCGCACCCCGGACCCACCCTGGACATAGGAGAGTGGAATGCGCACCACCAGCAGCCTTCGCGGTCGGAGAACCACGCTTGCCGCGGTTGCGGGGCTCGCGACCTGCGCCGCCCTGGTCACCGGTTGCAGCAGCAGCAACAGTGACAACAAGGGCGGCGACACCAAGGACAAGGGCAACGCCCAGATCACCCTCCGCATCGGTACCTTCGGTGACTTCGGGTTCGACAACAAGACCGGTGCCAAGCTCTACGCCGAGTACGAGAGCCTGCACCCGAACATCAAGATCGTCTCCGAGAGCAACACCGACGGTGGCAAGTACTGGGACGCCCTGAAGCTGCACCTGGCCAGCGGCAGTGGTGTGGACGACATCCAGGCCATCGAGGTCGGCTACATCGCCGAGGCCACCGGCAAGCTCTACGACAAGTTCGTGGACCTGAGCAAGGCCCCCGGCATCGACTCCTCCGCCTGGGTCGACTACAAGTGGAAGCAGGCCACCACCGCCGGCGGCCAGACCATCGGTCTGGGCACCGACGTCGGCCCGATGGCGATCTGCTACCGCACCGACCTCTTCAAGGCCGCCGGTCTGCCCACCGACCGCGACGAGGTCGCCAAGCTGTGGGAGGGCGACTGGAACAAGTACCTCCAGGCGGGCGAGACCTTCAAGAAGAAGTCCCCGTCCGGGGCGAAGTGGGTGGACTCCGCCGGCGGCATCTTCAACGCTGTGGTCTCCAGCCAGCCCGACCAGTACTCCAACGCGCAGGGCGAGCTGGTCTACAAGGACAGTCCGGGTGTGAAGCTGGCCTGGGATACCGCTGTGAAGGCCATCTCCGAGGGCCTGAGCACCGGTCTCCAGCAGTTCGACGACGGCGGCAGCTGGGCGGCCGGCTTCAAGAACAACAAGTTCGCCACCATCTCCTGCCCCAGCTGGATGACCGGCATCATCACCAGCAACGCCGGCCCCGAGGGCAAGGGCAAGTGGGACATCGCCAAGGCCCCGGTCGCCGCCAACTGGGGCGGCTCCTTCCTGGCCGTCCCGAAGGCCGGCAAGAACCAGGAGGAGGCCATCAAGCTGGCCGCCTGGCTGACCGCGCCCGAGCAGCAGGCCAAGGTGTTCGCCAAGTTCGGCAACATCCCCTCCACCAAGGCCGGCCTGGACTCCCCCGAGGTGCAGAACACCACGCAGGAGTACTTCAACAACGCGCCGACCGGCAAGATCTACGCCGACATCGCGAAGAGCGTCACCCCGGCCCCGATCGGCCCGTGGGACGGTCAGGTGAAGGACATCATCACCAAGAACGGCCTGCTGGACATCGAGCAGAACCACAAGGACCCGGTCAAGGCGTGGGAAGAGGTCGTCAAGGCCGTCACCGACAAGACCGACAACTGATCCTGGGTAGGGGGCCGGCAGGGCCTCCCGCAGGATCACGACGGTGAGGCGAGGCTGCCCGGTCGGTGCACCATCCCGACCGGGCAGCCCGTCCGCCTGACAGACCGCCAGACCCATCCCGGGAAGGACGCCACTCGTGGCCACCTCCGTCAGGGCGAAGACCGGCGCCAGCCCTCCGTCGCCCCCGCCCGCCCCTCACCGCACCGCACCCGCGTCGGGCGACAGCACCTGGCGCAGCCGGCTGTACCGCCTGGACCTGAAGGCCAGCCCGTACGCCTACATCGCTCCGTTCTTCATCTGCTTCGCCGCCTTCGGGCTCTTCCCGCTGATCTACACCGGCTGGCTCTCGCTGCACCGGCTCCAACTCGGTGAGACCGGCAGCGGTGACTGGCGCGGCTTCGACAACTACACCAAGCTCTGGGACAACGACCAGTTCTGGGGTGCGCTGACCAACACCTTCACCATGGGTGTGATCTCCACCGTTCCGCAGCTGATGATGGCCCTGGGCCTGGCGCACCTGCTGAACTACCAGATGCGCGCCCGGGGCTTCTTCCGGGTGGCGATCCTGGCGCCGTACGCCACCTCGATCGCCGCGGCCTCGCTGGTCTTCGTGCAGCTGTTCAACTCGGACTACGGGTTCATCAACCAGCTGATCGGCTACATCGGGATCGACCCGGTGAAGTGGCAGAGCGACAAGTGGCCGGCCCAGATCGCCATCTCGACCATCGTCACCTGGCGCTGGACGGGCTACAACGCGCTGATCTACCTGGCCGCCATGCAGGCCGTCCCGGGCGACCTGTACGAGGCGGCGGCGCTGGACGGCGCCTCCCGCTGGCGGCAGTTCATCAGCGTGACCATCCCGTCGATCCGGCCGACCATCCTCTTCACCATCGTGGTCTCCACCATCGGCGCCACCCAGCTGTTCGGCGAGCCGATGCTCTTCGGTGGCGGCGTGGGTGTCACGGGCGGCTCCGCCCACCAGTTCCAGACGCTCAGCCTGTACATGTACGAGCTCGGCTGGCCCAACAGCCAGCTCGGCCGGGCCGCTGCCGTGGCCTGGGTGATGCTGCTCCTGCTGCTGCTGATCGGTGCCATCCAGGCGGTCGTCTCGCGCCTCAACCGCAAGAAGCTGGGGGGCTGACACCATGGCCATCTCCGCCACCTCCGCGACTCCCGCGACCTCCGCTCGGGCCACGGACCGCCCGGACCGCCGCCGCAAGCGGGTGAAGAAGCCGGCCACCGGCGCCGGCCGCCAGCACCAGGCCGGACCGGTCACCTATGTGGTGCTCGCGTTCGCGGCGCTGATCTCGCTCTTCCCGCTGTACTGGACCGTCGTCGCCGCGTCCCGCACCGACACCGAGATCGTGCAGCCGCCGACCCCGCTGCTGCCCGGCAGCCACCTCTTCCACAACCTCAATGTGACGTGGAACGAAGTGCACATGGGCGATGCACTGATCAACTCCACCATCGTGGCGGGCTGTGTGGCGCTCTCCACCGTGCTCTTCTCCACGCTGGCCGGGTTCGCCTTCGCCAAGTTGCGGTTCAGCGGCCGGAACGCGCTGCTGGCCGTGGTGGTCGCCACCATGACCATCCCGCCGCAGCTCAGCGTGATCCCGCTGTACCAGATCATCACCAAGCTGGGGTGGGGCGACCGGCTCCAGTCGGTGATCCTGCCGTCGCTGGTGGCCGCGTTCGGCGTCTTCTTCATGCGGCAGTTCCTGCTGGAGGCGCTGCCGCTGGAGCTGATCGAGGCCGCCCGGGTGGACGGTGCCAACAGCCTGCGGGTGATCTGGCACGTGGTCTTCCCGGTCGCCCGGCCCGCGATGGCGGTGCTCGGCATGCTGGTCTTCGTCCAGTCCTGGAACGACTTCTTCTGGCCGTTCATCGCGCTGAGCCAGCAGAACCCCACCGTCCAGGTGGCGCTGGCCGGCCTGGGCGCCGGCAACCACACCACCGACCACGCCGTCATCCTGACCGGAGCCCTGGTCGCCACCCTGCCGCTGCTGCTGGTCTTCGCCGTGCTCGGCAAGCACATCGTGGGCGGTATCACCGCGGGCGCGGTCAAGAGCTGACCCGCCCCGCCCCGCCGGCCGTCCCGTACGGCTGCCGCCCCACCGCGCGGCCGTACGGGATCCCGCCCCGACACCGTCTCTGCCCGCCCTCGCCCTCTTTGGGAGCGCTCCCGCATGACCGCTGTACGTGAGACCGCACCCGGCACCCTGCCACAGCAGGCCGCCGCGCTCAGCTTTCCGCCCGGCTTCACCTGGGGGGCGGCCACCGCCGCCTACCAGATCGAAGGCGCCGCTGCGGAGGGCGGCCGTACCCCCTCCATCTGGGACACTTTCAGCCATACCCCCGGCAAGGTGCGCAACGGTGACAACGGCGACATCGCCGCCGATCACTACCACCGCTTCCGGGACGACGTGGCGCTGATGGCCGACCTCGGCCTGAACGCCTACCGCTTCTCCGTCTCCTGGCCCCGGGTCCAGCCCACCGGCCGCGGCCCCGCCGTGGAGCGCGGCCTGGACTTCTACCGGGCGCTCGCCGACGAGCTGCTGGAGAAGGGCATCACCCCGGTCGCCACCCTCTACCACTGGGACCTTCCGCAGGATCTGGAGGACGCCGGCGGCTGGCCGGTGCGCGACACCGCCGAGCGGTTCGCCGACTACGCCGCCATCGTGGCAGAGGCGCTGGGCGACCGCATCAAGGTTTGGACCACGTTCAACGAGCCGTGGTGCTCGGCCTTCCTGGGCTACGGATCGGGCGTGCACGCTCCCGGCCGCACCGAGCCCGACGCCGCGCTGAAGGCCGCCCACCACCTCAACCTCGCCCATGGCCGGGCGATCGGGGTTCTGCGCTCCACACTCCCCGCTACCGCGCAGACCTCGATCACCCTGAATCTGCACCACGTGCGGCCGCTGACCGACTCGCTCGGCGACCTGGACGCCGCGCGCCGCATCGACGCGGTCGGCAACCGCATCTTCACCGGTCCGGTGCTGCGCGGCGCCTACCCGGCGGACCTGCTGGAGGACACCGCCCACCTGGTCGACTGGGACAACCTGGTCCACGACGGGGACCTGGCCGAGATCTCCCGCCCGATCGACCTGCTGGGCGTCAACTACTACACGCCCACGCTGGTCTCCGCGCCCGACGGCTCGGTGGCGGCCGGCGAGGCGTCCCGCAACGACGCGCACGGCAAGAGCGACCACTCCCCGTGGCCGGGCTCCGAGCAGGTCGTCTTCCACCTGCCGCCCGGTGAGACCACCGCGATGGGCTGGGCGATCGACGAGAGCGGCCTGTACGACCTGCTGCGGCACGTCGGCCGGGAGAACCCCGAGCTGCCGCTGATGATCACCGAGAACGGCGCCGCCTTCGACGACTACGTCGACCCCAAGGGCGCCGTCAACGACCCGGAGCGCATCGCCTATCTGCACGGCCACCTCTCGGCGGTGCACCGGGCCATCGCCGACGGTGTCGACGTCCGTGGCTACTTCCTCTGGTCGCTGATGGACAACTTCGAGTGGGCGTACGGCTACGGCAAGCGCTTCGGCGCGGTCTACGTCGACTACGCCACCCAGCGTCGGATCCCCAAGGCCAGCGCCCGCTGGTACGCGGATGTCATCCGGCACCATGGACTCCCCTCGGCCGACGGCCTGGCGTAGGTCGGAGGGAAGGCCGGCGGGGGGCCATGGAGGGCTGACACCCCGTCGAACGGGCGGGCGCGGCGGCTGTGAGGGGATCGCTGCGCCCGCCCTGCCGTGTCCGCGTGACTTCACCCGGTCGGCGGTCGTTCTCCCTTCACGTGCGAGCTATTCACCGTACGGCCGGTGCCCGCCGGCTGCTCCTGGCCGCCGGAGTCCTGCTCCTGGCGGCAGTTCCGCTGACGATCCGTCACCCCGCTGCTGCCGGGACGGTCTCCGCCGCCTCGGCCCGGCCCGCGCCACCCGGGCCACGCACCGCCGACGCCTCACCCCGGATGCCGCCCGCCCCGTCGGGCATCGGCGCAGCGGTCCTGGCCCCGATCACCGCCGGTCTGGTGCTCACCGGCATCGCCGCCTACCGGCGCCGGGGGCTGCCGGGCGGGCACTGAGGAGTCGGCCACGGGGGCCACGCACCGCCGATGCCTCACCCCGGGTGCCGTGGGGGGCCTGGGGGTCAGCGGGTCGCGTCACGGAAGACGTCGGGCGGCGGAGCAGGGGACGGCACTGCGGTGGCGTCGGTGGCCGGGGCGGCCCCGCCGGTGAAGTCGACCAGTCCCCTGCCGTGCTCGACCCGGCCGGGGAAGGGGTCGGAGGCGACCCGGCGGGTCAGCTCCGGCAGCGGCAGGGGCAGTCGCCCGGCCAGCAGCACCAGATTGCCGAACCGGCGGCCCCGCAGCACCGCCGGGTCGCCGATCAGGCAGACCTCGGGGAAGATCCTCAGCAGCGTGGCGACCTGGGAGCGGGCGAAGGCGAGCGACGCGCCGTCCGTGATGTTGGCCGCGTACAGGCCGCCCGGGGCGAGTGCCCGCAAGGCCAGCGCGGCGAACTCCTCGGTGGCGCAGTGGGCGGGCACCCGGGCGCCGCTGAACACATCGGCGATCACCAGGTCGGCGGCGCCCTCGGAGGCCCGCTCCAGCACCGCCCGGGCGTCGGTGCCACGGACCCTGACCTGCCAGGAGCGGTCCAGCGGCAGTTCGGTGCGCACCAGCTCGGTGAGCGCGGTGTCGGTCTCGGCGGCCTGCTGCCGAGACCGGGGCCGGGTGGCCGCCACATAGCGGGCCAGGGTGAGCGCGCCGCCGCCGAGGTGCAGCGCGGTCAGCGGTCTGCCGGGCGGGGCGGCGAGGTCGGCTATGTGGCCCAGCCACCGCTGGTACTCGAAGGAGAGGTACGCGGGGTCGTCAAGGTCGACATGCGACTGCGGGGCGCTGTCCAGCAGCAGGGTCCAGCCGCGCGGGCGGTCCCGGTCGGGGACCAGCTCGGCGAGCCCGGAGTCGGTGCGGCGGGCCACCGTGGCGCGGGTGCGGTGGACCGGTCCTCTGCTGCGTGCCATGCGGACCAGTATGAATGCGCACCCCTACCGGCAGATCGGCCGGTCCGATCAGTCGGATCAGTCCGATCAGTCGGTACGGCCGGTACGGCCGGTACGGGCCGGTCAATAGGGGCCGAAGCCGCCTGCCATCAGGGTCCCGGCCGCCTCGCACAGGGCCGACCGCAGCACCCACGGGTCGGTGGCGCGCAGGGTGCCGCCCTCCGTCTGCGGCGCGACCAGCCATCCGGCGTCCGGCCCGGCGGCCGCACCCGGGGTACAGGAGCTGCCCGGCAGATGCCAGCGGGCGGCGGTGCCGGCCGGTACCAGGAAGAGCAGCCGGGTGCCGCCTCCGTCGCTGAGCACCGCCCCGCAGATGCCGCGCAGCCGCAGGATGTCCACGGTCTCCAGGCCGTGCCGGAGCGGCACCGCGACGGTGTCGTACGGCAGGGCCTCGGCGCGGCCGGGGCCGTCGGCCGCCCGCCGGGCTGCCGCGCGCAGCCCCGCCACCACCGAGGGCGGCAGCAGGACACCGCCCGCCCGTGGCACTGACTGCGGCACTCCGGCGCCCATGCGCACCTCCAGCTGTCGACGGGCCGAGTTCCCGACCAGCTCAACGCGGCGGAGGTGGGCACGGCCACGGGGCGGTGGCGGGCAGGGTATGGCATTTCATGGCAGATCTGCCGAGGCGTGTCCGGTTTGTGGCGAAACCCTGCGTGTTCGATCCGATACTCCCGGTACTCTCGGTGCGTCCTTCCGGCCGCATCGGAGACCACAGCGGACCCAGGAGCCACCCGGGGAGCAGAACCATGGCACCCACCCGATCCCCCGACCAGGCCAGTCGGCCCTCGGTATCTGCGCCATCGGCCAACAGCGCCATGCGCGAGCTGCGCGGCGACCTCTCCCCCGGGGAGTTCGCCGCGCGGGTCCGGCGTGCCGGCCGGGAGATCGGTGAGCACGTCTCCTGCGACGCCCGCTATATCGGGCGGGTGGAGGCGGGCGAGATCCGCTGTCCCAACTACGCCTATGAGCGGGTGTTCCGGCATATGTTCCCGGGCCGCTCGCTGGCCGATCTGGGCTTCGCCCCACGCGGGTCGGTACGCCGCCGGGTGAACCGGCCGCGCTGTGAGGACGTACCACGCTGCGAGCCGCAGCCCCGTACCGACGAGGAGAACGACGACGTGCACCGCCGCACCTTCATGGCGGGCGGCCCGGCCGCCCTGGTGACGGCGCTCGGCCTGGACGAGCCGACGTACACCTCGCCGACCCCGCCCCGCCGGGTGGGTGCCCAGGAGGTGGACGGTGTCGAGCAGGCCGTCCGCCGGATCCGGCTGCTGGACGACCGGCAGGGCGCCGACGCCCTCTTCGAGTCCGCCGGGCAGTCGCTGCGCAGCGCCTATCTGCTGCTCAACGCCGGCAGCTACAGCGAGGAGACCGAACGGCGGCTCCAGGCGGGCGCCGGGGAGCTGGCCATCTCGGTCGGCTGGCTGGCGCACGACTCGGGCCGCCTGGCCGACGCCCGCTCCTTCTACGCCGAGGCGCTGGCCACCGCCCGGATGGCCGGTGATCCGGCGCTGGAGGCCCACGCCTTCTGCAACAGCGCCTTTCTGGCCCGCGACGCCGGCCGCCCCCGGGAGGCCGTGCGCGCCGCGCAGGCGGCGCAGCAGGCGGCCTCGCATGTCGGCTCCTACCGGCTGCTCTCGCTGCTGGCGATGCGGGAGGCGGGCGGCTGGGCGGTGCTCCAGGAGCGGCGGTCCTGCGAGCGGGCGATGCTGCACGGGCAGCGGCTCTTCGACCGGGGGAGCTGCGACGCCGACCCGGAGTGGATGTCCTTCTTCGGCCGGGCGGAGCTGATCGGGCTGGAGGCCCAGTGCTGGTCGGCGCTGGGCGACTGGGACCGGGCCGTGGACCGGGCCCGGCTGGCGATGGACCTCCAGAAGCCGCACTTCGTCCGCAACCGGGCGCTGTACACCGCCGAGCTCGCCCACGACCAGCTCGGCCGCGGCGACCTGGCGGCCGCCGCGGTGAGCGGGACGCAGGCGCTGGACCTGCTGACGGAGGTCCGCTCGGCGCGGATCCGGTCGATGCTGGCCGGCACGGCGGGCGGACTGCGCCGCCACCGCGATGTGCCGGAGGTGGCCGCCTTCGTGGAGCGGTACGACATCGCGGGGTGACCCGGTCCGCCCGGTGCCGCAGGGGTCAGCCGAGGTGCGAGGTGTCGTTCCACAGCTCGATGGCCGGGGCGGCGTACTCCCAGCCGAGCACGCAGAGCGAGGCGGGCCGCAGCTTGAAGCGCTGGCCGTACTGCGGCGGCAGCCCCAGCCAGCGGGCGGTGAGGATGCGCAGCAGGTGCCCGTGGGCGAAGACCACCACGGTGCGGTCGGCGCAGTCCATGGTGACGGTGTCGTGGTCCGGTCTGCCGTGCGCCTCGTCGATCCGGGCGAGGAAGCGGTCCACCCGGGCGGCCACGTCCTCGATGGTCTCGCCACCGGGGACGCCGTCGCGCCAGATCACCCAGCCGGGGTGGCCGGTGGCCCGGATGTCCTCGCCGGTGCGGCCCTCGTACGCGCCGTAGTCCCACTCCATCAGCTCGGGGGTGTCCACCGCGCGGTCGCCGAGGCCGGCCAGGTCGCAGGTGTCGCGGGCGCGGGCCAGCGGGCTGGTGAAGACGCGGGCGTCGGGCAGGCCGTCCCAGGGTGCGCGTTTGAGGCGCTCGCCGAGGGCGCGCGCCATATGGCGGCCCTCCTCGGTGAGCGGGATGTCGGTGCGGCCGGTGTGGCGGCCGGTGGCCGACCACTCGGTCTCACCGTGCCGGACGAGCAGGATGCGGGCGGGCATGGGGACCGTGCCTCCTCAGATGTGCTGCGGGGATGGGGCCCCGTCGTCGCGGCCCGCTTTCTCCCATGATCCCGCAGTCCGCAGCCCGGCGAGGATCAGGTCCAGCCCGAAGGCGTACTGCTCGGCGCCCTTCTGGGCCTCGGCGAGCTCCGGTGCCAGGTCGACCACCAGCGGGAACTCCTCCGCCGGCAGCGCCTCCAGCCGCGCCCGGAGGAGGCGCCGGCGCTCCTCGTCGGAGCAGTGGGCGTCGGAGCAGCGGGCGCGGCTGGCCCGCAGCGCGGCGCCCACCGTGTACTGCACCAGTGCGGTCTGCGCCCGGGCGGCCTGCTGCCGGCCGATGCCCGCGCCGCGCAGCAGGCCCAGCATGTGCTCCATCATCGCGGCGGCGCTGCCGGCCGTAGCCTGCTCCTCGCGCCCCTCGGGGCCCTCGGCCCGGTGCTGCTCGGCCAGCAGTTGGAGCACCGAGGGGCGTCCGGTGAAGAGTCCGTAGAGCGCGAGGCAGGCGTCGCGCAGCTGGTCGGCCCAGGGCGCATCGGTGCGTACCGGCGGCGCGTGCTGGGTGAAGACGCGGGCGCGCGCGGCCTGGAAGAGCTCCTCCTTGGAGCGGAAGTAGGTGTAGAGCGCCATGGTGCCCACCCCGAGTTCCTCGGCGAGGGCGCGCATGGAGAAGGCGTCGATGCCGCGTTCGTCGAGCAGCCGCAGGGCGGAGTCGACGATCAGCTCGGCGCTGAGCGAGTTGCGGGGGGCGCGCGGCCTGCGGCCTGCGCGGGGCTGTGGGGACATGGCGGGCTGCTGTCGGTGAGGATGCCGGTCGCGTTCCCCGTCCCCGGACATCGACTCCGGGCCGCTCTCGTTCCGGCCCAACGTACAACGTACGGTAGGTCTACGCATCGGCCGTCACCCGGAGTTCACCGCCATGTCATCGCAGACCGCTCCCCCACCCGCCGGCCGACCACGCCACTGGTGGCGGGAGCTGTTGCTGGTGGTGCTGGTCTACGCCGCCTACGACGGCAGCCGGCTGGTGGTCTCGGGCGATCTGACCGAGGCGCTGCGCAACGGGCATGCGCTGCTCTCCGCCGAGAACCTGCTGCACCTGGCGCCTGAGCACTGGCTGAACGGCGCCTTCACCCGGCACAGCTGGCTCGCGGTGCCCGCCGACTTCGCCTACGCCACCCTCCACTACCTGGTCACCCCGCTGATCCTGGTCTGGCTCTGGCGGCGCCACCGGGACCGCTACCGGCACGCCCGGACCTGGCTCGCGATATCCACCGTGCTCGGTCTCATCGGCTTCACCACCATGCCGACCGCCCCGCCCAGGCTGCTGGAGTCCTCCTACGGCTTCACCGACTCCATGCAGCAGCACGCCGCCGTCGGCTGGTGGGGCGGCGAGGCCAGCGCCCCCAAGGGCCTGGGCCATCTGACCAACCAGTTCGCGGCCATGCCCAGCCTGCACGTCGGCTGGGCGCTCTGGTGCGGGCTGATGCTCTGGTTCTTCGCCCGCCACCGGCTGCTGCGCATCGCCGGGCTGCTCTACCCGGTGCTGATCGCGGTCGTGGTGATGGGCACGGCCAACCACTATCTGCTGGACGCCGTCGCCGGCTGCGCCGTGATGGGGCTGGGCGCCCTGCTGGCCGCGCCCGCGCTCCACCTCACCGACCGCACGCGGCGCCGCTCGACCGTGGTGGCGGCCCGCGTACCGGCCCAGTCCCGGGGCGAGCAGAGCCGGGTCCCGGCCCCCTGAACGAGGGGGAGCACCGCCGACCGGTCCCGTTTGTCAGTCCCGGATGCAAGACTGGCGCGCACCATGAACGTCTCGCACCCCCGGCCCATGGAGCCGCCCGCGCAGCGGCTCGCCAGGCTGCGCGGCCCCGCGCCGCAGCGCAGCCTCGACGCCCGTGCCCTCGCCGCGCTCGCCGCCAACCCCGGCTGCCGCCGCCGCGCCCTGCTGGACGCCGCCGGGGTCGACAAGGCCGCCCTCGCCGACCGCCTCGGGACCCCGGCCCCCTTCGGCCGGTCACCGTTCGCCATCGCCCGCGGCCATGTCTTCGAGTCCCGGGTCAAGGCCGACGGATACGCCGAGCTGCTGCTCCTCTTCCATCGGCACCTCGGCCTCCCCGAGCCGGGCGACGCCGAGGTCGCCGTCCCCGATCTGCTGCCCCGGGCCGGCAACGCCGTACGCGCGGAGCGCACCCGGCAGGCGCTCGCCGAGGCCGCCGACCGCCCCGGCGGCTGGACCCTGCTCGACCACCCCATGCTCTGCCTGGAGGTGGCCGGCTCCCCCGCCTTCCTGGAGCCCGACGCCGTGGTGGTCCGCCCCGACGGCCGCTGGACGGTGGTGGAGATCAAGTCCTTCCCGATCCTGGACGGCTCCGCCGACCCGGCCAAGGTGGGCGCCGCCGCCCGCCAGGCAGCCGTCTACGTCCTGGCGCTGCGCGAGACCGCCGCCGACCTGGCCGGCACCAAGCCCGACCCGGACCCGTACGCCGCCCCCGACGGCCTGGCCGCAGCGCCCGACCACACGGTGCTGCTGGTCTGCCCCAAGGACTTCTCGCACCGCCCCACCGCCGCCGTGGTGGACGTCCGCCGGGAGATCGCGGTCACCCGCCGCCAGCTGCTCCGGATGACCCGGATCGACCGGATCCTGGACGCGCTGCCCGCCGACGCCGACTTCGACCTCGCCACCGGGGACGACGGCGCCCCCGCCCGCTCCACCGAGCAGCTCGGCGGCTCGGTCGCGGCGGTGCCGGCCGCCTACTCCCCCGATTGCCTCTCCACCTGCGAGCTGGGCTTCCACTGCCGTCAGGAGGCCCGCTGCGCCGGCTCGGTCGAGCAGTTGGGCCGCTCCGTCCGGGGCGAGCTGGGCTCCCTGCACACCGTCTCCGCCGCCCTGGCCGCCGCCGAGGGCTCAGCGGATCGCGGCGGCGTGGACGAGGGCGGCGTGGACGAGGGCGGTGTGGACGAGGCCGCCGCCCGCCTCTCCCGCGCCGCCGCGCTGCGCGCCGAGGCGCTGGCGGGTGCCCGCAGCGAGGAGGCTCCCGGCAGATGAGCCTGCTCACCACCCTGGCCCGGCTGGAGGCCGTACGGTCCGGCCGGGCCCAGCCGCTGGCGACCGTGCGCCACCGCCATCTCTCCGACCGCCCCATGGTCGTCGTCCCGCTCACCGCCGCCGGTGAGGACGGCGCCCCGCTCGCCGCCATGCTCGGCACCGACCGCGACGCGCCCCGCCTGCATGTGGTGGCACAGCCGCTCGACCGCGACCAGCGGTTCGCCTTCCTCGCCGCACTCGCCGCAGACCTCCTCCCCTATCTGGAGGGCTACGGCGACGACATCGAGCAGATCGAGTCCACCGAGAGGGACCCGCAGACCGGCGAGCGGACACCGGTGCTGCGGGAGCTGTGCGCGGACGCCCCGCAGCTGATCGTCCCCAACGGCGGCGGCATCCACCAACTGGGCCTGCTCGGCCGCTCCACCCGCTTCCGCCGCACCGCCGACGACGCGGACGCCGGGCCGTACCCGGTGCCGACCAAGGTGCCGCTGCTCGGCCGCTGGCTCACCCATCTGCGGGAGCGCTCCGAGGTGCCCGGCTCCTCCCTGCTGCTCGCCATGACGGCACTGCTCGGCCGCCACTGGGCCACCGGCCAGTCCCATCTGGAGGACCAGCACCTGGGCGCCCAGCTCGCCTGGATCGCCCCGCCGCCGGGCCTCAGCGGCGCCGAGGCGGCGCTGCACGCCGAGACCGCCCGCGACCGGCGCGGCCAACTGCTCTGCCCGCCCGCCGGACCGGCCACCGACCCGCGCTTCGACGAGAAGCTGCTGGGCCCCGCCGTCACCCGCCATGACGCCGCCCGCGCCGCGCTGCGCGCCGCGCCGGAGGGGGACGCCCGCGCCGAGCGGCATGTCCGGAGCACCGCCGAGGAGGTCCGCACCCTGCTGGCCGGGGTGCTGCGCCCCACCTGGGACCAGGTCTGGCAGGGCATCGACCTGCTGCGCACCCTGCCGCCCGCCGACCACCTCCCGGAGCGCTGGGAGAGCGACCGCTGGTCCTACACCGGCCACCGCGAGCGGCTGGCCGCCGGTGAGCCGCCGCAGCCCCGGTACGACGACGCGGTCACCGCCGCTCGCAAGCTGGCGCAGCGCGAGCGGGAGCAGGCCAAGGTGGAGCTCCAGGAGGCGCTGGACGACCCGCTGGCGATGGCCGAGTGCCGGCTGGCCGGGGAGGCGTTCGCCGGCACGGTGGTGCACACCGAGCCGGCGTACGACACCTCCGGGCGCTCCCCGAAGCCCCGGCCGCTGGTCACGGTCCGCACCGACGACCGGCCGCACGCCGACCCCGGCCGCGAGGTGCACCGGGCCTGGGGGGCGCCCCGGCCGGACGGCGGGGGCAGTGCCACCCCGCAGAAGGCCGAGATCGTGCGGTTCGACCCGGCCGACGGCACCGTGGTCCTCCGGCTCACCTCCGGCATGGGGCGCCGCAGGGAGCCCGAGCCCGGCACCGTGCCGCAGCCGGGCGAGCGGGTCTGCTTCACCCTCTTCGAGCTGACCGTCCGGCAGTCCGCGCCGCTGCCGGACCCGGAGGACACCCCCTGGACCCACGGCGGCCCGCCCGGCACCGCCGCCGCACCCCGCCCGGCCGCCGCCGCCTGGGCCGACGACGAGGAAGGGGAGTAACCCGCCCGTGAACCCCATCGACTCCCCCGACTCCGCAGACGCCCCTGACTCCCCCGCCGCCGCAGGCGCCCCCGGGCCGTCCTCGCCCGGGGCCGCCGCCGACCGGGTCACCGCCGAGATCCTGGCCGCCGTGCTCTCCGGTACCGAGCGCGGTGTGGTGGTCGACTCCCCGCCCGGCGCCGGCAAGTCCACCCTGGTGGTGCGGGCCGCCCGCGAACTGGTCGCCGCCGGCGAGCGGCTGATGATCGTCGCGCAGACCAACAGCCAGGTGGACGACCTGGTGGACCGCCTCGCCGAGACCGCCCCCGACCTCTCCATCGGCCGCCTGCACAGCAGCGACGGCAGACCCGCCCCCGAGGCGCTGCGGCACGCCGGGGTGACCGCCTCGGGCAGGGTCGCCGACCTGGTCGAGCAGCAGGTGGTGGTCTCCACCGCCGCCAAGTGGCAGTGGGTCAAGGACGTCGACCCCTGGCGCCATGCGATCGTGGACGAGGCGTACCAGATGCGGTCCGACGCGCTGCTGGCCGTGGCCCGCCTCTTCGAACGGGCGCTCTTCGTCGGCGACCCCGGTCAGCTGGACCCCTTCACCGTGGTCGGCACCGACCAGTGGGCGGGCCTCTCATGGGACCCGTCGCGCAGCGCGGTGACCGCGCTGCTGGACCACAACCCCGGCATCCGGCCGCACAACCTCCCGGTCTCCTGGCGGCTGCCGTACTCCGCCGCAGCGCTGGTCTCCCGGGCGTTCTACCCCTTCACCCCGTTCCGGTCCGGTACCGGCGAGGGCGACCGGCGGCTCACGGTGGGCGTCCGCGCCGACGGCGGCCCGGTGGACGCGGTGATCGACGAGGCCGCCGAGTCCGGCTGGGGGCTGCTGGAGCTGCCCGCCCGGCACACCGTGCGTACCGACCCGGAGGCGGTGCACGCCGTGGCGCGGACCGTGCGCCGGCTGCTGGACCGGGGTCTGGCCGCCGTCTCCGAGCGCGGCACCGCGCCCGTCACCGCTGACCGGATCGCGGTCGGCACCGCCCACCGCGACCAGGCCGCCGCCGTCCGGGCCGCGCTCACCGGGCTCGGGGTGCCGGTGGACGGCGCGCTGGGCCCCGCCGTCACCGTGGACACCGCCAACCGCCTGCAAGGCCGCGAGTACGACGTGACCGTGGTGCTGCACCCGCTCTCCGGCCGACCCGACGCGACCGCCTTCCATCTGGAGACCGGGCGACTCTGCGTGCTGGCCTCCCGGCACCGGCACGCCTGCATCGTGGTCGCCCGGGCCGGCATCACCGAGCTGCTGGACGAGCACCCGTCCACCGAGCCCGTCCAACTGGGCGTCAGTGTGAAGTTCCCCGACGGCTGGGAGGCCAACCACACGGTGCTGGCGGAGCTGGCCGAGCACCGGATCCGCGCCGGGTGACCGGGCCGCCCGCGCATACGGCACCCCTCGGCGAGGAATACCACCGTGGGGCACACTGTTCCGAACCTCCGTCGCCCCATGCGTCACGGCCGACGCCGGAAGCCACTGCCCGAGCAGCGGTGCCCGGTGGATCGGCCGGTCGCCGTGCGTACAACCCCGAGCCGTCCCCCGCCCAGCCACCCCGCCCAGCCACCCCGTGGAGGTGCCCATGTCCGACCCGGCCGACCGGCAGCGCTCTTCGGAGGGCGAAGGAGCCGCCCGGCGGTTCCGGCCCGCCCCGCTGCTCTTCGAACCGAGGGCGGACGAGACCGAGGTCGAGCACTTCTTCGACCTGGAGTCGATCGACGACCCCAGGGAACTGCTGCGCCGCTCCACCGAGCTGGCCCTCGCCTTCCGGGCGGCGGCCGAGCGGGCCACCGAGTTCCAGGCGGTGGCCGCCGCCGAGCTGGCCGACCCGCGCCGCTTCGACGCGCTGAGCTGCGCGGAGATCGCGGCTCGCGCCGACTGGACGCCGGACTACGCCGCCAAGATGGTCGAGTACGGGCGCGGCCTGATCAAGCAGCAGCGGACCATCGACTGACGCCTGCCTACGCGTTCTGGCATATGCGGGCGGAAAGAGTACGCCGCCGTTGCCCGTCCTGTCCGGCAAACGGCGCTTCCCCCGGCGTGCGGTGGGCCCGGCGGGTAGATCTGCTTTCCGTGGACATCTGGACGTTTGAATCCGTCGAGTACGTGACCGTGGCTGGTGAGGCATGGTTGGCGTCCGCGAGCGCATACCCGCGCAGCACGCGGGCCCTGTGGCAGGAGCGCCCCTGGGCGCCCACCGTGCTGCCCTGCGGGCGGGCGTTCGATGTGGTGAGCATGCCGGCGCTGTTCGGCCGCCGGGTACTCGACGAGCTGTGGACCTCCGGGCCGGGGTGCGGGCCGGTGGCCTCCTACCGGGGCCGGCTGCTGCTCTTCGCCCAGGTGGGCACGGCCGAGCGGCTGCGTCCGCTGCTGGGCTGGGAGGAGTGGGCCCCCGAGGTGCCGACCGTGCTCTGCCACGGCGCGGGTGACGCCGTGACCGTGCCCCCGTTGCAGCGCATGGTGGACTCCCCCGACGCGCCCGGCCTGGGCCCCGGCCGCTGGATCGTGGCCCCGGACCGCCGCGAGCCGTGGCTGCCCGACACGCCCGTGCTGCTTCGCGCATGCGTCCGTGCGGCCCGCCGCAGTGGCCGCAGACCGGCCCCGCCGCCGCACGGAGCAAACCGATTTCTGTCCGGCGAACCCGACTGCTAGAGTTCCGATGTCAGCGAGCGCCGCTAGCTCAACTGGCAGAGCAGCTGGCTCTTAACCAGCGGGTTCGGGGTTCGAGTCCCTGGCGGCGCACCGTGGGCGAGGGCCCTTCCACTTCGGTGGGAGGGCCCTCGTCGCATTCCCGGCGTCAGCAGTGCCCGACATCAGCAGTGCCCGACGTCAGCAGTGCCCGGCGGGCTGGGAGAGGGCGCACCGGTTGTCGGCGAAGACATTGCCGGTGCCCTTGTCCCGGTCGGCCAGGTCGGCCGGCTGGTTGCCCCGGACGGTGTTGCCGCTCACCGTGTTGCGGGAGTTGGCGACGCCGACCACGCTCGGGAAGAGCACGATGCCGCCGGACATCGGCGACGCGCCCTGGTTGTCGCGGACCTCATTGCCGGTGACCCGGGTCTCCTCCACGCCGGTGAGCAGGATGCCGACGCCCTGGATGTCGGGGAGCCTGGAGCTCGACGGGCAGAAGCGGTTGTTCTCGTACACCCGGTTGGAGCGCACCGCGAGCTTTCCGGCGCGCGGAAGGTTCTCGTCGCCGACGACGAAGATCCCGCCGCAGTTGCCGGTGACGATGTTGCGGTCGACGGTGAGGTCCTGGAGGCGGCGGATGGTGATGCCGATCCGGTTGCCCGACACCTCGTTGCCGCTGACGGCCGCGCCCTGCGCATCGGTGGCGCCGCCCTCCTCGCTGACCGTGTTGGCGAGGAAGATGCCGGTCTCGGCGTTGTCGAGGGCGTGGTTGCCCCGGAAGACCCCCCGTACCGAGTGGTCCTGGCGGATGCCGTGCTCGCCGTTGCCGCGCGCGACCACATTGCGCACCGCCAGCCCGTCGGTCCAGGTGGCCATGATGCCGTCCTTGGCGAACCCGGTGACGGTCAGCGACAGGATGCGCACCCCCGTGAGCGAGTGGTCGGGGGTGCCGGTGACGCAGATGCCGTGGCCTGACTGGGCGCAGGCGCCGCCGCCGGTGCCCCGCTCGATCAGGGTGTCCGGGCCCGCGCCCAGGAGGGTGACACCGTCGCCGAGCTGCACGCTGCCCCGGTAGGTACCGGCCGGGACATAGACGGTGTCGCCCGGCCATGCCTGGTCCACCATCTGCTGGATCGATCCGCCGGACGGGACCACCAGCACCCTCGCGGCGCGGGCGGGCGCGGCGGCGCCGATCCCGGCCAGCACGGTGAGTCCGGCGGCGGAAAGACATGTGAGCTGACGTAGGCGCATCGGTGGTGACCTGCTTCCCCTGGGAGTCCGACCCTCTGCTCGGCTTGGACGCAGCGGCCCGCACCGGGTCGAAGCTACGCACGCCGTCGGCCGTTCCGCACCCGATGTCACCCGTTGGGTACCGTGGGTGACGGCCGAGTGGCGCATTCCACTGTCGCGTCGATGCCGGTTCAGCCCTCGATCCTGCGGACCGCGCCCGCCCGGTCGACGGCATAGAGGTCGGTCCGCAGCAACTGCCGGACCCGCCAGGTGACCTGCCGGGCCGCCGCGACCGCGCCCTCCGGGACCACCATCGCGTAGCGGCTGCTCGGGACGTCGTCCATGCGGCGGAGCAGCCGCCCATAGGCGGTGTCCAGGTCGGGCCCGAGGGTGTCGGCGCCGGTGTCGGCCTGGACCTCCACCAGCAGGCGGGCGCCGTCCGGGTGCCACGCCTCGATGTCCGCGCAGCTGTGGATGCAGGACGTCGCGAGGATCTTCCAGCCATGGGCGCGCAGCCAGTCCTCGAAGGCGCTCCGCATCCGCTGTCCGTCACCGCTGCCCATGCCCCCAGGATGCGGCAGGTGGCCGCCCGGCGCACGGCCGGGCGGGCCCGATCCGGCTCGGGGGTCGGGGTCGGGGAGGCCGTGGCCGAGGCGGCCCCGGAGATGCGGTAGAGTTTCGGCCGTCAGCGAGCGCCGCTAGCTCAACTGGCAGAGCAGCTGGCTCTTAACCAGCGGGTTCGGGGTTCGAGTCCCTGGCGGCGCACCTGTGAACGATCGAGGCCCTTCCACTCCGTGTGGGAGGGCCTCGGTCGTATGCAACGATTCCGCAGCGGTGCCCCCGCCGGGGGCGGCCCGGCTCCGGGGCTCTCCGCCGTACCGGCGACCGGGACTGACTGCCGCTCAGCCGCCGCCCGCCCCCTCCGGCCGCCGTACTCCCCCGCCGAGCGCTGCCAGAATGGCCGAATGCGCAGATCACAGACGCGCGGCGCGGCCGCGCCGCACCCCGGCCGGGGAACGGGGCTCGCCCTCGCCCTGCTGTCCGCGTTCGCCTTCGGCGGCTCCGGGACGGCGGCCAAGCCGCTGATCTCGGCGGGGCTCGATCCGCTGCATGTGGTGTGGCTGCGGGTGGCCGGTGCGGCGCTGGTGCTGCTGCCGGTCGCGGTCCGGCACCGGGGGGTGCTGCGGCGGCGGCCCGGGCTGCTGGTGGGGTTCGGGCTGCTGGCGGTGGCCGGTGTCCAGGCGTTCTACTTCGCCTCGATCTCGCGTATCCCGGTCGGGGTGGCGCTGCTGATCGAGTACCTGGGGCCGCCGCTGCTGCTGGGCTGGGTGCGGTTTGTGCAGCGCAGGCCGGTGACCCGGGCGGCGGCGTTCGGCGCGGTGCTGGCCGTGGGCGGCCTGGCCTGCGTGGTCGAGGTCTGGGCGGGCCTGGGCTTCGATCCGGTGGGCGTACTGCTGGCGCTGGGCGCGGCCTGCTGCCAGGTGGGGTACTTCGTGCTGTCGGACGCGGGCAGCGGCGGCGACGACCCGGTGGACCCGCTGGCGGTGAGCGCCTATGGGCTGCTGGTGGGCGCGGTGGTGCTGACCGTGATCGCCCGGCCGTGGCGGATGGAGTGGCCGGTGCTGGGCCACGACGTGGCGATGGGCGACGCCCGGGTACCGGCGCTGCTGCTGGTCGGCTGGGTGGTGCTGGTGGCGACGGTGCTGGCCTATCTGACCGGGGTGGTGGCGGTGCGGCGGCTGTCGCCGCCGGTGGCGGGCGTGGTGGCCTGCCTGGAGGCGGTGGTGGCCACCGTGGCGGCCTGGGTGCTGCTGGGCGAGCACCTGGGGACGCCGCAGGTGGTGGGCGGCCTGATGGTGCTGGCGGGCGCGTTCATCGCGCAGACCTCGACACCGGCCGGGGCGCTGGTGGTGGAGGGGTCGCTGCCCGCCGCCGGAGAGGCGGACCGTACGGAGGCCGCGCGCCGGGTCTGAGCCGCGTCCGGCGGCACCGGACCGGGGCGGAGGCTCAGCAGGGGCGGTGGCTCGGCCGGGGCAGGGGCTCGGCCGGAACAGGGGCTCAGGAGCGGGCGATGGCCTCGTGGTGGCGGATGACCTCGGCGATGATGAAGTTGAGGAACTTCTCCGCGAAGACCGGGTCCAGGTGGGCCCCGGCGGCGAGGGACCGCAGCCGCTCGATCTGCTCACGCTCGCGGGCCGGGTCGGCGGGGGGCAGCCGGTGGGTGGCCTTGAGGCGGCCGACCTGCTGGGTGGCCTTGAACCGCTCGGCCAGCATATGGATGACGGCCGCGTCGATGTTGTCGATGGACTCCCGGAGCCGGGTCAGCTCGGCGCGGACCTCGTCGTCGACCCGGTCCAGGGGGCTGTCGGCGGCGGTCTGCGGCTGATCCGTCATCGGGGCTGCTCCGGGCCGGTTCGGGGGCGGTTGGCGAGCGCCACAGTAACAGGGGAGGGCCGCGCCGCCCTCGTCGAAATGCCTGGTTGTCCGCACTGTGGGCAGACCCGGGGTGCCGGGGCGGCGCCTGGCCTGTGCCGCGACCGGCCGTCCCCGGGCCGTGCGGACGTGCGGGTATGCGGGCGGTCCCCCGATCGGGATCGGCCGAGTACGCCCCGATGGGGGCGGATGGTCGGACACCTCCCAGTGGCGCTGCCCGGTGGTGCTGCCCGGTGGCGGTGGCCGTGGCGGGGCCGCCCGGGGGCCGGGGGCTGCCACGGTCGGCCGCCGAGCGGTTGCGGGCTCCCCCGGACGGCCGGATTCTGGGCTCGCGGAACGTCCGTACGCGCCTGCGCGGAGTGGCCATACCCGGGGCGCGGAAGACCGTAGCAGCGAGGAAGAGACCCCATGCCCCCACGCGACTCGTACCCGGACGGCGCCCCGTGCTGGGCCGATCTGACGACGCCCGACCTGCGGGCCGCCCGCGACTTCTACGGCCCGGTCCTCGGCTGGGAGTTCGAGGATCTCGGCGCCCGGATGGGGGGCTACACCATGTGCCTGAGCAGGGGGAGGCGGGTGGCCGCGCTGATGGCCCCGCCGTCGGGCGCCGAGGCCATGCCGGCGCTGTGGAACGTCTACCTCTCGTCTTCGGACCTGGGCGCCGTGTACGGCAGGATCGCCGAAGCGGGCGGCAAGCCGGTCATGGGGCCGCACGAGGTGCCGGGCGCGGGGCGGATGGCGTTCGCGTTCGACCCGGCGGAGGCGTCCTTCGGGCTCTGGCAGCCGGGTGGGCACCCGGGTGCCGAGCTGTTCGGCGAGCCGGGTGCGATGTGCTGGCACGAGCTGAACACGCCTGTGGCTGAGCAGGCGGACGCCTTCTACCGCGCGCTGTTCCCGTACACCCAGGAGCAGATCGGCGACGGCAAGGACTTCGACTACACGGCATGGAAGGTGCCCGGCAGCGACACGCCGGTCTGCGGTCGCTACCGGACCGAGGTGGCGCACCCGTACTGGTCGGTGTACCTGGCGGTGCCGGACGCCGACGCGGCGGCGGAGCGGGTGCAGGAGCTGGGCGGCCGATTGGTGCGGGAGCCGTTCGACTCGCCGCACGGCCGGATGGTGCCCTGTACCGACCCGGTGGGCGCCCGGCTGACGCTCTGCCAACTGCCCTGACGTCACCGGCCCGGCAGGGCCGCCGCCGTAGGGTGGGGCCGGATCTCCGCCGGAGCACCGTACGGCTCACACCCCAGCACAGGAGGAACCGATCGTGGCAACCAAGCGCATCGCCCGCACGACCTGGGAAGGCAGTCTGATCGACGGCAAGGGGCTGGTGGGCCTCGCCTCCTCGGGGGTCGGCGAGTTCCCGGTCACCTGGGCGTCCCGCGCGGAGCAGCCGAACGGGAGGACCAGCCCGGAGGAGCTGATCGCGGGCGCCCACTCCGCCTGCTTCTCGATGGCGCTCTCCCACACCCTCACCGGCGCCGGCACCCCGCCGACCCGGCTGGACACCGAGGCGGAGGTGGCCTTCCAGCCGGGCACCGGCATCACCGGGATCCACCTCACGGTGACCGGTGAGGTGCCGGGGCTTGACGAGGCGGGCTTCACCAAGGCGGCCGAGGACGCCAAGGCCAACTGCCCGGTCAGCCAGGCGCTCTCGGGGACGACGATCACCCTCACGGCACGCCTGGCCTGAGGTCTCCGACCCGGCACCCAAACCGCCGCGCACGCCCCCGGCGCGCATGTGACAGTCCGCGCCGGGGGCGCACGGAGGCGGTACGAATCGCCGGGAATCCTGGCGAATCGCCCGGATTCCCATGGCCCCCGAATCATCGGACGCCCTATGATCCCGACTGCGCGGGGAGCGGATCCCGCCCCCGCGCCACCGGGCGAGGCGAGGCTGCGAGCAGCGGACGGGAGCGTGCCGTGCGGGGCCGGATCGAGGGGGCCGACGCACACCGGGGGGCCGAAGCGCACGACGGGACCGACATGTACGACGGCGCCGATGTCCACGAGGGCTCGGAATCCCCGGCCTCCGGGCCGCCCGGCACCCTGCCGGTCTCCCTCCATGAGCTCCGGGAGATGCCGCCCGGCCACGATCCGACCGAGATCGTCTGCCCCACCTGCGACACCCCGCTGCATGACGTCACCGAGCGGCTGCGGGACGCCCTGCAGGCCAGCGAGTCGCGCTTCCGCGCCGCCTTCGCCGACGCCGGGATCGGCATGGCGCTGGTGGACGCCGACGACTGCATCATCGAGGCCAATCCGGCGCTGGCCGCCATGGTCGGCCTGGACGTCTCCGAGCTGGTGCGGATGCACATCCACCGGTTCATCGACCCGGAGGAGTCCGCACGCCGGCTCTACCGCGAGCTGGTCGCCGGGAAGCGCGACCGGCTGCGGATCGAGAAGCGGCTCAAGCACCGCGACGGCGGCACCGTCTGGACCAACATCACCGTCTCGCTGATCCGGGACGGCGACGGCAACCCCCTCTACACCCTGGCCATGGTGGAGGACGTCACCGAGCAGCGCCGACTCGGCGACCGGCTGCACTACCAGTCGCTGCACGACCCGCTGACCCGGCTGCCCAACCGCTCCTACTTCTTCGAACGGCTCGCCGCCGCCTGCGAGGCTCCGGCCTCCGCCCGCCGCCGGGTCGGCCTCTGCTACCTCGATCTGGACGGCTTCGCCGCCGTCAACGACACCCTGGGCCACCACATCGGCGACGAACTGCTGGTCGCCGCCGCCAACCGGCTTGAGCAGCATGTCGCCCTCGGCGAGGGCCGGCTGGTGGCGCGGCTCGGCGGCGACGAGTTCGCCGTGCTGGTGCCGGACAGCGAGGGCGGCGAGCAGTTGACCGCGCTGGCGACCGAGCTGCTGCGGGTGCTGGACCAGCCCTTCGAGGTGGCCGGGCACCGGCTCGCGGTGACCGCCAGCATCGGCGTGGTGGAGCGTCCGGTGCGCGGCACCACCCCCACCGAGCTGGTCAAGGACGCCGACGCCACCCTCTACTGGTCCAAGGCCGACGGCCGGGCCCGCTGGACGCTCTACGACCCCGACCGGGGCGCCCACCAGATGACCCGGCAACTGCTGGCCACGGCGCTGCGCCCGGCGCTGGAGCGGGGCGAGTTCGCGGTGGAGTTCCAGCCGCTGGTGGGGCTGGCGGACGGCCGGGTGCACGGCGCCGAGGCGCTGGTGCGGTGGCGCCACCCCCGGTTCGGGACGCTCTCCCCGGACCGCTTCATCCCGCTGGCCGAGGAGTCCGGGGCGATCGTCCCGCTGGGCAAGTGGGTGCTGGAGGAGTCCTGCCGGCAGGCCCGGCACTGGCTGGACGAGTTCCCGTCGGCGGCGGTCTTCGTCAGCGTCAATCTGGCGGTGCGCCAGGTGTGGGACTCCGATGTGGTCGCGGATGTCGCCGAGGTGCTGGAGGCCACCGGCCTGCCGCCCCGGCTGCTCCAGCTGGAACTGACCGAGAGCGCGGTGATGGGCCCGGCCGGAAGGCCGCTCCAGGCGCTCCAGGCGCTCGCCGACATGGGGGTGCGGATCGCCATCGACGACTTCGGCACCGGCTACTCCAACCTGGCCTACCTCTCCCGGCTGCCGGTGCATGTGCTGAAGCTGGACGGCACCTTTGTGGAGGGGTTCCGCGACCCCGGCGGCACCCGGCGGGAGGCCGACGAGAAGATCGTCTCGGCGGTGGTGCGGCTCGCCCATGCGCTGGGCCTCACGGTGACCGCCGAGGGGATCGAGAGCGCGGTGCAGGCCGAGCGGCTCCGGGCGACCGGCTGCGACACCGCCCAGGGCTGGTACTTCGCCCGGCCCGGGCCGCCGCACCGGGTGGTCCGGATGCTGCGTGAGGGGCCGTGGCCGGCCGGTGGACCGGCCGTACCCGTCTAGGCGGCACGGCGGCGTGCCGGGCTGGTGTCCCGGCACGCCGCCGCTGGGGGTCGGCGGCTCAGCAGGCGCCGTTGTCGGTCCAGACGTCCTGGCTGTTGCTGCCGGGGGTGTCACCCTGGGTCCACCACTTGGCCGTCCAGCGGTGGCCGCTGTACGACACCACCGCGCCGCCGCTGTACGCGGTGCCGCTGTTCCACGCCGGGGCGGTGCAGCTGCCGCCGCCCGTGGTGCCGCCGCCCGTGGTCCCGGCGGAGGAGGAGCCGGTGCAGGCGCCGTTGTCGGTCCAGACGTCCTGGCTGTTGCTGCCGGGGGTGTCACCCTGGGTCCACCACTTGGCCGTCCACTGGTGCCCGTTGTACGACACCACCGCGCCGCCGCTGTACGCGGTGCCGCTGTTCCACGCCGGGGCGGTGCAGCTGCCCGGCGGCGGTGTGGTCGGACCGCCCGTCGAGCCGCTGGTGGAACCGCTGGTGGAACCGCCCGTGGTGCCGCCGGGCGGGGTGGCGCCGGCGAACCGCACCGAGTAGGTGGCGAACTCCCAGGGCCGCTGCGCCACGCTGCTACAGGTGCCGGAGGTCTGGCCGTTGTTGTCCGGGGTGGCGCACTGCCGGTCGCGGTTGAGCGACCAGAAGGTGTAGCGGGCCAGCTTGTGGGAGGTGGCGTAGTCCAGCACCTGCTGGAAGTCGGCCTGGCGGAAGTACTCGCCGGTGTCGCTGCGGCCGTTCATCATCGAGACGCCCTCGTGGGCGTAGGCCGTGGCGGCGTCCCAGCCGAAGGTGGAGCGCAGCACCCCATTGAAGTTCTCCAGCGCGCTGATCTGCGCCGACGCCCCGTTGAAGCCGCCGTCGAAGGGCATGATCGAGAAGTTGGCGGGGGTGAAGCCCTGCGCCTTGGCCTCGTTCAGCATCTGCTTGCCGAACCAGCCGGTGCCGTCGGCGGTACCGGCCGTGGTGACCGAGACATAGAGGCCCGGGTTGCCCGACTGGAGGATCCGGGCGGCGCCGATCTCGTTGTGGATGGCGGCGGCGTTCTCGTACTCCGGCTCCTCCAGGTCGAAGTCGATCGCCTTGAGCTGGTACTTGTTGATCACCTGCTGGTAGGCGGCGGCGGTGGCCTCCGGGGTGCCGCAGGTCTGGCCGAGCTTGGTGCCGCCGTAGCCGCCGATCGAGACGGAGACATCGCCGCCGGCCGCGCGGATGGAGTTGATCACGCCGGCGACCTGGGTGTCGGAGGAGACCGCTGCGGTGCCGTCCCAGGTGGGCGAGCAGCCGCCGCCGTTGGGGGCCAGGATGAACGCCAGCTGGAAGGCTTTCAGGCCGGTGGCGGACATGATCTCGGTGGCGCTGGGCGGGTTGTTGTCACGCGGCATCAGATAGGGAGCGGCGGCGTACCAGTTGCTGCCGAGTGCGGCCTGAGTCGCTGCCGGGGCCGCTGCGGCCTGGGCGGAGCCGCTCTGGACGGCGGTCAGCAGGCCGCCGGCGGCGAGCGCGGCGGTGGCGGTGACGGCCGCCGCCCTGCGGAAGCGGCGGCGCGGAGCCCGGGGGGCGGGGGGTTGCGCGGTGCGCGGGGTGCGCGGCACGGGGGCCTCCTCTGTGGGGGATGAGGGATGCGCCGTACCCGGCGCTCCGGGGGGAGGAGCGGCTACGGGGATCCGGGGACCCAGGGTGGCCGTGTGTCGGGACCGCGTCAATAGATTGGACTAGACCTAGGGCTAGACCAATTGCGCCGACCGCTGCCGACCACCGCCGGTGACCGGAGTGGCGGGCGGGTGGCGGGGTAGTACCCGATCGGCCAACCGGCGGTCGGGGCGGGGCAGTGGCGCCCCCGAGGTCGAGCGGCTGCGCCGGAGTTCGCCGTACTCCCCAGCCGTACCCCTACCGGAAGGACCTCCCGTGATCCTCGTGACCGGAGCCACCGGCAATGTCGGCCGCCAGGTCGTCTCCCTCCTCCTTGACACGGGTGCGCCGGTCCGCGCCCTCACCCGCACCCCTGCGGCGGCGGAGCTGCCGGCCGCCGCCGAGGTGGTCGGCGGTGATCTGGCGCGACCGCAGGACCGGGCCTCGGCGCTGGCCGGGATCTCCTCGCTCTTCCTCAACCCGGCGGCGATCGGCTCCGCCGCCGTCCCGTTCCTGGCCGTCGCCCGCGAGCAGGGCGTGCGCCGGGTGGTGCTGCTCTCCTCCGCCTCCGTCGAGGACGGCGTCGCCGAGCAGCACGGCCCGATCGCGGTCCTGCACAAGCGGATCGAGGACGCCGTGGAGGCGTCCGGCCTGGAGTGGACCTTCATCCGCCCCGGGGAGTTCGCCGCGAACGCGCTCGTTCAGTACGGTCCGCAGATCCGTGCCACGGGGGTGGTCCGGGGCGCCTACGGGGAGGCGGCCATGGCCCCGATCCATGAGCGGGACATCGCCGCCGTCGCCGTACGGGCACTGCTCTCCGACGGCCATCTGGGGGCCCGCTACAGGCTGACCGGTCCGGAGTCGCTGACCCAGTACGACAAGGTGCGCCTCATCGGGGAGGCGATCGGCCGGGAGGTGCGCTTCCAGGAGGCGCCGCCCGAGGAGGCGCTGAAGGCGCTGGTCGCGCGGGGCGTCCCGGCGGACTCGGCGGAGGTCCTGCTCGGCTACCAGGCGGCGGCCGTCGGCCGGGAGGCCCCGGTCTCCCCCGCCGTGCAGGAGATCACCGGCCGCCCGGGGCTCACCTTCGCCGCCTGGGCCGCCGACCACGCGGATGCCTTCCGCGCCTGACCGGGCACCCCTCCCCCGCAAGCTCGACTCTCCGCGCGGCCCGGCCGGTCCGGCACGCCGGGAGCCTCAGCGCGCGGCGGCGGGGGGCTTGGGCAGGGTGGCCAGGGCGGCCACCAGGGGGGCGAGCTCGGGGAGTTCGGCGGCCTCGGCGAGGGCCCGGGCGAGGGCGTCGTCGTGGGTGGGCCGGGCGGTGTCCAGCAGGGCGCGGCCGGCCTCGGTGACCTCGGTGTAGATGCCGCGCCGGTCGGTGTCGCAGAGGTAGCGGCCGAGCAGGCCCCGGCTCTCCAGCCGGGTGACCAGGCGGGTGGTCGCACTCTGGCTGAGCACCACGGCGCGGGCGAGCTGCTGCATGCGCATATGCCAGCCGTCCTGCCGGGCCAGCGCGTCCAGCACGGTGTACTCCACGACGGAGAGGCCGTGGGTGCGTTGCAGGGCCTTCTCCAGGGCGTCCTCGATCAGGCCGTGCAGTGCGGCGAGGGTGCGCCAACCCTGGGCCCGGACCTCGGCGGCGTCGTCGGCGATGGCCATCTGCGGCCTCCTCCCTTTGCACCCAGCTTACCCGCGCGTTTACATAGAGCGCGCCTGCAACTATTGCGCCTGCGCTCTCCCCGTCGGCGAAGCGGTATGCCGCCGAACTCCTTACGGAAGTCCTACGGATTCGGGCTGATCGTGATCTTCCCGGCACGGGCGGCCCTAGACTCGCCCGCACCCCTCGCACCCCTCGCACCCCTCGCACCCCTCGCACCCCCGCACCCCCGCCGAGGACTGCGCCATGACCCACCCCGCCGACCCGACCGGCCCTGGCGGTCACCGGTACCGGGCGCTGGTCGTCGACGACGACCCCACGGTCGCCGAGGTCGTCTCCGCCGCCCCACTGGCCGAAGCCATGAATCAGTGCTTCACTTCTTGGTATGCCCTATCGCCGCACCCCCGCCGTCCAGGCCCGGCTCGACGACCGGCGCGAGGCCGTGCTGCTCGCCGCCGTGGAGCTGCTGGCCGAGCGCGGCTACGCCGGGTGCTCGGTGGCGGCGGTGGCGGAGCGGGCCGGGATCGCCACCGGCAGCGTGTACCAGCACTTCACCGGCAAGGCGCAGCTCGCCGTGGAGCTGTTCCGCACCGTGGTCCGCGGCGAGGTGGCGGCGGTCACCGCCGCCGCTGCCCGCCCGGCGCTGGAGCCGCAGCAGCGGGTCACCGCCGTGGTGGAGACCTTCGCCGCCCGCGCCCTCAAGGCCCCCCGGCTCGCCTACGCCCTGCTGGCCGAACCCGTGGACCCGGCCGTCGACACCGAGCGGTTGGTCTTCCGGCGGGCCTTCCGCGATGTGATCGCCGTCCAGGTGGCCGCCGGAGTCGCCGGTGGCGCGCTGCCCGCCCAGGACCCGGAGCTGACCGCCGCCGCACTGGTCGGCGCGGTCGCCGAGGCGCTGGTGGGCCCGCTCGCCGCCGGGGCCGCCCCGGCCGACCTGGTCCCCGCCCTGCGCTCCTTCACCCTGCGTGCCCTGGGAGGACACGATGCCGCAGACACATGAGGTCACCAACCAGGTCCCGGACCCATACGGCCATGACGTCGCCGCCGAACCGGCGCTGCTGGAGGCGGTCCGCCGGGAGGGCGCCGGCTGGGCCGAGCCGGAGCTGCGCGAACTCGGCGTCCTGGCCGGGTCCGAGCAGGCCGCCGAGTGGGCGCGGCTCGCCAATGAGAACCGGCCGGTGCTGCGCACCCACGACCGGTACGGGCACCGGATCGACGAGGTCGAGTTCCACCCGTACTGGCACGAGCTGATGCGCACCGCCGTCGGGCACGGCCTGCACGCCGCGCCCTGGCAGGAGCGGCAGCCGGGCGCGCACCTCGCCCGCGCCGCCAAGTTCCACGTCTGGAGCCAGGTCGAGGCGGGCCACACCTGCCCGATCTCCATGACCTACGCCGCCGTGCCCGCGCTGCGCGCCGCTCCGGAGCTGGCCGACCGGCTGGAACCGCTGCTGGCCTCCCGTACCTATGACTTCGGGCTGCGCGAGCCGCACACCAAGCGCGGCCTGATCGCCGGTATGTCGATGACCGAGAAGCAGGGCGGCTCCGACGTCCGTACCAACACCACCCGGGCGGTGCCCGGCCCCGACGGCATGTACCGCCTCACCGGGCACAAGTGGTTCACCTCCGCGCCGATGTCGGACGTCTTCCTGACGCTCGCCCAGGCGCCGGGCGGACTCTCCTGCTTTCTGCTGCCCCGGGTGCTGCCGGACGGCTCCCGCAACCGCATCCACCTCCAGCGGCTCAAGGACAAGCTGGGCAACCACTCCAACGCCTCTGCCGAGATCGAGTACGACGAGGCGGCGGGGTGGCTGGTCGGCGAGGAGGGCCGGGGGGTGGCGACCATCATCGAGATGGTCGCCATGACCCGGCTGGACTGCACCATCGCCGCCGCCGCCGCGATGCGGTACGGGGTGGTCCGGGCGGTGCACCATGCCACCCATCGGCGGGCGTTCGGCAAGGCGCTGGTGGACCAGCCGCTGATGCGCAATGTGCTGGCCGACCTGGCCGTGGAGTCGGAGGCGGCGACCACGGTGGCCATGCGGCTGGCCGGGGCCACCGACCGGGCGGCGGCCGGCGACGAGGGCGAGGCGCTGCTGCGGCGGCTGGCGCTGGCCGTCTCCAAGTACTGGGTGTGCAAACGCGGCCCGGCGCATGCCGCCGAGGCCATGGAGTGCCTGGGCGGCAACGGCTATGTCGAGGAGTCGGGCATGCCCCGGCTCTACCGGGAGGCGCCGCTGGTGTCGATCTGGGAGGGGTCCGGCAATGTCGCCGCGCTGGACGCGCTGCGCGCCATGGCCCGCCGCCCGGCCACCGTGGACGCCTTCTTCGCCGAGGTCGGGCAGGCCGGCGGCGCCGACCGGCGGCTGGACGCGGCCGTCATGGCGCTCCGGAAGGAACTGGCCGACCTCTCCGACCTCGAGTACCGCACCCGCCGCCTGGTGGAGTCGATGGCGCTGGTGCTCCAGGGGTCGCTGCTGGTGCGGCACGGCCACCCGGCGGTGGCCGACGCCTTCTGCGCGTCCCGGCTGGGCGGCGGCCTCGGCGGCGCTTTCGGCACCCTGCCGCCGGGCGTGGACACCGCCGCCGTCCTGGACCGCGCCCGCCCGGTGGCCGCATAAGCACCGGCCCCACCCCGGCCACCCGCCCGCGTAGCCCTCCCCGACCGCCTCCCGGACGAAGCCGACCTCCCCCGGCTCCGGGAAGACGTCCGATGCGTACGGGAAGCAGCCGCACCTCCGGGGAGGGGCTGTCCTAGCCTGCGGTGAGCCCGTATGCCTCCGCGATCAGCCCGTAGGAGGCGATCCGGGCCTCGTGGCCGTGGATGTGCGAGGTGACCATCAGCTCCTGGGCGCCGGTGCGCTTGCGCAGCTCCTCCAGCCCGTCCCGGACCCGGCCCGGCTCGCCCAGCACCACATTGGCCAGCCAGTCGTCCAGGAAGCCCAGCTCCAGATCGCTGTACGGGTAGGACTCCGCCTCCTCCGGCGTCGGGATCAGACCCGGCCGCCCGCGTCGCAGCCGCAGCATCGACAGCCCGCCGCTCCGCGCCAGCCGCAGCGCCTGCTGCTCGCTCTCCGCCGCGACCGCGCTCACCCCGATCACCGCGTACGGCTCGTCCAGCGCCTCCGACGGCTGGAACGAGGACCGGTACAGGTCCAGCGCCGGAACCGTGTTGGCCGCGCTGAAGTGGTGCGCAAAGGCGAACGGCAGCCCCAGCTGCCCGGCCAGCCGCGCGCTGAACCCGGACGACCCCAGCAGCCAGACCGGCGGCCGGCCGAGCGGACCGCCGCCGTCCCGCGTCGGCCCGGGCACGGCGGTGATCCGCTCGTACGGGTGCCCGGGCGGGAAGCCCCCGTCCAGGAAGCCGGTCAGCTCGGCCAGTTGCTGCGGGAAGTCGTCGGCGCCCTCGCCCAGGCCCCGGCGCAGCGCCCGCGCCGTCGCCTGGTCGGTGCCCGGGGCGCGGCCGAGGCCCAGGTCGATGCGGCCCGGGTGCAGTGCGTGCAGCAGGCCGAACTGCTCGGCGACGGCCAGCGGTGCGTGGTTGGGCAGCATCACTCCGCCGGACCCCAGCCGCAGGGTGCGGGTGGCCGCTGCCAGGTGGGCGATCAGGACCGGCGGAGAGGAGGAGGCGACCCCCGGCATGCCGTGGTGTTCGGCCACCCAGAAGCGGTGGTAGCCCCACTCCTCGGCCCGCCGGGCGAGTTCGGTGGTGGCCTTGAGCGCTTCGCCGGGGGTGTATCCCGCTCCGACGGTCGCCAGGTCGAGGATGGACAGCGGCGCGGGTGCCGATCCGCGCGCCCTGCCCCGGATCGGGTCCTGCTGCTCCGCTGCGGTGTCGCTGCCGGTCACGGCCTCGTCCTTTCCCTGTTGTACGGGTTCCGTCCCCCGAGCGGCTGCAACCGGTATGTGAGACCGCCTGTTCCCCGCTGAGTGCCGCCCCGTACGGTGTCAGTTGTCACACCGCCCTGCACCCCTTACCGCGCCAGTGCCCCGCCGAGGAGCCACCACCGGCATGCCCGACATACGCCAGTCCTCCGCCGCCCCTGTCAGCCCCACCACTTCCGCCGCCCGGGTCAGCACCCCGCACCGCGCCGGGCTGCTGCTCATCCTGGTACTGGGCTCGCTGACCGCGCTCGCCCCGCTGTCGATGGACCTCTACCTGCCCGCGCTGCCGCGCATCGCCGAGAATCTGAGCACCGGCGAGGGCACCGTCCAACTCACCCTCACCGCCTGCCTGCTGGGCCTGGCCGCCGGGCAACTGGTGGCCGGTCCGCTCAGTGACGCACTGGGGAGGCGCCGCCCGCTGCTGGTGGGCCTGGCGGTGTACGTCGCGGCGACCGCCGCCTGCGCGGCCGCCCCCGACGCCCGACTCTTCATCGCCTTCCGGCTGGTGCAGGGCCTCTCCGGCGCCGCCGGGATCGTGATCGCCCGCGCGGTGGTGCGCGACCTGTTCGACGGGCTCGCCGCCGCCCGCTTCTTCGCCTCGCTGATGCTGGTCTCGGGTACGGCGCCGATCCTCGCCCCGATGCTGGGCGGCCAGATCCTGCGGGTCACCTCGTGGCGCGGCGTCTTCGTGGTGCTGGCCGTGCTGGGGCTGGCGATCCTCGCCGCCTCGGCGCTGCTGCTGCGGGAGACCCTGCCGCCGGAGCGGCGCCACCGGGGCGGGCTCTCCGAGACCCTGCGCACCATGCGCGGCCTGCTGCGCGACCGCCCGTTCACGGGGTACGTCCTGAGCGGCGCCTTCGCCTTCGCCTCGCTCTTCGCGTATGTCTCCGGGTCGTCGTTCGCGATCCAGCAGGTGTACGGAGCCTCCCCGCAGACCTACAGCCTGCTCTTCGGCGTCAACTCGGTCGGCCTGGTGGCCTTCGGCCAGCTCAACGGCAAGGTGCTGCTGGGCCGCTTCCGGGCGCACCGGGTGCTGCTGCTCGGCCTGGGGCTGATGGCGGCCTCGTCGGCGGCCCTGGTGCTGCTGGTCACCCTGACCGACGCGGGGCTGCCGTGGATCGCCGCTGCCCTCTTCGTCTTGGCCTCCTCCCTCGGTCTGGTCATGCCCACCACCACCGCCCTGTCGCTGCAACGCGCCCCGCACGCCGCCGGCACCGCCTCGGCCCTGCTGGGCACCGTCCAGTTCGCCGCCGGCGCGCTCTCCCCTGCCCTCGCCGGTCTCGGCAGCGGCGGCACCGCGCTCCCGATGGCCGCCGCCATGCTGGCCATGGCCCTGCTCGCAGCGGTGGTCTTCCTGGCCTTCTGCCGCCCCTGGCGCCCCACCGCCGACCCCCTCGCCACCGGCTGACCCCTGCCGCGGTGGCGGGAACACCCGTCCAGATCAGGTACTATTGACGTCGTGCCGAGCGCCGCTAGCTCAACTGGCAGAGCAGCTGACTCTTAATCAGCGGGTTCGGGGTTCGAGTCCCTGGCGGCGCACAGTATCCCCTTCGACCTGGGCTTTCCCGCTACGGCGGGGAAGCCCGGGTCGTTTTGGCGCTCAGGAGTCCGGCAGGCTGCGGGCCGCTCCGAGCAGTTCCAGGGCCTCCTCCCACCGGAAGTCCTCCCGGCCACCACCGGCCTTGGGCCGGTGGGGCTCGTAGCTGCCGATGAGCACACCCATCGAGCGGAGCCGCTCCAGGCTCCGCGCATAGGCGGGATGGGCCGCCTGGGCGGCGTCAGCGGCGGCGGAAGAGGCAGACGACGGCGATGCGCTCGCCGGTCATGGTCTTGCTCTCGGCGGTGGCCAGGTTGCAGAGGGTCCAGCCGATGGCCTCGACGGCCTGGATCTGCGGGCCGATGCCGACCATGGGCCCGGTGGTGATGGATCCCTTGTTGGCCTCGATGAACTTGTAGACGAGGACCTGGTCGCCGTTGGCATAGGCATCCTGCGCCTGGCGGAGGGCTTCGTTGGTCTTGGCCTGGTTGACGAATCCCACGGGTGCTCCCCTGGTGTGCGGCTGAGCTGCACAGCATGGCGGGCAGGAGTCGGCGGCGGTGGCGTTGTGACGGTCCTGTGACCGTGCTGGTCCCGCCGGGCCCGCGCAACGGCGCCGTTGCGGGGGCCCGGGGGTGGTCAGCGGCGGTGGAGTTCCAGGCTGGTGCGGACCGCGCTCTCCAGCGATCCTTCGATCCAGGCGGGTTTGAGGCTGGTGTGCTCCCCGGCGAAGTGCACGCGGCCCTCGGGGGTCCGGGTGGCGCCGTGGTGCTCGTGCAGTTGGCCGGGGGTGATGATGGCGGCCTCGCCCAGGGCGTAGCGGGCGCGGGCCCAGGACTGGGTGGCGCCGACCCCGGTGTACTGGTCGTAGACCTGGCGGCCGAACATCTTCGCCAGGTTGTCCAGCGCAAAGGCGTAGCGCTCACCCGGGGTGAGGGAGTCCCAGCGCATGGCGTCGTCGGACCAGGTGTAGGAGGCCAGTACGACGCCGCCGCGCGACCCGTCGACGTGGGAGGGGAAGTAGGTGAAGCGGTTGGGGCTGTCGGAGACGCAGCCGCCGCCGGTGAAGCCGCCGGGGCCGTGCTCCCAGAAGCGGTTCTTGAACTCCAGCAGCACCTTGGTCGCCGAGTCGTAGTGGATCTCGGTGATCGCGCGCCGCTTGGGGTAGGAGAGGGCGGGCTCGAAGTCGCAGAACCGCAGCGCGGTGAGCGGCACGGTGATGATCGCGTAGTCGCCCTCGAAGGTCTCCTTGGGGGCGCGGGGGGCGCCGTCGCAGGACTCCTCGGTCCCGGACTCCGCCGTGGTCTCGATCCGCACGCCGTGAGCGGTCTGGATGAGGCGGGTCATCCGCCGGCCGGAGCGGATGTGCTTCCGCAGCGGGGCGGTCAGGGCGTCGGTCAGGGTCGCGGTGCCGCCCTCCAGCTCCCAGTAGCGGGAGGTGGGGTTGATGATGGAGTGGTCCATCAGGGTGGGGAAGAGCGAGTAGTGCAGCCGCGAGGTCATGTTCTCCAGCGTGCCCGCGGCCTGCAACCGGGCCAGGTCCCAGCCGGCCTCCTCGGCCAGGAAGCGGTGGGTGGAGTAGTCGTCATAGGTGCGGATGAGCTTGCTCCAGGCGTCGATCCGGTCGTGGATCGGGCCGGTCGCCGAGACCGTCACCGGGGCCAGCGCCTTGTCCACCGCAGCGGACATGGTGGTGGACACGGCGGCGCCGAAGGTGCGGTTGATCGGGCCGGGTGCCTGGGCGTACTGGGAGCGGGTGACCCGGCGGCCGTTGACCTGGACCAGGGTGCGCCCGGTGGCGGCGGGCGGCCGGAAGTCCCCCGGCCTGCCGTGGCCGTTGCTCCACCGCTCGCCGGTGAACGCCTCGTAGACCACCGGCGGCACCGGCCCGGTGGGGCGGGCTCCGGGGGCCACGTCGGCGTTGTAGAAGAGGCGCCGCCTGATGCCCAGCTTGTCCGCGAGGGCCAGCACCAGGGGATGGAAGTCGGGCAGCCGCATCGCCCCGGCCTCCGCATAGAGGGACTTGTCGGCGAAGACCTTGCGGAAGGTCTTGATCCGGCCGCCGGTGCGGCCGGCGTTGGCCTCGATGACGGTCACCTGGTGTCCGGCGTTCCTCAGCAGCGTCGCGGCGACCAGTCCGGCGACGCCCGCGCCGACGATCAGGACCTTCTTCGGCGAGGTGGTCCTGGGCAGGCCGTGGTCGATGAGGATGCGCAGGTAGTCCAGCTTGAGGTCCTGGTCGTGGTCGCCCACCAGCAGCAGCTCGCGGGCCAGCTCCCGGCTGTTGTCGTCGGCGCGCAGGCCCGCCAGGGCGGCTGCGGCAGGTGCGGCTGCGACAGGTACGGCAGCGGAAGCGGCTGCGGGGGCGGTCTCAAGGGCGGCGGGCGCGGCGAAGGCACTGCCGGACGCGGCGGCGGCAGCGGTTCCGGCGGCCACGGCGGCGGCGGTGCCGAGGAAGCGGCGGCGCCCGATGACGGATGAATGGTCAGAAGTCACGCCGCACAAGCTAGGGCCGGAGATGGGGGTGTATTCACCCGTTTGCCACAAGATCCACCATGTGGGTGACAGCCCGGCCCGGTCTGCCTCTGCCGCTGAGCCGCCGGCCCGGCCCTCCGTACCGCCCGGTGCGGGGGCCCGGAATAATGGCCGGATGCGCATCCGACCGGCCCTCGTCGACGAACTTCCCCTCCTTCAGGACATCGAGCGGGCCGCCGGGCAGTGCTTCCGCGACCTCGGCATGCCGGAGATCGCCGACGACGAACCCCTCCCGGTGGATGAACTCGCCCGCTACCAGCGGTCCGGGCTGGCCTGGGTCGCGGTCGACGGCTCCGACCACCCGGTGGCGTACCTGCTCGCCGAACCCGTCGACGGCGGCCTGCACATCGAGCAGGTGTCGGTGCACCCCGACAGCGCGCGCCGGGGCGTGGGGCGTTCCCTGCTGGACCACGCCGCCGCCCGGGCCGCAGCCGACGGCAGGTCGGCGCTGACCCTGACCACCTTCAGCCAGGTCCCGTGGAACGCGCCCTACTACGCCCGCTGCGGCTTCCAGCCGCTGCCGGAGGAGGCGCTCACCCCGGGCCTCCGCGCGATCCGCCGTCAGGAAGCCGCCCACGGCCTGGACCGCTGGCCACGGATCTGCATGCGCCGACCGCTCTGACCGGAGCGCTGGTGCGACCGCACCGTCCGGTGGGGCAGCCTGCAAGACTGCATCCGGCGGCCCGCACCCGGACCGCCCGCGCATCCTGACCCCGCTCCCGGGAACTCCCACACGTTGGACAGCCTGTGATGGTCATGGACGCGCAACCGGCGTGTACCGCAGACCACAGAGGGGACGGACCGTGGAAGAGACCCGCAGCAGGTCGGCGGCGGACGAGGGAGCGGACGCGGCGGCGCCCCCGCCGCAGTCTCAGCCCCAGCCTGAGCAGCCCGAGCCGGAGCAGCCCGAGCCGGAGCAGCAGCAGCCTCCGCAGCCGCAGCGCCGCAGGAGACCGCTCTGGCAGGAGGTGCCGCTGCTGATCGGCATCGCCGTGGTGCTGGCCCTGGGCATCAAGACCTTCTTCGTGCAGGCGTTCTCCATCCCCTCCGAGTCCATGCAGAACACCCTCCAGGTGGGCGACCGGGTGCTGGTCGACAAGCTCACCCCCTGGTTCGGGTCGAAGCCCGAGCGCGGCGAGGTGGTGGTCTTCCACGACCCCGGCGACTGGCTCTCCGAGCAGCCCGAGCAGAGCAACGCCTTCGCACGCAATGCCCAGAAGGTGCTGAGCACCATCGGGCTGATGCCCTCCGCCGACGAGGCGGACCTGATCAAGCGGGTCATCGCGGTCGGCGGGGACACCGTCACCTGCGAGGCCGGCTCCCCCCTCAAGGTCAATGGCGTGCCGCTGCACGAGACCTACCTCTTCCCGGGTGCCACGCCCTGCGACAACGACCCGGTCGGCACCTTCACCGTCCCCAAGGACAGGATCTGGGTGATGGGAGACCACCGCAACGACTCCCAGGACTCCCGCTACCACCAGATCCAGAATCCGGGCGACGGCTTCGTCCCCGTGGACGACGTCATCGGCCGGGCCTTTGTGGTGGCCTGGCCGATCGGCCACTGGGCCACCCTCCCCAAGCCCGCCGCCTTCACCGAGCAGCCCCCCACCGCCGCCGGCCGGCCCACCGCAGTCGGCGACGCGGCCCCCGGCCTGGCCGCGCTGGCCGGTGCCGTACCCCTGACGCTCTGGCAGCGGCGCCGCCGGCAGCGGGGCTGAACCAGCAGCGGGGCTGAACCGGCAGCGGGCTGAACCACCGAGGCCGCTCCGGCGGCGCCCGAGGTGCCGGGTGCCCGCCGGAGTGAGAGGCTTTCCGGTGTCGCCGAGGCGGGAGTCCACCATGATCTGCGCACATCTGGCCGACGCGGGTTCCCCGGAGCCCCGCACCGTCGAAGGCTGCCAGGACTGCCTGGCCGCCGGGCTGCACGACTGGGTGCACCTGCGGGAGTGCCTGACCTGCGGCCGGATCGGCTGCTGCGACTCCTCGCCGCGCAAGCACGCCACCGCGCACTTCCACGACACCGGCCACCCGGTCATCCGGTCGGCCGAGCCCGGCGAGCAGTGGCGGTGGTGTTTCGCCGACGGCATGTTCGGGTGATCCCGGTGCGCTTCCAGGACCGGCGGGAGGCCGGACGCGCCCTCGCCGAGGAGCTGCGGGAGCGCCAGCGGGCCGGGGCGCTGCCCGAACCGCTGGTGTTCGGGCTGCCGCGCGGCGGACTGCCGGTCGCCCGCGAGGTCGCCGACGCGCTCGGGGCGCCGCTGGAGGCCCTGGTCGCCCGCAAGATCGGCGCCCCCGGCCAGCCGGAGCTGGCCATCGGCGCCATCGCCGGGGAAGCCCCGCCGCTCTGGGACCAGGAAGCACTGCGCTGGCTGCACGCCACCCCCGAGGAGCTCGCGCCCCTCGCCGAGCGGGAACGCGTGGAGCTGCGCCGGCGCGAGGCCCTGTACCGGCAGGGCCGTCCCGTCCCCGAACTGGCCGGTCGCACCGCCGTGGTCGTCGACGACGGCCTGGCCACCGGCTTCACCGCCCGCGCGGCCCTGCGGTCGGTACGCATCCGGCACCCCGCCCGGCTGGTCCTGGCCGTGCCGGTGGGTTCCCGCGAGGCCACCGAGGCGCTGGCAGCGGAGGCCGACGAGGTGGTCTGCCTGCACCAGCCGTATGTCTTCGGCTCCGTCGGCCGCTGGTACGAGGACTTCGGGCAGCTCACCGACGACCAGGTGCTGGAGCTGCTGCGCGGGGGGTGACGCCGCTTCGGCAGTGGCGGGCAGGCGCGATCCACACCCCGGCCGAAGGGCACACCATGCAGCTCCACACCCGCACCTGGGGGACCGGCCACCGGACAGCCCTGCTGGTGCACGGCATGATGTCCGACCACCGCAGCTGGCGCCGGGTCGGCCCCCGGCTCGCCGCGCTCGGCTACCGGGTCCTGGCGGTGGACCTGCGCGGGCACGGGCGGAGCCCGCGCGGACACGGCGCCGACCCCGTGCAGCGGTACCGGCCCGACCTGCTCGCCCAGGACCTGGTCGACACCCTCCCCGCCGAGGCGGACCTGGCCGTCGGCCACTCCCTGGGCGGCCTCGCGCTCTCCCTGGCCGTCGACCGGCTGCGCCCCCGGCGGGCCGTCTACTCCGACCCGGCGTGGTGCATCCGGGGCCCCGGGCGGGGCCTGGACCCGGCGGGCTTCGCCTGGTTCCGTACCGCCGCCCGGGAGCAGATCGCCGCGCTCAACCCCCGGTGGGAGGCGTCGGACGTCGACCTCGAACTGGCCACCATCGCCCTGTGGGACCCCGACACGGGCGGCGGACTCGCCGAACTGGCGGGGCGCGCGCTGCTGCCCGAGCGCCCCACCGTGCCCTCACTGGTCCAGCTGGCCGACCCCAGCTTCGTGATCGGCCCCGAGCACGCGGCGGAGCTGTCCCGGCGCGGCTTCGAGGTCCGTACGGTGGCCGGGGCCGGCCACACCATCCACCGCGACGACCTGCCGGGCTTCCTCGCCTCGCTCGACGGCTGGATCTGACCGGACCGGCCCCGCTCCACTGCTACCAGCGGTGGTGCACCTGCGCCCGGATGCGGCGGTCGTACAGGTCGCGGACGGCCTCCAGCACGGGCGCCGTAAGCGGCGGCAGCTGCGCGGCCGAGGCATTGGCCCGCGCCTGCTCCGGCGAGCGGGCCCCGGGGATCACCGAGGTCACGCCGGGCTGCTGGATCAGCCAGCGCAGCGCCGTCTGCGCGGGCGTCGCCCCCTCCGGGGCCAGCTCGGCAAACTCGGCCGCCGCCTCCAGCCCCGACTCGAACTCCACCCCGGAGAAGGTCTCCCCCTGGTCGAAAGCCTCGCCATGGCGGTTGTACGTCCGGTGGTCGTCGGGCCCGAAGACGGTCTCCCGGGTGTAGCGGCCGGAGAGCAACCCCGACGCCAGCGGCACCCGGGCGATGATGCCCACGCCCGCCTCGGCGGCGGCCGGCAGCACCTCCTCCAGCGGCTTCAACCGGAACGGATTGAGGATGATCTGCACACTCGCCGTACCCGGGCGCGCGATGGCGGCCAGCGCCTCCGCGCAGGTCTCCACGCTCACCGCGTACGCGGCGATCCGCTGCTCGGCGACCAGGGTGTCCAGCGCGTCGAACACCGCGTCAGAGGAGTACACCGGCGTCGGCGGGCAGTGCAGCTGCACCAGGTCCAGCGTCTCCGTGCCCAGGTTGGCCCGCGAACGGTCGGTCCAGGCGCGGAAGTTGTCGAGGGTGTAGTTCTCCGGTCGCTGCTCGACCCGGCGGCCCATCTTGGTCGCCACCAGCACCTCGGCGTCCGGACGCTCCCGCAGATAGCGGCCGATCAGCTGCTCGCTGCGGCCGTCGCCGTACACATCGGCGGTGTCGAAGAAGGTCACCCCCGTCTCGACCGCCGCGTCCAGCACCGCCAGGGCGTCCTCCTCGCGCACCTGCCCCCAGTCAGCCCCCAGCTGCCATGTGCCCAGCCCGACGACGGACACCTTGCGGCCCGTCCTGCCCAGTACTCGCTGTTCCATACGGCGATCGTAGGCCACCGTCCGGGAATTCGGATCCGTGTCCGGGCATGCGAAAGGGCCCCGTAGCCTTCCGGCTACGGGGCCCTCCCGTCAAAGATTGTTCGGCGGCGTCCTACTCTCCCACAGGGTCCCCCCTGCAGTACCATCGGCGCTGTAAGGCTTAGCTTCCGGGTTCGGAATGTAACCGGGCGTTTCCCTCACGCTATGACCACCGAAACACTATGAAGTTGACCCACCGGCAAACGGCACAGGTCATTGCTTCAGAACAACACAGTGGACGCGGAGCAACTATGGACAAGCCCTCGGCCTATTAGTACCGGTCAGCTCCACCCCTCACGAGGCTTCCACACCCGGCCTATCAACCCAGTCGTCTACTGGGAGCCTTACCCACTCAAGGTGGTGGGAGCCCTCATCTCGAAGCAGGCTTCCCGCTTAGATGCTTTCAGCGGTTATCCCTCCCGAACGTAGCCAACCAGCCATGCCCTTGGCAGAACAACTGGCACACCAGAGGTCCGTCCGTCCCGGTCCTCTCGTACTAGGGACAGCCCTTCTCAAGACTCCTACGCGCACAGCGGATAGGGACCGAACTGTCTCACGACGTTCTAAACCCAGCTCGCGTACCGCTTTAATGGGCGAACAGCCCAACCCTTGGGACCTACTCCAGCCCCAGGATGCGACGAGCCGACATCGAGGTGCCAAACCATCCCGTCGATATGGACTCTTGGGGAAGATCAGCCTGTTATCCCCGGGGTACCTTTTATCCGTTGAGCGACGGCGCTTCCACAAGCCACCGCCGGATCACTAGTCCCTGCTTTCGCACCTGCTCGACCCGTCGGTCTCACAGTCAAGCTCCCTTGTGCACTTACACTCAACACCTGATTGCCAACCAGGCTGAGGGAACCTTTGGGCGCCTCCGTTACCCTTTAGGAGGCAACCGCCCCAGTTAAACTACCCACCAGACACTGTCCCTGATCCGGATCACGGACCCAGGTTAGACATCCAGCACGACCAGAGTGGTATTTCAACGATGACTCCACCATGACTGGCGTCACAGCTTCACAGTCTCCCACCTATCCTACACAAGCCGAACCGAACACCAATATCAAGCTATAGTAAAGGTCCCGGGGTCTTTCCGTCCTGCTGCGCGAAACGAGCATCTTTACTCGTAATGCAATTTCACCGGGCCCGTGGTTGAGACAGTCGAGAAGTCGTTACGCCATTCGTGCAGGTCGGAACTTACCCGACAAGGAATTTCGCTACCTTAGGATGGTTATAGTTACCACCGCCGTTTACTGGCGCTTAAGTTCTCAGCTTCGCCACGACGAATCATGACTAACCGGTCCCCTTAACGTTCCAGCACCGGGCAGGCGTCAGTCCGTATACATCGCCTTACGGCTTCGCACGGACCTGTGTTTTTAGTAAACAGTCGCTTCTCGCTGGTCTCTGCGGCCACCACCAGCTCAGAGTGCAAGACCCATCACCAGCAATGGCCCCCCTTCTCCCGAAGTTACGGGGGCATTTTGCCGAGTTCCTTAACCACGGTTCACCCGAACGCCTCGGTATTCTCTACCTGACCACCTGAGTCGGTTTGGGGTACGGGCCGCCACAGAACTCGCTAGAGGCTTTTCTCGACAGCATAGGATCATCCACTTCACCACAATCGGCTCGGCATCAGGTCTCAGACTTATATGCAGGGCGGATTTGCCTACCCCACGTCCTACACCCTTACCCCGGGACAACCACCGCCCGGGCTGGACTACCTTCCTGCGTCACCCCATCGCTCACCTACTACCCTGTTGGACCGGCGGCTCCACCACTCCCCTTTGTCCGAAGACTCCGGGGCGGCTTCACGGCCTTAGCATTCAGAGGTTCAGCGTTGACGCTCTACAGCGGGTACGGGAATATCAACCCGTTGTCCATCGACTACGCCTGTCGGCCTCGCCTTAGGTCCCGACTTACCCTGGGCAGATCAGCTTGACCCAGGAACCCTTGGTCAATCGGCGCAAGAGTTTCCCACTCTTGTATCGCTACTCATGCCTGCATTCTCACTCGTATACCGTCCACGACTGGCTCCCGCCGCCGCTTCACCCGGCACACGACGCTCCCCTACCCACCCACACACCCGTTAAGGCTCTTGTGTGAGTGACACGGCTTCGGCGGTGTACTTGAGCCCCGCTACATTGTCGGCGCGGAATCACTTGACCAGTGAGCTATTACGCACTCTTTCAAGGGTGGCTGCTTCTAAGCCAACCTCCTGGTTGTCTCTGCGACTCCACATCCTTTCCCACTTAGCACACGCTTAGGGGCCTTAGCCGGTGTTCTGGGCTGTTTCCCTCTCGACCACGGAGCTTATCCCCCGCAGTCTCACTGCCGTGCTCTCACTTACCGGCATTCGGAGTTTGGCTAAGGTCAGTAACCCGGTGAGGCCCATCGCCTATCCAGTGCTCTACCTCCGGCAAGAAACACACGACGCTGCACCTAAATGCATTTCGGGGAGAACCAGCTATCACGGAGTTTGATTGGCCTTTCACCCCTAACCACAGGTCATCCCCAGGTTTTCAACCCTGGTGGGTTCGGGCCTCCACACGGTCTTACCCGCGCTTCACCCTGCCCATGGCTAGATCACTCCGCTTCGGGTCTTGGGCATGCGACTAAGAACGCCCTATTCGGACTCGCTTTCGCTACGGCTACCCCACACGGGTTAACCTCGCCACACACCGCAAACTCGCAGGCTCATTCTTCAAAAGGCACGCAGTCACGGCCCGCCAGCAAGCTGACGAACGACGCTCCCACGGCTTGTAGGCACACGGTTTCAGGTACTATTTCACTCCGCTCCCGCGGTACTTTTCACCATTCCCTCACGGTACTATCCGCTATCGGTCACCAGGGAATATTTAGGCTTAGCGGGTGGTCCCGCCAGATTCACACGGGATTTCTCGGGCCCCGTGCTACTTGGGAAACGCACAAGCAAGCCGCACAGATTTCGTCTACGGGGGTCTTACCCTCTACGCCGGGCCTTTCGCATGCCCTTCGACTACCTGTACGGTTTCTGACTCGCCCAGCCGCCGGCAGACGACTGAAGTACGCTCCCACAACCCCGCACGCGCAACCCCTGCCGGGTATCACACACATACGGTTTAGCCTCATCCGGTTTCGCTCGCCACTACTCCCGGAATCACGGTTGTTTTCTCTTCCTGCGGGTACTGAGATGTTTCACTTCCCCGCGTTCCCTCCACACTGCCTATGTGTTCAGCAGCGGGTGACAGCCCATGACGACTGCCGGGTTTCCCCATTCGGACACCCCCGGATCAAAGCTCGGTTGACAGCTCCCCGGGGCCTATCGCGGCCTCCCACGTCCTTCATCGGTTCCTGGTGCCAAGGCATCCACCGTGCGCCCTTAAAAACTTGGCCACAGATGCTCGCGTCCACTGTGCAGTTCTCAAACAACGACCAGCCACCCACCCAGAACAAGCATGGGACCGGCACAACCAGAGGAAACAACCAACCGTTCCCTCAGGACCCAACAGCGCGCCCGACACCAGCCACCCCGCCACACCCCGTTCCACACGCCAAAGACGCAGTACTTGGAGACAGACGAGACAACCAGTGCCGAATAGTCAACGTTCCACCCATGAGCAACCGCTCCGAGACACTCGCTCGAAGCCGGCCAATGCTCCTTAGAAAGGAGGTGATCCAGCCGCACCTTCCGGTACGGCTACCTTGTTACGACTTCGTCCCAATCGCTGGTCCCACCTTCGACGGCTCCCTCCCAGAGGGTTGGGCCACCGGCTTCGGGTGTTACCGACTTTCGTGACGTGACGGGCGGTGTGTACAAGGCCCGGGAACGTATTCACCGCAGCATGCTGATCTGCGATTACTAGCGACTCCGACTTCATGGGGTCGAGTTGCAGACCCCAATCCGAACTGAGGCCGGCTTTTTGGGATTCGCTCCACCTCGCGGTATCGCAGCCCATTGTACCGACCATTGTAGCACGTGTGCAGCCCAAGACATAAGGGGCATGATGATTTGACGTCGTCCCCACCTTCCTCCGAGTTGACCCCGGCAGTCTCCTGTGAGTCCCCGACATTACTCGCTGGCAACACAGAACAAGGGTTGCGCTCGTTGCGGGACTTAACCCAACATCTCACGACACGAGCTGACGACAACCATGCACCACCTGTACACCGACCACAAGGGGGCGCCTGTCTCCAGACGTTTCCGGTGTATGTCAAGCCTTGGTAAGGTTCTTCGCGTTGCGTCGAATTAAGCCACATGCTCCGCCGCTTGTGCGGGCCCCCGTCAATTCCTTTGAGTTTTAGCCTTGCGGCCGTACTCCCCAGGCGGGGAACTTAATGCGTTAGCTGCGGCACGGACGACGTGGAATGTCGCCCACACCTAGTTCCCAACGTTTACGGCGTGGACTACCAGGGTATCTAATCCTGTTCGCTCCCCACGCTTTCGCTCCTCAGCGTCAGTATCGGCCCAGAGATCCGCCTTCGCCACCGGTGTTCCTCCTGATATCTGCGCATTTCACCGCTACACCAGGAATTCCGATCTCCCCTACCGAACTCTAGCCTGCCCGTATCGAATGCAGACCCGGGGTTAAGCCCCGGGCTTTCACATCCGACGCGACAGGCCGCCTACGAGCTCTTTACGCCCAATAATTCCGGACAACGCTCGCACCCTACGTATTACCGCGGCTGCTGGCACGTAGTTAGCCGGTGCTTCTTCTGCAGGTACCGTCACTTGCGCTTCTTCCCTGCTGAAAGAGGTTTACAACCCGAAGGCCGTCATCCCTCACGCGGCGTCGCTGCATCAGGCTTTCGCCCATTGTGCAATATTCCCCACTGCTGCCTCCCGTAGGAGTCTGGGCCGTGTCTCAGTCCCAGTGTGGCCGGTCGCCCTCTCAGGCCGGCTACCCGTCGTCGCCTTGGTAGGCCATCACCCCACCAACAAGCTGATAGGCCGCGGGCTCATCCTGCACCGCCGGAGCTTTCCACGCACACCCCATGCGGAGGTACGTCGTATCCGGTATTAGCACCGGTTTCCCGGTGTTGTCCCAGAGTGCAGGGCAGATTGCCCACGTGTTACTCACCCGTTCGCCACTGATCCACCCCGAAGGGCTTCACCGTTCGACTTGCATGTGTTAAGCACGCCGCCAGCGTTCGTCCTGAGCCAGGATCAAACTCTCCGTGAATGTCTCATTCGCGGAAGAGCGGCACGGCATCCGGCGGAATAAGCCGGACCCGCGCACAGCGTCCTCGCTGCACTTCATTCAAAGGAACCCAAAGGGTTCAAATATCTGGCGTTGACTTTTGGCACGCTGTTGAGTTCTCAAGGAACGGACGCTTCCATCGAAACCCTTCCGGGCCTCTCCGGGCGCTTCCCTTCTTCGTGTTCCAGCCTATCAGATCCGCTTTCCGCTTCCCTGACCCCCGCTGGCGGGGCACCGCATTTGCCTCGGAGGGTTTTCGGCCCTCACCGGCTGGGTAAAACCTTAGCAAAGAGAACCTGTCAGGTCCAATTCGCCGACTTCCCTGTCCCAAGGCGCACGACTGCACGGAAAAACGGCAGCACACCGCGCTTGCGAGAGGGGAGGTTGCCGCTCCGGGACCGTACATGCAGACTGCGCGTCCGGGGCTCCCTGTCGAGCGACCAGGGAACTGTACGACCTTCCGGCCCCGGGAGGCAAAACCACCCTGGTCCGGCGGCAGCAGGCGGCGGCGAGCGGCGGCCGAACTCGACGGTGCCTCAGTAGTCGCGGGCGCCCAGCGGTACGCCGAGGCCCTGCATGCCGTCGAGGACCAGGTCGATGCCGACGGCGGCGAGCAGCAGTCCCAGCAGCCGGCCGAGGAGTTCGATGGTGGTGTGGTGGGTGCGCCGGAGCAGTTGGGCGAGGAGCAGCACGCAGAGCAGGTCGAGGGCGATCACGGCGACATAGGCGCCGCCGACGGTGGCACGCCAGGTCCAGCCGTTCCGCTCCACGGCCTCCAGTAGGACGGCGGTCATGGCCAGCGGGCTCACTACATAGGGGAGGAGCAGTTCCCGTACGCCGTCGGCCAGGCGGGGGCCGGCCTGGTGGGCTTCGCTGCCGAGGTGGAGGCCGAGGACGAGGCCGATGGCGTAGACGAAGAAGATGACGCCGCCGGCGATCTCCAGGGCCTGGGTGCTGATGTGGAAGAGGCCGAAGAGGACCGGTGCGGCGAAGTCGGCGAGCAGGCCGACCAGGGCGGCCCCGGCGGAGGAGACCAGCGCGAGGATCTGGAGTTCGCGGGTGGTGCGGGACTGGGCGAGCACGGCGAAGGAGAGCAGCACCTTGGGTGGCCCGACCACCGCGAGGAAGGTGATGAAGGTGTCGCCGAGGCTCAGCTGGTTCATGGGCGCATCATCGCCGGGGGCGGGCGGGTATCCCGGTGCTGACACGGCTCCGGCCGCCCCCGTTCCTGGCGGGGGCGGCCGGTTCCCTGCGGTTGGCGCGGCGTTCACCATGCCGCGTGCCGCTCCACGGGCTGCTCCGGAGGGCGGCTCGCGGGGGTTCTCGGGTGTGGGCCGGGCGGCCGGTACTGCCGGGCCCTCGACCACTGTGGCCGCTGCGACTGCTGCGGCTGCTGCTGTGGGGGATCATCCTGCCCGACCGGTGGGCGGCGCGGCAGCTCTTCTCGCCGGATTCCGGTCACAACTCGGCCTCAGCATGACATACCGTCAATCACACTGCGCCATAGGCCGCTTCGCCCAGTCTGCGGGCTCCCTCGGCCGCCTCGTCCGCACCGGCCGTCTCGGCAAAGCTGACCCTGAGGTGCGGCGCCGGGGGTTCGGCGGCGTAGTAGGGCCGGCCCGGTGCCACCGCGACTCCGGCGCGCAGCGCGGCGGCGGCCAGCCCTGCCTCGTCGGTGCCGTCGGGTAGGCGCAGCCAGAGGTGGTAGCCGCCGTGCGGGATGTGCCGGGGGGCGGCCTGCGGGAGGTGGGTGTGGAGTGCGGCGGCCATGGCGTCGCGGCGCTGCTGGAGTCCGGCGGCGACGGAGCGCAGATGGCGGGGCCAGGCGGGCGAGCCGACGAGTTCCAGGGTGGCTTCCTGGAGCGGGCGTGGGACGAAGAAGCTGTCCACCACCTGGATGGCGCGCAGCCGTTGCAGGGCCGGGCCGCGGGCGACCAGGGCGGCGACCCGCAGCGACGGGGAGGTGACCTTGGTGAGGGAGGCCAGGTGGACCACGGTGCCGTCGGGGTCGTCGGCGGCGAGCGGGGGTGGCAGTGGGGGGCCGGAGGTGTGGCCGAGGCGGCGGGCGAAGTCGTCCTCGACCACGAACGCCCCGGCGGCGCGGGCGACTTCGAGGACCTGGCGGCGGCGCTCTGCGGAGAGGACGGCGCCGGTGGGGTTCTGGAAGAGCGGTTGGCAGAAGAAGACCCGGGCGCCGGTGGCGGCGAAGGCTTCGGCCAGCAGGTCGGTGCGGACTCCGTCGCTGTCCATGGGGACCGGGACGGGGCGCACTCCGGCGGCGCGGGCCACCGCGAGTACGCCGGGGTAGGTGGGCGATTCCACCAGGACGGCGGCGCCGGGGGCGGCGAGGGCGTGCAGGGCGGTGGTGAGGGCGCTCTGGCCGCCTGCGGTGATCAGGACGTCGGCCGCGCCGAGGGAGCCTGTCGGGCCGCCGATCTCGCGGGCGAACCAGGCGCGCAGTTCGGTCAGGCCCTCCACCGGGGGCCGATCCCAGGCGCCGGGGCGGCGGCCGGCGCGGGCGAGGGCGGCGGCCAGTGGCTCGCGGGGCTGGAGGGAGGGGTGGAGGTAGCCGCCGGTGCAGGGGATGACGCCGGGGGTGGGGTGGCGAGGGTGGCCAGGACGCCGGTGGCGTCCACGGCGCGGGGGGCGGCGTCCGGCCCTTCGGGTCCTTCGACGGTGAGGGCGACCTGCTGCCAGGAGGTGTCCCCGGGGGCGGCGGCGGGGCGCGGGAGTTGGGCGCGGTAGGTGCCGGCGCCGGGGCGGGTGACCACCAGACCTTCGGCGGCCAGGGCGGCGAGGGCGCGGGAGACGGTGACGGGGCTGACCCGGAAGCGTTCGACCAGGGTGCGGTTGGAGGGCAGTCGCTGGCCGGGTGAGTAGCGGTCGAGCTCCGAGCGCAGGGTTCCGGCGAGACTCGCGGTACTGCTACCGTCGTTCATGAGGAACCACGATAGCGCTACTCTCCCCGGGCCGATAGCGGTCGACGCCCCGGCGGTGCCGTCCGCCCGGTACGGCACGCTGCTTGCCGCGCTGGGCGTCGTCTCGTTCTCGCTGAGCTTCCCGGCCACCCGGTGGGCGCTGGAGGGGTTCGGCGTATGGAGCGCCGCTGCGGTGCGGTGTGTGCTGGCGGCCGTACTGGCGGCGGCGGGCCTGGCCGCCGCCCGGGTGCCCCTCCCCGACCGGCGCCACTGGCCCGGCCTGCTGGTGGTCTCCGCCGGGTGTGTGCTGGGTTTCCCCTTCCTCTCCACGCTGGCGCTGCGGACCACCTCCACCTCACATGCGGCGGTCGTGATCGGCGCGCTGCCGCTGGCCACGGCTGCCTTTGCGGCGCTGCGCACCGGGCGGCGGCCGTCCTGGGCGTTCTGGGCGGCGGCGCTGGCGGGGGCGGCGGCGGTGACCGCGTTCACGGTGCTGCGCGGTGACGGCACTCCGGCGCTGGGCGATCTGTATCTGGTCGCGGCGCTGCTGCTGTGCGCGGCCGGTTATGCGGAGGGCGGCCGGCTGTCGGCGGTGATGCCGGGGTGGCAGGTGATGGCATGGGCACTGGTGGCCGCCGCGCCGGTGACGGTGGTGGCCGCAGTGCCGGCGCTGGCGGCCGAGCCGGTGCGGCTGTCGGCCCATGCGCTGCTGGGGATGGCGTGGCTGGCGGGCGTCTCCCAGCTGGGTGGGTTTGTGCTCTGGTACCGGGGGATGGCGGCGATCGGGGTGGCGCGGGCCAGCCAGCTCCAGTTGGCGCAGCCGCTGCTGACGCTGGTGTGGGCGGCGCTGCTGCTGGGCGAGGCGGTACCGGCGGCGGCGCCGGTGACGGCGGTGGCGGTGCTGCTCTGTATCGGGGTGACGCAGCGGGCCCGCTGAGTAGGGGGCCCACTGAGACGGGGCCCACTGAGACGGGGGTGCGGTCGGGTCGCCGGTGACTTGGCGACGTTCTGCCACGGCTGGACTTCGCCACCCTTATCTCTCGTAAAGCGGAGGTAAGTTCGGACAATCTGATTGGCTATCTGGTTCTCAAATTCCGACCAAGGATGCCGATGCCTCATCAGATACGCGCCAGAGCCGGACTGACCCGCGTCACCCTCGCAGCGGGACTCGTCGCGGCGCTCGGCGCGACCGGCCTGGCCCCCGCCTTCGCGACCTCCACCCCGGCGCCCGCGCCCGCAGCCGACCAGGCGGCCACGTCGGCCGTGGCGGACAAGCTGGGCAGCCACGACGCCGACCTGCTGGCGCAGGCCAAGGCCGAGGGCGACCCTACGGTCACCCTGATGCTCGCCGTCACCCCGGGCACCACCGCCGCCACGGCGGCGCAGCTCACCGCAGCCGGCGCGAGCGTCGGCAAGACGGTCGACCGCATCGGCTATGTGCGGGCGACGGTGCCCACCGACCGGGCGGACGCGCTGATCGGCCGCGCGGCCAAGCTCTCCTCGGTACAGGCCATCGACCTCAATGAGTCGGTGCCGCTGCCCGATCCCTACGCCGACTCCGACTCCGACTCCGACGCCGGAAGCACGGCCTCCGGCGCCGCGACCGAGCTGCCGGCGCCCACCCTCGGAGCGCCGTACCTCGCCAAGCCCGGCCCCGCCACCTGGCACACCCACCGGCCCAAGCACCGCAAGCCGGCCAAGCCCGCCAAGCCCGCCCCCGGCGCGTACCCGGCGCCGAGCGCCAAGACCCCGGCGGCCAACCCCTACCAGCCGTCCCACGAGACCGGCGCGGTGGACTTCGTACGGCAGAACCCGGCGGCGGACGGCCGAGGGGTCACCATCGGCATCCTGGACTCGGGCGTGGACCTGGGCCACCCCGCGCTCCAGACCACCACCACCGGCGAGCGCAAGATCACCGACTGGGTGACCGCCACCGACCCGCTGATCGACGGCGACGGCTCCTGGCTGCCGATGCTCACCGAGGTCACCGGCCCGCGCTTCAGCTACAACGGGCGCAACTACCTGGCCCCGGCGGGCACCTACAAGATCCGGGTCTTCAAGGAGAGCGTCACCCTCGGCGGCGACGCGGAGGGCGACCTCAACCGGGACGGCGACACCACCGACTCCTGGGCGGTGCTCTACGACCCGGCGACCGGCCAGGTGCGGGTGGACCTCAACGACAACGGGGACTTCACCGACGACACGGCGATGCTGCCGTACCGGCAGAAGTTCCAGGTCGGCCACTTCGGCACCGACGACCCCAAGACGGCGATCTCGGAGTCCGTGCCGTTCACCGTGGAGGTGCGCAAGGACGTCGACCTCTCCCCGGTCGGCGGCGACTACGTCGGCCGGCACGCCGACTTCGTCAACATCGGCCTGGTGGCCAGCGAGCACGGCACCCACGTGGCCGGTATCACCGCGGCCAAGGGCCTCTTCGGCGGGAAGATGAACGGCGCCGCCCCCGGCGCGAAGATCGTCTCCGCCCGGGCCTGCATCTTCGGCCCCAGCTGCACCGCCACCGCCCTGACCGAGGGCATGATCGACCTCGCCCTCAACCACGGCGTGGACGTCATCAACATGTCCATCGGCGGTCTGCCGCAGCTCAACGACGGCAACAGCGCCAACGCCCGGCTCTACACGCAGATCGTGGAGCAGACCGGCGTGCAGCTGGTCATCTCGGCCGGCAACGAGGGCCCGGGCCTCAACACCATCGGCGACCCCGGCCTGGCCAGCAAGGTGATCAGCGTCGGCGCCGGTGTCAGCCGCGACACCTGGGCGTCCAACTACGGCGCCGAGGCGTCCGAGGAGTACGGCCTCTTCACCTTCTCCTCCCGTGGCCCGCGTGAGGACGGCGGGTTCACCCCGACCATCAGCGCGCCCGGCTCGTCGGTCAACACCACCCCGACCTGGCTGCCGGGCGGTTCCTTCGCCCTGGCCGGCTATGAACTGCCGCCCGGCTACGGCATGCTCCAGGGCACCTCGATGGCGTCCCCGCAGGCCGCCGGCGCCACCGCGCTGCTGATCTCCGCCGCCAAGAAGGCCAACCGCGAGCACCGGCACATCGACTGGTCGCCGCTGGCCCTGCGCACCGCGATCACCAGCACCGCCCGCCCGATCAAGGGCTACCAGCCGGCCGACCAGGGCTCCGGCCTGTATGACGTGGTCGCCGCCTGGAAGCTGCTCCAGCGCGGCACCGGCACCAGCCACGAGTACACCGTGAAGGCCCCGGTCAGCACGGTCCTCTCGGACTACCTGGCCACGCCCGGCTTCGGCACCGGCGTCTACGACCGGGCTCCGGCCGGGGCGGGCGGCCCGGCCGTGGGCAAGGCCAAGACGTACGCGATCAGCATCACCCGCACCACGGGCGCCAAGGGCAACCTGAGCCACACCCTCTCGCTCTCCGGCGACGACGGCACCTGGCGGATCGAGGGCCCGACCACCGTCAAGCTGCCGCTGAACACCCCGGTCACGGTGAAGGTCACCGCCAAGCCCAAGGCCAACGGCCTGCACAGCGCGGTGCTGCGGGTGGACGACCGGGACACCCCGGGCATCGACCAGCAGATCATGCTCACCTCGGTCGTCGGCGACACCCCGACCGCACCGAAGTTCGACTACGGCTTCTCGGGCAGTCTGCTCCGCAGCCGGGTGGAGCGGCACTTCGTCACCGTGCCGGTGGGCGCCAAGGCGCTGGAGATCTCGCTGAGCGGCGTCGCGGCGACCAGCCAGGTGCGCTACCTGGCGGTGCGGCCGGACGGCATCTCGGCCGACCCGACCGCGAGCAACGAGTGCTGGACCAACTACCCGACGCCGGGCGGCCTCTGCGGCGACCCGGGCACCCGCTCCTTCCGGGACCCGCAGCCGGGCGTGTGGGAGATCGTGACCGAGGCGCGGCGCACCACCGGCACCAACGCCAACCCCTACACGGTGAGCGCCAAGGTCCTCGGGGTCTCCTTCAACCCGCAGGTGCAGACGGTGGACTCGGTCACGGTCGGCACCGCCACCCCGGTCGACTGGACGCTGAAGAACGGCTTCGGCCCGTTCCAGGGTGTGCTCAAGGGCGGTGAGCTGGGCTCCTCGTTCAGCGAGCGGCCCACCGTCACCCAGGGCGAGACCCGGACCAGCACGGTGGTGGTGCCCGCCGGTACCTCCCGGCTGGACGTGGCGATCGGCAACCCGGCCGACCCCAACACCGACCTGGACCTCTTCCTCTACCTGGACGGCGAGTTGGTCGCCTACTGCGCCGACGGCGACTCCGAGGAGTCCGTCACCCTGCTGAATCCGGCGGCCGGTACCTACACCGTCGAGGTCGACGCCTATGCGGTGCCGACCGGCAGCACCGCGTTCGACTACCGCGATGTGTACTACTCGCCGCAGCTCGGCACGGTGACGACCGACGAGTCGAAGACCGTCTCGCTGGGCCACGGCGCCACCGGCGTCGCCGGGGCGCGGATCACCGCCGCCGGGGCGGCGCCCGCCGGGCGCCGGCTCTTCGGCGAGGTGCAGCTGGTGAATGCCCATGGCACGGTGGCCGGCAGCGGCCAGGTGCTGATCGGGTCGGTCGCCGCCGCGCGCTGACCCTGTGCCGAGGCCCCGGTACCCCTCGGGGTGCCGGGGCCTCGGCCTGTCCGGCGGTCCTGCCCGGCGGCCCTGTCCCCGGCCCTGTCCGGCGGCCCTGTCCCCGGCCTTGCCCGGGCAAATTCAGCGGCCGTAGAATTCGCGGCGCGTCCCACTCCGGGCGGCGCGGTTCCGTGAACCGCGTCACACAGGGGTGCCTCAGGGCATGGAACGCCGAGGCGCTAAGTTGTCTCACTGATGTGAACGGCTCCGCCGAGCAGGAGGAATGCCCAGGAAGGTGCCCCCCGCACCCTCCCCCACCGGCTCCCGGAACCCGCAGGACCGCCCGATCCCGGCACACCGTCCCAGTGCCTGGCCGCAGCGGCCCTGGTCACCCCGTACCTCCTGCCAGGGGGACGGGCCAACCGACAGCGGACTCTCCGGGAAAGTAGGGACAGCAGCCCATGGACACCGCGGCGCTCCTGAGCTCGTCGTGGATCTTCATCCTCGCCTTCGCGGCTGTGCTCGGCGACGCCTTCCTTCCCCTCATCCCGAGCGGGACCATGGTGATCATGGCGGTCCTCAAGACCGCCGACCTGGACGGCGCTCCCGTACTGCTGGCCCTCGGAGTCGCGACCGCCTCCTTCCTCGGCGACCTGCTGCTGCTGCGCATCGCCCGGCACGGCGCCCCCTGGGTGCAGGCACGGCTGGACCGCCGCCCGCAGTGGGCCGGCGCCACCAGCAAGGTCCAGCAGGCTCTGGAGACCCGCGCCGCCCGGACGGTGATCGTCGCCCGGTTCGTGCCCGCCGGGCGGACCGTCCTGGACCTCGCCATGGGCGCCAGCGCCAACCCGCGCCGGTTCAAGCGCTGGTCCGCGCTGGCCGCGCTGCTCTGGGCCGCGTACATCGTCACCCTGGGCTGGCTGAACAGCCACTGGTTCGACACCGCCTGGCTGAGCCTGGCCGTCTCCTGCGCGGCGGCCACCGGCATCAGCGCCTCCATCGCCCGGCTGGTCCGGCGGCAGCGGCAGGCGACGGCCGCCTGACCGACCGGCCCCGGCCAGTGGTGGACCCGGAGGCATCGCGGCAAGTGTCTCGAATCGGCAACAAGGTGCCCTGCGGGGGAGCCGACCACCCGTTCCGGACGTCAGTGCGACCGATGGGTCTTCGTCGTATCGGCTTACCGACTGCCGAGTCTGCGACCGCTGCGGCCAGGGCCGGGGGCGCGGCCGACCCGTCCGCCGCACCGGATGGGCGGTCGATGGCACATGTGCCCGGGCCGGCGGGGCACCACAGAGCAGGGGAGACCATGGGGACCATCTCGCGCCGGACCGTCCTGACCGCCGCAGCCTCCACGGCAGCGCTGGGCACGGTGGCCGCCTGCACCGGCGGGGGCGGCAGCGGCCCCGCGCGTACCAGCCCAAGTCCCAGCGCCTCCACCAGTGGCGGCGCCAAGGGCACCGGGCTCGGCGAGAAGCAGCCCGTCAAGCCGATCGGGGACGGCTCCACCGCCGACACCGGGCCGCAGCCGGGGCAGCCCAAGGCGGAACGGCTGAGGCCCGGTCAGCGGCCCCCGCAGTTCGTGGTCTTCTCCTGGGATGGAGCGGGCGAGCTGGACAACCGGCTCTTCTCCCGGTTCCGCGGGCTCGCCCAGCAGCACCACGCCTCGATGACCTTCTTCCTCAGCGGGATCTACACCCTGCCCGAGTCCAAGAAGAACCTCTACCACCCGCCGCGCCATGCCGTCGGCGCCTCCGACATCGGCTACCTCACCGACGAGCACATCCACGCCACCCTCCAGGAGGTGCGGCTCGCCTGGCTGGAGGGCCATGAGGTCGGCACCCACTTCAACGGCCACTTCTGCGGCTCCAACGGCGTCGGCCGCTGGTCGCCCGCCGACTGGGAGAGCGAGATCCGGCAGGCCAAGAAGTTTGTGACGGAGTGGCGCACCAACACCGGCTTCACCGATCTGGAACCGCTGCCCTTCGACTACGAGAAGGAGCTCATCGGCGGCCGCACCCCCTGCCTGGAGGGCCAGCGCAATCTGCTGCCGACCGCCGCCAAGCTGGGCTGGAAGTACGACGCCAGCTCCCCGGGCGGCCTCCAGATGTGGCCCGGCAAGGTGCAGGGAGGCAGGATCTGGGACTTCCCGCTGCAGTCCATACCCTTCCCCGGGCACTCCTTCCAGGTGCTGTCGATGGACTACAACATCCTGGCCAACCAGTCCGGCGGCTCCACCAAGGGCAACTCCTCCCGGTACGCCGCCTGGCGCACCCAGGCCCGCGACTCCTACCTGGCGGGCTTCAAGCGCGCCTACGGCTCCAACCGCGCGCCCTTCTTCATCGGCAACCACTTCGAGCAGTGGAACGGCGGCATCTACATGGACGCCGTCGAGGCGGCGCTGAAGGAGATCGCCGACCACCCGGAGGTCCGCATGGTCTCCTTCCGCCAGCTGGTGGAGTGGCTGGAGGCCCAGGACCCGGCCGTGCTGCGCAAGCTGCGCACCCTCAACCCGGGCGAGAAGCCGACCGGCGGCTGGGAGGAGTTCCTGGGCGTCCCCACCCCGCCCGCGCCTCCGTCCGCATCCGTCTCCCCCTCCACCTCCGCTTCCGCTTCCGCAGGCTGAAAAACGGGGTGCGGCGGGGCGTCGGGAGTGCGAGGGTGCCTGGATGGACCCACGACGTCTCAGCGTCCTCGCCCACGCCCATCACCCCATAGCCGCGCCGCTCAGCGACGAGTCGGTCCGCAGGTTGCTCGACCGGGCCGTGGTGCGCGGCGACGAACGCGCCCTGGACCTGGGGTGCGGTGAGGCGGAGTGGCTGCTGCGGGCGCTGGAGCGGCACCCCCGGATGCTCGCCGAGGGGGTGGACATCGACGGGGAGACGCTGGATCGGGTACGGGACGAGGCCGAGCGGCGCGGAGTCGCGGACCGGCTGGCCCTGCACCACATGCCGGCGGCGGAGTTCACCTCGGCGCGCAGCTTCGACCTGGTGCTGAACATCGGCGCCAGCCATGCCTACGGCGGGCTGCTGCCCACCCTCTCTGCCGTCCGGGAGCATCTCGCCCCGGGCGGCCTGGTGCTGGTGGGCGAGGCGTTCTGGGAGCGGGAGCCGGACCCGGCGACGCGGGAGACGCTGGCCGGGCCCTGCGTCTGGGCGGACCTGGCCGGCACCGTGGACCAGGCGCTCGCCGACGGCTGGGTCCCGGTGTACGCGCACACCAGCACCCTGGACGAGTGGGACGACTACGAGTGGTCCTGGACCGGGTCGCTCGCCCGGTGGGCGCTGGACAACCCGGACCACCCGGCATCACAGGACGCGCTGAAGGCCGCGCAGCAGCACCGGGACCAGTGGCTGCGCGGCTACCGGGGCGTGCTGGGGTTTGTCACCCTGCTGCTGCGGCGGACCGTCGGCGGCTGAGCAGCCGGGCGGCCACCGCGCCGTCGGCCGCTGCCTCAACCGGCCGGGTGGGCCTCCGCCAGCAGCAGTCCGGCGACGGTGCGGGCGCCCCCCGCGCCGAGCAGGACGGAGTAGTGGTTGGTGCCGGGGGCGGCGATGGTGGTGACCCGCTCCGGGTCGAGCCCGGCGGCGGTGAGGCGGGCCGCGTCGTACATGCCCTGGGGCTGGTCCAGCAGTCCGCGCTCCGCCCAGAGCAGGGTGGCGGGGCAGGGGAGCCGGTGGACGGCGGCGGCTGCCTCGGCGTCCAGCAGCACCTGGGCGCCGTCGGTGTGGATGGCCTCCTCGACGCAGGAGGAGCGCAACTCCGGCTCGCTGCCGACCAGATCGCGCTGGAGGTGGCGGTCGAGCCGGTCGGTCCAGACGGCGTCGTGGAAGGCGGGGTGCTGCCGCCAGAAGTCCCGGTAGGCGTCCCGGGAGGGGAAGGACATGGTGAGGCGGGCCAGCGCCGGGCCGAGGACGGCGGCGAGGGCGTCGTCCTCGGTGACACCAGGCGGCAGCGGGAAGCTCACCGCGCCGTCGACCAGCACCACCCGGCGGATCCGCCCGGGGTGGCGCACGGCCGCGAGCGCGGCGACCCAGGCGCCCATGGAGTGGCCGGCGACCACGGCGCCGTCCAGCTCCAGGTGGTCCAGTACGGCGGCGGCGTCGTCGGCGTGCCGGGCGAGCCCGTACGGTCCGGCGACGGCCCGGCTGCCGGCGCGGCCCCGCAGGTCGGGGGCGACCAGGGTGGCCCGGCCGGCGAGCTGCTCGGCGACCTCGCCCCAGGCCAGGCCGTTGGCGGTGATGCCGTGCAGGGCCAGCACGGTGGGCGCGGCCGGGTCGGTCGCGGGCCAGCGCAGCACGGTGAGGTCCCCGCCGGGGACGGCGACGGCGAACTCCTCGGGATGACGGTCGGTCATGCGGTGCTGCCTCCGGTACGTCGGGTGGATCGGGCGTCGCGGATGCGGGCCGGCAGTCGGACCGCTCCGCCCGGCAGCAGGTACACCACGGCGACGAAGACCGCGCCGAGCAGGAAGAGCGGCTGGGAGAGCGGGACCCGGAGGACGGCGGGCAGGTCGTTGACGGCGGCGGAGTTGGCGAGGTCGCCCAGGCGGTGGTCGGCCCAGGTGTAGAGGACGCCGCCGAGCAGCGGCCCCCACCGGGTGCCGGAGCCGCCGAGGACGACCATGACGAGCAGGGAGAGGGTGAAGTCGGAGGTGGCCGCCTGGGGGGTGGCTCCTCCCGAGAGAAGAAGGTAGACCACACCACCGACAGCGGCGAGGGCGGCGGCCAGGACGAAGGCGACCAGCTTGAAGCCGTAGGGGCGCAGGCCCAGCACCTCGACCCGGCGCTCGTTCTCCCGGATGCCCTCCCAGACGCGGCCGGTGGGCGAGTTGACGGCCCAGTGGACGACGGCGAGGGTCAGCACCAGGTAGCCGAGGGCGATCCAGTAGAGGTTGGCGGTGTTGCCGATGCCGACCAGGGCGTCCGGCAGCCGGTCGGCGGGGGCCGAGCGGCCCTCCTCGCCGCCGGTGAGGCCGCCGGGGTTGCGCTGCACCAGGATCGATCCGGCCTGGGCGAAGGCCAGCGTCACCATGGAGAAGCCGATGCCGGTGACGCGCAGCGACACCGAGCCCAGCACCACCGCGAGCAGCACCGCGAAGGCGAGGCCCAGCAGGGCGGCGACGACCAGCGGCAGCTGCCACTCCAGCATGAAGATGTCGGTGGCGTAGAGCCCGGCGGCGAACCAGAGGGCGTGGCCGAAGGAGAGCAGCCCGGTGCGGCCCAGCAGCAGGTCGTAGCCGGTGGCCAGGGCGCCGAAGACCATGCACAGGGCGAGCAGTTGGAGGCTGCCTGCGCTGCCGAGCGGGCCGTCGAGCAGGCCGGGCAGCGAGAGGGTGCTGAAGGGGGCGGTGAGGAGCAGCAGCAGGACGGCGGCGGGCCACCAGCGGGCGGCGCGGCGCAGTGCGGCGGCCCTGGTGGGGGCGGCGGCGGGGGTGTTGTCGGTGGGGGCCTGCATGATGGTTCCGGTGGTCATGCGAGCCTCCCGGTCAGGCCGCGCGGACGCACCAGGAGCAGCACGGCGAGGAGTACGACGACGGAGAGGTCGCCGAGCCCGGCGGCGGTGTAGTAGTTGGCGAACTGCTGGACGAGGCCGACGCCGACGGAGGCGACGGCGGCCCCGGTGACCGAGCCCATGCCGCCCATGACGACGACCACAAAGGCGAAGATCAGCAGCGAGGTGCCCTGCCCGGGGCTGACGGAGCCGAAGTAGAGGCCGCCGAGGGCGCCGGCGAGGGCGGCGGCGGCGCCGCCGATGGCGAAGACGAGGGTGAATGCCTTGCGGACGTCGATGCCCAGGGCGGTGACCATCGCCCGGTCCTCGACGCCGGCCCGGACGACGAGTCCGTGCCGGGTGCGGCCGAGGAAGAGCTTCAGTACGCCGAGGACGACGGCTGCGGCGGCGATCAGGACGAAGCGGTTGACGGGGACGGCGGCGCCGAGCAGGTGGACGGTGCCGGAGAGGGCGTCGGGCTGCGGGAAGGGGCGGGCGTCGGCGCCCCAGATGGCCATCAGCAGCGCGGGTACGGCCAGTCCGACGCCGACGGTGGCCAGCACCTGCTCGCGCGGGCGGGAGTAGAGGGGGCGGATCAGGGCGAGTTCCAGCAGGACGGCGGCGGCGGTGCCGACGGCCGTGCCGAAGACCACGGAGAGGAGGAAGCCGAAGCCGCCGGAGCCGGCGCCCGGGAGGTTCCCGTCGGCGGCCCACCAGGTGGCGTACGCGCCGATGGAGAGCAGTGCGCCATGGGCGAAGTTGAGCACGTCCATCAGGCCGAAGATCAGCGAGAGCCCGGAGGCGACGAGGAAGTAGAGCGCACCCAGGCCGAGGCCGGTGAGGGTGAGCAGGACGACGGTGTCCATCAGGGGCGGGCCTCCTGCGGGGTGGCGGCGGGGTGGCGGCCGACGCCGAGGAGGCGGCGGGCGGCTTCGGCGTCCTCCAGCAGTTCGGCGGTGGCGCCGCGGTGGGCGGTGCGGCCGTCGGCGAGCACGGTGCAGCCGCCCGCCAGGCGGCGCACCACGGCGAGGTTCTGCTCCACCAGCAGGACGGGGACGGCCTCGGCGGCGCGTTCCAGGACCTGGGCGACTTCGGTGACGACCTTGGGGGCGAGGCCCTTGGTGGGTTCGTCGGCGATGATCAGGCGGTTGCGGTTGAGCAGGGTGCGGCCGATGGCGACCATCTGCTGCTGGCCGCCGGAGAGGGTTCCGGCGGCCTGCCGGGCGCGCTGCTTCAGCTCGGGGAAGAGGCTGTGCACCAGGGCGTAGTCGGGCTCGGGGTCGCGTTCGGCGAGGCGGAGGTTCTCGGCGACGGTGAGGGCGGTGAAGATGCCGCGGTCCTCGGGGGCGTAGCCGATGCCGCGGCGCACCACGGCGTGGGTGGGCAGCTGCACGGTCTCCTCACCGCCGAGCCGGACGCTGCCGCTGCGCGGCACCAGGCCGAGGACGGCCCGGACGGTGGTGGTCTTGCCCGCGCCGTTGCGGCCGAGCAGGGCGGTGACTCCGGCGGGGGCGACCTCCAGGTCGACGCCGTGCAGGATGTGCCGCCCGCCGATGACGACGCGCAGGTCCCGCACCGCCAGCAGCGGCTCGGCCACCGGCGATTCGGCCGACAGCGGCTCGGCCGCCGGGGGTTCGGTCGGCGGGGGTGTCACAGTGCCTCCCCGAGGTATGCCTGCTGGACGGTGGCGTCGGCCATCACGGCGGCCGGGGTGTCCAGCGCCAGCAGGGTGCCGTGGTGCATCACGGCGAGCCGGTCGGCGAGGCCGAGCAGCACGTCCATGTGGTGCTCGACCATGAGCACGGTGCGGCCCTCGTCGCGGTGGACCGAGCGGATCAGCTCGGTGAGGGCGGGCACCTCCTCGGCGGAGACGCCCGCCATGGGCTCGTCGAGCAGGATCAGCCGGGGCTCGCCGACCAGCAGGACGGCCAGCTCCAGCTTGCGCTTCTCGCCGTGCGAGAGGGAGCCCGCCGGGGTGTCAGCCCGGTGGGTGAGCCCGGTGCGTTCCAGGGTGTCGGCGACCTGCCGCGCATAGCGGTCGGCCCGCCGCCAGATCCGGTACGAGGTGTGTCCGGTGGCCTGGGCGGCGAGGCGGACGTGGTCGGCGACGGTCATACCGGGCCACAGGGAGGAGGTCTGGAAGGTGCGGCCGAGGCCGCGCCGGGCGCGGGCGTGGACGGGCTCGGCGGTGATGTCGGCACCGTCGAGCTCGATCGTCCCCGCGGTGGCCGGGTTGATCCCGGAGACCAGGTTGAACAGCGAGGTCTTGCCCGCGCCGTTGGGGCCGATGAAGGCGACGAACTCGCCCTCGGCGACCTCCAGGGAGACGTCCTCCACGATGGTGGCGCCGCCCACCGTCCAGCCGAGCCCGCGCAGCCGCAGGACCGGGGATGTGGGGTCGGTCATGGTTCAGCCCGCCGCCTTGGCGACCGGCGGGGCCACCTCGTCGGGGCCGAGGACCTTCTCCACCGACGGCTTGGCGGCGGCACCGTTGCCGGTCAGCCGCACCTGGAACATCGGCTGGAGCAGGGCGTGGTCCTCGGCGCGGATGGTGAGCCGGCCCTTGACGCCGTCGAAGGACCAGCCTTCCAGCGCCTTCACCAGGGCGTCGGTGTCGGCCACCTGACCCTTGGTCTCCTCCACCGCGTGGACGACCATCTGCGCGGCGGTGAAGCCGTCGGGGGAGAAGAGGTCGGCCTTGGCACCGGCCTTCTCCAGGGAGGCGGTCATGGCCTTCTCGACCTCGGTCCCGGCCGCGCCACCGAAGTAGTGGTTGAGGAAGGAGATCTTCTCGCCGGCCGCGCCGAAGAGCGGGTAGGAGGCCGCCACGTCCAGGCCGGTCACCACCTTGGTGGCCGAGAAGACGCCCTGCTGGTTGAGCGACTGCCAGAGCGCCGGAGCGGTCTCGCCGGCCCAGGCCACATAGAGCAGGTCGGGCTTGGCGGCCTTGGCCTGCTTGGCGAAGGGGGTCAGGTCGGTGGCGCTCGGCGGGGCCAGCACCGCGTCCACGCGGGCGCCCTCGCCGCCCAGCACCTGCTTGACCGCCGCGACGTTGGCCTGGCCGAAGGCGCTGTCCTGGGCGAGCACGGTGACCTTGCGGCCCTTGGCGTCGCCGATGAAGGAGGCCGCGGTCAGGGTGTCCTGGTAGCTCTGCCGCCCGGAGCGGAAGGTGTAGTCGTTGATGCCGGTCACCTGGTCGGCGGCGGCCGGGCCGCTGATGAAGAGCACCTTGTTCTGGGCGGCGATCGGGGCGAGTTGCAGCGCCACGCCGGAGGCGGTGGACCCGGCCAGGATCTTGTAGCCCTTGCCGATCAGGTCTTTGGCCTCGGAGACGGCCTTGGCGGGGTCGCCGGTGTCGTCCTGCTCGGCGATCTCGATCGGGTGGCCGTCGACGGCCCCGGTGCCCTTGGTGGCGTACTCCAGGCCGGCCTTGAAGCCCTCCAGGTACTGCTTGCCGTAGGCGGCGAGCGGCCCGGTGCGGGAGTAGACCAGCCCCACCTTGACGGGGGCGGCGGCCTTCGCGCCGTCACCGTCGCTGCTCCCCGTGGCAGTTCCGGCGGTGCCGGCCTTGGCGCAGCCGGCGGCGAGAAGGGTGCCCGCTGCCAGCAGCACCAGGGTGCGGGCGGGTCTGCGGAGACTGCGGTGGCGGGACAGGTACATGGTGACCGACTCCTGTGGCGGCTGCGGTGGCGGGGTGATTCCCGGAACCGTAGGAGCAGCACGCCGCCGCGGACATGTGGTCGGTCACTGCTTCCCCGGCGGGAGTTGTGTGAGTGTCCCACATGGAAGGCGGGAGCGCGCCGCCGGAAGGGTGACCGAGGTGGCCGGTGCGGCCCGGGAATCGGAGAGGAACGCGATGGACAAGGTCCTGCACTCCGCCGCGGACGCGGTGGCGGACATCCCCGACGGCGCGGTGCTGGCCGTCGGCGGCTTCGGGCTGTGCGGCATTCCGTCGACGCTGATCGGCGCGCTGGCCGAGACCGGCGTCGGCGGGCTGCGGGTGGTCTCCAACAACTGCGGCGTGGACGACTGGGGGCTGGGCCTGCTGCTGTCGGCCGGTCGGATCGCCCGGGTGACCGGCTCCTATGTCGGTGAGAACAAGGAGTTCGCCCGGCAGTACCTGGCCGGTGAGCTGGAGGTGGAGCTGACCCCGCAGGGCACCCTCGCCGAGCGGCTGCGCGCCGGCGGCGCCGGCATCCCCGCCTTCTTCACCCCCGCCGGGGTCGGCACCCAGGTGGAGGAGGGCGGCCTGCCCTGGCGCTACCACCCCGACGGCAGCGTGGCGCTGGCCTCCCCGCCCAAGGAGGTACGGGAGTTCGGCGGCCGACGCTATCTGCTGGAGGAGGCCATCACCGCCGACTTCGCCCTGGTGCGGGCCGAGGTGGCGGACCGGCACGGCAACTGCGTCTTCCGCGCGGCGGCCCGCAACTTCAACCCGCTCTGCGCGACGGCGGGCCGGGTGACCCTGGTGGAGGCGGAGCGCATCGTCGAGCCGGGCGAACTGCCGCCGGACGCCGTCCATCTGCCGGGGGTGTACGTGGACCGGGTGGTCGCCGCCGATCCGTCCGACAAGCGCATCGAGCGCCGTACCGTGCGCCCCGCCGCCACCCCGGAGGTCTGACCGTGCCCCTCGACCGCGATCTGCTCGCCGCCCGCGCCGCCCGCGAACTGCGGGACGGTCAGTACGTCAACCTGGGCATCGGGCTGCCCACCCTGATCCCCGGTCATCTGCCGCCCGGTGTCGAGGTGGTGCTGCACTCGGAGAACGGCATCCTCGGCGTCGGCCCGTACCCGTACGACGGCGAGGAGGACCCGGACCTGGTCAACGCGGGCAAGGAGACCGTGACCATGGAGCCCGGCGCCGCCTGCTTCGACTCGGCGCTCTCCTTCGGGATGATCCGGGCCGGTCGGATCGATGTCTCGATCCTGGGGGCGATGCAGGTCTCCGCCCGAGGCGACCTGGCCAACTGGATGATCCCGGGGAAGACGGTGAAGGGCATGGGCGGTGCCATGGACCTGGTGCACGGGGCCCGCCGGCTGATCGTGGTGATGGAGCACACCGCCCGGGACGGCTCACCCAAGATCGTCGAGGAGCTGGACCTGCCGGCCACCGGCCGGGGCGTGGTCGACCGCATCGTCACCGACCTGGCCGTCATCGATGTCACCCCGGACGGCCTGCGGCTGGTGGAGGTCGCTCCGGGGACCTCGGAGCAGCAGGTGCGGGCGGCGACCGGGGCGCCGCTGCTGGCACCGGCCGCCGTCTGACCGGCCGTCGCCGACCATACGACCGGACGCTCCGGCGGGGGCGTCCGGTCGTCCGCTGTCCCGGGCCTTCTCACCAATCGGTTGCGATCAACCGCCACCCCCCGCGACAGTGGGGCGAGGACAGACGACAAGCCTTGGGGGAAGCGGAGTCGTCCGGCCCGCCCGCTCGGCCTCCCGGGTCAGCTGCTGGGCCTTGGCCCCGGAGTCGGGGCCGCCGAGCCAGCGGGCGCTGGGCCGGTCGGCGATCCGGGACAGCTCCCGGGCCTCGTCCTCCCGGCCCTCCCGGCGCAGCGCGGCGACCTGCCGGGCCGCCGAACCCGCCCCGACGTAGAACTCCTCGTCCTCCGCCCCCGGCAGCCGCCCCCACCCATCTGCGGCGCACCCCGGCGCCCCTCCCCGCCCGGCGCATACCGTCTCAGCTTGGCACAGCCCGGCGATGGGCCGTCAGCTCTCCTCAAGGTTGGGGATGCGCCAGTCCATCGGCTCATGCCCGAGGTCGGCCAGCGCCTTGTCGATCTGCGAGAAGGGACGGCTGCCCAGGAAGAGCTTGGCCGACAGCGGCGAGGGGTGCGCCCCCTGCACCACCACATGCCGGGTGGTGTCGATCAGCGGCAGCTTCTTCTTGGCGTAGTTGCCCCAGAGCACGAAGACACAGGGCTCCGCACGGTCGTTGACCGCGCGGATCACCGCGTCGGTGAACTTCTCCCAGCCCTTGCCCTTGTGCGAGTTGGCCTCGTGGGCCCGCACGGTGAGCACCGCGTTCAGCAGCAGCACGCCCTGCTCGGCCCAGTGCATCAGATAGCCGTTGTCCGGGGTTTCCACGCCCAGGTCGGTGCGGAGCTCCTTGAAGATATTGCGCAGCGACGGCGGCACCTTCGTCCCCGGCCGGACGGAGAAGCACATGCCGTGCGCCTGGCCGTCGTCGTGGTACGGGTCCTGACCGAGCAGCAGCACCTTCACCTTCTCGTACGGGGTGGCCTCCAGCGCGGAGAACACCTCGCCCTGCGGCGGGAAGACCTGGTGCTCCGCGCGCTGGGCGGCCACGAACTCGGCCAGCGCACCGAAGTACGGCTGCGAGGTCTCCCCGGCCAGCACGGGCCGCCATGACTCCGGCAGCGCGAACTCCTCCAGCGACGCCTCGCCCACCTGCTCCGACACAGCCACGACCTCCCACAACACCGCATGCATCCCCGGACGGCCGAAGCCAGCACGGCCCGCCCCCAACACCGAGCACCGTATACGCAGCCACTGACAACAACGACCCGCCGCAGGTAGACGGGTGCGGAGCCCCGGGGCGGGTACGGTCGGTCCCAGACGGACCCGCAACCCGGAGGAGGCCGCCGCCGTGAACGGCACCGAGCACCACCCCGTCCCACTGCCCCGCACCCTCCTCTCCAGGCTGCCCCACCCCGTGGTGCAGGCCCCGATGGCCGGGGGCAGCTCGACTCCGGCCCTCGCGGCGGCCGTCTCGGGCGCCGGCGGCCTGGGCTTCCTCGCCGCCGGCTACAAGTCCCCGCAGACCCTGCGGGAGGAGATCGCGCTGACCCGGACGCTGACCGACGCGCCGTTCGGCGTCAATGTCTTCGCCCCCACCCAGCCGGCCCCGCACGCCGCACAGGCCGCCGCCCGCTACCGGGAGGAACTGGCCGGCGAGGCCCGGCGCTACGACACCGCGCTGCCGCCGGTCCCCGACTGGGACGACGACTGCTACGCGGACAAGTTGGACGTGCTCGCCGAGACGGCCGTGCCGCTGGTCAGCTTCACCTTCGGCTGCCCCGACCCCGATGTGATCGCGCGTCTCCAGTCGGCGGGCACCGAGATCGCCGTGACCGTCACCTCCCCCGAGGAGGGCGTGGCCGCGCTGCGGGCGGGGGCGGACATCCTGGTGGTGCAGGGCCCGGAGGCGGGCGGCCACCGGGGCTCCTTCGAACCGCTCGGCGTCACCGACACCGGCCCCAGCCTGCTGGAGCTGCTGCCGGAGGTCCGCAAGGCCGTCGAGGAGGACGGCGCCCGGATGCCGCTGCTCGCGGCCGGCGGGGTGATGGACGGCGCCGGGCTCGCCTCGGTCCTCGCCGCCGGCGCCGCCGCCGCCCAACTGGGCACGGCCTTCCTGGCCACTCCCGAGAGCGGCGCCCACCCGGTGCACAAGTCGGCGCTCACCGACCCGCGTTGGACCGAGAACGGCGCCTTCGGCTCCTCCACCACGGTCACCACGGCCTTCACCGGCCGCCCCGCCCGCGCACTGGTCAACCGCTTTGTGGCCGAGCACCGGGCAGCCGCGCCCAGCGCCTGCTACCCGCTGCTCCACCACCTCACCGCACCGCTGCGCCGCGCCGCCGCCGCACGGGGCGACGCCGACGGCATGGCCCTCTGGGCGGGCACCGGCCACCGGCTGGCCCGCACCCTGCCCGCCGCCGACCTGGTGGAACTCCTGGTCACCGAGCTGGCGGCGGCCATGGAGACGCCGTACGGGCACCGCGCGGCGCCCTGACGGCTCAGATCTCGTCGATCAGCTCCGCGATCGACTTCACGACCCGGCCCGGCCGGTAGGGGAAGCGCTCCACCTCGCCGGGCTGGGTCAGCCCACTGAGCACCAGTACCGTCTCCAGGCCCGCCTCCATGCCCGCGACCACATCGGTGTCCATCCGGTCGCCGATCATGGCGGTGGTCTCGGAGTGCGCCTTGAGGGTGTTCAGCGCCTCCCGCATCATCAGCGGGTTGGGCTTGCCCACGAAGTACGGCTCCACCCCGGTGGCCTTGGTGATCAGCGCCGCCACCGAACCGGTGGCCGGCAGCGCGCCCTCGGCCGAGGGGCCGGTCTCGTCCGGGTTGGTGGCGATGAACCGGGCACCGCCGTTGATCAGCCGGATCGCCTTGGTGAGCGCCTCGAAGCTGTAGGTCCGGGTCTCCCCGAGCACCACATAGTCGGGCGAGACATCCGTCAGCACATACCCGATCTGGTACAGCGCCGTGGTCAGCCCCGCCTCGCCGATCACATACGCGGTGCCGCGCGGCCGCTGCCCGTCCAGGAACTTCGCGGTGGCCAGCGCCGACGTCCAGATCGACTCCTCCGGCACCTCCAGCCCGATCCCGGCGAGCCGGGCGGCGAGGTCACGCGGGGTGTAGATGGAGTTGTTGGTGAGGACCAGGAACGGCTTGCCCGACTCCCGCAACCGCCGGATGAACTCCTCTGCGCCCGGGATGGGAGTCCCCTCGTGAACGAGGACCCCGTCCATGTCGGTCAGCCACGACTCTATGAGCCTGCGTTCTGCCACGTGCATATCCCCAATACTTCGGCTCTGCCCCGACGGTCACAGCGTAATCGCCACCCCAAGATCGGCGCCGGGCCCACCCGACCTTGTACGTGTGCACCACCATTGCTTTAGTAGGGCCCATGCCCGCAACCGTCCGCGTGGGCCTGGTCGGCTTCGGCCTCGCCGGCTCCGCCTTCCACGCCCCGCTGATCGCCACCACGCCCGGGATGCGCCTGGACGCCGTGGTGACCGCCAGCCCCGAGCGCCGTGCGCAGCTGCACCGCGAGCACCCCGGCGCCCGCGCCGTCGACACCCCCGAGCAGCTGCTCGCCACCCCCCTCGACCTGGTCGTCATCGCCTCCCCCAACCGCACCCATGTCCCGCTCGCCCGCGCCGCCCTCGACGCCGGCCGCCCGGTCGTGGTCGACAAGCCGCTCGCCGCGACCGCCGCCGAGGCCACAGCCCTCACCGACCTCGCCGAGCAGCGCGGACTCCTGCTCACCGTCTTCCAGAACCGCCGCTGGGACAATGACTTCCTCACCGCCCGCCGCCTGATCTCCACCGGCGCCCTGGGCACCGTCCACCGCTTCGAGTCCCGCTTCGAACGCTGGCGCCCCCAGATCAAAACCGGTTGGCGCGAGCTGCCGGACCCGGCCGAGGTCGGCGGCACCATGTACGACCTCGGCAGCCACCTGGTCGACCAGGCCCTCACCCTCTTCGGCCCTGCCGCCACCGTCTACGCCGAGATCGACACGGTCCGCCCCGGCGCGGCCGTCGACGACGACTCCTTCATCGCCCTCACCCACACCTCGGGTGTCCGCTCACACCTCTGGATGAGCGCCACCGCCGCCCTGCTCGGCCCCCGGCTGCGGGTCCTCGGCGACCGCGCCGGCTATGTCAAGCACGGCCTCGACCCCCAGGAGGCCGACCTCCGGGCCGGCCGCCGCCCCGGCGACGGCTCCCCCTGGGGCGTCGAACCCGAGACCGCGTACGGCACCCTGGGCACCACCGACTCCGCCCACCCCGTCCCCACCGAGCCCGGCGACTACCCCGCCTTCTACCGGGGCGTCGCCGCCGCCCTCCGCGACGGCACCCCGCCCCCGGTCGACCCCCGCGACGCGGTCGCCGCCCTCGCCGTCCTGGAGGCCGCCCGCCGCTCCTCGGCCACCCGCACCACCGTCGACATCCCCCGGGCATGACATTCGTCATGCCCGGTTCGCCACCATTCTCACTGGCACCCCTCCCCCGCCCTCCGGCAGGCTGATACCTCCCGCCCCACCACCGGAGGAGAACCCCCATGCGGCGGATCAGCGACTGGTGCCGCCGCTGGAAGGCGCGCGAGTGGTGGTTCAGCGTCTTCTGGCTCTGGGGCCTCGCCCCCGGCCTCAGCGCCCTCCCCCAGCACCACTCCGCCCCCACCATCGCCCTCGCCGCCGCCGGCGCCGCCGTCTTCTCCGCCGCCTTCGTCGTCACCGTCGCCAACGGCACCCGCCACAGCAACCCCCGGCTCAGGTTGGCCTGCTACACGGTCACCGCGACCCTGGCCATCGTCTACCCCCTGCTGCTCGGGCCGTCCTGGCTGGCGATGTTCATCTACGCCGCCATCTGCAACGCCAACGCCTTCCCGATGCGCCGCGCGGCGACCACCGCCGTCCCCCTGGTCGCCGCCCAGTGGGCCGTCGCCGTGGCCACCGGCTCCCCCTTCGCCGACTACTGGCCGTGGCTCGCCTCCACCGCCGTCAGCGCCTCCTTCTCCATCCTCGGCGTGGAACGCTCCCGCACCAAGGCCCGGCTGCGCCAGGGCGAGGAGGCCATGGCCCAGCTCGCCGTCAACGAGGAACGCCTCCGCTTCGGCCGCGACCTCCACGACCTCCTCGGCCACTCACTCTCCCTGCTCTCCCTCAAGGCCCAGCTCGCCGAGCGCATGGTGCACACCGACCCCGACGCCTGCGCCAAGCAGATCGCCGAAATGCGCGAGATCACCTCCACCGCCCTCGCCGAGGTCCGCGAGTCCGTCACCGGCTACCGCCGCCCCACCCTCGCCACCGAACTCGCCCGCGCCCACACCACCCTCACCACCGCCGGCATCCACCCCGAGATCGACCCCGGCCTCGAACCCCACGCCAAGACCCTCGCCCCCGCCCGCGAAGCCGCCCTCGCCTGGGCCCTGCGCGAATCGGTCACCAATGTCGTCCGCCACAGCAGCACCGCCCGCACCTGCCACATCAGCCTCACCCGCAGCGACGACGGCTACACCCTCACCGTCCAGAACGACGGCCCCACCACCCCCACCGCCGCCCCCACCTTCGGCAACGGCCTCTCCGGCCTCCGCGAACGCCTCGCCCTGGAAGACGGCCACCTCGACGCCGCCCCCACCCCCCACGGCTTCCGCGTCCGCGCCCACCTCCCCCACCCCCCACGCCCAGAGGGCGACGGACGAGTAACAGCGGGGGGCCAGAGCACAGACGGACAGGCAGCAGTAGGAGCCAGGCGCAGACCCCCCACGGGCAGAGGGTGACGGACGACTAGCAGTGGGGGCCAAGACCCCAGACGCCCACAGCCAGAGGGCGGCGGACGGGTGGCAGTGGGGGCCAGGACGCAGACCCCCCACGGCCGGAGGGCGGCGGACAGGGAGCAGTAGGGGGCCCAGGTCCACAGACCCCCCACGGCCGGAGGGTGAGGGACAGATAGCAGTGCGAGACCCCCACCAGCCGGAAGGTGGCGGACGGGTAAGGGGTGGGACACCCGGCCCGAGAGCCTGACCGACCCACTCACATCAGCCAGGCACGAACAGACCTTCCCCCCACCGGGCGGAGGGTGGCGGACGGGGAGGGGTGGGGGGTCCCGGGCACTCAGGAGGATGCCGCCGGTTCCCCCGAAGCGAGGAACGAGCGCAGGGGGACACCGGCGAGCACCGGACGCCCGGGACCCCCCACCCCGGACCGGCCGACACCCGCACCAGCCCACACAACCCCAACCACAACCCCGCACCCCGTACACTCGTCCCGAGAACACCCCCAGGAGGCCCCATGCAGCTGATCACAGCCGCCCTCGGCCTGACCTGGAACGCCCTGGGCCAGCTCCTGCTCGCCCCCACCGGCCTCACCGCCCTCGCCGCAGCCGCCACCCTGGCCCTGCTGGCCGGCCTGATCTCGGGCACCCTGGCCACCGCCCGCCTGCTGGGCGCCTCCGCCCCGCACGCCGTACGCGACCGCGCCCTGCGCCGCCGCGCCTGGCGGACCGCCTTCCTCCCCCAGCGCGACCCCGACGCCCGGGGCAGGTCACGCCCCCGAGCACCCTCCACCGCGGCCCCGACGGCCGCCTAGCACCCGCGCCCCGCTCCCGCACCGCGGCCGTCCTCCGCCGACACCCGTCGTCACCCGACGAGACCCCCGGAGGGCTCCCCCAGCATGTCCATATTCAGCATTCTCGACCCCGCCGTCGGCCTGGCCCACAACGCCGTCGCCGGCCTCGCCCACGCCGTCCCCACCGCCGCCGCCATCGTCATTTTCACGGTCTGCGTACGGCTGCTGCTGCACCCCCTGGCCCGCGCCGCCGCCCGTGGCGAGAAGTCCCGCGCCCGGCTCGCACCCCAGATCACCGAGATCCGCCGCCGCCACGGCCGCGACCCGGAACGCCTCCAGCAGGCCCTCGCCGAGCTCTACCGCAAGGAGAACGCCTCCCCGCTGGCCGGCTGCCTCCCAATGGTGCTGCAACTGCCCTTCTTCTCCGTGATGTACCGGCTCTTCACCCACCCCACCGCCGCCGGCGCACCCGACGACCTGCTGCACCACACCCTGTTCGGCGTCCCCCTGGGCAGCCATGTGACCGCCGCCCACGGCCCGCAGCAGCTCCTCGTCTTCCTGACCCTCTACGCCGCCCTGGCCGCCGTCGCCGCCGTCAGCTTCCGCCGCGCCCGCCGCACCGCCAAGACCGCACCCACCCCCACCCCCGCCACCCCCCACGCCACCCCCCACGACCCCACCGCCCAGGTCGCCGCCCTCGCCCCCTACCTCTCCTTCGGCACCGTCCTCTTCGCCGCCCTGGTCCCCCTGGCCGCCGGTCTCTACCTGCTCACCACCACAGCCTGGACGGTCACCGAACGCGCCCTACTCCACCGCGCCACCCACCACCCCCACCCCTCCCCCGCCACCACCCCCGCTGCCACCACCCCCGCCGCCACCACCCCCGCCGCCACCACCACCACCTGAGCCAACAGGGACGGAGGGGGCGGCGGCAGGCAACAGCGGCCTACCGCCCGCCGCCCCCTACCCAACCGGCCAGATACGCGTCGATCTCCCCCACCAGCCGCGCCTTCGCCCCGGCATCCATGAACGACGCCTCCACCGCGTTCCTCGCCAGCCCCGCGACCCCCGCCTCATCCAGCCCCAGCAGCCGCGCCGCCACCCCGTACTCGGTGTTGAGGTCGGTCCCGAACATCGGCGGGTCGTCGCTGTTCACCGTCACCAGCAGCCCGGCGTCCACCATCTGCCGAATCGGGTGGTCCTCGATCCGCTCCACCGCCCGCGTCGCGAGGTTGGACGTCGGGCAGACCTCCAGCGGAATCCGGTGCTCCCCCAGGTAGTCGACCAGCCGGGGGTCCCGCACCGCCTGCGTACCGTGCCCGATCCGCTCCGCGCCCAGCTCCCGCAGGGCGTCCCACACGGTCTGCGGCCCGGTGGTCTCCCCGGCGTGCGGCACGCTGTGCAGACCGGCCGCCCGCGCCCGGTCGAAGTACGGCTTGAACTGCGGCCTCGGCACCCCGATCTCGGGGCCGCCCAGACCGAAGCTGACCAGCCCCTCCGGCGCCAGGTCCAGGGCCAGCCGCGCCGTCTCCTCCGCCGATTCGAGCCCCGCCTCGCCCGGGATGTCGAAGCACCAGCGCAGCACCACCCCCAGCTCCGCCTCCGCCGACTTCCGGGCGTCCTCGATCGCCTCCATGAAGGCGACGTCCGGAATGCCCCGGCGCACCGAGCTGTACGGGGTCACCGTCAGCTCCGCGTACCGGATGTTCTGCCGCGCCATGTCCTCGGCGACCCCGTAGGTCAGCGCCCGGACGTCGTCCGCGTCCCGGATGAGGTCCACCACCGACAGATAGAGCTCGATGAAGTGCGCGAAGTCACGGAAGGTGAAGTACTCCGCCAGCAGCTCCGGGTCGGTGGGCACCCGGCTGGTCCCCTCGTGGCGTGCGGCCAGCTCGGCCACCACCCGAGGCGAGGCCGACCCCACGTGGTGCACATGGAGCTCCGCCTTCGGCATCCCCGCGATGAACGCGTCCACCTCTGTCCCCTCTTCCTCTCGAATCTTCCTCTCGAACGACCCGGGCATCGTCGCACGGTTCACCCGCCCACCAGCACCGAGACCGTGTGGATCAGCAGCCCCGCCAGCGCCCCCACCACCGTGCCGTTGATCCGGATGAACTGGAGGTCACGCCCGACATTGGCCTCGATCTTCCGGGATGCCTCCACCGCGTCCCACCCGGCGACCGTGTCCGAGATCAGGGAGGTGATCTCGTCCCGGTAGGTCGCCACCACATACCCGGCGGCGTCCTCCAGCCAGCCGTCGACCTTGCCCTGCAGGCGCGCATCCGAGGCCAGCCGCTCGCCGAACGACCGCACCCCGTCCCGGATCCGCCGCCGCAGTTCGCTGTCCTCGTCCTCCGCCGCGTCCAGTACCAGCGACCGCACCGCGCTCCAGGACGACGCGATCAGCTCCTGCACCTCCGGCCGGGCCAGCAGTTGCGTCTTGGCCCGCTCCACCCGCCCGATGGTCTCCGGGTCGGTCCGCAGCTCCTGGGCGAAATCCGTGAGGAAGCTGTCCACCGCGCCTCGCGCCGGGTGGTGCGGGTCGTCCCGCACCTCGCCCGCGAACCGCAGCAGTTCCTTGTGGACCCGCACGCCCACCTGGTGGTCGATGAACTTCGGCGTCCACCCCGGGGACTCCTCAGCGATCCGCTGCACCACCTCCTCGCGGTGCTCCACCAGCCAGTCGTGCAGCCGCCGCGCGACCAGGTCGACCATGCCCTGGTGGCCGCCGTCGGCCACCACCCGGCCGAGCATCCGGCCCATCGGCTGGGCGACCTGCTGGGCCGCCACCCGCCGGGTGACCGCCTCGCCCACCACGGCCTGCACGTCCTCGTCGCGGAGCACCGCGAGGACGCCCCGCAGCGCCGCCGACGCCTCGGTGGTCACCCGTTCCGCACTGCCGGGCGCGGCCAGCCACTGCCCGGCCCGCCGGCCGATCCGCAGCGCCCGCAGCCGTTCCCGGACCACCTGCGCCGCCAGGAAGTTCTCCCCCACGAACTCTCCGAGGCTCCGCCCGAAGACGTCCTTCTTGGTCGGGATGATCGCGGTGTGCGGGATCGGCAGCCCGAACGGCCTGCGGAAGAGCGCGGTCACCGCGAACCAGTCGGCCAGCGCACCCACCATGCCGGCCTCGGCCGCCGTCTCCACATAGCCCGCCCAGGCCCCGGCGCCCGCGGCCTCGGCCCAGCGGGCGAGCGCGTACACGGCGGTGGCCAGCAGCAGCAGCCCCGTAGCGAGGGCCTTCATCCGCCGTACCCCGCGCCGTTTCACCTCGTCGGCCGCCGTGAACCGCACCGCTCCGGTCGCCACCCCGGTCGGCGTCACCTCAGCCGACCTGTCACCCTCAGCGTTCACGCCATCCACTCTTCCCGCAGCTGCCACGACCCCCAGCCTGCCGGAAGAGACCCACCGATTGCTGCCCCACCCCTCTACATCGCATGCCGCAGTTCACCGGGCGGTGCCCCGCCACCGCCCGTGCCTCCGCCCCCGTTACAGCCCAATTCCCTTCTCCCCTTTGCGGATCAGCGGACGCGATCCCCCCGCCGCGCTCGGAAGAGAATGATCCGAATTACCGTCAGAAAAACCGCGTCCGCCGGACTCCGCACGCCCCCCGTGGCGAACTACACGTCGAGGATTCCCTCGATGCGCTTGAGTTCATGCCGGGCAAGCGCCAGATTGCCACGCACACGGTCGAGCGCGAGGTAGAGGAAAAGCGACCCATGGCTGCGCGCCAGTGGACGGATGAGGTGGTACTGCGAGCCGAGGGTGATGAGGATGTCCTCGACGGAGTCGTTCATGGCGAGCGTGGTCAACGTGCGGACCTTCGCTCTGACCACCTCGGTATTCCCGGCGGCGGCGACTTCCAGGTCCAGATCCTTGTCACCGCCGAGCGATCCGAGCGACATACCGCTCTCGTAGTCGACGAGCGCCACACCGATCGCTCCGTTGACAGCCATCGCTTCCTTGAGCGCGGTCTCAATGTTCATGGTGCTTCCTTCTCCTGGCGTCCCTCGGGGATTCCTGCGTGTGAGACCAAAGCGGTCACGAAACGTCACCTTCAGCCACTGTTGCGCAAGATGGGGGTTAAAGTACTCTGCCGAGTGTCACAAAGTGAAGGGGTACAGGTGCAGACGCTCGAAGCATCGCTCTCCGAAATCCTCGGCTCTCCCGGAGTGATCGGTGCCGCCCTGGTGGACGCCGTCACCGGCCTCACCTACTGCACGGTCGGAGACCGTGCCGCTGTCGGGGACGGCACCGAACTTGCCGAACTGGCGAACCTGATCGCCGACTCATTCAACGAGGCAGGTGTCACAGGGGAGTTGGAGAGCGTGGTGGTGACCAGTCAACGCCACTGCCATATCACCCATATGGTGCCCAGGCAGGGGGACGCCCTCCTGCTGACCGCTGCGGTGGACCGCGAGCGGACCAATCTGGCCCTGGCCCTGCGGCAGCTGGCCGACCACACCAGAACCGTGCTGAGATGACCGGCCCCACCGCATCGCAGACCCCGCGCAACGTCCCGACGCTGCTCGCCAGGCTGCGGGAGCAGCAGTTCAGCGGAACCGTCACGATATCCGGCACCCCCGGTGGAACCCTCCATCTGCGGGACGGGCTGGTCGGCGCGGTCGAGACTCCCGGGGCGCCGTCCGCCGAGACGGTGCTGCTGAGGTCACGGCGGATCAGCGAGGTGGACTGGACGGCAGCCCGCACCACCGGCCGGGCCGGCGGCGGTCTGGCCGCCGCGCTGGTGGCCGGCGGATCCATCGGCGCCGCCGACCTCGAAGTCCTCTGTACGGCGGCCGTGTTCGACGGCGTCTTCGCGATGGCGCTGAGCCCGTCCGGCAGTTGGCAGGTGGACGACTCGGCCGTACCCGCGGAACTGGTCGCGCATCCCGGGATCGAGCCACAGCAGCTCACCCGTGAGGCATCCCGGCGGGTGGCCCTGCTCTCCCGGCTCTGGGGGCCACCCCGTGAACTCGCCGGTGTCAGAGTCCGGCCCACGTCCCGCGCCGAGTCCCCCACCGTGCCGCTGGCGCCGCGCTACCGGGACATCCTGCTCAGCGCCAACGGCCGACGCATACCGCGCGACATCGCCTTCGCCCTCGGCCGCGGCGTGTTCCCCGTGATGCTCGACCTGGTCCGGATGAGCGCCCGGCACCTCGTCCAGTTGGAGATCCCGGGCACCGCCACCACGGTGCCGAGCGTGGCGCCCCGCACGGCCGGCACCGGTGAACCGCCCAGCGCCGCCGCGTCGCCGCTGCCGCGCCGCATGCCCGGCGTCCGCCTCCCGAGCCCGGCGCCCAGCGAGGCGGCCAGGCTCTCGACGGCAGCCGGGGCGGACCCGGCCGCCTCCCCGCCTTTCGGGGCGCGGGACGGGGAAGACGGAGAAGACGCCGGGTGAGCGCGCATCGACGCCGGTCGGCGGCCGCAGGCCGCCGGGCCGCGGCTGCCCCACAGCTTCCGGCAGCCCCGCTCCCCGGCCCTCCGCTCCCCCTCCCCGGCATCCCGCTCCCGAACCGGCGACTCCCGACTGTGGGACTCCCCACCCCGGACTCGGGGCCAGGGCCTGACGCCGCGCTGCCGCAGCGGGTACCGTCCCCTTCCCAGGAACCGGGCTGGGCGGTCACCACGGCCGTGCGACCGGACACCGAGACCCTGCAACGGGTCCGCGACGCCCTCAGCGCCCTCCGCTGACCCCACCCTCACCCCACCCCCCGCCCCTCCCTCACCACCCCCTCACCCCGCCCCTCCCCTCACCGACCTCTTCTTCACCGGCCCTTCCGTCCCCCCGGACCCGCCGTACCACTCGCACCAAGGAGAGCGCACCATGAGCAGCCAGGCACCGTCCGAAGCGCTCGTCGATGAGCTGACGTCGCTGCGCGAGCGCGTCATGGGTATCGCCGAGAGCCTCATCTCGACAGCCGACGGTCTCCTGGTGACCGGCGACACCGCCACCGTCCAGCCGGAGTCCGTGGCGGCACTCTCCGCCGCCGCCCTGGCGCTCGGCCGGCGTACGGCTGCGGAGGTCGGCTTCGGCGGCCTGCGCGATGTGGTCAGCCGGTGCAACCGGGGCTATGTGGTGGTCCTGGCGATCGGCGACCACGCCCTGCTGGTGGTCCTGGGCGACGAGGGCCTGGACATCGCCGCCCTGCACCGCGAGTGCCCGACCACGATCGACCGCCTGGACAAGCTCCTCACCGCGAACGCGGCGTAGCAGCAGACCCCACCCCGAGGAGCGGGGCGCCCGCTATGCCCTCCACAGCGCCCCGCTCCTCCCCCAACCCCCCGGCTCAGCCGACCGACGCCCGGGGCTGCTCCGCATCCGGCTCCGTGGCGAGCTCTCCCGCGTACACCCGGGCGATCACGTCCTCGATGGCCGGTTCCCGGACCGACAGGTCCACCAGCGGATACCGGTCGGCGACCGCCGCCACCACCGGCGCGGCACTGCGCGCCGCCGGGAAGGCCAGCCACTGCCGGGGTCCGTCGACCCGGACCACCCGGGCGCCCTCCACCACGATCGGCGGGCAGGGCTCGGCCAGGTCCACCACCAGCGTCCGCTCGCTCTCGCCGACCGCGTGCAGCCCCTCCAGCCCGCCGTCGTAGACCACCCGGCCGTGGTCGATGACCATCACCCGGGAGCAGAGCTGCTCGATGTCGGTGAGGTCGTGCGTGGTGAGCAGCACGGTGGTGCCCCGTTCGGTGTTGACCTCGCGCAGGAACTCCCGCACCCGGTTGCGGCTGACCACGTCCAGCCCGATCGTCGGCTCGTCCAGGTAGAGCACCTGCGGGTCGTGCAGCAGGGCGGCGGCGAGGTCGCCGCGCATCCGCTGCCCCAGCGAGAGCTGCCGTACGGGGGTGTCCAGCAGCGGGCCGAGGTCGAGCAGGTCCAGGCAGCGGTCGAGGTTCTTCCGGTACCGGTCGGGTGGGACGCGGTAGATGCGCCGGGCCAGTTCATAGGAGTCGCGCAGCGGCAGGTCCCACCAGAGTGTGGTGCGCTGCCCGAAGACCACGCCGATGCGGTGGGCGAGGCGTACCCGGTCCCGCGAGGGGTCGACTCCGGCGACCCGCAGCCGTCCGCCGCTGGGGACCAGGATGCCGGTGAGCATCTTCACGGTGGTGGACTTTCCGGCGCCGTTGGGCCCGATGTAGCCGACGCACTCCCCCGCCTGCACGGCGAAGGTCAGCCCGTCCACGGCGCGCACCTCGCGCTTCTCCCTGCGCAGCCGTCCCTTGCGGGTGCGCACGGTGAAGGTCCGGCTGACGTTCTCGACCTCGATGAGAGCCATCGCTCTCTCCTTTCGTGGATGTGTTCAGCTGCCGGTGCTGCGGTAGGCGCGCAGGCCGCACCGCCAGAGCAGTCCGGCCACGGCGAGCGTCAGGGCGGCGACGAGCGGTGAGGCGAAGCGGAGGGCTTCGGGCAGGTGCAGGGGGTCCGGCATGCCGAGGATGTGCAGGGCGGGCAGCCAGTTGACGAAGGCCAGCGGGATGCCGAAGACGGCTCCGGCCACCAGTTCCCTGGTGAAGACGGTGGGCGGGTACTGGAGCATGGTGCCGCCGCCGAAGGTGAAGGAGTTCTGCACCTCCGCCGCGTCGGCGGCCCAGAACTGGAAGCAGGAGCCGGCCACGAACAGGGCGATGAAGATCGCGGTGCCGCAGAGCAGCAGCATCGGCACCATCAGCACCCGGTCCCAGGTCCAGTCCACCCGGAGTCCGGAGAGCGACCAGAGCAGGATCAGGGTGGCCTGCACGGGGCGGCCGATGCGGCGCAGTGCGAAGTGGTCGGCGGCCATCTGGGCCAGTGCCGGGGCGGGCCGCACCAGCATGCTGTCGAAGGAGCCCAGCCGGATGCGCTCGCCCAGCCGGTCGATGCTGCCGACCAGCATGTCGGCGAGGCCGATGGCGAAGCTGGAGGTGGCGTAGAGAAAGGCGACCTGGTGGAAGTCCCAGCCACCGAGGCTGCGGGTGTGGTGGAACATCACCGCGATGATCAGGAAGTCCATGGTGGTCATGCAGACATTGCCGATGGTCATCATGGCGAACGAGGCGCGGTACGCCATCGCGGAGCGCACCCACATCGCGGCGGTCATCCACCAGACGCGCAGCGCCCAGCCGACCCTCCCAGGCATCTTCTCCGAGCCCGAGCCCGAACCCGAATCCCAGCCCGCACCCGCACCCGCACCGGAGACCGGAGCCGCTGTCTCAGCCACCCTGGACCACCACCCTCCGAGCGGCCCCGCGCTGCACGGCCCGTCCGGCGGCCAGCAGCAGCACCGCCCAGAGCAGCTGGAAGCCGAGCCCGGCGGCCAGCCCCTGGCCGGTGCGCCGTTCCAGCAGCACATCGGTGGGGATCTGCACCATCGCCGACCAGGGCAGCACCCGCGCCAGCTCGCCCAGCGCCCCGGGGAAGAGGGTGATCGGGAGCAGCATGCCGGAGAGGAACATGCCCGCGATGGTCACCATCGACCGCACCCCGTCGGCGTCCAGCAGCCAGAAGCCGGTGAGGGAGACCAGATAGCGGATGGCGAAGCTGACCAGGACGGCAAGGCCGACGGAGAGCAGGAACGCCGCCCAGGTGCCCGCGTTCCGGGGCAGCCGCAGGTGGAAGGCGAGCGCGCCGACGGTCAGCGGCGCCGCACCCCGGGTGAGCAGCTGGAAGCCGGCTCGGCCCAGGTCACCGGCCAGCCACCAGGACTGGAGGTCGACGGGCCGGTAGAGGTCGATGGCGATGTCGCCGTTGCGGATCCGGGCCTGCAGGTCGTCCTGGAAGCCGCCGCCCCAGATGGCGACGGTGGCCAGCAGCGCCTGGCTGGTCCAGATGTAGGTGACGGCGGCCGAGGTGTCGTATCCGCCGAGTCCGGGCCGGGCGTTCCAGAGGGCGATGTAGGTGTAGGTGAGGATGAAGCCGAAGACGCTGTTGGTGAAGATGCCCGCGAAGGTCGCGGCCCGGTAGGTGGAGTAGCGGCGGAAGGAGCCGCTGGCGATGGATCCGTAGAGCGTCAGCTGCACGGGGAGGCCTTCCTGTCAGGCGGTTCCGAATATGTCGACTTGTCGACAGCGGGATGGACCGACCGCGTCCGGGCACGCCGAATCGGCCCCGTCCCGGAGCCCCCCGGGGGTCCGGGGGCTGGGGCGGAGCCTGCACAGGGCTCGGTATGCGGTTGTACTCCGCAGCGTAGCGACGCCGGTCACGCTCGGCATCCATGTTTCGGGCATCCATATTCCGTACGGCGACCGCGAATCAAGTGACTCGCCTCACAGACACCGTCACAGGATCGCCACAAACTGGGCCGGAGGCGTGCCGTCAGGGCAATCGGTACCGATGATGCGAAAGTGTGGCTGGCAGCGGCGAACGTTTCCGGCGGCCACGCACGCCAGGACATGACAGCCAACAGGAGCCACGAGCAGGAGCCATGAGCGAGGAGACAAAGAGCGCCGCCCGACGTGCCCGCAAGCGGGCCGCCCGAGCGGCGCGCAGGGCCAGGCGCACGGGCTGGAGGCGCCTGCTGCCGACCTGGCGGATGCTCCTCGGCTCGTTCTTCATGCTGGTGCTGATCGGCGCCGGGGCGTTCATCTTCCTGTACCTGACCGTGCCGGTGCCCAACCCCAACACGCAGGCCGTCGCCCAGAGCAACATCTACTACTACTCCGACGGCAAGACCGAGTTGGGCCGTACCGGCGAGGTCAACAGGGAGTCCATCCCGCTCGCCCAGATCCCGTTGGACACCCAGCACGCCGTGGTCTCCGCCGAGGACCGCTCCTTCTACAAGAACAAGGGCGTCGATGTGAAGGGCTCCCTGCGGGCCGTTCTCAACACCGTCACCGGCAAGGGCACCCAGGGCGGCTCCACCATCACCCAGCAGTACGTCAAGAACTACTACCTGACGCAGGAGCAGACCGTCTCCCGCAAGGTCAAGGAGATCTTCATCGCGCTCAAGGTCGACCAGACCGAGAGCAAGTCGGAGATCCTCGACGGCTACCTCAACACCAGCTACTTCGGCCGCAACGCCTACGGCATCCAGGCTGCCGCCCACGCCTACTACGGCAGGGACGCCTCCAGGCTCACCACCGAGCAGGGCGCCTACCTCGCCGCGCTGCTCCAGGCGCCCAGCCAGTACGACGTCAGGAACGCCACCCCCGCCAACCGCCAGGCCGCCATCGCCCGCTGGAACTACGTCCTGGACGGCATGGTCACCGAGGGCTGGCTCACCCCGGCGCGGCGCGCGGCGATGACGTTCCCCCAGCCGATCGAGCCCGGGCCCACCCAGGGCGTCGGCGGGCAGGCCGGCTATCTGATCGAGATCGCCAAGGACTACCTGCTCAAGAACAAGATCATCGACGAGGCCACCCTCCAGGCCGGCGGCTGGAAGATCACCACCACCTTCGACAAGGCGAAGCAGGACGCCTTTGTCACCGCCGTGAAGACCGAACTCACCGACGAGCTCAACCCCAGGAGCCGACCCGGGACGGACACCGACGTCCGGGTCGCCGGCGCCTCCGTCGACCCCACCACCGGCAGGATCGTCGCGGTCTACGGCGGCCCCGACTACGCCACCCAGCCGTTCAACGACGCCATCCGCCAGGACAACGCCATCGGCTCCACCTTCAAGACCTTCGACCTGGCCGCAGGGCTGGAAGGCGACCACACCACCCAGGACGGCCGCCGCATCACCACCCAGACCAGCTACGACGGCACCAGCCGCCGCGCGGTCGTCGGCGGCCCCGGCCACTATGCGCCGCCCAACGAGGACGACGTCGACTACGGCACCATCTCGCTGCGCTACGCCATGATGAAGTCGGTCAACTCGGTGTACGCCCAGGAGGCCGTCGACGCGGGCCTGCAGAACGTCCGGGACACCGCCGTGGCCCTCGGCATCCCCTCAGGGGTCGACGGCATGGACCCGTCGAACAACTCCATGGCCCTGGGCACCGCGACCCCCAGCGCCCTGGACATGGCCGGCGCCTACGCCACCCTCGCCAACCACGGCAAGCGGATCGCCCCATGGGCCGTACAGAAGCTGGAACGCGACGGCACCAGCACCGACCTGCCGTCCCACACCAGCAGCGAGGCCATCAGCCGGGGCACCGCCGACGCCGTCACCTCCGTCCTCCAGGACGTGGTCAGCGCGCGCGGCACCGGCTACGCCGCCCTCGCCCTTGACCGTCCCGCCGCCGGCAAGACCGGCACCACCGACTCCAACCTGTCGGCCTGGTTCGCCGGCTACACCCCCCAGCTGGCCACCGCCGTCGGCATCTTCCGCGAGGACGCCAAGACCCACGCCAAGCTGTCGCTCAACGGCACGGCCGGTCTCGCCCGGATCAACGGCGGCGCCTTCCCCACCGAGATCTGGACGGCCTATATGAAGGGCGCCCTCAAGGGCACCCCGGTCGCCGACTTCGAACTCGCCCCCAGCAACGGCAACAGCGGCCCGCCGGTGGTCGCGTCCAGCCCGGCCCCGAACCCCAGCGGCAGCAGCAGCGCCGGTCCCAGCCCGAGCAGCACCCCCAGCCGCCCCGGCGGGTCCCCGTCCCAGCCGCCGTCGCCGGGATCCGAGAGCCCCGCCGGCAGCCCGCCGCCCTCCTCACCGTCCACGGACGGCGGTCTGATCGGCGACCTCGGCGGCGACATCCCCGGCACCGGCTCCACGCCCGGGGGCGGCGGAGGGACCGGGGGTGCCGGGGGGACCGGCGACGGCGGTACGGGCTCCGACACCGGCTCCGCCCCGGGCGCCGGCGTCGGCGACTCCCCCGGATCCCACCCCATCACCCCCCAGTGAGCCTCCGGCCGGGCAGCGCAGGCCGGTCCGCTCCCGAAGGCAGCGGGCAGGGGGCGAGCGGGCAGCGGGAGAGCGGTCAGAGGTAGAGGCCCGTGCTGCCCCCGGCGTCACCGACCCGCTCGGACGCCACCGCGTGGATGTCCCGCTCCCGCAGCAGCACATAGAGGGTGCCGCGCACCTCGACCTCGGCCCGGTCCTCCGGGTCGAACAGCACCCGGTCGCCCGGCTCGATGGAGCGCACATTCTGCCCCACCGCGACCGCCTCCGCCCAGGAGCACCGCTTGGACAGCTCCGCCGTCGCCGGGATCAGGATGCCGCCGGTCGAGCGGCGCTCCCCCTCCCCTCCCTCGGTGCGCACCAGCACCCGGTCGTGCAGCATCCGGATCGGCAGCTTCTCGCCGAGGTTGTCGTTCCGCTTGGTCTCACTCACACCCCCGAAAATACCTTCCCCCGGCCCCGCCCGGACACGCGAGGGCCGGACCGGGTGCATCACCCGGTCCGGCCCTCCTCGCAAGGCGCGCTACTTACGGCGGCGCAGCGCCACCACGGCCACCACCGCGACCGCGGCGACCGCCGCCACGGGCACGATCCGCTCCATGCGCGGGTTGCCCTTGGCGTCCACGAACTGCGCCCGTACCTGCTCCATGCCCCGGTTGGCCGCCACATAGGCCCGGCCCGCCGTGCGGTCCACGGCTGCCGCCGCCTTCGCCTTGGCCTGCGCCGCCACCGTGGACGGGTGCACCCGCACCGCGATCTCGTCCAGGGTCGCCGCCAGCTGCTTCCGGGTCGCGGCGATGGACGCCTCGATCTCGGCAGTGGTGCGCCCGACCGGGTCGCCGCCGCTCCTGCCCCGCGTGCCGACCTCGCCCAAGAGGGCCACCTCACTCACCCATGCCGTTTGCGTTCGATGGTGGACAGTCTGTCAGGCGCGCTGCCGCCGTGCGCAGCGGCACCCCGCCCTCGGAGTACCTTTCCTGGTAGCACGGCCGCATCCCACCCCGAGGAGAGAATTCCCCGTGAGCGAGCGACTCCAGCCCGGCGACCCCGCCCCGGCCTTCACCCTGTCCGACGCCGATGGCAAGCAGGTCTCCCTCGCCGACCACCTGGGCCGCAAGGTGATCGTCTACTTCTACCCGGCCGCGCTCACCCCCGGGTGCACCAAGCAGGCGTGCGACTTCACCGACAACCTGGACCTGCTGGCCGGGGCCGGGTACGACGTGATCGGGATCTCCCCGGACAAGCCGGAGAAGCTCGGGAAGTTCCGCGAGAAGGAGAGCCTGCGGGTCACCCTGCTGGCCGACCCGGAGAAGGCGGTGCTGACCGCGTACGGCGCCTTCGGCGAGAAGACCATGTACGGCAGGACGGTCACCGGGGTCATCCGCTCCACCGTGGTGGTGGACGAGGAGGGCAGGGTCGAGCGGGCCCTGTACAACGTCAGGGCCACCGGGCACGTCGCCAAGCTGATCAAGGACCTCGGCGTCTGATCCGGCGTCAACCGGGCAGCCAGCGATGGCGGCCGGCCCCCCGACAGGACCTGCCGCCACCGCCGTCACTCACCCCGGGCCCGCATCGGCAGGGTCCGGGGTCGCTCCTGAATTGACGGCGACTCTACAAAGGTCTGGACCAGTTGGGCAAGAGGTCTGTACCACCGGAGAATCCCGCCGCCGCGCCCCGAGCCGATGGGGAGCCAGTACGATGGGCGGCGGCGAGCGGCCGTGGCGGAGTTGGCAGACGCGCTGGGTTTAGGTCCCAGTGGGGTTCATCCCCGCGAGGGTTCGAGTCCCTCCGGCCGTACGTACGCAGAGCCCGAAGGCCGCCCCGGACGATGTCCGGGGCGGCCTTCGGTCCGTCCGGGGCCGGGCAGTCACCTAGCCCAGCAGCTGCTTGACGATCGGGACCAGGGCGCGGAACGCCTTGCCCCGGTGGCTGATGGCGTTCTTCTCCGCCGGGGTGAGTTCGGCGCAGGTACGGGTCTCGCCGTGCGGCTGGAGGATCGGGTCGTAGCCGAAGCCGCCGGTGCCGGCCGGGGCGGTGCGGAGGGTGCCGTCAAGGGTCCCCTCGACCACCTGCTCGGTCCCGTCGGGGAGGGCGAGGGCGGCGGCGCAGGCGAAGTGGGCGCCGCGGTGGGGGGCGTCGATGTCGCCGAGCTGGGCGAGCAGCAGGTCCAGGTTGGCCTGGTCGTCGCCGTGCCTGCCGGACCAGCGGGCGGAGAAGATGCCGGGGGCGCCGCCGAGGACGTCCACGCAGAGGCCGGAGTCGTCGGCGACGGCGGGCAGACCGGTGGCCTGGGCCAGCGCATGGGCTTTGAGCAGGGCGTTCTCGGCGAAGGTCACACCGGTCTCGGGCACGTCGGGGATGTGCGGGTAGGCGTCGGCGCCGACCAGTTCGACGTCGAGTCCGGCCTCGGTGAGGATGGCGAGGAGCTCGGCGACCTTGTGCCGGTTGCGGGTGGCGAGGACGAGGCGCTGGGTGGTCATGGCAACCGATTATCCCGGCTCGCACCGGACCGGTTCGTACGGCCCCCGGTGGTCACCCGGTGCAGACGGTGCTGAGCCGACCGGCCGCGCTGACCAGCGGGGCGAGGTCGGGGGTGGACCCGGCGTCGGCGGACCGCCGGAGGGCGTCGGCCTGGTCGCGCAGGTCCTGGACGGCCTTGCCCACGTCGGCGTTGCCGGTCTGCTTGCCGAGCCGGTCGAGATCCCGGCCGAGGGTGCCGAGGGCGGTGTCGACGGCCCCGGGGTCGTCGTCGGCGTGGAGCGCGGCGCTCTGCACCTTCTGGACGTCGCTGGTGATCTGAACGGCGAGCTTGCCGCAGTCCCATGCCTTCTCTGCGGCCGAGCAGCCGAGCGAGAGCGGGAGGGAGGCGAGCAGGGCGGCTGCGGCCAGGGCGGCGGTGCGGCGCATCGGACGGTCTCCATACGGGGCTCGGTGGCGCTGTCGGGTCGTCCTTGCGGGTGACGCTGCCACGGTGCCCGCCGGTTCCGGGTGGGAGTCGGCGGGCACCTGTGCCGAGTCGGAGAGCCGTCAGGCGTCGAGGGCCTTGCGCTGGATCTCGTCCAGTTCGGCGCAGCCGAGGGAGCCGAGGTCGAGCAGCTGGTCGAGGAGGGCGCGGTCGAAGGGGGCGCCCTCGGCGGTGCCCTGGACCTCGATGAAGCGGCCGTCGCCGGTGCAGACGATGTTCATGTCGGTCTCGGCGCGGACGTCCTCCTCGTAGCAGAGGTCGAGCATCGGGGTGCCGTCGATGATGCCGACGCTGACCGCGCTGACGGTGCCGGTGATGGGTCGGCCCTTGGCGCGGAGGATCTTCTTCTCGCGGGCCCAGCCGACCGCGTCGACCAGGGCGACATAGGCGCCGGTGATGGCGGCGGTGCGGGTGCCGCCGTCGGCCTGGAGGACGTCGCAGTCCAGGACGATGGTGTTCTCGGCGAGCGCGCGGTGGTCGATGACGGCGCGCAGCGAGCGGCCGATGAGGCGGCTGATCTCATGGGTGCGGCCGCCGATCCGGCCGCGCACGGATTCGCGGTCGCCACGGGTGTTGGTGGCGCGGGGGAGCATGGAGTATTCGGCGGTGACCCAGCCTTCGCCGCTGCCCTTGCGCCAGCGCGGTACGCCTTCGGTGACGCTGGCGGTGCACAGCACGCGGGTGTCGCCGAAGGAGACGAGCACGGAGCCTTCGGCGTGCATGCTCCAGCCCCTCTCGATGGTGATGGGGCGGAGCTGGTCGGGGGTGCGGCCGTCGATGCGTGACATAGCGGACGAGCCTAGTCGAGGGGGCCCGTCCTGGGTCACACGGTCACCGGTCACATCATGTCTTCGATCTCGGCGGCGAGGGGATCGGCGTCGGTGCCGACCACGACCTGGATGGCGTTGCCCATCTTGACCACGCCATGGGCTCCGGCGGCCTTCAGCGCGGCCTCGTCGACCAGGGAGGCGTTGTTGACCTCGGCCCGCAGGCGGGTGATGCAGCCTTCGACCTCTTCGATGTTCTCGATGCCGCCGAGACCGGCGACGATCTTCTCAGCCTTGGTGGCCATCTGCTTCTCCTGCGTGTGCGGGCGCCCGGTGGAGGGCCTCTCCGGCTGGTCTACACCAGTTCGGGGCGGGAGCCAAACGTGAGCGGATCGACGTCATTTATGCAGCAGGGTATCGATTTGGCAGCGCTTCCGGCCTGCGTGTTTACCGGGGGTTCCTGGGGTGCGCGAGGCCGTGCTAGAACCGGGGCTGGACCTACATTGGTGTAGACCATTTACCCGTGAGGAAGCGCCCATGTTCCAGGGGTTGCAGAAGATCGGCCGCAGTCTCCAACTGCCCATCGCGGTACTGCCCGCCGCGGGCATCCTGCTCCGGCTCGGCAAGGACGACGTCTTCGGCGTCCAGGGCCTGCACTGGGTCAAGGTCGCCGACGTCTTCGAGACCGCAGGCGGGGCGATCTTCGACAATCTGCCGCTGCTCTTCTGCGTGGGCATCGCCATCGGGTTCGCCAGGAAGGCCGACGGCTCCACCGCGCTGGCCTCGCTGGTCGGCTACCTGGTCTACCACAACGTCCTCACGGTTTTCCCCGACGGCCAGGGCAAGCCGCAGGACCCAGGGGTGCTGGGCGGCATCGTGGTGGGGCTGCTGAGCGCGGTGCTCTGGCAGCGCTACCACCGCAGGAAGCTGGTGGAGTGGCTGGGGTTCTTCAACGGCCGCCGGCTGGTGCCGATCGTGATGGCCTTCGCCGGCACCCTGCTGGGGGTGCTCTTCGGCCTGCTGTGGGGCCCGATCGGCTCCGGGCTGGACCGCGCCAGCGGCTGGGTGATCGGCCTGGGCGCCTCCGGTGCCGGAGTCTTCGGCCTGGTCAACCGGGTGCTGCTGCCGTTCGGCATGCACCAGTTCGTCAACACCTTCTTCTGGCAGCAGGTCGGCACGTACCACGGCATCCACGGCGACCAGAACCGCTTCTTCGCGGGCGACCCGACCGCCGGGCAGTTCATGGGCGGCTTCTTCCCGATCATGATGTTCGGCCTGCCCGCCGCCGCGCTCGCCATCGCGCACTGCGCCCGCCCGGAGCGCCGCGCTGCGGTCACCGGCATGATGTTCTCGCTGGCGCTCACCTCGTTCATGACCGGCATCACCGAGCCGATCGAGTTCGCCTTCCTCTTCATCGCCCCGGTGCTGTACGGCATCCATGCCGTGCTGACCGCGCTCTCGCTGGCGGTGACCTGGCTGCTGGGCGTGCACCACGGCTTCACCTTCTCCGCCGGGGCCATCGACTATGTGCTCAACTGGCACTACGCCAGCAGACCCTGGCTGATCATCCCCATCGGGTTGGTCTTCGCCGTGGTCTACTACGTGGTCTTCCGCTTCGCGATCACCAGATTCGACCTTCCGACGCCGGGCCGGGAGCCCGAGGAGGAGGTCGAGGACACCACCCAGGCGTGACGCGGAGGGCGCCGCGGACCCGGTCAGACCCGGTAGACCGCGCCCGCCCGGGCCGCCTCCACCGGGCCGCCGAAGGCCGCGCGGGCGTCGGAGACATTCCGCTCGGTGTCGGTCCACGGCGGGATATGGGTGAGCACCAGGCGCCCGACACCGGCGTCGGCGGCGCACTCGCCGGCCTCCCGGCCGTTGAGGTGCAGGTCGGGGATCTCCTCCTTGCCGTCCGTGAAGGACGCCTCGCAGAGGAAGAGGTCGGCGCCGCGCGCGAGATCGGTCAACTCCGGGCAGCGGCCGGTGTCGCCGGAGTACACCAGCGAACGGCCGCCGTGGACCAGCCGGAAGCCATACGCCTCCACCGGGTGCGCGACCGGTGCGGCGGTGATCCGGAAGGGGCCTAGCTCAAAGGAGCCCGGGGTGAGGGTGCGGAAGTCGAAGACCTCCTTCATGCCCGGCTGCTCGTCCATGTCGTAGGCGCGGGCCAGCCGCTCCGCAGTGCCCTGCGGCCCGTACACCGGCAGCGGGTCGGGGCAGCCGCCGACCCGGTAGTTGCGGGCCACCCAGTAGGCGCACATGTCGATGCAGTGGTCGGCGTGCAGATGGCTGAGCAGCACCGCGTCCACGTCGTAGAGGCCGCAGTACTTCTGGAGGGCGCCCAGCGCTCCATTGCCGAGGTCGATCACGACACGGAAGCCGTCGGCCTCCACCAGGTAGCACGAGCAGGGGGAGTCGGGTGACGGGAAGCTCCCCGAGCACCCCACCACGGTCAGGTCCATGCCGCGCCCCTCCGCACCGGCTCGTACCGGCCGGGCGGGCCGACCGGTCATGCTGCTATCGCGAGTCGAGGTCGAGAGTACGGGCGGGGCGGCACTATGCCCCTGCCCCCGTGCCGCGTTGTGTCCGGAATCACCAGGACGAGCGGACATGGGGGGCGCGCGGGTCATCCCCTCCGCCTGCCCGGTCCTCGGCGGCTCCACTCCCGGGCGCCCGGCGGCAGCGGGTCGGCCGGGCCGCCTACGGGGTCCGGACGTGCGGCGGCCCCGGCGGCGGGTCGCCGCCGGGACCGCCGCCCGTCGCCCGGTACCCCCGTCCGCACTACGCCCAGAGCTGGCCCTGGAGGGCTTCCACCGCGTCCTCGGTGGTCTCGGCGGTGTAGATGCCGGTGGAGAGGTACTTCCAGCCGCCGTCGGCGACCACGAAGACGATGTCGGCGCGCTCCCCGGCGCGGGCGGCCTTGCGGCCGACGCCGATGGCGGCGTGCAGGATCGCCCCGGAGGAGATACCGGCGAAGATGCCCTCCTGGCGCAGCAGTTCACGGGTGCGCACCACCGCGTCCTGCGAGCCGACGCTGAACCGGGTGGTCAGGACCTCGGCGTCGTAGAGCTCCGGCACAAAGCCCTCGTCGAGGTTGCGCAGTCCGTAGACCAGGTCGTCGTAGCGGGGCTCGGCGGCGACGATCTGCACACCGGGCACCTTCTCCCGCAGATAGCGGCCCACGCCCATCAGGGTGCCGGTGGTGCCAAGTCCGGCCACGAAGTGGGTGACGGTGGGCAGGTCGGCAAGGATCTCGGGGCCGGTGGTGGCGTAGTGCGCGCCGGCGTTGTCGGGGTTGCCGTACTGGTAGAGCATCACCCAGTCGGGGTGCTCGGCGGCGATCTCCTTGGCGACCCGGACGGCGGTGTTGGAGCCGCCGGCCGCCGGGGAGGGGATGATCTCGGCGCCCCACATGGTGAGCAGTTCGCGGCGCTCGGCGCTGGTGTTCTCCGGCATCACGCAGACCATGCGGTAGCCCTTGAGCTTGGCCGCCATGGCGAGCGAGATGCCGGTGTTGCCACTGGTGGGCTCCAGGATGGTGCAGCCGGGGGTGAGCCGGCCGTCGGCCTCGGCCCGCTCGATCATATGGAGGGCGGGGCGGTCCTTGATGGAGCCGGTGGGGTTGCGGTCCTCCAGCTTGGCCCAGAGCCGCACATCCCCGGACTCGTTGCCGGGGATGGCGGCGGAGATCCTCGGCAGCCCCACCAGCGGGGTGTTGCCGACGGCCTCGATCGGGGAGTCGTAGCGCATCAGCGCGCGCCGCCTGCCACCGCCGGGAGGATGGTGACGCTGTCGCCGTCGGCGATGCCGGTGGAGATGCCGTCCAGGAAGCGGACATCCTCGTCGTTGAGGTAGACATTGACGAACCGGCGCAGCTCGCCGCCGTCGACCAGGCGCTCGCGGAGGCCCGGGTGGCGGGAGTCAAGGTCGGCGAAGAGGGCGTCCAAGGTCGGCCCACTGCCCTCGACGGCCTTCTGCCCGTCGGTGTAGGTGCGGAGGATCGTCGGGATGCGGACCTCGATGGCCATGGCTGCGCTCCTGAGGAGTGGGTGGGCGCCGGTGGGCGCGGGCAGGAAGGGTGGGAACGGGGTCGGCCCCGGTGGCTCGCGGGGGCCCGGTCGGTGACGTGCCGGCGAGGGCCGGGTGGTCAGCCGCGGACGCGGCGACAGACCCCGTCGGCGAGGCGGCACAGGTCGATGTGCAGCCGCGCCACGAGGCGGACGCCCGGGGCCTTGGTGCTCACATCGACGGAACGCATGCGGTCATCGTATCGATTCCCGCCCGCTCCACGGGATGCCCGTCCCAGTGGACGGATGACCGCGTCTCACATCCCGGTACGGCGGCACCACGGAGGCCTGTCGGGGGCCGCCCGTGGTGCCGCCTGGTGGTGGTGCCGCCGCCCGTGGGGTCAGTCCTGGTAGACCTCGACCACCTGGACGTCTTCCTCCGTGACCACGCCGTCCACGATGCGGAACGAGCGGAACTGGAAGGGCCCCTCGCCATTGCCGCACTCCGCCGTGGAGACCAGGACGTAGTGGGCGCCCGGCTCGGAGGCGAGCGAGACGTCGGTGCGCGAGGGGTGGGCCTCGGTGGCGGTGTGGGAGTGGTAGATGACCACGGGTTCCTCGTCCCGGTCGTCCATCTCCCGGTAGAGCTTCAGCAGGTCGGCGGAGTCGAACTCGTAGAAGGTGGGCGAGCGGGCCGCGTTCAGCATGGGGACGAACCGCTCGGGGCGTCCGCTCCCGGCCGGCCCGGCGACGACCCCGCATGCCTCGTCGGGGTGGTCGGCCCGAGCATGGGCCACGATCGCGTCGTGCAGCTCTCGGGTGATGGTCAGCATGCGGCTCAGGATATGCGGCCGCGGTACGGCTCAGACCTGGCCGAGCGCCTTGGTCTGCCGACCGCTGTGGGCGGCGACCGCGTCCGGGTTGCGGCGCCTCAGCACGGCGTACCCGGCGACCAGCAGCAGCGCCCAGCCGGGGAAGACATAGAGCGAGATCCGGGCGTCGGCGTCACAGGCGATCAGTACGGTGACCAAGCCCAGGAAGGCGAGCGCGAACCAGCTGGTCCACGGTGCGCCGGGGGCTCTGAAGCCGGGTGCGGGCAGCCGCCCGGCGAGGTAGGCGGTCCGGTAGCGGAGCTGGCAGACCAGGATCATCGCCCAGGTCCAGATCCCGGCCACGGTGGCGACCGAGGTGATGTACAGGAACGCCTTGGCCGGGGCGGTGTAGTTGAGCAGCACGCCGACGCCCATCAGCAGCGCGGAGGCGGTGATGGCGGCGGCGGGGGTGCGGCGGCCGTTGAGCCGGGTGACGGTGGAGGGCGCCTGGCCTCTGAGGGCGAGGTCGCGCAGCATGCGGCCGGTGGAGTACATGCCGGAGTTGCAGGACGACAGGGCGGCGGTGAGCACCACGAAGTTGACGATGCCGCCTGCCGCCGGGATGCCGATCCTGCTGAAGGCGGCGACGAACGGGGAGACGCCGGGCTGGAACTCGCCCCAGGCCACCAGGGAGAGGATCACCAGCAGCGCGCCGATGTAGAAGATGCCGATCCGCAGCGGCAGGGTGTTGATGGCCCTGGGGAGGGTCTTCTCCGGGTTCTCGCTCTCCCCGGCGGTGACGCCGACCAGTTCCACGCCGAGGTAGGCGAACATCACGATCTGGAGGGTCATCAGGGTGGAGCCGACGCCCTTGGGGAAGAGCCCGCCGTCCGCCCAGAGATGGGTGACCGAGGCGGTGTCCCCGGCCTTGCTGAAGCCCAGGGTGAGGACGCCCACGCCGATCAGGATCATGCCGATGATGGCGGTGACCTTGATCAGCGAGAACCAGAACTCGATCTCACCGAAGAGCTTCACCGAGATCAGGTTGGCGGCGTAGAGCACCACCAGGAAGAGCAGCGCGCTGGCCCACTGGGGCACCGACGGCGCCCAGTAGTGGATGTAGACGGCGGCGGCGGTCACCTCGGCCATGCCGGTGACGACCCACATCAGCCAGTAGGTCCAGCCGGTGACGAACCCGGCGAAGGGGCCCAGGAACTCGCGGGCGTACTCCGCGAAGCTGCCGGAGACCGGGCGGTAGGTGAGCAGTTCGCCGAGGGCGCGCATGATGCAGAAGACCACCGCGCCGGCCACCGCGTAGGAGATCACCAGGCTGGGGCCTGCCTGGTGGATCGCGGTGCCCGCGCCGAGGAAGAGCCCGGTGCCGATGGCACCGCCGATGGCGATCATCTGGATCTGCCGGCTGCCGAGCCCACGTGCGTATCCCTCGTCGAGGTTCTTTCCTGACATGAGGTGATGCGACCTTTCGTCCGCAGCCCGGGGCGGGGGTTCTGGCCCCGGGTGTGATCGTGCAGTCGTACCACCGGGTGCCCGGATACCGGTATCGATCTGATCGGAATTTGAGCGTGCCCAGGGATGATTCATCCCTTTGGGCACCGGTTCCGGCCGCCGCGCATCCCAGGATGCGGACAGCCCGAGTCAGGCGGTGACGGCCTCGATCAGCGACTCCTGCATCGCACCCAGCCAGAGGTACGCCATGACCAGCGGCTTGGCGGGGTCGTCGTCGGGCAGCCGGTACAGCCGCTCGTCCTCGCCGTCGTCGGTGACCTCCAGCCGGGCCCCCAGGGTGAGCCGCAGGTCGTTGAGGGCGCCCAGCCAGCGGCGGCACTGCTCGGCGTCCAGCCGCAGCACCCCGCCCCCGCCGCCCGCGGCGGAGAGCTCGTCCAGCGAGCGCACCACGGCGAGCGCGTCGTCGCGCTTGCGGGCCCGCAGGTCCACCTCGGTGAAGCGGCGGAACTCGGCGGAGGCGCTCCGCTGCTCGTCGTCGGGCGCCTTGCCCGGCTCGCCGTAGGCGTCGGGGAAGAGCCTGGCCAGCGCCGGGTCGTCCGGCGGGGCGGAGGGGCCCTCGGCAAAGAGCGCGGCCAGCGGATCGGCCTCGCCGCCCTCCGCCGGGCCGGCCGGTCCAGGGCCGATCAGCTCCAGCATCTGCACCGCGAAGCTGCGGAGGATGGAGGTCTCCACCTCGTCCAGCGCGATCGCCGCGCCGCCGCCGGGAGCCGTCTCGAACAGTCCTGCCATCAGGGTCTCAGGGCGCCCTTCGTATCTTCTGCTGCCGCGTCCTAGCGGTCTTACCGGTCCTGGCTGAGCGTGGCCCAGAGGCCGTAGCCGTGCATCGCCTGCACGTCCCGCTCCATCTCCTCGCGGGTGCCGCTGGAGACCACCGCCCGGCCCTTGTGGTGCACGTCCAGCATCAGCTTCCGCGCCTTGTCCTTGGGGTAGCCGAAGTAGGACTGGAAGACGTACACCACATAGCTCATCAGGTTGACGGGGTCGTTGTGCACGATCGTCACCCAGGGGGTGTCGGGGTTCGGGACGGCCTCGGAGGCGGACTCCGATTCGGTGCGCTCGATCTCGGCCGGCGCGACGCTCACTGGATGCGTCCCCTTCACTCCATCGCATGCCGCACCCACGTCGGGCGCGTCCCCACAGGGTCCATGCTGCCATCCGGGCGGCGGCGATGCGATCCGGCTCACCCTCGCTGGAAATCGTCAAACTGACGCTAAGGGGGTAGCATCCCTCATATGGACGTCACGGACGCATCCGGCGCCGAGCGCGCCTCCAGCGCGCCCTCCACAGCGCTGCTCACCGACCGCTATGAGCTCACCATGGTGCAGGCCGCGCTGCGCAGCGGCGCCGCGCACCGCCGCTCGGTCTTCGAGGTCTTCACCCGGCGCCTGCCCGAGGGCCGACGCTACGGCGTGGTCGGCGGCACCGGCCGGGTGCTGGACGCCATCGAGTCCTTCCGCTTCGACGGGGCCCGGCTGGACTGGCTCTCCGACCAGGGCGTGGTCGACGACGCCACGCTCGGCTGGCTGGCCGACTACCGGTTCGGCGGCGACATCAGCGGCTACCCCGAGGGCCAGGTGTACTTCCCGGGCTCGCCGATCCTCACCGTGGAGGGCAGCTTCGCCGAGGCGGTGGTCCTGGAGACGGTGGTGCTCTCCATCCTCAACCACGACTCGGCGGTGGCCGCCGCGGCCTCCCGGATGACCGCCGCCGCCGGGGAGCGCCCCTGCATCGAGATGGGCGCGCGCCGCACCCATGAGTACGCGGCCCCGGCCGCCGCCCGGGCCGCCCATATCGCGGGCTTCGCCTCCACCTCCGACCTGGAGGCGGGCTTCCGGTACGGCATCCCCACCGGCGGCACCAGCGCCCACGCCTTCACCCTGCTGCACGACACCGAGCGGGACGCCTTCACCGCCCAGGTGGTCTCCATGGGCCGGGGCACGACCCTGCTGGTGGACACCTACGACCTGGCCGAGGCGGTGCGTACCGCCGTCGACGTGGCCGGGCCGTCGCTCGGCGCCGTCCGCATCGACTCCGGCGACCTGCTGATGCTCGCCCACCGGGTGCGCCGCCAGCTGGACGAGCTGGGCGCCAAGGAGACCCGCATCCTGGTCACCTCCGACCTGGACGAGTACGCCATCGCCGCACTCGCCGCCGCTCCGGTGGACGCCTACGGGGTGGGCACCTCGCTGGTCACCGGCAGCGGGCACCCGACCTGCTCCATGGTCTACAAGCTGGTCGCCCGCGCCTCCTCGGACGAGCCCGACGCCCCGCTGCTGCCGGTCGCCAAGCGGTCGGCGGGCGCCAAGACCAGCCGGGGCGGCCGCAAGTGGGCGGCGCGGCGGCTGGACGCGGACGGCATCGCCGAGGCCGAGGTGGTCGGTACCGGGCCGGTCCCGCACGACCTGGCCGACCGGGTGGTCCAGGTGCCGCTGGTGCGCGGCGGGGAGGTGGTGGGGCGGGAGCCGCTGGCGGTCGCCCGGGCGCGGCACGCCGCCGTACGCGCGCAGTTGCCGCTGTCGGCGACCCAGCTCTCCCGGGGCGAGCCGGTGCTGCCCACCGAGCTGGTGTCCCGGTCGGGGCACGCGGGAGGGTGAAGGGGCAGGGAGGGTGAAGGGGCCGGGGCCTGCGGGGGCTGCGGGGCGTGGAGATGGCAGGTGCACACCCCTCCCGTCGGCGGTCCGGGCTGCCTACGCTCTACCTCATCCCGATCCCACCAGGACCATCCGCCGACCCTTCGACCCAGCTTCGTAAGCGAGGACCCCATGCACCGGGCACTGATCGTCGTCGATGTGCAGAACGACTTCTGCGAGGGCGGCAGCCTCGCCGTCGCCGGCGGTGCCGAGGTGGCCGCAGCCATCACCGACCTGGTCGCGGTGAGCGCGGCGGGCTACGCCCATGTCGTCGCCACCCGTGACAGCCACCTCGACCCGGGCGACCACTTCTCCGACCACCCCGACTATGTGCACAGCTGGCCCGCCCACTGCGTGGCAGGCACCGAGGGGGTGGGCTTCCACCCCAACTTCGCCCCTGCGGTGATCTCGGGCGCGGTGGAGGCCGTCTTCGACAAGGGCGCCCACGCGGCCGCGTACAGCGGCTTCGAGGGGGTGGACGAGAACGGCGTGTCGCTGGCCGTCTGGCTCCGTTCCCGGTCGGTCGGGGAGGTGGACGTGGTCGGCATCGCCACCGACCACTGCGTACGGGCCACCGCCCTGGACGCCGCCCGGGAGGGGTTCCGCACCCGGGTGCTGCTGGACCTGACGGCGGGCGTCGCCAAGGAGACCACCGAGCGCGCCCTGGAGCAGATGTACGCCGCCGGGATCGCCCTCACCGGCACGCCGGTGGTGCTCGCCACCTGAAGGTCAGGCCGGTCTGACCTTCAGGGACGTCATCATCCCCAGATCCTCGTGCTCGGCCATATGGCAGTGCAGCATGTAGAGGTAGGTGTCCGAGGCGTAGTCGGTGAACCGCATCGCGATCCGCACGGTGGCCCCTCGGCGGACCTCCACGGTGTCGCGCCAGCCGAGGTCGACGCCCCGGGGCGCCACGCCGTTCACCGAGACCAGCTGGAACGGCACGTCGTGGACATGGAAGGAGTGGTCCCGTGGCGACCGGTTGACCACCTCCCACAGCTCCAGCTCGTCCTTGCGCACCTCGATGACATTGCGGTCCATCGCGCTCATGGTGGTGCCCGAGACGCCGTCGATCCCCAGCAGACCGCCCCGCTCGGTGAGGGTGATGACGCGCGGCCGGAGCCCCGAGACGTCATAGCGGGAGATGGTGTTCAGCCAGGACGGCAGCGGGCGCAGCTTGGCGCGCTCCGGGCCCGGCAGCACCCGCAGAAGGGGCTGCCGGCTGTCCCGGTTGCGGCCCACCGTGGTCCGTACGGCCGCCTCCAGGGTGATCCCGTCGGTCGCGACATCGGCCACCACCTCGGCCCGGCAGCCCGCCGGCAGCCGCACCGCGTCGACCTCCGTGGGGCTGGGGAGCAGGGCCGACTCGGTGGCCACCTGCACCAGGGGGCGGCGGTCGGTACGGCGGACCGCGAGGACCTCCGAGAGCGAGGCGTTGAGCAGCCGCACCCGGCCCCTGGTGGCGGTGAAGGTCGGCGGGTCGCGGTCCACGGCGACGCCGTTGACCAGCAGGGGGAAGGACACATCGCGGGCGGCGAAGCCGTCGGAGTCGTACTTGATGGCGCCGCGCCGGTCCACGGCCACGCTCTGCACGATCACCGGGATGTCGTCGATGCCGTACTCGCCCGGCAGGCCGGAGGACGCGGACGCCGACGCCGACGCGGCGTCGTCGACGATCAGCATCCCGGCGAGGCCCCAGGAGATCTGCCGGGCGGTCCTGCCCATGGTGTGCGGGTGGTACCAGAGCGTGGCGGCCTGCTGCTTGACGGTGAACTCCGGGTTCCAGGACTGTCCTGGGGCGATGGCCGAGTGCACACCGCCGTCGTCCTCGGGCGGCACATGGGCGCCGTGCCAGTGCACCGCCAGGTCCTCGTCCAGGCCGTTGGCGACCTCGAACCGGACGCGCTGCCCGTCGCTCACCCGGATGGTCGGCCCGAGGTAGGAGCCGTTGAACCCGGCGCTGCGGCCGGTCACCCCCGGCAGCACCTCATGGGTGCCGAACGCGGCCCGCAGCGGGAAGACCAGGACGCCGTCGCGCAGGGTCGGCACCAGCAGTTCGGGTAGCGGGAGCCGGGTCGCGGCGGCTGCGGAGCCCCTCGGCAGGGCGATCCCGGTGGCACCGGCCACGGCGGCGGCGGTGGTGGCCAGTCCGGCGAGGAAGCGCCGCCGGGAGATGCCCGGCCTTCCGAGGCGGAGGGCCGGTGGAGCGATGTCGTCCATAACCGTGGACGCTAACCCGCTGATTCATGTGATTAACGGACTCTGGTGGGGGTCCACTCGATCAGTCCCGCCATCATGGGCCGCCGTCATGACCGGTCGTCACCCAGGCAGCACCATCAGCGGTACCGGGTCGACCCCGCCCGCCGCCAGAGCCTCCCGCACCTCGCGCTCCACCGCCTCCGGCTCGGCCTCCAGCCGCTCCGACGCCAGGTACACCACCCGCACCCCCAGGTACTCCATCCGGTGCTGGCAGCCGCGCACCCACGCCGACTCCCCCTCGCTCACACACCGGGCATCAGAATCCAGCTCCAGCGCGACCGCCTGCTCCGGCCAGAAGGCGTCCGGCAGCGCCACAAATGTGCCACCCCGCATCCGCAGCTCCGGCCCGAACTCGGGCGCCGGCAGCAGCCAGGTGTCCAGCAGATCCGCCAACCGCTGCCGGGCGCCCTCCCGGGCGGCGGTCAGCACCTCGTCCAGCGCAGCCCGCACCGGCGCCACCTCCAGCAGGCCCGCCGCGCGCAACTCCCCCACCAGCTCACGCACCGGGCAGCCCCGGTCCACCACCGCCTCCCGCAGCAGCTCCCGGGCGGCCCCCGGCCCGGTCGGTGCGGCCAGCGCGTCCGCCACCGCCCGCGCCATCGGCGCACACGCCAGACCGCGCACCAGCCGGGACTCCAGCGAGCGGTCGGTACGCACGATGCGCACCTCACCCGCGTCCCGCAACCGCCGCTGCGCCGGCACCAGCACATCCACCCCGGACACCGCCGGCAGCCGGGGCACCGAGGCGAAGCCGTACAGCGCCAGGGCCGCCGCCCCGGTGAGCGCGGGTGCGCCGCGCCGCCCCACCAGGCCGTTCTGCGCCGCATAGAGCAGCGCCGCCCACAGCCGCTGCTCGGGCGTCGGTGTGCCGGGCTGGAGCAGGAAGACCCGGGGCAGGATCCGCTGCCACGGCCCGCCGTGGCGGCAGTGCTCGGTGACGGTACGGGCCGGCACCCCACGGGCCCGCAGCTGACTTGCCGTCACCACGTTGTGCTGCGCCTGGGCGAGCTGGTCGAGGGAGGGCGTCGAGAAGGGGATCTGGTAGCTCATGGCCCCACGATCCCCGGCCGCCGCCGACGGCTACCCGCAACCCGGCCCCTGTTACAGACCCGTCGCCGATTCAGGACACCGCCGCACTAAAGTCCGCCTACCCTCACCCGAACAGCCCACGAACGCAGCCCCCTTGCCCTCACTCGTTCAGGGGAACCCGACGTGAGGCGCGGCGCCGACCGCCTACTGCTGGTACGGGTTGCTCTGCTGATACGGCGGGTACCCGCCGCCGCGCCGCCTCCTCACCACCACCACGACCACCAGCACCACCGCCACGACGACCCCGGCCCCGAGCACCACCACCCACACCGGCACCCCGCCGCCACCCGCCGAGCCCGCCGCCTCCCCCGCCGCCGAGTCCCCACCCCCCGGCACCGCCGCCACCGTGGCCGGCGCCTGCGCCTCGGCCCTCCCCAGCAACGGGTTCTCCTTCGGCCCGGCCGGGATCTCCATCGTCAGCGCCCGCCGGGGACTCGCGATCCCATACCCATACCGGTCATTGGGCACCCGGCTCCCATCAGGCGGCGCCACCGCCGACCTGATCAGCCGATTGACCACCTGCCCAGCGGAGAGGTCGGGGTACCTGGACCGTACGAGCGCGGCGATGGCGGAGACATACGCCGTGGCATCGGAGGTGCCGCTTCCGGTGCTGTATGCGGACGGGTCGGCATTGCTCGCGTCCCGGATCTGCACCCCCGGGGCGACGAGAGTGATCTCCGGGCCCGTGTCCGACTTCTCCCAGACCTTGCCATCCACGTCGACGGCACCGACCGCGATGACTCCGGGGAAGGCGGCAGGGTAGCCCACCCTGTCCACTCCGATGTTGCCGGTTGCTGCCACAAGCACGACATCGTGGTCCACCGCGTACCTGACCGCCGACCGGACCTCGGACACGTGTGCCTGAGCTCCGCCGATCGACATGTTGATGACCTTGGCACCGTGGTCCACCGCATAGCGGATCGCGTCAGCCACCCGCGTCTCCCCCGGGGGGAAGTCCAGTTTGTCGGCAGCAAGACGGAGCTTCACCGGAAGGATCTTGGCCTCCGGGGCAAGGCCCATGACACCGTCCAGCCTCCCCGGACCATGGCCGTGCCCCACAATCAGGCTGGCCATCGCGGTACCGTGGCCGATCTCATCGGTTCGACCGTCCGTGGACCCACCGGAGAAGTCTGCACCGGGGAGGATCTGACCGGTGAGGTCCTGATGCGCAGCCAGGACTCCGGTGTCGATCAGCCCGATGGTCACACCACCGCCCTTGGTGATGGGCCATACGTCCTGGGGCGCGTTGTACTTGATCAATGGCCACTGGGCGTCGCGTTCCCGGTCAGCCGAAGCACTCCCTGCGCCACCCCCCAGCGCGAGGCATGTAGCGGCAGCCGCCGCTGCGACGCGGCCCAGAGCCCTGACTCTCACCCTCGACACCTCGTTCGACTGTGCGGTCGCTTCGGAGCCCCCTGCCTGCCGCGCGACCACATACCGGATCGTCATTCCACCACGCCGGGATTGGGGCGCTCGCCGTCCACCCAGGTCTCCTCGTCCTCGACCAGGTAGTCCGGTCGTTCGCCCCGGCGCTCCTCGTCCTTCTTGCGGCCCCGGCTGCTCGCCCCGCCGAAGGGCTGCCCCAGCCGGGACCTGCTGCCGATTCCGGTTCCGCCTTCGGTGAAGACGCCGCTGCTGCCACTGCGCGTGCTCTCACCGATGATTCCGCCGGACCGCCGGGCTGAGCCGCTACCGCGCCGTGCCGACTCTCGGGCTCCCGCTCCGAGACCGCCCCCGGTACCGACGCCGCCCGCCGCGTGCTCCCCGCCCTGACGCATCGAACCTTCGCCGATGACGCTGCCTCCCATGGCAGATCGTGAACGGCCTGCACCCTCGCCGGAACGGCCGACATCGCCGCTGCCCGCGCGTCCACGGCCGACACCGGGTGCCGACCCTGCTGCCGGGTATGCGCCGCCGACCGGTCCACCGCCCGTGGCAGGGATGCCCCCGCCGATGCCATGGGAAGCCGGGCTGCCCCCGCCCGGCAGCACTCCCCCGGTCGTCGGCACTCGGGTGCCACCGGCGATGCCGCCGACGGAGCCGTCGAGGCCGGTCCCTGCTCCCGCCCCCGGCGACGCGGGCACGGAGGTGGCCGCTACCGCAGTACCGCCGTGGATCGCCGCATCCGTCACGATCCGGGAGGAATCCGTGGCTGCGCCGGGGCTACCGGCCGTGGCAGTGCTACGGCTCCGGCGCGCGTTGCCGGAACCGCTGCTGCCGCCAGCCGCCGCACTGATTCCGCCGAGGCCCGCTCCGACAATGGCGCCACTGATGGCTCCGGCGCCCGTGGGGTCCGGTGCAGGCGGTGGCCACTCCTCGTCCTTCTCACCCCACGAGCCTGCCGCCGGCGGATTCAGGATGGCTGCCGACGCCTGGTAGCGCCTGGCCAGGGTCTGCATGATGGCGACGGCCCGCTGTTTGCGGGAGTCGGCCTCGCTCTGACGGGTGTCCGCGTCGTCCGCGCCGAACAGCCCCGAGACCTTGTCGTCGACCCAGTCGGTGGTGCGGTCCCAGGCTGACGGTTCGTCGGGCATGGCTGCTTTGGCCTCGTCGATGGAGTCGGCGACGATCTCCAGGGTCACTGCGGTGTCGTTGGCGTATTCGGCGGTGTTGTTGACGCTGTTGGCCAGCTTGGTCATGCGGGTGTAGAAGGCGTCACTGGCCTGGCCCTCCCAGTCGGTGGTGGCCTGGCCCGAGTAGGACTGGAGGGCGGTGCGGATGCCCTTGAGGGTGTCGTAGGTCCGGCGCCAGGGGTCGGCGGCCTTCATGATGTCGCCGGAGTTGAGGGAGTCGACCATGCGTTTCAGTTCGCCGTGGCTGTACTGGCCGAAGTCGGTCGTCGCCTCATCCATGGTGGCCCTCCCCGGTCTGCCCGGTCCCCGTCACCACTTCTCGCTCTTCTCCACCTCGGAACGGCTCGGCGGGCCTGGCGGGCTCGGCTGCGCCGGGGTGTTCGCGGCGCCGGGGTGGAGGGCGGCGGCCGTGCCGTGCTCCTGGTCGCCGTAGTTGCGGGCCGTGGCGTCGGCGTTCTGCTGGGCCTCGTCCAACGCCTGGTGGAGGACGTCGAGGACGTCGCGCAGCGAGTCGCGCATCACGCCGTACTTCTCGTCCAGCTGCCGCGCCTCGGCGAAGGGCCCGAAGCTGCCCGACGCCACGCCGGTGCCGGCGTGCGTCCTGCTGCCGTCGGCGCCTGCCTCGAACTCCGAGAGCAGTCCCCGGACCTTCCTCGCGAACTCCTGGAGGTTCTCCATCTGGACCTGGTAGCCCGAACCGGCCACGGCCTGCCTCCCCCTCGGCCTTCTGGCGACATGCGGAGCACTCATGTCTAACACAGCGTCGGCCCGGTTTGAACCGAACCTCACCCGTATCGGTCATGCCCCGGCCGGTCATGCCCCGGCCGGTCAGTGGCGCTGGGCGGCGGCCAGGGCGCGGCGGCAGAGGGAGTCGGCGTGGCGGGTGGTCTCGGGGAGGCGGTAGCGCGGGGTGAGGTGGAGGGTGTGGGCGCAGGCGTGGTCGAGGGAGACGGCGTGGCCGGTGGAGACGAAGACGGGTTTGACGCCGGTGCGGGTGCGGAGGGCTCGGCCGACGTCCTCGCCCGCGTCGAGCAGCGGGCTGCGGTCGCCCCGGGTGGGGCCGGGGGGCTGGTGGGTGAAGGTGAAGGGGGTCTTGGCGACGCCGAAGGCGGGGATGCCGGTGGTCAGGCCGAGGTGGCTGGCCAGGCCGAGGCGGCGGGGGTGGGCGATGCCGTAGCCGTCGCAGACGATGAGGCCGGGGCGGGTGGTGAGGCGGTCCAGGGCGTCCAGGACGGCGGGGAGTTCGCGGAAGGCGAGCAGGCCGGGGATGTACGGGAAGGCGATGCGGCCGACGGCGGTGGCCTGGTCGACCACCTGGAGGGTGGCGACGTCGAGGACCACGGCGGCGGCGGCCACCAGGTCGCGCTGCTCGTCGTAGGCGACGTCCACGCCGGCGACGGTGCCGCCGTCCTCGACGGCGGGGCCGGGGCCGATGCGGTCGACGAGTGGGCGGAGCCGCTGCTGTTCGGCGACGGCCTCGGCCTCGGTGCGGGGCCGGTGGGGCCTGCGGGGCCGGTCAGGGGTCGGGGGCGCTGCCGGGTCGGAGGGGGTCACGGCGGCGAGGGTACCGGGGCAGCGATCCGCCCGCCCCGGGCGGGCCGGAGCGGGCGGGGTCTGGGGTGAGACCGGCGGTGGTTACCTGGCCGGTGTCACGAGGACCAGGGTCTCCAGCTTGTCCGGGGTGCCGGCGAGCACCTCGATGCTGGTCCTGGTGTCCGGGACCTTGACGCTGTTGTACGGGTTGTCGGCGTACCAGTAGGTGCCCTTGTGGTCGTTGAAGACCGGGACGCCCGGCTGGGACGGGACGGTGGTGGCGACGTCGGCCTTGTGCAGGGTCAGCTTGTCGGTCTTCTCCAGCCCGAAGGTGGAGTCGTAGCCCTGGAAGCGCGTCCGCATCAGGCTGCCGTCGGCCCACTTCAGCGGCTTGGCGTGGGCGTCGACCGGGAGGACGAGGCCCTGACCGGGGTGGGCGCTGACGTTGTTGTCGGCCTGGGAGGTGTCCCAGTACCAGACCAGCAGGCCGTTCTGGTAGGGGAAGTGCTCGACCCAGTCCGGCCGGGAGGCGAAGCCGAAGTTGTACGGGCCGGTCTTCAGCGTGGTGTCGTAGGACACGTACTGCCGGTTCTCGGCCAGGTAGTACTGGGCGTAGTCGTTGGTGACCGACCCGGTGATGCGCTGGAAGCCGTTGGCGGTCCAGCCGTTGTCGCCGTTCTCGGCGCCGTCGATGAAGAGCCGGGTGCCGTCGGCGGTCACCGCGATGTCGTCGAGGGCGAGGCCGCGGTAGTGCAGGCCGCCGTCGGTGACGTAGTGGAAGCGGATCTTGATGGCCTGGCCGGCGTAGGCGTCCAGCGGGAAGGCGAGGTCGCCCCACTGGGCCACCTGGCCGGTGAGGCCGGCCTTGCCGCCCTCGTTGTGCGGGATGGGCTTGCCGTTGTAGGTGCCGTCCAGGACGGTCCAGGTGGCGCCGCCGTCGGTGGACGCCTCGGCGTAGCCGAAGTCGTAGTCCTGCTCGATCTCGTACCAGCCCTTGGCGGTGAGGGTCGCCGAGGTCCGGCCGGTGAGGTCGACGTCGCGGGTGAGCGAGACATTGAGGTCGTCGGCGGCGCCGCTCCACCACTCATAGGAGCCGGCGGCGGGCGTGTTGACCGCCGTGGTCACCTTCTTCTTGGGCAGTTCGACCAGCAGGCCCTGGGCGCGCTTGCTGTTGTACTCGGCCGGGCCGAGCAGGTGCGCCGAGGTCTTGCCCGCCTTGGCGGTGTCGTAGTTGAGCCAGCCCAGCTGGAGCTTGCTCCACACGTCCAGGTCGTTGGGCTTGTCGCCGATGCTGTCCTTGCCGTCGCCGAGCCAGGAGCCGGAGGACATCAGGGACCAGAAGCCGACGGAGTTGTCCTGCGGGCCCTGGGTGTCGTACAGGTCGGGCAGGCCCAGGTCGTGGCCGTACTCATGGGCGAAGACGCCGAGGCCGCCGTTCTCCGGCTGCATGGTGTAGTCGCCGACCCACATGCCGGTGTCACCGATCTGGGTGCCGCCGAGCTTGTTGAAGTCCGGGCCGCTGGTGCCCATTCCGGAGGAGTACGCGTACCAGCGGTGGGCCCACAGCGCGTCGTCACCCTGGACGCCGCCGCCGGCCGACTGGTCCTCGCCGGCGTGCACGATCTGGAAGTGGTCGATGTAGCCGTCGGGCTCGTCGAAGTTGCCGTCGCCGTTGTAGTCGTAGCGGTCCCACTGGTCGTAGGAGGCGAGGTCGGCCTTGATCTGGGCGGCGGTGCGGCCCTTGGCCTTCTGGTCGGCGGTCCAGATGTTGACGGCGTCGCGGATCAGGTCATGGGCGTTGGTGCAGACATGGGAGCCGCAGAAGTCGCTGCCGTAGCGGGCCTCGTTCCACGGCACCTTGACCCAGTCGGATACCACGCCGTCGACCGAGTAGCGGCCGGAGGACTGCTTCTCGTAGTAGGTCTTCAGGGAGTCGCCGGTCTTGCTGAAGTACAGGTCCTGGTAGTGCTTCTGGTTGTAGTCGGACTTCCAGGCGGTGGAGTTGTCGTTCTTGCGGTCCGGCCCGGCTATCTGGTTGTGGGTCGGGCCGGGGGTGCCGCCGTACTTGACGACGGGCGGCTTGGGGCCGGGGCCGTCGGGGTCGTACATGGTGGTGTTGTCGACCTGGTCGCCGAACTCCACCAGGATGGTGAAGATCTTGTCGTTGCGCTCGCGTGCCAGCTCGACGTACTTGTCCCGGCCCAGCTTGATGCTCTTGCTGCGGCCGTGGGTCTCGATCTTGGCGGTGCCCTTGAGCAGCTGCTCCAGGGCGCTCTTGCGCTCCGCCTCCTGCTTGACGCCGAGTGGGCTCGGCAGATCGTGGTCGACCTGCTGGATCTGCACATCGGCCGGATCGTGGCTGACCGGGGCGGCCCCCTGGCCGGCGGCGGTGGCTGTTCCGGGCAGCGTCGCGGCAGCGAGCGCGGCGATGAGCGCGGCGGCGGCGCTGCCCGCGACGGCTCTCTTGGTGGTCTTCAACGTGGTGACGTCCTCCCCTTTCCGCCTGGTCCACGGGGGCGGGCGGTGGCCCGGCCGGTGGGCCAGTAAAAGCCAAGTGGAGGACATTTGATCGGACGAGTACGGCAAAAGAAAGATCTTGACCCGAACATGACGACCGCTTTAGACTGCCCGGCCGCAAACCTCCTGACGCAGCGTCATATGGCGTCCGGGACGTGATCTTCGCCATACTCGGCCCGCCCGGCTGTGAGCCCGTGCGCCCCCCGTGCACCTCCCTCGGCGGTTAGGGTGGACTCGCCTGCACATGCACCGGGTAGATGCACAGTAAAAAAACTGCAACAGCCCTGACGGCCGTTCGCGAGCACGGGTGCCCAGGGCTGGGGAGCAGCAGAACCGACCCGCCCCGGACGTCCCCCCGATGCGAAGGACGGAACCACCATGCCCCGCCCCACCCCCGCCCAGGTCTGCTGGGGAACCCTCGCAGTCGTGTCCGCCACGGTGGTGCTGCTCGCCGTCTCCGGCGCCGACAGCCCGCTCTCCATCACCGTGCTGGTGGTCTTCGCCCTGGCCCTGGGGACCCTCGGTACCACCCTCTCCATCACCGGGCACGCCCATCGGACCGCGAGGACGGGCGGCGCCGCGCACCCGGCCCGGGCGTCAAGCGAGGCCGGGTATGCGCAGCCGTCGTCGTCCGGGCGGCGCTGAGCGGCTGACCGCCTGACCGCCTGAGTGCCTGACCGCCTGAGTGCCTAGTACTGGGTGGAGACCACCACGGTCCGCACCGCCTTGTCGTGCACGCACTGCCGATACGGCTGGTCGAAGAGGCACCAGCCGCCGTCCACCACCACCCAGGCGCCGCAGCAGAGCACCGAGGGCAGCGTGTAGACGGCGGCACGCCCCCATGCCTCGCCGGGGGTGGGCACATTGCCGTCCACCAGCCGGGCGACCCGCACCTTGGTGATCTTCTTCCCGACGGTCTGGCCGTCGCGGGAGAGCATCAGGCTCTCGTACACCCAGTAGACGAGGCCGAAGACCAGCGAGAGCGTCGCCTCACCGCTTCGGCTGTTCCAGTCCACGAACCAGCCGACGATCAGGCTGCACACGGCCGAGACCAGTACCGCGTCGATGATGCGGGCCAGCAGCCGCCTGACCCGCCCGCCCAGCGGAGGCATCCCCGGCACGGGCCCGCCGCCCGGTCCACCGCCCGGCGCACCGTACGGGGTGCCGGCGTCATACGGCGGCGGGGGCGCCGCCTCGAACGGCGGGGTGCCATACGGGTCGCCCGGCGGCGGCTGCTTGTCGAAGGAGGGCGGCGGCGCGCTGCCCTCCTGCTCGGGGCCCGGTCCGGGCGGCTCATGGGTGCTCATAAACCGAGTAGAACACCGCAGGATCACCCCTATGCGGACGACTACGCCCTTTTGGCGACCATTCGGGCCCTGGTGTCAGTCGTCCGCCGCGACGAAGGTGCCCCCTGCCTTGTCGTGCCAGCACTGGCGGAGCGGGCGGTCGAAGAGGCACCAGAGCGTGTCGAGGAGCCCGCCGAGCAGCATCCCCGCCAGCAGCTGCTGGGCCAGCCAGCGGCGGACCGCGCCGCCGAGGCCCGGAGGCCGCTGGGACTTCGTGTCCAGCACTCGGACACGGGCGAGACGCTTGCCGGGGGTGCGGCCCCAGCGGGCGGTGGGCAGTACCTCGTACAGGAAGCCGATGAGCAGCAGCACCAGCAGGAAGAGGCCGAGCTTGCCCAGCACGGTGGGGTCGATCAGCCATACGCGTACGGATCTGCCGGAGTCCCGGGCGGCGTCGATCTTCTCCTGGATGTGGTCCATGGCGGACGCGGCGAGCGGGATGCCGACGGCGGCGGCCAGGGCGGCCACCACCAGGCTGTCGACCACGCGGGCGGCGAGGCGTCTGCCGTACCCGGCGGGGCGGGCCTTCCGGCGGGCGGCCGCCCTCGCGGCGGTGGGCTGCGGCCGGCGGGTGGGCTCGGCCGCGGTGCGGTCCGGCCGGGGTGGCTGGGCGGTTCGGGCGGTCTGAGGTGCGGGGGGCTCTGCGGTGGGGGTGACGGCGGGGGTGCGGTGGGCCGTTCCCGGGGCGGGTCGGCGGGCGGGGGTGGCCGTCTGCCGGGCCTCCGGCTCGCCGTCGGCGACGCCCCAGGAGACCCACCGGGGGGCGGCCTGGGACTCCATCAGCCCTCGCTGACTGTGGGCGTCCACCTGCCAGCCGGACGAGCGCTCGCGGTCGTCCGGCGACGCGGGGGGAGCCGAGGGGGTGGAGGGAGTGGCGGCGGGCGGCTCGGTGTCGGGGGCGGCGGGCGACCATGCCGAGCCGGTGGGCGCGGCAGCTGACCCCGTGTACGCGGGCGAGGCGCCGAACGGCGAACTGCCGGACCCAGGGTCGGGCGGCTCCGAGTAGCCCGGCGACGCGCCGAACGCCGAGCTGCCGGACCCAGGGTCAGCCGGCTCCGAGTAGCCGGGCGCGCCAGGCGCAGACGATGCGGCCGACTGGCGCTGGTCCGACGCGGCAGCGGCAGGTGACCCCTCGTAGCCCGGCTCGGCAGACCCGGGCGATGCGGCGAACCCCGAACTGCCAGGCCCGGGGCCGGGCGACCCCGCGTACCCCGACTCGTCGGATGCGGCAGGGCCGGGCGACCCCGCGTACCCCGGTGCAGCGAATCCCGGGTCGGCGGGTGCGGCAGGGGCGGGTGGGAGGGCGGCGGCGGTGGAGGAGCGGGCGGTCGGGCCGGTGGGGGCGGCCGAACGTTCCGGCGCGGTCCGGGCGGCCGGGTGGGAGGGGGTGGCCCAGGGGCTCGGCGGGGCGGGGTGGGGCGGGAGCGGGGACGCCGGGGCGTACGGCGGCAGCGGCCCGGCGGGCAGCGCCGGCCGGGCGGCCGGGGCGGGCAGTGCGGCCGGCGGCGGCTGCTCGGCCTCCCGGGGCGGGGGGCCCGCTGCGGCGGCGCCGGTCCAGGGCTCGGTGGTGAACGACGTACCGCCCGTGGTCTCGTCGAAGAAGACCGGCCCCGACTCGTCCAGCCTGGCCGGTCCGGCCCAGCCCCGGGCGGGTGCTGGTTCCTCCGGGGCCTCCGCCGCGCCCGGCGCCACCGGTGGCGGCACCGACCGCATCGACGGCGCCGAGCGCCGCGCCACCACCCGGGGCGGGGCCAGCACCTCGCCGGGGCCCGGTTCGGGCCTGCTGGTGCCGGGCGCCCACCCCCGGCCGTCCCAGTAGCGGACGAATCCGGGGATGGAGGGGTCGGGGTAGTAGCCGGGCGTGGGTGCGCCGGCTGTGGTGCCGGAAGAGGGCCGGTCCGTCATCTGTCCCCTGTCCCGTGGTCCGCTCTCGCTGTCGGGTGGTGGCCGTGCTGGTACGCCCGCCTCCCGCCGCGGGTTCGCAGACGCGCGGCAGCGGGACGCACGGGGTCCCCCGGGCGCGTATCGGCACGGCGCGCACCCGAGCAGTGACAAAGCGTAGTACCCGCGCGCCTCTCGGTGGGGGCGTTGCCAAAGGAACCGGCGCTCGGCCGCCCCGCGCGCTCCTTTGCTGACACGATGTCTTGCGATGTCTTGCGGCGCACCGTCCGGCGAAGTCGTGTAAGAGTCCCCCGTCCGGGCGCTCTCACGTATCACAGGCTCAGCGGCGGGGCAGACGCGTCCTGCCACTGGGAGAGACCAGTGCAGAGAGGAAGTCACACCCATGGAGACCGTGGTCGAGCACGAGCTCGAACTGAACCTCGTGCTCTCACCCGAACGAAGCGTCGCGGTGCCCGCCCGCCTCTCGTACGACGCGCACGACCCCTACGCCGTGCACATCACCTTCCATCTGGGCTCGGACACCCCGGTCACCTGGGTCTTCGCTCGCGAACTGCTGGCGGAGGGCATCTTCCGACCTTGCGGGCAGGGGGATGTGCGGATCTGGCCTGCCCGCCCGGGTGGTCGCGGCGTGCTCTGTATGGGCCTCAGCTCCCCGGCCGGGGACGCGCTGCTGGAGGCCCCGGCGGCAGGGGTCACCGAGTGGCTGGAACGCACGCACCGACTGGTGCCGCCCGGCTGCGAGGGAGAGTCGCTGGACCTGGACGCCGGCCTGGCCGAACTGCTGGCGTGACCAGGTCGGCCGGTCAGCGGGTCGCGGGGGCCTGCTCCCGGTTCCCGGGGCGTTGCGCGGGCAGCGTGGTGGAGGTGGGGCCTACGGCGGCCCGCCTCCGCCGGACCCGCGTCGCGGCGACGGCGAGTACGGCGACGCCCAGCAGCGGGTAGACCGCCGCCGGTACCTGCTGCCAACCGGGCAGGTACAGGTCGCGCGGGCCCTCGTGGGGCACCAGCCACATCCCGTAGCAGCAGAAGCCGAGGACGACCGCAGCCGTGATGGGGCGCCACCGCCGCCTGCGGACGGGCAGCGGCCGGGCCCGCTCCTGCGCGGCCTCGGCACTGAGCAACATGATCAGCGGGACGCACCACACCCAGTGATGGGTCCAGCTGATGGGTGAGATCAGCAGCGCGGTGATCGCCGCGCACAGGCTGCCCCATGCCTCGGCCCGGGGCAGGTGGGCGACGCTGCGGCCCGCCCACACCGCGACCGCCAGACCGAGCGCCGCCACTCCGGCGCCGGCCAGCAGACCGGCGTTGCCGGGGTCGGTGGTGTGCAGCAGCCGGGCCACCGCGCCGCGCACCGACTGGTTGTCGACGATCTCGGTCTTGCCGACCCGGCTGGAGTCGAAGAGGTAGGTGGTCCAGAAGCCGTGCGTGGCGTCGGGCAGCGCGATCCAGCCGATGGCGACGGTGCCGAGGAAGGCGCCGAAGGCGACGAAGGCGGCACGCACCCGGCCGGTGAGCAGCAGGTAGACGGCGAACAGGCCGGGCGTGAGCTTGATGCCTGCGGCGATGCCGATGCCGATGCCCTTGGCGCGGTGTGCGTCGGAGCGGGTGAGGTCCCAGAGGATCAGACAGGCCAGGCCGAGGTTGACCTGTCCGTACCGCAGGGTGGTGAAGACGGGTTCCAGCCAGACGCCGAAGCCGACGGTGAGCAGCACCGCCATCGGGCGGAGTTCGCGGCGCGGCCAGCCGACCAGTCGGCAGGAGAGCCAGGCCAGTACGCCGAGCAGGGCGACGTTGGCGCCGGTGATGAGGACCCGCAGCAGGCCGGTACCGATCCAGGCGGTCGGGACGAAGAGCATCGCGGCGAACGGAGGGTAGGTGGCCGGCAGATCCCACTCGGTGACCCGGATGGAGTACAGGTCCGTCCCGTCCAGGACGGCGCGGCCCTCTGCCCGGTACACCAGCATGTCGATCATCGAGGTGCCGACGAAGTGCCGGACGACGGCGTAGGCGAGCAGCGAGACCACGGCTGCGGCGGCGGCGATGAGGGTGGGGCGGCGGGGGGCCTCGCGCAGTGCCTGGACGAGCGTCGTGCCGCCGCCGGCTGCCGACCGCTCCTGCTCCACCACTGCCACTGCCGTACTCCGTCCCACGCCGAACGCCCGCGACCCTACCTGATGGGGCTGTGCAGCCACGCTCCTCCCAGGTGGGACTTCCAAGACCGCCCGCCCGGTTCCCGGCCCCTGCGGGTGCGGGGCGGGGCAGGGCGAAGAGTAGGGCGGGGGGCAGGGCACGGGCGGCGGGCAAGGCGGGGCGAGGCGGAGGCGAGGGGCCCGTGTCGGGTGGGGGTGGTGCCGCTCGCCCCCGCCGGTCGGGGGTGTGCCTGGTCGCGGGTGGGCGTGGCGACGTCGGCGGTCTGCTTGACCACGTCGCACGTTAGCGAAGCGGCAGGTGGCTGGGGCGGCGCCTCAGCTGGGCATAGCCCTGCCGTAAGGCCCGCTTAACGAATCCGCTCGGCGCAGCGGCCGACGGTCAGCGGCGGGAGACGGCCCGGACGCCGCCCCGGCGGCGCGAGCGGCGGGCGAGGCGGCGGCTGAGGCCGTCGGTGCGGGGCTCGACGCGGGTCTGGAGGCGGAGCCGGATCTCGGTGCCGCCGAGCAGCACCGAGCGGCCCACCGCCATGTCGCCGCCGGTGGCCTCGGCCATCTTCCGCACGATGTCGAGCCCGAGCCCGGTGGACCCCTCGCCGCCCTGCCCCTCGCCGCGCCGCAGCGCCGCCTCGGGGTCGGCGATGCCCGGGCCGGCGTCCGAGACCATGAGGATCACCGCGTCGTCGCCGGTGTGCACATCCACCGAGAAGGCGACGCCCTCCTTGGTGTGCCGGAAGACATTGCCCAGCAGCGCGTCCACCGCGGCGGCGAAGTCGCCCCGCTGCACCGGGACCAGTACCGGGGCGTCGGCGCCGGCCAGTTGCCAGGCGCGGCCCTCGTCCTCGGCGAGCGCCGACCAGAAGCCGACCCGCTCCCGGATCACCTCGGCGGCGTCGCAGCCCACGGCGACCGCCGGCTGGTCGCCGACGGTCCGGCGGGCGGCGCGGATGATCTGGTCCACCTCGCGTTCCAGCTGGGCGACCCCGTGCCGGGTCGCCTCGGCCGCGTCGCCCTCCCCCAGCGAGGCGGCGTTGAGCCGCAGCACGGTGAGCGGGGTGCGGAGCCGGTGGGAGAGGTCGGCGGCCATCTCCCGTTCGGCGGCCAGCAGGTGGACGACCCGGTCGGCCATGGCGTTGAAGGCGACGGCTGCCTCCAGCAGCTCCTGCGGGGCCCCTTCCGCCCTGCGGCCGTCCACCGGGACGCGTACGGCGAGGTTGCCGGAGCCCAGCGAGCGGGCGGCGGCGGCCAGCCGCCGCGCGGAGGAGACGATCCGGGCGCCCATCCGGTCGGCGACCGCGACCGAGATGGCGACCAGCGCGAGTGCCACCAGGCTGAGTACCAGCCAGGCGGTGCCGACGCCCCGGGTGAGGTCGGCCTCGGGGACGTACACCTCGACCACGGCCTTGCGGTTGATGTCCACCGCGATCGGCTGGAGCAGCGCGAAGCCGCCGGGGACGTGCACGGTGAAGGAGCGGCCCCGGCGGGTGGCGGTTGCCAGGTCGTCGGCGGCGGCGCGGGCGGTGCCGACGGTGGTGAGCGCCTGCGGGGCGACGGTGCCGCTGGCCGGCGGTACATGGACGGCGACCCGGTGCTCGGCGCCGGCCTGGGTGGAGGCCACCGCCCGTTGGAGGGCCTCCCGGTCGGTGGTGATGGCCAGGGCCGGGCCGAGGGCTGCCGCCTGCCGTTCGGCGGCGGCGAAGGCCCGGTCGCGGGCGGTCTCCCGGACCATCAGGCCCAGCGGGATCAGAAAGGCGAGGGCCACCATGGTGGTGCCGGCGATGGCCGCCTTCACCAGCGCCCATCTCACCGGTGGCGCTCCCGCCCGGCGTCCGCCGGGGTGGGTGACCCCGCGTCCGGCGGGGCCTCCAGCTTGACGCCGACGCCGCGCACGGTGTGCAGATAGCGGGGGTTGGAGGCGGTCTCGCCGAGTTTGCGGCGCAGCCAGGAGAGGTGGACGTCGATGGTCTGGTCGCCGCCGTAGGTCTGCCGCCAGACCTCGGCGAGCAGTTCCTTGCGCGGTACGACCACGCCGGGCCGGGCGGCGAGGAAGGCCAGCAGGTCGAACTCACGCCGGGTCAGGTCGAGCCGCGCGCCGTCCAATGCGGCCTCACGCCGCTGGAGGTCGATGTACAGGCCGCCGACGCGCAGCAGTTGGGCGGCGGGTGAGGCTCCCGCGCCGGCGCGGCGCAGCACGGCCGCCATCCGGGCGGAGAGGTGTTCGCCGGAGAAGGGTTTGATGAGGTAGTCGTCGGCGCCGTCGTTGAGCAGCCGGACGATCTCCGCCTCCTCGTCGCGCGCGGTGGAGATGATGACGGGGACATTGGTGAGTCCCCTGATCATCTTCAGTGCCTCGCTGCCGTCCAGGTCGGGCAGTCCGAGGTCCAGGATGACCAGGTCGCAGCCGACCTGGGCGACCTCCCTCAGGGCCTCCAGTGCGGTTCCCACACTGCGGACGGCGTGACCGGCGTCGGAGAGGTGCCGGATCAGGGCGGAGCGGACGAACGGGTCGTCCTCGACCACTAGCACAGTTGCCATGGCCCGCACCGTACGCCATTCGGGTGATTCACGTGCATGACATGACGAGGCTTGCGATACGGCAGGATGGCCCTCGATGCGGAGAGGAATCGTGCATTTGGGCGCCTGGGCGGTGGCCACCGGAGCAGCGGTGTCACTGTCCTGGTTCGGCGTGCACGCGGTGCTTTCGGACAGTGCGTTCGATCCGCCCCGTACGCTGACGGTCCCTTTGACCGACGGTCCGTCGGGTCCCGACGCCTCGTCCACCCGGCTGCCGCTCGGCGAGCTGGGTCCGGCGACGGCGCGGGCGGCCGAGCCACGGGAGACGGCGACCGTGCCGAGCGCGACGCCGAGGGCGACCGTGAGCCCCTCGGTGGGGCGTCGGCAGTCGGTGCCCCAGCAGCGGCCGACGGGCGGGGCGGCCTCACCGACCGGGCAGACCGGACAGACCGGACAGACCAAGCCGGCCAAGCCGGCCGGTGGCGCGGGGGCGGACGGCGAGGTGCGCTCCATCTCGGTGACCGGCGGCCGGGTGGCGGTGGAGATGCATCCCGACTTCGCCGAGCTGGTCTCCGCGACGCCCGACCCCGGGTGGGAGATGGAGATGTGGGCCGGTGAGCAGTGGATCCGGGTGGACTTCTCCCGGGACGGCGCCGCCAACTCGGTCTTCGTCACCTGGAACGGCCACCCGCCGACGGTGCAGACCGTCAACCGCTGACGCCCGCCCGGCCGGGCGCGGGGGTGCGGCGGCGTACGCGAGGAGCGGGGCGGCGGACGGCGGTGGCGCGCGGCCCGGCCGCACTGCGGGCCGCCTCGCCGGACCGGGTAGCCGCCGCACCCCCGGGGTAGTCATCGCATCCGTAGGACGGCAGCGAACAGGAGGCGCCCCGTGCAGTCGATCGCCTCACCACTGTGGCAACTGGGGGACGGCCAGAGCTTGCGCCAGCTGACCGAGCTGGGCCTGGCGCTGGTGTTCTCCACACTGATCGGCCTGGAGCGCGAGGCGAAGCAGAAGAGCGCCGGGCTGCGCACCCACACGCTGGTCGGGGTGGGCAGCGCGCTCTTCATGGAGGTCTCCCAGCACGGCTTCACCAATGTCCTGCTGCTGCACGGCATCTCCTTCGACCCCTCCCGGGTGGCCGCGCAGATCGTCTCCGGTATCGGCTTCATCGGCGGCGGGCTGATCTTTGTGCGCCGGGATGCCGTCCGGGGCCTCACCACCGCCGCGACCGTCTGGCTGACCTGTGCGATCGGCATGGCGTGCGGCGGCGGGCTGCCGGTGCTGGCCGGTGTCGCCACGGCGGTGCACTTCCTGGTGGTCCGCGGCTATCCGCTGGCCACCCGGCGGCTGCCCGCCGTGCTGTCGGCCGAGCGGGTCGAGATCCAGCTCAGCTACTCCGTCGGCGAGGGGCTGCTGGCGCGGGTGCTGGAGCTCTGTACCGGCGGCGGCTTCCAGGTGCTGGACGTACGGGTGGACCGGGCGCCCTGGAAGGACGGCCTCACCACCCGCCGGGCCCGCAGGAGGGATGTCACGGAGGGCGAGGAGGAGGCAGCGGCGGTCAGCGCCGATGTGCTGCTCACGCTGGAGGGGACGGGGGATATGCCCCGGCTGGTGGCGGCCATCTCCGAGCTGGACGGCATGCTCAGCGTCGGCGCGGCGGGCGAGGCGGACGCGGCCGAATAGCGGGGCGTTCAGACCACCTTGCCGGGGTTGAGGATGCCCAGCGGGTCGAAGACCGACCGGATGCCGCGCTGGAGCTCCACCCCGACCGGTCCCAGCTCGCGGGCCAGCCACTCCTTCTTCAGCAGGCCAACGCCGTGCTCGCCGGTGATGGTGCCGCCGAGTTCCAGGCCGAGGGCCATGATGGCGTCGAAGGACTCCCGGGCGCGGGCGGCGGCGGCCGGATCGGCGGCGTCGAAGACCACCACCGGGTGGCTGTTGCCGTCCCCGGCGTGGGCGCAGACGCCGATGGTCAGCCCCTGCCGCTCGGCGATGGCGGCGACGCCGTCCAGCAGCGCGGCGAGCTGCGAGCGGGGCACCGCCACGTCGTCGATCATGTTGGTGCCGAGCCGTTCCAGGGCGGGCAGCGCGAGCCTGCGGGCCTGGAGCAGCAGCTCGGACTCGGCGGCGTCCTCGGCGGGCACCACCTCGGTGGCCCCGGCGGTGCGGCACAGCTCGGCGACGGCGGCCAGGTCGGCGGCCGGGTCGGGGGTGTCGAAGGCGACCAGCAGCAGGGCCTCGGTGGTCTCCGGCAGTCCCATCCGGGCCATGGCGTTGACGGCCCGCACGGTGGTGCGGTCCATCAGCTCCATCAGCGACGGGGTGTGCCCGGAGGCCATCACCGCGCAGACCGCGTCGCAGGCGGCCCCGGCGGAGGGGAACTCGGCGGCCAGGGCCAGCTGCGGCGCGGGGGCGGGGCGCAGCGCCAGTACGGCCCGGACGACGACGCCCAGGGTGCCCTCGGCGCCGACGAAGAGCCGGGTGAGGTCGTATCCGGCGACGCCCTTGGCGGTGCGGCGGCCGGTGTGCAGCAGGCGGCCGTCGGCGAGGACCACCTCCAGGCCCAGCACATACTCGGCGGTGACGCCGTACTTGACGCAGCAGAGGCCGCCGGAGCCGGTGCCGATGTTGCCGCCGATGGTGCAGGTCTCCCAGCTGGAGGGGTCCGGCGGGTAGCTGAGGCCGTACTCGCCGGCGGCGCGGGAGAGGGCGGCGTTGACCACGCCGGGCTCGACGGTGGCGGTGCGGTTGACCGGGTCGAGGTCGAGGATGCGGTCCATCCGGGTGAGCGAGAGCACGATGCAGCCGTCGACGGCGTTGGCGGCGCCGGACAGGCCGGTGCGGGCGCCCTGCGGGACGACGGGGACCCGCAGCCGGGTGGCGGTGCGCATCACATGCTGCACCTGCTCGACGGTGGTGGGGTGGACCACGACGGCGGGCACGCCCGAGGCGCAGAACCCGGCCATGTCCTGGCGGTAGGCGGCGGTGACGTCGGGATCGGTGGCGACGGCCTGCGGCGGCAGGCCCTCCAGCAGCAGGTCGACCAGGTCGCTCACGGCGTGTCGCCTCCTGTGCGGCTCGGTACTCTCCCCGACCTGCAACTCTTCCGCAGGGTCGCAGGTCGGGGCAAGCCGTGTACCGGTCAGAGGTTGCCGCGCCGCTCCTGCTCGCGCTCGATGGCCTCGAAGAGGGCCTTGAAGTTGCCCTTGCCGAAGCCCATGGAGCCATGCCGCTCGATCATCTCGAAGAAGACGGTCGGCCGGTCCTGGACCGGCTTGGTGAAGATCTGGAGCAGATAGCCGTCCTCGTCGCGGTCGGCGAGGATCTTCAGCTCGCGCAGCTCCTCCAGCGGCACCCGGGTCTCGCCGACCCACTCCCCCAGGGTGTCGTAGTAGCTGTCGGGGGTGTCCAGGAACTCCACACCGGCGGCGCGCATGGCCCGCACCGAGGCGACGATGTCATTGGTGGCCAGCGCGATGTGCTGGACGCCGGGGCCGCCGTAGAACTCCAGGTACTCGTCGATCTGCGACTTCTTCTTGGCCACGGCCGGCTCATTGAGCGGGAACTTCACCTTGCGGGTGCCGTCCGCGACCACCTTGGACATCAGCGCGGAGTACTCGGTGGCGATGTCGTCGCCGACGAACTCCTTCATATTGGTGAAGCCCATCACCCGGTTGTAGAAGGAGACCCACTCGTCCATCCGCCCCAGCTCGACATTGCCCACGCAGTGGTCGATGGCCTGGAAGAACCGGCGGGCCGGGGGCGCGGTGATGGGCTCGCGGGCGGCGTAGCCGGGCAGGTACGGGCCGTCGTAGCCGGAGCGGTCGACCAGGGTGTGCCGGGTCTGCCCATAGGTGGCGATGGCGGCCAGCATCACGGTGCCGTGCTCGTCCTTGACCTCGTACGGCTCGTCCAGACCGGTGGCGCCGTGCTCGACGGCGTAGGCGTAGGCGGCCCGTACGTCGGGGACCTCGACGGCCAGGTCGACCACGCCGTCGCCGTGCTCGGCGACATGCTCGGCGAGGAAGCGGCCGCGCTCGGTGGCCGCCTTGACGACCGAGGTGAAGACGAACCGGGCGCCACCGGACTCCAGCACATAGGAGGCGGCCTCCCGGCTGCCCGTCTCGGGGCCGGCGTAGGCGGTGCAGCGCATGCCGAAGGCGGTGGAGTAGTAGTGCGCGGCCTGCTTGGCGTTGCCGACGGCGAAGACCACGGCGTCCATCCCGCGCACCGGGAAGGGGTCGGCCTGTCCGGCGTGCGCGGGGCTGGGGAGTTGGGTGGTGTCGGTCATGGCGGCCTCCCTGTGGGGCGTACGCGTCCGGTACCCGGGGCTGTACAGCGGTGTGGGGTTACCGTGGCGCCGCTCACACCGTTGCGCAACCGTTCGCCGGATGGGTGGTCACCCTGTACAGGCGCACCCGGTTCGCGGCACCATTCCTGTACAGGTTGCGCACCGATCGGAGGCCCATGGACGCCACCCCGCTGGACCGGCTCGACGGCCGCCTCATCCGGCTGCTCGCCGACGAGCCGAGGATCGGGGTGCTGGAGTGCTCGCGCCGCCTCGGGGTGGCCCGGGGCACGGTGCAGGCGCGGCTGGACCGGCTGCGGGCCCGGGGCGTGGTCCGGGGCTTCGGGCCGGAGCTGGAGCCGGCCGCGCTGGGCTACCCGGTGACCGCCTTCGCCACCCTGGAGATCTCACAGGGCCAGGGCGCCAGCGTACGGGCCCATCTGGCCTCGGTGCCGGAGGTGCTGGAGCTGCACACCATCACCGGGCAGGGCGACATGCTCTGCCGGATCGTGGCCCGCTCCAACGCCGACCTCCAGCGGGTGATCGACCGGGTGGTGGGCTTCGACGGCATCGTCCGGGCCTCCACCGCCATCGCCCTGGAGAACCCGGTGCCCTACCGGGTGCTCCCGCTGGTCGAGCAGGCGTCGGGGGAGACCGGACCCGGCTGACTCTCAGCAGGTGGGCACGGCGGAGCCGCTGTTCAGCGCGTTCAGGGCGGCGATGGCGCCGTCCAGGGTCCGCACCGGGATCAGCCGCAGCCCCTTGGGCGTGTTGACCCGGGCCTCGCCGCACTCGGCGGTCGGCACCAGGAAGACGGTGGCCCCGTCGCGGGCGGCGGCCAGGGTCTTCAGGGCCACCCCGCCGACCGCGCCGACCCGGCCGGAGGCATCGATGGTGCCGGTGCCCGCGACCACCCGGCCGCCGGTGAGGTCGCCGCCCCTGCCGTTGCCGTCCAGCTTGTCGATGATGCCGAGGGTGAAGAGCAGCCCGGCACTGGGGCCGCCGACGTCGGCGAGGTTGAGGGTGACCTTCACCCGGTCCGGGTCCAGGTGCAGCCGGCGCAGCGCGGCGGCGGTGGCGGCGTCCTGGGACTGCCGCATCTCGGCGGTGTTCTCCCGCTCCACCTGGGCGACGGAGCGGCCGGCCGGGTAGACGGCCTGCCGGGGCACCACGGCCCGGTCCGGGTCCGGCCAGGCCGCCAGTGCGGTGGCCAGGCTGATCTCGTCGCCGGGCGGGGTGGCCGCGATGGTGGTCATCCGCAGCTGTCCGCTGGTGCGGCGCAGCGGTGCACCGCTGATCACGATCACCTGCTCGCCCCGGTACTCGCCGAGGGTGTCGGCGGTGATCCCGGGCTGCATGATCGTGTACGGCAGGGGCACCAGCGCGGCCACCGCGTAGAGCGCGACCAGCAGCAGGGCGCAGAGCGCGAGGGCGCGGGTCCGGGGGGAGGGCATCACGGCAGGCACGTCGGGCATCAAAACACAGCGCGGTGCCGGCGTGCGCACCGGTCCCGCCCGGCACGCCGTACGGGGCCGGGTCCGGCGGGCCCGCGCCGGCGGGTCGGCCGGGGGTCAGCGCAGGGCGTCGGCGACCTCGGTGGCGGCCTCCACCACCCGGGGACCCACCCGCTCCGGCACCAGCCCGCTGAGCATCACCACGCCGACGCTGCCCTCGATGCCGCTCAGCCCCACCAGGGCGGCGGCGGCGCCGCACGCCCCGGACTGCTCCTCGGCGCGGGTGATGACAAAGCCGGGGTCGGGGCGGTGGCCGTTGCCGTGGCTGCGGGCGGCGAGGATGGCCCGCCCGGCGGCGCTGTCGCCCAGGGCGTGCCGCAGGCCGGTCCGGTACGCCACATGGAAGTCGGTCCAGCTGGGCTCGACGACGGCGACCGCCAGCGCCTCGCTGCCGTCCACCAGGGTGAGGTGCGCGGTGGCGCCGAGGTCCTCGGCGAGGCTGCGCAGCGCGGGCAGCGCGGCCTCGCGCAGCAGCGGGTGGACGCGGTGGGCGAGCCGCAGCACGCCGAGGCCGACCCGGGCCCGGCCGCCGATGTCGCGCCGGACCAGTCCGTGCTGCTCCAGGGTGGCGAGCAGCCGGTAGACCACGGTGCGGTTGACGCTGAGCCGGCCGGCCAGCTCGGTCACCGTCAGGCCGCGCTCCGAGTCCGCGAGGAGTTTGAGGACCCTCACTCCGCGGTCCAGGGTCTGCGAGGTCTCAGCGGTCACGACGCGCGATCCTTTCCGCGGCGGTCACCGGTCCCGACGGGTGCCGGTCTCGGGGTCGGACGCGCAGAGGCCGGCGACGGCGTCGTCGGCGGCGTCGGCCCCGCGACGCTTCCTCGCGGAAGCGTGCACGAAAGGTAGTGAGCCGGGAGCACTCAGCGGAAGTGGTTGTCCAAAATTCGGTCAAGATCGAGATCTAACGAGGGGACGTTCATGGACATCCCGCTCGAATCGGCGCGCTGTCGAGACCATCCCGTGTCCTCTGAAGGGGGCCTGGTCCGGAGTTCGGACACGTACGGACACGCGCCTCCGCCGCCGTCAGCCGTTCCGGCGGGGTGGCGCGGGGGGTACTGCGGGCACCGCGAGCCGCACCTCCAGGCCGCCGCCGGGGCGCGGCCGGGCGTCGGCGGAGCCGCCGTGAGCATGGGCGACCGCACGGACGATGGAGAGGCCGAGCCCGCTGCCCCGGGCGGAGCCGACCCGGTCGGTGAGGCGGCGGAAGGGGGCGAAGAGCACCGGGATCTCATGCGGGGAGACGACCGGGCCGGTGTTGGCCACGGTGACCTGGGCGCCGTCGCGGCCGCGGCCGGTCTCCACCCGGATTCGGCCATCGGCGGGGGCGTTGTAGCGGACCGCGTTGTCGACCAGGTTGCGTACCGCCTGCTCCAGCAGCAGCGGGTCGCCGATGGCGCGCGCCGGGGCGAGCACCGCGTCGAAGCTGATGCCGTGGCGGCGGGCCTCCGGTCCGGCCGCCTCGATGACGGCGCGGGCCAGGTCGGCGAGGTCCAGCGGAAGCCGTTCGGTGAGGGAGTCGTCGGCGCGGGCCAGGGTGAGCAGCGCGTCGATCAGGCGCTCATGGCGGACGCTGACCGCGAGCAGGTTCTCGCCGAGCCGCAGCACCTCGGGCGGTGCGTCGGGGCGGCTCATGGCCACTTCGACCAGGGTGCGGTTGAGCGCGATCGGGGTCTTCAGCTCATGGGCGGCGTTGGCGATGAAGCGGTCCTGACCGGCGAACGCCTGGTCGAGCCGGTCCAGCATGCGGTCGAAGGAGTCGGCGAGGGTCTTCACCTCGCCCGGCGGCGCCTCCAGGTCGATCCTGCGGTGCAGGGTGTGTCCGGCGATCCGCTCGGCGGTGGAGCTGATCAGGCTGAGCGGGCGGAGCAGCCGACCGGCCACCAGCCAGCCGGCGGTGGTGGCCACCACGCCCACGCAGAGCGCCGCCAGGGTGCCCTTGAGCAGCAGGTTCCGCTGCATGGAGGCGAGGATGACCCGCTTGGTGGCCTCGTCCCCGGCATGCCGCTCCGCGAGGTAGATCCGCACCTCCGGGGGCGCCTGCGGGCCTCCGGTGTAGCTGTCGAAGGCCAGGTCCATGCTGTAGTGCATGGAGTTGATCACCAGCACCAGCGAGACGGCGAGCACCGCGGCGGCGGCGGTGAAGAACATCAGGCCGTAGACGAGGGTGAGGTGCCGCCGGAGGCTGCCGTCCCACAGCGGCCGGCGGTCGGCGGACCCGCTCATGGCACGCGGTATCCGACGCCGGTGACGGTCTCCACCGGGGTGGGGTCGCCCAGCTTGCGGCGGAGTGAGCGGATGGTGACCCGGACGATGGTGGTGAACGGGTCGACGTTCTCGTCCCAGACCCGCTCCAGCAGGTCCTCGGCGGAGACCGGGGCGCCCTCCGCCCGCAGCAGCTCCTCCAGGACGGCGAACTCCTTGCGAGAGAGGGCGATGTGCCGGCCGTCGCGGTAGGTCTCGCGGTGGTGCGGGTCCAGCCGGATGCCGGACCGCTCCAGCACCGGCGGCGCGGCGGGCCGGGAGCGGCGGCCCAGCGCCCTGATGCGGGCGACGAGTTCGGCGAAGGCGAAGGGCTTGGCCAGGTAGTCGTCGGCGCCCAGGCTGAGCCCGGCGACCCGCTCCGCGACGGTGGTGGAGACGGTGAGCATCAGGATGCGGACCTCGCCCCCGGCCTCGGCGGTGCGGCGGCACACCTCGTCGCCGTGGACCAGCGGCAGGTCGCGGTCGAGGACCATCACGTCATACTGGTGGACGGCCAGCCGCTCCAGGGCCGCCGCCCCGTCGTGGACCACGTCCACGGCGAAGGTCTCCTGGCGCAGGCCCTCGGCAATGGCGCCGGCCAGCATCTCCTCATCCTCGACGACCAGTATCCGCATGCTTCTCCCTGTTCGTACGGCCGCGCGAGCGGCCTCACCCAGTATGCGGTGGGGGGTGTCGCGGCCAGGACGCGAGGCGCGGGCGGGGGCGGGCAGGGGGCGTTGGCGGGCGCGGGCACTCACGGTGCACTCACTCCCCCTGGTGTGAGATGGACCGCACCGGCACTGCCGTGCCACCGGCGGAGGAGGCCCCCGACAGGCCGTGGACCAGGGAAGACGTGAGATCCATGTGAGCATGTGTGCTCACATCGAGCTCACTGCTGCTCATGTGAAGGTAGAACCTTACGGGCACAGGTGTGCCATCGGCAGGGACGGCAGAGGGGGGCGCGTATGCGCGGTACCGCAGTGGACGAGGCGAGGCCGACACCGGCGGATCCGGCGGCGGACGACCCGGGGGCGGGATCGGCGTACGCGGAGGCGGTCGTGGACCTCGGCGCCATCGCCCGCAACACGGCGGTGCTGGCCGAGCACGCCGGTTCGGCGGCGCTGATGGCGGTGGTGAAGGCCGACGGGTTCGGGCATGGCGCCCTGCCGGTCGCGCGCACCGCGCTGGCGCACGGCGCGAGCTGGCTGGGCGTGACCTCCACGGCGGAGGCGCTGCGGCTGCGCGAGGCCGGTATCGACGCGCCGATGCTCAGCTGGATGCACCTGCCCGGCGAGGACTTCACCCCGGCGCTGCGGGCCGAGGTCGACCTGGCGGTCCCGTCGCTGGCCCACCTGGCCGGCCTCGCCGCCTCGGCCGAGCGGGCCGGGCTCCCGGCCGCCGTCCATCTCAAGGTCGACACCGGGCTGCATCGCGGTGGCGCCTCGCCTGCCGACTGGCCGCTGCTGGTCGAGGCCGCGCGGACCTTCGAGCGGCAGGGGCTGCTGCGGGTGCGCGGACTCTGGTCGCACCTGGTGCACGCCGACCGGCCGGACCACCCCGGCACGGATGAGCAGATACGGGCCTTCGAGGCCGCCGTCGCACTCGCCCACCGGGCCGGGCTGCGGCCGGACCTGCTCCACCTGGCCAACTCGGGGGCCGGGCTGGCCAGTCCACGCACCCGCTACGACCTGGTACGGGCGGGCATCGGGCTGTACGGGGTGGAACCGGTGCACGGGCAGCAGTACGGCCTGCGCCCGGCGATGACCCTGCGGGCGCGGGCCATCATGGCCCGCCGGGTGCCCGCCGGGGAGGGCGTCTCCTACGGGCATGAGTACACCACCGGGCGGCCCACCGGCCTGCTGCTGGTGCCGGTGGGCTTCGCCGACGGGGTGCCCCGGGCGGCCGGCGGCCGGGCCCGGATGTGGGTCGCGGGCGACCGGCGGCCGGTGGCCGGGCGGATCGCCATGGACCAGTGCGTGGTGGACTCGGGGGACGCCGCCGTCGCCATCGGCGAGGAGGTGGTGGTCTTCGGCCCCGGCGACCGGGGCGAGCCCACCGCCGCCGACTGGGCCGACTGGGCCGCCACCAACCCCCACGAGATACTCACCGGCGTCGGCCCCCGGGTGCCGCGCCGCTACCTGCCGGCCCCGGCCGGCCGAATCGACGAGGAGGACAGCGTCCGTGACTGAGCGGGACGGAAGGATGGAGGTCGCCGTGGTCTTCGGCGGCCGCAGCGGGGAGCACGACGTCTCCTGCGCCTCGGCGGCAGGCGTGGTCACCCACCTGGACCGGGAGCGGTACGCGGTCCGGCCGGTGCGGATCACCGCCGCAGGCGAGTGGGTGGTCGGCCCCCGCGCCCTCCCCGCCGGCACCTACGGGGTCGCGGACCTGGTACGGCTCACGCCGGCCGCAGACGTACCCGCGTGGCAGTCCCTCACCGAGGCCGCGCCCGCGCTGGGCACCGCCGACATGGTCCTGCCTGCGCTGCACGGGCCGTACGGGGAGGACGGCACGGTCCAGGGCCTGCTGGAGGTGCTGGGCGTGCCGTACGTCGGCAACGGGGTCGCGGCGAGCGCCGTCGCCATGGACAAGGACGTCACCAAGCGGCTGCTGGCCGCCTCCGGGCTGCCGGTGGCCGCCTCGGCGCTGCTCTGCGGGCCGGACTGCGCGCTGCCGCCGGACGAGCAGCAGCGGCTGGGGCTCCCCGCCTTCGTCAAGCCCGCCCGCGCCGGGTCGAGCCTGGGCGTCAGCCGGGTGGAGCGCTGGGAGGAGCTGGACGCGGCGGTGGCACTGGCCCGGGAGTCGGACTCCAAGGTGCTGGTGGAGGAGGCGGTGCTCGGCCGCGAGGTGGACATCGCGGTGCTGGAGCACCCGGACGGGCGGCTGGAGGCGGGCCCGCCGCTGGAGATCCGGGTGGGCGGCGGACAGCGGTTCTTCGACTACGAGGCCAAGTACCAGGACGCGGCGACCCGGTTCGAGATACCGGCGCGGCTGGACGAGGGGATCACCGCCGAGCTCCAGCGGCTGGCGATGGGCGTCTTCGAGACCCTGGGCTGCGCCGGGCTGATCCGGGTGGACTTCTTCCTGCGCGGCGGCACGGAGCCGGTGGTCAACGAGGTCAACACCTTCCCCGGCTTCACCGCGGCCTCCCAGTACCCGCAGATCTTCGAGGTGGCGGGGCTGTCCTACGGCGACCTGCTGGATGTGCTGATCGCCACCGCCCTGGTCCGGGCGGGCCGCCGTCCGGCGCCGCTGGCCGCCGGGGCCGCCCGCTGAGACGCCTCCGTGCCCGCTGTGCCCGCTCCCACCGGGGAGCGGGCACAGCGGGCACAGTGCCGTTCTGAGCGGTGCTCACCCGGCCCGGGTCGCCCACTCCTGGATCTTGGCGATCCTGGCCTTGAGCTGCCCGGCGGTGGCCTGCGCCGTCAGCGGCCCGCCGCAGACGCGGCGCAGCTCGTTGTGGATGGTGCCGTGCGGCTGGCCGGTGCGGTGGTGCCAGGCGCCGACCAGGCCGTTGAGCTCCTTGCGCAGCTCGCGGAGCTCCTGGTGGGTGACGACCGGCCGCTTGTCGGCGGGCAGCTCCAGCAGATCGGCGTCCTCGGGGGGCTTGCCCTTGCTGCGCTGGATCTGCCGGTGCTGCCGCTTCTGGAGCAGCATCTGCACCTGGTCCGGCTCCAGCAGCCCGGGGATGCCGAGGTACTCCTCCTCCTCTTCGCTCCCCGGGTGGGCCTGCATGCCGAACTCCATGGCGTTGTACAGCACCCGGTCGAAGACCGCGTCCGACTCCAGCGCCTCGAAGGAGAGCCCGTCCTGCTCGCCGTCCGGCTCGTCCTTGGCCTGGTTGGCCTGGGCGACCAGCGCGTCCTCCTCGTCGAAGAGGCCGTCGCTCTCCTTCTTGGGCCGGTCCAGCACATGGTCCCGCTGCAGCTCCATCTCATTGGCGAAGCCCAGCAGCATCGGCACCGACGGCAGGAAGACCGACGCGGTCTCGCCCCGCTTGCGGGCCCGGACGAACCGCCCCACCGCCTGCGCGAAGAAGAGCGGCGTGGAGATGGAGGTGGCGTAGACGCCCACCGCGAGGCGCGGCACGTCGACGCCCTCGGAGACCATCCGGACCGCGACCATCCACCGCTCGTCGCTCTCCGAGAAGTCGGTGATCCGCTGCGATGCCTCGGTCTCGTCGGAGAGCACCAGGGTGGCCTTGTGCCCGGTGAGTTCGCGGATCATCTTGGCGTAGGCGCGGGCGGCCGTCTGGTCGGTGGCGATGACCAGGCCGCCGGCGTCCGGGATGGCCTTGCGGACCTCGGTGAGCCGCCGGTCGGCGGCGCGCAGCACATTGGGCATCCACTCGCCCTGGGGGGCCAGCGCGGTGCGCCACGCCTGGGCGATGGCGTCCTTGGTCATGGGCTCGCCGAGGCGAGCCTCGACCTCGTCCCCGGCCTTGGTGCGCCAGCGCATGTTGCCGCTGTACGAGAGGAAGATCACCGGTCGCACCACATGGTCGGCCAGCGCGTGCCCGTAGCCGTAGGTGTAGTCGGCGACGCTCTTGCGGATGCCGTCGCCGCCGGCCTCGTAGCAGACGAACGGGATGGGGTTGGTGTCCGAGCGGAAGGGCGTGCCGGTGAGCGCCAGCCGCCGGGTCGCCGGTTCGAACGCCTCGAAGCACGCCTCGCCCCAGGACTTGGAGTCGCCCGCGTGGTGGATCTCGTCCATGATCACCAGGGTCTTGCGGCCCTCGGTGCGGTTGCGGTGCAGCATCGGGTTGACGCCGACGCCCGCGTAGGTGACCACGATGCCGTGGTAGTCGCGGGAGAGCGGACCCGAGGAGTAGGCCGGGTCCAGCCTGATCCCTATCCGGGCGGCGGCCTCGGCCCACTGCTTCTTCAGGTGCTCGGTCGGGGCGACCACCGTGATCTGCTGCACCAGGTGGTTGTGGAGCAGGTACGACGCCAGCGTCAGCGCGAAGGTCGTCTTGCCGGCGCCGGGTGTGGCGACCGCCAGGAAGTCGCGCGGCTGCGTCTCGATGTACTTGTCGAGGGCCCCCTGCTGCCAGGCGCGGAGCTTCCCCGCCGTGCCCCAGGGGGCGCGTCCGGGGAAGGCCGGGGAGAGATGGTGGGAAGTGGTTGCGGTACTCACGGTCTCCGAGGGGTTTGTCGGGCATCGCCGCAGGTCAGCGCAGAACACCCGGCCATTCGGCGGTCGGGCGGCCCGCTCAGACTACCGGCCTGGCGAAGGCGGACGCAGGGCAGCCGCCGTGCGGGGGCGCGCGGGCGGACTATGCGGTGGCCGGTGCGCCGGGGGCGTCCGCCGCCGGGCGGGTGCGCCCGGCGACGGCGGCGCCGAGCAGGGCGACGACGGTCATCACGGCGAAGATCACGGCGAAGCCGGAGGTGGAGCCGGTCCCCGAGCCGGTGGTGCCATGGCTCACCGCGGCACCGCCGAGGGCGGAGAAGAGCACCCCGGCCAAGCCGACCAGCAGGATGTTGCCGAGGGCGTCGCTGACCTGGAGCGAGGCCGAGTTGGCGCCGGCCTCGTCGGGGGCGGAGAGGTTCATCATCAGCACGCTGACCGAGGCGATGGCCAACCCCATCCCGCCGCCGCCGACCGCCCAGGCGGCGGCCACCACCACCGGCGGCACCGCCGGGACCAGCGCCAGCGCGGCGCCCCCGATGGCCACCGCGGTCAGGACGAACCCGGCCTGGATCAGCCCATGGCGGTGCCGGTCCGCCCATGGACGGCCCTGCAACCAGGAGCCCAGCGCCCAGCTCAGACCGCCGCTGGTGAGGGAGAGCCCGGCCAGGGTCGGCGTCAGCTGCCGCTGGGTGACCAGCATCAGCGGGATGAACGCCTCGGCGGAGAAGAACGCCCCCGCCGCCACACCGCGCAGCAGGATCACCGTCGGCAGCCCGCGCGCCGCCCGGAGCGTCCCGCCCGGCAGCAGCCGGACCACCGCCGGGCCGAGCAGCGCCGCGCCCGCCAGCGCGGGCAGCAGGGCGACCGCGTCCAGCCGCTGACCGGCGTACTGGAGCAGCCCGGCGCCCGCCGAGACGGCCAGCGCCAGCAGCACCCGGCGGCGGTCCAGGGCCCAGCTGGGCGGCGGCGTGTCGCCGCGCTCGCGCATGGCGCGCTCGGCCCGGCGCAGCGCCGGGGCCATCACCGCCAGCGGCAGCAGGATGAACGCCGGGATGGCCAGGAAGACCCAGCGCCATCCCAGGTGCTCGGTGACCGCCCCGGAGATCACCGGTCCGAGGATCGAGGGCAGCACCCAGGAGGCGGAGAACGCCGCGAAGACCGAGGGCCGCAGCCGCTCCGGGAAGGCCCGCCCCACCACCACGTACAGGGCGACGATCACCAGGCCGCCGCCCAGCCCCTGGATGGCCCGCCCGGCCACGAAGAGCCACATGTTGACGGCCGTGCCGGCCACCAGCAGCCCGCCGCCGAAGACGGCTATGCCGGTGAAGAGCGGGGCCAGCGGGCCGCGCTTGTCGCACCACTCGCCGGAGACCACCATGGCGAAGAGGCTGGTGGTGAAGTAGCCGGAGAAGGCGAAGGCGTAGAGCCCCAGCCCGTGCAGCCGCTGGGCCGCCACCGGCATGGCGGTGTTGACGGCGGTCGCCTCGAAGGCGATCAGCAGCACCACCGAGACGATGCCCAGGGTGAGCGCCCGGTACGGGCCGCTGAGCACCCCGCCCGCCTCCTCCTCCGGTGCTGTGCCGGGCTCCTCCGGTGCTGTGCCGGGCTCCTCCGGTGCTGTGCCGGGCTCCTCCGGTGCCGTGCCGGGTTCCTCCGGTGCTGTGCCGGAGCCGCCGGGGAGATCGTCGGGGAGGCGGTCGGAGCGCGGCGAGGAGGCAGTGGTCATGCCGTTTAGGGTAAGTCCTCAATCGCCGGTTGACTCCTGACCCGTCGACTCGTCGCTGCTCCGTCTCCAGTCCTGGGCCCCCGGGTCGGCGTCGCAGCCGCGCGGGCGGGGAAAACGAGGGTGCATGACCACGGCGCGCTACCCCTCCTACGACGGCACCTCGCTCTGCTACCGGACCCTCGGCCCGGCCCCCGAGCGGGTCTCGCCGACGCTGGTCTGCCTGGCCGGCGGCCCGGGTCGGGACGCCGCCTACCTGGAGGACCTCGGCGGGCTGGACCGCGATCTGCCGCTGGTCATCCCGGACCTGCGGGGCACCGGCGACTCGCAGGCGGGCGCGGACCCGGCCGGGTACGCCTTCCCCCGGCTGGCCGAGGACGTGGAGGCGCTCCGCGCCCACCTGGGCCTGGAGCGGATCGCCCTGCTGGGCCACTCGGCCGCCGCCGTGACCGCCCAGGCGTACGCCGCCCGGCACCCGGAACGCCTCAGCCACCTGGTGCTGGTCACCCCCGGCACCCGGCTCCAGGACCGGCCGACCACCGACGCCCAGCAGATCTTCCACAGCCGCGCGGACGAGCCCTGGTACCCGGAGGCGGTGGCCGCCCTGGAGAGGCTTGCCACCGCCCATGAGCTGGCCGAGATCAAACGGCTGCTGACCCGGGTCGCCCCGGGCACCTACGGCCGGTGGGAGGCGCGGCAGCAGGCGCATGCCGCCGCCGAGGGCGAGCAGCTGCACCCGGTGCCCCGGGCCGCCTTCTGGCAGGGCGTGGACGAGGCGGTGCGGCGCGGCATCACGGATGCGCTGGGCGGGCTGGAGGCGCCGGTGCTGGTGGTGACCGGCGACCGGGACGGCGCCAGCGGGGTGGCGGCGGGCGCGGTGGTCGCCGGGCAGTTCCACGACGCCCGGCGGGTGAACCTGGCGGGCTGCGGCCACTACCCCTGGGTGGACGAGCCCGAGGAGTTCCGCCGCACCGTGGCCACCTTCCTGCTAGGCCGTCCGGCGGGGTGAGCGGCATCGCGCGGCCGGCCCTCGTCGGCAATGCGCCACCGCCTGGCCGGAATTCTCTGCGGAATTTCCGGGGCAGATGTTGACGCGACCCCACTCCGACTGCGTAAGATGAATTCACGGACCAGGCCAAGTGCCTTGACGACAGGAGACAGCTGATGGACAGGAAGACGGCGCTCGCGACGATGCGCTGCACCTGTGCCTGCTGTCCCGCCGCGTGTCGTACCGCGGCCTGTTGCGCCTGACGCGCTCGCTCCCGTACCACCCTGTTCGACGAGGGCTGCCCGCCCCCGCCTTCACGGCCGTGTGCCCGAGTGGTTGAGGGAACCGCCTGCAAAGCGGTTTACGCCGGTTCGATTCCGGTCACGGCCTCCAGATTACCCGGATTTCCCCGCCGGTCGGCGCACATGCGCCGACCGGCATTCCGGCATGTATTCGTCCAGGCATTTCACCGGATATTCCGCCGGGAATTCCGGCCGGTCTGCGGCGGCGGTGAACCGCGGCGGGCCCGGCCGCGTATCCAGGGGCATCGGTGTGGTGAAGTCCCGCAGGGCGCCGGAGTCCCAATGTCAGACGACGGCGTCCTGCGGCCGGACAGGAAGGCGGGTGACAGGCCGTCCCGTGGCAGCGCGGACGGCGGCTGCGACGGCGGCCGGGGCGACCACGGCGGGTGCTGCCCCGACCGCCTTCGCGCCGAAGCTCGCCACCACGTCGCGCTCCTCAAGCAGCGCCGCGATCCGCACCTCGGGGGTGTCCAGCGAGGTCGGCAGCCGGTAGCCGGTGAAGGAGGGGTTGACCAGTCGGCCGTCCTCGGTGTGCAGCTCCTCCAGCAGCGCCAGCCCCACGCCCTGGGTGACCCCGGCCTCGATCCGGGCCTCGATCTGCCGGGGGTTGAGCGCCCGGCCCACGTCCTGGGCGACCGTCACATCCACCACCCGTACGGCGCCCAGCTCGATGTCGACGTCGACCACCGCCCGCATCGCGCAGAAGGCGATGGAGACAAAGGCGTCGCCCTGACCGGAGTCGTCCAGCGGCTCGGTGGGGTGCGGGCGGCACTGCGCGGTGGCCCACAGCTCCTTGCCCTCCAGCGCCTCGCTGACCGGCATGCCGAGCACCCCGTCATAGGAGGTGATCTTGCCGTCGGCGATCTGGAGCAGCTCCGGGGACATGCCGAAGTTGGCGGCGATCGGCTGGAGCAGCTGGTGCCGCACCATCTGCGCGGCCCGCTCCACGGCGCCGCCCGACACCCAGGTCTGGCGGCCCCGGGTGGTGGGCCCGGCGGCCGGCTGGTCGGTGTCGACCGGGGCGATCCAGACGTCGCTGACGCCCAGCACCTCCTGGACGATCTGCCGGGCCAGGGTGTCGAACCCCTCCCCGGCATCCACCGCCGCGCAGATCACGGTGGCCTGCTCGCCGCTGATCCGCACCGTGGCGGTGGAGACCTCGTCGGTGCCCTCAGCGCCGAGCATGTGCACCATGCCGACCGCGTAGCCGATACCGCGCCGCACCGCCGCCGGGTCGCCGGCGCCGCCCGGTCCGCCCGGCAGCAGCCACTCCGTGTCGGGCTCGTCCACCGGCAGCGGGGGCAGCGGCTCGGCGGCGACCGCGTCCAGCAGCGCGCCGACCGGCGCCGGGCAGGTGACCGCCTGCCCGGTGGGCATCAGATCGCCGGTGGCCATCGCATTGCGGCGGCGGATCTCCAGCGGGTCGACGCCCAGCTTGGCGGCCAGCTTGTCCAGCTGCGACTCATAGGCGAAGCAGGCGTGCAGCGCGCCCTCGCCGCGCATCCGCCCGGCGGGCGGGTTGTTGGTGCGCACCGCCCAGGCGTCCACGAAGACATGCGGTACGACATACGGACCGGCCGAGAAGGCGGCGGCCGCCGCCAGCGCCTCGCTGGAGACGTCCGCGTACGCACCGCCGTCCAGCAGGATCTGCGCCTCCACCTTGACCAGGTGGCCGAGCGCGTCCGCGTGGTGGCGGTAGCGCAGCAGCGCCGGGTGGCGGTGGGTGTGGGCGTGGAAGGACTCCTCGCGGCTGAACGCCATCTTCACCGGGCGGCCGGTGCGCAGCGCCAGCAGGGCGAGGGTGACCAGGAAGGACAGGTCCTCGCGGTCGGTGGTGGCGCCGGGCACTCCGGTGACCACCAGCCGCACCCGGTCCGGCTCCAGGCCGAGGCAGGCGGCGGCCCGGTCGCGGTCGCCGTGCGGGTCGGTGGAGGCGACATGCAGTTCCACGCCGCCGTCGGGGCGGGGCACCGCCAGGCCCGCCTCGGCGCCGAGCGGCGCCGGGTCCTGACGGCCGATCTGGTACAGGCCCTCCACCACGATCTCGCCGACCGCCTCCGGGTCGCCGAACCGCAGCGGCAGATGGCGGAAGAGGTTGCCGTCCGGGTGCAGCGGCGCGGCGTGGAAGGACTTCTCCGGGTCGGTGACCGGCTCCAGCACCTCGTACTCCACCGCGATGGCGGCGGCGGCCAGCCGGGCCGTGTCGGGGTGGTCGGCGGCGACGGCGGCGATCGGCTCGCCCTGGTGGCGCACCGTCTCGGCGGCGAGCACCGGGCGGTCCGCGATCACCGGGCCGTGCGGGGCTCCGGCAGCCCGGCCCTCATGGTCGGTGGGCAGGTCGGCGGCGGTGACCACGGCGTGCACGCCGGGCAGCGCCAGCGCGCCGGACGCGTCGACGGAGACGATCCGGGCGTGCGGGTGCGGGGAGCGCAGTACGGCGCCCCAGAGCAGCCCCTCGGCCCAGAGGTCGGCGGCGTACGGGTAGATGCCGAGGGCCTTGGGCAGGGCGTCCGCGCGAGTCGGCGACGTGCCCAGGCCGAAGGGCTCGGGCGCGGTCTCCTCCGTGGGGGTCTCGGCGGCGGGTTCGGCGGGGGGGCCGCCGAACAGCCCGCCGAGGGCGCCGCCGGCCGCGCTGCCGGGGTCGGAGGCGGCGCCGGGGATGCCCGACGCGGTGTCGCTGGGGGAGGTCATGCGCGGTCATCCTGGGGAGTCGGGTTCCCCCCGGCCGGAGGCTGGAGGGGGGTGCCGTAGGCGGGGGTGCCGTGCGGCGGCGTCCCGTGGTCCGGGGGTGCACCGTACTGCGGGCCGAGGCCGTGCGCGGGGTCGTAGGCGGCCTGGCCGTCGGGCGTGTAGAGGACCGGCACGGGGGCGCTGTCGGCGCCGAGGCTCTGCCGGTAGGGGTCGGGGTGGTAGGCCCCGTCGCCGTAGGGCTGCTCGGCGTAGACGCCGGTGCCATAGGGGTCCGGCGCATAGGTGCCGTAGCCGGACGGCGCGACCGCCGGCCCCGGCCCGGGCCCCTGCTGCTGCTGCGGCAGGGCGGCGGAGGCTTCCAGCACGGCGTCCAGCGGGCCGAAGAGCGGATCCACCTCGGCCGCGGCGGGCACCGGCTGGGGCTCGTGCTCGGCGAACTGCTCGGTCTCCGAGAACTGCTCGTGCCCGCTGAACTGCCCGGTCTCCGTGAACTGCCCGGTCTCCGTGAACTGCCCGGTCTCCGTGAACTGCTCGTGCTCGGCGAACTGCTCGTGCTCGCTGAACCGCTGCGGCTCGGCGTACTGCTCGCTGAACTGCTGCGGTTCGGCGTAGTGCTCGGGCTCGGGCTCGGCCGGCTGCCGGGGCTCGGGCTCGGCGGACTGCTGGCGCGGGATCTCGGCGTACACCGGCGGCTCGGCGGCCGGGTCCGGAGCGGCCTCGGGGGCGGGCTGCGGCTCGGGCTCGGGCTGCTGCTCAGGCTCGGGAACGGGCGCGGGCTCCGGGTCGGGCGCCGCTGCCGCCGCCGTACGGGCCTCGGCGACCGTGCGGACGGCCTCCAGCACGCCCCGGTAGCCGGTGCACCGGCACAGGTTGCCGCAGAGCGCCGCCCGCGCCTCCACATCGCTCGGCCGGTGGTTGCGCTGAAGCAGGTCGTGCACGGCCATGGCCAGACCCGGTACGCAGTAGCCGCACTGCACGGCGCCGCTCTCGGCGAGCGCCCGCTGCACATCGGAGGGGGTGCCGTCGGGCGCCAGGCCCTCCACGGTCTGGATGTCGCTGCCCGCCGCCAGCGCGGCCGGGACCAGGCAGGAGGCCACCAGCCGACCGTCGACCTGGACCGAGCAGGCACCGCACTCGCCCTGCTCGCAGCCGTCCTTGGCCCCGGCCAGCCCCAGCCGCTCACGCAGCACGAAGAGCAGGCTCTCGCCGATCCAGGCGTCCGCCACCGGGCGGTCGCCGCCGTTGACACGCAGCGTGTACGAGGCGCAGGGCCGCTCCGGGGTGCCTGCCGCCGTCATGCCGTACGCCTGCTCCGCGTCGACGGCCTCCCCGTCGGAGGAGGTCGGGTGGTCCGTCACTTGAGCGCCCTCCCCAGTGCACGTCGGGCCAGGACCGACACGGTACGCCGCAGCCGCTGCGCGGCGGCGGGCGGCCCCCCCGGGGAGGCCGTCTCGTCGCCCGCTCCGGGCACGGCCCCGCCGGGCTCGGCGAGGCCCTGCGGCTCGGGCACGCAGGCGCCGGCGACATACTCGCCGAAAGCGGTCAGCGCCGCCGGGTCGATGCCGCGTTCGCCGTCCCAGTCGATGCAGCCGGAGACCCAGGCCTCGGCCTCCAGGGGCCGCAGCGGGACCGGGGCGACGGCCCCGACGGCGCAGCGCACGGCCCGCCGGGCCGGGTCCAGGACGAGGGCCACCGAGGCGGAGGCGCGGGCCGGACCGCTGCGGCCGGTGGCCTTGAGGTAGACCTGCGGGGCGTGCAGCAGCGGCACCCGGACCCAGCCGAGCAGTTCTCCGGGGCGCATCGGGTCGAGGCCGGTCAGCAGGTGGCTCACCGGGATCTCACGGGAGCCGCCCGGACCGGCCAGGGTGACGGTGGCCTCCAGGGCGGCGAGCACCGGGAGGGTGTCGCCGGTCGGGTCGGCGGTGGCGATATTGCCGCCGAGGGTGCCGGAGTTGCGGATCTGCGGCGGCCCGGCCGTACGGGCGGCGTCGGCCAGCGCGGGGATCAGCGCGGCGAAGTCGGGGCGGCCCATCCGGGCGTGGGTGAGCCCGGCGCCCAGGACGGCGGTGCCGCCGTCCTCGTAGCGCCAGCCGCGCAGCTCGCTGATCCGGCCGAGGCCGACCAGGGCGGGGGGCCGCAGCAGTCCGGCGTTGACGGCGCCCATCAGGTCGGTGCCGCCGGCCACCGGCACGGCGGCCGGGACGGCGGTCAGCGCCTCGACGGCCTCCTCCAGCGTGGCCGGCAGCATGATGGTCCGGTTCACCCTGTACTCACCGCGCTCTGCTCGCTCAAGACGCCGCCCCTTCTCCGCCCGTACGGTACGTGCAAAGCCTCCGGGCGGGGCAACTCTGGCACACAATGCACGATGATCATTTACGGGGTATGGGAGCACTTCGGCGCGCTCGCGGCGCCGCCGCGCACCAAACGCGCCGCAACCCGGACGGACCGGGCACCCAAGTGATCACATCAGTCCAGACGGACGGCCCGGCACAGGGGTTCCCCGACCCGCATCACACGCCCGCATCACACGCCCGCATCACACGCCCGCATCACACCCTCAGCACCCAGCCGCAGCGCCCGCTCGCATCGCACGCACGCGTCGTGCGCCCGCGTCGTGCGCCGGCTTCACACCGCAGGGGGAGGGCCTTCGAGTGGGCGTCCGACCACGCCGGGCCACCGCTGCCATGGATGCGGCCCGGTCGGCGGCCGGTACTCCACGCCCAGTGCGTCCAACCGGGCCAGATGGGCGGTCAGACGGCGCTCGAAGCCGGCCAGGTCCCGCTCCGCCGGGTCGGCCGGCAGCCGCGACCAGGCCACCTCCGCGAAGGCGGCGAGCCGGGGGAAGAGCCGGTAGTCCACATCGCGGGCGCTGTCGGCCATCTCGGTCCACATATTGGCCTGGGCGCCGATGACCCGGGCGGCCGCCGCCGGGTCGTCGCGCAGCTGCGGCGGGACCGGTTCGAAGCGGTAGACGTCGGCGACCGTGCGGACGAAGCCGACCGGGATCGGCTCATCCTCGCCGTCGGCCTGCCGGTGGTCCAGATAGACCTGCTGCTCGGGGCACATCACCACGTCGTGCCCGGCCCGGGCCGCCGTGACGCCGCCCGCGTACCCGCGCCAGGACGACACCGCCGCCCCCGGCGGCAGCCCGCCCTCCAGGATCTCGTCCCAGCCGATCAGCCGCCGCCCCCGCTCCGCCAGCCAGCGGTCGAAGTGCCGGACGAACCAGCTCTGCAACCCCTCCTCGCCGGCCACGCCCAGCTCCCGGATGCGGGCCTGGGCGGCGGGGCTGGCCCGCCACTCGTCCTTGGGGCACTCGTCGCCGCCGAGGTGGACGAAGGTGGACGGGAAGACCTCCAGCACCTCCTCCAGCACCTCCTCGAAGAAGCGCAGGGTGGACTCCTCGGCATTGAGCACATGGGGGTTGACGCCCCAGTCCGTCCACGGGCGCAGCGCGGCCGTGTCGACCACATCGGTGTTGCCGAGTCCGGGGTAGGCGGCGATGGCCGCCTGGGTGTGGCCGGGGATGTCGATCTCGGGCACCACGGTGATCTGCCGCTCGGCGGCATAGGCGACGATCTCCCGCAGGTCGTCCTGGGTGTACCGGCCGCCGTGCGGCCGGTCGTCGCGGCGCCCGCCGGCCCGGAAGCCGACCATGGACCGCTCGCGCCAGCCGCCGACCTCGGTGAGCCGGGGGTGGCGGCGGATCTCCATCCGCCAGCCCTGGTCGTCGGTGAGGTGCAGCTGGAGCACATTGAGCTTGTGGGCGGCCATCAGGTCGAGATAGCGCAGCACCTCGTGCTTGGGCAGGAAGTGGCGGGCCACGTCCAGCAGCAGGCCGCGCCAGGCGAACCGGGGCGCGTCCTGGAGCTGGCAGATGGGCAGCTGCCAGCTCCGCCCGGCCAGCGGAGCCCGGCGGTAGGCGTCCGGTCCCAGCAGCTGGCGCAGGGTCTGGGCGCCCCAGAAGACCCCGGCCGGGCCGCCGCCGAAGACGTCCACGCCATTGGGCGAGACCATGATCTGGTAGCCCTCGGGCCCCAGTTCCTCGGTGACCAGCGGGTGCACGGCGAGTCTGACGGCGTCGGCCGCCCCGCACTCCCCCGGGGCCAGCCGGAAGCCGGTGGCGGCGCTCAGTTCGGCGCGCAGCCACCGCTCGGCCTGCTCGGCGCCGGGGCCCGCTGTGAGCGCGGTCCCCGGCCCGAGGGCGATGCTCTTGCCGTCTCCGTACCGGTGGGCGTCCAGGGGGGCGGGTACGAGGTCCATGGGATCATCCTGCCCCGCCCGGCCCGGATTGGCATAGACCAATCATGGCGACCAATCACGGCCATCCGGTGGGCGTCAGCCCTGGCCGCCGCCCTTGCCGCCCTTGCCGCTCTTGTCCTTGTCGCCGCCGCCGAGCGGCATCGACTCGAAGATCTCCTTGCACATCGGACAGACGGGGTACTTCTTGGGGTCGCGGCCCGGTACCCACACCTTGCCGCAGAGCGCGACCACCGGCGAACCGGAGAGCGCACTCTCCATGATCTTGTCCTTCTGGACGTAGTGCGCAAAGCGCTCGTGGTCGCCGTCCCCGTGGGACACCTGGGGAGCCGGCTCGACGAGAGTGCCGGTGCCGAGACCGCGCTCGGGCTCAAGAGTGCTCATACGACCCAAGTCTAGGTGCCCTACGCCAGGGCGGGCCGTGCGCGTTCCGCTCAGTTCATGGTCGGGTCGTCCGGATAGGTCGCCATCATGGCGAGTTCGCCGCGCTGCCGGCGCAGCACCGAGCGCCAGAGCTGGTCCGGGTCCGGGCAGGAGACGTCCCCGGGTTCGCACTCCACCACGTACCAGGCGCCCTCGATCAGCTCGTCCTCCAGCTGCCCCGGCGACCAGCCGGCGTAGCCCGCGAAGACCCGCAGCGAGCCCAGCTCGGCGGCCAGCAGCTCGGGCGGCGCCTCCAGGTCCACCAGGCCGATGGCGCCATGGACCCGCCGCCAGCCCAGCGGGTCCTCCTCGGACGGCTCGCCCGGCACCACGGCCAGCGCCAGCGCGGAGTCCAGCGCCACCGGCCCGCCCTGGAACACCACCGCCGGGTCGCCCGCCAGCTCCGCCCACGGCTCCAGTACGGCGGCGACGTCGACCCCGGTGGGCCGGTTCAGCACGACCCCCAGCGACCCTTCCTCGTCATGGTCGAGGAGGAGCACCACGGCCCGCTCGAAGTTGGGGTCGGTCAACGCGGGCGTTGCGATGAGCAGCCGTCCGGTGAGCGAGGAGACCTCGGTCATGGACGACATGATCCCGCATGACCGCGCCGCACGGGTAGCCGACGCGGCCGGGGGCAGGAGCGCGGCAGCCGGTACCGCCCCCGGCGCACGGCTCCGTGACATACCTCACACGCGCTCTCCCCACCAGGAAGGTTTCAAGCATCCCTCGGGCGGTCCGCGCAACAGGGGAACCAGCCGCATGGCGACTACCATCTTCACGGTGTGGAGGGCTCGCAGACCCCGCGGGCGGCCTCCCCGTCGAGGACGGCCCCCTGCGCCTGCCCTCCCCCCACGCGAGCACCATCCCTGCGCACCGACCGCACACCCGGGAATGCGAGAGACATGACCGACGACGTCCTGCTTGTCCACGGCGGCACCCCGCTGGAGGGCGAGATCCGTGTCCGAGGCGCGAAGAACCTCGTGCCCAAGGCCATGGTCGCCGCCCTGCTCGGCCACGAGCCCAGCCGCCTGCGCAACGTCCCCGACATCCGGGACGTCAAGGTCGTGCGCGGCCTGCTGCAACTGCACGGCGTCACCGTCCGCCCCGGCGAGGAGCATGGCGAGCTCATCCTCGACCCCTCGCATGTGGAGAGCGCCAACGTCGCCGACATCGACGCCCACGCCGGGTCCTCCCGCATCCCCATCCTCTTCTGCGGCCCGCTGCTGCACCGGCTCGGCCATGCCTTCATCCCCGGTCTCGGCGGCTGCCACATCGGCGACCGCCCGGTCGACTTCCACCTGGATGTGCTGCGCCAGTTCGGCGCCGTGGTCGACAAGAACGCCGAGGGCCTCTACCTCACCGCCCCGCAGCGGCTGCGCGGCACCAAGATCCGGCTGCCGTACCCGTCCGTCGGCGCCACCGAGCAGGTGCTGCTCACCGCCGTGCTGGCCGAGGGGGTCACCGAGCTCACCAACGCCGCCATCGAGCCGGAGATCGTGGACCTGATCTGCGTACTCCAGAAGATGGGCGCGATCATCGCCATGGGCACCGACCGCACCATCGTGATCACCGGGGTGGACCGCCTCGGCGGCTACAACCACCGCGCCCTGCCGGACCGGCTGGAGTCCGCCTCCTGGGCCTGCGCCGCCCTTGCCACCCACGGCAACATCTATGTGCACGGCGCCCGCCAGCTGGAGATGATGACCTTCCTCAACACCTTCCGGAAGGTCGGCGGCGCCTTCGAGGTGGACGACGAGGGCATCCGCTTCTGGCACCCCGGCGGCGAGCTCAACGCCATCGCCCTGGAGACCGACGTCCACCCGGGCTTCCAGACCGACTGGCAGCAGCCGCTGGTCGTGGCGCTCACCCAGGCCACCGGCCTCTCCATCGTCCATGAGACGGTGTACGAGTCGCGGCTCGGCTTCACCTCCGCCCTCAACCAGATGGGCGCCCACATCCAGCTCTACCGCGAGTGCCTCGGCGGCACCCCCTGCCGCTTCGGCCGCCGCAACTTCCAGCACTCCGCGGTGGTCTCCGGCCCCAGCAAGCTGCACGGCGGCGAGCTGATCATCCCGGACCTGCGCGGCGGCTTCTCGTACCTGATCGCCGCCCTCGCCGCCCAGGGCACCTCCACCGTGCACGGCATCGACCTGATCAACCGGGGCTACGAGAACTTCATGGAGAAGCTGCGGGCCCTCGGCGCCAGCGTCGAACTCCCCAAAGCCGCCGCCTCCGCCGTCTGACCTCCCCACCCCCGCACCACCGCCAGGGCCCCGGACCGCCGTCCGGGGCCCTGGCCGCATGCGCCCCCCGCCACTCTCCGGGGCGGAGCGGGCTCATGGACCGTGGTGCAGCCGGTCCAGGTCCACCAGCAGGGCTTCGCCACGGGCGGCGGCGGCGCGCAGGGCGGGGGTGAAGCCGGCGGCGCCGTAGCAGGCCAGGAGGGTGCCGGCGGTGTCCTCGCCCTGGGCGGCCAGCAGGGCGCGGGCGTGCCGCAGGCGGTCCAGGTGCGGCAGGTCCAGCGGCTCCGACCAGCGGGCGGTGCCGAGCGAGAGCAGCGCGCCGGGGCGCCGGTCGGCCCGGCCGCGTACGGCGATGTCGACGGTGACGGCGGCGCCCGTGGCGGGGTCGGTGAGGGTGCCCGGGGCTGCGGTGGCCACGGTGCCGGGGAAGGTGCCAGGGCCGGCGTGGGCGACCGCCCAGGCGCGGCAGAGCCCGGCGAAGTGGGCGGCCATGATCCGGCTGTCGAAGGCGGGCCGCAGTTCCCGCCAGACCTCGGCGGCGGGCTGCTGCTCCAGCCGTGAGCGGTGCGGCCGGAGCACGGCGTGTTCGAAGGCCAGCAGCGGCTCGGTGAGGGAGAGGTGCGTCCGGTGCGGGTGCAGGGCGTCCGGTTGGCCGTGCAGCAGGCCGCAGTCCTGGAGCGGGACCAGGGCATGGGAGACGTCCTCCAGCCGCAGACCGAGGTGGGCGGCGATGCCGCCGCGGGTGGTGTGCCCGGTGGCGACGGCGGCCAGCACCGAGTGGCAGACGCCCCGGTCGGTGAGGGCGGGCTCCTCCTCGACCAGATGGGCGGCCTCGTGGAAGAGCGGCCTCCGGGGGTCGAGGACCGTACGGCAGACCCAGTCGTCGAAGTCGTCCGGTCCGGCGGGGGTGTCGCCGCAGACATAGGCGTACCGGTAGGCGGGCGTGCCGCCGACGACGGCGTGCACCAGGGCGGCGAGCCGGGGGTCGGCGGCGCCCCAGAGGGCGGCGGTCTGCCGGAAGTCCAGCGGGGGCACGGTGAGCCGGAGGGCGGCCAGCCCGTGCAGCGGTGAGGTGGCGCCGAAGAGCCGGTGCATCACCGGGAGGTCGCTGCCGCTGAGCAACAGGCGGGTGCGGGCGCGGTCGCCCTGCGGGGCGTCCTGGGCGCGGCGGTAGGCGGCGAGCAGCACGGAGGGCAGGGCGGGGCTCTGCCGGACGAGGTGGGGGAACTCGTCCAGCACCACCGGGGTGGGCTGGAGGCGGCCGAGCCCGAGGAGGGCGTCCACGGCGTCGTCCCAGTGGAGCGGGCGGGCGGGCCGGGGAGCGCCGGTGTACCGGGCGAGTTCCTCGGCCAGGCGGTGCAGCGACTCGGTCTCGGCGGCCTCCTGGGCGGCGAAGTAGAAACCGCCCGCCGCCCGGGTGAGGGCCTCCAGCAGCAGCGTCTTGCCCTGCCGCGACCGGCCGGCGACGACGCCGAGGGTGGGGCCGGGCCGGGGGTCGGCGGCGAAGGCCGACAGCTGGGCCCAGGCGGCGTCCCGGTCGAAGATCTGCGCGGGTTTGGGGTGGGGGGCGTGTTCCATGGCCCGGTTCCCTCGTCCGTCGGTTGGCGCTCCTCTTCCGGAGTACACCCCGACCGTGCGGCCCGCGCGACCCGGGCGGCCGTCGGCGGCCCGTCCGGCCCGCCGGGTGAACCACCCGCTTGCAGCACCGGGCGCGGGGCGGAGCCGGGCGCGGGGGCCGGGCGGAGCCGGGTACAGAGCCCCGGGGCCGGGGCGGGCGCCCTCCTGGAGAGGTGCCCGCCCCGGCCCCGGGGATGCTGCGTACGGTGAGGCTCAGAGCCCCGGCCGGGTCACTTGCCGGCGGCGGAAGCCTTCAGCTTGGAACCGGCGGAGACCTTCACGCTGTAACCGGCCGGGATCTGGATCGGGTCGCCGGTCTGCGGGTTACGGGCGGTGCGCGCCGCGCGGTGGGTGCGCTCGAAGGTCAGGAAGCCGGGGATGGTGACCTTCTCGTCGCCCTTGGCGACAATGTCGCCCACGACCTCGGCGAAGGCGGCCAGGACGGCGTCCGCGTCCTTGCGCGTCACCTCGGCGCGCTCGGAGAGCGCGGCCACCAGCTCACTGCGGTTCATGTGTACTCCTGTGGTCTGATCGCGTCGCGGGTCCCGGAAGGTCCGAGAGGGGCACCCTGCCCGGTCACCGCTCCGCACGTTGCGGCGGGCAAGGGTCCGGCTCCGCTGTCCCAAGCCGCGTCTACCGCCTGCCCGGGAACGAATCCTGCCCCCACCAGCACCGAGAAAGCCAATCCAGCACCCGGGAGAGTCACACGAACAGCGTCCGCCCATCGGGGCTGTGACGTGCCGTCCGCGCCCTCCCGGGGGTGGGGACGGCAGTCGGCTGACTCTCACCGGATGCACAAGGCGGACGTTCCGTACGTGTCGGACGTTCCCGTACTTGTCCGGCACGCCTCACCGGTGCAGGGCTACCGTACGCCCTGGCAAGGTCAACCCCAAACAGGCCCCTGCCCTTGTGTCGCAAGGGTTGCGCGGCTCACCGGCGCCCGAAGCGGGCAGGTCAGAGCGCCGGGACCACTCCATCGCCGCCCTCGGTGATGCCCACCGTGCCGGCCGGCACATGGGCGGGCGCGCTGCCGGTGGCCTGTGCGGCCTCCCGCACGGCGGCGGCCACGGTCTTCGCCACATCCGGGTGGAAGACGCTGGGGATGATGTAGTTGGCGTTCAGCTGGTCGTCCTGCACGCTGGCGGCCAGCGCCCGGGCGGCGGCCAGCATCATCTCGGTGTTGACGTTGCGGCTCTGGGCGTCGAGCAGGCCCCGGAAGACACCCGGGAAGACCAATACGTTGTTGATCTGGTTGGGGAAGTCGCTGCGGCCGGTGGCGACCACCGCGGCGGTCTGCCGGGCGACCGCGGGGTCCACCTCGGGGTCCGGGTTGGCCAGCGCGAAGACCACCGCGTCCTCGGCCATCGCGGCCACGTCCTCGCCGTCCAGCACATTGGGGGCGGAGACGCCGATGAAGACGTCGGCGCCGCGCACCGCCTCCTTGAGGGTGCCGGTGATGCCCTCGGGGTTGGTGTGCTCGGCGATCCAGCGCAGCGCTTCGGCGCCGTCGGCGGCCACGTCGGCGCGGCCGGGGTGGATCACCCCGTGGATGTCGGCGACCACGGCGTGCTCGACACCGGCGGCCAGCAGCAGCTTGAGGATGGCGGTACCGGCGGCGCCCGCGCCGGACATCACCACCCGGACCCGCCCGATGTCCTTGCCGATCACCCGCAGCGCGTTGATCAGGGAGGCCAGCACCACGATGGCGGTGCCGTGCTGGTCGTCGTGGAAGACCGGGATGTCCAGCGCCTCGCGCAGCCGCGCCTCGATCTCGAAGCAGCGGGGGGCGGAGATGTCCTCCAGGTTGATCCCGGCGAAGCCGGGGGCGATGGCCTTGACGATCTCCACGATCTGGTCGGTGTCCTGGGTGTCCAGGCAGAGCGGCCAGGCGTCGATGCCGGCGAACCGCTTGAAGAGCGCGGCCTTGCCCTCCATCACCGGCAGCGCCGCCTTGGGGCCGATGTTGCCCAGGCCCAGCACTGCGGAGCCGTCGGTGACCACGGCCACCGTGTTGCGCTTGATGGTGAGGCGGCGGGCGTCGTCGGGGTTCTCGGCGATGGCCATGCAGACCCGGGCCACGCCCGGGGTGTAGATCATGGAGAGGTCGTCACGGTTGCGGATGGGGTGCTTGGCGGACATCTCGATCTTGCCGCCGAGGTGCATCAGAAAAGTACGGTCGGAGACCTTGCCGATGGAGACCCCGTCGATGGCCCGCAGTTTCTCGACGATCTCCTCGCCATGGGCGACCGAGGAGGCGGCGACGGTGACGTCGATACGCAGCCGCTCATGACCGGAGGCGGTGACGTCGAGACCGGTGACCGAGCCGCCGGAGGATTCCACAGCGGTGGTGATCATGCTTACGGCGTTGCCCCTGGCGGGCAGCTCCATCCGCACAGTGATCGAATTCGACACGCTCGGCACCGTCGCCATCGACGTCCTTCTTCCCTGCTTCACTTCGCACACGGTCTGTGCTGTACAGGCATCCGATGCTGCCACCTACTGGCGGGTAGTCGTAAATAACGGCCATTGCGTACCCGGCCGCCTAAGCTCGGCCATGGCCGTCGAAGCGGCGGCCGGAGAGGCGAAGCGAGGCAGGGAACGGACATGGCTGAGGGCAAGGTCAAGTGGTTCAACGCGGAGAAGGGGTACGGCTTCATCGCCCAGGACGGCGGCGGGCCGGACGTCTTCGTCCACTTCAGCGCGATCGTCGGCGGCGGCTACCGGGAGCTGGCGGAGGACCAGCGGGTGGAGTTCGACGTCACCGAGGGGCAGAAGGGCCCGCAGGCGGAGAACGTCCGCCCGCTGTAGCGAGCCGTACCCGCCGCCGTGCGCTGAACGGGCGGTGCGCGGGAAATCTCGCGCGACAGGAATGGTCCGCGAGGCCCATGGGTTAGTCTGGGTACGGCACCGGCTCGATCCAAGCCCCCGGGCCCAACCTTAGTCGCTTCGAGCGACCACTTGCCGCGAGGCGAGCATGGCGGGTCGGTGTCACAGACCTGTCAGCGGCCGGGTCCCTCCTCCGGGAGGGGCCCGGCCGCTGCGCTTCCCGCGCCTCCGGCGGACCGCGCTGCGGCGGTCAGCGCAGCAGCGCGGGTACGCCCTCGCTGTCCGGCAGGTCGTCCGGCCCGCAGAGCACGGTGAGCCGCTGGGTGGCCCGGGTGAGCGCCACATACAGCACCCGCAGGCCCGCCTCCGACTCCCCGGCGATACCCGTCGGGTCGGCCACCACCGTGGCGTCGTACTCCAGGCCCTTGGCCTCCAGGCTGCCCAGCGCCACCGCGCGGTCGCCGAGACCGGCGATCCAGCCGGCCGCCTCGCCCCGCCGCTCCATCGGCACCACCACCGCCACGGTGCCGTCCACCTCGGCGAGCAGCCGCTCCACCTCGGTGCGGGCCGCCGATGCGAACCGCCCGTCGACGCTCGGGGCCGCCGCGAAGCGCGGCAGGACGCCGGTGGAGCGCACCGCCGCCGGGGAGGGCGTACCGGGCGCCGCCAGGGCCAGCACCCGCTCGGCCACCTCGGCGATCTCGGCCGGGTTCCGGTAGTTGGTGGTGAGGGTGTAGCGGCGGCGCGGCTTGCCGCCCAGCACCTCGTCCATCGCCGCCCGGGCCTCCTCCGGGTGCGGCCAGGAGGACTGCGCGGGGTCGCCGACGATCGTCCAGGTCGCCAGGCGGGCCCGGCGGCCGATCATCCGCCACTGCATCGGGGTGAGGTCCTGCGCCTCGTCGACGATCACATGGGCGTACTCGGTGCGCTCGACCGGGCCCTCCCGGCGGGCGCGGTCGCGGGACATCCGGTCGGCGTAGGTGGTCACCTCGTCCAGCCCGGTGAGCTGGTCGGCCGGGTCGATCTGCCGGATCCGGGGCCGGGCGGGCTCGCCCAGCAGCAGCCCCAGCTCGTCCACCAGCGCCACATCGTGCGCGGAGAGCGCGCCCCGGCCGTCGTCGCCGAGGCGCCGCCAGGAGGCGGCCAGCACCCGGACCTCCTCCGGGGAGAGCACCCGGCGGGCCACCCGGCCCAGCGTCCGGCCGCTGCGCAGCGTCGCCAGCACCCGGCGCGGGGTGAGGTCGGGCCACCAGGCCGACAGGAAGTCCTGGAAGCCGTCCAGGTCGGTGACGTACTCGTCGAAGGACTCCCGCTCCTCCTGCCGCCGCTCCCGCTCGGCCCGGTCGGCGGGCCGGGGGCGGTGCCGGTTGACCTCGGCCCAGAGCGCGTCCAGCAGCAGCCGGCGGGCGCGCGGGCGCAGCAGGTTGACCGGGGTGGTGCCGCCGAGCGCGGTACGGCGCACCTCCCGCAGCGCCGCCGCGTCCAGCCGCAGCACCTGGCCGAGGGCGGCCACCCGCAGCTCGGCCGGGGCGGCGGCGGACCCGGACGGGGCGTCCAGGGCGGCGCGGGCGGCCCGGCGGAGCACCTGCACCATGCGCGGCGAACCCTTGATCCGGGCCGCCTCCGGGGTGTCGTAGGTGGTGGCCTCGTCGCCGTCCACCAGGTTGCCCACGGCGCGGATGGCGACCTGGCCTTCCTCGCCCAGCGACGGCAGCACGCCCTCGGTGTAGGCGACCAGCAGCGGGGTGGGGCTGACCACCAGGATGCCGCCCGCGTAGCGGCGGCGGTCCTGGTAGAGCAGATAGGCGGCGCGGTGCAGGGCGACGGCGGTCTTGCCGGTGCCGGGACCGCCGGTGACCAGGGTGGCACCGGCGGCAGGGGCCCGGATGACCTCGTCCTGCTCCTTCTGGATGGAGGAGACGATGTCCCGCATGGTGTGCGAGCGGGCCCGGCCGAGGGCCGCCATCAGCGCGCCGTCGCCCACCACCGCCAGGTCGGTCGGCAGGTCGGGGCGGAGCAGGTCGTCCTCGACGCCCACCACCCGGCGCCCCTTGGAGCGGATCACCCGGCGCCGCACCACCCGGCCCGGCTCCACCGGGGTGGCCCGGTAGAACGGCGCGGCGGCCGGGGCCCGCCAGTCGATCACCAGCGGGCCGTACTCGGCGTCGAGCACGCCGATCCGGCCGATGTGCAGGGTCTCGGCGATGGTGGGGTCGTCGCGGTCCAGCGGCGTCTGGGAGGGGATGCCGTGCTCCTCCGGGCGGTCGGCCTGCTGAAGGTCGATCCGGCCGAAGAGGAAGTCCTCGAACTCGCTGTTGAGCCGGTGCAGATGCGCGCCCGCGCGGTACACCTGCGCGTCGCGCTCGGCGAGCGCGCCGGGGGTGCCCACATGGACCCGCTTCACGGCGTCCTCAAGGATGTACTCGGCCTCGGCGAGCTTCTCCTCCAGTCGCCGGTAGACCACGTCGAGGTGCCGCTGCTCCTCCGCGATCTCGCGCTCGCGGACGGTCTCGTGCGGGTCGGCCTGCGCCGTCGTGGTGGTGGTGTGCTGGGCTGTGCCGTGCGCGCCCAAGGAGCCCCCTGTCGTACGTCCTGCCGGACGGGCTGTGCGGATGGTGCTGTGCTGATCCTGCTGCGACGGGTTGCCAACGTATCGTCGGCCGCCCGGATTCCCCCGGTTCGTCCACCGGGTGGGGAAGCAGCGGACAGAAGATCGTACGCCCTTCGGGGCCCATACGTCGTTCCGGATCGGCAACCGCCGCAGCGCTCCGCACCGCCGCCGGTGGTCTCAGGGGCGGCGGGGCCCGCGCGAAGACCCGCAGCTCCGCGCACAAGGCGACGGGAAGCCCCTCCCCGCGCGCACGCAGGGAGGGGTCCTTGCGGGCAGCCTGGTCAACGACCGGGGGGCCGCCGAGGTCACCGCCGCAGAAAACACGACGGCCGCCATCCGGTATGGATGGCGGCCGTCGTGCACATGGGTGTGGTGGAGGTGCCGGGAATCGAACCCGGGTCCTGTGGAGTCAATTCAGGGCTTCTCCGAGCGCAGTCTGCTGTGCTTTTCTCAGCCCCGGCAGTCACGCAGACAAGCTGCCGACGGGCTCAGTCACTGTGAGATGTCCCGAGCGGCCCCGTGACCGGGCCGAGCGGTGAGTCCCCTAGCTGATGCCAGGATCCGGGGCGGGAACACACCCGGTCTGACACCTTCGAAGCTCGCTACTTAGGCAGCGAGGGCGAAGGAATCGCGCTTGGAGTTGGCGATTATTTTTTTGCGACACGTGGTTAACGAGATCATTGCCGCGTTCCTCGGCTCGCTTCCCCTGTTTCGACATCCCCAGTCGAAACCGATCACCCCCATGTTCACGCTGTTCAATTTGCAAGGTTCACACCACTCCGGAGACCCCTCTGCGGGACCTCCGGTGCACGGCCCATCGTACGGTGTCAACGCCGGGCCGGTCCAGCGCATTCCCCGCTGGTCGGCGGGTGGGCCGGTCAGCCGCTGCGGCGGTTGGCCCGGGCGATGGCGCGGGCGGTCTCGCGCTTGTCCTGCTTCTCGCGCAGCGCCTGCCGCTTGTCGTACAGCTTCTTGCCGACCGCGACCGCGAGCTCCAGCTTGGCCCGGCCGTCCTTGAAGTAGAGCGACATCGGGATGAGTGTGTGGCCGGTCTCCCGGGTCTTCGCCTCCAGCTTCCGGATCTCGTCGCGGTGCAGCAGCAGCTTGCGCTTGCGCCGCGCCGAGTGGTTGGTCCACGTCCCCTGCGCGTACTCGGGGATGAAGACGTTGTCGATCCACGCCTCGCTGCCGCTGATGTAGGCGTAGCCGTCGGTGAGGTTGGCCCGCCCCTCGCGAAGCGACTTCACCTCGGTACCGGTGAGCACCATGCCGCACTCGTAGGTGTCGAGGATGGTGTACTCATGCCGCGCCTTGCGGTTCTGCGCGACGAGCTTGTGTCCCTTTTCCTTTGCCATAGCGCCGATATTGTCGCATCCGGAGCGGCCGGACGGGAGTCCATTACCGCCGGGCGCCGGAGCCGCCCAGCCCGGAGAGCACGGTCAGCGCCAACCGCTCGGCCTGCTCGGGGCCTGCCTGGGCGGGGACGGAGACGTCCGGCTCGATGCCGATGCCGTCCGGGGAGCGGCCCGCCGGGGTGAAGTAGCGGCCCACGGTCAGTTCCAGCACCGAGCCGTCGGCCAGCCGGCTGGGCTCCTGGACGGTGCCCTTGCCGAAGGTACGGGACCCCACCACCACCGCGCGGCAGCGGTCCTGGAGGGCGCCGGCCAGCAGTTCGGCGGCGGACATGGTGCCGCCGTCGACCAGGACCACCAGCGGGGTGCCGGTGTCGCCGCCGGTCTCGGCGGTCAGCTCCCGCTCGGTGCCGTGCACCTGATAGGTGCCGACCGGGCCGCCGTCCAGGAAGGCCGAGGCGGCCTCGACGGCCTCGGCCAGCAGGCCGCCGGAGTTGCCCCGCAGGTCGAGCACGACGCCGCCGTGCCGGGCGCCGGTGCGGGCCCGCTCGGCGGCGGCCCGGTGGACGGCCTCGGCCACCTCCTCGCCGACGCCGGAGGTGAAGGCGTCCACGCTGATCCGGGTGACATCGGCGCCCGGGTGGTCCACGGTGACGTCCTGGGCGGCCAGTACGGTCCGGCGCAGGGTGACCTCGCGGACCGGGGAGCCGTCGCGGCGGACGGCCAGGGTGACGGTGGAGCCCACCTCGCGGGTGGCGCTCGCGGCCAGGTCGGCGCTGCGGCCGGCCGTCTCCTGGCGGCTGGCGCGGCCCAGGGCCCGATCGGCGGCGCTGTCGGTGGCACTGTCTGTGGCGCTGTCGGCGGCGCTGTCGGTGGTGCGGCCGGTGACACTGCCGCGCAGCCGGGCCACCACCTCGGTCACCGGCATCCGGGCGGCGGGCGCACCGTCGATGCGGACCAGCCGGTCGCCGGGGCGGATGCCCGCCTTCGCCGCCGGGGTGCCCTGCTGGACCCGGGAGACGGCGACACCGCCGTCCAGCTCGCGGCGCACCCAGAGCCCGACGCCGACATACTCGCCGTCCAGGCCCTGCGCGAAGTCCGCGTACTCCTCGGGGCTGTAGTAGGCCGCCCAGCGGTCGCCGCTCTCACCGACCAGGCGCCGCGCCTCCTCGGGCGAGAGGTCCTGCCCGCTGAGGTCCCCAGCGGCCAGCCTGACCGCGGCCCCCTGGCGGGGCGCGGGGACGGCGGAGCCCGCCTGGCCCCAGGCGCCGGTGACGGCCCCGGTGGCGAGCACCGCTCCGAACACCAGCGTCAGGGTGGCGCCCTGGCGCATCCGACGAGAGCTACCGGACATGGGTGTGGAGTCTAGTGCCGCGCCCGCCGACCTTGGCCCCGCTTGCCGCCCCGGCACGCACATCTCTGCGTTGGCGAGCCACCCGCACACAGAAGCGGTACGAGGCGGCCCGCCTCCTTGCAGCTGCACGCACCGGGAAGCGTCGCCGGACACGGCCGGGCCCCGGCCGCCGGATGTCGCCGGCGGCCGGGGCCCGATCCGATCCTTTCGGAGGACAGCGAGGCGGTCAGACCTTCAGGTACTTCCGCAGGGTGAAGAAGGCGGCCACGGCGGCCATGCCCATACCGATCACCACCAGCAGCGGTATCACCCGCATCACCTCGGGCAGGCCGATGAAGTGGATGAACTGCACCCGCTGCTGGAGCCAGCTGTGGACGAAGACATTGCCCAGCAGCAGCAGTCCGGAGGCCAGCGCCGCGCCGAGCAGCGCCGCGAAGGCCGCCTCCGCGATGAACGGCATCTGCACATAGAAGTTGGAGGCGCCGACCAACCGCATGATGCCGGTCTCCCGGCGCCGGCTGAACGCGGACACCCGGACGGTGTTCACAATCAGCAGCAGCGCCACGCAGACCATCAGCGACATCACCCCGAAGGCCACCCGCTGCAAGCCGTTGAGCAGGGCGAAGAGGTTGTCCAGGATCTTGCGCTGGTCCTCCACCGACTGCACGCCCGGCTTTCCGGCGAAGGCGCTGGCGATGACGTCGTACTGCTCGGGGTCCTTGAGCTTCACCCGGAACGACTCGGGCAGGCCCTCCGCGCCGACCACACCGGTCAGCGGGTTGTCCGGGTTCATCTCCTTCCAGTGCTTGTAGGCGTCCTGCTTGTTCTCGAACTGGACGTCCTCGACCACCGGCAGCTTCAGCAGATCGGCCTTGATCTGGGTCTTCTGCTGGTCGGTGGCGGCACCTCCGGAGCATGAGGCGTACTGCTTGGCGTCGCTCTTGTTGCACAGGTAGACCGCGACCTGCACCTTGTCGTACCAGAAGCCCTTCATGGCGTTGACCTGGTCGCGGACAAGGAGGCTCGCACCCGCGAGGGCGAGCGAGAGCGCCACACTCACGACGACCGCGATGGTCATCGTCAGATTGCGTCGGAGTCCTACACCGATCTCCGACATGACGAACTGGGCCCTCATGATGTCCTTTGCTTGCCGTCTCTGCTGGTCATTGCTGGTAGCCGTATACGCCGCGCGACTGGTCGCGGACCAGCAGGCCCTTGTCCAGCTCGATGACGCGCTTGCGCATCTGGTCGACGATCGCCTGGTCGTGGGTGGCCATCAGCACGGTGGTGCCAGTGCGGTTGATGCGGTCGAGCAGCTTCATGATGCCGACCGAGTTCTGCGGGTCGAGGTTGCCGGTGGGCTCATCCGCGATCAGCAGCATCGGGCGGTTCACGAAGGCGCGGGCGATGGCCACGCGCTGCTGCTCACCACCGGAGAGCTCACCGGGCATGCGGTCCTCCTTGCCGGCCAGGCCGACCAGGTCGAGGACCTCGGGAACCACCTTGTTGATGGCGCCCTTGGGCTTGCCGATCACCTCAAGGGCGAAGGCGACGTTCTGCGCCACCGTCTTGTTGGGCAGCAGGCGGAAGTCCTGGAAGACGGTGCCGAGTTGACGCCGCACCTGGGGGACCTTCCAGTTGGAGAGCCTCCCCAGATCCTTCCCCAGCACATGCACCGCACCCTGGCTGGGGCGCTCCTCACGCAGGATCAGCCGCAGGAACGTGGACTTCCCGGAGCCGGAGGATCCGACGAGGAAGACGAACTCGCCCTTCTCGATCTCAAGGGAGACGTCCATCAGGGCCGGACGGTTCTGCTTCGGGTAGGTCTTGGAGACGTTGTCGAATCTGATCACGGCTGCATCACGGTTCGCCAGTCTAGGAGGACAGGAACGGCGTCCACCGCTCCCCCGGTGCTGGACCATACGCGAACGGGGGCCGTGATTGCAGGTCCGGCGAAGGCAAAGGTGTGGGATTTCACGGACAAAATGGCATGAAACCCACCTTTGTCGCCCATCACCCGATCGCCACGGCGAACCGGCCCGGGGTTCGCCCTTACCGGCAGGTATGCGGTAGACGGGCCGGATGCCGCCGAACCTGGCACAGTGGAGGGGATGAACCGAAGGGTCCTCCCAGCCGTCTCCGGGGAAGACAGGGAACCAAGCCGCCGATCCGGTGCGTTGGCAGGATGAGGAGGAGATCGCATGACCTGCGACCGTCTGGTGTGCGCCAACTGCGCGGGACCGGTCAACGAGGGACGCTGCCCGGTGTGCCGGGCCAACCGCGAGCGGATGCAGCAGCAGCAGAACCCGTTCGCGGCGATCTCGCCCGCCGCGCTGCTCGCCCTGGTGGCGGCGATGGCCGCCGTGCTGCTGCTGGCACGGCACGCCCTCGCCTGAGCCCCTTGCCGCGCCACGCATAAAGACCCCGGGAGCACACGCTCCCGGGGCCCTCTGCGACTCTGCTGACGCGCCCGCCTACGCGGCGGCGGTCTCCTGCTGCTTCCGCCACCGGATGCCCGCTTCGATACTGTGCCGATCGTTCATCTCAGCGGGCACCCGCACGCCCTTACACGGAAACTTCCTGCTGCTTCCGCCACCGGATGCCCGCTTCGATACTGTGCCGATCGTTCATCTCAGCGGGCACCCGAACGCCCTTACACGGAAACTTCCTGCTGCTTCCGCCACCGGATGCCCGCTTCAATGAAGCCGTCGATCTCGCCGTCCAGCACCGCCTGCGGGTTGCCGACCTCGTGCTCGGTCCGCAGGTCCTTCACCATCTGGTACGGGTGCAGGACGTAGGAGCGCATCTGGTTGCCCCAGGAGTTGCCGCCGTCGCCCTTGAGGGCGTCCATCCTGGCCTGCTCCTCCTGGCGGCGGCGCTCCAGCAGCTTGGCCTGGAGCACATTCATCGCGCTGGCCTTGTTCTGGATCTGGGAGCGCTCGTTCTGGCAGGAGACCACGATGCCGGTCGGCAGGTGGGTGATCCGGACCGCCGAGTCGGTGGTGTTGACGCCCTGGCCGCCGGGGCCGGAGGCGCGGTAGACGTCGATCCGCAGATCGGACTCGTCGATGTCCACATGGTCGCTCTGCTCGACCACCGGCAGCACCTCGACGCCCGCGAAGGAGGTCTGGCGCCGCCCCTGGTTGTCGAACGGCGAGATCCGCACCAGCCGGTGGGTGCCCTGCTCCACCGAGAGGGTGCCGTACGCGTACGGGGTCTTCACCGCGAAGGTCGCCGACTTGATGCCGGCCTCCTCCGCGTACGAGGTGTCGTACACCTCGGTCGAGTAGCCGTGGCGCTCGGCCCAGCGCAGATACATACGCATCAGCTGCTCGGCGAAGTCCGCCGCGTCCACGCCACCGGCCTCGGCCCGGATGTTGACCAGGGCCTCGCGGGCGTCGTACTCGCCGGAGAGCAGGGTGCGGACCTCCAGCTCGTCCACGGCCTTGCGGACGGACGCCAGCTCGACCTCGGCCTCGGCACGGGTGTCGGCGTCGTCCTCCGCCTCGGCCAGCTCGAAGAGCACCGAGACGTCGTCGATCCGGCTGCGCAGGGCCTCCACCTTGCGCAGTTCGCCCTGGAGGAAGGAGAGCCTGCTGGTCACCTTCTGCGCGTGCGCCAGGTCGTCCCAGAGGTCCGGCGCGGCGGCCTCCTCCTCAAGGCGCGCGATGTCGGCCCGGATCTTGTCCAGGTCGAGGACGGCCTCGATCGACCCCATGGTCGATTCGAGGGACTTGAGCTCTTCGGAAGGATCGACTGCTGCCACGCCCCCCAGCGTAATGGCTCCGTGGCGGAACCGGCCGCCGCCCACCCCCGCAGCGGGGCTCGGGCTCAGACCGTGCGGGTGTAGTGGAGGGCGCCGTCCTCGGTCCGGGCGAAGAGTCCCAGCCGCCTGCCCTCCGCGACCGGGCCCGGGGGGTACCGCAGGTTCGCCCCGGAGCCGGGGACGGCGCCCGTGCGCCAGGACCGGCCGCCGGAGTGGGAGGCGGCCTGGGTGAGACCGCCGGAGGCGCCCCGGCCGAAGAGGTACAGCCCGCCGTCGGCCCCTGCGGCGGGCTCCGCCCGGCCGCCGTCGCCGGAGAGGCCCGGGACCGGCTCGGCCGGGTGCCAGGCGCCGCGCAGCGCGGTGACCCGCAGCACGGCGGAGTCGGCGGCGCGGACCACAAAGGCGTCCAGCCGGCCGCTCCTCCCCGCCGCCAGGGAGGGGGCGCCGCTGATCCGGCCGGCGGTCGGCACGGTGGCCCAGGCGCTCCAGGTGCGGTGCACATAGGAGGCGGTGGCCAGGTCGGTGCCGATCCGGGCGACCAGGTCGATGCGGTCGTTGGAGTCGTCGGCGGCGGCTGCGGGCGGCGAGTCCAGCTTGGTGCGGCCGTCCAGCTGCCCCCACTGCGACCAGCCGCCGCCCGCGTAGGTGCGCTGGTACAGCAGCCGGTCGGTACCCAGCGCGAAGAGCACGATCCGGCCGTCCGGCATCGCCACCGGGGCGGGGTCGCCGCTGACGTGGATGCCGGTGAGCAGCTGCCAGGGGCCGAAGCCCGCGCCGCCCCGGGTGACATAGCGCACGGCGCCGTCGCGGTCGGTGGCGAAGGCGAAGGTCACGCCGTCCACCTGCACCGCCCGTACGCCGCCGGCCAGCGGGGCCGGCGGGGGTGGCACGGTCTGCCAGGAGGACCAGGCGGGCAGCGCTGCGGTCTCGGCCCCGGCGTCCGGGTCGGCGGCCTCGTCGGCCGAGGGGGCGGTGGGCAGGCCGGGGCCCCGGCCGCCCTGTCCGGAGTCGTCGTTGCGGCCTGCGGCGCCATGGGTGCGGCCGGCCGCCTCGGGCGCGGAGCTGGCGGCGTCGGAACCGGGCCGCCCCGCCCCCTTGCCGGGCCGGTCCTCGTCGCCGCCGGAGAGCGCCGCATAGGCGCCCACCGCACCGGCCACCACCAGGGCGGCCACCGCCGCGACCACCAGTCGGCGGCGGCGCAGCACCACCGAGCCGGGACCGGCCGGGTGGCCCCGGTGGCTGCGTGCCCGGCCGGACAGTGCCCCGTCGGCCGGGTCGCCGCGCCGCTCCCGCTCGGCGCGCGAGGCGACGGCGAAGGCGGCCAGCTCCTCGGCGTTGGGGCGGCGCAGCGAGGTGTGGGTGTCGCGGGTGGAGTCGGGCTGCGGGCCGGAGACCAGGGGACGGCGGCGCCACGCCGGCGGCGGGGGCGCGGGGTGGCCTCCTCGCCCTCGTACGGTGGCTCCTCCGCCGGTCCGGTGGGCTCGGCGGTGTCGCCGCCGGGGGCGGCGACGGCGAGCGGGGGAGGCCGGCCAGGGCGGGCAGCTGCTCGCGCAGCCGCTCGGCCATCTCGGTGGCGCGCAGCCGGGAGGCGGGGGCCTTGGCCAGGCACTCCGCGATGATCTTCCAGAGCCCGTCCGGGAGGCCCGGCAGCGGCGGCACGGTCTCGGTGACATGGCGGCGCAGTACGGCGCCGGTGTGGCCGCCGCCGAAGGGGGTGAAGCCGGCCAGCAGCTCGTAGAGCACGGTGGCCAGGGCGTAGATGTCGACGGCGGCGCGGGGTTCCAGGCCCTCGATGATCTCGGGGGCGAGGTAGTCGGGGGTGCCGATGATCCGGGTGGCGCGGGTCCGGCGGGGGGCGTCGACCAGCCGGGCGATGCCGAAGTCGGTGAGCTTGGCGCGGGGGGCGCCGCCCGCTCCGGGCGAGGAGGCGAGGTCCAGCAGCACATTCTCCGGCTTGACGTCGCGGTGCACGATACCGGCGGCGTGGGCCACCGCGAGGGCGTCCGCGACATCGGCGGTGACGGCGACGGCGGCCTGCGGCGCCAGTACCCCGTCGTGGTCCAGCCGGGTGCGCAGGTCGGTGCCGTGGACCAGCTCCATGACCAGGGCCAGGTCGCTGCCGTCCACCACCAGGTCGCGGATGCCGACCACTCTCGGGTGGTCGAGGCTGGTGAGGGCGTTCCGCTCCTGTACGAAGCGGCCGACCAGCACCTGGTCGGAGGCGAGGTCCTCGCGCAGCAGCTTGACGGCCACCGGGCCGTCCGGGCCCTCGCCGAGCCACACGGTGCCTGCGGATCCCCGGCCGATCACCTGGTGGACGGTGTACCGGCTGCCGATCTTGCGTGCCAATGCTGCTCCGTGAGCCGAAGGTTCGGAACGTCAGCGACCAAACTACGCGGAGAACGGCCGCTCGGGGTGCGCCGCAGCGCTCTCGACCAGCCGAAAGTCGATAAACCGTCAATATCGGCGGTCGGGTCAGCTGGTAAGGCTGTGCCAGTGCTGGCTGACCCAGGTGCTGCTGCGGTCGATCAGGTCATAGGCGTGGTCCCACCACTGCGGAAGCGGGGTGAAGTTCCACAGGGCGGCTGCCGCGATGGCCAGGATCAGCAGCACCATCAGGCAGCCCTTGAGGCAGCCCAGCCCCGGGATGTACATCCGGTTGCGGCTGCGTGGACGGGGTTCGCGGGGTTCGCGGTGCGGTGCCGCCTCGCGCGGCGGGGCCGCCTCCTGGCGGCGCGCGGGTGCGGGCTCGGCACGGCGGGCGGGTGCGGGCTCGGCGCGGCGGGCCGGGGGCCGCTGCGGCGCGGGCGCCGGAGCGGGCTCATAGGACTGCTCGTACGGCGGGGGCGCGGCCTGCGGCCGGCGGTGGCCCGGCGCGGCGCCCCGGCGCGGGTCGCCGCCCTGCTGGGGGTAGCCGCCCTGCTGGGGGTAGCCGTAGCCGGGGTTCTGCTGCGGGTTCTGCTGGGGGTTCTGCCGGCGGGGGTCGCGGCCGTACTGGAAGGGCGGCGGGGCGACCTGGGGCTCCTGGAGCTGCCGCAGTTCCTCGGGCTCGAAGTAGCCGACCTCGGTCTGCTGGTTGCGGTCGCGGGCCGCGCGCAGTTGGGTCTGCCAGGGGTGCGGCTGCTCCGGCTGCGGGCCGTCCTGCCCGTCCGGGCCGTCCGGTCCGACCGGGGGCATCACCCGGGTGCGGTCGCCCTGGCCCCCGTCCGGTCCGGAGGCCGGCATGGTCCGGGTGCGGTCCTCGGAGCCATAGCCGGGTGCAGCGCCCGGCGCGCCCATCAGCCGGGTGGCCGCCGCCGGGTCGTACTGCGCGCCGCCGGCCTCGGTGGGCGTGGCCCCGGGCAGACCCGCGCGGCCCAGGACCTGCGTCGGGTCGGCGTGGGGACCGTCGCCCAGGACCCCGGCCGCGCCGAGCCCCAGGCCGCCGAAGGCCCCGCCGGTGCCGGGGACCGGCGCAGGCTCGGGGTCGGGCAGCAGCAGCGCGCCGACCGCCAGCGCCTCGTCGACCTGGGCCGGGGTGGAGTGCACGCCGATGCCGACCGCGACCACCCGCAGCGCCTGGGCCAGCGCGGTGGCGCCGGGCCGCTCGCGCGGCTCCTTGCGCAGGCACCGCTCGACCACGGTCCAGAGCGGTTCCGGCATGGTGCCCGGCCGCTCCGGCTCCTGGGCCAGATGGGCGTGCAGGATCGCCAGCGGGCCGTCGCCCTGGAACGGCGGACGGCCGGTGACCAGCTCGTACAGCATGATGCCGGCGCCGTAGACATCCACCGCGGAGGTCTGCGGGCGGCCCTCGGCGGACTCCGGCGCGACATAGGCGGGGGTGCCGACGAACTCATGGGTACGGGTGATCCCCGGGGAGTCCGCCAGCCGGGCGATGCCGAAGTCGGTGAGCATCGGGTGCATCAGCTCGCCGCCGCCGGGCTCCCCGGTGGTGGCCAGCAGCACATTGGCCGGCTTGAGGTCGCGGTGGACGACGCCGTCGGCGTGGCTGGCCGCGAGGGCGTCCGCGACCTGGGCCATCAGCAGCGCGCCGGCGACCGGGCTGAGCGGCCCGTTGGAGCGCAGATAGCGGTACAGGTCGGGGCCGTCGACCAGGTCCATCACCAGGGCCAGCAGGTCGCCCTCGACCACCAGGTCGCGGACCCGCACGATATTGGGGTGGCTCAGCCGCAGCAGCACCGAGCGCTCGCGCAGGAACCGCATCACCACATCGGGGTCGCCGGCAAGCTCCTCGCGCAGCACCTTGACGGCCACCTGCTGGCCGGGCTGGGTGCCGGGGACCGTCGCGTCGTCGCGGACCCGGCCACGCCAGACGGTGCCGGTGGCGCCGCGTCCGAGCGCCTCCTCAATCAGGTACTTGCTGCCTACCGGCCGCACTGATGTGCTCCTCGCCGTGCCGACTCCACCGGGCGGCGCACTCGCCGAGTGCGCGAGCGGCCCGTGTTTCCGGCAACTCTAACCGTGTCCGACGTCAGGGGAGGTCCGACGCCGGGGAAGGTGGGACCCGGCCGCGTCCGGGCAGCCCGGAGCCGCCGGAGCGGGTCGGCCGCACACCCGCCGTGGGCGGAGACGCAGGGGAGCGCGAATCGGTTGACATGCGCGCCTGAAAACCCCGCCCATGCACCCGGACTCCATGTGAGGATGATCGCAAGATCATCAAATCCGGTACCGGGCACGCACTGTCTGTGGCGGATGGGAGGATGCTGCCACCACCCGTGTGGGAATTGCTCGTTGGGCAGGCCGCTCCACCGTGCCGTACCTCGGCGGCGGGGCGCACCGGCCCGGCGAACGCCCCATGTGGGCGGTCATGATGGCCTGCACCGTGCGGACGGCGCAGCGCCGCACGACCATGAAGGGACCGCGGGCGAATGCAGATCCGGCTGACCGTCCTCCGGCCGCACAGTGGTCCGTCCACGGACCGGCTCGCCGCCGATGTGCTCGTCACCGCGCCGGCGGGCACCGCCCTCGGCGCGGTCGCCGGGGCGCTGGCGGGCGCGGTCGGGGTGCGCGGCGGCCGCGCCGCCACCCATGTCCACCTGTACGCGGGCACACAGCGGCTGGACGAGCGCACCCTGCTGGGCCACCCCCCACTGGTGGACGGCGCCGTCCTCTCCCTCAACGAGCCCGCCCCCGAGCACGACCGGGAGGACGGCCCGGCCGCCGCCGAACTGCGGGTGGTCGGCGGCCCCGACGCCGGCGGGGTGCATCTGCTGCACCCCGGCCGAGTACGGGTGGGCCGCTCCGGCGACGCCGATGTGCCGCTGGACGACCCGGACGTCTCCCGGCTCCACCTGGAGCTGCGTATCTCCCCGGACGGCCGGGTGGCCGTCGCCGACCTGGGCTCCACCAACGGCACCACCCTGGACGGCGCCCTGGTCGGCCCCGATCCGGTGGCGCTGCCGGTCGGCGGGCTGCTGCGGCTCGGCGAGTCCTCGGTGGTGCTGGCGCCCGGTGCGCCGCCGGCCGCGGAGCCGCCGTCCCGGCCCGCCACCGCCGACGGCCAGGGCCATCTGCTGCTCGCCCCGCCGCTGCCGCCCCGGCCGCCCGCCGCCGCCCCGTCCGGCACCCCGCCGCAGGCCCCCGAGGCGGCGCAGGCGGACGAGGACCCGGCACCCGCCGCCCGTGGACGCGGCCTGCGCTCGCTCCGCCTCGGCGACACCCTGCGCCGTGGCGCGCGCGGCCCCGTGGAGGAGGCCCGCGCCGCCAGCCGTACCGCCGAGCAGCAGCGCGCCCAGGCCCACAGCCGCGAGGCCGCCGCGCTGCGCCAACGCCTGCCCGACCCCGCCGCGCTGCTGCTCACCGCCCTCGACCACGGCCCCGGGCTGTGGGAGCGCGGACCGGCCCACCCCGAGGCGCTCACCCTGCGGCTGGGCACCGCCGACCGCCCCGCCGCCGAGCCCGGCGTGCTGCTGCCCGCCGTGCCCGTCACCGTGGACCTGCGGGCCGCCGGCAGCCTCGGCCTGGCGGGCCCCCGGCCCCGGCTGTCCGGCCTGGCCCGGGCCGCCGCCGCCCAGCTGGCCGCCCTGCACTCGCCCTCCGCCCTGGAGATCGTGCTGGTCAGCGCCGATCCGGCGCGCTCCGCCGAGGACCGCACGGCGGAGTGGTCCTGGGCGTTCTGGCTGCCCCAGCTGCGCCCCTCGCCGGGCCAGGAGTGCCGGCTGCTGGTGGGCCTGGACACCGCCCAGGCCGAGGCCCGGATCGCCGAGCTGACCGCCCGGCTGGACGGCCCGGTACGCCACGGCGGCCCCGCGACGGTGCTGCTGCTGGACGGCGACCCCGGCTCCGACGCCGCCCGGCAGGGCGCGGCCCGCCTGATCGCCCGGGGCCCCGCCGCCGGGGTGCACACCGTCTGCCTGGCCGAACAGGCCGAGGCGCTGCCGCCGGGCCTGGGCGCCACCGCCGTGATCGGCGGCGAGGTGGCCACCCTGCTGCGGGTCGACCGGCCGGTGCGCGGCGCGGCCGGGCCGCACCGCGAGGTGGTCGACGGGGTCGCGCTGGACGCGGTCTCCGCCGCCTGGGCGGAGCGGCTGGCCCGGTCGCTGGCCCCGCTGCGCGAGTCGGCCCCCGCCGCCCGGGGACCGCTGCCCACCGCGCTGCGGCTGCTGGACCTGCTGGACCTGGACATGGTCACCCCCGCCAAGATCTCCGGCCGCTGGACCGAGCTGCCCGCCACGGCGGGCTCCGCGGCGGCGGTGCTGGGCACCGCCCGGGACGGCCACTGCACCCTGGACCTGACCGACCGCGAGCTCACCACCCCCGGCCTGCCCGGCGGGCCGCATCTGCTGGTGGGTGGCGCCCCCGGGTCGGGCAAGACCGAGCTGCTGCGCACCCTGGTCGCCTCGCTGGCGGTCGCGGAGCGGCCCGACCGGCTCTCCATGGTGGTGGTCGAGGGCCGCGAGCCGACCGATCCGGCGCTGGGCCTCTATGCCTGCACCGATCTGCCGCATGTCTCCGCCTATCTGGGGGCCGAGGTCGAGCCGGCCCGCACCCTGGAGGCGGCGGACGCGCTGCTGGCCGAGTTGGACCGGCGCGAGCAGCTTCTCCAGGGGAGCGACTTCGCCGTCTGGTACGCGGAGCGGATGCTGCGGCGCGGCGACGGCGGGCGGCCGGTCGGCGGCATACGGCTGATCCCGCCGCGCACCGCCCCGGACGACGCGGACCGGGAGCGCGACCGGCCCGCCGCCCGGTCGGTGGCGGGTCCCGTACGGGCGGTGGCGCTCCAGCAGGCGGCGCCGGCCCGGCTGCTGGTGGTGGTGGACGACTTCGACGCGCTGGTGGGCGGCGACGGTCCGGCCCGCCCGGCGGTGGGCGATCCGGCGCTGCGGGCGCGGGCGGCGCTGACCGAGGCGCTGGCCGAGGTCGCGGTGCGCGGCGGGCGGCTCGGGGTGCACCTGGCCGTCTCCACCGGGCAGCCGGAGTGGACCACCGGTACCGAGGTCGACGAGGCGGCGCTGCTGCGGATCGCCCTGCGGACCGACGACCCGGCGCTCTCCCGGCTGCTGATCCATGTCGAGGACGCGGCCGCGCTGGCCGAGGACACCCCCGGCCGGGGCTATCTGCGGATGCCGGACGGCGGGGTGACCGCTTTCCAGGCGGCCCGGGTGAGCGGCCGGATTCCGCGTACGGCGACGCTGCGGCCGACCGTGGTGGCGCTGGACTGGTCCCAGACGGGCGCACCGCCGAGCCGCCGCCCGGTCCGCGAGCTGGGCAACGGCCCCACCGACCTGGCCCTGCTGGCCAGCGCCCTGCAACGGGCGGTGGATGCGCTGGACACCGCTCCGGCTCGGCCGCTCTTCTGAGTACCCGACCATCCGTCAATCGGCATTCGGTGGCCCAACCCCCCTGTGCGGGGCGTGCGGTGGCGGTGCCGCACTCCGCCCCGTCCGGTGGTGTCGGCCCCGGCGAGCATGATCCCGGCCGGGTTGGGTAGATCGGCTGGACAGAGCTGCGCCGCCCGGCGTCACATTCCGGTTACGGCAGGTCAGCGGCACCGCCTGCGGGCTTGCGACGTCTCTGGGCCGCAGCGTAGGACTGGTCAGGGACGCGACAAACCTGCGCCGTGTCCGTGCGTCAGCGCCGACGCCTCCCGGCCCGGCGGCGTGCGGGCGCGGCACGGGCCACGGGAGGGATCTGTCATGGACCGAACGATGCGCATACGCGGAGCCGCCTCCAGAGGCCGCACCCGCACCGCACTGGTGGTGACGGCGGCCACCGCTCTGGCGCTGACAGCGGCCGGCTGTAGCAGCAGCGGAGGAGGAGGAGACGGCAGCAGCGCCGCGCCGAGCAGCGGGGGCGCCGCCTCCAGTCCGGCCGCCCCGGCGAGCTCCGCATCCACGCTGAACCTGCCGGACCTGCACGGCAAGAGCCTGACGGTGGCGGCGATCTGGTCCGGCTCGGAGCAGAAGAACTTCCAGAAGGTGCTGGACGACTTCGCCCAGCGGACCGGCGCCAAGACCACCTTCGTACCGACCGGCGACAATGTCTCCGCCTTCCTGGGCACCAAGGTGCAGGGCGGCGCCCCGCCGGACGTGGCGTTCCTGCCGCAGGTCGGGGTGCTCCAGCAGTTCGCCAAGTCCGGCTGGCTGAAGCCGGTCTCCGCCGAGGTGGAGGCCGCGCTCGACAAGAACTACGGCAAGGGCTGGAAGGACCTCGGCGCCTCCGGCGGCAAGCAGTACGGCGTGTACTTCAAGGCTGCCAACAAGTCCACCGTCTGGTACAACACCAAGGTCTTCGAGGAGGCCGGGGTCAGCGAGCCGACGACCTGGGTCGACTTCCTCTCCACCGCGCAGACTGTCTCCGACTCCGGCACCCCGGCGGTCTCCATCGGCGGCGCCGACGGCTGGACCCTCACCGACTGGTTCGAGAACGTCTATCTCTCCCAGGCCGGTCCGGAGATGTACGACAAGCTGGCCAAGCATGAGATCAAGTGGACCGACCCCTCGGTCGGCAAGGCGCTCACCACCCTGACCGGGCTCTTCGGCAAGGACACCCTGATCGCGGGCGGCGCCAAGGGCGCATTGCAGACCGAGTTCCCGGCGTCGGTCGACCAGACCTTCGCCGAGCCGCCCAAGGCCGGGATGGTCTACGAGGGCGACTTCGTGGCCGTCAACATCGCCAATGAGACCAAGGCCAAGGTCGGCGAGGACGCCAAGTTCTTCCCGTTCCCGGCCGTGGACGGCGGCAAGGCCCCGGTGGTCAGCGGCGGCGACGTCGCGGTGGCGATGAAGGACACCCCGGCCGCGCAGGCGCTGCTGACCTACCTGGCCTCCCCCGAGGCCGCCGCCGTCGCCGCCTCCCAGGGCGGCTTCCTCTCCCCCAACCGGTCGCTGGACCTGTCGGTCTACCCCAATGACGTGGCGCGCGGCATCGCCAAGTCGCTGATCGACGCGGGCGACGACTTCCGCTTCGACATGTCCGACCAGGCCCCGGCCGCCTTCGGCGGCACCAAGGGCGCCGGCGAGTGGAAGGACCTCCAGGACTTCCTCGGCAGCCCCAACGACGTGGCGGGCGCGCAGAAGAAGCTTGAGGCCGACGCCGCCAAGGCGTACGGGAACTGACGGGACCTCCGCAGATGGCCGCACCGGCAGTCCCCGCACCGGTGGCGCGTCCGAGCAGGGGGCGGGTGCTCGGCACCCGCCCCTGGGCCGCCGTCGTCTTCCTGCTGCCCGCCCTGGTCCTGCTGGGCGCGCTCGTCCTCTATCCCATCCTCTGGTCGCTGGTCCGCAGCCTCTACGGCATCGACGACTTCAAGCACTTCGTGGGCCTGGGCAACTACGGCGACGTCTTCACCACCGACGCCACCCTCACCGCGCTGAAGAACAACGTCATCTGGGTCGTGGTGGCGCCCACCGTCACCACCGCGCTGGGCCTGATCTTCGCGGTGCTCACCGAGCGGATCCGCTGGGCCACCGCCTTCAAGCTGGTCATCTTCATGCCGATGGCCATCTCCATGCTGGCCGCCGGCATCATCTTCCGCCTGGTCTACGACCACAGCCCGGACAAGGGCGTGGCCAACGCCGTGGTGGTCGGGGTCCACGACACCTTCGCCAAGGCGTCCGCCTACCCCGGCGCCCGCCCCCGGGCGGACGGTGACCTCAAGGCGTCCGGCGGCGGCTCCTTCACCACCACGGGTACCGTCGCCGTCGGCACCCCGGCCGCGCTGCCGCTGGTCGGCCTGCCGCCCGCCTCGGTGGCCTCGCAGGTCCCCGCCTCGGCGGCCACCCCCGCCGGCGACGCCGTCACCGGCACCGTCTGGCTGGACTTCGCACCCGGCGGCGGCGGAAAGCCCGGCCGGGTCGACCCCGGCGAGAAGGCCCTGTCCGGCATCCGGATCGAAGCCGTCAAGGACGGCAGGGTCGTCGCCAAGGCCACCTCGGCCAAGGACGGCACCTTCACCCTGCCCGCCTCCGCCGCCGGCGCCCGGCTGCGGCTGCCCGCCGCCAACTTCACCGCCCAGTACGCCGGCATCGACTGGCTGGGCCCCAGCCTGGTCACCCCCGCCATCATCGGCGCCTACATCTGGATGTGGGCCGGCTTCGCCATGGTGCTGATCGCCGCCGGACTCACCGCCGTCCCCCGGGAACTCCTGGAGGCCGCCCGGGTCGACGGCGCCAACGAGTGGCAGGTGTTCCGCAGGATCACCGTGCCACTGCTCGCCCCGGTGCTGATCGTGGTGCTGGTGACGCTGGCCATCAACGTCCTCAAGGTCTTCGACCTCGTCTACATCATCGCGCCCGGCTCCACCCAGCAGGACGCCAACGTCCTCGCCCTCCAGCTCTACCTCTCCTCCTTCGGCGGCGGCGGCAACCAGGGCGTGGGCAGCGCCATCGGCGTCCTTCTGCTGCTGCTGGTGCTCCCCGCGATGCTCTTCAACATCCGCCGCTTCCGGAGGGAGAACCGCCGATGACGACCCTTCAGGACACGGCACCCGCCACGGCCGCCCCGGCCGTCCGCCGCAAGCCCGCGCTGCCCGCCCGCGCCGCCTCCCGGCTGGCGGGCGGCGCCGCCCGGATCGTGCTGCTGCTGGTGGGCCTCTTCTGGCTGCTGCCCACGGTCGGCCTGCTGGTCTCCTCGCTGCGCGGGCCGATCGACATCCAGCAGTCCGGATGGTGGCAGGTCTTCACCAAACCGGCCCAGCTGACCCTGCACAACTACTCCAGCCTGCTCTCCAATGACACCATCACCAGCTCGTTGCTGAACACCGTGCTGATCACCGTGCCCGCCACGGTGCTGGTGGTGCTGATCGCCTCGCTGGCCGCCTATGCCTTCGCCTGGATGGAGTTCCCCGGGCGGGACTGGATCTTCCTCATCGTGATCGGCCTGCTGGTGGTGCCGATCCAGGTCGCCCTGATCCCGGTCTCCCGGCTCTTCGGCCAGATCGGGATCTTCGGCTCCATCATCGGCGTGGTCCTCTTCCATGTCGCCTTCGGCCTGCCGTTCGCGGTCTTCCTGCTCCGCAACTTCTTCGCCGAGATCCCCCGCGAGCTGCTGGAGGCCGCCCGGCTGGACGGCGCCGGGGAGCTGCGGCTCTTCTTCACCGTGGTGATGCCGCTCGGCGGCCCGGCCATCGCCTCGCTGGGGATCTTCCAGTTCCTCTGGGTGTGGAACGACATGCTGGTGGCGTTGATCTTCGCCAATGCGGACGCCGCTCCGATCACCGTCGCTCTCCAGCAGCAGGTCCGGCAGTTCGGCAACAACATCGACATCCTCGCCTCGGGCGCCTTCATTTCCATGGTCGTCCCGCTGGCGGTGTTCTTCGCCTTCCAGCGCCAGTTCGTGAGCGGAGTGATGGCCGGCGCCGTGAAATGAGACAGCTGTGCGCGCGTACGTACAAGCCTGAGAAACTTCCTTCACCAGGCGATGTCCACCCCACCGCACCGCCACCGTGAAGGAGCCGTACCGGATGCACGAGGCAGAGAACCGCGCCATCGAGTCGATCTATGCCCAAATCCTGCGCCGCAACCCTGGCGAGACCGAGTTCCACCAGGCCGTCCGGGAGGTCCTGGGCTCCCTCGGCCCAGTGCTCGCCAAGCGACCCGAGTTCGCCGAAGCCAAGATCATCGAGCGGGTCTGCGAGCCCGAGCGGCAGCTGATCTTCCGCGTCCCGTGGGCCGACGACTCGGGCGAGGTCCACATCAACCGGGGCTTCCGGGTCGAGTTCAACAGCGCCCTGGGCCCGTACAAGGGCGGCCTGCGCTTCCACCCCTCGGTCTCGCTCGGAATCGTCAAGTTCCTCGGCTTCGAGCAGATCTTCAAGAACGCCCTCACCGGCATGCCGATCGGCGGCGGCAAGGGCGGCAGCGACTTCGACCCCAAGAACCGCTCGGACGACGAGATCATGCGGTTCTGTCAGTCCTTCATGACCGAGCTCTACCGCCACCTGGGCGAGTACACCGACGTCCCGGCCGGCGACATCGGCGTCGGCGGTCGGGAGATCGGCTACCTCTTCGGCCAGTACAAGCGGATCACCAACCGCTATGAGTCCGGCGTCCTCACCGGCAAGGGACTGGGCTGGGGCGGCTCGCAGGCCCGCACCGAGGCCACCGGGTACGGCACCGTGCTCTTCACCGCCGAGATGCTGCGCCACCGGGGCGAGGGCCTCGAAGGGCAGCGGGTCTCCATCTCGGGCTCCGGCAATGTGGCCATCTACGCCGTCGAGAAGGCCCAGCAGCTCGGTGCCACCGTCGTCACCTGCTCCGACTCCACCGGCTATGTGGTGGACGAGAAGGGCATCGACCTCGCGCTGCTCAAGCAGGTCAAGGAGGTCGAGCGGGGCCGGATCTCGCACTACGCCGAGCGGCGCGGCGCGCATGCGACCTTTGTCGCCGGCGGCTCCGTCTGGGAGGTGTCGGTCGATGTGGCACTGCCCTGCGCCACCCAGAACGAGCTCACCGAGTCCGACGCCACCGCCCTGGTGCGCAACGGCGTCAAGGCGGTCGCCGAGGGCGCCAACATGCCCACCACTCCCGAGGGCGTCCATGTCCTCCAGGAGGCCGGGGTGGCCTTCGGCCCCGGCAAGGCGGCCAATGCCGGCGGGGTGGCGACCAGCGCCCTGGAGATGCAGCAGAACGCCTCCCGCGACTCCTGGACCTTCGCCCACACGGAGGAGCGGCTGGCGGAGATCATGCGGAACATCCATGACTCCTGCCATGAGACCGCCGAGCGCTACGGCAGCCCCGGCAACTACGTCGTCGGTGCCAATATCGCCGGCTTCGAACTGGTCGCCGAGGCCATGGTGGCCCAGGGCCTGATCTGACCCCGGCAGGCTGATCCGGCCGGGCAGCCTGGATCTGGCCCGGCAGGGCAGATCCGACCCGGCAGGCAGCAGTCCGGGTCGCGGTCGTCCGGCACGACCGGACGCACCACGGCATGCCATGGACCGCCCCCGCCGACCGAATGGTCGGCTGGGGCGGTCCTCTGCTGCGACGGGTCAGCGCATGGAGCCGGTCCGCAGCAGGGTGCGGATCACCCGCATGGCCACCGAGAGGCTGGCCAGGTCCTGGCTGTCGGACCCCCTGATGTCGTCGAGCGTGGCCCGGGTCCGGGTGATGAGCGTGGCGTTGCGGCCCTCCCATGCCTTGAACCGCTGCTCCGGGCCGTCGCCGGGCTCGCCGCAGGCGAGGACGTCGGCGGCCAGGGCCGCGTGCGCCGCGAAGAGGTCCTCGCGGATGGCCGCGCGGGCCATGGACTGCCAGCGGTCGCTGCGGGGCAGCTCGATGATCAGGTCCAGCAGGTGGGTGATCTGGAGCCGGTCGGCGAGGTCGTAGTAGAGGTCGGCGACCTCGGCGACATCCGCGCCCGCCCGGTCCGCGACCTCGACGACGTCGAGGGTCGGGAAGGCGGAGGAGAGCCCGGCGCAGCGGGTGGCGAGGGCGTCGGGGACGCCGGCCGCCGCCAGCTCGTCGTAGATCTGCTGGAACCACTCCAGGTCGGCGCCGCGCAGCAGCTTGGGCAACTGGGCCCAGACCTTGGTGCAGCTGTCGCGGAAGACCTCGATGGTGCCGGCGATGTCCAGCGGCTGGCGCCGGTTGTTGAGCAGCCAGCGGGTGGCGCGCTCGACCAGGCGGCGGGAGTGCAGCCGCATCTTCGTCTGGACCTCGGCCGAGACCTGGTTGTCCAGGGCCTCGATCTCGCTCCAGATCTCCTCCAGGCCGAAGATCGCGCGCGCCGCGGTGTGCGAGCGGACGATCTCGTCCATGGTGGCGCCGGTCTCCTCGCGGAGCCGGAAGGCGAAGGTGCAGCCGCCCCGGTTGATGGTCTCGTTGACCAGCTTGGTGGTGATGATCTCGCGGCTCAGGGCGTGGTTGTCGATCGCCTCGGTGAAGCGGTCGCGCAGCGCCCCGGGGAAGTACTGGTGCAGCGAGGTGCGGAAGTACGGGTCGTCGGGCAGGTCGGTCTGGAGCAGCTCGTCGGCCAGCGTGATCTTGACATACGCCAGCAGCACGGCCAGCTCGGGCTGGGTGAGCCCGCGTCCGGCCTGCTGGCGCTCATGGATCAGCCGGTCGCCGGGCAGGAACTCCAGCGCCCGGTCGAGGTGGCCGTCGGCCTCCAGGCGGCGCATCATCCGGGCGTGGACGTCGACCATGCTGGATGCCTGGGCGACCGCGTTGGCCAGCACGGTGTTCTGCGCGTAGTTGTTGCGCAGGACCAGGTGGCCGACCTCGTCGGTCATCTCGGCGAGCAGGGCGTTGCGCTGCTTGACGGTCATGTCGCCGTCGGCGACCACCCGGTTGAGCAGGATCTTGATGTTCACCTCGTGGTCGGAGGTGTCCACGCCGGCCGAGTTGTCGATGGCGTCGGTGTTGATCCGGCCGCCGGTGCCGGCCGGGCCGCCGACGGAGGCGAACTCGATCCGGCCCAGCTGGGTGCAGCCGAGGTTGCCGCCCTCGCCGACGACCTTGGCCCGCAGGTCGCCGCCGTTGACCCGGATGGCGTCGTTGGCCTTGTCGCCGACCTCGGCGTTGGTCTCCGACTCGGCCTTGACGTAGGTGCCGATGCCGCCGTTCCAGAGCAGGTCGACGGGGGCGAGCAGGACCGCCTTCATCAGCTCCGCCGGGGTGAGGCGGGTGGTGCCCTCGGGGATGCCGAGGACGGTCCGCATCGGGGCGGTGATCTGGATCGACTTGGCGGTACGCGGGAAGACGCCGCCGCCGCGCGAGATCAGCGTGGTGTCGTAGTCGGCCCAGGAGCTGCGCGGCAGCTCGAAGAGGCGGCGCCGCTCGGCGTAGGAGGTGGCCGCGTCCGGGTCCGGGTCGATGAAGATGTGCCGGTGGTCGAAGGCGGCGACCAGGCGGATGTGCTCGGAGAGCAGCATGCCGTTGCCGAAGACGTCACCGGACATGTCGCCGATGCCGACGGCGGTGAAGTCCTCGCGCTGGGTGTCGTGGCCCAGCTCGCGGAAGTGCCGCTTGACGGACTCCCAGGCACCCCGGGCGGTGATGCCCATGCCCTTGTGGTCGTAGCCGGCCGAGCCTCCGGAGGCGAAGGCGTCGCTCAGCCAGAACCCGTAGGAGTCGGCGACCTCGTTGGCGATGTCGGAGAAGGTGGCGGTGCCCTTGTCCGCGGCGACCACCAGATAGGTGTCGTCGCCGTCGTGGCGGACCACGTCCTGCGGGGGCCGGACGCCCTCGCCGGCCACCAGGTTGTCGGTGATGTCGAGCAGGCCGGAGATGAAGGTCCGGTAGCAGGCGATGCCCTCGGCCAGCCAGGCCTCGCGGTCCACCGACGGGTCGGGGAGCTGCTTGGCGACAAAGCCGCCCTTGGAGCCGACCGGCACGATGACGGTGTTCTTCACCATCTGGGCCTTGACCAGGCCGAGGACCTCGGTACGGAAGTCCTCGCGGCGGTCGGACCAGCGCAGGCCGCCACGGGCGACCTTGCCGAACCGCAGGTGGACGCCCTCGACGCGCGGCGAGTAGACCCAGATCTCGTACGCCGGGCGGGGCGCCGGCAGGTCGGGGATGGCCTGCGGGTCGAACTTCATCGACACATAGGGGTGCGGCTCGCCGTTCTCGCCGCGCTGGAAGAAGTTGGTGCGCAGGGTGGCCTTGATCAGGTGGAGGAAGGAGCGCAGGATGCGGTCCTCGTCCAGCGAGGCGACCTGGTCGAGCGCGCCGTCCAGCTCCTCCAGGATGCCCTCGGTGAGCTCCAGGCCGGCCGCCGTGTGGGCCGGGGAGAACCGGGCCTGGAAGAGGTTGGCCAGCAGCCGGGTGGCATGGGTGTTGTTCTTGAGCGCGTCCTCCATGTAGTCCTGGGAGAACGTGGAGCCGGCCTGGCGCAGGTACTTGGCGTAGGCGCGCAGCACCACGGCCTGGCGCCAGGTCAGCCCGGTGCGCAGCACCAGCTCGTTGAAGCCGTCGTTCTCGGCCTGGCCGGTCCAGACGGCGGCGAACGCCTCCTGGAACCGCTCGCGGGCCTCGTCGCCCAGCTCGCCGACGGCCCGCAGCCGCAGGCCGAAGTCGTACACCCAGGCGGTGGAGCCGCCCTCCTCGCCGGGGACGGTCCTGCGCAGCTCGTACGGGTGCTCGTCGACGACCTCGACGCCCAGCTGCTGGAGGACGGGCAGCACCTCGGTGAGCGAGACGGCCCTGCCGACGCGGTAGATCTTCAGGCGGCGCTCGTCGTCGGGGGCGCCGACCGGCTGGTAGAGGTTGAGCCGGAAGTCGCCGGCCTCGCCGAGGGACTCCAGCTGCCGCAGGTCGGCGACGGCGGTGCGGGGCGAGAAGTCCGCCCGGTAGCCGTCGGGGAAGGCGTTGGCGTAGCGGCGGGACAGCTCGGCGGCGCGCTCCTCCCCGCACTCGGCCAGCAGCACCTCGTGGAAGCCGTCCATCCAGGAGCGGGCGGCCTCGGTGAGCCTGGCCTCGATCCGCTCGGTGTCGGCGTCGGCGAGGTGCGGCAGCTCGCTGCCGGGGGCGACCCGGACCACGAAGTGCAGCCGGGTGAGGACGGACTCGGTCGACCAGACCGTGTAGTCGATGGTGGAGCCGCCCAGCTCCTCCATCAGGATGTCCATCAGGCGGAGCCGGATGCGGGTGGTGTAGCGGTCCCGGGGCAGGTAGACCAGGGCCGAGAAGTAGCGGCCGAACGCGTCCTGGCGCAGGAAGAGCCGCAGCTTGCGGCGCTCCTGGAGGTAGAGGACGCTGCCGGCGATGGCGAGCAGCTCCTCGGCGGGGGTCTGGAAGATCTCGTCCCGGGGGTAGGTTTCCAGGATCTGGATCAGGTCGCGGCCGTCGTGGCTCTCCGGCGAGAAGCCGGAGGCGGTGACGACCTCCTGCACCTTGCGGCGGACCACCGGGATGCGGGTCACCGACTCGGTGTAGGTGGCGGAGGAGAAGAGGCCGAGGAAGCGGCGCTCGCCGACGACATTGCCGGCGGCGTCGAACTTCTTCACGCCGACGTAGTCCAGGTACGACGGGCGGTGCACGGTGGCGCGGCTGTTGGCCTTGGTCAGCACCAGCAGCGAGGGCTCGTGGGCCTTGGCGCGGGCGGCGCTGCTGAGGCGGCCGAACGCCTCGCTGGCCGGGTGGCCGTCGGGCGAGCCGCCGCGCGGGTCGGGGCGCAGGATGCCGAGGCCGGTGCCGGGCACGGCACGCAGCGCCTCGCCGCCGTCGCCGGCGCTCTCGACCAGGTCGTACTCGCGGTAGCCGAGGAAGGTGAAGTGGTCGTCGGCCAGCCAGCGCAGCAGCTCCCAGGCTTCGCCGATCTCCTGCGCGGGCAGGCCCGCGGGGGGCTGCTCGGAGAGTTCGTCGGCCAGCCGCAGCGCGGAGTCGCGCATCTTGGTCCAGTCCTCGACGACCTCGCGGACGTCGTTGAGGACGCGGCGCAGGTCCGCCTCGATCCGGCGCAGCTCGTCGCGGTCGGTCTCGCGGTCGACCTCGATGTGCATCCATGACTCGACCACCGCGTCGGCCGGCAGGTCGACGTCGCCCGGCTGGCTGCGGACGCAGGGGTCGGCGTCCAGGACCTCCAGCAGCTTGCCGGTGATGTCGCGGCGGACCACCATCTGCGGGTGGATGACCACGTGGATGGCGCGGTCCTGCCGGGAGAGCTCATTGGTGACGGAGTCCACCAGGAAGGGCATGTCGTCGGTGACGACCTCGACCACGGTGTGGCCGGAGGACCACCCGTTCTCCTCCACGGTGGGGGTGTGCACGCGGACCTCGGCGGTGCCCTGGGGGCGGTTCAGGCCGAGCCGGTAGTGGGAGGCGGCAGCCCCGTAGATGTCGACCGGGTCGCGGTCGACAAGGTCCTCGGGGGCCGTGTGGAGGTAGTAGTGGTGCAGGTAAGCGGTCAGGGCACCTTCGCCGAGACCCTCTCCGTGCGCTCCCCCCACCTGGCTGTTCTCAGCGGCTTGCGCTGCTCGGTCGAGCACCTCGGCCTTGGCTGCGTCCAGCTTGGTCTGCATGGCTATCTGGCTCCTGTCGCGCGCCGTTGCGTGACTCGGGTTTGGTCTGGCTGTGCCGGGTCGGTCCGATACTCCCGCACGTCCTGGGTGAAGGAGGCGCATGCCACGCATGAAACGCCGGTCACCTGGGTACGACAGGTCTTTCGTCCCGAAGCATCCCGGCCAGCCTAACCGGGTGGCTGCGGAGTGTCAGGGGACGGTCCGTAGCAAAGCCCGACCGGCACCCCCCGGCGGTGGACGACTTGTACAACTACCGATCGGTAGTCGTCGCGGATTGACCGCAGGGCGCGCAGCACGGCACCGGCGCGCTGAGGAACGTGTCCCAGGCCGCTGGTGCGGGGGCACCTCAGGCGCCCTGCACCAGCTCCTCGGCCAGCGACACCGCCTCGGCGAGCGAGTCGACCACCGGGACGCCGACCACGGCCAGGTTCTCCCGGGTGTGCGAGCCGCCGGTGTAGAGCACCGCGTGGGCGCCCACCGCGGCAGCGGCCAGCGCATCGTCGGCGGCGTCGCCGATCACCACGGTGCGGGCCGGGTCGACGGTGGAGCCCAGTGCGGCGAGGTGGCGCACCATGTACTCCGCCTTGCCGCTGCCGGACGGCCCGGTGCGGCCGTCCACCCGGACGAAGCGGCGCTCGATGCCGAAGCCGCGCACCAGCGGCACCAGCTGCTCATGCCCGTACATGGAGAGGATCGACTGGCTGCGGCCCGCCGCCTCCCACCGCTCCAGCAGCAGCTCCGCCCCCTCGGTGAGGGCGCAGCCGACGCTGTGGTTGAGGTAGGCGAGATGGAAGACGTCGTCCATCCGCTGCCACTCGTCGGCGGTCGGCGCCCGGCCCAGCAGCCGCTCATAGAAGAGCGGAATGGGTATGCAGTAGAGCTCGCGGTAGCGGTCCACGCTCAGCGGAGCCAGACCCACCTCCGCGAACGCGGCATTGCTCGCCGCCACGACCGCCTCGATGTCGTGGAAGAGAGTGCCGTTCCAGTCCCAGACAAGATGTGCACGCACAGCAGAACGGTACCCGCCACCTCCGACAGCGCTCACCCGGTCAGACGCATCCGGCCAAGCTCGCTCCGGCCGGGGGCCTCGGGCAGGGGTTCGGGGGTCCCGGGGTTCGGGGTTCTCAGGGCAGCAGGGTGGGGATCTCCTGGGTGGCGTACCAGAGCAGCTCGTGGTCCTCGGCGCCGTCCACGGTGAACCGGGCGTCGTCGTCGCCCCGGTCGGCGGCCTCCACGGCCGCCGTGGCGGCGGCCACGTCCTCCTCCGCGTCGGCCCCGTCCACATGTACGGCGGCCGCCTTGGCCAGCACCGCCGGATCGGCCAGCCGTACCAGGCCCAGCGACGCCTGGTCCTGGTACTCGGCGCCGGTGTCCAGCAGCACCGCCTTGTCGGGGACGTCCAGCGCGACCACGGTCCGGCGGCGCGGCGCCTTGGCGTCGGCGGCCAGCAGCCGCAGCGAGGACTGGGCGGCCCGGACCAGGGCCGCGTACTCCAGTTCCTCGATGTCGTCGCTGAGGTACCACTCGCGCAGCGCCGGGGTCACGGCGTACGCGCGCAGCGGCGCCGGTCCGAGTTGGCCGGCGGCATGCGCTGCGGCCAGGCCGTTGAGGGTGGTGGGGACGTACACGCGCATCGGGGCCGCTCCGGGTCGTGGTTCGCCGGGCCCGGCCCGGTCCTCCGGTCCAGGGCCCGGGTGCGGGCCCTGGAGCCGCACCGCAGTCCAGGATACGGGGGAGGGTGATCACCACGTCGCCGCGTTCGGGCCTTTTCCACTCGGCCCGCCCCCGCCCGCCCGCCCCCGCCCGCCCGGCTCAGCCCGCGCGCCCGCCGGCCCGCACGCCCGCCAGCGCGGCGCCGCAGGTGCGCAGCGCCGTCTCCAGCACCTCCGGGCGGCGTGCCGGGTCCATCATGTTGGGGCCCATCGCCGCCAGGTCGTCCAGGGTCGGGGCGAGCAGCCGGACCCGGGTGCCACCGGCCCGCAGCAGCCGGGCCTCGCGGAGCATCTGCCGGGTGACCGCGCGCCGGTAGCGGCTGACCAGGTGGGCGAGCACGCCACGGGGCCGGTCGCCCTCCCGCCGCCGCTGGGCGGCCGACCTGCCGCCCGACAGCGAACCGGTGTCGCCGACCGGCCGGATCCGCACCGCCATCGGGGCCAGCACGAACACCTCGTCCAGGTCGCGCCCCGCCAGCAGGTCGGCGTTGGTGGCCGACCAGGCGCCGCCGTCGATATAGCGGTGGCCGTCCACCGCCACCGGGGCGAACCAGCCGGGGATCGCGCAGGACGCCATGACCGCGTCGGCCACCCCGGCCGGCGGGGAGTCCGGGTCGCCGAAGACCACCCGGCGGCCGGTCTCGTAGTCCACCGCGACCAGCCGCAGCCCGGGGCGCTCCGACCAGCCGTCCCCGGCCGGGACCAGCGCCCGCACCAGGTCGCCGATGGGCGCCACCGAGCCCCGGCCGGGCGGGACGAAGGCCGACACCACGGTCAGGAACGGGTAGTCGCGCGGGTGGAGGAAGGTCTGCCGCAGCAGGCCCGGTGAGCCGATGCCGGGCCGGGGGCGCGGCGGCAGGGCGCCGCCCGCCGCCGTGTCGTAGTCGAAGTCCACCCCGACCAGCGGCCCGCTGGCGATCGGCCGGCCCTGCTGGTGGTCGCGCAGTTCGTCCGGACCGACGCCGGAGGCCAGCAGGGTGCCCAGGATGGCACCGGCCGAGGTACCGAGGACGACGTCGGCGCCGCCCGGGTCCCAGCCGGTCGCCTCGGCCACCGCACAGAGCGCGCCGACGGTCCAGGCGGCCCCGAGCATGCCGCCGCCGCCGAGCACCAGGCCGCGCCTCGGCCCCTCGGGGGAGGTGCCGCCGGACCGCGCCGAGGCGCGGCCCGCCTCCGGGTCTCCGATGTCGGACACATCCGTCACCATGCGCCTGCCACCCTTCCCCGGCCTTCCGGGTCGCCGGTACCGCCGGTCCCATCGACGGTAGCCGCTGGGCCGCCCCGGACGGCCGACGCCACCCGTGGGCCGGGGTGGACCATCGCGTGACTTCCGTCTCGCGGAGCACTGCGGCCCTCCCCTACCGGCACGGGCCACCCGGACAGCCGACCCCACCCCTGAGCCCAGGCGACCCCCCTCGCGGAGCACTGCGACCCCCCACGCGCAGGCCCCGCACGCCCGGCACACCACCCCTGAGCCACAGTGACCCACCTCGCCAACCGCTACGCCCTTCCCCGCCCGACACGGGCCCCCCGAACGGCCCACACCACCCCTGAGCCAAGGTGACCCATCGAGTGACCCCGCCCCGCGAAGCACTGCGCCCCTCCCCGGAGCACACAACCCGCACAGGCCGCGCACGCCCCGGCGGCAGCGCGGCGAATCACCCGGATAGGTGAAATACAGCCCGCTGCCGCCCGCCCGCCGATCCGCCGTTGCACAGCGCAGCCGGCCGCCGGTAGCAAGGACCCCGTCAACCGCCGACTGCCGCCACGGGGGTGCCGAGCATGGCCGATTCCGCAGGGTCCGCCGCCCTGACCGTTCCGCTGCCCGAGATCCGACCGCTGCTGCCGGGTCCGCCCGGCGCCCACTGCCCGACGCGACGGCCGTCCCCCGCGCCGGGTGGTGCGGCGGCGCGGCTCGGCCGCCTCCATACCGGGCGGGCGCACCACACCCGGGTCCGGCGGCCCGCCGGCCCGCACTGCGCGCCGCCGCGCAGCGACCTCAACGGGCTCGCCACCCGCTTTGCGCTGCGGCTGGTGGAGGTCCTGGCGGGCGCCCGCCCGGCCCGGCAGCTGGCCCGGCACACCACCCACACCGGGTACGGCGAGCTGACCCGGCTGGTGCAGCAGGGCACGCTCCGCCCGGAGACGGGCAGCACCCGCCCGGTGGTGCGCCGGGTGTATGACAGCGCGCCCACGCCCGGCGTACTGGAGGTCTGCGCGCGGGTGGACACCGGCCCGCGCACCCGGATGGTGGCGTTCCGGCTGGAGTTCCATCCCCGCTCGCAGCAGTGGCAGTGCGCCGCCGTGGAGACCCGCTGAGACAACGGCGGAGGGCGCCACCCCGGCCTCTGCCGGGGTGGCGCCCTCCACCACGCTGCTCTACTTCTTGCGGCGACGACCGCCCTTGGCGGCCTTGCGGCGCTCGGCGCGGGTCATCCCGGCCTCGGGGTCGTCCTCGACCGAGTCGTCGGCGAACTCGCCCTCGACCACGCCGCCCTCGCCGTCCACCGACGGGGCCGTGTAGTGCAGGCGCTGCCGCTGCGGCGCCTCCAGACCCTTGGCGCGGATCTCCGGGCGGGCGTCCTCGGCCTTCTCCAGCTGCACCGGGGTGGCGTCCTCGACCGGGACCTCCTCGACCTGCTGCTCCACCTGGACCTCCAGGTTGAACAGGTAGCCGACGGACTCCTCCTTGATGCCCTCCATCATGGCGCCGAACATGTCGAAGCCCTCACGCTGGTACTCGACCAGCGGGTCGCGCTGGGCCATCGCCCGCAGGCCGATGCCCTCCTGGAGGTAGTCCATCTCGTAGAGGTGCTCCCGCCAGCGGCGGTCGAGCACCGACAGCACCACCCGGCGCTCCAGCTCACGCATGATCTCCGAGCCGAGCTGCTCCTCGCGGGCGGAGTACTGCGCGTGGATGTCCTCCTTGACCGCCTCTTCGATGAACTCGGCGGTCAGACCGGCCGAGCCGCCGGCCTCCTCCTCCAGCTCCTCCAGGGAGAGGGTGACCGGGTAGAGCTGCTTGAGGGCGGTCCACAGCTTCTCGAGGTCCCACTCGTCCTCGAAGCCCTCGCCGGTCGCGGCCCGCACATAGGCGTCGACCGTGTCCTCCATGAAGTGGCCGATCTGCTCCTGGAGGTCCTCGCCCTCCAGGACGCGGCGGCGCTCGCCGTAGATGACCTCGCGCTGCCGGTTGAGCACCTCGTCGTACTTGAGGACGTTCTTACGGATCTCGAAGTTCTGCTGCTCGACCTGGGTCTGCGCGGAGGCGATGGCGCGGGTCACCATCTTGGACTCGATCGGCACGTCCTCCGGGACGTTGGCCATGGAGAGCACCCGCTCGACCATGCCGGCCTTGAAGAGCCGCATCAGGTCGTCGCCCAGCGACAGGTAGAAGCGGGACTCGCCCGGGTCGCCCTGACGGCCGGAACGGCCGCGCAGCTGGTTGTCGATCCGGCGGGACTCATGCCGCTCGGTGCCGAGGACATACAGGCCGCCGAGCGCCTGCACCTCCTCCTGCTCCGCCTTGACCTGTTCCTTGGCCTTCTCCAGGGCGGCGGGGAGCGCCGCCTCGTACTCCTCCGGGGTCTCCGAAGGCGACAGGCCGCGCTGCGCCAACTCGGCGGCGGCGAGGTGGTCGGGGTTGCCGCCGAGCTGGATGTCGGTGCCACGGCCGGCCATGTTGGTGGCCACGGTGACGGCGCCCTTGCGGCCGGCCTGGGCGACGATCTGCGCCTCCCGCTCGTGCTGCTTGGCGTTGAGCACCTCGTGCGGCACCCCGCGCTTGCGCAGTTCCTGCGAGAGGTACTCGGACTTCTCGACGGAGACGGTGCCGACCAGGACCGGCTGGCCCTTCTCGTGCTTCTCCACGATGTCCTCGACCACCGCGCGGAACTTGGCGGGCTCGGTCTTGTAGATCAGGTCGGGCTGGTCGACACGCTGCGGCGGCTTGTTGGTGGGGATGGGGACCACGCCGAGCTTGTAGATCTGGTGGAACTCGGCCGCCTCGGTCATGGCGGTACCGGTCATGCCGCCGAGCTTGTCGTAGAGGCGGAAGAAGTTCTGCAGGGTGATGGTGGCCAGGGTCTGGTTCTCGTTCTGGATCTCCACCCCCTCCTTGGCCTCGATCGCCTGGTGCATGCCCTCGTTGTAGCGGCGGCCCGCCAGGATGCGGCCGGTGTGCTCATCGACGATCATGACCTCGCCGTTGACGACGACGTAGTCCTTGTCGTTCTTGTAGAGCTCCTTGGCCTTGATCGCGTTGTTGAGGAAGCCCACCAGCGGGGTGTTCACCGACTCATAGAGGTTGTCGATGCCCAGGTAGTCCTCGACCCGGCCGACGCCGTCCTCCAGGATGCCGACGGTGCGCTTCTTCTCGTCCACCTCGTAGTCGCGGTCCCGCTTGAGGCGCAGCACCAGCTTGGCGAAGTCCGCGTACCACTTGGTGGCCTGGTCCGCCGGGCCGGAGATGATCAGCGGGGTGCGGGCCTCGTCGATGAGGATGGAGTCGACCTCGTCGACGATGGCGAAGTTGTGGCCGCGCTGCACCAGCTCGTCCTGCGCCCAGGCCATGTTGTCGCGCAGGTAGTCGAAGCCGAACTCGTTGTTGGTGCCGTAGGTGATGTCCGCGCCGTACTGCTTGCGGCGCTCGGCCGGGGCCATGTTGGCCAGGATCACGCCCACGTCCAGGCCCAGGAAGCGGTGCACCCGGCCCATCCACTCCGAGTCGCGCTCGGCGAGGTAGTCGTTGGTGGTGATGAGGTGGACGCCCTTGCCGGTCAGCGCGTTGAGGTACGCCGGAAGGGTGCCGACCAGGGTCTTGCCCTCACCGGTGCGCATCTCGGCGACATAGCCGAGGTGGAGCGCGGCGCCACCCATCAGCTGGACGTCGTAGTGGCGCTGGCCCAGCACGCGCTTGGCCGCCTCACGGACGGTGGCGAACGCCTCGGGCAGGATGTCGTCGAGGTCCTCGCCATCGGTCAACCGCTGCTTGTACTCGTCGGTGAGCGCCCGCAGCTCGGCGTCCGTGAGGTTGACGAAGTCCTCTTCGATGGAGTTGACCTGGGCAGCAATCCGCTGCAGCTTGCGAAGGATCTTTCCTTCACCGGCGCGCAGGATCTTGTCGAAGACGGACACGTGAGCGGGCTCCTTGCCTGGACTGGCACTCGACTTCGGGCGCACGACTGCACGGCGGAGCTTCCCCACCGCACCGGCCATCGTATGCGAGGAGACACGCGGGCCGGGAGGTCCGTCACCACCGCGATCCCGTGTCACCCGGGCGGGCAATCCACCCACGGCCATCCTTGCCGGGCGAAACGGGCGGCGCGGCACCCGTGCACACCACGAGGACGTACGGCGCGGCCCCCGTGTTCCCGGGTGGACCACGCCCGGGGCGACCGGGTTCCGGAGGCTGTCCGCGTCCCCCGGGAATCCGCTGTCCCGCCCGTACCGCGCTCGGCGATACTCGGCCCATGGAACCCGTGATCTTGGAAACCCCCCGGCTTGTGCTGCGCCCGCTGGGCGCCGGGGACACCGAGGCCGTCCACCGGGCGTGCCAGGACGAGGAGATCCAGCGCTGGACGACGGTCCCGTCCCCCTATCTGCCGGTCCACGCGCGCGACTTCGTGGAGCAGATAGCGCCCGACGGCTGGCGGGACGACACCCTCTACAACTGGGGCAGCTTCACCCGGGAGGGCGGCGCCCTGGTCTCCTCCGTGGGCCTCTCCTTCCCCGCCCGCGCCGGGGTCGCGGAGATCGGCTACTGGACCGCCCGGGAGCACCGGGGGCGCGGGTACACCGCCGAGGCCGTCGCCGCAGCCACCCGCTGGGCCTTCACCGCGCTGGGTGTCCAACGCCTGGAGTGGTACGCGGAGGCGGGCAACGAGGCGTCCCGGGCGGTCGTCGAGCGGGTGGGCTTCACCTTCGAGGGGACGCTGCGCTCGTATCTGCTCCACCGGGGGGAGCGCCGCGACGCCTGGGTGGGCGCGATGCTGCCCACCGACCCGGTCCGCGACCCGGCGGTCGGCTGACCGCCCCCCGTCCCGGCCGCCCGGCCGGGTTGTCAGTGGCTCCGTCTACGCTGCGGGACATGACCGTCGCGCTGCCGCCGAAGCCCCTTGCCGCCCTCTCCGCCGACGAGGCACGCCGCATCGCGCTGCGCGCCCAGGGGATGCTGGGCGTGCCCGACCGGCGGGGCGGGGTGCGCGGGGTGCTGCGCCGGCTGGGCGCGGTCCAGCTGGACACCATCTCGGTGCTGGCCCGCTCGCATGAGCTGGTGCCGTACGCCCGGCTGGGCGCGGTGGGCCGCTCCTCCGTGGAGGCGGCCTACTGGGGGGCGGGCACCAGCTTCGAGTACTGGTCGCATGCCGCCTGTGTGCTGCCCATCGAGGAGTGGCCGCTCTTCGCCTTCCGGCGGCGGGCGTTCACCGCCCGGGGGCGCCGCTGGCACACGATGGCGGATGCCGAGCGGTCCTGTGCCGAGGTGCGGGCACGGCTGCACGCCGAGGGGCCGCTGACCTCCACCGACCTCGGCGGCGCCCGCAATGGCGGCCCCTGGTGGGACTGGTCGGAGACCAAGATCGCCACCGAGTGGCTGCTGGATGTCGGCGAGGTGGTCTGCACCGAGCGCCGAGGGTGGAAGCGGGTCTACGACCTGGCCGAGCGGGCGGTCCCGGCGGAGTTGCTGGCGCAGCAGCTCGATGACGAGACCTGCCTGCGGCGGCTGGTCGGCCAGGCCGGGACCGCGCTGGGCGTGGCGACCCGGGCCGACCTGGCGGACTACCACCGGCTCAAGGGCGAGCAGGTGGACGCGGTGGCGGCCGACGCCGGGCTGGTGCCGGTGGAGGTGCAGGGGTGGGGCCGCGACGGCGGGCCCGGATCGGCCTGGGCGGACCCTGCGGCGCTGGCGACCACGCCCCGTGGACGCCACCGCACCACCCTGCTCTCCCCGTTCGACTCGCTGATCTGGGACCGGGCCCGCACCGAGCGGATCTTCGGCTTCGCACACCGCCTGGAGGCGTATGTCCCCAAGCCCAAGCGGGTGCACGGCTACTTCGCGATGCCGCTGCTGGCGGGCGGCCGACTGGTCGGGCGGGTCGATCCGGCTCGCGAGGGACGGGTACTGATCGCCCGTCAGGTGTCCGTGGCGTCACCCGCCGCAGTCGCCCCGATGGCACAGGCGCTGCGGGAGGCCGCCGACTGGGTGGGCTGCGACGAGGTGAAGGTGGAGCGGGTGGTGCCGGAATCCCTGGCAGGCCCGCTCACCGCAGCCGTGTCGGCGGGCTGACCGGCCCGTCACCCTATTTCGAGGATCTTCTCCCGCATCGCATAGACCACCGCCTCCATCCGGGAGTGCAGCTGGAGCTTCTCCAGGATGTTGCGCACATGGTTCTTCACCGTGTTCTCACTGATGAAGAGCTCCTTGGCGATGTCCCGGTTGTTCATCCCGGTGGCCACCAGCTTGAGCACTTCCAGCTCCCGGTCGGTGAGCCGGGGCGCGGGCACCAGCGGCCGCTCGTCGCTGCGCTGCTGGATCATCGACTTGAACTCGGTGAGCAGCTTGGCCGCCATCGACGGGCTGATCTGCGACTGGCCGTCCGCCACGGCCCGGATCGCGGTGGCCACCTCGTCCGTGGAGATCTCCTTGAGCAGGTAACCGGTGGCCCCGGCCTTGATGGCCTCGTAGAGGTCGGCCTCCTCGTCGCTTATCGTCAACATGATGATCTTGGCGCTGGGCGCCACGTCCTTGATGGCGGTACATGCCTCGATGCCGCTGCGGCGCGGCATGCGGACATCCATCAGGATGATGTCGGGCAGCAGGTCGGCCGCCTTCTCGACGGCCTCCGCGCCGTCCCCGGCCTCTCCCACCACCTGGATGTCGTCCTCCTGCGCCAGGACGATCTCCAGACCGCGCCGAAAGAGGGCGTGGTCGTCGACCACAAGTACTCGAATCGGCTCCCCGCGCGCCCCGCGCGGCTGCTCGGACGGACCGGCGGCGGCCGGCCCACCCCTGTCGACGGGCCCCATGCTGAAACGCTCCCCCATCCGCTCCTCCCCCTCGCGGCCGGTGCGAAGGCCGCGTGACTGGTCGGGCGCCCCTCGTGCTGCTCGGGGACTGGCGCCATCATTCCACGGCGGTCGGGCGTTGCGATCATCCAGCGGTCTGCACATCCCTGCTCGCGCGCTCCGGCGCATGCGCCGGGTCCATGGCGTCCACGGGCCCGGCGCCTATGCGTCAACTCCCGTACGCCCGAGGGGAATCGGGCGCGCGGCCCGGTCCGGTCGACTACTCCTCGTCCGCCTCGCCGAGCGCCCCACCCGCGCCGCCGACCGCGCCGTTCGGTGCGGAGCCGTCGGCCTTGAGGTGGATCACACCGTAGTTGTAGCCGTGGCGCCGGTAGACGACGCTCGGCATCCCGGTGTCGGTGTCGACGAAGAGGTAGAAGTCGTGACCGACCAACTCCATCTCGTAGAGAGCCTGGTCCAGCGCCATCGGCGCGGCGGCGTGGACCTTCTCGCGGACGACGAGCGGCCCGTCGCCCTCCACCTCCAGCGACCCGATCCGGGTCCTGGTCACTTCGCCCTCCTGCTCACCGGCAGCGGGGGCGGTCTCCGGCAGTGCGGCCAGCGCCGCAGTGGCCGCGGCCACGCTCATCGGGGTCCGGCCGGTGCCTCCCTTGTGCACCCGTCGCCGGTCGGCGGCCTTGCGCAGCTGTGCGTCCAGCCTGGCGGTCGCCAGGTCCAGCGCGGCGTACGCGTCGCCGGCACATGCCTCTGCACGGATCACCGGACCGCGGGTGCGCACCGTGATCTCGACGCGCTCGCTGCGGTCCGCCTGGCGCGGGTTGCGCTCCTTGGACACCTCGACGTCGAGGCTGATCACCTTGCCGTCGAACTTCTGGATCTTCTCCAGCTTCTCGGCCACGTGCTTGCGGAACCTCTCGGGCACCTCGGTCTTGCGGCCCTTGACGACGATGTCCACGCAGAACTCCGTTCCCTTGCGCTGACGCCGGGCGGGGCCAGGCCCCGCGCGGCCCACTGAGTACGCAGCGCGCCCGCCCTCCGGTTCACCCCGCGCCCGGGACAGCGGGCGGAAACTGCTCCTCTCACCACTTCCTCCCCACCAGGGACGGCTGAAACCCCATGGAACACCTCCCCCGAGGTTTCCGCCTCCTCGATGCCCGACGGGCGCAGCAGCCCGCCCGGCGGCCGTCGGCGGCACGGCTCCACCGACCGGACACCTGTTCCGAGACCGAACGTAGCCTCCCGCGCCTCAAAGCACAGCAGTTCGGTATGGAGTGCCTTCTTTCGGATGAACGTCCGAGGAATCGGTCGCGGGCCGCGCCGCCCGACCCCACCCTGGTCCGCAGGCCCTGCCGAACCCGATCCGCCGCACCGAGGGGAGCACCCATGGACCCTGCCGCCGCCCCGCGACCCGCCCGACCACTGGACGCCCTGCTGGATCTGCTGCTCCCCGGCCGCTGCGCCGGGTGCGGCAGTGACGGCGGCCAGCTCTGCACCCGCTGCCGCGCCGCACTGGAGACCGCCCCCGGCCACCCGGTCCGGCCGGATCCGCCTCCGCCCGGCCTGCCCCCGGTCTACGCCGCCACCGAGTACGCGGGCCCGGTCCGGGGCCTGCTGCTGGCCCACAAGGAGCGCGGCGCGCTGCGGCTGGCCGACCCGCTCGGCAGGGCGCTCGCCACCGCCGTGCACGCGGCGGCCGCCGACGGCCTCACCGGCCGCGCCCCCATCCCGCTGCTGCTGGTACCCGTCCCCTCCGCCCGCCGCGCGGTGCGCGCCCGGGGCCATGACCCGGTGCACCGGCTGGCCCGCGTCGCCGCCCGGGAGCTGCGCCGGGCCGGCGTCCCCGGGCGTGCGGCTGCGGTGCTGCGGCCCGTCCGCCCGGTGGCGGACCAGGCCGGGCTCGGCGCCGCCGACCGCCGCCGCAACCTCGCCGGAGCGCTGGCCGTACGGCCGGGAGCGGCGGCCGGGCTGCGCCACCGGCAGGTGGTCCTGGTGGACGACCTGGTCACCACGGGTGCCACCCTGGCCGAGGCGGCCCGCGCCCTCGGAGCCGTCGGCGCGCAGGTACCGGTGGCAGCCACCGTCGCCGCCACCGCCCGCCGGACCGGCGGGACCGGCCGCCCGGACCGAAACCGCACGGACCGAACCCGCACGGACCGAAACCACCCGGACCGAAACCGCACAGGCCATGCCCGCAGAGACCATGCCCGCCCCCGGTAGTCGGGGCCCGGGTCGTCGGCAGCCGGGGCGCCGCTCAGCCCGGGTAGACGGGGGCCGTGGCGTCGCGGGCCACCGCACGCCACTGGCCGTTGGGCCCCAGACGGTAGATCTTGTGGTCCTTGGCGTCCGCGTAGACCGCCGCCTTGGGGTCCTCGCAGGCGGCCACCCGGGTCATGCCGTCGATGGCCTGGAGGGTGGTCTCCTCGGCGGCCGATCCATCGACGCCCACCAGCTGCGGATGCTTGACGCCCTCCGCCTCCTTGCCCAGCACCACCAGCTGGTCGCTGTCCGCCCAGGAGACTGCGGTGACGTCCACCAGCTGCGGCGCCACCGGACGCAGCCCGGTGATCAGCACCTGCGGCTCGTCCTCGGTGCCGGCGTGCTGCACCAGGCCCATCTCCACGGTCCGCAGCCCGTCGGCGTTCGCCAGCAGCAGCGCCACCCGGGTACCGTCCGACGCGATCTTCAACCCCTGCACGGTCCGCCCGCCCAGGCCCTCCACCCGGACCGGATAGGGCTGCTTCCCGCGCAGCATCAGCACCCTCGGTGCGGCCGGGTTGCGGTCGGCGATCCACAGGTCGCCGCGCCCGTCCCAGCTGGGCTCGGAGAGCCCCTGGCCCTTCGGCGCGGCGCTGGTGACCGTCGTCCGCTCCAGCTTGGCCCCTTCGGTGAGGCCCACCTCGTACAGCGCGGTGCCGTCGTGCAGCACCGCAGCCGCCAGCTCGCCGTCCCGGCGCACCGCGACGGAGCCCATCCGGGCCTGCTGCTGCTCCTCGCCCAGCGGCCCGGGCACCGCCGTGCCACTGCCCGGGTCCTCGGCGGACGACAGCGCCATCAGCCGCCTGCTGCCGTTGTCCTGGTAGTACAGCCCGCCGGTCGGTCCGGCCGCGGTGAAGTCCTCGGTCTGCCGGTCGCCGACCTCGCAGCCGCGCGCGCCGTTCCGGTCGGTGACCACCACCCGGTCCACGCTGTTCGCGGCCTGGTCGGTGAAGGTGCGCAGCAACTGCACGCCCATCCGCCGGCAGGTCTCCTGGTGGCTGTGCAGGTCGCGGGCGCTGACCCGGACCGTGACGACCTTGCCGTCATCCGGCCCGACCTGCTGCGAGAGCACGGTCACCCCGTCGAAGGCCGAGGTCACGGCCGGGGCCAGCCAGCGCGACGGACCGGCGGCCAGAGCCTTGGCCGCCTCGCTGAGCGGGTCTATGCGGCGGCGCAGGTAGATCGGGTCGGGGACCAGCATCGGCGCCCGGGCGGACGGCAGGGAGGGGTCCGCCGCCGCGAAGAAGTAGCGGTTGACCCGCTCATAGACGTTGCGGAAGTTGGTCTCGTTGACGATCAGGCCGTCGGGGAGGCGGGAGATCCGCCACTCACCGCCGACCTTCTTGAAGGTGAAGGAGGCGTGGAAGACGCCGTCCTTCGGCCGGAACGCCTTGTTGGCGTCCAGCTCCGCCATACGGCTGCCCTCGACGGTCACCTGCGCCCGGGCGTCCCCCACCGTGCCCAGCCGCACCGCCGGGTTGCCGGTGAGCACCACGACCTTGGCCTCGGGGCGCCACCGCCTGGCCTGGTCGTCGGTGAGGTACTCCTTGGCGGTGGTGTAGCCGGCCTCGTCGCCGATGGTGGCGTCGAGGAAGTTCTGGAGCAGCTCCTGCGGGTCGAGGCCCTTCTGCGGATGTACCGGGAAGACCCGCACCTGCAGGTTCTGGTCGTCGCCGCGCTCGGCGGCGTTCACCTCGGACACGTCCCCGCTGTCCGGCATCGCCGCGCAGCCCGCGAGCAGCAGCACCAGCGGCAGTGCCACCGGCAGTGCGGCGGCGAGCCGCCGCCGGTCAGTCCTCCTCGGCACCGTCCCGCTCCTCCCCTGCCGCGCTCCCGGGCGCGGCCTCGGACTCGGACCCGGCGGGCCCCGGCCCGGCCGCCCCCGGTCGGCCCGTGCCGCGCTCCACCACCACATGGGCGCCGGTCGCACCGTACCCCGCAGAGCCCGCCCGCACATCGGAGGGGTCGGACGCGGGCCGCCGCGCCGCCCGTGCGCCGGGGCCCAGCCCCGGCCCTATGGTGAGCACCCCGCCCAGCCCCGGTCCGAAGCCGCTCCCGCCGTTCCCGCCGTTCTCCGGCGTCTCGGGCTGCCCCTCCCCGGCGCCGGCCGCACCGGGGCCGCCCGGGCGGGAGACCCTGCGGTACGGGGTGCCGGGGGCGCTCAGGCCACGGTTGTGCCGGGAGTCCTCGGGCTCCAGCGGGATCGGCGAGCGGCCGATCTCGCCGCCGCGGGTGCGCGGCACGGTGAGCCGGAACTGCGACCCGCCGCCGGGCTCGCCCCATGCCTGGAGCCAGCCGCCGTGCAGATGGGCGTCCTCCAGTGCGATGGAGAGGCCCAGACCGGTGCCGCCGGTGGTGCGCTGCCGGGCCGGGTCCGCGCGCCAGAAGCGGTGGAAGACCCGGGACGCTTCGCCCGGTTTGAGGCCGATGCCATGGTCACGGACGGCCACCGCGACCGAGCCGTCCCCGGAGGCCAGCCGGACCACCACATCGCGGCCCTCGCCGTGCTCCAGGGCGTTGACCACCAGATTGCGCAGGATGCGTTCGATCCGCCGGGGGTCGACCTCGGCCATCACCGGCTCCTCGGCGCCGCGTACCAGCAGCGCGCTGCCCTTGGCCTGGGCCAGCGGCTCGGCGGCCTCCACCACGCGGGCGGTGATCTCCCGCAGGTCGGCCGGCTCGGCGTCCAGGACGGCGGCGCCGGCGTCGAAGCGGCTGATCTCCAGCAGGTCGGAGAGGAGCGACTCAAAGCGGTCCAACTGCCCCTGGAGCAGTTCGGCGGACCGGGCGGAGGCCGGGTCCATGTCCTCGCGGCCCTCGTACAGCAGGTCGGCGGCCATCCGTACGGTGGTCAGCGGGGTGCGCAGCTCATGCGAGACGTCGGAGACAAAGCGCCGCTGCACCCGGGAGAGCTCCTCCAGCTGCCGGATCTGCGCCCAGAGGGCATTGGCCATCTCATTGAAGGAGTCGCCGAGCCGGGCGATGTCATCGGTGCCGGTGACCTTCATCCGCTCTTCGAGGTGCCCGGCGGCCAGCCGTTCGGAGATCCCCGCCGCCATCCGGACGGGCGTGACGACCATCCGCACCACCATCCAGGCGATGGCGCCGAGCAGCACCACCACAAAGACGCCGGCCGTGGCCAGGGTTCCGGTGACCAGGCCGAGCGTCCTGGTCTCCTGCTGGAACGGGAAGACGTAGTACAGCTGGTAGTCGGTGCCCTCCGGGCCGGTCAGCTGCTTGCCGATGGCCAGGCCCGACTCCTGGCGGGGGCTGTCGCCCTGGTCCCGCAGGATGACGGTGGGCTGCTCCTGGACGCGGCCCGGGTGGTCCGCCAGCTCCTGCTGCAACGCGTCGGGGACGGACTGCGGCAGGACATTGCCGGTGCTGCGCGGGGAGCGCACGCCGCCGGAGCTGTCGGCGGTCTCCAACTGCCCGGTGGACGGCACCAGGGCGACCACCGAGTAGACGCCCTGGCCGCTGCTGGCCAGCTGCTCGACCTGCTTGGTGATCCAGTCGCCGATGTCCTCGCTGGTGGGGTCGACGCCGCTGCCGGCCTTGGGGAGCACATCGCGCGCGGCGTCGATCTGCTTCTGCGCCACCGAGAAGCCGCCGGCCGCCTGGCTCTCCGCGACCTGCCGCTTGGCGCCCAGCAGGCCGGTGCGGACCTGCGCCATCACCACGACGCCGAGCAGCAGCACCACGCCCAGCGACAGCACCAGCGTGGTGGCGACCACCCGCAACTGGATGGAGCGCCGCCAGAGCGCCACCGCCCGCTGGAACGGCCGCCGGACCTGCCGGGCCGCCAGCGCGGCAAGCGGTATCACACCGCGGCGGGCAGCGCGCCGAGCGCCGCCCCCGGGCGCGGACTCCCCGCCCATGGGGTCGTGCGGCGGGGAGCCCTGGCCGTGCTCAACACTCACGTCAGCTGGGCCCGGCCTTGTAACCGACGCCGCGCACGGTCACCACGATCTCGGGCCGCTCCGGGTCCCGCTCGATCTTGGAGCGCAGGCGCTGCACATGGACATTGACCAGCCGGGTGTCGGCGGCGTGCCGGTACCCCCAGACCTGCTCCAGCAGCACCTCACGGGTGAAGACCTGCCAGGGCTTGCGGGCGAGCGCGACCAGCAGGTCGAACTCCAGCGGGGTCAGCGGAATGGACCGCCCGTCCCGCTTCACCGAGTGCCCGGCCACGTCGATCACCAGGTCACCGATGGTGAGCTGCTCGGGCGTGGGCTCCTCGGCGCGGCGCAGCCGGGCGCGGACCCGGGCCACCAGCTCCTTGGGCTTGAACGGCTTGATGACATAGTCGTCCGCGCCCGACTCCAGGCCGACGACCACATCCACGGTGTCGCTCTTCGCGGTGAGCATGACGATCGGCACCCCGGACTCGGCACGGATCTGCCGGCAGACGTCGATGCCGTCGCGACCGGGCAGCATCAGGTCGAGGAGGACCAGATCGGGCTTGCTCTCCCGGAACATGGCCAGTGCCTTGTCCCCGTCCGCCACGAAGAAGGGCTCGAAACCCTCTCCGCGCAGAACGATGCCCAGCATCTCGGCCAGTGCGGTGTCGTCATCGACGACCAGGACGCGTCCCTTCATGCTTCACATCGTCTCATTACTCGATCGTGACATGGCACACAGCCGTGTCATCCCGGTCACATCCACCGGGGAGACTACGCCCTTCTCGGTGACGATCGCGCTGATCAGTCCGGGCGGTGTGACATCGAAAGCCGGGTTGTACGCGGTGGCCCCCGGAGGCGCAACCTGGACCCCGGCGAATTCGGCCACCTCGTGCGCGGCCCGCTGCTCCACCACTATGGCCTCCCCGTCGGCGGTGTCCGGGTCCACCGTGGTGCTGGGCGCCACCACGACAAACGGCACCCCGTGGTGCCGGGCCAGCACCGCGAGCGGGTAGCTGCCGACCTTGTTGGCGGTGGAACCGTCGGCGGCGATCCGGTCCGCGCCCACCAGCACCGCGTCCACCTGTCCGGCGGCGAGCAGCGACCCGGCCGCGTTGTCGGCGAGCAGGGAGTACGGCATCCCGGCCCGCGCCGCCTCGTACGCGGTCAGCCGGGCGCCCTGGAGCAGCGGGCGGGTCTCGTCCACCCAGAGTCGGCGCAGCCGTCCCGCCCGGTGCGCGGCCAGCGCCACGGCCAGCGCGGTGCCCTCCCCGCCGGAGACCAGGGCGCCGGTGTTGCAGTGGGTGAGCAGCCGGTGGCCGCCGCCGGGGACCAGCCGCTCCAGCAGGGCCAGCCCGTGGTCGGCCATGGCGGCACTGGCGGCGGCGTCCTCCCGGTGCAGGGCGCGGGCGGCGGCGAGCGTGGCGGCCGAGGCGCCGTCGAGGTCGCCGGGCTTCGCCGCGAGATGCGCCTGGTGGGCATCGTAGGCCCGCCGTACGCCCAGCGCCAGATTGACGGCGGTGGGGCGGGCGCGGGCCAGCTGCTCGGCGGCGTCGCCCACCGAGCAGCCCCGGGCGGCGGCCAGCGCCACCCCGTACGCCCCGGCCAGGCCCAGCAGCGGGGCGCCGCGCACCGCCAGCCGCTGGATCGCGTCGATCAGGGTCGGGACGCCGGTGCAGACGATCTCCCGCTCCTCGGCGGGGAGCCGCGTCTGGTCGAGCAGCAGCAGGGCGGGACCGCCCGGGGAGTCGTCCCAGCGCAGCGGTCGCAGGGGTGGCAGCGCCGGTATGGAGGCGGGGGCGGCGGCGCGGTCAGCAGCGAGGTCGGCCATCGCCCCAGTCTGCACCGGGCACGTCCGCGAGCCGAACCGTGCACAGGAGGCTCTGTACCAACGCCCGGTATTCGCCCACCGGGCACCCCTCACCCGTACGGTGCAGTACGGCCGATCCGGCCATGGCACGATGGGCGCCACACGGCGCACCCCCACACCCTTTCGACCGCCGTCCGCCGACCCCGTACAAGGAGCAGCGATGACCGACACCCCGGGCTGGGCACCGCCCGGTGCGCCCGAGCCGCCCCGCGAGGACCGCCCTACCGACGGCCCCTCCGCGCCGGGGAGTGGGCCCGGACCGTCGGCACCGCAGGACGCCCTGCCGGGGCCGGGCACGCCGCCGCCGCCCGGGATGCCCGGCCCGGCCGCCGCGCCCGGTTGGCAGCCCGCCCCGGGCTGGGGGACACCGCAGCCAGGCTGGGGAGCGCCGCAGCCAGGCTGGGGGGCACCGCAGTCCGGTTGGGGAGCACCGCAGCCCGGTTGGGGCACCTCCGGTTGGGGGCCGCCGCCCGCCCCCAAGCCGGGCGTCATCCCGCTGCGTCCCCTCGGCGCCGGTGAGATCCTCGACGGCGCGGTCTCCACCGCCCGGCGCTACTGGCGCACGGCGCTCGGCATCTCCCTGGTGGTGGCGATGCTCAGCTCTGCCACCACCCTCTCGATCGACTGGGGCAGCACCAACGGCACCCTCTCCCGGACGGGGGCGTCGGTGAGCAACCTGTTCAACTACGGGGTGCTCTTCCTGGCCGGCCAGCTCGCCACCGCGCTGCTCACCATGGTGGTCAGCCGCGCCGTCCTGGGACGGTCCGTCTCGCTCCGCGAGGCATGGACCGACACCCGGCCTCGGCTGCTGTCGCTGCTCGGCCTGGTGCTGCTGATGGCGCTGATCGCGGCGGTCATCGTCGGCGTGCTGCTGGGCCCGGGCATCCTCGCCGCCGTGAACGACGCCGAACCCGCCGTCACCGGGCTGGGGCTGGGCCTCGGCGGCCTGGCGGCCGTGGCCTGCACCCTCTGGCTGGGGATCCGGTTCAGCCTGGCCGCGCCCGCTCTGATGCTGGAGAAGCAGGGCATCAAGGCGTCGCTCTCCCGCTCGGCCCGGTTGGTGAGCGGCAGCTGGTGGCGGATCTTCGGCATCACCCTGCTCGGCTCCCTGGTGACCGGCATCGTCTCCCTGGTGATCATGCTGCCGGCCACCATCGTCGGGATGGCGATCGACGGCGGCACTTTCCTGGACCCGGCCTCCACCGCCTCCCCGTCGCTCCTCACCCTGGTCTGCATCGGCATCGGCACGACGGTCGCCTCCATGCTCACCCTGCCGGTCACCGCCGGGATCAATGTGCTCCTCTATGTCGACCAGCGCATCCGCCGCGAGGCCCTGGACATCGAACTGGCGCGCGCCGCCGGACTTCCCGGCTTCGGCGACACCACCGCGAGCCCGGGAGCCTGACCCGCGTGGGCACCTGGGGGGAGAGACCGCACGCCGCCGCCCTCGGGGAGGGCGGCGTGCCGGTCACCGTGGGGCGCGACGCGGCCCGGGAAGCGGCCCGCCATGAGCTGACCGACCCGGCCTACCACCGCGACGACCCGTCCCTGCTGGAACGGCTGCTCAACTGGGTGTGGCGGCAGTTCGACCGCATGCTGGAGCAGGTCGGCGGCAGCGCCCTCGGCGGCCGGACCGCGCTGGTGGTCTTCCTGGCGGTCCTGCTGCTCGCCGGCCTCGCCCTGTGGTGGCGGCTCGGCGCACCCCGCCGGGCCGCGCGCACCGCCGGCGCGATGCTCTTCGACGACCGGCGCCGCACCGCCGCCGAGCACCGCGCCGCCGCCGAACGGCACGCCGCCGCCGCGCAGTGGGCCGACGCCGTACGCGAACGCATGCGCGCCGTCGTACGGGCCCTGGAGGAGCGCGCGATCCTGGACGAACGCCCCGGCCGCACCGCCGACGAGGCTGCGGCGGAGGCCGGCCGTGTCCTGCCCGACCACGCCGATCCACTGCGCCGCGCCGTCCGCACCTTCGACGACACCACCTACGGCGGCCGGCCCGGCGACGCAGAGGCGTACCAGGAGATCGCCGACCTCGACTCCGCCCTGCAACGCGCCCGCCCGGCGTCCACCCCCGCCCCGGCGGCGACCGGCAGCGGAGGCCCCGCATGACCAGCACCGCCCCCACCTCGCCCGCGCCCACCGCCCCCGCGCCCACCGCGCCCGCGTCCACCTCGCTCGCCCCCACCGCCGCCCGGCTCTGGCAGCGCTGGCGCGGACTGACCGCCGCCGCCCTGGTCCTGGTCCTCGGTGGCCTGCTGTACGCCGGGCTCCGGGGCGACACCCGGTACCCGCCGCTGGACCCGCGCTCCGCCGCCCACGACGGCGCCCGCGCCATCACCCGGCTGCTGGAGCGTCAGGGCGTCGCGGTGGACACCGCCCCCGGAGCGGGCAGGGCCCTGGACGACGGCCGCCCCACCACGGTGCTGCTCACCGGCGCCGAGACGCTGACCCGCCGCCAGCTCCAGGAGCTGGGCCGCACCGTGCACACCGGCGGCGGCCGTATCGTGCTGCTCGCCCCCGGCCCGGCCGAACTCGCGGTGCTCGCCCCCGGCACCCGCATCGCCGGGCCTGGCGGCAACGACGACGACGCGCCGATGGTGCCCTCCGCAAGCGCCGCCCCGGGCTGCGCGCTGCCGGAGGCCCGCCGGGCCGGCACCGCCGAACTCGGCGGCCTGCTCTACAACCCGGCCGCCCGGGCCCAGGGCTGCTACCCCCGCCTCGGCATGCCCGCGCTGGTGTGGAGCCCCGAGGGCGCCGGCGACACCGTGGTCCTCGGCTCCGGACGGTTCCTCACCAACGACCGGCTCGACGACGACGGCAATGCCGCCCTCGCCCTCGGCCTCCTCGGTGCGCACCAGCGGCTGGTCTGGTACCTCCCGGACTACGACCACTCCGGAGCGTCCGACGGCGACCAGTCCCTGCTCTCGCTGCTCCCCGCCGGCTGGCGCTGGGGCCTGCTCCAGGCCACCGTCGCCGCCCTGCTCGCCGCCCTCTGGCGAGCCCGCCGCCTCGGCCCCGTCGTCGCCGAGAACCTCCCCGTGGTCGTCCGCGCCGCCGAGACCACCGAGGGCCGGGCCCGCCTCTACCGCCGGGCCAGGGCACGCGGCCGGGCCGCCGACGTGCTGCGGGCCGCCGCCCGCTCCCGGCTCGGCGCCACCCTCGGCCTCCCGACCCGTCCGGAGCCCGACCCGGCCGCGCTGGCCGCCGCCGTCACCGCCCGCCTCCCCGGGGACCGCACCCCCGCCGAGGTACACGCCCTGCTGTACGGTGCGGCCCCGGCCGACGACGCCGCCCTGCTGCGGCTCGCCGACGATCTGGACACCCTGGAAAGGCAGGTACGACAGCCGTGACCGAGCACGACGCCCGGCCCCCGCACCCCCTCCTCACGGACACCGCCACAGACGCTGGCCGGACCGGCGACCCCCGGCAGGCCCTGGAGGCGCTGCGCGCCGAGATCGGCAAGGCCGTCGTCGGGCAGGACCCCGCCGTCACCGGCCTGGTCGTCGCCCTGCTCTGCCGTGGCCATGTGCTGCTGGAGGGCGTCCCCGGCGTGGCCAAGACCCTGCTGGTACGGACCCTCGCCACGGCACTGCGGATCGGCACCAAGCGCGTCCAGTTCACCCCCGACCTGATGCCCGGCGATGTCACCGGCTCCCTGGTGTACGACGCCCGCACCGCCGAGTTCTCCTTCCAGCCCGGCCCGGTCTTCACCAACCTGCTGCTCGCCGACGAGATCAACCGCACCCCGCCCAAGACCCAGGCATCCCTGCTGGAGGCCATGGAGGAGCGGCAGGTCAGCGTGGACGGCACCCCCCGCCCGCTGCCCGAGCCCTTCATGGTCGCCGCCACCCAGAACCCGGTCGAGTACGAGGGCACCTACCCGCTGCCCGAGGCCCAGCTGGACCGCTTCCTGCTGAAGCTGATCCTGCCGCTGCCCACCCGGGAGAACGAGGTGCAGGTGCTGACCCGCCACGCCTCCGGCTTCGACCCGCGCGACCTGGACACCGCCGGTGTCCGCCCCGTCGCCGGCCCCGAGGACCTGGACGCCGCCCGCGCCGAGATCGCCAAGCTCACCGTCGCCCCCGAGATCCTGGCGTACATCGTGGACCTCTGCCGGGCCACCCGCGAGTCCCCGTCCCTCTCGCTGAGCGTCTCCCCGCGCGGCGCCACCGCGCTGCTCGCCACCGCGCGGGCCTGGGCCTGGCTGGCCGGCCGCGACTATGTCACCCCCGACGACGTCAAGGCCCTCGCCCTGCCCACCCTCCGGCACCGGATACAGCTGCGCCCCGAGGCGGAGATGGAGGGCGTCACCGCCGACTCCGTCCTCCAGTCCGTCCTCTCCCACGTGCCCGTCCCCCGCTGAGCCGGTCTGAACCAGCCTGGACCAACCTGGACCAGCCGCCCCCGAACCGCCCTTAGGAGCCGCTCCCATGGCCCTCACCGGCCGCACCGCCCTGCTCGCCCTGGCCGGCGTGCTCGTCGTGGGTCTGCTCCTTCCGTCCGCCGCCGGGGTCGGCCTGGTCTGCGCGGCACTGCTCGCCGGGATCGCCGCCGACCTGCTGCTCGCCGCCCCGGTCCGCACCCTGCGGCTGGACCGCTCCGGTGACACCTCGGTCCGGCTCGGCGAGACCGCCGCCGTCACCCTCACCGTCACCAACACCGGGCGGCGGCGGCTCCGCGCCCGGCTCCGGGACGCCTGGCCGCCCAGCAGTTGGACACCCGGCACCGAACCGGCCGCCTCCCGGCACCGGCTGGACATCCCGGCCGGTGAGCGACGCCGCGTCACCACCGTGCTGCACCCCACCCGGCGCGGCGACCGCCATGCCCACCGGGTGACCGTCCGCTCCACCGGCCCGCTGGGCCTGGCCGCCCGGCAGGGCTCGCACACCGTGCCCTGGGCCGTGCGGGTGCTGCCGCCCTTCGCCAGCCGCAAGCACCTGCCCTCCCGGTTGGCCCGGCTCCGCGAACTCGACGGCCGCACCTCGCTGCTGGTACGCGGTCAGGGCACCGAGTTCGACTCCCTGCGCGAGTACACCCCCGGCGACGACGTACGGTCCATCGACTGGCGTGCCTCCGCCCGGCGGTCCGCCGTCGCCGTACGCACCTGGCGCCCCGAACGCGACCGCCACATCCTCATCGTGCTGGACACCGGCCGCACCTCCGCCGGACGCGTCGGCGACGCCCCGCGCCTCGACGCCGCCATGGACGCCGCGCTGCTGCTCGCCGCCCTCGCCACCAAGGCGGGCGACCGCGTCGACCTGCTCGCCCACGACCGGCGGCCCCGCGCCTCCGTCCAGGGACGCGCCGCCGCCGAGGTCCTGCCCTCCTTCGTCAACGCCATGGCCGTCCTGGAACCCGCGCTGGTCGAGACGGACGCCCGGGCCCTGACCTCGGCCGTGCTCAAGCGGGCACCCCACCGCTCGCTGGTCGTCCTGCTGAGCACGCTGGACAGCGCCCCCGTCGAGCAGGGGCTGCTGCCCGTGCTGCCGCAGCTCACCCGGCGCCACGAGGTGCTGGTGGCCTCCGTCGGCGACCCCCGGGTGGCGGAGATGGCCGCCGCCCGGGGCACCCTGGAGGCCGTGTACGGGGCCGCCGCCGCCGAGCAGACCCGCGCCGACCGCCGGCAGACCGGGGAACGGCTCGCCCGCCACGGCGTCACCGTCGTGGACGCACCCCCCGCCGAGCTGCCACCCGCCCTCGCCGACGCCTACCTCGCCCTCAAGGCCGCCGGCCGCCTCTGACGGCTCAGGCTCCCGCCAGGTACTCCATCTCGAACTCGGTGAACGACGGGTCGGGCGGATAGAGCATGGTCTCCCCCGTCTCGGCGAACCCCAGCCGCCGGTAGAACGCCAGGGCACGCCCGTTGTCCTCCCGTACGAAGAGCCGGACCCGCTCCGCCCCGCCCTCGGTGAACGCCCATTCCAGCGCCTCACGGACCAGCGCCTCAGCCGCCCCCACGGCCCGGCCCCGGTACTCCGGGGCCACATACACGCCCACCAGATGCACCTGCGGCTTCACGGCGTCCGGCTCCTGGAACACCGTCACCATCCCGCCCCAGCGCCCCGAACCGGCCGGCTCCAGCACATAGGTCGCCGTCAGCCGCCCGTCCGCCTGCGCCTCGGCACCGGAGCCGCACAGCGCCCGGGACTGCCACTCGGTGTCCGACTTCATCCTCTCGGTCGCGTACTGGGACACAAAGGCCGTGGGGGTGTCCTGCAACGCCTCCAGCCGCAGATCACGCAACCGCAGCCACTCATGGGCCGCCACTCGACGCACTCGGTAACTCATGGACGCGATCCTGCCATCCCGAATCCGGGCATGCGAAAGGGCCCCGTAGCCTTCCGGCTACGGGGCCCTCCCGTCAAAGATTGTTCGGCGGCGTCCTACTCTCCCACAGGGTCCCCCCTGCAGTACCATCGGCGCTGTAAGGCTTAGCTTCCGGGTTCGGAATGTAACCGGGCGTTTCCCTCACGCTATGACCACCGAAACACTATGAAGTTGACCCGGAATCGGCACGGGTCATTGCTTCAGAACTACACAGTGGACGCGGAGCAACTATGGACAAGCCCTCGGCCTATTAGTACCGGTCAGCTCCACCCCTCACGAGGCTTCCACACCCGGCCTATCAACCCAGTCGTCTACTGGGAGCCTTACCCACTCAAGGTGGTGGGAGCCCTCATCTCGAAGCAGGCTTCCCGCTTAGATGCTTTCAGCGGTTATCCCTCCCGAACGTAGCCAACCAGCCATGCCCTTGGCAGAACAACTGGCACACCAGAGGTCCGTCCGTCCCGGTCCTCTCGTACTAGGGACAGCCCTTCTCAAGACTCCTACGCGCACAGCGGATAGGGACCGAACTGTCTCACGACGTTCTAAACCCAGCTCGCGTACCGCTTTAATGGGCGAACAGCCCAACCCTTGGGACCTACTCCAGCCCCAGGATGCGACGAGCCGACATCGAGGTGCCAAACCATCCCGTCGATATGGACTCTTGGGGAAGATCAGCCTGTTATCCCCGGGGTACCTTTTATCCGTTGAGCGACGGCGCTTCCACAAGCCACCGCCGGATCACTAGTCCCTGCTTTCGCACCTGCTCGACCCGTCGGTCTCACAGTCAAGCTCCCTTGTGCACTTACACTCAACACCTGATTGCCAACCAGGCTGAGGGAACCTTTGGGCGCCTCCGTTACCCTTTAGGAGGCAACCGCCCCAGTTAAACTACCCACCAGACACTGTCCCTGATCCGGATCACGGACCCAGGTTAGACATCCAGCACGACCAGAGTGGTATTTCAACGATGACTCCACCATGACTGGCGTCACAGCTTCACAGTCTCCCACCTATCCTACACAAGCCGAACCGAACACCAATATCAAGCTATAGTAAAGGTCCCGGGGTCTTTCCGTCCTGCTGCGCGAAACGAGCATCTTTACTCGTAATGCAATTTCACCGGGCCCGTGGTTGAGACAGTCGAGAAGTCGTTACGCCATTCGTGCAGGTCGGAACTTACCCGACAAGGAATTTCGCTACCTTAGGATGGTTATAGTTACCACCGCCGTTTACTGGCGCTTAAGTTCTCAGCTTCGCCACGACGAATCATGACTAACCGGTCCCCTTAACGTTCCAGCACCGGGCAGGCGTCAGTCCGTATACATCGCCTTACGGCTTCGCACGGACCTGTGTTTTTAGTAAACAGTCGCTTCTCGCTGGTCTCTGCGGCCACCACCAGCTCAGAGTGCAAGACCCATCACCAGCAATGGCCCCCCTTCTCCCGAAGTTACGGGGGCATTTTGCCGAGTTCCTTAACCACGGTTCACCCGAACGCCTCGGTATTCTCTACCTGACCACCTGAGTCGGTTTGGGGTACGGGCCGCCATAGAACTCGCTAGAGGCTTTTCTCGACAGCATAGGATCATCCACTTCACCACAATCGGCTCGGCATCAGGTCTCAGACTATATGCAGGGCGGATTTGCCTACCCCACGTCCTACACCCTTACCCCGGGACAACCACCGCCCGGGCTGGACTACCTTCCTGCGTCACCCCATCGCTCACCTACTACCCTGTTGGACCGGCGGCTCCACCACTCCCCCTCGACCCGAAGGTCTCAAGGGCGGCTTCACGGCCTTAGCATTCAGAGGTTCAGCGTTGACGCTCTACAGCGGGTACGGGAATATCAACCCGTTGTCCATCGACTACGCCTGTCGGCCTCGCCTTAGGTCCCGACTTACCCTGGGCAGATCAGCTTGACCCAGGAACCCTTGGTCAATCGGCGCAAGAGTTTCCCACTCTTGTATCGCTACTCATGCCTGCATTCTCACTCGTATACCGTCCACGACTGGCTCCCGCCGCCGCTTCACCCGGCACACGACGCTCCCCTACCCACCCACACACCCGTTAAGGCTATTTGTGTGAGTGACACGGCTTCGGCGGTGTACTTGAGCCCCGCTACATTGTCGGCGCGGAATCACTTGACCAGTGAGCTATTACGCACTCTTTCAAGGGTGGCTGCTTCTAAGCCAACCTCCTGGTTGTCTCTGCGACTCCACATCCTTTCCCACTTAGCACACGCTTAGGGGCCTTAGCCGGTGTTCTGGGCTGTTTCCCTCTCGACCACGGAGCTTATCCCCCGCAGTCTCACTGCCGCGCTCTCACTTACCGGCATTCGGAGTTTGGCTAAGGTCAGTAACCCGGTGAGGCCCATCGCCTATCCAGTGCTCTACCTCCGGCAAGAAACACACGACGCTGCACCTAAATGCATTTCGGGGAGAACCAGCTATCACGGAGTTTGATTGGCCTTTCACCCCTAACCACAGGTCATCCCCCAGGTTTTCAACCCTGGTGGGTTCGGGCCTCCACACGGTCTTACCCGCGCTTCACCCTGCCCATGGCTAGATCACTCCGCTTCGGGTCTTGGGCATGCGACTAAGAACGCCCTATTCGGACTCGCTTTCGCTACGGCTACCCCACACGGGTTAACCTCGCCACACACCGCAAACTCGCAGGCTCATTCTTCAAAAGGCACGCAGTCACGGCCGCAGTCCGAAAACCACGACGACGCTCCCACGGCTTGTAGGCACACGGTTTCAGGTACTATTTCACTCCGCTCCCGCGGTACTTTTCACCATTCCCTCACGGTACTATCCGCTATCGGTCACCAGGGAATATTTAGGCTTAGCGGGTGGTCCCGCCAGATTCACACGGGATTTCTCGGGCCCCGTGCTACTTGGGAAACGCACAAGCAAGCCGCACAGATTTCGTCTACGGGGGTCTTACCCTCTACGCCGGGCCTTTCGCATGCCCTTCGACTACCTGTACGGTTTCTGACTCGCCCAGCCGCCGGCAGACGACTGAAGTACGCTCCCACAACCCCGCACGCGCAACCCCTGCCGGGTATCACACACATACGGTTTAGCCTCATCCGGTTTCGCTCGCCACTACTCCCGGAATCACGGTTGTTTTCTCTTCCTGCGGGTACTGAGATGTTTCACTTCCCCGCGTTCCCTCCACACTGCCTATGTGTTCAGCAGCGGGTGACAGCCCATGACGACTGCCGGGTTTCCCCATTCGGACACCCCCGGATCAAAGCTCGGTTGACAGCTCCCCGGGGCCTATCGCGGCCTCCCACGTCCTTCATCGGTTCCTGGTGCCAAGGCATCCACCGTGCGCCCTTAAAAACTTGGCCACAGATGCTCGCGTCCACTGTGCAGTTCTCAAACAACGACCAGCCACCCACCCAGAACAAGCATGGGACCGGCACAACCAGAGGAAACAACCAACCGTTCCCTCAGGACCCAACAGCGCGCCCGACAACCCCCACACCCCCGACCCGCCTTCCACACGCCAAAGGCGCAGTACTAACGAACCCGGGGACCCGGGACCTGCCGAATAGTCAACGTTCCACCCATGAGCAACCGCTCCGAGACACTCGCTCGAAGCCGGCCAATGCTCCTTAGAAAGGAGGTGATCCAGCCGCACCTTCCGGTACGGCTACCTTGTTACGACTTCGTCCCAATCGCTGGTCCCACCTTCGACGGCTCCCTCCCAGAGGGTTGGGCCACCGGCTTCGGGTGTTACCGACTTTCGTGACGTGACGGGCGGTGTGTACAAGGCCCGGGAACGTATTCACCGCAGCATGCTGATCTGCGATTACTAGCGACTCCGACTTCATGGGGTCGAGTTGCAGACCCCAATCCGAACTGAGGCCGGCTTTTTGGGATTCGCTCCACCTCGCGGTATCGCAGCCCATTGTACCGACCATTGTAGCACGTGTGCAGCCCAAGACATAAGGGGCATGATGATTTGACGTCGTCCCCACCTTCCTCCGAGTTGACCCCGGCAGTCTCCTGTGAGTCCCCGACATTACTCGCTGGCAACACAGAACAAGGGTTGCGCTCGTTGCGGGACTTAACCCAACATCTCACGACACGAGCTGACGACAACCATGCACCACCTGTACACCGACCACAAGGGGGCTGACATCTCTGCCAGTTTCCGGTGTATGTCAAGCCTTGGTAAGGTTCTTCGCGTTGCGTCGAATTAAGCCACATGCTCCGCCGCTTGTGCGGGCCCCCGTCAATTCCTTTGAGTTTTAGCCTTGCGGCCGTACTCCCCAGGCGGGGAACTTAATGCGTTAGCTGCGGCACGGACGACGTGGAATGTCGCCCACACCTAGTTCCCAACGTTTACGGCGTGGACTACCAGGGTATCTAATCCTGTTCGCTCCCCACGCTTTCGCTCCTCAGCGTCAGTATCGGCCCAGAGATCCGCCTTCGCCACCGGTGTTCCTCCTGATATCTGCGCATTTCACCGCTACACCAGGAATTCCGATCTCCCCTACCGAACTCTAGCCTGCCCGTATCGAATGCAGACCCGGGGTTAAGCCCCGGGCTTTCACATCCGACGCGACAGGCCGCCTACGAGCTCTTTACGCCCAATAATTCCGGACAACGCTCGCACCCTACGTATTACCGCGGCTGCTGGCACGTAGTTAGCCGGTGCTTCTTCTGCAGGTACCGTCACTTGCGCTTCTTCCCTGCTGAAAGAGGTTTACAACCCGAAGGCCGTCATCCCTCACGCGGCGTCGCTGCATCAGGCTTTCGCCCATTGTGCAATATTCCCCACTGCTGCCTCCCGTAGGAGTCTGGGCCGTGTCTCAGTCCCAGTGTGGCCGGTCGCCCTCTCAGGCCGGCTACCCGTCGTCGCCTTGGTAGGCCATCACCCCACCAACAAGCTGATAGGCCGCGGGCTCATCCTGCACCGCCGGAGCTTTCCACGCACACCCCATGCGGAGGTACGTCGTATCCGGTATTAGCACCGGTTTCCCGGTGTTGTCCCAGAGTGCAGGGCAGATTGCCCACGTGTTACTCACCCGTTCGCCACTGATCCACCCCGAAGGGCTTCACCGTTCGACTTGCATGTGTTAAGCACGCCGCCAGCGTTCGTCCTGAGCCAGGATCAAACTCTCCGTGAATGTCTCATTCGCGGAAGAGCGGCACGGCATCCGGCGGAATAAGCCGGACCCGCGCACAGCGTCCTCGCTGCACTTCATTCAAAGGAACCCAAAGGGTTCAAATATCTGGCGTTGACTTTTGGCACGCTGTTGAGTTCTCAAGGAACGGACGCTTCCATCGAAACCCTTCCGGGCTCCTCCGGGCGCTTCCCTTCTTGTGTCTCCAGCTTATCAGATCCGCTTTCCGCTTCCCTGACCCCCGCTGGCGGGGTTCTTTTTCCGAACTTCGCTCCGAAGCCTAGCAGACTTTCGGAACTCCGTTTCCGGATTCGCTGCCCCGGGGCGCACGCGACCGCAGTTGAATTCTGGATTCCCTGCGGATTTCGCGATCTGCTTCCGGATCGGCGGTGTCGTAGACACTAACGCCCGCTCCCGACCGTGTCCAGTCGGAGGCAACCGTTCGAACCTACCCGCACACCGAACCGCTGTCAATGGCTCGGCGACGCGATCATGAGACTACCAGGTCAGCCGAGGTGGTCGCACACAGCCTCAGGCGGCCACCGGCAGCTCGTCGGTGCGGTCGGCCGACTCCACGTCGCCGATGTCGCCGGCCCGGTAGGCGCGTCGGCCCACCAGGAAGACATAGGCCAGGAAGAGGGCCTCGGCGAGGCCGCCGATGCCGATGCGGGCCCAGGTGGGGAGCCCGGAGGGGGTGACAAAAGCTTCGAGTACGCCGGAGACCAGTAGGACGGCGGCGAGGCCGACGACCATGCCGATGGTTGCCCGGCCTTCCTCGGCGAGGGCGGTGGACCGGGTGCGCGGGCCCGGGTCGATGACCGTCCAACCGAGGCGGAGGCCCATGCCGGCGGCGACGAAGACGGCGGTCAGTTCGAGCATGCCGTGCGGGAGCAGCAGGCCGAGGAAGAGGTCCAGCCGTCCTGCGGAGGCCATCATGCCGATGCCGACACCGATGTTGAGGATGTTGCCGACGAGGGCGTACAGCACCGGGAGGCCCAGGAAGACGCCGCCGAGCAGGCAGAGGGCGGCGGCCCAGGCGTTGTTCGTCCACACCTGGGCGGCGAACGAGCTCGCGGGGTGGCTGGAGTAGTAGGCCTCGTACTCCCCGCCGGGGCGGGTCATCTCGCGGATCTGGTCCGGTGCCGCGATGGAGGCGCGCACCCCGGCATCGGTGGCGATCCAGACGGCGGCGACGGCCACCAGTGCCAGCGAGGCCAGGGCGGTGGGTATCCACCACTTCCGGGTCCGGTAGAGGGCGGCGGGGAAGCTGGAGGCAAAGTACCGCCCGGCGTCACGCCACCCGGCCGACCTGGCCCCGGTCACCGCGCTGCGGGCCCGGGCGACGAGCGAGGTCAGCCGGCCGACGAGGGTGGGGTCCGGGGCGGTCGACTGGAGTTGGGAGAGGTGGGCGGTGACGCGCTGATAGAGGTCGACGAGTTCGTCCGCCTCCTCCCCGGTGAGCCGACGCCGCTTGCAGAGCTGGTCCAGCCGGGCCCACTCCGCCCGGTGGGTGGTGACGAAGACGTCCAGGTCCATGCGGGGGCTCCAGGCTCCGGGGGAACGGTTGGGCGGAGAGGGGACCCAGCTTGCCAGAGCCCGTCGCCCGGCTACCCGCCGTCCCTGGCACGGCCGTATGTTGACCGCAGGAGATCGCGGGCGGGGCCGATGACGCCGGTCCTGCGGGGCGGCGGGTGGGCGAGGACAGGTGGGAGCGCAGTGAGCGACCTGGTGACCGGCGAGGCCGTGGTCCTGGGGGTGCAGCCTGCGAAGCTGCCCAGCCGGATGATCGCGTGCTTCCTCGACATGGCCGTGCTGTTCCTCGTCGTCATCGCGCTGACGCTGGTGCTCGACCTGACGGCCCCGGACCTGGATGCGGCGGCGGCCGCCGCAGTCACCCTCAGCCTCACCGTGGGCATCCTGGTCGGCATACCCGTGGTGGTGGAGACGCTCTCCCGGGGGCGGTCGCTGGGGAAGCTGGCGCTCGGCCTGCGGGTGGTCCGCACCGACGGCGGGCCGATCCGCTTCCGGCATGCGCTGGTGCGGGGGCTGGTCGGCTTCTTCGAGATCGTCATGCTGGTCGGGGTCCCGGCCACGATCGCTTCGCTGGCTTCCGACCGGGGGCGTCGGCTGGGTGATGTCTTCGCGGGCACGCTGGTGATCAGGGAGCGGGTGCCGGGGGCCGGCGGCGGCCGCTCCCCGTTGCCGACGCTGCCTCCGCAGTTGATGGCCGCCCTGGGCGGGGAACTGGCTTCGCTGGACCTGTCGGCGGTGCCGGACGGGCTGTGGCTGGCGGTCCGGCAGTACCTCGGGCGGATGTACCAGCTGGACCCGCGCATCGCCTCGGATCTGGCACATCGGCTGGCGGGGGATGTGGCGGCGCGTACCGGACGGGCCGTTCCGCCGGGTCTGCACCCGGCCGCGTATCTGGGTGCGGTGCTGGCCGAGCGGCAGAACCGGGAGTGGGCGCGCGCCAGGGGGCACCAGCCGGCGGCCTATCCTCCTGCCGCTGCTGCTCCGGCTGCTGTTCCCGGCCCCGCACCCGTCCCGCCCGTCGCGCCCGTCCCCCCTGTGCCGCCCGCACCGCCCACGCCGCCCGCGCCTGCGGTCGAGCAGGGCCAGGGAGGCTTCGCGCCGCCAGCCTGACCGGCGGTCAGCCCAGCGGCGGGGCGCCTGGGCGCTGCTGGTTGGGTGGCGTGTCCAGTGCCTCCAGTTCCACGCCGGGTGCGGCGAGTACCACGTCCCCGGCCAGGTGGACGGTGTGCTGCTCGCCGGTTTCGAGGTCGGCGACGGTGTAGCGCTCGACGGTCAGCGGCCCACTGTCAGTGGCGTGTGATTCGATTCCGTCCAGTGACCAGCCCTGGTCGAGAGTGCGTGGTGCGAGTACGGGTTCAGTGAGGGCGACCAGGCGCAGCCGCGCCCTGCCTCCGGGTTCCAGCCGGAGCAGCCGGGCGGTGGCGATCAGGAATGCGGGCGAGCGGCCGGTGAAGGCGTGGGCACGGTCGTGCCCTTCGGTGGCGTGGGCCGTGTCGGGGTCGGAGGCGTCGGTACGGACCCAGGTGAGGCCGTCGAGTGCGCCGCCACGGATCTGCCAGTCTCCGGCGCGCAGGTGAAGGCGCAGGGGGCGGCCGAGTGAGTCGAGGGTGAGGTCGACGGAGCCGGCGGGGGTGCCGTCGGTGGTGAAGCTCTGTGCGGTGTAGCGCCAGCCGGCGGGGCCGGGGGCGCAGCTGAAGTGTTCCTCTCCGAGGGGGGTGTCGTCGTGGGGGTCGTACAGGGAGTAGCGGCCGCTGGGCATGGTCGCATGCTACGGCGGGGACGGGTCGGGCCCCGGACCTGGTCGCAGGTCCGGGGCCCGACGGGAGGTGCCGTGCGGGTGTCAGTACCGGTAGTGGTCCGACTTGTAGGGGCCCTCGACCGGGACGCCGATGTAGGCGGCCTGGTCCTCGGAGAGCGTGGTGAGCTTGACGCCGAGCGCGTCCAGGTGGAGGCGGGCGACCTTCTCGTCCAGGTGCTTGGGGAGGGTGTAGACGCCGACCGGGTACTCCTCGGTCTTGGTGAAGAGCTCGATCTGCGCGATCGTCTGGTTGGCGAAGGAGTTGGACATCACGAACGAGGGGTGTCCGGTGGCGTTGCCCAGGTTGAGCAGCCGGCCCTCGGAGAGGACGATCAGCACCTTGCCGTCGGGGAAGGTCCAGGTGTGGACCTGCGGCTTGACCTCGTCCTTGACGATCCCGGGGATCTTCGCCAGGCCGGCCATGTCGATCTCGTTGTCGAAGTGGCCGATGTTGCCGACGATCGCCTGGTGCTTCATCCGCGCCATGTGGGAGGCGAGGATGATGTCCTTGTTGCCGGTGGTGGTGACGAAGATGTCGGCGGTCTCGACCACGTCCTCCAGGGTGGTCACCTGGTAGCCGTCCATGGCGGCCTGGAGGGCGCAGATCGGGTCGATCTCGGTGACGATCACCCGGGCGCCCTGGCCGCGCAGCGACTCGGCGCAGCCCTTGCCGACGTCGCCGTAGCCGCAGACCACGGCGACCTTGCCGCCGATGAGCACATCGGTGGCGCGGTTGATGCCGTCGATCAGCGAGTGGCGGCAGCCGTACTTGTTGTCGAACTTCGACTTGGTCACCGAGTCGTTGACGTTGATGGCCGGGAACAGCAGGCTGCCGTCGCGGTGCATCTCGTACAGGCGGTGGACGCCGGTGGTGGTCTCCTCGGACACGCCCTTGATCGCGGCGGCGGCCTCGGTCCACTTGCGCGGCGACTCGGCGAGGGTGCGGTTGAGCAGCTGCAGGATGATGCGGTACTCGTCGTTGTCGGCGGTGGAGGGGTCCGGCGCGGCGCCGGCCTTCTCGAACTCCACACCCTTGTGGACGAGCAGGGTGGCGTCACCGCCGTCGTCCAGGATCATGTTCGGCCCCACGGCGGTGCCGTCTTCACCGGGCCAGGTGAGGGCCTGCTCGGTGCACCACCAGTACTCCTCCAGGGACTCGCCCTTCCAGGCGAAGACCGGGACGCCCTGCGGGTTCTCCGGGGTGCCCTCGGGGCCGACGGCAATCGCGGCGGCGGCGTGGTCCTGGGTGGAGAAGATGTTGCAGGAGCACCAGCGGACCTCGGCGCCGAGGGCGGCCAGGGTCTCGATGAGCACGGCGGTCTGCACGGTCATGTGCAGCGAGCCGGTGATCCGGGCGCCGGCCAGCGGCTGCGCCTCGGCGTACTCCTTGCGGATGGCCATCAGGCCGGGCATCTCGTGCTCGGCGAGCTGGATCTCCTTGCGGCCGAAGGCGGCCAGGGAGAGGTCGGCGACCTTGAAGTCACCGGTGGTCTGGGACGCCATGCGTCTGCTCCTCGCGCTGATTGTGGGGAGTTGTGGCCGCGCCGGGCGTTTCCGGCGCAGGGCGCTGGTCCGGTGTGCTGGGGCGGCGGGCGGACAGGCGCGGGCGTACGCGGTCGCGGGACCGACGGCGCCCGGCGGTGCGGGTACGCCGACTCCCACGGGTGGTGCACTCCCGTGGTCCATGGGGCCCGGCGGGCCGGTCCCCTCGCTCCAGCACAGCCCGTCGGAGGCCCTCTCTCCCTCGACCGGTGCGTGCGGCGGGCCGCACGCCGTCCGATCGACCGCCATCAGCAGCGACGTCTGGCTCTGGTCACGAATCTACACCGACAGTACCGGCGCGGGCCCGGGATCCCGGGGAATCCGGCCACCCCTGGCAGGGGGCGGGCGTCAGTGCGCGTGCGATCCGGAGTCCGCCGGGCCGGGGCCGCCGGGGGTGGCCTCGGGGTCGGGGCCGGCAGCGGCCTTGTCGGCGCTGTAGATGTCCGGTTCCAGGTAGATGACTCGGGCGATGGGCACGGCCCGGCGGATGCGTGCCTCGGCGTCGTCGATGGCACGGGCGACGTCGGCGGCGGTGTCGTCGTGCCGTACGGCGATCTTGGCGGCGACGAGCAGTTCCTCGGGGCCGAGGTGCAGGGTCCGCATATGGATCAGGCCGGCCACGGTGTCATGGTCGACCAGCGCCTCACGGATCTCGGCCACGGTCTCCTTGGTGGCGGCCTCGCCCAGCAGCAGGCTCTTGGTCTCCACGGCGAGGACCAGGGCGATGGCGATCAGCAGGACGCCGATGCAGAGGGTGCCGACGCCGTCCCAGACGCCGTTGCCGGTGGTGATCGCCAGCCCGACGCCGAACAGCGCCAGCACCAGGCCGATCAGCGCTCCGAAGTCCTCCAGCAACACCACGGGGAGTTCCGGCGCCTTGGCCCGGCGGATGAACTGGGACCAGCTGAGGGAGCCGCGGATCCGGTTGGACTCCTTGACGGCCGTACGGAAGGAGAAGCCCTCCGCGAGGATCGCGAAGATCAGCACGCCGACGGCCCAGTACCAGCTCTCCAGCGGATGGGGGTGGGCGACCTTCTCATAGCCCTCGTAGAGGGCGAACATGCCGCCCACGCTGAACAGCACGATCGAGACCAGGAAGCCGAAGATGTAGCGCTCGCGCCCGTATCCGAAGGGGTGCTCCTCGGACGCCTCGCGCCTGGCCCGCTTGCCACCGAGCAGCAGCAGTCCCTGATTACCGGAGTCGGCGACGGAGTGCACGGCCTCCGCCAGCATCGAGGAGGAGCCGGTGACGACAAATGCCACGAACTTGCCCGCCGCGATTGCCAGGTTGGCGCTCAGGGCAGCCACGATCGCCTTGGTACCGCCTGCTGCACTCATGGTGCGGTTCAGTCCTTCCGCCGGGCCGCTGCGGGCCCGCTGGTCTCGTCGCCGGGCGTGCCTGCCGTGGCGTGCCATTCTCGCACTGGCGGCCGGGGGCCCCTTCGGGTACCGGCCCGGCAGTGGACCTGACGGAGGGTCAGAGCGGGACGGTGGCGCGGAAGACCAGGGCGTCGGTGCCGGTGAGGGTGGACTCGGCGCCGTCGGCGGGCAGGTAGGCGGACTGACCGCCGCTCAGGGTGAGGGTCCGCCCGGCGGCGTCGGTCAGCTCGGCCTCGCCTGCGGCGCAGAGCAGGATCTGCGGGGTGCGTCCGTCCACCGTGTGTCGGTCCGGCGTGCGGCCGGCGCCGGTCAGCCGGTAGCGGGAGAGGCGGAACTCCTGGACCGGGGCCGGGTAGCGCTCCTCGCCGTCCGCCCCGGGCACGGCCACCGGGTGCAGCACAGCGGGGTCGGTGGCGTGGAAGTCGACCACCCGCAGCAGTTCGGGGACGTCGATGTGCTTGGGGGTGAGGCCGCAGCGCAGCACATTGTCGGAGTTGGCCATGAGTTCGACGCCGAGGCCGCTGAGGTAGGCGTGGGGGACGCCGGCGTCCAGGTAGAGGGCCTGGCCGGGCCGGAGCGTGACATGGTTGAGCAGCAGCGCGGCGATGATGCCGGGGTCGCCGGGGTAGTCACGGGCGGCGGTCGCGTAGGCGGCGCAGGTCGCGGCGTGTGGGCCGTCGCCGGCGGCGCCCTTCTCCAGCGCCTCGGCGACCTCGCCGACCACGGCGGCGGTCCGCTCCCGGTCGGCGCCGAGCACCTCGGCGAGCACGGTCCGCAGCGCCTCCTCCTCGGGGCGGGTACGCAGCACCTCGGTCCAGGCGGCGAGGGCGGGGAGGCCGAGGGAGTCCAGCAGGTCCGCGGTGGCGGCGGGGGCGCGGAAGCCGCAGAGGCCGTCGAAGTCGCTCAGCGCGCAGATGATCTCGGGCTTGTGGTTGGCGTCCTTGTAGTTGCGGTGCGGGGCGTCCAGCGGCACGCCCCTCGCCTCCTCGGCGGCAAAGCCGGCCCTGGCCTGCTCCAGCGTCGGGTGCACCTGCACGGACAGGGCGTGGCCGGCGGCCAGCACCTTGAAGAGGAACGGCAGGGTCGGCCCGAAGCGCTCCACCGTGGCGGCGCCCAGTTCCCGCCGGGGGTCGGCGGCGATCACCTCGGCCAGCGAGCGCTCGCCGTCACCCCGGTCGACCCGCGAGGGCGCTCCGGGGTGGGCGCCCATCCAGAGTTCGGCCTGCGGCTCACCCGTGGGCTCCTGGCCCAGCAGCTGCGGGATGGCGGTGGTGGAGCCCCAGGCGTACGGGCGGACGGTGGTGACGAGGCGGTCCATGCGCGCTGCTGCTTCTTCCTGCTTCGGGGGCCGGAATCGGGGTGGTGCTGCTGCGGGTCGCCGAACGGTCGCGCCGGCGGGGCCGGAGGGACGACCCTAGCCGACCTGGATGAAACCCGCCCCGGGTGGCGGGGAGGTGTCCACGATGCGGCCACCCGACGGGCGGCCGCATCGGACGGGGTGGCCGGTCGGGCCGGCCGAAGGGGACGGCGGGGTCGGAGGGCGGTGACGGCACGGACCGGCCGAAGGACACGGCGAGGTCGGAGCGGGGTGGCAGCACAGACCGGCCGAAGGGGACGGCGGGGTCGGAGACCGGTGACGGCACAGACCGGCCGAAGGACACGGCGAGGTCGGAGACCGGTGCCAGCACAGACCGGCCGAAGGGAACCGCAGGGTCGGAGAGAGTCGGAGAGAGTACCCTCGCTGGCCACCCGGAGGGCATGGCGAGGCAGGAAAGGGCGGCCTCGCCGACCGGCCGGAGGGCGCGGCGGAGTCGGAGAGGGGGGCTGCGCCGACCGGCTGGAGGGCACGGCGGGGCAGGGGAGAACGGGCGCCGACCGGCTGGGGGGTGTAGCGGGGAGGGCCGCTGGCCGGGGGCCCCGGGCGGGTGCGGGGGCCGGGTCAGGCGCCGCCGGCGAGGCCGAGGTAGACGGCGGCGAAGTCGGTGATGCCGACCAGTTCGGCCAGTGCCTCCAGCGGGTCGGTGTGGGCGACGGCGAGTTCGCCGAGCACCACCTCGTGGGCTTCGGCGAGCCGCTGGGCGCGGGCCACGGTGCGGTGGAGGGCCGCCGTGTCGCGGTCCTCCGTCCGGGAGGGGCCGCCCTCGGTGTCGCCTTCGGGTTCATCCGGGGCAGCCGGGACGCTGTCCGCCTCGTCGATGATCCGGCGCAGCAGCAGGACCTGGAGGCGCAGCGGGTCGGGTTCGTCGACCCGGTCGCGGAAGAAGTCCTCGGTGCCGGTGCCGCCGCCCAGCCGGGCGGCGAACAGGCCGCGGTGCTCGGCGAGCGCCTGCGGCAGCACTCCGGTGAGGGCGGGGTGCCCGGCCCGGTCGGCGAGCAGGGCGGCGAAGCGCCGCGCCACGGCGGCGGTGAGCGGGCCGTCTCCCCAGAGCAGCGGCAGACCGCCGGCGAGGCGGCCGGCCAGGCTCTTGCCGGGGTTGAGGTAGGCGGCGGCGTCCGGTCGGCAGCGTACGGCGACCTCGTCCAGCCGGTCGGCGGCGGCTTGCAGCGACCGGCCGTCGGCGGGGGCGACACCGATCCGCCCGGCGAGGGCGAGCAGCGGGGCGAGGATGGCCCAGAGCGCTCCCGGGTCCTCGGGCGGCAGATCGTCAGGGGTGACCGCGTCGGCGCCTCGGTCGTTGCCGCGGGCCCGGTCGGCGGTCGCGTACGGCAGGGGCAGGGCGCGGGCCTGCACGGCGGCTTGGGCGAGCGGGCTGTCCACGGGGGCGATCACGGCGGCGGAGCAGCCCCGCAGGTATGCCTGCTCGATCAGGGCGCAGAGTCCGGGTTCGGAGCCGTCGTCGGAGGCGACGACCAGCAGGTCGAGCGAGCCGACCCAGCCGGGGAGGTACCAGCCCAGGTCGAGCAGGTGGGCCGGGGCCTGGTCGCTCTCCTCGGGCGCCCCCGCCACCGGGCCCAGGGTCAGGACCGGGCAGGCGGTGCCGCCGAGGGCGGCCAGGATGTCCCCGGCGGCCAGGGCGCTGCGGTGTCCGGCGACGAGGACGGTGCGGGGGCGGCCGTCGGGGCGGAGGGCGCCGAGCCCCGCCTCGTCGGCCAGGCGCAGGGCGTTGCGGATCCGGGCGCCGGCACCGGCCAGGGCCAGCAGGGCGCCGCCGGTGTCGGCGCGCTCAAGCGCCGCCGGGTCGTCGAGCAGTGCGTCGTCGAGCATGCGCCGGTCCTTCCGGGGAGGGCGGAGGGTCCTGGCAGGCCCTCCGCTTCGGGGCGCGGTGGCGGCGGGCGCCGGTCAGGCGGTGCGGCGGGCCTCGTCGACCAGCAGTACCGGGATGCCGTCGCGGACCGGGTAGGCCAGCCCGCAGTCGGCGGAGGTGCACACCAGCTCCGGGCTGCCGTCGTGGTCGGCCTCGGTCAGCGGGGCCCGGCACTGCGGGCAGACGAGGATGTCCAGCAGGAAGGGTTCCAGCTTCATGTGGCGCGGCTCCGGAGGTGCGGGGTGCGGGGACGGTCGTGGGGGAACGTCAGGGGCCTTTCCAGCCTACCGGCCGGGGCACCCGCCGCCCGGCCGGACCTGGTCGGGGACCGAGGGCGGCCGGGCGGACCCGGTCGGTCAGCCGCGGACCAGGGCGAGGACCTCGTCGCGGAGTTTCTCCATGGTGGTCGCCGAGCGGGCCTCCACATTGAGGCGGAGCAGCGGCTCGGTGTTGGAGGGCCGCAGGTTGAACCACCAGTCGGCGCCGGAGACGGTGAGCCCGTCGAGTTCGTCGACGGTAGTCCCGGGCAGGTCGGCGTAGGCGGCGCGGACGGCGGCGGTGCGGCCCGCCTGGTCCTGGACGGTGCTGTTGATCTCGCCGGAGGCCGCGTACCGCTCGTACTCGGCGACCAGCGCCGACAGGGTGCCCTGCTGCTCGCCCAGGGCGGCCAGCACATGGAGGGCGGCGAGCATGCCGGTGTCCGCGCGCCAGAAGTCGCGGAAGTAGTAGTGCGCGGAGTGCTCGCCGCCGAAGACGGCGTCGGTCCGGGCCATCTCCTGCTTGATGAAGGAGTGGCCGACGCGGGTGCGCACGGGGGTGCCGCCGTGCTCGCGGACGACCTCGGGGACGGTCCAGGAGGTGATGAGGTTGTGGATGACGGTGGGCTGCTGTTCGCCGCCGGCCCGGGCGCGGGCCAGTTCCCGTACGGCGACCAGCGCGGTGATGGCGGAGGGCGAGACGGGTTCGCCGCGCTCGTCGACCACGAAGCAGCGGTCGGCGTCGCCGTCGAAGGCCAGGCCGATGTCGGCGCCGGTCTCCTTCACCCTGGCCTGGAGGTCGACCAGGTTGCGGGGGTCCAGCGGGTTGGCCTCGTGGTTGGGGAAGGTGCCGTCGAGCTCGAAGTACATCGGGACCAGGTCGATCGGCAGCCCGTCGAAGACGGTGGGCACGGTGTGGCCGCCCATGCCGTTGCCCGCGTCGACGACGACCTTGAGGCGGCGGACCGAGCCGAGGTCCACCAGGCCGAGCAGATGGTCGGCGTATGCCTGGAGGAGGTCCTGACGGCTGATGGTGCCGGACTCGCCCGGGTGGACGGGGACGGCGACGGTGCCGTCGGCGGCGGTCCAGCCCTCCACGAGTTCGCGGATGCGGTCGAGTCCGGTGCCCTGGCCGACGGGGGCGGCGCCGGACCGGCACAGCTTGATCCCGTTGTACTGCGCGGGGTTGTGGCTGGCGGTGAACATGGCGCCGGGCAGGTCCAGCTTGCCGCTGGCGAAGTAGAGCTGGTCGGTGGAGCAGAGGCCGATCTCGACCACGTCGGCGCCGCAGCCGGCCGCGCCCTCGGCGAAGGCGCGGGCCAGCCCGGGAGAGGAGGGCCGCATGTCGTGGCCGACGACGATCGAGGTGGCCTCGGTGACCTCGACAAAAGCGGCGCCGAAGGCACGGGCCAGGTCCTCGTCCCACTGGTCGGGGACCACGCCCCGCACGTCGTACGCCTTGACGATCTGCTTGAGGTCGCGCACTCCGGCTCCACCCTGCTCTTCGCGGCTGGGCCGCGACGGTCGGCTTGCACCCGCGCCTGCGGGGGACAACTGCGTCCGGGGCACCCGTGCCGACGGGCCTTCGGGGCCCCGGCGGGTGGCTGCGCCTCGGCGGCCGGCCGGCGCGTGGCGGCGCAGGTGTCCACGTGGTGCAGAGACTACCCGCTGGCGGTACGGCGGCCGTGCCGCAGCCCGGGGCGGCTCCCCGGTCGGGTGTCACCCGTCCCCGCCCGCCCAGGCGTCGAGGGCGGGTGCGCTTCCTTCCGGTTCGTCCATCGGGATGGACTGCTCCGCCCAGATGATCTTCCCGGTATGGGTGTAGCGGGTGCCCCAGCGGCGGGTCAGCTGGGCGACCAGCAGCAGCCCGCGACCGCCCTCGTCGGTGGTGCGGGCATGGCGCAGCCGGGGCGAGGTGCTGCTGGCGTCGGAGACCTCGCAGGTGAGCACGGACTGCCGGATGAGGCGGAGCTGGATCGGCCCGGCGGCGTGCCGGATCGCGTTGGTCACCAGCTCGCTGACCACCAGTTCGGTGGTGAAGAGCAGTTCCTGGAGCCCCCAGGACTCCAGCTGCCGGGTGGCCAGTTCCCGGGCGGTGGCCACCACTGCGGGGTCGACCGGCAGGTCCCAGGTGGCGACCTCGTCCGCGCTGAGGCCACGGGTGCGGGCCAGCAGCAGCGCCACGTCGTCGGTCGGGTGGCCGTCCAGCATGGAGCGGATCACCAGCCCGCAGAGCTGCTCCAGCGGCCGGTCGGGGTGCGACAGGGCGGCGCGCAGCCGGTCGAGTCCCGCGTCGATGTCGCGGTGCCTGCGGTTGTCGATCAGGCCGTCGGTGTAGAGGGCGAGCAGGCTGCCCTCGGGCAGTTCCAGCTCGGCGGACTCGAACGGCAGGGAGCCGAGGCCGAGCGGTGGCCCGGCCGGCAGCTCGGGGAAGGTGACGGCCCCCTCGGCGTCGACCACGGCCGGTGGCGGGTGGGCGGCGCGGGCCATGGTGCAGCGCCGGGTCACCGGGTCGTAGACCGCGTACAGGCAGCTGGCGCCCGTGATGGCGGCGGCCGACTCCTCCTCGGAGAGGCGGATGACCAGGTCGTCGAGGTGGGCCAGCAGCTCGTCTGGGGCCAGGTCCATGTCGGCGAGGGTCTGTACGGCGGTGCGCAGCCGGCCCATGGCGGCGGCGGCGTCGATGCCGTGCCCGACGACGTCCCCGACCACCAGGGCGACCCGGGCTCCGGACAGCTGGATCACGTCGAACCAGTCGCCGCCCACGCCCGCCTGTCCGTCGGCGGGCAGGTACCGGGAGGCGACCTCCACGGCGCTGCGGCGTACCAGCCGGTGCGGCAGCAGGCTGCGTTGCAGGGTCAGCGCGGCGGTGTGCTCGCGGGTGAAGCGGCGGGCGTTGTCGAGGCAGAGGGCGGCCCGGCCGACGAACTCCTCGGCGAGCCGCAGGTCGTCCTCGTCGAAGAGCGGCCGGTCGGTCGTCTGGCGGACGAAGGTGGCCACGCCCATGGTGATGCCGCGCGCCCGCATCGGTACGCACATCCTCGACACGGCCCCGTACTGGTGGATCCTGGCGGCGCGGGCCGGGTCGTCGGTCAGCCATCGGTCCTGCTCGGCGTCCTGCTGCTGCTGGAGGATGGCGCGGCCCTCGGCCAGGCAGCGGGCGGCGGGCGAGGAGGGGACGTAGTCGACCTGCTCCCCGACGTCGACGAGCGCTTCCGGGCACCCCTCGCGGACGGACCGCTGGGCGGCGCGGCGCAGCGGGATGTCGCCGCTGCTCGGCCCGGGGGCCAGCTCCTCGCCGCTGAGCACCGGTTCCAGCACGTCGATGACGGTGAAGTCGGCCAGCCGGGGCACCGCGACGTCGACCAGTTCCTGCGCGGTCCGGCCGACGTCCAGGGTGGAGCCGATCCGGGCGGACGCCTCGTTGAGCAGGGCCAGCCGCTCCTGCGCCTCGCGGCGGTCGGTGACGTCCAGGACCACGTAGCAGACGCCCTGCGGGTAGCCGGCGGAGTCGTCCAGGCGGAAGAACGACGAGGAGAAGGAGCGCCGCAGGCCCGGCGCGGCCTCGGTGAAGCCCTGGTAGTGGTGGTCGATGACCGGCTCCCCGGTCTCCAGCACCTGCCGCATCACCGCTTCGATCCCATCGACGTCCAGGCCCGGCATGGTCTCCTTCAGCCGCCGGCCGAGCCGCTGCTCGCGCGGCACCCCGCCGGAGCGTTCCAGGGCGTCATTGAGCCAGAGGTAGCGCAGATCGGTGCCGACCACCGCCATGCCGATCGGGGAGCGGGTGAGGAACCGCTCCAGCATCTGGCGGTTCACGTCCCACTGCGGCTCGTGCATGTCGACGGCGAGGGCCAGCCAGCTGCGTTCCCCGCCAACCTTGCAGAGCGGGACGACGCGGACGCCCAGCGGCCGGAGGCCGCCGTCGTGCCGCCGCGCCTCCACCAGGCCCTCCCAGCTGCCGTGGGCGGCGGCTTCGCTCAGGATGGAGGCGATCCGTGCGGCGTCCAGCCGGTCCGGTGCCGCGACCAGCTCGGCGGCAGGGCGCCCGACCACCTCCTCGGCGGGGTGGCCCAGGAGCCGCTCCGCCTGCGGACTCCAGCCGATGACCGTGCCGTCGGCGCTGATCACCGCTGTGGCGGCCGGTGGGCCGCCGAAGGGTTCAGGTGGTGCGCCCGGCTGCGGATGCTGGGAGGTGGGCATCGCGACATGTCCCATCTGAGGGGATCAGTACCCATCGTAACGCCGGGGCGGCGTCCGCACCCGGCCTCGCGCACCGGCCCCTCGGGGGCGGGCTCGGGCGGGCGGGCCCGGGGCCCGGGGAGGGCCGGTCGCCGGACCGGGTCAGTTGCTGTCGGGCGAGCGGAGGACCCGCAGATGCCCTCGGCGGACGACCTCCAGCGGGTCGGCCGGCTCGGGCGCGCGATCCCGGACGCGCTCCGGGCGTGCCTGCGGCCGGGCGGCCTCGCGGACCGCGTTGGCCAGCGCCTCCAGGTCGTCGCTGCTGGGCCGGGCGGGGCCGGAGTCCACCGCCAGCCGTACGACGTCCCAGCCACGGGGGGCGGTGAGGCGTTCGGAGTGCTCGGCGCACAGGTCGTAGCAGTGCGGCTCGGCGTAGGTGGCGAGGGGTCCGAGGACTGCGGTGGAGTCCGCGTAGACGTACGTCAGCGTCGCGACGGCGGGACGACCGCACGCGGTCCGCGAACAGCGACGTACAGGGCTCACGACGATGGACGGTACCGCACTCCTGACCGGGCCGCGACGACTCTCCCCCACCTGGCCATCACGTGTCGCCCCGGAGACCCCCGCGCACGCTCCCCGGCGGACGTCCTCCGGGCCGTCCGAGCCTACCGGGTTTCCCCCTTGCCGGGCCTCCGGCGACTACGCTCTAGCGTGATATGGACAGGCCCCCACCGCAACGACCAGCCAGCCCGCGCCCCCGGCGCCGCGACCGCCACGGCCGTGGTCTGCGCGGCCCCCTGGCGCCCCCGCAGGTGCCGATCACACTGAGCCGCGCGGAAGTCTTCGACGACTTCGTACGCGACTCGGTGGACCGGCTGGAGCGGCGCTGGCCGCAGCTGAACGAGGTGGACTTCGCGGTGCAGGAGGTGCCGTGGCCGCCCACCCCGCCCGAGGAGGTCGGCGCGCTCGGCGACGCCGTACCGCTGGGCCGGCTGATCCCGGCCGCCGACAAGGACGGCCGGACCCAGATCGTGGTCTTCCGCCGCCCGGTGGAGATCCGGGCCAAGAGCCGCGACGAGCGGGCCGCGCTGGTCCACGACATCGTGGTCGAGCAGGTCGCCGAGTTGCTCGGGCTCTCCCCCGACACCGTGGACCCCCGCTACGGCGAGGAGTGACGCGGGCCCTGCTCAGCCGGGCAGGACGGCGATCCGGCCGGTGGTGGTGCCGTCGGCGACGCGCTGCACGGCGTCGGCCGCACCGGCCAGCGGGACGCGCTCGCTGACCAGCGGCCTGACCACGCCCTGCTCGGCGAGCCTGGTGAGCTCGTTGTGGGTGCGGCGGACGGCCTGCGGATCGCGGGTGTTGTACAGGCCCCAGTGCAGGCCGAGGATCGCGTAGTTCTTCACCAGCGCGTGGTTGAGCGCGGGCGCCGGGATGGTGCCCGCCGCGAAGCCCACCACCACGATCCGCCCCTCGAAGGCGACGCACCTGGCGGAGCCGTCGTAGGCGTCCCCACCCACCGGGTCGAAGACCACGTCGGCGCCGCGCCCGCCGGTGGCCTGCTTCACGGCGGACACAAAGTCCTCGCCGCGCCGGTCGATCACCAGGTCGGCGCCGAGCCGCCGGGCCGCCGCGGCCTTCTCCGGGCCGCCGGCGACGCCGATCACGGTGGCGCCGGCCGCCTTGCCCAGCTGGACGGCGGCGCTGCCGACGCCACCCGCTGCCGCGTGCACCAGCAGCGTCTCGCCCGCCCGCAGCCCGGCCCGGCGGTGCAGGCCGAACCAGGCCGTCTGATGGCCGATGTGCAGCGCCGCCGCCTCCGCGCCGTCCAGCGCCGGGGGTGCCGGGAAGGCGGTGGCGGCCTCCAGCAGCGCGTACTCGGCGTACGCCCCGTGGGGCAGCAGCGGCGTGCCGATCACCCGGTCGCCGACCGCGAAGCCGCCGCCGGTGCCGCCGTTGGTGCCGCCGTTGGTGCTGCCGCCGGTGCTGCCGCCGCCGAGGGCGGCGACCTCGCCGCACAGCTCCACGCCGGGGGTGAACGGCAGCGGCGGGCGGACCTGGTACTGGCCCCGGCAGAGCAGCGCGTCGGGGAAGTTGACGGCGGCGGCCCGCACCCGCACCAGCAGCTGCCCCGGGCCCGGCTGAGGCGGCTCCACCTCCTGGAGCCGCATCGCCTCGCGGGGCTCGCCCAGCCGCGCCACCTGCCATGCCTGCACGGAGTCCTCCTGTCGCCGCGTCCTCACCGAGCGCTTACTGAGCGCTCGCTCAGCGTAGAAGCGGCGCCGCAGCAGCGGAACCCCGAGAATCCGCAGCCACTCCGGCCGCCCGGGGATCTGCGAGGATTCCCCCCATGACCGCGACGACCCCCGCCGACCTCTGGCCCGAGGTGCGTCCCGAGGCCGCCCGGCGGCTGCTGCTGGCCGCCGTGGAGTCCTTCGCCCGTCGCGGCTACCACGCCACCACCACCCGCGACATCGCCACCGCAGCCGGGATGAGCCCGGCGGCCCTCTATGTGCACTACCCGTCCAAGGCGGCGCTGCTGTCCGAGATCAGCCGCACCGGCCACCAGCGCACCCTCGCCCTGGTGGAGGGCGCCGCAGCGGAGGCCACCGACCCGGTACGGCGGATGCGCCGCCTGGTGGAGGACTTCACCGCCTGGCACGCCCGCGCCCACACCGTCGGCCGGATCGTCCAGTACGAGTTGCGGGCGCTGCCGCCGGAGGACTTCGCCGTCGTGGCCGAGCTCCGGCGCCGGACCGAGGAGACGGTCCGGGCGCTGATCGCCGAGGGGGTGGCGGCGGGCGTCTTCGAGGTGGACGACGTACGGACCACCGCCCGCGCGGTGCTCTCGCTCGGCATCGACGTCGCGCGCTGGTACAACGAGCGGACGGCCGAGCCCCCGGAGGAGCTCGGCCGCCGCTACGCCGATCTGGTGCTGCGGATGCTGGGCACCCGCCCGGTCGCCTGACCCAGCCGGCCGCCCTGCCCGGGCCTCAGCGGGCGGTGAGGATCGCCGGGTCCTGGGCGGCGTGCGGCACCAGCACGGTGCTGCGGTCGTCCCGCAGCGGCTGCACGGTGAACATCGGCACGCCGTCCTTGGGCACCGACAGCAGCCGGGCCGCCGCCACCGGGCCGCCGGAGAGCGTCTCCACGGTGACCGCCCAGGGGCCCTTGGCGCCGGAGGGCTTGGGAGCCTCCAGGGTGACGGTGGCGCCCGCCGGGATCTCCACCTCCTTGCCCGCCGGGGTGCCGCCGGAGGCGCCCGCCGACGAGGTCACCCGGACCTTGGCCGCCTCTCCGGTGGAGGTCAGGGTGAGCGTCGAGGTGCCCGCCCGGTTGTCGGCCGCAGTCGCCCGGTCGCCCACCGGGCCGCTGCCGGCCAGCCAGGCGGCATCGGTGTTGCTGCCCTTGCCCCGGTCGACCCGCAGACCGGCCACCACCGGGGTGCTGTGCGCGGGGTCGCTGGGGCTCAGCCGCAGTGCCGACGCCTGCCCCCGGGTCACCTGGCCCAGGTCGACCGCCGCCACCATGCCGGCCTTGACGTGCACGCTCTCGTGACCGGCCGGGGTGAACCAGCCATTGGGGCCGGAGAGCTGCACCTTGAGGTCGGCGTCGTCGTCACCCGGGGCCAGCACCACCAGCCGGGCCGAGGAGAGGTCCCCCGGCAGGCCGGGGATCACCACCGTGCCGTCCGGCGCGGCCGAGGCCGGCAGCCAGTCGCTGCCCTTGCTGCCGTCCGAGGCGTGCAGGGAGGCGCCCACCCGGCCGGTGCGGGCGGCCACCCGGACCACCAGATCGGGCACCGCGTCCTTGATGACGGTGGAGAGCAGCACCGACACCGACTCACCGGCCGGGACGGTGAGGCTGCCGGCGCTGCCGTCGTCGATCTCGCCGGCCAGCCCGTAGAGCACCAGGTCGACGATGGCGGGCTGCCGTTCGACGTTGGTGAGGTTCACATAGTCGGCCCGACCGGCCGCAGTGGAGGCGCCGGCGAACCAGAAGCCGGTGCCGGAGGCGGCGCAGGTCAGCCCGGAGAGGCCACGGCCGCGGCTGTCGGTGACCACGGTGGTCTGCTGCACGGTGAAGCCGGGGGCGAGGCCGCCGTTCGCGACGGCTGCCATGGCGGGGGCGTCGTCGCCGGTGGCAGCCGTGGCGGTGACCGGGGCTCCGGCCTTGTCCAGGGTGGCACGGGGCCCGCCGGACGCCTTGCCGCCGGGCTTCCCACTGGACTTGCCGCTGGGCTTTCCGCTCGGCTTGCCACTGGGCGATCCGCTGGGTGACCCGCTGGGTGACCCGCTGGGCGGTCCACTCGCCCCGGCCCCGCCCGCGACCGCGGTCAGCTGGGCCTTGCCGGTGGCGGCTCCGGACGCCTCCGCCGGGGTGAAGGCGGTGTAGGTGGTGGTGCCGGTCAGGCCCTGCATGGGCTGCGGGCACACCGCCGAGGTGCGCTCGACCGTGGCGCGGGTGGTCCCCTCGGGGCCGGTCGCCACCGGGTCGGCGGGCGGCCGCAGCTCGGCGATGCCGAACGCGGCGGCCAGCACCACGGCGGCGGCCAGCAGCGAGGTGGTGGTGCGGTTGGCGGTCACATTCCTCATCGCTCGTCAGCTCCCGGATCCGTCGCGGCCGGCGCCCCTCGACCCATACGGGTCGGTGGAGCCGCCCTGCTGCAACCAGGGGTCGTCGGGCTCCAGCGAGCCATAGGTGCTGCCGTCCTGGTTCTGCCCCTGGCCATGCCCCTGGACCTGGCCGTGGCCCTGGCCCTGGCCCTGGCCGTAGGGGTCGTAGCCATAGCCCTGGCTCTGCTCGTACTCGCCGCCGTAGCCGGGCTGCGGCGCGGGGACGCCATAGCCCTGCTGCTGCCCGTCCATGGACCCCTCCTGGCCGAAGCCGGGTGGCGGGGCGGGGGCCTCCCAGGTGTAGGGGTCGCCCTGCTGGTAGGGCTGCTGCGCATACCCGGGGTCGGCATATGCGGGTTCGGCATAGCCGGGTTCGGCGTACCCGGGCTGGGCATAGCCGCCCTGCTGCTGGTCGTAGCCGCCGGAGTACCCCTGGTCGTAGTCCGCCTGCTGCGGCACCGCCGCCTGGTACACGGGCTCGGCCGCCGCCTGGTGGTCCGGCTCGTCGGCGGCCGGGTCCTCCTGGCCGTCGGCACCCTCGGCCGCAGCGAGGCGGCGGGCGCGGCGGCTGCCGGGCGCCGGGGGCTCGGCCGCCGCCGGGGCCTCCTCCTCCGGCAGGTCGTCGTCGTTGGTGGACCGCTGCGAGGGCAGCGCCAGCACCACCACGGTGAGGGCCAGCAGCACCTGCGCCCAGATCCAGCCGGTGTGCAGGGCGCCGCCGCGATGGGTGACGGCCAGGGCGCCGCCGGAGGCGGGCAGGGTGAAGCCCTGCGCCCAGCCGTCGACGGTGACCGGGGTGAGCTCCTTGCCGTCCAGGGTGGCCTGCCAGCCGGAGTCGGCGCGCTCGGCGAGTCGGAGCGTCCTGCCGTCGGCACCCGCCGGGATGGTGGTGTGCAGGGAGACCGCACCGGCGGGTACGGCGGTGATGTCGCCGTCGGCGGTGGTGATCACGGCGCGGGCGGCGGTGGCGCCGTCCACCCGCCACAGGGCCGTGCCGCCCTCCTGGCTGACCCGGGTGAGGCCGGGCGTGGTGTCCAGGACGTCCTGGACCCTGCCGATCAGCGGTGCCTGGACCAGGACGTACTCCACCGCGAAACCGGCCAGCCGCCCGGACTGGTCGCCGCCGGAACCGGCCAGCAGATGGCCGACCAGGGAGGTGAGGTCGGGCAGCGGGGTGTCCGTCTCGGCGTCGCCGAGGGACTGGCCGGAGCCGCGCACCAGGGCGTAGGAGACCGGGCCGCTCTTGGCGCCGCCGTGCAGCACCAGGGTGCGGGTACGGTCCACGGTGCCGGCCTCCGCAGCGACGAACGCCGGGACCTGCACCGGGTTGGCCCGCCGCAGCGGCCCGTCGGCGCCGCGCGCCGCCCACCACAGGGCGGTGCCGACCGGCGCCAGTACGGCCGCCAGCACCACCACGGCGGCGACCGGCTGCCGCCACCCGAAGTCGATGTCGGCGACGCGCGCCTGCGCCCCGTCGGCGCCGATGCAGGCGGCGGAGAGCAGCGCGATACCGGTGAGCAGGGTCGCCGGACCGGCCCAGGCGGCGACCGGCAGGGTGCCGTTCTCGGGGGTGACGGTGGTCCCGGCGACCACGATCGCAAAGAGCAGGCCGACCGCCGCGCCCGCCCAGGCGGCCAGCACCGCGCGGCGCCGGTCGGCGCGGAGCAGTGCGGCCAGGGCGGCCAGCACGACACCGGCCGAGAGCAGTACCGGCGGGGTGCCGGCCCCGCCGGGGTTGACCAGGACCAGGCCCAGCGCGGTGGCCGGGGTGCCGGCCGCCTCGGGCAGTCCGGCTTCCAGCAGCAGCCGGGACGGCGAGGAGAGGACGTCCAGCGACCACGGCGCCAGCACCAGGATCGGGGTGCCGACCACGGCCAGGCTGCGCAGTCCCAGGCGGCGCAGCGCGGTGGCGCCGCTGCCGTACGCGCCGCCCCGGACCACCGCCGCGACCAGCGCGGCGACGCAGAGCAGCAGCGCCAGCGCCCAGACGACCGGGACGAAGGCGGTGACCACGGTGAGCAGCAGGGCCGCGGTCCAGGCGCTGCGCCAGCCGGGGCGGCCGCCCCGGGCGGCGGTCTCGCGGCGGATGCCGAGCCCGGCGGTGACGGCGGCGGCGCGGGCCAGCGGCGGCAGCAGCACGGCGAGTACGGCGGTGCCGACGCGGCCCTGGGCGAGGGCGCCGGTGGCGGCGGGCAGGAAGGCGTAGCTGGCGCTGGCCCAGGCGCGGACCGTGCGGGACTCGATCAGCGGCCGGGAGACCAGGTAGGCGGAGACTCCGGCCAGCGGCACGGAGAGCACCAGCAGCAGGGTGAGGGCGAGGTTGGCGTTGCCCAGGAAGAGCCAGGAGAGGACGGCCAGCGCACCCAGGTAGGGCGGCGCGGTGGCGGTGGAGCCGACGCCGACGGAGTGCCAGGCGTCCGCGTACGCGTGCCAGAGTCCGGCGGCCCGGTCGGCGGGCAGCAGGGCGCCGCCCAGCAGGGTGCCGCCGCCGAGCAGGTCGCGGCAGGCGATCAGGGCGACCAGCAGCAGCCCGGCGAAGAGCACCGGGGCCGGGCGGCGGGCGATCCGCTTGAGCCGGGCGAACTGCTCGATCTCCAGGAAGTCCGCGTCGTCGTCGGTGGGTCCGGTCTCCGAGCCGCCGTGCCGCCCGGCGCCCGCGTCGTCGCCGCGACCGGCACCGAGCGCGCCGGCGGCCTGCTCCACGGCGAGCCGGACGGTGGCGCCGGGGGCCGGGAAGAGGGAGCGGTCGTCCAGGGCGGCGGCGGAGCGGGTCCGGGAGCGGCTGCTGCGGGCGCCCAGGAGGCCGGGGAGCCGCAGCAGGACGTGGCCGAGGCCGGCCACCTCGTCCAGGGCCTGGCCGGGTGCCTTGCCCACCAGGTAGCCGACGGCGCGCAGCACGGTGGAGAGCAGCATCCGCAGCAGGAGGTAGGGCAGCAGCAGGCCACGGGAGTTGGCGAGCAGGGTGTAGACGGCACCGGCCTTGTCGACCCGGTGCGGGTGGGCGGCGGCGCAGTCGATGGGGCGGCGCTCGCGGCTGGCCGCCTCGGCGTGGCGGAGTACGGCGTCGGGGGCGACGACGACGCGGTGCCCGGCGGCGTTGACCCGCCAGCAGAGGTCGACGTCGTCGCGCATCAGCGGCAGCGCCTTGTCGAAGCCGCCGAGGTCCTCGAAGACGTCGCGGCGGATCAGCATGCCGGCGGTGGAGACGGAGAGCACCGGGCGGACCTGGTCGTGCTGGCCCTGGTCCTGCTCGCGGCGGTCCAGGCCGGTCCAGCGGCGGCCGGAGCGGGCGATGGAGACGCCGACTTCGAGGAGCTGCCGACGGTCGTACCAGCTGCGCAGCTTGGGGCCGACCACGGCGGCGGAGGGCGTGGAGTCGGCCACCTGGAGCAGTCGGCGCAGCGCGTCGGGCTGCGGCTCGCAGTCGTCGTGCAGCAGCCAGAGCCACTCGACGGGTTCGGTGGGGCCGCTGTGCTGCTCCCCGAGTCCCTCGTCGCGGCCCAGTGGGTCGCCGAAGTCGTCCCAGCCCTGTCCGGCCGGTCCGCCGTGCTGGGCGGGGGTGAGGCTGTAGGGGAGGTCCTCGGGGCGCAGCGGGCGGGTGCTGCGGACAGCCTCGCCGACGGCGGTGCCGAAGCCGGTGCGGCGGGCCAGGTGGAGGACGCTGTCGCCGAGGGCGTCGGCCAGCAGGCGCGGCGAGGCGTCGCCGGAGCCGGTGTCGGCGGCGACGACGCGCTGGACCGGGCGGTCCTGGCCGAGCAGACCTTCGAGGGTCTTGGGGAGCCAGCGGGCGCCGTCGTGCGCGACGACGACCGCGGTGACCAGGTGCCGCGGATAGGCAGGCGGTCGGGTGTGGCTGTAGGCAGTCATCGCGTGAGCGGGCCCCGGTTCGCATGGACGGCAGGTTGTGCGCGCTGTGCCCGCCGGGCGGTGGGGGGTGGGTGTGCCCGGGTCTCGGCGGTGCGCGGTCCGGACGACGCTTCTCCGGATGGCGCACCACACTAACGGCTCCGGCGGGGGTGCCGGGCCGGAGGTGCGGGTGGTGGACGGCGGGGTGGGGCGGGGTGCGGACGCGGCAGCGCCCCGCCGGGTGGGCGGGGCGCTGCCGTGGTGAGGGTCGCCGGTGGCGGTCCGTCAGACTGCGCTCTTCTTCAGGCGGCGGCGCTCCCGCTCGGAGAGTCCGCCCCAGATTCCGAACCGCTCGTCGTTGGCGAGGGCGTACTCCAGGCACTCGGAGCGGACCTCGCAGGCGAGGCAGACCTTCTTGGCCTCCCTGGTGGACCCGCCCTTCTCCGGGAAGAAGGACTCGGGGTCGGTCTGGGCGCACAGGGCACGCTCCTGCCAGCCGAGCTCCTCCTCGGTGTCCTCACCGATCATCAGCTCAAAGAGCTCGCTCATCTGGCGTGCCTCCTAGCCCCTCTTCGCTTCCCCGTGATGGTGCCGTTATCCGGTTGCGGGTGAACGACACGAGTGAAATTACAAGTGCGTCACTCTGGCTCAGTCAAGCCGGGCTCTGGTATTGGCCTGTGGATTCACTCCCCGGAACCAAGGCGCCACAAATAGTGTGCATATTCGGGCAAACCGGAACCACCGCTTCGGGGCGGAGTCGCCTCCTCGCGGCGAACCGCTCTCCAGGGAAGACGATCGACGACGCTTTCCGGTTGCCCGAGCTGGGGCGAAGGCGACATGGATCACAGCCGGATAACGGATCGGCCAAGACTGATGAGGCGCTGCTTCCCTGGGGTCTTCAGGCGCAAACACGGTGGCTGATACGTCCACCGATCGGGTGACCAGGATCAACCGGCTCGGTGACAAGTTGACATCGGGTCGCCGAACGGGTCTCCTGGGTCCATGTCAGTGCGTACCGCCTCCCGGAGCCTCCACGTCGAGCTCCGCCGTGCCGCCAGCGCACTGTGTTGTCCCCGCGCCTGCTGTCTGTAGCGCACCGCGCCGCAGGAGCCGGACGGTCCTGAGCGGCCCTCCCGGATGCTCCGCGGCATACGCGGCCCAATCGGCCCCCACTCCGCACCCTCTGCTCCAGCGCGCCCGGGACCCCTGCGACCGGTGTGCGCGACCGCTTCCGCGAGGACACCGCCCGTGCACCGCACCGTCCGCCCCACCGCCGTCCCCCGTACCCGCTGGACCGACGGCCTCAGCGACCTGTCCATCGCCGGCGACCCGCTGGCCTTCCCCCACCTGGCCGTGGAGAACGCCCCCGGCCACCCCACCACCGTGGCCGGCTTCGCCGCGCTGGCCCGGTCCATCGCCGCCGACCGCGCCCGCTGGCGGCCACTGGTCCGCTATGACGCCCTCACCCGCTGGTACGCCCGGCTGGAGACCGGGCCCGGCTATGAGGTGTGGCTGCTGAGCTGGCTGCCCGGCCAGTCCAGCGGGCTGCATGACCACGGTGCCTCCACCGGGGTGCTGACGGTCGTTCAGGGCGAACTGGCCGAGCGCTCCGTCGACCGCTCCGGCGAGTCCGTCCGCGCCCTGGCGCCCGGGTCCGTGCGGGTCCTTCCCGGTCGCCATGGCCGATCGGGGCAGCGCAGCGGCTCCGCCCCCGGGTACCTCCACGAGATGGTCAACACCACGCTGGAGCCCGCCGTCAGCATCCACGTCTACTCCCCCGGGCTGGTCGAGATGAACCAGTACGGCCAGGTCGCCGCCGCGCGGCGGCAGAGCGCATACGAGGGCGCCTGACCGCGTTGTCGGCCGTGCCTGCGAGGATGGCCGCATGCGCATCGTGGTACTGGCCGGAGGGATCGGCGGCGCGCGCTTCCTGCGCGGCCTCAAGGAAGCGGTCACGCCGGGCGGCGGTCCACCGCCCGGCGATGCCGACATCACCGACACCAACGTCACCGACGTCACCGACGTCACCGACGTCACCGACATCACCGTCATCGGCAACACCGGCGACGACATTCACCTCTTCGGGTTGAAGGTCTGCCCGGACCTCGACACCGTGATGTACACCCTCGGCGGTGGCATCAACGAGGAGCAGGGGTGGGGCAGGGCCGCCGAGAGCTGGTCGGTCAAGGAGGAGCTGAAGGCGTACGGCGTCGGACCGGACTGGTTCGGCCTGGGCGACCGGGACTTCGCCACCCATATCGTCCGCACCCAGATGCTGGCCGCCGGCTACCCGCTGAGCGCGGTCACCGAGGCGCTGTGCGCCCGCTGGCAGCCCGGGGTGCGGCTGCTCCCGATGTCCGACGACCGGGTGGAGACGCACGTCCTGGTCGAGGACGGCGAGGGCCGCCGCGCGGTGCACTTCCAGGAGTACTGGGTGCGGCTGCGCGCCGAGGTCCCGGCGCAGGCGATCCTCCCGGTCGGCGCCGAGGACGCCGCGCCGGCCCCCGGCGTGCTGGAGGCCATCGCCGAGGCCGATGTGATCCTCTTCCCGCCGTCCAACCCGGTGGTCTCCATCGGCACCATCCTGGCCGTGCCCGGCATCCGGCAGGCGGTCGCCGAGGCCGACGCGCCCGTGGTGGGCCTCTCCCCGATCGTCGGCGGCGCCCCGGTGCGCGGCATGGCCGACAAGGTGCTGGCCGCTGTCGGCGTGGAGTCGACCGCCGAGGCGGTGGCCAGGCACTACGGCCCCGGGCTGCTGGACGGCTGGCTGGTGGACACCGCCGACGCCGACGCGGTGCCGGCCGTGGAGGCGGCCGGGATCGTCTGCCGCGCGCTGCCGCTGATGATGACCGACGTCCAGGCCACGGCCGCGATGGCCCGCGCGGCGCTGGCGCTGGCCGAGGAGGTGCGCGGGTGACCGCCTACTCGGTCTGGGGCGTCCCCGGCATCCCGGAGATCGGCCCGGGCGACGACCTGGCCGCCGCCGTCGCCACGGCGGCCCGCGCCGACGGGCTGCCCGGCCTGCGGGGCGGCGACATCCTGCTGGTCACCTCGAAGATCGTCAGCAAGGCCGAAGGCCGCGTGGTGCGGGCCGCCGACCGGGAGGCCGCCATCGACGCGGAGACCGTGCGGCTGGTCGCCCGCCGGGGCAGCGTCCGGATCGTGGAGAACCGGCAGGGCCTGGTGATGGCGGCGGCCGGGGTGGACGCCTCCAACACCGCCCCCGGCACCGTGCTGCTGCTCCCCGAGGACCCGGACGCCTCCGCCCGCGCCCTCCGCGCCCGGCTGCGCGAACTCACCGGCGCCGAGGTCGCGGTCGTCATCACCGACACCTTCGGCCGCCCCTGGCGCAACGGCCTCACCGACGCCGCCATCGGCGCCGCCGGGATCGCCGCACTGGACGACCACCGGGGCCGCACCGACAGCCACGGCAACGAGTTGGCGATGACCGTCACCGCCACCGCCGACGAACTGGCCGCCGCCGGGGACCTCGCCAAGGGCAAGACGGCGGGCCTGCCGGTCGCCGTGGTCCGCGGCCTGGGCCGCCTCACCACGGCCGAGGACGGCGACGGCGCCCGCCCGCTGGTCCGGGCGGCGGCCGACGACATGTTCCGGCTCGGCACCTCGGAGGCGCTGCGGCAGGCGGTGACGCTGCGCCGCACCGTGCGCGCGTTCACCGCCGAGCCGGTGGACGGCGGCGCCGTACGCCGCGCGGTGGCCGCCGCCGTGACCGCGCCCGCGCCGCACCACACCACCCCGTGGCGGTTTGTGCTGCTGGAGAGCGAGGCCGCGCGCACCAAGCTGCTGGACGCCATGCTGGACGCCTGGCGCACCGACCTGCGGGAGCTGGACGGCTGGGACGAGGAGCGGATCGCCCGCCGCACCCGGCGCGGCGATGTGCTGCGGGGTGCGCCGTACCTGGTGGTGCCCTGCCTGGTCGCGGACGGCGCGCACGGCTACCCGGACGGGCGGCGCGGCGCCGCCGAGCGGGAGATGTTCGTGGTCGCGATGGGCGCGTCCGTGCAGAACCTGCTGGTGGCGCTGGCCGGCGAGGGCTATGGCTCGGCCTGGGTGTCGTCCACCATGTTCTGCCGCGACACGGTGCGCGAGGCGCTGGGCATCCCGGACGACTGGGACCCCATGGGCGCGGTGGCCGTGGGCCGCCCCGCCGCTGCGCCCGGGGAGCGCCCGGCCCGGCCCGCCGACCCGTATATCGAGGTGCGCTGAACGGGACGAGCTGAACGGGACGGGCTGAAGAGGGCGGGTCGAAGGGGACCGGCTGAAGCAGCTTGGGCGGACGGCAGCCGGTCCACCGGAGGGGGAGAGAAACGGCGGACCGGCTGCGGGGCTCGGCCTGGTGCCGGGTCACCGGAGGATGCCCGTACCCAAAGGCCACCCGGCGGCCGAGCGGATGGAGATCGCCGTCCCCAGCGGGGCGGCGGAGGTGCTGCCGCCACTCGGTGCGGCCACCGCCTCACTGGTCGGCTGCCCTATGGGCAACCAGGCAAAACGCCTGTTTCCCCATGGGTCCGCCGGGTAGGCGGACCGTCCCGCTTACCGCCCCTCACATCGCCCGGAAGTCGCGCGGGGCCAACCGGGGAGCCCGGCGCGGTGCCTGCGCCCCGGTGAGGCAGATGAGCCGGCAGGCCCGGTAGCGGTGGCCCCGGTACGGCTCCAGCAGCTCCAGCATCCCGGCGTCGTCGGTGCGGTGCCGCCCGGCCAGTACCCAGCCGACGGTGTGGGGCAGGTGCAGGTCGCCCACCGTGACGGCGTCGGCGTCGCCGTTGCTGCGCTGGAGCGTCTCGGCGGCCGTCCACGGCCCGACCCCCGGCACGGCGGCCAGCCGGGCGGCGGCAGCCGCCGGCTCCATCGCGGACGCCTCCTCCAGACGCGGTGCCAGCCGGGCCGCCCGCACCACCGTGGCGGCCCGCTTGGCGTCCACCCCGGCGCGGTGCCACTCCCAGGACGGGACCATCGCCCAGTCCCGGGCGGCGGGCGCCACCCGCATCCGGGCCACCGGTGAGCCGTACGCGGCCGCCGGGCCGGGGGCGGGCGTGCCGAACCGCTGGAGCAGCAGCCGCCACCCCCGGTACGCCTCGTCGGCGGTGACCTTCTGCTCCAGCACCGTGGGGACCAGCGACTCCATCACCAGGCCGGTGCGGCCGATCCGCAGCCCCGGGTGGCGCCGGTGGGTGTCGTACAGCAGCCGGTGGCGGGGGTCCGGGGCGAAGCCGGACGGGTCGTCGCCGTCGCCCAGCAGGACCGGCAGCCGGTCCAGCAGCCACTCCGCGCCCGGCCCCCAGGCCCGCGCCTCCACCGCGCCCTCCGAGGGCCGCGCGGCGATCCGCACCGTGCCGGGCCCGGCCGGGGTGCGGGAGGCCCGCCAGACGGCGCCGTCCGGGGTGGTGCGGTACGCGGGGTCGCCGGGGCCCCGGCGCAGGAACCCCAGGGTGAGCCCGAGGTCGAGCGGGTACGGCGGCCGCCAGGTGCGCCCCGGCCCGGCCTCGGCGGAGGCCGGTCCGGGCGCGGGCCTGGGCGGCGGGACGGTCATGACCGTCCAGCGTACGCGGCGCTACCGTCCCTGGAGGTCGGCGGCCTCGCTGCGGATCTCGGAGAGCCGCGCATAGAGCGCGCTGCCCGGGCACTGGGTGGCCAGGGCATCGCGGTGCCCGGAGATCGCCCTGAGCTCGGTCCGCTTGGAGCCCAGTACGGCGGTCCCGGTCGGGTTGCGGCCGCCGATGCCCAGCTTCCAGGCGGCGAGCCGGGCGATGGCGTCCACCATGTCGTCGGGCACCTCGCCGTCCGTGAAGGTGCCGAGCGCGGCCACCCCCGTGGAGTCGTTGTTGTACCCGAGGGTGTGGGCGCCCATGACCGGCCGGTCGACGCCCCCGGCCCGGCCCTCGTAGATGGTGCCGCACTTGTCGACCAGGAAGTTGTAGCCGATGTCGCGCCAGCCGTTGCTCTCCACGTGGTAGCGGTAGATCGAGCGGATGATCGCGTCCGACTCGGAGCAGTCGTAGTCGTTGCCGGTCACGGTGTGGTGGACGAAGACGACCTTCACCGTGCCGGTGTACTCCGGGTCGCCGCTGCGCAGCTTCTCGTCGGCCCGCCAGCCCGCCCGGGTGACGATGGTCGGCCGGTCGGCGGTGTACGAGCGGCGGCCCATCCGCCGCCCCGCGCCCCCCGGCCCGGCCGAGGCCGGCAGCCGGGGCTCCAGCGCACTGTGCGTCCCGCTGCCCGGGTCGACCAGGTCCACCCGCAGGCCGGCCGGCAGATACGAGCGGCCGGGGCGCACCTGCACCTCCACCCCGTCGGAGGGGCCCGTCCAGAGCGGCGCCGTCCCGCCACGGGCGCCGGGGGCGTCGCGCTCGGCGGAGTTGACGTCGGGTGCGTCGTCGGACCCCCCGGTCACCTCGTGCCAGCCGCTCCAGCGCCCGCTGCGGGCGTCCCGGGTACGGGCCCGCACGGTGCCGTCCAGTTCGGCGTGCGGGTCGTCCCAGGTCACCCCGAGCAGGGAGAACGGATGGGTGCGCTGTGCGGGCACCTCCAGCAGCCCGCGGCTGCCGCCGCCTGTGCGCAGCTCCGGTCCGGCGGCGGTCAGCGGGAGGGTGGTGGTGGCTCCGTCCGAGTCGCCGACGGGTACGGCAGCTATCCCCGCACCGCCCGAGACCAGCCCGGCCCGCACCGCGGAGTCCGCCGGGCTGCCACTGGCCAGACCCTGTAGGGCGAGGGCGGCGCAGCCCGCCCCCAGTGCTGTCACAAGAGCAATGCGCATAAAAAGGATATTGGGCCCATATCCCTCATGACGCCACCTCAACTGGCGAACCGCCAGAATCACCGGCAGACCCCCGTCCCGGACCCCCTCCACAGCCCGCCCGGCCGCGCACCTCGGCGGGTCCAGGCCTTAGTCTGGGGCGCACCATGACTGCGACATTCGCCGCCGACGCCCGCACCCCCGCCGACCTGCTGCGATCCGCGCTCGACGGGGACCCTGCCCGCCCCCTGGTCACCTTCTACGACGACGGCACCGGGGAGAGAGTCGAACTGTCCGTCAGGACATTCGACAACTGGGTCGCCAAGACCTCCAACCTGCTCCAGGACGAACTGGGCGCAGGCCCCGGCGACCGCGCCGCCCTGCTGCTGCCCGCCCACTGGCAGACCGCCGTCTGGCTGCTGGCCTGCTGGTCGGTGGGGGTGGCCGCCGCCCCCGGCGGCGACCCGGAACCGGCCGACCTGGTGGTCAGCGGTCCCGACGGCCTGGAGGCCGCCCAGGCGTGCTCCGGCGAACGGGTGGCGCTGGCCCTGCGCCCGCTCGGCGGACGCTTCCCGCAGCGCCCGGCCGGCTTCCTGGACTACGCGGCCGAGGTGCCCGCCCAGGGCGACCGCTTCGCGCCGTACTCCCCGGTGGACCCGGAGGCCGTGGCGCTGGAGACCGAGACCGGCGGCCTGCCGCTGCGGCTCACCGGCGAGGAGGTCGTCCAGCATGCCCGCGCGGGCGCCGCCCGGCTGGGCATCGCACCGGGCAGCCGGGTGCTCTCCACCCTGCCGTACGACACCTGGGAGGGCCTGGAGGCGGGGCTGCTGGCGCCGCTGGCCGCAGGCGCCTCCGTGGTGCTCTGCCGCAACTCCGCAGAGCTCTCCGCCGAGCAGTGGGAGCAGCGGACCGCCTCCGAGCGGGTCACCCTGCGGCTGGGCTGATCCGGCCGACGGCTGTTGGGCGGCGCCTACGGGGGTAGGCGCCGCTCCGGACGAACACGGCATCGTACGCCGTGCAACCTTGCGATTCGCCTGTGTGTCTTAGTGGGCATACCCGCCGGGTCGACCGGCTCTCCGCACGGAGCCGGGCGCCGCCCGTTCATGACGCACAGGGGGATAGGGAACCGACGTGTCCAGCTCTTCAGGCACCCCCGAACAGCCGGAACACCGGGAGCCGCCGGCGGCTGCCGACCCGGACTCCGCCGCCGAGTCCGAGTCCGACATATCCGAGGCCGAGCCACCGGAACCCGAGCAGCCCGAGGCCACACAGCCCGAGGCCGGGCCCGAGCACCCCGAACCCGCGCAGCCCGGGCCCGAGCACCCCGAACCCGAGCACCCCGAGGCGGGCGCCGCCAAGCCCCGTCGGCGGCGGCGCAGGCTCCTCGCCGCCGGGGCCGGCACCCTGGCCCTGCTGCTGGCAGCCGGCGGCGGCACCGCCTGGTGGGCGTACCACCGGCTGGACGGCAATATCCACACCGACGCCGCCACCGGCCGGATCCTCCAGCAGGAGGAGTCCGCCCGACCGCAGCGCAACCCCGACCCCAAGACCTACAACGCCGAGAACATCCTGCTCATCGGCAGCGACGACCGCAGCGGCAGCAACGCCCAGTACGGCCCGGCGGGCGGGCAGCGCTCGGACACCACGATCCTGCTGCACCTCTCGGCCGACCGGCAGCGCGCCGTCGCGGTCTCCATCCCGCGCGACGCCATGGTCCAGGTGCCCGCCTGCGAGCGGGCCGACGGCTCACACACCCGTCCGCAGCTCGTCCAGTTCAACTGGGCCTTCGAGTTCGGCGGCGCCGCCTGCACCATCCGCACCGTGGAGGACCTGACCGGCATCCGCGTGGACCACCATCTGATCGTCGACTTCTCCGGCTTCAAGAAGATGGTGGACGCGGTCGGCGGCGTGGATGTCTGCCTGGACCAGGATGTGCACGACAAGGACGCCAGGCTGGACCTGACCGCCGGCCCGCACCGGCTGAGCGGTGAGCAGGCGCTGGGCTTCGTCCGGGTGCGGGAGACGCTCGGCGACGGCAGCGACACCGAGCGGATGGGACGGCAGCAGGAGTTCCTCGGGTCGCTGGTCAAGAAGGTGCAGTCGGACGGGGTGCTGCTCAACCCGGCCAAGCTGTGGCCGCTGCTGGACTCGGCGACCTCGGCGATCACCGCCGACCCCGGGCTCAGCTCGCTGAGCGACCTCTACGGCCTGGCGGAGAGCCTGCGCTCGATGCCGACCGAGAATGTGGCCTTTCTGACCGCGCCCCGCGAGCCCTACCCGGCGGACCACAACCGGGACCAGCTGGTGCAGCCGCAGGCCGGCCTGCTCTTCAAGGCGCTGGAGGAGGACCGGCCGGTACAGGTGCTGTCCGACTCCGTCACCACCGCGGGGGACGGTGGGGGCACGGCTTCCCCCTCGCCCTTTGCGACCGGCTCCGCCTCCGATGAGGCACCGATCTTCCATGGTCGAACAGCCGACCAGGAAATCTGTGGCAAGAGATGACCACGGTCTCTTAAAATCACCGACGCTCTGCACCGATATGCCCGATCTGTCGGACGCGGAATTTGTCACGCGGCTGCCGACCGGTTCAACTAGGCAGCTAGTGTGTGCCCGGTCAACCCGGCGGCAGTACACCCGGCAGTACACCCGGCAGTACACCCGGCACTACACGAAGACCACAGGACTGACTCGCGCAGGGGGAGCGCGGACCGGCATGGCGGAGGGGTTAGAACCGTGAACGCTGGAGACGGCCGTACGCACGGCGCCTCAGGCAGCGGCCCCGGTTGGCCGGAAGGCGAGGACCCGGCGGACCAGTGGGTCCTCGACCCTGCCACCGGCAGCTACCGGCTGAACCTGGACGGCGGCGCCGGTGCGCCCAAGGCCGCCGTGCCCGCCCAGGGGCGCCCCGCCGACGGCCGCCCGGCCTCCCGCACCAGCCAGTCGGCCGCCACCGGCCAGACCTCCCAGACCTCCCAGATCTCCCAGATCTCCCAGACCGGCCAGACCGGACGGACCGCCCGGGTCGGCGACACCCAGACCACCGCCGCCATCCCCGCGCAGAGCCGGGGCCGGGCGGCCAACCGCCGGGCGCGCGACGGGCAGCCCGGTGCCGCCGAGACCCCCGACACCCCGAGACCGGCGGCCGGGCCGCCCGCCGCAAGGCGAGCCGGACCCCCACCCGGGGCCGCCGCGCGCTCAAGTGGACGGCCGGCGTCGGCGGCTTCGTCCTGGTGGCCGGCTGCGCCGGCGGCATCTACGCGTACCAGCACCTCAACGGCAACATCACCGGGGTCGACGTCAACCTCGGCGACGAGGCCCACCGCCCCAAGGCCGCCACCAAGGCCGTCAACATCCTGATCATCGGCACCGACAGCCGTGAGGGCCTGGGCAAGAAGTACGGGGACGAGGGCAGCGTCGGCCATGCCGACACCACCTTCCTCTTCCATGTCTCGGCGGACCGCACCAATGCCACCGCCGTCTCCATCCCCCGCGACCTGTTGGTGGACATCCCCGAGTGCAAGACCGGGGACAAGGTGATCCCGGGCACGGACAGGGCGATGTTCAACACCAGCCTCGGCCAGGACGGCCGCGACCCGGGCTGCACCTGGAAGACCGTCGAGAAGCTGACCGGCGTCCGAGTCGACCACTTCGTGGAGGTCAACTTCGAAGCGGTGAAGACCCTCTCCACCGCCGTCGGCGGTGTCGAGGTCTGCGCCGCCAAAGACCTGGTCGACCCCAAGTCGCATCTGAACATGAAGGCCGGGCACCATGTGATCAAGGGCGATGAGGCGCTCGCCTTCGTCCGGACCCGGCATGCGGTCGGCTTCGGCGGCGACCTCACCCGCATCCCGCTCCAGCAGCAGTTCATCAGCGGCCTGATCCGCAAGGTGAAGAGCGACGGCACGCTCACCGACCCCACCAAGGTGTGGAACCTCGCCGACGCCGCCACCAAGGCGCTCACCGTCGACCAGTCCATCGCCGGCGTACTGAAGCTGAAGGACCTGGCGCAGGACCTCAGCGCGGTGGACACCAAGCACATCACCTTCACCACGGTCCCGGTGATCGACGACACGGAGGACAAGAACCGCCTGGCGCTGAAGCAGCCCGACGCCTCCCAGCTCTTCCAGATGGTCGCCGCCGACAGGTCGCTGACCAAGGTCAAGAAGAAGGGCACCGCCTCCGCCTCCGCGTCGGCCGCCGCCTCCCCCGCCGCCACGACCAAGGCCGCGCCGGCCGACGTCCGGGTCACGGTGAAGAACGGCAGCGGCGTCACCGGCCAGGCCCAGGCGACCGTGGAGTGGATGCAGAACACCAAGGGCTACCTCCGCAGCAGCAACGGCTTCAACGCCCCCTCGACCGAGAAGACCACGCTGTACTACGCGCCCGACCACGCCGACCAGGCCCGCACCCTGGCCGAGGCCATGGGCCTGCCCGCCACACAGATGAAGGCCACCACCGAGTACGGCACCGGGGAGAAGGACCCGATGCTGCTGATCCTGGGCAAGGACTTCACCGCGCCCGGCATCTCGCTCACCGCCCCCACCGTCGCGCCGTCCGACCTCCAGCGCGTCCAGGCCGACGACACCAATCTCTGCGCGAAGTGACGCACAGTCAGTGATGGTTCGAATGCATTCCGCATTCGATTGCGATGGCGTCCGCGAAATTATCCGGCGAAAAGGTTGTACAGAGCCGACTGTGATCTGAATCACGGTCGGCTATTTCCCGATTCACCACCCGGAACCTGTGCGCGAATGGCCTTCGAAAGGTAGGTTACGGAATGATAGCGGCTCCGGCCGCCCGTTTCCTCCCCGGAGAAGGTGAACCGTCCCCATGGCCACCCACGACCGCCCCGCCCCGGCGGGCGGCACACCCACCGACTCCGGTGCGGCCCCGCCGGCGCAGGACGCCGCCGCCATCCCCGGCCAGCGTTCCCACCGGGCCGCCGGGAGCAGCCGGAGCAGCCGCCGCAAGCCCAAGTCCGGGATCAAGCGCTATCTGAAGCCGATATCCATAGGCGCCGGCGCCTGCGTACTTCTCACCGCCGTCTCCGGCTGGCTTTACTACGAACACCTCAACAGCAATATCGAGACATCGAAGAAAAATCTCAGTGACGCCAAGGGGAAGCGCACCGCTCCCAATGCGTTCGGGCAGGTCCCGCTGAACATCCTGCTGCTGGGCTCGGACAGCCGGGCCACCGAGCGGGCCCGGAAACTCGGCGGCGGAAAGAACCTCAAGGACAGTCCGCCGCTGGCCGATGTGCAGATGCTGCTCCATGTGTCGGCCGACCGCAGCAATGCCTCGCTGATCAGCATCCCCCGCGACACCATGGTGGACATTCCCGAGTGCCGCGACGAGTCGGGCAAGGACTATCCGGCCATCCCCTACCGGCGCATCAACGAGTCGCTGGCGCACGGCGGACCGGGCTGCACCCTGGGGACCTGGACCGAGGTCACCAAGCTCGACATCGACCACTTCATGGTGATCGACTTCGGCGGAGTGGTGGACATGGCCCAGGCCGTGGGCGGGGTCACGGTCTGCGTCAACATGAACATGTACGACCGCAAGACCAAGATCGGCGGCACCGGGCTCAAGCTTCCCAAGGGGGAGAGCAAGCTCAACGCCGAGCAGTCGCTGCTCTGGCTGCGTACCCGCGATGCCTGGGGCAGCGACCTCAACCGCACCAAGGCGCAGCGGATGTACCTCAACTCGCTGATCCGGAAGCTGAAGGACGAGGGGACCCTCACCAACCCGGGCAGGCTGATGGACCTTGCGGAGGCGGCCACCAATGCGCTCAAGGTGGACGACGGCCTCAACACGGTGAAGAAGCTCTACGACCTGGGCACCGAGCTGCGCAAGGTCCCCGCGAACCGCATCACCACGCTGACCGTCCCGTTCCTTCAGGACCCGCAGAACAAGAACACCGTGGTCATCAACAAGCCCGATGCCGACAAGATCTGGCAGATGCTGCTCGCCGATGTGCCGCTGGACAAGAACGGCGGCAAGAAGAAGGCCGCACCCTCCGCATCGGCGACCGCCCCCGCGAGCACCCCGGCGGTCGACAGGTCCACGGTCGCGGTGACCGTGCGGAACGGCACCACGGTGCAGAAGCGCGCCGCAACGCTCGCCACCGAACTGGTGGGCCTCGGGTTCACCCAGGCTGCCGTGGGGACGCCCGGAAACGCTGACGCCCAGTCGGAGACGACGCTGACCTTCGGCGCCTCCCACCAGGCGGAGGCCCAGGCGGTCGCCGCCGCCCTGAAGCTGCCCGCCAGTGCTCTCAAGGAGTCCCCCTCGGGGGGCGCGCCGGCGCTGGTGATCGGCGACGACTGGACGGACGGCAGCACCTTCCCGGTGCGGGAGACGCCCAAGGCCGGCGACCTGCCCTCCAGCGTCGAGGTCAAGCACGCCTCCGACAAGAGCGACTGCATGCAGGTGGTCCCGCAGGGGACCACCTACACCTGGTGACGGGTCGGCGTCAGACCTGAGTGAGCACGCCGTCCCGCTCGACATACTCCTCGGCCGTGCGGGGGCAGCGCCACCGCACGGCACCGTCCCCGCCGTGCCCGTCCCCGCCGTGCCCGTCCTCGGGCTGCCGCTCCAGGGGCTCTCCGGCCCGGCCGACCCATTTGAGGCGGCGGGCCGGCACCCCGGCGACCAGGGCGAAGTCGGGTACATCGCGGTGGACCACGGCCCCGGCGGCGACCAGCGCCCAGCGGCCGACCGTCACCCCGGCGACCAGCACCGCGCGGGCACCCACCGAGCAACCCTGACGGAGCGTCACCCCGCGTGCGTCCCAGTCGTCGCCGCGCTTCAGCTTCCCGTCCGGGTCGACCGCGCGGGGGTAGAGGTCATTGGTGAGCACCGCCGCCGGGCCGACGAAGACCCCGTCCTCCAGGACGGCGGGCTCGTACACCAGGGCGTGGTTCTGGAGCTTGACGCGGTCGCCGAGGCGCACGCCCGGCCCGACATAGGCGCCCCGGCCGATGATGCAGTCCCGGCCCACCACGGCCGCCTCGCGCACCTGGGCCAGGTGCCAGACCACGGTGCCCTCGCCCACCTCGGCGCGCTCGTCGACATCCGCGCTCGGCTGGATACGCGCTCCGCTGTGCGCCATCGGCCGCCCCTTCCGATACCCGTGCCCACCTGTGGTGGCGCGAGCGTACCGAGCGGGGGCGGCCGATGCGGGGAGGTTCAGCGTCCGGCGAGGTTCCCGCCGACAGCGCCCGGCTCCGGGGCCTTGCTAGCGATCACCCGGCGGGCCAGCGAGCGCGGCGAGGTCAGGAAGCCCCAGCCCCAGGACATGTGCATGGTGGCCAGCGCCACCGGCAGCTGCGCCCGGGCCTTCAGCGACAGCCCCCGGCCCTCCTTGAGCGAGCCCAGCAGGATCGCCGCGGCGTAGCCGCCGGGAACCGCCAGGAACGCCGGGTGCAGCGCCGCGCCCAGCACCAGGCCGCCGACCACGCCCAGCAGCGCGGCGGGCGGGGCGAGGTAGCGCAGATTGACCGAGCCCCGGTGGTAGCGGGTGACCACCCGCCGCCAGCGGCCGTAGTCCTTGTACTGCTTGGCGAGCGCCCGTATGGACGGCCTCGGCCGGTACGAGACCCGCAGCTCGGGGGTGAACCAGATCAGCCCGCCGCTCTGCCGGATGCGGTAGTTGAGCTCCCAGTCCTGGGCGCGGATGAACTCCTCGTTGTAGCCGCCCAGCTTCTCCAGCACCTCGCGGCGGAAGACGCCCAGGTAGACGGTGTCGGCCGGGGCCGCCTCGCCGCCGGTGTGGAAGGCCGCGTTGCCGACCCCTATCCGGGAGGTCATGGCCGCGGCGACGGCCTCCTCCCACGCGGTCTCGCCCTCGGCGTGCATGATCCCGCCGACGTTGGCCGCGTCCCGCTCGGCCAGCAGCCGTACCGCTGTGGCGATGTAACCGGGGGTCAGCATCCCGTGGCCGTCGACCCGCACCACGACGGGGTTGCGGGAACCCCGGATGGCGGCGTTCAGGGCGGCCGGGGTGCGGCCGGTCGGATTGGGGACCGTGTGCACCCGGGGGTCCTCGGCGACCAGTTCGGCGGCGATCTCGTCGGTCCGGTCGGTGGACGGGCCGAGCGCGATCACCACCTCCAGCCCCCCGGCGTACTCCTGCTCCAGGATGTGCCGGACGGCAGTCCGCAGGTGTCGTTCCTCGTTGAGCACCGGCATGATCACGGAGACCGCCGGCAGCTCCTCGGCAGTGTTGGCGCTCATCGCGCCCACCGTACAGGTGCGGAGCGACCCCCCGCTCCGCCGGATGCCGGAGCCGCCCATCCAATGTCAAGCAAAACCGGAACCATTCACCCGAAAGGGCGCAAGGGCGCCAAGGAGGGCGGGTACTGCCCGCCGGCACCGGCGCCCCGGCAACCACCTGCCCCTGACGCGGCATGCGGATCCACCCGACCCGGGCCGTGGCAGCCCGGTGGGTCACCCAGCACGCCGCCGGTGACCCGCACTTCGCCGGGGCGTTCATCAGCGGCTCGGCCGCCTGGCTCCCCGGCGACGCCGAACTGCCCGCCCCCAGCCACCGACTGCGACCATGGACACTCCGGCGACCGGGGAGGCATCCCATGCAGATCCACGAAGCCCGAGCCACGGCAGCCCGGTGGGTCGCCCAGCACGCCGCCCGCGACCCGCACTTCGCCGGGGCGTTCATCAGCGGCTCGGCCGCCTGGCTCCCCGGCGACGCCGAACTGCCCGCCACCTCCGACGTGGATGTGCTGCTCGTCACCACCGCCCCGCAGCCGCCGCCCAAACCGGGCAAGGTGCGGTACGGCGGCATCCTGATCGAGGCCAGCCCGCTGCCCTGGGCGGAGGTCTGCTCGCCGGAAGCGGTGCTCTCCTCCTACTACCTGGCCGGGAGCTTCCGCACGGACACCGTGCTGGCCGACCCCACCGGCCACCTGGCCCGACTGCACACAGCGGCGGCCGGGGAGTACGCGAGAAGGCCCTGGGTCCGCCGCCGCTGCCGGCACGCCGAACGCCGGATCACCGACGGGCTCGCCGCCCTGGACGAGGCGCGACCACTGCCCGGCCAGGTGATGGCATGGATCTTCCCGACCGGAGTCACCACCCATGTGCTGCTGACCGCAGGGCTGCGCAACCCCACCGTCCGCCTGCGCTACGCGGCGGCCCGCACCCTGCTGCTGGAGTACGACCGCCCGGACATCCATGAGGAACTGCTGCGCCTGCTCGGCTGCGAGCACCTCTCCGCCGAGCGGGTCGCAGACCATCTGCGGGCCATGGCCGAGGTCTTCGACACCGCCGCCGCCCTGGCCCGGACACCCTTCCCCTTCTCCTCCGACCTCACCCCCGAGGCACGCCCGATCGCCGTGGACGGCAGCCGGGAGCTGATCGGCCGGGGCCTCCACCGCGAGGCCGTCTTCTGGATCGCCGTGACCTACGCCCGCTGCCTGACCGTCCTCGAAGCCGACGCCCCGCCGGAGGTGCGGGCCGCCCACACCCCGGGCTTCACCGGGCTCCTCGCCGACCTCGGGATCGCCTCCCCCGCCGATCTGCGCCGCCGCGCCCAAGAGGTGCGCGGCTATCTGCCGCGCCTGCGCGAGACCGCCGAGCACATCCTGACGGCCAACCCCGCCGCCATGGACTGACGCCCCGTCAATCGAGCCACAGGGCGGCGGAGAACGGGCGCGGCCCCGGCGCACCTGCTGTGCGCCGGGGCCGTCCCCGTTCCCCCGTTCCCCCGTTCCCTCCCCCGTCACCCGTCCCCGTGCCCGCCGGGTCGGGCCGTCCCCCGGCCCGGCGGGTGCGGGTCAGTCGGTGGCGATGGCCGCCAGGATGTTCATCCGCGAGGCGCGGAAGGCCGGGCCGAGCGCCGCCAGCAGGCCGACGATCGCGGCGCCGACGAAGACGGCCACGATGGTGCCGGTGGGGATGGTGAGCTCGTTGAGGCCCTGGGACTTCAGGACCTGCTGGGCCGCCGTGCCCCAGGCCAGGCCCAGGCCGGTACCCAGCAGCGCGCCGAAGACCGCGATCACCACCGACTCCAGCCGGATCATGCGCCGCAGCTGACGCCGGGAGAGGCCGATGGCCCGCAGCAGGCCGATCTCCCGGGTGCGCTCCACCACCGACAGGGCCAGGGTGTTGATCACGCCCAGCACCGCGACGACGATGGCCAGGCCCAGCAGGCCGTAGACCATGTAGAGCAGCTGGTCCACCTGCTTCTGGATCAGCGCCTTGTAGTCCGCCTGGTTCTTCACCTGCACCTGCGGGTAGTCGGCGAGCGACTTCTGGAGGGCCGCGTACGCCTGGTCGGCGTCCGTGCCGGAGGCCGCGCCGGCGAACACCAGGACATCCAGCGGCAGCCGGTCGGCGGGCAGCGCCCGCTCGGCGGTGGCCAGTCCGACGTACTTGGCGCCCTGGTAGAGCTGGCTGTCGTCGGCGGTGATCGCGGCGACCGCCAGAGTCTCCGTGGAGCCGTTGTCAAAGGCGACCTTGAGCGGGTCGCCGACCTTGAGGTGGTGGGTGTCGGCGAACCCCTTGTCGACCGAGATGCCCTGCTTCAGCGCCGCGTCGAAGTCACCGGAGACGGCCGGGACCCGCACATCCTGGGCGTAGCCGGGGCTGACGGCGTTGACCGCGCTGTCCTCCGTCTTGGCGTCCGGGGTGGTGATCCGGACGCCGATCTGCTTCTGCCGGGTGACATGGTCCAGGCCGGGGGTGCCGCTGATCGCCTTGGTGATCTGCGGGGTGAGCCCGCCGTTGTTGGACATCACGATGTAGTCGGCGCCCACGGACTTGTCGATCTGGCTGCTCGCCGAGGAGACCATCGAGGAGGTCACCACCGCAGCGCCGGTCACCAGCGCCAGGCCGATCATCAGCGCGGCAGCGGTGGCCCCGGTACGGCGCGGGTTGCGCAGCGCATTGCGCTGGGCGAGCCGCCCGGACGGGCCGAAGAGCGACGGCAGCGCCGCGCCCAGCACCCGTACCACCACACCGGCCAGCAACGGGCCGATCACCACAAAGCCGATCAGGGTGAGCAGCACGCCGAGGCCCAGCAGTGAGCCGCCGGTGCTCCCGCTGCTCGACGCCGCTCCGCCGAGCAGGGCCGCCGCGCCGATGCCGGTGAGCAGCAGGCCGACGGTGGCGCGAAGGCGGTTGGTGGCGCCCTCGCTGGGGGTGCCGTGGTCGCGCAGTGCGGCCATCGGCGAGACCCTGCCGGCCCGGCGGGCCGGCAGCCAGGCGGCGAGCACGGTGATCACGATGCCGACCGCGTACGAGGCGATCGGCACGGACGCCTTGACGGTCAGGTCGGAGGAGTCGAGGTGCATCCCCACCGCGCCCATCAGCTTGATCAGGCCCACCGCGAGCCCGAACCCGGCGGCCAGGCCCAGGGTGGAGCCGAGCACGCCGAGGATCAGCGCCTCCACCAGCACCGAGTTGTTGACCTGGGAGCGGCTGCCGCCGATGGCCCGCAGCAGGCCGATCTCCCGGGTGCGCTGGGCGACCAGCATGGAGAAGGTGTTGATGATCAGGAAGCCGCCGACCAGCAGCGAGATCCCGGCGAAGCCGAGCATGGCGTACTTCATGAAGTCCATGAAGCCGCCCATCTCCGACTCGGAGTCGGCGGCCGACTCGGCGGCCGTCTTCACGTCGTAGTCGCCGCTGAGCTTGGCCGCCACGGCCGCCTTGAGCTGGTCGTTGGTGCGGCTGCCGTCGCCGTAGGCCACCACGGAGGTGAAGACGCCGGTGCGGCCAAGCAGTTCGCGCTGCGCGGTCGGGGTGTCGAAGAAGACCAGGGCCGCGCCGGGGTTGGTGGCGGTGAAGGTGGCGATCCCGGAGATGGTGGCGCGGTAGTCGCCGACGGCGGTGATGATCCGCAGCTGGTCGCCGGTCTTCAGCTTGGCCTTGTCGGCGGTGTCCGCGTCCAGCAGCACCTGGTCGGGGCCCTGCGGCGCCTTGCCGTCGGTGATCTTCAGGGCGCTGTTGGGCGTCTCGTACCAGTTGTTGGCGATGGTCGGGGCGCCGCTGGTCGGGCCGACGGCCTTGTTGGTGGTCGGGTCGACGATGGTGGCGTTCTGCACCGACACCTCGCCGGTGGCGGTCTTCACGCCGGACTCGGCGGCGACCTGCTGGACCAGCGAGGCCGGCAGGGTGAGTGCCTGGGCGCCGCCGCGCTGCTGGTTGTCGCCGTGCTGCTGCTTGGGGCTGACGGTGACATCGGCCGCGGTGGAGGCGAAGAGCTTGTCGAAGGTGGCGGTGGCGGTGTCGGTGAAGACCAGGGTGCCGGAGACAAAGGCCACCGAGAGCACCACCGCGACCAGCGAGAGTGCCATCCGGCCCTTGTGGGCGAAGAAGCTGCGGAGAGAGGTCTTGAGCATCATGGCTGCGGTCCGTCCCGGTCAGCCGGCGCGGCGGCTGTCGAGGCCGGCGCTCCGGGAGTCGCCGGAGAAGCGCAGCATGCGCTCCAGCACGGCGTCGGCGGTCGGGGTGGACATGTCGTCCACGATCCGGCCGTCGGCCAGGAAGAGCACGCGGTCGGCATAGCCGGCGGCGACCGGGTCGTGGGTGACCATGACGATGGTCTGGCCCAGCTCGTCCACGCTGCGGCGCAGGAAGTTGAGCACCTCGGCACCGGAGCGGGAGTCCAGGTTGCCGGTGGGCTCGTCACCGAAGATGATCTCCGGCTTGGCGGCCAGGGCGCGGGCCACCGCCACCCGCTGCTGCTGACCGCCGGAGAGCTGGGTGGGCCGGTGCTTCAGCCGGTCGGCGAGGCCGACGGTCTCCACCACCTGGTCCAGCCACGCCTGGTCGGGCTTGCGCCCGGCGATGTCCATCGGCAGCGTGATGTTCTCCAGCGCGTTGAGCGTCGGCAGCAGGTTGAACGCCTGGAAGATGAAGCCGATCTTGTCCCGGCGCAACCTGGTGAGCTGCTTGTCCTTGAGGCCGGTGATCTCCGTGTCGCCGATCCATATCTGCCCGGAGGTGACCGAGTCCAGGCCGGCGAGGCAGTGCATCAAGGTGGACTTGCCCGAGCCCGAGGGGCCCATGATGGCGGTGAACCGCCCCCGGGCGATGTCCACGTCGACCTGGTCAAGCGCCATCACCCGGGTCTCACCGGTGCCGTACGCCTTGGTCACCTGCCGCGCGCCGGCCGCGGTCGCCGACGCGCCGCCGGCCTCTCCCCCGGCCGTGGCTGCCACGGGGGACCCGAAGGGGGCTGCTGCCGTCGTCACTGGTCTCTCCTTGATTCTGGGCCTGCTCGGAACGCCACCAGCCTGCGGGAGACGCAGCGCGCGCGACATGGTGCGCAGGGGCCTCTTCGACCGGGGGCTTTCCCCACCTGCTCCGGTGGGGCGGCGAGGTACTACGACGGTACGGGCGCGCGGCGGCGGGCGAGTCCTCCGGCGGGAGTATTCCGACCATCGGCGCTTGTCCGGGGTCCGCGGCCGCATCCCCTAGGGGCCCGGGCCCGGGGTCTCGGGGTCGCCGCGGCCACCCTGCGGAAGCCGGCCGCCGACGGCCGGGGCACCGCGCCGTCCCGCGCCTGCATCAACTCTGCTACAGCAGGGATCCCGGCTGCTGCGCACGCCCCCGGATGGGGCATCCTTCCCGCATGAACTCGTGGCAGGACGGCCGCTACGGCGGCGGCGCGCAGCAGGGCCAGGGCGGCGGCGGATACGGGGGCGGAGGCGGTGACGCCGAACCGACCCGGTCGATGCCGCACGTCCAGCGGCCCGGCCGCTCCGGCGCCCCGTACGGCGGCCGGCGCCCCGGCCCGCCGCCGCAGGCGCCCGCCACCACCTCGCGCGGCGGGTACGGCCCCGCCGCCACCCCCGCCGAGCCGCCGCTGCCGCCGGGCCTCAGCCCGCGCGGCCCCGGGGCCGGTCGGCCCGGCGGCTACGGGGCGACCGTGCCGCAGCAGTCGTCCGGCCCGGGCGGTCCCGGTGGGCCCGGCGGCCCGGGCGGCCCCGGTTACGGCGGACCGCCGCCGGGCCCGGCCCGGCCCTCCCGCTGGCCGCGCCGCCGCAAGGTCAAGGTGACCCTGCTGTCGCTGCTCTGCGCGCTGCTGGTGGTCACCGTCGGCACCTACTTCTGGGCGGACTCCAAGCTGCGCCGGGAGAACGTGCTCCAGGACTACCCGGGCCGACCCGCCGAGGGCAAGGGCACCAACTGGCTGATCGTCGGCTCCGACAGCCGCGAGGGCATGACCAAGCAGGACGCCAAGGACCTGCACACCGGGCTGGGCGCACCCGGCAAGCGCACCGACTCGATGATGGTGCTGCACATCGGGGACCACGGGAACACCATGATGAGCATCCCGCGCGACTCCTGGGTGACCGTCCCCGCGCACCCGGACAGCGACAAGCCGAGCAGCACCATCCCGGCCCGCAAGCACAAGATCAACGCGGCCTTCGCCTTCGGCGGCGCCCCGCTGCTCGTGAAGACGGTGGAGTCGGCGACCGGACTGCGCATCGACCACTACGCGGAGATCGGCTTCGCCGGCTTCCGCGACCTGGTCGACTCACTGGGCGGCGTCGACATGTGCCTGGACAAGGCCATGAAGGACAGCAAGTCCGGGGCCGACTTCAAGGCCGGGTGCCAGCACTTCAACGGCACCGACTCGCTGAAGTATGTGCGGTCCCGCTATGTGGACGGCACCGGCGACCTCGGCCGGATGAAGCGGCAGCGGCAGTTCCTGGCCGCCATCGCCGACGAGGCCGCCTCCCCCGGCACCATCGCCAACCCGTTCACCCTCTACCCGACGATCAGTTCGGGACTGGGCACCCTGGTCGTCGACGACGACTGCGGGCTGACCGACCTGACCTCGATGTTCTTTGCCATGAAGGGCGTGAGCGGCGGCAGCGGCAAGACCATCACGGTGCCGATCTCCAACCCCGGCCTGCCCACCTCCGAGGGTTCCTCGGTGGCCTGGGACGACGCCAAGGCCAAGGAGGTCTTCGACGCGCTGCGCAATGACACGGCCGTGCCGGATGTGAAGTGACCGGCTCCGCCGTCCGCCCGGGGCGTTCCCGGGCGGACGGCGGGGCGGGTTTCATTTCAGGGACGGGGGACGGGGGTCAGGAGCCGGTGCAGGTGACGGCGGGCGGGGTGGCCGAGCCGTTGGCGGTGAAGCCGAACGAGGTGGTGGCGCCGGGGGCCAGCGCGCCGTTGTAGGCGGTGTTGGCCACGGAGACCGTGCCGCCGCTCTGGGTGAGGGTGCCGTTCCACAGGTTGGTGACCGTCTGGCCTGCGGCGGTCCACCGCACCGTCCAGCCCTTGAGAGCGGTGGTGCCGGTGTTCTTCACGGTGACCTCGGCCTGGAAGCCGTCGGACCAGGAGCTGGTCACGGTGTACTGCGCGGTGCAGGCCACCCCTGTGGACGGGGAGGTCGGGGTGGGCGTGGGCGTGGGGGTCGAGGTGGTCGGGGTCGGCGTGGGGGTCGGGGTCGAGGTGGAGTAGCTGAGCCCGTACCCGTAGGCGAAGAGCGGAGTCTTGCCGTCACCCTGGTTGATCGGCTGCTGGGAGGCGCTCTGCATCCAGCTCATCGGCAGCTTGCCGGTCGGGTTGTAGTCGCCGTAGAGCACATCGGCGACGCCCTGCCCCTCGGTCCCCGGCAGCCAGGCCGCCACCAGCGCCTTCCAGTCGGGCAGTTGGGCGGCGATGTCCAGCGGACGCCCGGAGACCAGCACCACGACCACCGGGACACCGCTGGCCTTCAGCTTGGCAAGGGTGTTGAGGTCCGCCTGGTCCAGCCCCAGCGAGCCGGGCCGGTCGCCCTGGCCCTCGGCGTACGGGGTCTCGCCGATCACCGCGACGGCCGCGCTGTAGCTGCTGTCGATGCCGCTGCCGTCGCGGCTGTAGGTGACCTTGGAGGGGTCGGAGGCGGTCGCGCGGATGCCCTGGAGGATCGTGGTGCCAGGGGTGATGTTGCCGCTCGCGCCCTGCCAGCTGATGGTCCAGCCGCCGCTCTGGTTGCCGATGTCGTCGGCCGACTTGCCGGCCACGAACACCTTGCCGGACTTCGCCAGCGGCAGCACCCGGCCGTCGTTCTTGAGCAGCACCTGGGACTCCCGCACGGCCTGGCGGCCCAGCGCCCGGTGGGCGGCGGAGCCGACGGTGGAGGTGTAGGAGCGGTCGGTCAGCGGGCGCTCGAAGAGGCCGAGTTCGAACTTCTTGGTGAGGATGCGGCGGTTGGCGTCGTCGATCCGGGACATCGGGATGTGCCCGTTCTGCACCTCGCCACGGAGCAGGCTGATGAACGTCTTGTAGTCATTGGGGACCATCACCATGTCGATGCCCGCATTGACGGACGTGGTGATCTCGTCGGCGGTGAAGCCGGTGCGCCCGTCGAGCTGGTCGATGGCCGCCCAGTCGGAGACCACAAAGCCCTTGAAGCCCAGTTCACCCTTGAGGACATCGGTGAGCAGGTACTTGTTGCCGTGCATCTTGACGCCGTTCCAACTGCTGAAGGACGCCATCACCGAGCCCACGCCCCGGTCCACCGCCGCCTTGAAGGGCGGCAGGTGGATGGCGCGCAGTTCGGCCTCCGACAGCTCGGTGTTGCCCTGGTCGGTGCCGTTGGTGGTGCCGCCGTCGCCCATGTAGTGCTTGGCGGTCGCCAGGACCGAGGCGGGTCCGCCCAGGGTCGCGCCCTGGAGGCCGGTGATCTCCGTCGTCATGGCGGAGGGGATCTCCGGGGTCTCGCCGAAGGACTCATAGGTACGGCCCCAGCGGTCGTTGCGGGCGACGCAGAGACAGGGCGCGAAGTCCCAGTCCACGCCCGTACCGGAGACCTCCTCGGCGACCGCGCGCCCGATCTGCTGCACCAGAGCGGGATCGCGGGTCGCGCCGAGGCCGATGTTGTGGGGGTAGATGGTCGCGCCGTAGACGTTGTTGTCCCCGTGGACGGCATCGATGCCGTAGATCATCGGGATGGCCAGCGGAGTGGTCAGCGCGGTGCGCTGGAAGCTGTCGTACATGTCCGCCCAGGACTGCGCGGTGTTGGGGCTCGGGGCGGAGCCTCCGCCGGAGAGCACCGATCCGATCCGGTAGGTCGCCAGATCGGACTGCGGGGTGAGCGCGGCCCGCTCGGCCTGGGTCATCTGGCCGATCTTGTCGTCCAGGGTCATCCGGGACATCAGGTCGTTGACCCGGGTCGCGACCGGCAGTGACGCGTCCTGGTACGGCAGTGCCGCCGCTGCGGCCTGGATCGGCGCGGCGGCGGGGGCAAGAGCGGGGGCGGGGGCGGCCTGGGTGGCGTTGCCGACCGAGGAGAGGATGGCGAGGGCGGCGCCGACCACGGCTGCCGTCCGGTAGAGCGAGGTTCGCTGCACTGCGGGACCTCCGATGACTGCCCCGAGGCGGTCGGGGCGGACGGGGCGCGTCGGCCGGGGGCAGCCGCCGCGATGGCGCGCGCCCTTCCCGGGCGCGCGAGTACATGTCCAGCCCTCCGGGAGGGCTGGGAAGTGCTGCGGGGTGAGCGGCCGAGCGGATTGGTGGGAGCGCTTCCACGAAGAGGCACTGCCGTCTTCGCGACGAGACCGCACAGACCGGGCAGTCCTCCAGGCGGCGGAAAGAGACACAGCAATCGACGCCGGGACATATCAAGCCAGCACATCTCCCAGGCGTCAAGGCTTCCTGTCAAGTTGGCCGAACCGCCACCCGGGCGCCACCGAGGCCGCGTACCACCCCCTTGACAGCGGGTGAAGCCGTGCCCTTTTTGGGAGCGCTCCCATAAATTGCCCGCGCTGCGCCCCGCCGCTCGTCTACGCTGGCGGGCCTGAGCACGGCGGGAAGCGGTGCTCACCGTGCGGCAGGAGATCACCCACCTGCCAGGGCGCACAGGGCGCACAGGGCGCACAGGGCGAACCCCGGTACGGCTGCGGTCACGCAAGGTCAAGCAGCTGCTCGTAGAAGCCGCCGAAGCCGCGTTCCCGGTCGACCAGGTGCAGTTCCAGGATCCAGTGGCAGACCCGGCCGGCGCGGTCGGTGCGGCGCAGCGGGGTGTGGTTCTCGGGGGTGATGTAGGACTCGGCCTTGGCGCCGTCGTTGGTCTCGTGGGGGAACTCGCCGACGAGGTGGCCGGTGTGCCAGATGCCGATGGTCCAGCCGGCTTCGGTGGCGAGCCGTTCGACCTCGGCGTAGAGCTGGGCGCCGGTGATGTCGGGGTCGGCGGCGAAGAAGGCGCGGCCGGCGTCGAAGATGCGCGGGAGGTCGTGCTGGAGGCGGTGCTTGCCGGGGTCGTCGCCGAAGACATAGGTGCGGCCGAAGTCGGCTTCGTACTCCTCGAAGATGGGGCCGAAGTCGGCGAAGGCGATGTCGTCGGGGGCGATGACGCGGTCGGGCGGGTTCTCCTTGTACGGCGCGAGGGTGTTGGGGCCGGAGCGGATGATGCGCTTGTGCCAGTGCTTGGTGGTGCCGAACATCTCGTTGGCCAGGTCGCGGATCCGGTCGCTGACCTCCCGCTCGCCGGCGCCGGGGGCGACCAGGCCGCGCGCCTCGACCTCGGCGAACAGGGCTACCGCTTTCTCCTGTGCCGCCACCAGGCCCTCGGCCCGCTGGGTTTCACGCTCGTGGGATGCCTCGACTGCCATGTCGGACGACCTCTCCTTCGGGTGATGATGCCGGGGTCAGGACCAGAGCGAGTGGCGCTGCCATGCCTCGCCCTCGCGCTCATACCGTAGGCGGGTGTGCACCCGGCTCTTCGCGGCCTGGAAGAACTCGACCGGCTCCGACAGCCAGGCGACAGACAACTCCACGGGCTCGGTCGGCGTGGCAGCCGGGTCGAACTCCGCCGGCGGCCCGGAGAACACGTCCAGCCCGCGCAGCCACGTCCGTACCCCGGATCCGCTCCTGACGCCGGCCACCGCCCGTCCCCTCTCCGCCATGAGAGCAATATACGGATGGCGATACGGATCGCGGGCCGCCCTGTCCCGGCGGGGTGTGCACCGCCTAGGGGAGGTTCCTGGCCATGACGATGCGCTGGACCTGGTTGGTGCCCTCGTAGATCTGCGTAATTTTGGCGTCGCGCATCATGCGCTCCAGCGGGTAGTCGCGGGTGTAGCCGTAGCCGCCGAGGAGTTGGACCGCGTCGGTGGTGATCTCCATGGCGGCGTCGGAGGCGAAGCACTTGGCGGCGGCGCCGAAGAAGGTGAGGTCGGCGTCGAGGCGCTGGGACTTGGCGGCGGCGGCATAGGTGAGCTGGCGGGCCGCCTCCAGCTTCATGGCCATGTCGGCCAGCATGAACTGGATGCCCTGGAACTCGGCGATGGCCTTGCCGAACTGCTTGCGCTCCTTGACGTAGCCCTTGGCGTAGTCCAGGGCGCCCTGGGCGATGCCGAGGGCCTGGGCGGCGATGGTGATGCGGGTGTGGTCGAGGGTCTTCATCGCGGTGGCGAAGCCGGTGCCCTCGGCGCCGATCATGCGGTCGGCGGGGATGCGGACGTTGTCCAGGTAGACCTCGCGGGTCGGGGAGCCCTTGATGCCGAGCTTCTTCTCCGGGGCGCCGAAGGAGACGCCCTGGTCGTCCTTCTCCACCACGAAGGCGGAGATGCCCTTGGAGCGCAGCGTGGGGTCGGTGACGGCCATCACCGTGTAGTACTCGGAGACGCCGGCGTTGGTGATCCAGCGCTTGACGCCGTTCAGCACCCAGAAGTCGCCGTCCCGCACCGCGCGGGTCTTCATCCCGGCCGCGTCGGAGCCCGCCTCCGGCTCGGAGAGGCAGTAGGAGAACATGCCCTTGCCCCGGGCGAGCGCGCCCAGGTACGTGGCCTTGAGCTGCTCGGAGCCGGCCAGCTGCACCGGCAGCGAGCCCAGCTTGTTGACCGCCGGGATGAGCGACGAGGAGGCGCACACCCGGGCGATCTCCTCGATGACGATCACGGTTGCCAGCGCGTCCGCGCCGGAGCCGCCGTATGCCTCCGGGACGTGCACCGCGTGCAGGTCGTTGGCGAGCAGGGCGTCCAGTGCCTCCTGGGGGAAGCGGGCCTCCTCGTCCACCTCGGCCGCGTACGGGGCGATCTTAGCCTCGGCGAGCGACCGCACGGCGTCGCGGAGCATCTGGTGCTCCTCGGAGATGCGGAAAAGGTCGAAGTCTTCGCTGCCGGCCACGGGTCCCCTCCGGTTAACTACCGTTAAGTACGCACTGATTCTACGGCTCCGGGCGGCCTTTGCAGGACGTGACGTGCACGACAGGTGGAACGGGCGGATACCATCGCCGGGTCGCAGTCGGGGACGACGGAGGGATGGAGCCCGTGGCACTGAGGATCACAGTGATCGGCACCGGCTACCTGGGCGCCACCCACGCCGCCTGCATGGCGGAGCTCGGCTTCGAGGTGCTGGGGCTGGACATCGACCCGGACAAGATCGCCATGCTGACCGCCGGCCGGGTCCCGATGTATGAGCCGGGGTTGGCGGAACTGCTGGTCAAGCATGTCCCCGGGCATGAGGGCTCGTCCGGGCGGCTGCGCTTCACCACGTCCTGGGAGGAGGTCGCCGAGTTCGGCGACGTCCACTTCATCTGTGTGAACACCCCGCAGAAGGCCGGCGAGTTCGCCGCCGACATGAGCCATGTGGACGCCGCGCTGACTGCGCTGGCCCCGCATCTGTCCCGTCCGGCGCTGGTGGTCGGCAAGTCCACGGTGCCGGTGGGCAGCGCGGCCCGGCTGGCGGAGCGGCTGGCGGCGCTGGCCCCGGCCGGCGAGCAGGTGGAGCTGGCGTGGAACCCGGAGTTCCTGCGCGAGGGGTTCGCCGTCGGGGACACCCTGCACCCGGACCGGCTGGTGGTGGGGGTGCGCAGCGAGCGGGCCGAGGAGCTGCTGCGCGAGGTGTATGCGACGCCGGTGGCGCAGGGCGTGCCGTTCGTGGTGACCGACTTCGCCACCGCCGAGCTGGTGAAGGCGGCGGCCAACTCCTTCCTGGCGACCAAGATCTCCTTCATCAACGCCATGGCGGAGGTCTGCGAGACCGCCGGTGCCGATGTGGTGCAGCTCAGCAAGGCGCTCTCGTACGACGAGCGGATCGGCGGCAAGTTCCTCAACGCCGGGCTGGGCTTCGGCGGCGGCTGCCTGCCCAAGGACATCCGGGCCTTTATGGCGCGGGCCGGGGAGCTGGGCGCCGACCAGGCGCTGACCTTTCTGCGCGAGGTGGACTCGATCAATATGCGGCGCCGCTCCCGGATGGTGGAGCTGGCCCGCGAGCAGTGCGGCGGCGGGTTCCTGGGACGGCGGGTGGCGGTGCTCGGTGCGGCGTTCAAGCCGAACTCGGACGACATCCGCGACTCGCCCGCGCTCAATGTCGCCGGGCAGATCCAGCTCCAGGGCGCGCAGGTGACGGTGTACGACCCCAAGGCCATGGACAACGCCCGCAAGATGTTCCCGGCGCTGGCCTATGCCGACTCGGCGCTGGAGGCGGCGCAGGGTGCCCATGTGGTGCTGCATCTGACGGAGTGGCAGGAGTTCCGGGAGATGGACCCGGAGGCGCTGGGTTCGGTGGTCAGCGAGCGGCGCATCCTGGACGGCCGCAATGTGCTGGACCCGGTGGCCTGGCGGGCGGCGGGCTGGACCTACCGGGCGCTGGGCCGCCCGAGCTGAGGAATCACGCCGGGGGCCGGGTGGTTGGACGGTCCATGGCGAACTTCGGCGACGACGCGACCGTACGCGAGATCCTCACCGGCACCGGCGATGTCTGGGCGGTGGTGGGCCTCTCCGGCAACACCGGGCGGGCCGCCTACGGGGTGGCCCGGGTGCTCCAGCGGTTCGGCAAGAAGGTGGTGCCGGTGCACCCCAAGGCCGAGACCGTGCACGGCGAGCGGGGCTACCGCTCGCTGGCGGAGGTGCCGTTCCCGGTGGATGTGGTGGATGTCTTCGTCAACTCCGAGCTGGCCGGGGCGGTCGCCGACGAGGCGGTGGCGGTGGGCGCCCGGGCGGTCTGGTTCCAGCTGGGCGTGGTGGACGAGGCGGCGTACGCACGGGTGCGGGGGGCCGGGCTGCCGATGGTGATGGACCGCTGCCCGGCGATCGAGATCCCCCGGCTGGGCCTGGGCTGACCCCGCGCCGGACATAGCTCTGCCCCCGACATGACTCTGCCCCGGACATGGCTCCGCGCCGTCCGGGGGTCGGTGCCCGCCGGACGGCGCGGAGGATCGGTGGGGGCGGGGTCAGCAGGCGCCGAGGTCCTGCCAGACACCCCACTCCCCGGTGGTGCCGGGCTCCTCGCCCTGCGTCCACCACTTGGCGTTCCACTTGTGGCCCTTGTAGGAGACCGTGTTACCGCCGACGTAGATCGCGGACCTGTCCCAGGCCGGAGCGGTGCAGGTGCCGCCGGTCGGGCCGGAGGTGGGCGTCGGGGTACCCGGGCCGGTGGGGCTGACGGTGGGGGTGGCCGTCGGCGTGGGCGTACCCGGGGTGGTCGGGGTCGCGGTGGGCGTCGGCACCGAGCAGCCGGCGGCGGAGCCGTTGGTGGCGTTCACGATCTTGTTGAAGAGCGTGGCCTTGGTGTCCAGGTCGAGCAGCGAGTACATCATCGCGCCGCCGAGCCCGTGGCAGTGCGCATAGTCGGCCTTGGCCTGGATGGACTGGTCGCCGAGGCCGGTCCAGAACTCGGTGCCGTTGTAGAAGTAGTTGGACTGGGTGGCGGCGTCGTAGAAGGTGGTCGACGCGTTGTCGACGATGCCGGTCAGCTCCTTGTAGTAGGCGATGCCGGCGGTGGCGCTGAGGCTGCGGGCGGCGGCGGCGCCGGTCGCCTTCTGGTAGAGGCCGTGGCTGCTGCCGGCCTGGACGCCGGTCCAGCCCCGGTAGTACAGCGGGTAGCCCATGGTGATCTTGGAGGCGGGGAAGCCGCCGGCGATGCCATAGGCGGAGTTGCCCTGGGTCCACGCCTTGATGGCGTTGTCGGTGCTGTACTTCTCGGTGCCCGGGGCGATCGGCGTGGACGGGTCGCTCGGCGACTGGTACGTCGGGTCCTGGTGGTTGGTCGGGCCGGTGGAGTCCCAGGCGCCGTGCATGTCGTACGTCATGATGTTCGCGTAGTCGAGGTACTGGCCGACCTTGTCGGTCTCGATCTGCGCGATCTTGTCCTGACCGGCCGGGAGGGCGGCGGTCAGCAGCATTTTGCGGTTGTTGGCGGTGCCGAACGCGTCCAGCTGGGAGCGGAACTCGGCGAGCAGCGCGGTGAAGTTCTTCTTGTCGTTGGTGCTGTAGTGGTTGCCCGTGTGGCCGTTGGGCGAGCCGGGGTACTCCCAGTCGAGGTCGAAGCCGTCGAAGATGCCGGCCCCGGTGCCGGCGCCGCCGTAGCCGCCGTCGACCGGCAGGTTGCCCTTGATGAACATGTCGATGCAGGACGAGACCAGCTTCTTCCGGCTGGCGTCGGTGGCCGCCGCGTCGGAGAAGTACTTGGAGTACGTCCAGCCGCCGATCGAGGCGACGATCCGCAGCTTGGGGTACTTGGCCTTGAGCTTCTTCAGCTGGTTGAAGTTGCCCACGATCGGCTGGTTCCAGGTGTCGCCGACGCCGTCCACGCTGATGTCGGCGCCGAAGGACTTCTGGTAGTCGGCGAAGGCGTCGCCCGCGCCGTCGCCGGCGTTGGGGTTGGACTCATTGCTGGAGTCGGACGCCTTGGTCGCCTCGAAACAGGTGAGGTTGGTGGGGTGGATGTTCTCGAAGGAGTAGTTGAGGATGTCGAGCTTGCCGGCGATGCCCCGGGTGTCCAGGTCCTTCGGGTAGAAGGCGTTGCCGTAGACGCTCCACTGGTCGTAGTAGGCGATCTTCACACCGCCGCTGCTCGCGGCGGGCGCGGCGGCGAGGGCGGTGGACGCTGCGTCGGCCTGGCCGGCGCCCACGAACGCGGTGAGCGCTCCGGCGGCGAGGGCCAGCACGGAGAGCGCCGCGGCAAGCGGTCTTCCGGTCTTGCGGGTGGCGTGCACGGTGGATGAACCTCCGGTGGGGGATCGGGAGCCGTGCCCGTCGGCACCCGGAACGCGGTTGGATATGGGATACCGAAGATGTAGGTGCGCGGTCAATGGTATGGACCAATTGCGGAGTAGACCACTGGTCGATGGAGAGCGCTCCCACCGCGCCCACACCAGCGATGCGACCCACTGGACCACTTCGACGCCGAGCGCTCCCGCGCCCGGTTGGGCCCATCAGGCGTTCTCCCGCGCCTTGGCCAACCAGCTGGACGAGGCCGTCTGCGCCGCGAAGGCGCCCTTCCAGGTGGCCGAAGCGGTCAATGTCCGCAGCGAGGGCAGGCTCTTCGTACCGGACATCGTGATCGCCGACGACTCGGCTGTCGACTGGAGCACCACGGTCGTACCGGTGGAGGCGGTGCTGCTCCTGGTGGAGATCGTCTGCCCGTTCAACAAGCCGCAGGACCGCGTGTTCAAGCCGGCCTTGTACGCGCAGGCGAACGTCCCTGCCTATTGGCGCGTCGAGCTGGAGCCGAGTCCGCATGTGATCGTTCACGAGCTCTCGGGTAACGCCTACCAGGAGGTCGGGATCCTCAAGGGACAGCAGACCGCGACGGTGGCCGGAGCATTCACCGCCGAGTTGGACCTCGACCGGGTGCGGGCGCGATTTCGGCCGACCGATGCCTGTGACTGAGGGCACAAGCCTTGAATGCGCACGGGAGATGCGTATTTGCTAGCCTCATGGCGTGCGGTTGACGAAGTTCACCGACCTGGCGCTGCGTACCGTGATGCGCCTGGCGGTCGCGGAGCAGGGCGAGCCCCTGACCACCAAGGAGGTGGCCGAGGCGGTGGCCGCGCCGTATACGCATACGGCCAAGGCCGTGGCCCGGTTGCAGCACCTGGGGGTGCTGGAGGCGAGGCGGGGCCGGGGTGGCGGGCTGGAGCTGACCGGCTTCGGGCAGCGGGCCTCGGTGGGCTGGCTGGTACGCGCCCTGGAGGGTGACGAGGAGGTCGTCGCCTGCGAGGGCGAGACCCCCTGCCCGCTGCGTGGTGCCTGCCGGCTCCGGGGTGCCCTGCGCACCGCCCAGCAGTCCTTCTATGCCGCACTGGACGAGCTCACCGTGCAGGACCTGGTCGCCTCGCCGACCGGGCCGGTGCTCGTCGGCCTCACCGCCAGACCCTCCGGCTGATCCGCTCCACCCTCGCGCCGACCGCACCCGTCGGCCGATCCGTCCTGCCCTAAAACTAGTAGATCATCTACCAGTAAAGGAGTCCCTGTGCTCTCCACCGAGTCCGCCCCCGTCGTCCGCGCCACCCTCCCCGCGGTCGGCGCCGCCATCGACGAGATCGCCGCGCTCTTCTACCGCAGGCTCTTCGCCGCCCACCCCGAGCTGCTGCGCGACCTCTTCAACCGCGGCAACCAGGCCAACGGCGAGCAGCGCAAGGCCCTGGCGGGCTCCATAGCCGCCTTCGCCGGCCTGCTGCTGGAACGCCCCGACGAGCGCCCGGACGCGCTGCTCTCCCGGATCGCCCACAAGCACGCCTCGCTGGGCATCACCTCGGAGCAGTACAAGGTCGTCCACACCCACCTCTTCGCCGCCATCGCCGAGGTGCTCGGCGACGCCGTGACGCCCGAGGTGGCCGCCGCCTGGGACGAGGTCTACTGGCTGATGGCCAATGCGCTGATCGCCCTGGAAGCCGCCCTCTACCAGCAGGCCGGCACTCCCGAGGGCGAGGTCTGGCGGCGGATGCGGGTGGCCGAGCGCCGCCAGGAGACGCCCGACACCATCTCCCTGCTGCTGCGCCCCGAGGACGGCTCGCCCGCCGGGTCGTTCCGCCCCGGCCAGTACGTCAGCGTCCGGGTGGAACTGCCGGACGGCGCGCGGCAGATCCGCCAGTACAGCCTCTCCGCCGCGCCCGGCCGCCCCGACTGGCGGATCACGGTGAAGCGGGTGCGGGACGCGGACAGGCCCGAGGGCGAGGTCTCCGGCCGGCTGCATGAGCAGGTGCGGGCCGGTGATCCGCTGCTGGTGTCGGCGCCCTTCGGCGACCTGGTGCTGCCCGACGGCGACGGACCGCTGCTGCTGGCCTCCGCCGGGATCGGCTCCACCCCCATGCTGGCGATGCTGGGCCACCTCGCCGCCACCGGCTCGACCCGCCGGGTGGCCGTGGTGCACGCCGACCGCTCCCCCGCCGACCACGCCCACCTGGCGGAGCTGCTCCAGCTGGTCGCGGCACTGCCCGGCGCCACCCTGCGGCGCTGGTACGAGGAGCCGGGCGAGGCCGCGCCGGAGGCCGAGGCCGGGCTGGTGGACGTGGACGCGCTGGAGCTGCCCGAGGGTGTGACGGCCTATCTGTGCGGGCCGCTGCCGTATCTGCGGGCGATGCGCGGCGGCCTGCTGCGGCGCGGGGTGCCCGCCTCGGCGGTGCACTACGAGGTGTTCGGCCCGGACCTCTGGCTGGGCCAGGAGTAGCCGGTCCAGGAGTAGCCGGTCCAGAAGTAGGCAGAGCGCGGTCGGCCGGGGCCGGTGTCAGTGGCTCCGGCCCCGGCCGACCGCCGGGCTCAGCCGTCGAGCTGGTCGATGGTGGCGATGGACGGGCCGCGCAGCGCCTGCTCGGCCCGGGCGGCCTCCTCGGCGGCGCGGAGCACCCGGACCGCGTTCTGCCAGGTCAGCTTGGACAGGTCGGCCTCGGACCAGCCGCGCCGCAGCAGTTCGGCCAGCAGGTTGGGGTAGCCGGAGACATCCTCCAGGCCGACCGGGGTGAAGGCGGTGCCGTCGTAGTCGCCGCCGATGCCGATGTGGTCGACCCCGGCGATCTCGCGCATCCGGTCCAGGTGGTCGGCGACCGTGGCGGGGGTGGCGACGGGACGCGGGTCGGCCGCCTCGAAGGCGCGCTGGCACTCCATCGCGGCCGGGGTGGTGTCCAGCGGGTGGAAGCCGTGCTCGGCCATGTTGGCGTCGGCGCGCTGCGTCCAGGCGATGGCCTCGGGCAGGATGAACTTCGGTACGAAGGTCACCATGGCGAGGCCGCCGTTGGCGGGCAGCTGCGCCAGCACGTCGTCGGGGATGTTGCGCGGGTGGTCGCAGACGCCCCGGGACGAGGAGTGCGAGAAGACCACCGGGGCCCGGCTGACCCGCAGCGCATGCCGCATGGTGTCGGCGGAGACATGGGAGAGGTCGACCAGCATGCCGAGCCGGTTCATCTCCCGGACGACCTCCTCGCCGAAGGCGGTGAGGCCGCCGGCGGCGGGGGTGTCGGTGGCGGAGTCGGCCCACGGCACATTGTCGTTGTGAGTGAGCGTCATATACCGCACGCCGAGGGCGTACAGGGCGCGCAGGGTGGCCAGCGAGCAGTCGATGCTGTGGCCGCCCTCGGCGCCCATCAGGGAGGCGATCCGGCCTTCGGCGCGGGCGGTCTCCATGTCGTCGGCGGTGAGTGCGAGCCGCAGGTCGCCGGGGTGGCGGTCGACCAGCCGGTGCACCACGTCGATCTGCTCCAGGGTGGCGCTGACCGCGTGCTCCCCGGCGAGGTCGCTGCGTACGTACACCGACCAGAACTGGGCGCCCACCCCGCCGGCCCGCAGCCGGGCCAGGTCGGTGTGCAGCCGGTGGCTCTGGTCCTCGGCGATGTCGCAGGCGTCCAGGTCGTAGCGGACCTGCTCGCGCAGCGCCCACGGCAGGTCGTTGTGGCCGTCGACCACCGGGGCGTCGGCGAGCACGGCACGGGCGCGGGCCAGCAGCTCGGGCGTCGGGGCCTGGTACGCCACGGCGGTCAGCCCGCGAAGCCGAAGGAGGACGAGCCGGCGACCTTGGCGCGCAGCTTCTTGCCCTTCTCGGTGGCCTGGCTGTTCAGCTCCGCCTGGAAGTCGGTCATCCGCTCGGCCAGCTCGGTGTCGAAGGCGGCGAGCATCCGGACGGCGAGCAGCCCGGCGTTGCGGGCCCCGGCGACGGAGACGGTGGCCACCGGCACCCCGGCCGGCATCTGGACGATGGAGAGCAGGCTGTCCATGCCGTCGAGGTACTTCAGCGGCACGGGCACGCCGATGACCGGCAGCGGGGTGACCGAGGCGAGCATGCCGGGCAGGTGGGCGGCGCCGCCGGCCCCGGCGATGATGGCCTTGAGGCCGCGCCGGTGGGCGTTCTCGCCGTAGGCGACCATCTCGCGCGGCATGCGGTGGGCGGAGACCACGTCGACCTCGTAGGGGACCTCGAACTCGTCGAGGGCCTTGGCGGCGGCCTCCATCACCGGCCAGTCGGAGTCCGATCCCATGACGATGCCGACGACGGGCTGGTCGCTCATTCGGTGCCTCTCACTGTGGTCCACTCGCTGTCGTTCACTCGGGGTCGGTCACTCGGGGCCGGTCACTCGGGGTCGGTCACTCGGTGATGGTCACTCGGTGATGGTTCCGCGCAGATAGCCGGCGGCGTGGCGGGCGCGCTCGCGCACCTCGTCCAGGTCGTCGCCGAAGACGGTGACGTGGCCCACCTTACGGCCGGGCTTCACGTCCTTGCCGTACATGTGGATGCGCAGGCCGGGGTCCCGGGCCATGCAGTGCAGGAAGGCGCCGTACATGTCCGGGTAGTCGCCGCCGAGGACATTGACCATCACGGTCCACCGGGCGCGCGGGCGGGGGTCGCCCAGCGGGAGGTCGAGCACGGCCCGCAGGTGGTTCTCGAACTGCGAGGTGACGGCGCCGTCGATGGACCAGTGGCCGGAGTTGTGCGGGCGCATGGCCAGCTCATTGACCAGGATGCGGCCGTCGCGGGTCTGGAAGAGCTCCACGGCGAGGTGGCCGGTGATGTCCAGCTCGCCCGCGATGCGCAGGGCGAGGGCCTGGGCCTCGGCGGCGAGGTCACCGGGCAGGTCGGGGGCGGGTGCGGTCACCTCATGGCAGACGCCGTGCTGCTGGACGGACTCCACCACCGGGTAGGCGACGGCCTGGCCGCTGGGCGAGCGGACCACATTGGCGGCCAGTTCGCGGACGAAGTCGACCTTCTCCTCGGCCAGCACCGCCACCCCGGCGCGGAACGGCTCGGCGGCCTCCTCGGCGGAGGAGACCACCCAGACGCCCTTGCCGTCGTAGCCGCCGCGCACGGTCTTCAGGACGACCGGGAATCCCGCGCCCTCGGCGGCGAAGGCGGCCACGTCGGCGGGGTCGGCGACCAGGCGGTGGCGGGGGCAGGGCACCCCGATGGAGTCCAGGGTCGACCGCATCACGCCCTTGTCCTGGGCGTTCACCAGGGCGTCGGGGCCGGGCCGGACGGCGATGCCCTCGGCCTGGAGGGCGCGCAGATGCTCGGTGGGGACGTGCTCATGGTCGAAGGTGACCACGTCGCAGCCTCGGGCGAAGTCCCGCAGCGTCTCCAGATCGCGGTAGTCGCCGACGACGACGTCGCCCACCACCTGGGACGCGGAGTCCTGCGGGGTGTCCGCGAGGAGTTTGAACCTGAGGCCCAGCGGGATACCCGCCTGGTGGGCCATTCTGGCGAGCTGGCCGCCACCGATCATGCCGACTACCGGGAAAGTCACCCCTCCAGGATATCCGCGCCGGTGGGCGGGGGGATGCGGCGGTCCCCCGCTTGTCATCGGTTCGTCCGCGATCCGGGTGGAGCCCCGGAGATGGGGGCACGCGGATACCATGACGTCATCGACGACCCCACTGGAGACGGTTCCGGTATGACGACTGCGACTCCCGCGCGGCGCGACCTGCGCGCCCGCCTGCGCGGCCTTATGCACGAGGTCATGAAGTTCGGCACGGTCGGCGTGTTCGGCGTCGTGGTGAACTTCGCCGTGTTCAACCTGTGCCGCCACGGGTTCCACTGGGCCCCGGTGCGGTCAGGGGTGCTCTCGACGCTGGTGGCGATCGGCATCAACTACATCGGCTACCGGTTCTGGGTGTACCGGGACCGCGACGCGGCCACCCGGTCCCGGGAGATCACCCTCTTCCTGATCTTCAGCGGCGTCGGCATGGTGATCGAGAACGGCACCCTGTGGATCTCCCACTACACCCTGGGCTTCGAGTCCGGGCTGGCCGACAACCTCGCCAAGAACGTGATCGGTCTGGGCCTGGGGACGCTCTTCCGCTTTGTCTCGTTCCGCACCTGGGTCTTCAAGGCGATGCCGGAGATGGCGGGGCAGCAGTCGCGCGATGCGATAGGACAGCCGGAGATGGCGCTGGCGGAGAAGAGCTGAGCGGAGCCGCTACCGCTCCTCGACCGGCCGGCCGAGGCACCTTCTATCGCTCCTCGACCGGCCGGCCGAGGCACCTCCTATCGCTCCTCGACCGGCCGGCCGAGGCACCTTCTATCGCTCCTCGACCGGCCGGCCGAGGAAGAGCGCGAAGACCGGCGGTCGCTGTGACAGCAGTTCCAGCCGGCCGCCGTCCGCCTCCGCGAGGTCGCGGGCGACGGCCAGGCCGATCCCGGTGGAGTTGCGGCCGCTGACCGTGCGCTCGAAGACCCGGGCGCCCAGCTCCGGCGGCACGCCGGGGCCCTGGTCCTCCACCTCGACCACCGCCGAGGAGCCCCTGATCCGGGTGGAGACCACCACGGTGCCGTCCCCGTGCATCAGCGAGTTCTCGATCAGGGTGGCCAGCACCTGGGCGACCGCGCCGGGCGTGCCCACCGCCTCCAGGCCGTGCAGCCCCTCGATCACCAGGTGCCGTCCGGCGCCGCGCAGGGCCGGGCGCCACTCCTCGGCCTGCTGCTTGACCACCTCGTCCAGGTCGAAGATCACAGCCGAGCCGGTGCGCGGGTCGCGCTGGTTGGTGAGCAGCCGCTGCACCACGTCGGTGAGCCGCTCCACCTGCCCCAGGGCGATGGCCGCCTCCTCCTTGACGGTCTCCGGGTCCTCGGTGGCGATGATCTCCTCCAGCCGCATGGAGAGCGCGGTGAGCGGGGTGCGCAGCTGGTGGGAGGCGTCGGCGGCGAGGCGGCGTTCGGCGGTGAGCATCCGGGCGATCCGCTCGGCGCTGGAGTCCAGCACCTCGGCGACCCGGTCGAGTTCGGGGGCGCCGTAGCGGCGGTCGCGGGGGCGGGGGTCGCCGGAGCCCAGCCGCTCGGCGGTCTCGGCGAGGTCGTTGAGCGGGCGGGCGAGCCGGTTGGCCTGCCAGACGGCGAGCGCCACCGCCGCCTGGACGGCGAGCAGGGCCACCACGCCCAGCATCAGCAGCATGGTGCCGATCTCATGGTCGACGTCCTGCCGGGAGTGGTCGACCAACACGCTCTCGCCCCGGCCGCCGGTCTCGACGGCCCGCAGCGGGCTGCCGCCGGTGGGCGGGGTGCCGATCCGGATGACCTCCCGGCCGGGGAGGCGCACCTCGGCGTACAGGCCGTCGGTGACCTGGCCCCGGAGCACCGAGCCGTTGACGGGCTCACCGGCGGCGATGCGGTTCTCGACGATGCCGAGCAGCCGTACCGCCTCGGCGCCGGCCTGGTCCTGGGCCGCGCTCTCGATGGTGCGCTTCTCGAAGAGCGCCAGCGGGACGCAGAACACCACCACCATCACCAGGACGACGCCCAGCAGGGAGTTGATCATCCGGCGCTTCACGCTGCCGGTCAGCCCTTCTCGAAGCGGAAGCCCACGCCTCGCACGGTGGTGATGTAGCGGGGGTTGCCCGCGTCGTCGCCGAGCTTCTTGCGCAGCCAGGAGATGTGCATGTCCAGGGTCTTGGTGGAGGTCCACCAGGTGGTGTCCCAGACCTGCCGCATGATCTGCTCGCGGGTGACCACCCGGCCGGCGTCGCGCACCAGGACCCGCAGCAGCTCGAACTCCTTGGCGGAGAGCTGGAGTTCCTCCTCGCCCAGCCAGGCGCGGTGCGACTCCACGTCGATCTTCACACCATGGGCGCCGGTGGTGAGGTCCACGGTGCCGCGCCGCAGCAGGGCGCGGACCCGGGCCAGCAGCTCGGCCAGCCGGAAGGGCTTGGTGACGTAGTCGTCGGCGCCGGCGTCGAGGCCGACGACGGTGTCCACCTCGTCGGCGCGGGCGGTGAGGACGAGTACGGGGAAGCCCTTGCCGTCGGCGCGCAGCCGGCGGCACACCTCCAGGCCGTCCATCTCGGGCAGGCCGAGGTCGAGCACGAGGAGGTCGACGTCCTCTTCGAGCCCGGTCTCCAGCGCGGACGGGCCGTCCTCACGCACCAGTACCTCGTAGCCCTCACGGCGGAGCGCTCGGGCCAGCGGCTCCGAGATGGCGGTGTCGTCCTCGGCGAGCAGAACTCGGGTCATGGAGCGATCGTAGTCCGAGGGAGGGTCGCCGCTCAGGAGTGTCGGCAGGTGCCCGCCGCTGCGGGGCTGCTGTGAAGCGAGACACAGGGTTTACGTCCGTTATCGCCCGATAAGGCGCCGTACAGTGGGGATGTCCCCGATGTCATGTACTGCGGCACCCGCGTGCCCGGCGCAGCCACCCAAGGAACGACTTCACCTATGGCGTCCATCCAGACGCAACCGGCCACTCCGCCGGTCCCGGGCCGCAGCACGACCTTCCTGGGCCATCCGCGCGGCCTGGCCACCCTGTTCATGACGGAGCTGTGGGAGCGTTTCAGCTTCTACGGCATGCGGGCCCTGCTGGTGCTCTACCTGGTGGCGCCGACCGCCAAGGGCGGGCTGGGCTTCGACCTGGCCACCGCGACCGCCGTCTACAGCGTCTACAACGCCATGGTCTATCTGCTGGCGCTGCCCGGCGGCTGGGCCGCCGACCGGCTCTGGGGGGCGCGTCGCGCGGTGGCCATCGCCGGGGCGGTCATCATGACGGGCCACTTCCTGCTGGCGGTACCGGCGACCGCGTCGTTCTTCGCGGGCCTGGTCCTGATCGCCGCCGGTTCCGGGCTGCTGAAGTCCAATATCTCGACCATGGTCGGCCACCTCTACGACGGCCCGGAGGACCCGCGCCGCGACGGCGGCTTCACGATCTTCTACATGGGCATCAACCTGGGCGCCTTTGTGGCGCCGCTGGCCATCGGCACGGTCGGCGAGAAGGTCGACTGGCACCTGGGCTTCGCGATGGCCGGGGTCGGCATGGCGCTCGGCCTGACCCAGTACCTGCTGGGCAGCCGCCATCTGAGCGCGCGCAGCAGCGTGGTGCCCGCGCCGCTGACCGCCCCGGAGCGGACCGTGCTGCTGCGCAAGGCCGGCTTCTGGGCGCTGCTCGCGGTGGTCTTCTACGGGGTGGTGGCGCTGTCCGGCCGCTTCACCCTCGCCTGGGCGATGTGGCCGCTGACCGTGGCCGGTCTGGCGATCCCGGCGTACTACCTGCTGCGCATCAAGCGGGACCGGGACCTGAGCGCGGCCGAGCAGTCCAGGATGACCGGCTACATCTGGTTCTTCCTGGCGGCGGCGGCCTTCTGGATGATCTACGACCAGTCGGGCTCCACGCTCAACCTCTTCGCCGAGAACAACACCTCGTCGACGGTCTTCGGCCTCGGCTTCCCGGCCAGCTGGTTCCAGTCGCTCAACCCGCTGCTGATCATGGCGCTGGCGCCGCTCTTCGCCTGGCTCTGGGTGGCGCTGGCCCGCCGGGCGAAGGAGCCCGGCACCACGGTGAAGTTCTCCTACGGCCTGCTGCTGATCGGGGCCTCGTTCCTGGTGATGATGCTGGCGCAGGCGGCCGCCTCGGACGGCACCAGGGTGAGCCCGCTCTGGCTGGCCGTGGTCTATCTGATCCAGACGGTCGGCGAACTCTGCCTCTCCCCGGTGGGCCTCTCGGTGACCACCAAGCTGGCGCCGCGCAAGTACGCCAGCCAGATGATGGGCGTCTGGTTCCTCGCCGTCACCGCCGGTGACTGCGTCACCGCGCTGGTGCAGCTGGCCGGTGCCGACATCGAGAGCCGGTCGTACTTCGCCTTCCAGGGCGGGCTGGCGCTGCTGGCCGGGGTGGCGGTGGCGCTCTACCGGCGCCGGGTGGCCGGGCTGATGGACGGCGTGCACTAGGACGGCGTCTACTGAGGCTGCGTGTACTGAGGCTGCGTGCGACTGAGGCGGGGCACGGCAGGGGCCGGTACGGGCGTCCGTACCGGCCCCTGCCGCAGCCAGCTGCCTCAGGAGCGGGCCCAGGGGGCGTCCAGCTCCACCCAGACGGTCTTGCCGTGCCCGGCGGAGCCGTCGCGGTCGGCGGGCGGGCGGCCCGCCACCCCCCAGTCGCGGCTCAGCCGGCCCACGATGTGCAGGCCATGGCCGCCGGGCTTGCCGCGCTCATGGGGTTTGCGGGGCTCGGGGGGGACCGGGTTGGCGTCGGCCACCTCGATCCGCAGGGTGTCGTCGGTGCAGTGCAGCAGCAGCTCCTGCGGGCCGCCGGCGTGCAGGCAGGCATTGGTCACCAGTTCCGAGACCACCAGCAGCACATCCTCGGCGACCGCCAGCTCCTCGTCGTCCTCGGCGGGCAGCCACCGCCAGTCCTCCAGCGCCCCCCGGGTGAAGTCGCGGCTCCGGGCGACCACGCCCCTGGTCCCGGCCAGGGCCAGCCGCCGCACCTGCCCGCCCGGTGGCAGGACCACCCGCCTGCCACGGTCGCCGGGGGTGCGGGGATCCTCCGGCACCCGAGGCCGGATGGTGCTCATGCCGCCCCTCCGTTCCCATGCGTCCCGCACCGTGCGGGCGGCCGTGCGACCGTGCCCGCCACTGATGCCGCACACGCCCGCCCGACCCCCACCGGTCGGGTTCTGCTGGCACTCCTGCCCGCACTTTGCCGACGGATGCACATCTACCGATCCGCCAGCGCCTCGTCGAGGGAGCCATGCACCTGGAAGACCGTCTCGGCCCCTGTGATCTCGAACACTCGCGCCACGGCCGGGCGCATGGCCGCCAGATGGACGGCACCGCCCGTCTGCTGGGCCCGCAGCCGGGCCGCCAGCAGCACATTGAGACCGGTCGAGTCGCAGAACAGCAGCTCCGAGCAGTCGACCACCAGCCGGTCTACCCCCCGGTCGAGAGCGCTCTCCAGCGGCTCCCGGAGCAGAGCGGCGGTGTCGTGGTCCAGCTCCCCCGCCGGGGCGACGACCACACTGCCGCCGACGGAGCGCACCGCCACGCTGAGCCGCTCGCCGGCCGCGCCGGCCGCATCTCCCGACGTCAGGCCCACAGCATCGCCTCCCGGACCTTGCGAACCGGACATACCGGCTGATCCACGGTCCATCAATGACCTCCCGGCGCCATCATCCCCCATCTCCCCGGGCGATGAACTCGGCTTGCATCCTTGCAGAGAGTCGGGGTAGGCAGGAATGAGAGGTGTCCGTACACGGAGGTGGCATGGCAGCCAACCATGCGCATCCCACCCGAGGGAGGAGCATCACTCATGGCAGCCCAGCTCGACGCCACGCGGCAGATCGACGCGTCGTCGGAGACGGCGCGTACCGCAGTCCTGGAGCGGCTGGAGGCGACCGCTGAGGTCCTGGAAGCGCCGGGCCGCCGCCCGGCATCGCTGGAGGACCTACCGGAGATCCCGCCCACGGACCAGGTCGGCCCGCTGGATGCCCGAGCGCTCTCCAAGGTCCTCTTCCGCCGGCTGGAGACCCTGGAGGAGGGCACGGCGGAGCACGCCTATGTGCGGAACACCCTCATTGAGCTCAACCTGGCGCTGGTGAAGTTCGCGGCCTCCCGGTTCCGCTCCCGCAGCGAGCCGATGGAGGACATCGTCCAGGTCGGCACGATCGGCCTGATCAAGGCGATCGACCGGTTCGAGATGGACCGGGGCGTGGAGTTCCCGACCTTCGCGATGCCCACCATCATCGGCGAGATCAAGCGGTTCTTCCGCGACACCAGCTGGGCGGTGCGGGTGCCGCGCCGCCTCCAGGAGCTGCGGCTGGACCTCGCCAAGGCCACCGACGAGCTGGCCCAGCAGCTGGACCGCGCCCCCACCGTCGCCGAGCTGGCCCGCAAGCTGGACATCCCCGAGGACGAGGTCATCGAGGGCATGGCGGTGAGCAACGCCTACACCGCCAGCTCGCTGGACGCCCAGCCCGAGGAGGACGAGACCGAGGGCGCGCTGGCCGACCGGATCGGCTACGAGGACCACGGCATGGAGGGCATCGAGTACCGGGAGTCCCTCAAGCCGCTGATCGCCGAGCTGCCGGAGCGCGACCGGAAGATCCTCTCGCTGCGCTTCGTCGGCAATATGACCCAGTCGGAGATCGGCGCCGAGCTGGGCATATCCCAGATGCATGTCTCGCGGCTGCTGTCCCGGACGCTGACCCGGCTGCGGGCCGGGCTGCTCGTGGAGGAGTGACCCCGCCCGCCCGAGGCGACCGGTCAGACCTCGCGCACACCGCCGCGCCAGACGGCGGACACCAGCGGCACCCCGGGCCGGTAGGCGAGGTGGACGTGCGAGGGCGCGTCCAGCAGCACCAGGTCGGCGCGGGCACCGGGGGCGATCCGCCCGACATCGGTACGGCGCAGCGCGCGGGCGCCGCCGGCGGTGGCGGCGTGCACGGCCTCGTCCGGGGTCATGCCCATCTCGCGGACCGCGACGGCGATGCAGAACGGCATCGAGGTGGTGAAGCTCGACCCCGGGTTGCAGTCGGTGGAGAGGGCGACGGTCGCACCGGCGTCCAGCAGCCGCCGGGCGTCCGGGTAGGCGGCGCGGGTGGAGAACTCGGCGCCGGGCAGCAGGGTCGCGACCGTGGCGGAGGAGGCCAGGGCGGCCACGTCGGCGTCGTCCAGGTGGGTGCAGTGGTCGGCGGAGGCGGCGCCCAGCTCCACGGCGAGCCGCACGCCGGGGCCGTGGCCCAGCTGGTTGGCGTGCAGCCTGGGGGTGAGGCCGCGGGCGGCTCCGGCGGTGAGCACGGCGCGCGCCTGGTCGGCGTCGAAGGCGCCGCGCTCGCAGAAGGCGTCCACCCAGCGGGCGTGCGGGGCGCAGGCGTCCAGCATGGGGCCGGTGACCAGGTCCACATAGCCGGCCGGGTCGTCGGCGTACTCGGGGGCGACCACATGGGCGCCGAGGTAGGTGGTCTCGGGGGTGTGCCGGGCCGCGATCCGCAGGGCGCGGGCCTCGTCCTCGACGGTGAGGCCGTAGCCGGACTTGCACTCCAGCACGGTGGTGCCCTGGAGCAGGGCCTCGCGGACCAGCCGGGCGACGTTGGCGTCCAGGGCGGCGTCGGTGGCGGCGCGGGTGGCGGCCACGGTGGTGCGGATGCCGCCCGCGCGGTACGGCTGTCCTGACATCCGGGCGTTGAACTCGGCGGTGCGGTCGCCGGCGAAGACCAGATGGGCGTGGGAGTCCACAAAGCCGGGCAGCGCCGCCCGGCCGCCCGCGTCGTGGGCGGTGTCGGCGGCGGGGGCCCGCGAGGCGGGGCCGACCCAGGCGATCCGGTCGCCGTCCAGGACGACGGCCGCTTCGGCGAGCAGCCCGAGCGGGCCGCTGCCCTGCGCCTCGTCATTGGTGACCAGGCTGGAGATGCCGGTGATCAGGGTGGTGGTCATGGCTCGCTCTCAGTCGCGCAGGGCGGCGATGGACGTCCGCAGCGCCTCGGGGACGTCGGGGATCAGCTGGTGGACGCCGTCGCGGACGATATGCCGCCCGCCGACCACCACTTGGCGGACGTCGGCGGCGGTCGCGGCGTAGACGGCGGTCTCGGCGCCGAGGCGGGGTTCGGGTCCTGCGGTGCGGACCGTGTCCAGGGCGACGGCGGTGAAGTCGGCGAGCGCGCCGGGCTCCAGCCGTCCGGCGGTGTCCCAGCCGAGGGAGGCATGGCCGTCCTCGGTGGCCGCGCGGAGCAGCACGGCGGCGGTCCAGTGGCCGCGTCGGCGGGTGCGCAGCCGCTCGTCCAGCTCCAGGGCGCGGGCCTCCTCGAAGGGGTCGATCACGGCGTGGCTATCGCTGCCCAGGGTGATGCGGCTGCCCTCGGCGGCCAGTCGGCGGGCCGGGCCGATGCCGTCGGCGAGGTCGCGTTCGGTGGTGGGGCACATGCAGACGGCGGTGGCGGAGCGGCCGATCAGCCGGATGTCCTCGGGGTCGAGGTGGGTGGCGTGCACGGCGCTGGTACGCGGTCCGAGCACGCCGTGGTCGGCGAGCAGCCGGGTGGGGGTGACCCCGTGGGCGGCCTGGCAGGCGTCGTTCTCGGCGGTCTGCTCGGAGAGGTGGACATGCAGCGGGGTACGGCGCTGCTCGGCCCAGGCGGCGACGGTGGCCAGCTGGTCGGCGGGGACGGCGCGGACGGAGTGGACGGCGGCGCCGATCCGGGCGTGCGGGCGGTCCCCCAACAGGGCGGCGCGGGCCGCCCAGGTGTCGGCGTCGCCGTCGCTGAAGCGGCGCTGGTGGGGTTCGGGGGCGGTGCCGAACCCGGCGGAGAGGTAGCAGGTGTCCAGCAGGGTGATCCGGATGCCGGCCCGGGCGGCGGCCTCGATCAGCGCCTCGCCCATGGCGTTGGGGTCGGTGTAGGGGGTGCCGTCCGGGTTGTGGTGGACATAGTGGAACTCGCCGACGCAGGTGATCCCGGCGAGGGCCATCTCGCCGTAGACGGCGGTGGCCAGGGCCAGGTAGAGGTCCGGGTCGAGCTTGGCGGCGTAGTCGTACATGACGTCCCGCCAGGTCCAGAAGGAGCCCGTGCCGGGGGCTGATCCGCTGCCGCCGCCTTGGCCGGTGGTGCCGCCGCCCTGGCCGGTGGCGCGCAGCGCGCGGTGGAAGGCGTGCGAGTGGGCGTTGGCCAGGCCGGGCAGCAGCAGCCCGCCGAGGCGGACGGCGTCGGCCGGGCAGGGGCCGCTGTCGGGGGTGACGGCGGTGATCCGGCCGTCACCGCCGACCCGCAGCAGCACCTGCCGTTCGACGGCGGGTGCGGGCCCGCCCGGTCGGCGCAGCCAGGCGTACTCGGCCCAGTAGGCGGTGGTCACCGGCACGCCAGCTCCTCCAGGACGTCGGCCAGGGCGGCTGCCCCGGCGAGGCAGTCGGACTCCTCGGCGGCCTCGTGGGGGGAGTGCGAGACGCCGGTGGGGTTCCGTACGAAGAGCATGGCGGTGGGCACGGCGGCGGAGAGGATGCCCGCGTCGTGTCCGGCGCCGGTGGGCAGTACGGGCACCCGGCGGCCGGTGGTCGCGCCGATCACCTCGGCGAGGCGGTCGCGCAGCGGGCCGTCGAAGTCGACCACGGGCGTGTACGACTCCCGGGCCACCGCGACCCGTACCCCGTCGCGGGCGGCGTGCTCCTCGGCGGCGCGGCGGATCTCGGCCACGGTGGCCCCGAGGGTGGGTTCGTCGGCGGCGCGGGAGTCCAGCCAGCCTCGGACCAGGGAGGCGATGGCGTTGGTGCCGTTGGGCTCCACGGCGACCCTGCCGAAGGTGGCCAGCGAGCCGTGCAGCCGGGCCTGTTCGCGGGCGGCGAGCACGGTGGCGGCGTAGGTCAGCATGGGGTCGCGGCGGTCGGCCAGCCGGGTGGTGCCGGCGTGGTTGGCCTCGCCGTGGAAGTCGAACCGCCAGCGGCCGTGCGGCCAGATCGCGGAGGCGACGCCGACCGGTTCGCCGCCGAGGGCGCGGCCCTGCTCGACATGGAGTTCGACGAAGGCGCCGATCCGGGCCAGCCGGTCGGCGTCATGGCCGAGGGCGTGCGGGTCATGGCCGGCGCGTTCCATGGCGTCGCCGAGCCGTACCCCGTCGGCGTCGGTGAGCGCGCGGGCCTGGTCGGGTGCCAGTACGCCGGCGGTCAGCCGGGAGCCGACGCAGGCGACGCCGAACCGGGCGCCCTCCTCGTCGCCGAAGTTGACCACGGCGAGCGGCTTCACCGGGCGGGCGCCGCGCTCCCGCAGGGCGTCCACGGCGGCGAAGGAGGAGACCACGCCCAGCGGGCCGTCGTAGGCGCCGCCGTCGGGCACCGAGTCCAGGTGGGAGCCGGTGACCACGGCGTCCCCGGCCTCGGGGTCGCCCCACCAGGCCCACTGGTTGCCGTTGCGGTCCACCTCGCAGGCCAGGCCCCGGGAGCGGGCCTGCTCCGCGAACCAGGCGCGGCACTCGGCGTCGGCGCTGTTCCAGGCGTGGCGGCGGTAGCCGCCGGTGGCGCCGTACCGGCCGACGGGCAGCAGCTCGCGCCACATCCGCCGGTAGCCGTCACCGCCGTCCCCGAGCCGCTCTTCGACGGACGGCACTCAGCTCTCCCCGCCCTCGCGCATGGGGATGCGCACCCCGCGCTCGTCGGCGACCTCGGCGGCGCGGTCGTAACCGGCGTCGACATGGCGGATGACGCCCATGCCCGGGTCGTTGGTGAGGACGCGGCGGATCTTCTCCCCGGCCAGCGGGGTGCCGTCGGCGACGGTGACCTGCCCGGCGTGCAGCGAGCGGCCGATGCCGACGCCGCCGCCGTGGTGGATCGACACCCAGGAGGCGCCGGAGGCCACATTGACCATGGCGTTGAGCAGCGGCCAGTCGGCGATGGCGTCGGAGCCGTCCAGCATGGCCTCGGTCTCCCGGTAGGGGGAGGCGACGGAGCCGCAGTCCAGGTGGTCGCGGCCGATGACGATGGGCGCGGAGAGCTCGCCGCTCGCCACCATGTCGTTGAACCGCTCGCCTGCCCGGTCGCGCTCGCCGTAGCCGAGCCAGCAGATCCGGGCGGGCAGGCCCTGGAAGTGGACCCGCTCCCCGGCCAGCCGGATCCAGCGGGCCAGCGACTCGTTCTCCGGGAAGAGGTCCAGGACGGCCCTGTCGGTCTTGGCGATGTCGGCGGGGTCGCCGGAGAGCGCGGCCCAGCGGAACGGGCCCTTGCCCTCGCAGAAGAGCGGCCGGATGTAGGCGGGGACGAAGCCGGGGAAGTCGAAGGCGCGGCCGTATCCGGCGAGTCGGGCCTCGCCCCGGATGGAGTTGCCGTAGTCGAAGACCTCGGCGCCCTTGTCCTGGAAGCCGACCATGGCCTCGACGTGCCTGGCCATCGACTCCCGGGCCCGCTGGGTGAACTCGGCGGGCTTGGCCGCCGCGTACGCGGCCATGTCGGCGAAGTCCACGCCGGTGGGCAGATAGGCCAGCGGGTCGTGGGCGCTGGTCTGGTCGGTGACGATGTCGATGGGGGCGTCCATCGCCAGCAGCTGCGGGACCAGGTCGGCGGCGTTGCCGAGCAGGCCGATGGAGAGCGGTCGCCGCTGGTCGCGGGCGTCCACGGCCAGTTCCAGGGCGTGCTTGAGGCTGGTCGCCTCCACGTCCAGGTAGCGGTGCTCGATGCGGCGGGCGATGCGGCTGGGGTCGCAGTCGATACAGATCGCGACGCCGCCGTTCATGGTGACGGCGAGCGGCTGGGCGCCGCCCATGCCGCCGAGGCCGGCGGTGAGGGTGACCGTGCCGGCGAGGGTGCCGCCGAACCGCTTCTCGGCGACGGCGGCGAAGGTCTCATAGGTGCCCTGGAGGATGCCCTGGGTGCCGATGTAGATCCACGACCCGGCGGTCATCTGCCCGTACATGGTGAGGCCCAGCTGCTCCAGCCGCCGGAACTCCTCCCAGTTGGCCCAGTCGCCGACCAGGTTGGAGTTGGCGATCAGCACCCTGGGCGCCCACTCGTGGGTCTGCATCACACCGACCGGGCGGCCGGACTGCACCAGCAGGGTCTCGTCCTGCCTGAGGGTCTGCAGGGTGCGCACGATGGCGTCGTACGAGCGCCAGTCGCGGGCCGCCTTGCCGGTGCCGCCGTAGACGACCAGCTTGTCCGGGTGCTCGGCCACCTCGGGGTCGAGGTTGTTCATGAGCATCCGCAGCGCGGCCTCCTGCTGCCAGCCCTGCGTGCTGAGCGCGGTGCCGCGCGCCGCCCTGACCTCGCGCGGACCGCTCTGCTGCTGCGTCATGCGCCTCGGCCTCCCTGGTCGTGATGGATGGAGTCATTCAGCTGTATGCAAGGTGAATATATCCAAACACCGGAGCCCCGGCCAGAGCATCCGCCGACACCCGAGCCCCATAGGAGGACTCGCACAAAGCTGCACCGGGGAAGTCCGTCGGATACCCCGAATGAAAAGGGCACCTTGATCTGACACCGTGAGATCAGTTGTAGGACTGACACAAAGGAGTCGGGATGGCAGCGGATGTGGTGGTGACCGGTCTCGGGGCCACGACCCCCCTGGGCGGCGATGTGGCCTCGACCTGGTCCGCCCTGCTGGCCGGGGAGTCCGGGGTCACCGCGATCGAGGAGGAGTGGGCCCGGGAGCTGCCGGTCCGGATCGCTGCCCGGCTGCGGGTGGAGCCGAGCGCGGTACTGGACCGGGTGCAGGCCCGCCGGATGGACCGCTGCGAGCAGATCGCCCTGGTCGCCGCCCGCGAGGCATGGGCCGACGCGGGGCGGCCGGAGGTGGAGCCGGAGCGGCTGGCCGTGGTGGTCGGCACCGGCACCGGCGGCGCGCTGAGCCTGCTGGCCCAGGACGACATCCTGGAGTCCTCCGGCGTACGCCGGGTCTCCCCGCACACCGTGCCCATGCTGATGGCCAACGGCCCCGCCGCCTGGGTCTCCATCGAACTCGGCGCGCGGGGCGGTGCGCACACCCCCGTGAGCGCCTGCGCCTCCGGCGCCGAGGCCATCGCCATGGGCCTGGACCTGATCCGGCTCGGCCGCGCCGACGTGGTCGTGGCGGGCGGGGCGGAGGCATGCATCCACCCGCTGCCGATCGCCGGGTTCGCCCAGGCCAAGGCGCACTCCACCCGCAATGACGCGCCGCAGCGGGCGTCCCGCCCGTTCGACACCGGCCGGGACGGCTTTGTGATCGGCGAGGGCGCCGCGCTGCTGGTCCTGGAGCGGGCCGAGTTCGCCGCCGCCCGCGCGGCCCGGGTGCACGCGGTACTGGCCGGAGCGGGCGTCACCTCCGACGCCCACCACATCACCGCCGCCCACCAGGACGGCCAGGTCCGCGCCATGCGGCTGGCCCTGGCCGCCGCCGGGCTCGGCCCGCTGGACATCCAGCACATCCATGCGCACGCCACCTCCACCCCGCTGGGCGACCTGGTCGAGGCCCACTCGATCACCGAGGCGGTGGGCAGCCACCCGGTGGTCACCGCCACCAAGTCGATGACCGGCCACCTCTTCGGCGCGGCCGGTGCGGTCGGCGCCCTGGCGGCGCTGCTCGCCGTCCGCGACGGCACCGTCCCGCCCACCGCCAACCTCACCGACCCGGACCCCGGGATCAAGCTGGACATCGTCAGCGGCGGCCCCCGCACGGCCCGGCCACGGGCCGCGCTCAGCAACGCCTTCGGCTTCGGCGGCCACAACGCCTCCCTGGTCTTCACCGCCGCCTGACCCTGTCGCCCCCGCCCCCGGCCGGGGAATCCGGCTGCACCCGGCGTGGACGGACCCTGCTCCGCCACGATGCGGCCCACCGGGCCGGCGGAGCCGTGGCTGAGCAGCACGGCCTGACCGAGGACCGGCCTCGATGTCCTCCGGCCACGCCGACCACGGGGGCGGCCGGGCTCAGGCGAGCCAGGCGAGGGCGGCCACCGCCATGGCCTGGGTACCGGTGGCCAGGGTCGGCCCCGGGACGGGCGAGAAGTGCGGGGAGTGGTTGACCGGGATGTCCTGGTCGATCCGGTCGGCCCGCTGGGCGGCGTGCCAGGTCTCCGGGTCGGTGCAGCCGACGCCCCAGTAGACGGCCGGGGCGCCGACCGAGGTGGCCAGGACGCTGAAGTCCTCGCTGGCGGCCTGCGGGGGCAGCGGGACGAGCGCATCGCCGAAGTGGTCGCGGAAGGCCGGCTCCAGCCGAGCGGTGGCCGCCGAGTCGTTGACGGTGAGCGGGAAGGAGCCAAGGGACTCGAACTCCGGGTCCTTCGGGGAACCCGAGGCGGCGCACTCGGCGCGCACGATCCGCTCCACGGCGGCCAGCACCCGGGCGCGGGTCGCGGCGCTGTATGTACGCAGGCTGAGCCCGAGCACGGCGCGGTCCGGGATGACGTTCTCCCGGGTGCCCGCCTGGAGCGAGCCGACGGTGAGCACCGCCGTCTCCGCCGGGTCCACCTCCCGGGCGACCACGCCCTGCAACCGGACCACGGTCATCGCCGCCAGCACCACCGGATCGACGGTGCTCTGCGGCCGGGAGCCGTGGCCGCCCCGCCCGTGCAGGGTGATCCGCAGGCTGTCGGCGGCCGACAGCACCGGCCCGCTGCGGAGCGCCACCGTACCGGCCGGCATCGGCAGCACATGCTGGCCGAGCACCACGTCCGGCACCGGCACCCGGTCGTAGAGGCCGCCGTCGACCATCGCCTGCGCCCCGGTGCCGGTCTCCTCGGCGGGCTGGAAGGCGACCGTCAGCGTGCCGCGCCACCGGTCGGGCCGGGCGGCGAGCAGCCGGGCCGCGCCGAGCAGGCAGGCGACATGGGCGTCATGCCCGCAGGCGTGCATCACCGGCGGGTCGGTGACGGTGGAGGCGTACGGCAGCCCGGTCTCCTCGCGGACCGGCAGGGCGTCCATGTCGGCCCGCAGCAGCACACTCGGCCCGTCACCGCCGGTGAGCACCCCGGCGACACCGGTGCCGCCGAGGTGCTCGTAGACGGTGAAGCCCCACTGCCGCAGCCGCCCGGCGACCAGCGCGGCGGTGCGGGTCTCCCGGCCGGAGAGTTCCGGGTGGGCGTGCAGGTCGCGGTAGACGTCCTCCAGGTCGGGGAGGTGCCCCGGCACATCGGCGAGGACGGCGGCTGCGGCCTTCGAGGTGCTGGCGGTCATCGGATGCGGTCCCTCCGGCGGGTACGGCCCCCTTCGGCACCCGTACCCGGGCAGGTGCCGCTGCACCCTCCGCCGCGCCCGGACCTCATCGCAGCGGGCCGTCAGCGCCAAACCAGCAGTGCCAAACCAGCAGCGCCAGACCGTCAGCGCCGACCCGTCAGCGCCGGACCGCCGCGCGGCCGGGTCGCACCACCGGCCGGACCGCCCCCGCCGCCGGACCGGTGCTGGACCACGGCCCGGCCCCCGGCGGCGCCCCAGCAGCCAGCCGGCGTCGGTACGGGCCCAGAGCAGCGTCTCGTGCGCCCGTTCCCAGCGGGCGAGGCGCCATACGGAGAGCAGCAGCCCCACCCCGAGCCCGGCGGCGGCCAGCCCGGCCGCCGGCCCGGCGGCGAAGCCCGTACCGGCCAGCAGCACCATGCCGCCCAGCGTCCAGAGCCCCTTGCCGAACAGATACCGCCGCCGGGTCAGCCGGGCCGGCTCCACCGTCACCGAGAAGGGCGCCCGCTGCGCGGCGGCGGCCTGCTGCCGCCACCAGCCTCGCCGATGCACCACCCCGTACACCGCCCCGGCGAGGAAGAGCCCCACCCCCACCAGTGCGGAGGTCGTCCGGGACACCGGCTGCCCGGGCAGCAGCACCCCGACCCCCGCTCCCACCGCCCCGGCCCAGACCAGCGACCACCCGGTCGCCGCCCGCACCACCGTCACCCTGGCCAGCGCATACGTCCCGCGCACAACCGCCTCCCGCACACCGATCGGCAGCATCGACGTCGGCCGTGAGGTTACCCCTGCTTGATGAGAATGTGCAGGGTCCCCGTAACAAGACGAGCGGCTGGCTTCCCCGTGCCCGGGCGAGAGGAAGCCAGCCGCTCTCGGCTCTGGTCAGAACTCTCCGGCTACCACGCCCTGGCGGAACGCTGTCCATTCCGCAGCGTCGAACCGCAGGGGCTCGCGGTCAGGGTTCTTGGAGTCGCGCACCGCCACCCCGCCGCCAGGGAGGTCGGTGACCTCAACGCAGTTGTTCTCCGCACCGCTGGCCGAGGACTTGCGCCAGGTGGCGGCGGAGAGGTCGTGGGAGTACAGCTCCGCCTTGGCTTCGTTCACTTGCGGTGGCCTTCTTCCGTATCCGTGATGCGTACGAGTGAGTCCTCCACCGACAGGGCCGTAGCACGGATGCGCTCGACCGCGCCCGCGAAGGGTGACGCGCCATCGCCCTCAACGTAGGTGGCTCCGCTGAGGTTCTCCAGAAGCACGACGTCCGGGGTGGGGCCGGGGAAGCTGACGAGGCTGAAGCCGCCCAGAAGGCCGGGATGTGCGGTGGAGTCCAGCGGCATGATCTGGATGGTGATGTTGGGCATCTCGGCCACATCCAGCAGACGCCGCAGTTGGTCGCGCATGGTGGTCGGCCGGACAGCAAACCGCTGGTGGAGGGCGGCTTCGTGGATGATCGCCCAATACTCCAGGGGCTGGCCGACCCGGGTCAGCACTGCCTGACGGGCCTGCCGCACCTCGGCCAGAGCTGCAACCTCGTCAGGGGTTCGGGACAGGGTCACGCCAGCGATGGTCTCACGCGCATAAGCGGCGGTCTGCAACAGCCCTGGGATGACCAACGGCGACCACTCGCAGATCCGCTCGGCGTCGGACTCCAGCGAGATGTAGTCCGCGTAAGCCGGTGCCACGACACCGCTGTAGGTCTGCCACCAGCCCTTCTTGCCCGCGTCCTTGGCGAGGTTCTCAATCGCGGCGAACACCTCGGGGTCAGAGACGCCGTATGCCTTGAGCAGCGCAGTGACCTCGGACGGGCGGATCTGCTGGGTGGCGTTCTCGATCTTCGACAGCTTGGGGGCCTTCCATCTCATCGTCGCGGCGGCGTCATCAAGCGTCATACCAGCCTCGTTCCGCAACTTCCTGAGGACGCTGCCCAAGCGTCGGCGCCGGATCGTCGGAACCAAGGGTGAGTTCGGCATATGCGAAGTCTGGCACCCCCCAAGGGTGGAAGTGGAGCCCGCATCTCGACTCGATTCACTAGATCGGGTCGAAACCTTGCGCCCAGACATGGAAAAGGTCCACCATCGGGGGCAACTCGCTAACTGCCAGTCAGAATATTGCTGCTTGGCGTGACACGAAGCCGTGCTGCCCGGGACCGCCGGGCAGCAGAGGGGAGGAAGCCATGCTCGTTGCGGCAAGAGAGACCACCGCGATCAGACCTGGTCTCTACTTGGTTCGCAGGCCCGGAGGGTTCGCCGCCCATATGACAGCCTCCGCACTCCACCTGCGGTTCGTCCGGGACCTGGCGGGCAAGACGCTGCGCACGCTCGGGGTGGAGACCGAGACGATCGAGGACGTGCGGTTGGTCGCCTCTGAACTGGTCGGCAATTCGGTCAGGGCCTGCGGGGATCACGTGCCCTTGGTCATCGAGGTGGATGCCGGGCCGTCCGGAGTGACGGTGAGGGTCCACGATCCGGACGCGAAGCCCCTCCCCCGACGTCCCGGAACGTCCCTGGACGACGACCAGGCCGAATCCGGTCGCGGCCTCGGGTTGGTGGACCTTCTGGCGCCCGGCTGGGAGGTCATCCACACCCCGGTCGGCAAGCAGATCTCCTGCCGCCTGACAACAGAGAAGCAGTCTGCGATCACTCAGCCGGTCCCGGACGGGTCGCCGATTCGAAGTGAATCCGAACGGAAGAGCCGGAACCACGCGGCTGGTCGGCTCCGCCAACCGCCGACGCCGGCCTCACCTCCGATCAACTCGATCAACCCGACTTCCTGAGAGAGGACCGCTGTGACCGAACCGACCCTTCCCGCAAAGGCATTACTGCCTCTCGTACCTTCACAGGGATCACCGGCACAACCTGCGGACGGCAGCCCGCTGGCGGGGATCCGGTATGTCGAGGTCGAGACCTCCCGTTACTGCAACCGCACGTGTTCCTGGTGCCCCAACGGTCACACAGACGCCCGCAGGATCCAGCAGTTGATGGACTGGCAGGTGTTCACGAAGATCACCGCAGAACTCGGGGCAGCCCACTTCGAGGGGTTCTTCGCCTTCCACAACTACAACGAGCCACTGGCCAACCCCCGCCTGCGGGAGGAGATCGCCCAGGTCCACCTGGACGCCCCCGGCGCCAAGCCTGCGATCTACACCAACGGTGACCTGTTCAACCGCGACATCCTGGAGCAGATGCGCGAGGACGGGGTGAAGTACCTGCGGATCACCCGCTATCCGCACCGCTCGGCTGTGCTGCCCACCTATGAGGCCCTGCGTCGGTGGCTGGCGAGGACAAAGCTGGACACCCCGGACCTCCTCTGGAAGTTCACCGAAGTTCGCCAGGGCTTGGCCGCGACGTGGACCGACCAGGCAGGCGGACTGAAGGTCGAGGTCATCCGCCCCTCGATCGAGACCTACAACGACCGAGGCGGAACCGCTGCGGTGTTGCAGGTCGCTCCGGCACGCACGGCGCCGTGCCAGATGACAGCCACCTCGCTGAGCGTCGACTACCGGGGCCAGGTGAAGATGTGCTGCAACGTGGTGCCCGAAGGCGCTCAGCACCACGAGTACGTCGTCGGAACGGTCGCCGAGCACTCCCTCGCCGAGCTGTGGCACCACCCGGTGATGGCCGACTGGCGTGGGCGCCATGCCCGCTCCGACTGGTCGCGCTCGCCCGCCTGCAAGACCTGCGTGCAGGCCCTCCCGGAGACCCGCCGATGAGTACGGCCACCGTCTCCCGTGCGGTGACCGCCTCGGCGCCCGGCCGCCTGTGTCTGGCCGGGGAATCACTGGACTGGATGACCGGCGGCTCTTCGGTCGTCGCCGCCATGCCGCTGCGGACCCGGGTGACCGCCTGGCGGGCACACGGTTCCACCGCGCTGACGCTGACCTCCGGCTCACCGCTGTTCCGCACGCGCCTGATCCCCGCAGCCCTCGCGGCAAACGGCTGCTACGCGGGCGACGCGCTGGATCACATGCAGGCCGCCGCCCGAGTCGCCCTGCGGCAACGGGATCTGATCGCCGGGACGGTACTGACCGCCGCGAGCGACCTGCCTGCGGGGGCCGGGCTGTCCTCCAGCGCCGCCCTCACTCTGGCGGTGGTCATGGCCCTGGACGGCCTCAACGGCTTCCCCCTGGACCTTGAGGCGGTCTGCGAACGGGCCCGCCAAGCAGAGGCCGGGGAGCTCAGCTCCGGTGCGGGCTGGATGGACTTCCTGGCCTGCGCGCACGGCGGCGTCAACCGGGTGAACGCCGGAGCGGTTCCCTCTGTCGAGCGGATCGCACCGACCCTGGGCATCCCGGTGGTGGTCATCGATACCTTGCAACGACGTACCACTGCGGCGGTCCTGGCCTCCAAACGCGAACGCTTCCAGGCTCAGGAACCCGGAATGGTCGTCTACTCCCGCGAAGCGGGAGCACTGGTCGACGCCATCACCGCCGTCCTGTCAAGCCAAGCGGTGGATCACTGGGAGGTGGGCCGCCTGCTCAACGCCGGTCAAGAGCTGCTGCGGGACAAGGTCCGCTGTTCAACCGATCTGATCGACACCTGTGTCCAGCGGGTGCTCTCTGCCGGGGCGCTCGGCGCCAAACTGTCCGGCTCCGGCCACGGCGGTTGCCTGTTCGCGCTGGTTCCCGACGACGCGCTGACAGCTGTTCTGAAGTCCGTCGCAAACCTGCCGGTCCATGCACTGGCTCTGCCTGCTTCCGAACCGCATGGGCTCCTCTCGACACTCCCGCTGCCCCGCTCCCGCACGACCCCCGCATGACCGGTGGTGGCCGCCTCGGCGCCGGGCCGACCTCCGGTGGCGAGGCGGCCACCACCGGTAACCTCTCCCTGCATGTCCCGTGAACTCCTGGAAGGCACCAGATGCCCGACTACTCCCGCCTGGTCAAGGCATACGACATCCGCGGAGAAGTGCCTGCGCAGTTGAACACCGACCTCGCGGCCAAGGCCGGTGCGCTGTTCATCCGGCTCACCGGCGCGACACGGATCCTCATCGCCCGTGACATGCGCTCCACCTCGCCCGCACTCGCCGAGGCGTTCGCAGCGGGAGCCAACCGTGCCGGAGCAGACGTCATCGACGCGGGGCTCGGCTCCACCGACTACCTGTATTTCGCCAGCGGCAAGCTGGACCTCCCCGGGGCGATGATCACGGCCAGCCACAACCCGGCGAAGGACAACGGCATCAAGCTCTGCCAGGCCGGGGCTGCTCCCATCGGCGAGGACACCGGCCTGGGCCGGATCCGGGCCTGGCTGGAGGCCGACGACATCCCCGCGCCGGCGGTCGAGCCCGGCACCACCGCCCCGCAGGATCTGCTGTCGGACTATGCAGCCCATCTGAACTCGCTGGTCGACCTCACCGGCAACCGGCTCCTCAATGTCGTCGCGGACGCCGGCAACGGCATGGCGGGACACACCGTCCCCGCCGTCTTCGCCGACCTGCCCATCGACCTGGTGCCGATGTACTTCGAGCTGGACGGCACCTTCCCCAACCACGAGGCCAACCCCCTGGAGCCCAAGAACCTCCTGGCTCTTCAGGCCAAGGTCCGTGAGACCGGCGCCGACATCGGACTCGCCTTCGACGGGGATGCCGACCGGTGCTTCTTCATCGACGAGCGCGGTGAGGCCGTCTCCCCCTCGGCGATCGTCGGTCTGGTGGCCGCCCGTGAGCTGGCCAAGGCGCCCGGTTCGGCGATCGTCCACAACGTCATCACCTCTGCCGCCGCAGCCGAGATCGTCCGCGAGCACGGCGGTACCCCCATCCGGTCCCGCGTCGGCCATTCGTTCATGAAGGCGCTCATGGCCGAGCACAACGCGGTCTTCGGCGGCGAGCACTCGGGCCACTACTACTTCCGCGACTTCTGGCGGGCGGACACCGGCATGCTCACTGCTCTGCATGTCCTCGCCGCCCTCGGTGAACAGGACCGACCGCTGTCCCAACTCGTCGCCGACTATTCCCGCTACGCCGCCTCCGGGGAGATCAACTCCGAGGTTGCCGACGTACCCGGCAAGCTGGACGAGGTGGCCGACGCCTACGGGAGTCTCGACGGAGTGACCTGCGACCGGCTCGACGGCCTCACCGTCGACCTCGGCAACGGCTGCTGGTTCAACCTCCGTCCTTCCAACACCGAGCCTCTTCTCCGGCTCAACGTCGAAGCCCCTGACCAGGCCGCCGTGGACGCGCTGCGCGACGAAGTCCTCGCCCTGGTCCGCTGACGGCAGGAGCGCTTCGGCGCGGAGGTGATCAGTCGAGGAAGAGGCCGCGGGCGGTGGCGGTCTGTTCGAAGGCCTCCAGGCGGGATTCGGCGTCGGGGAGTTCGTCGCACATGGCCTGGAGCAGCACCCGGCCGAGCATCATCGGGGCGCAGGCGGTGTCGAAGACCAGGCTGCTGCCGACGGCGGCGGGGAGGAGCAGGTCGGACATGCGGGCGACCGGGGCGAAGGCGCTGTCGGCGACGGTGACCACGGTGAGGGCGCAGTCGCGGGCGACCGCGAGGGCGTCCATCAGCTCGCGGGGGTAGCGGGGCAGCGCAAAGCACATCAGCACCGAGGCGCCCGCCGCCGCGACCTGCTCGATCCGGTCGGCGAGCATGGAGCCGCCCTCGTCGAAGAGGCGTACGTCGGGGTGGACCTTGGCGGCGAAGTAGGCGAAGCCCCGGGCCTGGGCGGAGGCGGCGCGCAGGCCGAGCACCGGGAGCGGGCGGGAGGCGGCGAGCAGCCGGGCGGCGCGGGCGACCGGTTCGGGGTCGGCGAGCAGGTCGGCAAGGTGGTGGAGGTTCTCGATCTCGGCGAGTACGGCGCGCTGCTGCTCATTGCGGACCGCGTCGCCGGGCGACTCGGCGGCCGTGGAGCCGCCGGGGGCGGGCTCGGCCAGGCCGAGGTCGCGCAGTTGCTTGCGCAGCCCGGGGTAGCCGTCGTAGCCCAGGGCGACCGCGAAGCGGGTGACGGAGGGCTGGCTGACCCCGGCGAGTTCGGCGACCTCCACGCTGGAGAGGAACGGTGCCTCGGCGGCGTGCTGGACCAGGGCGTGGGCGATGCGGCGCTGGGTGGGGGTGAGCCGGTTGCCCTCGAAGAGGCGCAGCAGACGGGCGGAGGGGCCGAGCGCCTCGTCAGCGGTGGTCATGGGTCTCCTCGGTGCGGGCTCTGATTCAGCCACAGTTGACTGTGCATGACGCCATTCAGCGGGGCAAGCCGTTTCTCATCTTCCGGACCGCCGCCCGCGCCGCGCCGCCGGACGGCGGGATGCGGCTCCGCCGGACCCGGAGTTCTCCCTGAGACACCCCCCAATCGCCCCCGAAGGGGGTCGACGGGCCGTCGGAGATGGTCCACCCTGGCGGCTATGGAGCCATCCCGCACCGATCTACACAAGGATCTCGAAGCCGCCGTGCAGACCCGCAAGGAACTGGGGCCGGAGTACGAGGCGGAGATCGTCGACTCGTTCCTGGCCCGGATCGACGCCCAGCTGGACGCCCGGGTGGAGCGCCGGGTCGCGGAGCGGCTGACCGAGTCGGGGCGGGCGCCGCGCCGCCCGGAGCGGTCGTTCGCGCCACGGCTGCCGATCATCTCGCTGGCCCTCGCCATCCCGCTCTCCGGGGTCGGCGCGGGCGTGTCGGGGCTGCCGGGCCTGCTGGTGGTGTGGACCGGGATCGTGGGCGTCAACATCGCGGCCTCCCTGGGGGAGTGGCGGGAACGGCGCGAGGAGCGGGAGGCGCGGCGGCGGCGCCGGGACGGCTGGGACTGAGCTTCCCGAGCCGGGGCCCGGCGCCGGCCGCCGCCGCCGAGTCAGGAGAGCAGTCAGGAGAGCGGTCCGGTGACGGCTTCGACGGCCTCGATCAGCCCGCCGCTCGCCACCAGGGCGGCTGCGGCGTCCAGGTCGGGGGCGAGGAAGCGGTCCGGGCCGACACCGCCGACGCCTGCGGCGCGGACGGCGGCCAGCGCCGCAGCGGTGGCGGGGGCCAGCGGGTCGGTGTCGCGGGAGGTGTAGGAGTCGCGGCGGATCTCCAGGGCGCGGGCGGCGGCGGTGAGCTCCACGGCGAGGACGCGGCTCAGGTTCTGTACGGCGGAGCGCAGCTTGCGGGCGGCGGACCAGCCCATGGAGACATGGTCCTCCTGCATGGCCGAGGAGGGGATGGAGTCCACCGAGGCGGGCACCGCGAGCCGCTTGTTCTCGCTGACCAGGGCGGCCTGGGTGTACTGGGCGATCATCAGCCCGGAGTCCACGCCGGGGTCGTCGGCGAGGAACGGCGGCAGCCCGTGGGAGCGGTTCTTGTCCAGCAGCCGGTCGGTGCGGCGCTCGGCGATGGAGCCGAGGTCGGCGGCGGCGATGGCCAGGAAGTCCAGCACGTAGCCGACCGGGGCGCCGTGGAAGTTGCCGTTGGACTCCACCCGGCCGTCGGGCAGCACCACGGGGTTGTCGACGGCGGCGGCCAGTTCGCGGTCGGCGACCAGCCGGGCGTGGGCGAGGGTGTCGCGGCCGGCGCCGGCGACCTGCGGGGCGCAGCGGAGCGAGTAGGCGTCCTGGACGCGGGGGGCGTCGTCCTGGTGGTGGCCGGTGAGGCCGGACCCGGCGAGTACGGCGAGCATATTGGCGGCGCTGGCGGTCTGGCCGGGGTGCGGGCGGATGGCGTGCAGCTCGGGGGCGAGGACCTTCTCGGTGCCGAGCAGCGCCTCCAGGGACATGGCGGCGGTGATGTCGGCGGTGGTGTAGAGGCGGGCCAGGTCGGCGCAGGCCATCACCAGCATGCCGAGCATGCCGTCGGTGCCGTTGATGAGGGCCAGGCCCTCCTTCTCGTGCAGCTCGACGGGGGTGATGCCGGCCTCGGCGAGGAGTTCGGTGGCGGGGCGTACGGTGCCGTCCGGGCCGTAGGCCTCGCCCTCGCCCATCAGGACCAGGGCGCAGTGGGAGAGCGGTGCCAGGTCGCCGGAGCAGCCGAGCGAGCCGTACTCGCGGACGACGGGGGTGATGTCGGCGTTGAGCAGGGCGGCCATGGTCCGGGCGATCAGCGGGCGGACGCCGGTGCGGCCGGAGGCCAGCGTCTTCAGCCGCAGGAACATCAGCGCGCGGACCACCTCGCGCTCCACCTGGGGGCCCATGCCGGCGGCGTGCGAGCGGACCAGCGAGCGCTGGAGCTGGGCGCGGAGCTCGGGGCTGATGTGGCGGACGGCGAGGGCGCCGAAGCCGGTGGAGACGCCGTAGACGGGGCGGGGTTCGGCGGCGAGGGCGTCGATGCGGGCGCGGGAGGCGGCCATCTCCGCCAGGGCGTCGGCGGAGAGTTCGACGCGGGCGCCGCCTCGGGCTACCGCGAGGACGTCTGCCGCGCTGACATTAGCCTTGCCGAGCGAGACCACACTGTGCTCATCCATAACGGCGTGCATATCCATATGCACATTCTCAACAGGTGAATGGCAGTATGACAACCCGGATGGAACGCCGGGATCAGGGAAGGGTCTGCGGCATGGGACGGGCGACCGAGCGGCGGCGGGTGGTACGGCTGCGGGACGGGCTGAGCACGGTACGGCCGGACTCACTGGCGGCCGAGGAGCCGCTGGAGATCCGGGTGGGCGGGCAGCCGCTCACCGTGACCATGCGCACCCCCGGGCATGACTTCGACCTGGTCGCGGGCTTCCTGGTGGCGGAGGGGCTGGTGCACTCCGGCGAGCAGCTGGCCGCCCTGCGGTACTGCGCGGGGACGGACGCGGACGGCGTCAACACCTACAACGTGGTGGACGCGACGGTGCGCGGCGCGGTCGAGCTGCCGGTCTCGATGCACCGCACTCTGCTCACCTCCAGCGCCTGCGGCATCTGCGGCCGGGACACCGTGGACGCCGTACGCACCCGCTCCCGCTGGGACGTGGCCGGTGACCCGGTACGGCTGGACCCGGAGGTGCTCTACGCCCTGCCGGACCGGCTGCGGGCGGCCCAGAAGGCGTTCGACACCACGGGCGGCCTGCACGCCGCCGGGCTCTTCACCGCCGACGGCGAGCTGCTCTGCGCCCGGGAGGACGTCGGGCGGCACAACGCCGTGGACAAGGTGGTGGGCTGGGCGCTGCGGGAGGGGCGGGTGCCGCTGGCCGGGCAGGTGCTGATGGTCAGCGGACGGGCCTCCTTCGAGCTGACCCAGAAGGCCGCCATGGCGGGCATACCGGCGCTGGCCGCCGTCTCCGCCCCGTCCGGCCTGGCCGTGGACCTGGCCGCCGAACTCGGCCTCACCCTGGTCGGCTTCCTGCGGGGCCGCTCGGCCAATCTGTACAGCGGCGCCCACCGGATCACCGGCGTCCCCGCGCTCTCCTGACGCCCCGCCACCCGGCCGACCGCCACCCGGCCGTGGCGGCGCCGCTCACTCCGGCGGCGAGGCCGGCCCCGACGCCGCCACCGCCACCAGCGCCCGCAGCACCGGCGCCAGGCCGGTCAGCGGCAGCGTGGACTCATCGGCGAAGATCTCGACCAGCCACCCCCCGGCCGGGTTGGTGGCCCCCGCCGCGACCATCCCCCGGTAGCCGCCGACCACCAGCATGGCCTCCTCGGCCGGCTCATTGCCCGGGTTCCCGGTACGCAGCACAAAGGCGTCGCCCCGCACCGCGCGCTCGGTCAGCGGATAGGACCGCAGGTCGAAGACGGCGTCCGGGGCCTCGTTCATGGCGCGCTGCGCCTGCGCCCCGGCGGTGGCCGGGCCCCGGGTCATCCGGTGCACCGAGTAGCGCACGGTGCGCATCCGCCGGGAGCCCGGCGGCACATAGGAGACCCACCAGGCGACGGCGTCCAGCATCCGGGAGGTGGTCTCGGCGACCGCGACCAGCCTGCCGGTGGTGTCGGCGGGGTGGGCGACCCGCATCGGCCGCCCGTCGGCGGCGTGGCCGGCGTCCAGGGTGGAGAGGACGGCGGCGAGCAGCTGGCCCGGGTCGGCGCTGTGCAGGGCGCCCCGGAAGCGGCGGCGGTCGCCCCGGCGTCCGCCGCGCCCGCCCCGGGCGCGGCCCATGGGCTCGGCCGAGTCGGCGAGCTGCACCACGGCGTCGGGGGACCGTCCGCGTCCGGCCACCACGGGTTTGGCGGCGCGGGCGGCCTTGGCCCGGTACTGGGCGGCGTCGGCCAGCCGGAAGAGCCGGTCGGAGGTGGTGACCGGGCCGATGGGGTCGCCGGTGGAGGCGATGCCGCAGGCGACGCCCTCGCCGTCGCCCAGCTCCAGGGCCCGTACGCAGAGGTCCTCCGCGATATGCACCACCTCGTCGGCGCTCTGACCCTCCGCCAGCAGGCAGAACTCATCGCCGCCGAGCCGGGCCGCCATGCTGCCGGGCAGCATGGCGCCGCAGAGCGACAGCAGCCCGGCGAAACGTTCCAGCAGGCGGTCTCCCACCTCATGGCCGTGTACGTCGTTGATCCGCTTCAGCCCATTGACATCGCAGACCACCAGGGAGACCACCGCCCCGGTGCGGCGGTGCGCCTCCAGCGCCGCATCCAACCGCCCGTCCACGGCCCGCCGGTTGGCCAGCCCGGTGAGCGGGTCGGTGAAGGCCAGCCGCCGCAGGTCCTCCAGCCGCTCGGTCTGGGCGAGCCCCGCCGAGATCTGCGCCGCCACCACGGTCGCGAAGTCGGTGTCGGCCGCGCTGAAGACCGGGCTGTCGTCGGCGCGGGCCAGATACAGCTCGCCCCACGCCCGGCCGTGCAGCACAATCGGCGCCACCAGGCAGCAGGCCCGGCCCCGCCGCCGCAGCCCGGCAACCCGCTCCCGGCAGAAGGTGGCGCTCTGCGCGGGCACGCCCGCCGACGCCTCGGCGGCATCGTCCTCGGCGGTCTGCACCCACGCCCGGGGCAGTCGGCGCTGCGCGTCCAGAAAGCTGACGATCTCGGGGAAGTCGGCGATCGGATACGACTCGTCCTCGGGCAGCTGCTCCTCCCCCGGGGCCAGCACGCCATGGTTGACCAGCACCCGCAGCCGACCCGACTCGCGGTCCCAGACCGAGACGGCCGCCATCGCGGCGCCCAGCGCCCGGCAGGCCCGGCCGGCCGCAGCCTGCACCGCCTCCAGCGGGGACTGGGCCGCAGCCATCGCCTGGGCGAGCTCGACCACGGCGCGCAGCCTCGCGTCCGGATCCGTCACCGCCGGGGCGTCCTCCGCCCGCTGCGCCTTGCCGCCCACGATCTCCCTCTCCTCCCGCCAGTGAGATCAACATTATGGTGGCTTTGCCACCATATGCCCGATCGGTGGCGCTGAGTACGGCCGTACGGCGCCGCGCTTCCGGGCTCCGGGGCGGCGGCCGGTTCAGCCGTGTTCGAGGCGGCGGGCGAGCAGCCAGGGCTCGACCAGGCCGAGGCCCCGGACCGGGCGGCGCCACATGGGCTGGAGATGGAAGCGGTACTCCGGCGCGGCCTCCGCCTGGCCGGACCCGCCGGGGGCGGTCGGGGCCGCAGCGGCCTCGGCGCCGCCCTCGCCGGGCGGCGCGGTCGGCGGCACCACCCGCTCCCGCTCCAGCGCCGCCGCGAACTCGCCGTCGATCAGCACCGCGTCCTTGGGCGCGATGGAGGTGAGGCGGCTGGCCAGATTGACCGTGGTGCCGAAGACGTCGCCCATCCGGGAGGTGACGGTGCCGAAGGCCATGCCGACCCGCAGCGCGGGCATGGAGTCGTCCTTGGTCAGGGTCTCCACCAGGGCCAGGCCGATCTCGGCGGCGACGGCGGGGTCGTCGGAGACATACAGGATCTCGTCGCCCAGCGTCTTGATCAGCCGGCCGCCGTGCCCGGCGACCAGATCGGCGCAGGTGGACTCGAAGGTCTCGACCAGCTCGCCCAGCTCCTCCTCCTCCAGCCGCCGGGAGAGCCGGGTGAAGCCGACCAGGTCGGCGAAGCCGACCGCGAGCCGGCCGCTGGTGATCTCGGCGTCGTCGGCGGCCTGGACGACCCGGCCGGTGACGGCGGCGAGCTGCCGCCGCCACACATAGACCAGGAACTCCTCCAGCTCCGGGAGGAGCAGCTGCACCAGCGGATAGGCCACATCGGCCCGGGACAGGCCCGGTTCGAGCGACTGGGTCAGGTTCTCCAGGAAGGTGTCCATCTGCCACTCGGCGAGCCGGGCGGTGGTCTGCCCGGTGGAGCGGGCCACCTGGATCGCCATCGACTCGCTGAGCAGCCCGGCCTCCACCATGCCCGCCAGCCGCCGCAGCGCGATCACATCGGCGTCGGTGAGGGCGCGGGACTGCCCGATGTCCGGGAAGCCCATGGCCCGCCAGAAGCGGCTGGCCAGCTCCATGGGGACGCCTGCGGTACGCGCCGCCTGGTACGGGGTGTACTTGCGCGGGGCGTCGAGGATCAGCTGCTCCAGCTTGAGCGAGACCGTGGACTCGTCGTCCTGCTGCTGGTGCTGGAGACCCGCCGGGTCGGCGGGGTCATGGTCGGGCAGCCGCTCCTGCGAGATGCCGTCGTCGTCTGTCACCGTTCCATCCCCGTGCGGTCGCCGCACTTCTCCGCCGTCGAACCGGACGTCGACGAGCCCGACGCCGGCGAACCCGACGGCATCGAACCGAATCCCGGGCCGTGGCCTGCCGCAGTGGCTTGCCTCACACCGCCGTCCTGTGGAATGTTCGCACGGAATCGACCGGTCCGGGACATCCGGTCGGGATGCGGACCTCGGCTTCCATGGATCGGACGCCGCTCACCGCTCATCCGCTTGCGGTCGTACGTGCACGACATCCCCGGCGCCCACCGGATGATCGGCCCCGTCGGCGGTGCGGACGACCAGCCGGCCGTCGCCGTCCACCGCCACCGCGCGGCCCAGCAGCTCGCGGTCGCCGGGCAGCAGCACCCGGACCGGTCGGCCCACGGTGGTGCAGCGGGCCGTGTACGCGGGCAGCAGCCCGCTGGCGTCCGGGTCGCCGCCGACCCGCCGCCACTCCCCGTACAGCTCGGCGATCTCGCGCAGCAGCGCCCGCAGCAGGGTGTCGCGGTCGGTGACGGCCGCCCCGGCCAGCGCGAGCGAGGCGGCGGTGGGCACCGGAAGCTCCTCCTGGCGCAGCGAGACATTGAGGCCCATGCCGCAGACCACGGCCGCACCGGCCAGTTCGGTGAGGATGCCGCCGAGCTTGCGCTCGCTGCCGTCGACGGTGACCAGCAGGTCGTTGGGCCATTTGAGACCCACCTCGACCTCGGCGATCCGGCTGAGCGCCGCCGCAGCGGCGACGCCGACCAGCAGCGGCAGCCAGCCGTACCGGGCGGGCGGCACCTCGGGGCCGGGGCGCAGCAGCAGGGAGACGAAGAGGCCGGAGCGGGCGGGGGCGGACCAGCGGCGGTCCAGTCGGCCGCGCGCGGCGCTCTGCACCTCGGCGACCAGGACCGCGCCCTCGGCGTCCCCGGCCCGGGCGCGGGCGGCCAGGTCGCTGTTGGTGGAGCCGGTCTCGGCGACCACCTCCAGCGAGGTCCAGACCCCGCCGGGCACCACCAGGGCGCGGCGCAGCCGGGCCGCGTCCAGCGGGGGCCGTTCGAGGTCGGTCCAGGGGGAGGGGCCGTCCCCCGTGAACCCTCGCAGTCCGCTGATGCGGCGGCGCCCGCCGCCCGGTTCCTCGGTCACCCCGCCAGCCTATGCGGGCGGGCGGGGTGCTGCTTGATCGCGTCCCCTGGGGGCACATATCGAGCGTCGGCGCACTGTGGTGCTCGCCATAATGACAACGCCTCGGTGATGACTACGCTACGCAGTGGTAATCCTCCGGGTCGTCCCGGTCGGCACGGCAGCGGCCAGGGGCCGGCCCCAGAGCACCCACCCTCACCAGCTCACGGCGACTACCAAGGGAGAAGCGCGGGATGGCCGAAGCGGAGACCGCCGGAACCACGGCAGACATCCACACCACCGCCGGAAAGATCGCGGACCTGAGGCGGCGGGTCGACGAGGCGGTGCACTCCGGCTCGGCCCGCGCCGTGGAGAAGCAGCACGCCAAGGGCAAGACCACCGCCCGCGAGCGGGTGGCGCAGCTGCTGGACGAGGACTCCTTCGTGGAGTTCGACGAGTTCGCCCGGCACCGCTCGACCAACTTCGGCCAGCAGCGGAACCGCCCGTACGGCGACGGCGTGGTGACCGGCTACGGCACGGTCGACGGCCGTCCGGTGGCGGTCTTCGCGCAGGACTTCACCGTCTTCGGCGGCTCGCTGGGCGAGGTCTTCGGCGAGAAGATCGTCAAGGTGATGGACTTCGCGCTGAAGACCGGCTGCCCGGTCATCGGCATCAATGACTCGGGCGGCGCGCGGATCCAGGAGGGCGTGGCGTCGCTGGGCCTGTACGGCGAGATCTTCCGCCGCAATGTGCATGCCTCCGGCGTGGTCCCGCAGATCTCGCTGATCATGGGCCCCTGCGCGGGCGGCGCGGTCTACTCCCCCGCGATCACCGACTTCGTGGTGATGGCCGACCAGACCTCGCACATGTTCATCACCGGCCCGGACGTCATCAAGACGGTCACCGGCGAGGACGTGGGCTTCGAGGAGCTGGGCGGCGCCCGCACCCACAACACCAAGTCGGGCGTGGCGCACCACATGGCGGCGGACGAGAAGGAGGCCATCGAGTACGTCAAGGCGCTGCTCTCCTACCTGCCGTCGAACAACCTGGAGGACCCGCCGGTCTACCCGGAGGAGGCCGACCTGGCCACCTCGGCGGCGGACCTGGAGCTGGACGCGATCGTCCCGGACTCCGCCAACCAGCCGTACGACATGCACAAGGTCATCGAGCATGTGCTGGACGACGGCGAGTTCCTGGAGACCCAGGGGCTCTTCGCGCCCAACATCGTCACCGGCTTCGGCCGGGTCGAGGGGCGCGCGGTGGGCGTGGTCGCCAACCAGCCGATGCAGTACGCGGGCTGCCTGGACATCGACGCCAGCGAGAAGGCGGCGCGCTTCGTCCGCACCTGCGACGCCTTCAACATCCCGGTGCTGACCTTTGTCGACGTCCCCGGGTTCCTGCCCGGCACCGGCCAGGAGTGGGACGGCATCATCCGGCGCGGCGCCAAGCTGATCTACGCCTACGCCGAGGCCACGGTGCCGCTGGTCACGCTGATCACCCGCAAGGCGTTCGGCGGCGCGTACGACGTCATGGGGTCCAAGCACCTGGGCGCCGACATCAACCTGGCGTGGCCGACCGCGCAGATCGCCGTGATGGGCGCGCAGGGCGCGGTCAACATCCTGCACCGCCGGGAGATCTCCGAGGCGGAGGACCAGGAGGCCAAGCGGGCCGAGCTGATCGCCGACTACGAGGACACCCTGCTCAACCCGTATGTCGCCGCCGAGCGCGGCTACATCGACGCGGTGATCCTGCCGTCGGAGACCCGGCAGCACCTGGTCCGGGCGCTGCGGGCGCTGCGCAACAAGCGCGAGACGCTGCCGCCCAAGAAGCACGGCAACATCCCGCTCTGAGCCGTCCGGCGTCGCCCGCCGGGCCTCCCGGCGGGCGACGCGCCCTCCACCCCACCCAGGAGCGCACCATGCCCCCCATCAAGGTGCTGCACGGGCAGCCCACCCCCGAGGAGCTGGCCGCCGTCATGGCGGTGGTCTCGGCCCGGGCCGCTGCGGCGACCGCGGCAGCGGCCGCAGCGGCCCGGACCGCCGGCGGCCCGGTCTCCACCTGGGCCGACCACGCCTCCGCCCTGCGCCGCATGCCCCGCCCCGGCCCCCACACCTGGCGCACCTCCACCTGGGCCCACTGACCCGCCCCCAGCACCCCGATCACCCCCCGGGCACCCGCCGCACGGACCGCTCGGCCAGATCATCCAGCGAGCGCGCCGCCGTCACGAGGTCATTGTGGTCATGCAGCACGGTGAGCCCCGCGTGCGCCGCGGTGGCGCTGATCAGCAGGTCCACCACGGAGAGCGCGCGGTGTCCGCCGGAGCGGGTCAACCGGTACTGCGCCGCCTCGATCCAACGCCAGGCGCTCTTGGGCACCGGCACGTCGTCATAGAGCGCTTCGAACATGCGGGTCATGTCCTCGTACTCCGCGCTGGTGCGGGCGGAGGCCCTGAACTCCGTGCGCTGCGGATGGCAGGAGCCGACGACCCCCTCGCTGATCACCTCCGCCCAGGCCGCACGGATGTCCTTGTCCCGCTGGATCCGCCACAGGGCCGAGGAGTCGATGAGGTAGCGGATCACATGGGGCCCTTCGCCGCGCCGTGGGCCCGCTCCCACGCCTCGTAGTCCCAGTCCTGCGCGAGTTCGGCATAGCGCTCCAGGGCGTCTATCCGCTGGTGCCGAGCGGCGTACTCGCGAAGCGCCAGGTTGACGGTCTCCTTCTTGGTCCTGGCGCCCGACAGCCGCATGGCCGCCGCCAGCGCGTCGTCGTCCAGGTCGAGCGTCGTCATACTCATCACGAACTCCTCTGTTGACGGACAACAAGGACCGCCAACATCATATGGGGACCGATCTGAGTACGCGTACTCAGGCGCGGGGGGCGCGGCGGGCGCACCATCGGGAGGGTGCTCTGGTCAGACCCCCGAGACGAGCCGTCGCCCGAAGGGCGGCGGGCGCTGGAGATGCTGCGCCGGGCCGGCGTCTTCATCGCCGGCTTCGCGCTGCTGGCCCTGGTCCTGCTGATGAGGTGACGGCGGGCTCTTCTACGCTGGTCGCCATGAGCGACCGCCGCACCCTTGTCCTGGCCTCCGCCTCCCCCGCCCGCCTGGGCCTGCTCCGCCAGGCCGGGCTCGACCCGCAGGTGATCGTCAGCGGGGTGGACGAGGACGCCCTGACCGCCGCCACCCCCGGGGGGCTGGCGCTGCTGCTGGCCGAGGCCAAGGCCGCCGCCGTCGCCGACCGGCTGGCCGCCGAGCCCGGCGGGTACGAGAACCCGCTGATCGTCGGCTGCGACTCGGTGCTGGACCTGGACGGCGTGGCGCTCGGCAAGCCCGCCGACGCGGCCGAGGCCACCGCCCGCTGGCGGGCCATGCGCGGGCGGGAGGGCGTGCTCCGTACGGGGCACTGCGTGATCGACACCGCCAGCGGCGCCCGCTCGGCCGCCACCGCCTCCACCTCGGTCCGCTTCGGCACCCCGGACGACGCGGAGATCGCCGCGTATGTCGCCTCCGGCGAGCCGCTGCACGTCGCCGGGGCGTTCACCCTGGACGGGCGCTCGGCGCCGTTCCTGGACGGCATCGAGGGCGACCACGGCAATGTGATCGGGCTGTCGCTGCCGCTGCTGCGCCGGCTGCTGGCCGACGTGGGCGTGCGGATCACCGACCTCTGGGTCTAGGCGGTCCGCCATCTGGCCGACCGTCAGGGCGGCGGGCTTCCCTCCGGTGTGTCGCGGGGCACGTTACTGACCGGTCGTCCAACGGCTCAGGAGCCCTGCACACTTGCTCCGCTCCGTCCACGTGGCGAAGACCACTGCGCCGCTCCAGCAGGGTCCCAGCGACGCGCAGGGTGGCGGCGTACCGTGGTGATCAGGGCATTGTCACGGACATCGCAGCTCCGGTGACCGCTCGGGATGACTCTCCGTGTGGGAAAGCTCACCACCGGGGGTGACTCGATAGTACGGACCGCCGGTCCATAAACTCACCTAGGTTCAAGAAGGGAGCCATCGTGCGCAAGGTGCTCATCGCCAACCGCGGAGAAATCGCAGTCCGCGTCGCCCGGGCATGCTCTGACGCCGGGATCGCCAGCGTCGCCGTCTACGCCGACCCGGACCGGGATGCGCTGCACGTCCGCGCGGCCGACGAGGCCTATGCGCTGGGCGGCGACACCCCCGCCACCAGCTACCTGGACATCGCCAAGGTCCTCAAGGCAGCCGCCGACTCCGGCGCCGACGCCATCCACCCTGGCTACGGCTTTCTCTCCGAGAACGCCGAGTTCGCCCAGGCCGTCCTCGACGCCGGGCTGATCTGGATCGGCCCGCCCCCGCAGGCCATCCGCGACCTGGGCGACAAGGTCGCCGCCCGGCATATCGCCCAGCGGGCCGGCGCCCCCCTGGTGGCCGGCACCGCCGACCCGGTCTCCGGCGCCGAGGAGGTCGTCGCCTTCGCCAAGGAGCACGGGCTGCCGATCGCCATCAAGGCCGCCTTCGGCGGCGGCGGACGCGGCCTGAAGGTCGCCCGCACCCTGGAGGAGATCCCCGAGCTGTACGACTCCGCCGTCCGCGAGGCGGTCGCCGCCTTCGGCCGCGGCGAGTGCTTCGTGGAGCGCTACCTCGACCGGCCCCGCCACGTCGAGACCCAGTGCCTGGCCGACCAGCACGGCAACGTCGTGGTGGTCTCCACCCGCGACTGCTCGCTCCAGCGCCGCCACCAGAAGCTGGTCGAGGAGGCCCCCGCGCCGTTCCTCTCGCACGACCAGAACGCCGAGCTGTACCGCGCCTCCAAGGCCATCCTCAAGGAGGCCGGCTACCAGGGCGCCGGTACCTGTGAGTTCCTGGTCGGCCAGGACGGCACCATCTCCTTCCTTGAGGTCAACACCCGCCTCCAGGTGGAGCACCCGGTGACCGAGGAGGTCTCCGGCATCGACCTGGTCCGCGAGATGTTCCGGATCGCCGACGGCGAGGAGCTCGGCTACAGCGACCCCGAGCTGCGCGGCCACTCCTTCGAGTTCCGCATCAACGGCGAGGACCCCGGCCGGGGCTTCCTCCCCGCCCCCGGCACCGTCACCGCCTGGGCCCCGCCCACCGGCCCCGGCGTCCGGCTGGACTCCGGCGTCGAGGCCGGCTCGGTCATCGGCCCCGCCTGGGACTCGCTGCTCGCCAAACTGGTCGTCACCGGCGCCACCCGCAGGCAGGCCCTGGAGCGGGCCCGCCGCGCCCTGGCGGAGTTCCAGGTCGAGGGCATGGCCACCGCCATCCCGTTCCACCGCGCGGCCGTCACCGACCCGGCCTTCGCCCCCGAGGTGCACGGCCACACCGGCCCGTTCTCCGTCCACACCCGCTGGATCGAGACCGAGTTCGACAACACCATCCCGCCGTTCGGTGGCGCCGCCGCCGACGGTGAGGAGCCCGAGGGCCGCGAGACCGTGGTGGTCGAGGTCGGCGGCAAGCGCATCGAGGTGTCGCTGCCGTCCTCGCTGGGCGTCTCCGCCGCCGCTCCGGCCGCCGCCGGCACCGCCAAGGCCAAGCGCCGCGCCGGTGCCAAGAAGGCCGGCTCGGCCGTCTCCGGCGACTCCCTCGCCTCCCCGATGCAGGGAACCATCGTCAAGGTCGCCGTGGAGGACGGCCAGGAGGTCCAGGAGGGCGATCTGATCGTCGTCCTGGAGGCCATGAAGATGGAGCAGCCGCTCAACGCCCACAAGGCCGGCACCATCACCGCCCTCGCCGCCGAGGTCGGCGCCAGCATCACCAGCGGCGCCGTCATCTGCGAGATCAAGGACTGACCGACCCGCCTCCAGAATCCCGCCACTGCGCCCCGCCGGTCCTCCGGCGGGGCGCAGTGCCGTCCCGTTCCTGCGGGATCGCCTTGCCGCGCCATCGTCCGCCTTCTCCCGGCCCGGTCTTCGGGAAGCCGAGGCACCCTGATCGACGCTCACGGCCGCTGCCACTGCGACCGGATCCGGTTCCCGGGGTCGCTGGCAGGCGTGGTGCGACTGCGGTATAGGGCGAGTGCCGCGTGCCCCTGGACGACGAGGACCAATCCGGGACTCTTCCCCCCGCCCCGATTGGCTCGTCATGGGGATTCCCCAGGTCAGAAGGGGAGCCAGGCCGTCTGTGCCGGTGCACAGCCACCAGAAACGCAGCGAGTTCCGGCCAGTTTGATCGTGTCCATGCCGTGATCGACTTTGTCTTTCGACGGTTGGTAGAACAGGTGACCTGTGCCGGGCCTTTGCCAAGGCCATACACGGCCTACACCTCAGCGGGGGAATCACCTTGACGAAGCATCGGTTTCTGTCGTCAGCCGTCGGCGGGCTGGCCGCACCACGTCGTCTCGCGAGCGTGGCGGTGGTCACCTCGCTGGCGCTCCTGATCGGGCTCGGCGAGCCGATCGAACCGTCGTCGGCGAAGGCGACCGCCGCCCCGTCCGAATCCGCCCCCGCCAAGACGGCACCTGCCGAGGCTCCGGATGCGGCATCGGCGCTGCTGGCGGCGCGGTTGCAGGACCGACGCATCGAGATCACGGGTGAGCGGACGGATTCGACCACGAGTTGGGCGAATCCGGACGGGACCACCACGGTGGAGTCGTACACCGGGCCGATCCGGGTACTGGACGAGCACGGCACCTGGCGGCCGGTGGACACCACCCTGGTGGAGGCCGACGGGACGGTGCAGCCCGCGATGGCCGCGGCCGACATGTCCTTCTCCGGCGGCGGCGGCAAGGACGGGACCCTCGCCCAACTGACCCGTGGCAAGCACACCCTGGGACTGGGCTGGGAGGGCAGGCTTCCCCAGCCGACCCTGGACGGACCCACCGCGACCTACCCGAACGCGGTCCCCGGCGGGGACCTGGTCGTCACCGCCCTCAAGGAGGGCTTCTCCCACTCCGTCGTCCTCCGCAAGCGCCCCGACGGCCCCGTCGAGTACCGCCTGCCCGTCACCGCCACCGGCCTGCGTCTGAGGGAGACCTCGGACAAGCGCCTGAGCTGGGAGGACAGCAACGGCAAGGCCACGGCCACGGCACCGGCCCCGATGATGTGGGACTCCTCCACCGACAAGGTGTCGGGTGACCCCAAGCACCTGGCGCCCATCGACGTCACCATCGAAGCGAGCAAGGACGGCAAGGGCCAGGTCCTGGTCCTCAAGCCCGACCCGACGTTCCTCGCCGACCCCGACCTCACCTACCCGGTCACCATCGACCCCACCGACTCCCTCATGGGCGCCGCCACCGACACCTGGCTCCAGTACGACGACTACCAGACCTCACAACGCGCCTCCACCGAACTCAAAGCCGGCACCTACGACGGCACCCACAAGGCCCGCTCCTTCCTGAAGTTCACCGTCACCAAGTACACGGGCAAGCACGTCCTCGACGCCAAGCTGCGCCTGTACTCGTACTACTCCTCGACCTGCGACACCAAGAACTCGGGCGTCGAGGTGCGGCGGATCACCGCCGACTGGGACCCCGCCGCGATCACCTGGTCCAAGCAGCCCGCCACCACCGCCACCGGTGCCACGGTCATCAAGGACGCCAAGGGCTACAACGCCAGCTCCTGCCCCGGCGGCTTCAACACCTGGGACCTGACCGCCATCACCCAGGCCTGGGCCGACGGCCAGCCCAACTACGGCGTGCGCCTGGCCGCCGTCAGCGAGACCGACGTCCTCACCTGGCGCCGCTACCACTCCGCCAACTACGTCGACGGCTCCCACGACCCCAACTCCGAACCGTCCCTGACCGTCACCTACAACACCAAGCCCGGCGTGGTCACCCCGCTGAGCCCGCTGGACGGGACGTTCACCAACGCCACCAAGCCGACGATCAGCGGCAAGTCGGTGGATGCCGACGGCAACACCGTCCAGCTCACCTTCGAGATCTGGAAGTCCGACGGCACGGCCGCGCTGATGTCCGGCAAGTCGGCGTTCGTGGCGTCAGGTGCGACTGCCTCCTGGGTGCCCTCGACCGCCCTGACCGAAGGCGCGTACAAGTGGCGTGCCACGGTGACCGACGGAACCGACGCCAACGGCACCTGGTCGGCCTGGCAGAACTTCACCGTCGACATCACCAAGCCGGGGGCACCGTTCGTCACCTCGGCCGACTACCCCTCGGACGGGCTGTGGCACGGAGGCTCCGGCCAGGCCGGCAAGTTCTCCTTCACCCCGGCGTCGGGGACCTCGGATCTGGCGGCCTATGTCTACTCCCTGGATGCCGCAGCACCGGAGACGGTCTCCGCGACCGGTGGCGCCACGGTGTCGATCACCCCGTCTGCGGACGGCCACCGCTCGCTGAAGGTGCAGGCCAAGGACAAGGCCGGCAACCTGTCCAACGCCACCGTCTACGAGTTCCTGGTGGGGCGGGGCGCCATCTCCTCGCCGCAGGACGGAGCATCCAGCGCCCGCCGGGTCAAGCTCCAGGTGGATGCGCAGGCGCAGTACACCCGGGTGACCTACCAGTGGCGGCGCGGCCCGGGCGCGGCCCAGTACGACGTGCCGCTGGCGAACCTCACCAAGGCCGACAACACCCCGGTGACCGACGTCAAGGCGCGGTTGTCGGATCTGGGCGGCCACGCCAACTGGTCGGTGCTGGAGACCCTGGGCCAGATCGGCGGCATCGTCGAGGTCCGTGCGGTGCTCTACACCAACAGCGACGCCGACCCGTCCTACGCCACCGAGTGGCGCAGGTTCACGGTGGACCCGAACGCCGACGGCGCGGCCTCGGACGACATGGGCCCCGGTTCGGTGAACCTGCTCACCGGCGACTACTCGGTCAGCGTGGCCGACGCTGACGAGTTCGGCCTGGCCAGCACCCGGGTGGCGTCCTCCCGGGGCACCGACCGAGGCTGGCAGGCACAGGGCGAGCGACTCACCGCCAACCAGCAGCAGGTCTCCACCAACACGGCCGGCTTTGTGGCCAGCAATGCGACGATCTCCCGGGACACCACGCTCGGGCAGGACGGTTCGACCGATTCCCTGAAGGTCGTCCCTGCGGCCAGTGGCACCACCAGCGCCACCAGCGCACGGTTGGACAGCAATCCCGACAGCTGCCTGGAGAGCCTGTGCCAGGGCATGAAGCCCGGTCACACCTACCGGGCCAGCGCCTGGGCGTATGTCCCGGCGGCCACCGGTCTCAGCCCGGACGACAGCCGTGGCCTGCGGATCGTCGCCTCCGCCGGTACGTCCGGAGCCCTCAAGGAGACGAAGTCGCGGGCGGTTCCCTACACCGACGCGTGGGCCGAGCTGACCGTTGACTTCACTCTCCCCGCCGATGCGACGATCGCCCATGTCCGGCTGTGGAACGGCTTCGCCGCAGGTTCGGGCAAGGCGGTCTACTTCGACCATCTCTCGCTGCGGGAGCTGGTCGCGCCGTTCGGCAAGGAGTGGGCCGGCGGTGCCGAGGGCGGCCCGACGGACAACGACTATGTGGCGTTGGCCTTCCCCGGCAAGGACGTCGCGGTCATCGTCGCGGACGACGACACCACGCTGAGCTTCGCCAAGGGCTCCGGCAACACCTTCACGCCCGAGCCCGGGGCCGAAGGCCTGACGCTGGCCCTGAAGACGGATGCCACGCCCAACTACTACGCCCTGTCGGACATCGACGGCACCGTCACCACCTTCAAGCAGCAGTCCGGCTCGGACCTCTACATGGTCAGCACCGTCTCCGGGACGGACGCCGACTCCACGGTCCAGTACACCTACGACGTCTCCGACGGCCGCACCCTCGTCAAGCGGGTGATCGGACAGGTCGAGGCAGGGGTGGACGACGCGGGGCAGTGCAAGGGGGCCACCCCGGCACGCGGCTGCGAGGTGCTGGAGTACCTGTACGCCACCACGACCACCGCGACCGCCACCACCCCGGGTGACTACACCGACCGGGTCAAGACCGTCCGCGTCTGGTCCTGGGACCCGGACGCGACGGCCGAGACGGCCGTCGAGGTCGCCTCCTACCGCTACGACGGCTCCGGCCGTCTGGTGGAGGTGTGGGATCCGCGCAAGGCCGGCGCCTCCGACAGCACCGCCCCGCTGAAGACCACCTACGGCTACGACAGCGCGGGCCGCCTCACCGGTGTCAACCTCGCGGGCGAGCTGCCCTGGAGCTTCGACTACGGCAAGGCCGGCGCCGACCAGGACCCGGGCCGCCTGCTGAAGGTCCGCCGCGCCGCCCTGGTGCCCGGTACCAGGGACCAGGTCAGCGGTGAGACCGCGTCCACCGTCGTCTACGAGGTGCCGCTGACCCGCGCGGCCGGCGGCCCGTACGACCTGGGCGGCGCCACCGTCGGCACCTGGGCGCAGACCGACGCACCCACCGACGCCACCGCGGTCTTCGACGTGGAGGACGACCCGGGGACCAGCACCGCGACCTCGGTAAAGCCCGGCAGGGACGGCTACAAGCCCGCCACGGTCCACTACCTCGACGCCTCCGGGCAGGAGGTCAACACCGCCACCTGGTCCCCGACCGGGCTCGGCGACATCAGCACCACCGAGTACGACCAGTTCGGCAACGCGGTCCGGTCGCTCGACGCCTCCGGTCGTCTGCTGGCCCTCGGTGCCGGGCCGGACGCCGAGGCGTACGCCGCAGAGCTGGGCCTGCCGGAGGATTCGGCCGCGCGCGCCGCGCTGCTGGACTCCCGCACCGTCTACAGCAGCGATGGCGTGGACGTCCTGGAGGAGCTGGGCCCGTCCTTCCGGGCCAACCTCTCGGAGGCGGTGGCCGGGCAGAGCAGCCCGACCAAGGTCACCGCCGAAGGCGAGGGCCTCGTCCAGCTCGGCTCCACCGCCCCCCTGAAGGTGGAGAACAACGGCTGCTGCGCGGTCACCTGGTCCGGCACCGGGCAGATCCTGCTCCAGGGGACGAAGTCCGGTGACAACGCCACTTTCCGGATCAGCGTGCCGGAGGAGGGCGACTACCGGCTCACCTCCACCCTGACCAAGGCCAAGGACTACGGCATCGCCCAGCTGTCCATCGACGGCCAGAACATCGGTGGCACCTTCGACGGCTACAGCGCGACCACCGCGACCGCCGCCTTCAACCCCGCCACGCCGATCAGCCTCCAGCGCGGCGACCACGAGCTGACGGTCACCGTCGTCGGCAGGAACGCAGCGGCGGTCTCGCCGTACTACCAGGCCGGGATCGATGTCGTCGCCCTGACCAAGACCACCGCCAACCCGGCCCTTCCTGCCGGTACCTCGGTGGTGGTCCGTGACCACACCGTTCACGCGTACGACGAGGGCAAGCCGGACGGCGCGGCCTACCACCTGGAGACCACCACCTACGACGGTGCCCGCCTCGCGGGCTACCCGACGGATGTGGAGGTGCGGGTCACCAAGACCGGCTACGGCACCCCCATCGGCGGTACCTCCGGCTGGGTGCTGCGGACCGCGACCTCGGTGACCACCGACGCGGCCAGCGGCGGGGCGAACCTGACCGCCAGCCTGAAGTACGACGCGGCGGGCCGGGTGGTCGAGTCCCGCAGGCCGGGCTCCAACGGCGCGGACACCGGCACGGTCAAGACCGTCTTCTACACCGCCGGCAGCAACCCGGACGACGCCGCCTGCGGAAACCGCCCCGAATGGGCGGGCAACCCCTGCGCCACCCTGCCCGGCGGCGCGGTCACCGGGGCGGACTCCGCCCGCATGCCCACCACACTGCCCGTCAAGCGGATCACCCGGTACTCGCGCCACGGCGACGTGGAGGAGACCACCGAGACCAACGCGGGCAAGACCCGCAAGACGGTCACCGCCTACGACGCGACCGACCGGGTGCTCTCCACCCAGATCACCTCCGACCAGGGCCAGGCCCTGCCCCCGGTGACCACCGAGTACGACCCGGCCACCGGCAACGCCGTGAAGACCACCGCGGGCGGCAAGACCATCAGCCGGGTCTTCGACGCGCTGGACCGGCTGCTGTCCTACACCGACGCCGACGGCTCCACCACCACCACGCAGTTCGACAAGTTCGGCAAGCCGGTCAAGGTCACCGACAACACCGGATCCACCACCTACACCTACGACCGCGCCGCCGAGCCCCGGGGCTTCGTCACCTCGGTCACCGACAGCGTCGCGGGCACCTTCGGCGCCCACTACGGCGCCGACGGCCAGCTCACCGAGCTGACCTACCCGGGCGGCATCAAGCGCACCGACACCTTCAACGCGGCCGGTGCGGCCACCGACCGCACCTACATCCGCACCTCCGACGACGCCGTGGTCTTCGGCGAGCACCTGGAGCTGACCACCCAGGGCGCCATCGGCTCCGACAGTTCGTCGGTCTCGGACAAGGAGTTCACCTACGACCGGCTCGGCCGGCTGACCCAGGCCCGGCAGACCACGGCCGCCGACGGCTGCACCACCCGCAGGTACGGCTACGACGAGGCCGGGCGCAGCATCGCCGGCCGGATGGACCGCACCTCCAAGATCACCTACCCGGCCACGGCGGACGGCGCCTGCGCCACCGCGAACGGCGTCACCGAGAACCACTCCTACGACAGCGCGGACCGGCTGCTGGACGCCGGCTACACCTACGACGCCTTCGGCCGCACCACCGCCACCGGCACCGGCTCGGCCAACACCTACTGGGCCAACGACCTGGTCGCCACCCAGACCGTCGGGAGCACCCGGCAGTCCTGGACCGTCGACCCCGCCCACCGCTTCGCCGCCTTCACCACCGAGGCCAAGCAGGCGGACGGCTCCTGGGCGAACGCCTCCAGCAAGCTCAACCACTACGGCGACGACTCCGACGAGCCCCGCTGGATCATCGAGGACACCACCCAGGGCACCCTCACCCGCAACGTCACCGGCCCCGACGGCGACCTGACCGCCACCACCTCGGCCACCGGCGACATCCAGCTCCAGTTCACCGACCTGCACGGCGACGTCGTCATCACCGCCGACCCCGCCCTGGAGACCCCGCAGGTCCTCACCTTCGACGAGTTCGGCATCCCCACGGCGGGCCAGGGCACCACCCGCTACGGCTGGCTCGGCGGCAAGCAGCGCTCCGCCGAAGCCCTCGACGGCGTCATCCTGATGGGCGTCCGGCTCTACAGCCCGGCCCTGGGCCGCTTCCTCCAGACCGACCCGGAGCCGGGCGGCAACGCCAACGCGTACGACTACTGCACCGGCGACCCGGTCAACTGCACCGACCTGGACGGCAACTGGGGCTTCCACTTCAAGAAGGTCTTCTCCCGGGTCGCCAAGGTCGCCGAGTACGCCTCCTACATCCCGGGCCCGATCGGCAACGTCGCCTCCGCCGTCTCCGCGGTCTCCTACGCGGCCACCGGCAACTGGCGCAAGGCCGCGGAGATGAGTGTCGGCATCGCCCTCGGCGCCGCCGGCAAGGTCGCCGTCAAGGCGTTCAAGGCCGCCAACACCATCCGCAAGGCCAGCCGGGTCCAACGCTTCGCCTCCCGGGCCAGGACCGTCGTCCGGCGGAGCGGCTGCAACTCCTTCGCGCCCGACACGCCTGTCCTGATGGCCGACGGCAGCTATCTGTCCATCGCCGACGTCCAGGTCGGCGACTACGTGACCGCCACCGACCCGGTGACCGGCGCCACCTACGCCGAACCCGTCCTCGACGTCATCACCGGTTACGGCACCAAGCACCTCATCGAGATCGACACCGACCTCGACCCCACCACCCCGCCGCTTGAGGCCACCGCCAACCACCCCATCTGGGTCACCGGCCGGGGCTGGACCGACGCCGTCGATGTCCGGCCCGGGGACCGGTTGCTCTCACCCCTGAGCGGCGCCGTGGTGGTCACCGGGGTCCGCGACCGGGGAATGGTCTCCGACCAGCTCGTCGTCAACCTCAACGTCGGTGATGTCCACACCTACGTCGTCGCCGTCGGCGACGAGGACATCCTCGTCCACAATCGCAACGCTCAGTGCCGGATCGACCTCAAGCATGTCCTGGCGGGACATGGCTCGACGAGTCGGGTGGCAGGCAAGAGCCGTTTCCGCTCGCGGAATATCGCCGAGGTCCGCCACCTGATACGGACGACGATCAAGAAGGGGAAGAGCCGCCCCAACACCGACGGGCGTGAGGGGCGCATCTACGAGCACGAATTCGGCCGACGGGTCGGGAGGAACACGAAGGGGAAGCCGACCAAGCGCGTCCGGGTGGTGGTGACCAACGGCCGCGTCAGGACGGCGCATCCGTACTGATGATCCGCTGGCCCGTGCGGCGTCTGGGCTCTCCAGGCGCCGCACGGGCCAGCTGCGGTACGGAAGGCGGCCTGGATCCCGATCGCTCTAGGATTGGATTGCCTCGGCAGAGCGCGCGGAACGGCGAGAAAGGGGACCTGACGTGATAGAGCTTGGCTATCGGGTCGAGCGGATCGGTGAGGGTGCCGACACGCCGGCCCTTTGCGAGAGTCTGGCGACTGCCAGTCTCTACGAGTTGACGTGTGAGATGTTCTGGGGAGACCTCGAATGGAGGGTCGAGGGGGCTGATTTCAGCGGGCCCGGACCTGTGCTCGATGCAGCCTGGGCGATGTTCAATATGCCGCAGCATCTCAAGAGCCATAACAAGAGAAGGTATTCGGCGGCGGAGGGCGCCGGGGAATACTTCTTCACCAGGTCCGGAGACGTCGTCCGCATCCGCGAGGAAGACGGCCCCGTCGGAACGGTCTCCTATCAGGAGTTCTCCGATGCGACGGCGAAGTTTCTGAACGAACTCCTCGTCGACCTCTGCGGGCGGTACCCGGATCTGGCGCGGAACCCCGTGGTCATCGACATCCGCAGCCGAGTCGCCGCCCGGCTCTGACCCGGGTCAGTCCTCCGGTGCGGCCGGGAGGCGGGGCACGCTGGCGATGAGCCGCTGGGTGTAGGGGTGGCCGGGGGCGCCCAGGACGGCGGCGGTGTCGCCCTGTTCCACGACGCGGCCGTGCTCCAGCACCACCGTGTGCTCACAGAGCGCCGCCACCACCGACAGGTCGTGCGAGACCATGGCGATGGTCAGGCCCATGGTCTCCTTGAGCTCGGTCAGCAGGTCGACGATCCGGACCCGGGTGGTCACATCCAGGGCGCTGACCGGCTCGTCCGCCAGCAGCAGCCGGGGGCGGCAGACGGTGGCCCGGGCGATGGCGATGCGCTGCCGCTGGCCGCCGGAGAACTCATGCGGGTAGCGGCTCACGGCATCCGCCGGGAGGCCGACGGCCTCCAGGGCCTCGGCGACCCGGGGGTCGCCGGCGCCGGAGGCGGTGAGGCCGAGGGAGCGCAGCGGCTCGGAGACGATGGCGCCGACCCGCTGCCGGGGGTCCAGCGAGGAGTACGGGTCCTGGAAGACGCACTGCACGCTGCGCCGCAGCCGCCGCAGCTGCTCGCGGTCACGGAGCTTCAGTTCGTCCCCGTCGAAGCGGATCCGGCCGCTGGTGGGCCGGGTGAGGCCGAGCAGCAGGCGGAGCAGGGTGGTCTTGCCCGCGCCCGACTCGCCGACCAGGGCGACGCTGCGGCCGGCCGTGATGTCGACGGTGACGCCGTGCAGCACGGGGGTGGCGGCTCCTCGGTAGGCGAAGCCGACGCCGTCCGCCGCCAGGATGGGGCCCGCCGCCAGGATGGGGCCCGCTGCCGGGGTGGCGCCTGCTGCCGGGGTGGGGCCCGCTGCCGGGATGGGGGAGGTCATCGGATGGTCCGCTCCAGCGCGCTTTCGAGATGGCGGGCGCTTGCCACCAGGTTCCGGGTGTACGGGTGCCGGGGGGCGTGCAGGATCTGGTCCACGCCCCCGGACTCCACCGCCTCGCCGTCCTTGAGCACCACCACGCGGTCGGTCACGCCCGAGACCACGGCCAGGTCGTGGCTGACGAAGAGCAGCGCCATGCCGCGCTCCGAGACCAGTCCGTCCAGCAGGGCGAGCACCTCCGACTGGACCGTCACATCCAGCGCGGTAGTGGGCTCGTCGGCGATCAGCAGCGCCGGTTCGCAGGCCAGCGCCATGGCGATGGCGACCCGCTGACGCTGGCCGCCGGAGATCTCATGCGGGTGCGCGCGGGCCACCCGCTCCGGCAGCCGTACCTGGTCGAGGGCGTCGCCGACCGCGCGGCGCAGCGCCGCTCCGCGCAGCCCCTGCCGGCGGCGCAGCGGTTCGGCGATCTGGCGGCCGACCCGCATCAGCGGGTCCAGCGCGGTGAGGGGTTCCTGGAAGACCACGGCGGCGGCCCGACCGCGCAGCCCGACCAGCTGCTTCTCGGTCGCGCCGACGACCTCGGTACGGGGCAGCCCCGGCACGTCCAGCACCACGGAGCCGGAGGCCGTCATCCCGGGCGGCAGCAGGCCCATGACGGCGAGTGCGGTGAGCGACTTGCCGGAGCCGGACTCGCCGATCAGGCCGAGCCTGGTCCCGGGGTCGATGGAGAACGAGAGATCCGAGACCAGGGTGCGGCCGTCGTGGGTACGGCCGTCGCGGGTGCGGCCGTCGTGGGTGCTGATGGTCAGGCCGGTGACGTCGAGCAGGCTCATGAGCTTCTCCGCCGGGTGGGGTCCATCGTGTCGCGCAGCCCGTCGGCGACCAGGTTGACGCCGATGACCAGCACGACCAGCAGTACGCCGGGGGCGATGGCTCCGAGCGGAGCCGTGAGCACGGTCGCCTGGGCCTCCTGGAGCATCCGCCCCCAGGACGCGTTCGGCGGCGGGGCGCCGAGGCCCAGGTAGGACAGGGATGCCTCGGCGAGGACGGCCAGGCCGAACTGGAGGGCGAGGTTGACCGAGAGGGTGGCCCAGATGTTGGGCAGCACATGTCCGGTGACGACCCGTGGCCAGGAGGTGCCGGAGGTGCGGGCCGCCGTGATGTAGTCCTGGGCCAGGACCTGCTTGACCAGCACCCGGGTCAGCCGGGCCACGACGGCGGTCATGGCCAGCCCGATGGCGATCACGGCCGAGCCCAGCGACGCGGACCGGGCGGCCACCACCAGCATCGCCAGCAGCAGCGTGGGGAAGGCGATCAGGATGTCCAGCAGGGCCGCGACGACATCGTCCAGCCACCGGGTGGCGAACCCTGCGGCCAGGCCCAGCGAGATGCCGAGCAGCGCGCCGATGGCGACCGCGCCGACGCCGGACGTCAGCGCGATCCGGGCGCCGATCATCAGCTGGGTCAGCAGGTCGCGGCCGAGTTTGTCGGTGCCGAGCAGATGGGACAGCCCCGGCTGGGCCAGCCGGCCGCCCGAGGTGTCGTCCGGGGAGAAGGGCACCCAGACCAGGGAGAGCAGCCCCACGGCGACGATCAGCCCGACGAGTACACAGCCGATGGTCAGCGGCACGGAGCGGCGGCGCCGCGCGCCCTGGGCGGTGGTCGGCGTCATCGCGCACCGCCGGAGAGCCGGCCGCGCAGCCGGGGGTCGATGAGCCGCTGGGCCAGGTCGGCGAGGAAGCCGATGATCAGCACGGCGAAGGTGGAGACGAAGAGCACGCCCTGGAGGGTGGGGTAGTCGTGCTGGGCCACCGCCTGGGAGAGCATGCTGCCGAGCCCCGGCAGGGCGAAGACGGTCTCCACCACGACCGCGCCCAGCAGGGTGGAGGCCAGCTCGATGCCGAGGATGGAGATCACCGGGACGGCGCCGTTGCGCAGCCCGTGCCGCCACATCGCCCCGGTGAAGGTGGCGCCGAGGGCGCGGGCGGTGCGCAGGTAGTCGCTGCCGAGGACGTCCAGGGTCGCGGACCGGACGTACCGGATCAGCGAGGCGGACATCACCAGGGCCACCGTGATCACGGGCAGCGCCAGTGAGGAGAGCGCTTCGCCGGGGTCCGACCAGTTGTCCTGCGGGAAGCCGCCGGCCGGCAGCCACCCCATACGGAGCGAGAAGACCGTGATCAGGATCATGCCGACCCAGAAGACCGGGACCGCGATGCCCAGCTGGGAGACCCCGTTGAGGAGCGAGCCGTACCAGGTGTGCGAGCGGTGCGCCGCCAGGAAGCCGACCGGGAGGGCGACCACCAGGGCCAGCAGAAAGGAGAGCAGGGTCAGCGGCACCGTGACATTGAGCCGGGTGACGATCTCCGGGCCGACCGGGAGCGAGGAGACAAAGGAGTTGCCGAGCCGGAAGGTGGCCAGCTGGTGCAGCCAGCCGATGAACTGCTCCGGCAGCGGGCGGTCCGAACCGATCTGGTGCCGGGCGGCGGCTATCTGCTCCGGGCTTGCCCCGACCGACAGCAGTGCGTTGGCGGGGTCACCGGGGAGCAGTCGCAGCAGCAGGAAGAGCACCACGCTGGCCATCAGCAGGGAGAGGACGAGGAAGGCCAGTCGCCGTAGGACATACGTAGTCATCAGGGAACCGATCAGTGGGGACGGCAGTGCCGCTGCGGCAGCCCGGCAGTCAGGCGGGGCTGCCGCAGCGGGACGGGCATCAGCTCTTCTTGATGCCGTAGGCGTAGAACTGCGAGTTCAGGCCGTTGAGCGGGTAGCCCGACAGCTTGGAGTTCGCCACCACGATCTGCGGGTAGAGGTAGAGCCAGTCGCTGGCCGCGTCCTGCGCGATCTGCTGGTTGACCTTCTTCAGCAGCGCGGTCTGCTGCTCGGCGGTGTCCGACTGCTCGGCCTGCTTGACCCAGTCGGTGACCTGCTTGTTGTCGTAGCCCCAGTAGAAGTCCGGGTTGCCGTACCAGACGATGTCGCGGTCGTTGACGTGCTCCTGGAGCGTCGCGCTGAAGTCGCGGTTCTTGTAGATCTTGGTGTACCACTCGTCCGGCGTGATCACGTGGATGTTCACCGTGATGCCGACCTTGGCCAGCTCCGACTTGATGAAGGAGGCGGCGGTGGGGTGCGGGTCGTAGTTGGGGGTCTCCAGGGTGAAGCTGAACCCCTTGGCGTAGCCGGCCTCGGCCAGCTCCTTCTTGGCCAGCGCCACGTCATACGGGTTGACCTTGGTCAGGTCCTCGTACCAGGGGTCGGTCGGCGGGGTCATCGACCCGATCAGGGTGCCGTAGTCGCCCCAGACCGACTGGAGCAGCTTCTTGTTGTCGATCGCGGAGGTGACGGCCTTGCGCACCAGGGCGTTGTCGAACGGCTTGACCCGGTCGTTGAAGGCCAGCAGCAGCTTGGTGGTCGAGTGGCCGTCGTTGACCTTGTAGTTGCGGTTGTTCTTGAACTGGTCGAGCGCGTCGGGGCTCTGCTCGCTGGTCACCACGTCCACCGCGTTGGTGAGCAGCGCGTTGTTGAGGGCGGTGGCGTCCTTGAAGTACTTGAAGACGACCTTCTGGTTGGTCGCGGCGGTGCCCCAGTAGCCGTCGTACCGGACCAGGCTGAGCGCCGAGCCGCGCGTCCACTTGTCGAGCTTGTACGGGCCGGTGCCGTCCTCCGAGGTCTTGAGGTCCTTGGCCTCGGAGTTGACGATCCACACATAGCTGAGGTTGTAGACGAACGAGATCGACTTGTGGGACAGGGTCACCTTGACGGTGTCCGCGTCGGGGGTCTCGATGCTCTTGACCATGTCGAAGCTGCTCTTGCGGGCCGCCTGCGACGCCTCGCCGGTGATCTTCTCGATGCTGTACTTCACATCGGCGGAGGTGAGGGCCTTGCCGGAGTGGAAGGTCACCCCGCTGCGCAGCTTGAAGGTGTAGGTGAGGCCGTCGGGGCTGACCGTGTAGCCGGTGGCGAGCCGGTTCTCGACCTTGCCGTCGTCGGTGAGCTGGAACAGCCCCTCGTAGACATTGCCGTTGAGCGCCTCGGTCACGCCCTGGCCGCCGCCGGCGGTCATGTCCAGGTTCTGCGGCTCATAGAGCGAGCCGATCGAGACGGTGGCGTTGCGGTCGTACGAACCGGACGGGGAACTGCTCTTGGTGTCCGTCCCGGAGCCGCAGCCGGTGAGGGCGAGGGCGAGCGTGACAGCCAGGGCGCCGCCGAAGAGCGGTGCCGTCTTCCTTCTCACTTCATTACTCCTGATCGACGGCCGGACCGCCGGGGGCGGGGTCCGGCCGGGGGTGCCGGGGATGGGTGCGTGGGCTCAGTGCGCTGCGAAGCCGTCGCGGAAGACCGGAAGCTTCTCGCCGGCCTCGACGGGCAGGTGGAAGCGGTTCTGCCGCGGCGGCAGTGGACAGTTGTACTGAGCGGAGAAACCGCACGGAGGCACAAAGGAGCGGTTGAAGTCGAGCATGACTGTCTCGCTGTCCGGATCGCGGGAGACGAAGAGGAACCGGCCGGCGCCGTAGGTGGTGGTGCCGTTGGTGGGGTCGCCGAAGACCAGGAGCAGCGTCCCGTCGTCGTCGAAGGCGTGCAGGGTGTAGTCGGTTCCGTCCAGGGTGAAGCGGATGTCACCGGGGACGAGCAGTTCACGGGTGTCGCCGTGGTCGCGGATGTGCTCGAACGGTACGCGGCGGCCCTCGGGGACGGGGGTGAAGGTGGCCTCGATCACCCAGTCCGGATCGAACGGGAAGGTGTCGATCCCCGCGAAGTGCCGGATGGCCGGGGCGTCGGCGTCCCAGAAGCGCAGCGCGTGCTCCGGCTCTCCGCTGCGGATGGCGGTCCGCTGGACGGCGGTGACCGTCACCCCGTCCGGCAGCCCGGCGCGGGCCTCCGCCAGGTCGGGCTGCTCCCCGTCCGGCAGCCATCGGGTCTCGACCAGGGCCAGATTGCCGGTGGGCGCCGCCACGGCGGCCAGCCGCGAGGCATGCCAGTCGTCCCACCCGGCCTGGGCGGCGTCGATGGTCTGCGCGGAGGCGCGGGGGGTTACGGACATGCGTGGCTCGCTTGGTCTTCGCGGGCGGGGCGCATGAGGATTGCCCCTCCCGAGGTGGGTGACTGCGGCCAAATCCTACATATGAGGAATGCTTATAGGTCCTGTATGACCAATACACGAGATGAACGTCTCATCGCCCGTATCGCCGACGCCACCTGGGATCTTCCCCCGCACCGGCCCGCCGGCCGCCAATCCGATCGGCCGGTCAACCCCCGCTTAAGCCCGCCCTAAAAGAGCCGACGAACCGTCAATTCCCTTAATCCGCACGGCTATGGTGAATGCACGCCGGAGTGAGCGCGGCGGCGGCAGACCAGTACCCGGACCGGCCCCGGAGCTGCGCTGCCGCCCCCGGGTTTCCGCTCCTCCGGCCCTGCGGGCACCCGTCTCCTCCGTCGGGGCGCCCGTAGGGCGCCACCGGCGCCCGCGGGCCCCGCCCTCCACCCCTGGGGCCCGCCGCGCACGCGGACGGCGCCCTCGCGGTGAGGTCCCCGGCAGCTTCCGCCGGGGGCCTCACCCGTCTCACCGCGCTGGCCTCACCGCGCTGGTCTCACCGCGCTGGCCTCACCGCTTGCGGCGGCTGCCCAGCTCGGCCAGCCTCGCCTGCCCCGGCAGGCCGGGGGCGGCACCGCCCGGGGCGGCCGACGGCGGGCCGCCATGGGTCCCCGGTCGGCGCTGGCCGGGCAGCGGGGCGCTCTGCTGGGCACGCCTCGGGTCCCCGGCTCCGGGGCCGCCGGGGTGCGGCGGGGGCACCGGCCCATGGCCGTGCCCGTACGGCTGGTGCTGCGGCTGGTCGCCGGGCAGGCCGAGGGAGGCCACGCTGACCTGTACGCCCCGGTCGGCCAGCGCGTCCAACTCCCGGGCGGTCCGGTCGTCGGCGGTGGCCTGCTCGTCGGTCACCAGGTGGGTGATGGCGTCGGTGGGCACGGTCTGGAACATGGTGTCGGTGCCGAGCTTGGTGTGGTCGGCGAGGACGATCACCTCGGTGGCGGCTTGCACCAGGGCCCGGTCCACACTCGCGGAGAGCATGTTGGCGGTGGAGAGGCCGCGCTCGGCGGTGAGGCCGCTGCCGGAGACAAAGGCCCGCGTCACCCGCAGCCCCTGGAGGGACTGCTCGGCTCCACTGCCCACCAGGGCGTAGTTGGAGCCGCGCAGGGTGCCGCCGGTCATCACCACCTCGACCCGGTTGGCGTGCGCCAGGGCCTGGGCCACCAGCAGGGAGTTGGTGACCACGGTCAGGCCGGGCACCCGGGCCAGCCGGCGGGCCAGCTCCTGGGTGGTGGTCCCGGCGCCGACGACGACCGCGTCGCCCTCCTCCACCAGACCGGCGGCGAGGTCCGCGACGGCGCTCTTCTCGGCGGCGGCGAGGTGGGTCTTCTGCGGGTAGCCAGGCTCCCTGCTGAAGCCTCCGGGCAGCACCGCACCGCCGTGGCGGCGGTCGAGCAGCCCTTCGGCCTCCAGAGCCCGTACGTCCCGGCGCACGGTCACTTCGGAGGTCTGGACGACACGTGCGAGCTCCCGGAGCGAAACCGCTCCATTGGCGCGCACCATTTCGAGGATCAACTGGCGACGTTCTGCTGCGAACACGGAACAGACCGTAACCCGCATGACCGTCTGCTTTCAGGCGTTTGCAGCTAGTAGCGGAAGTTGCTCACCAAAGGACGGCGCACACCCCTACAATGCGCGCCCTCAAACGCAGCGCCCGCCCCGCCGCGCGCCCCCCTGGGACATCAGGAGCCGGACTCGGCCTCATCCCGCTTGCGGACGTGCAGTCGGCGGGCCGCCTCGGCGGTGGAGCCGGAGAGCGACGGGTAGACGGTGAAGGCGCTGGCGACCTGCTCGACGGTCAGGTTGTTGTCCACCGCGAGCGAGATGGAGTGGATCAGCTCGCTGGCGCGCGGGGCGACCACCACGCCGCCGACCACGATGCCGGTGCCGGGCCGGCAGAAGAGCTTGACGAAGCCGTCGCGGATGCCCTGCATCTTGGCCCTCGGGTTGCCGCGCAGCGGCAGCTTGACGCAGACCGCGTCCATCTTTCCGCACTCCACATCGGCGGCGGTGTAGCCGACGGTGGCGATCTCCGGGTCGGTGAAGACATTGGAGGAGACGGTCTTGAGGTTCAGCGGGTGCACCGCGTCGCCCAGCGAGTGGTACATCGCGATCCGGCCCTGCATGGCGGCGACCGAGGCGAGCATCAGCACACCGGTGCAGTCGCCCGCCGCATAGACGCCGGGGGCGGAGGTGCGGGAGACCCGGTCCACCTTGACGTGGCCGGACTCGGTGAGCCGGACCCCGGCCTCCTCCAGGCCCATGTCGGCGGTGTTGGCGATGGAGCCGACCGCCATCAGGCAGTGGCTTCCGGTGATCACCCGGCCGTCGGAGAGGGTGACCTCCACCTGGTCGCCCACGCGCTTGACCGACTCCGCCCGGGAGCGGGACATCACATTCATGCCGCGGCGGCGGAAGACGTCCTCCAGCACCACGGCGGCGTCCGGGTCCTCGCCCGGCAGCACCCGGTCGCGGCTGGAGACCAGGGTGACCCGGGAGCCCAGCGCCTGGTACGCGCCGGCGAACTCGGCGCCGGTGACGCCGGAGCCGACCACGATCAGCTCGCCGGGCAGCTCGTCCAGGTCGTAGACCTGGGTCCAGGTGAGGATGCGCTCGCCGTCCGGCTGGGCGTCGGGCAGCTCGCGGGGGGTGGCGCCGGTGGAGATCAGCACCGCGTCGGCGCGGAGCGTCCGGGTCTCGCCGTCGGCGGTCTCCACCACCACGGCGCGCGAGCCGTCGAGGGCCTGACCGCCCTCCAGGCGGCCCTTGCCGCGCAGCACGGTGACTCCCGCGCGGGTGACCGACCTGGTGATGTCGTGCGACTGGGCGACGGCGAGCCGCTTCACCCGGCGGTTGACCTTGCCGAGGTCCACCCCGACCACCCGGGCGTTCTGCTTCTCCGGTGGGGTGTCATCGGCCACGATGATGCCCAACTCGTCATACGAGGAGTCAAAGCTGGTCATCACCTCGGCGGTGGCGATCAGCGTCTTGGACGGCACGCAGTCCGTCAGCACCGCCGAACCGCCCAACCCGTCGCGGTCGACGACGGTCACCTCCGCCCCGAGCTGTGCGGCGACCAGCGCCGCTTCATATCCGCCAGGTCCGCCACCGATGATCACGATCCGAGTCACGCCCCCATTGTCCCGCACCGGACGGCGGTCACGACGCCGGGTGTGCCTTCCGGCTGCGCGGGTGTGGGGAGCCTCACGTACGCTGGATGCCATGTCGCTCTACGCCGCGTATGCCACCAACCTCGATGCGCGGCAGATGAGCCGCCGCGCCCCGCACTCCCCACTGCGCGGCACCGGCTGGTTGGACGGCTGGCGCCTGACCTTCGGCGGCGAGCAGCTGGGCTGGGAGGGTTCGCTGGCCACGGTGGTGGAGGACGGCAAGGAGCAGGTCTTCGTGGCGCTGTACGACGTGGCGCCGATGGACGAGGAGGGTCTGGACCGCTGGGAGGGGGTGCAGCTCGGCCTCTACCGCAAGATCCGGCTGCGGGCGCAGACCCTGGACGGGGATGTGGCGGTCTGGACCTATGTCCTGGACGACTACGAGGGCGGCCTGCCCTCCGCCCGCTACCTGGGGCTGATCGCCGATGCCGCGGAGTCGGCCGGCGCACCGTACGACTATGTGATGGATCTGCGTAAGCGGCCCTGCTGAGGCTGCCGCCGAAGCTGCCACCGAGGCCCTTCCACTCCAGGTCAGAGACCCGGGACCACCATCCAGGGGTAACGATCCGGCATGGTTCGCCCGCTTCATCTACGCGCGTAGGGCTTTTCCGACTACCCTCTCGTGCGTGAACGCATCTCCTCAGTCGGTCGTCACCGACCCCTACGCCGCCGCCCAGGCCGCCGCCGCCCGCCTCCGGGAACTCACCGGGGTGGAGCGCCACGACGTCGCGCTGGTCATGGGCTCCGGCTGGGTGCCCGCAGCCGACGCTCTCGGCGCCCCCGAGCACGAATTCCCGATCACCGCACTGCCCGGCTTCCCGCCGCCGGCCGTCGAGGGCCACGCGGGCAAGGTCCGCTCCGTACGCATCGGCGACAAGCACGCCCTGGTCTTCCTCGGCCGCACCCACTACTACGAGGGCCATGGCGTCGCCTCCGTCGCCCACGGGGTGCGCACCGCCGCAGCGGCCGGCTGCTCCACCGTCGTCCTCACCAACGGCTGCGGCGGCCTGCGCCCCACCTTCGCCCCCGGCCAGCCGGTGCTGATCAGCGACCACATCAACCTGACGGCCACCTCCCCCATCGTCGGCGCCAACTTCGTCGACCTCACCGACCTCTACTCGCCGCGGCTGCGCGCCCTGTGCAAGGAGGTGGACCCCTCGCTGGAGGAGGGCGTCTACGTCCAGTTCACCGGCCCGCACTACGAGACCCCGGCCGAGATCGGCATGGTCCGGGCGATCGGCGGCGACCTGGTCGGCATGTCCACCACCCTGGAGGCCATCGCCGCCCGCGAGGCCGGTGCCGAGGTGCTGGGCATCTCCCTGGTCACCAACCTCGCCGCAGGCATGACCGGCGAGCCGCTCAACCACGAGGAGGTCCTGGAGGCCGGCCGGACCTCCGCCTCCCGGATGGGTTCCCTGCTCGCCAAGGTGCTGGAGCGGATCTGACCCCTCCGGCGCGGCCGATCGGCGCGACCCGGTGCTCGAAGGGGGCCCGTGGGGAAGGTGTTCCCCCGAGCCTCCTTCCGGCCGCCGTCCCACTTCCGTCACCACAGGAGTCGAAGCAATGGCGCTCGCCACCGAGAACGACCTGCTCAAGCGAGCCCGTACCTGGCTCGCCGAGGACCCCGACCCGGACACCCGGACCGAGCTGCGGGCCCTGCTCGCCGCCGCCGAGGGCGGCGAGCCCTCCGAGGACGAATGCCGCGCCTGGTCCGAGCTGGCCGCCCGCTTCTCCGGCACCCTCCAGTTCGGCACCGCCGGGCTCCGGGGCGAACTGGGCGCCGGGCCCATGCGGATGAACCGCGCCGTGGTCATCCGGGCGGCGGCCGGCCTGGCCGCGCACCTCAAGCGCGAGGGCCACACCGGCGGCCTGGTCGTCGTCGGCTACGACGCCCGCCACAAGTCGTACGACTTCGCCCGCGACACCGCCGCCGTGATGGTCGGCGCCGGGCTGCGCGCCGCGCTGCTCCCGCACCCGCTCCCCACCCCGGTGCTGGCCTTCGCCGTGCGCCACCTGGGCGCCGTCGCCGGGGTCACCGTCACCGCCAGCCACAACCCGCCGCGCGACAACGGCTACAAGGTCTACCTCGGCGACGGCTCGCAGATCGTGCCCCCGGCCGACGCCTCGATCGCCGCCGAGATCGACGCCATCGGCTCGCTGCACGAGGTGCCGCTGGCCGCCGAGGGCTGGGAGGTGCTGCCCGCCCACGGCGACGGCGGCATCGTCGACGCGTACCTGGACCGCGCCGTCGCCGTCACCGACCCGCACACCCCCCGCGACCTGGCCGTCGTCTACACCCCGCTGCACGGCGTGGGCCGCGATGTGCTGCTCGGCGCCTTCGCCCGGGCCGGCTTCCCCGCCCCCACCGTGGTCGCCGAGCAGGCCGAGCCCGACCCCGACTTCCCCACCGTGGCCTTCCCCAACCCGGAGGAGCCCGGGGCGATGGACCTGGCCTTCCGCACCGCCAACGCGACCGGCCCGGACATCGTCATCGCCAACGACCCCGACGCCGACCGCTGCGCCGTCGCCCTGCCCGACCCCGGCAGCCCGGCCGGCTGGCGGATGCTGCGCGGCGACGAGGTCGGCGCGCTGCTCGCCGCCCATCTGGTCGGCAAGCACGCCGACGGCACCTTCGCGACCACCATCGTCTCCTCCTCGCTGCTCTCCCGGATCGCCGCCGCCTCCGGCCTCGGCTACGCCGAGACCCTCACCGGCTTCAAGTGGATCTCCCGCGCCCCGGGCCTGCGCTACGGCTATGAGGAGGCGCTCGGCTACTGCGTGGACCCCGAGGGCGTCCGCGACAAGGACGGCATCACCGCCGCCCTCCTGATCGCCGAACTCGCCGCCACCCTCAAGTCCTCCGGCCGCACCGTCTCCGACCTGCTCGACGACCTGGCGCTGGAGTACGGCCTGCACGCCACCGACCAGCTCTCGGTGCGGGTCAGCGACCTCGCCCTGATCCCCGCCGCCATGGCGCGGCTCCGCCGGGAGCCGCCGACCTCGCTGGCCGGGCTGCTGGTGGAGTCCGCCGACGACCTGGAGCAGGGCTCCGCCGACCTGCCGCCCACCGACGGCCTGCGCTACCGGCTGAGCGGCGCCCCGGACTCCCCCGTCAAGGCCGCCCGGGTCGTCGTCCGCCCCTCCGGTACCGAGCCCAAGCTCAAGTGCTACCTGGAGGCCGTCGTCCCGGTCGCCTCCGCCGCCTCGCTGGCGACGGCCCGAGCCACGGCGGCCGGAGTCCTCAGCGCGCTCAAGAAGGACATCGCGGCCGCCGCCGGCATCGACGTCTAGGCCGCCGCCCAGCCCGCCCGGCCCGTTGCGGACCGGGCGGGCCGGCGGCCGGTCAGCCCCGGACCACCGGCTCCTGGAGCTCGGTCACCCACTGGTCGCGGTCCTCCGGGCACTCCAGGTACAGCTCCCGCGCATAGCCGGCGGAGCGGTAGCCGTTGGCGTCGATCCAGCGGGCCAACGCCTGCGCGGTGGGCATCACCTGGTCCATGGAGCCCCGGTGGACCACGGTGGCGGCGGTCTCGATCGCGGGCAGGTCCACCAGGGCGAACCCCAGGCCGTCGCGGGGCTCCGCCACGACCGTGAACCCGGCGTGCACGGTGATGGCGCCGTCGCCCTCCGGCGCGTCCTCGTACCAGGCGATGCCGGGCCCGCTGGGGGTGATCCCGGCCGTGGCCAGCCGGCAGCAGAGCTCGTCGTAGAGCGGCTGGATGACCGGGCTGATGTCCTCCGGGCCGTAACCGGCGGCGGTCCCCGACAGGGCGGCGACCCGCACCGGTGGGATGGTCTTGACCACGATCTCGACGGCGCTCATCTGTCCCTCACTCTCGATGGCTCGGAGCCTCGCCTCGACCTGGGCCAGCCGGGCGGCGGCGGCCTCGGCCGCCGCCGCCAGCTCGGCCCGGCGCAGCCGCAGCATCCCCTGCAACTGCTCGGTGGTGACCCGCTCGTCCAGGATGGTGCGCACCTGCCCCAGCGTGAAACCGAGGTCCTTCAGGGCGATGACGCGGTTGAGCCGGGCCAACTGGTGCGCCGCGTAGAAGCGGTAGCCGCTGGCCGGGTCGACCCGGGCGGGGCGCAGCAGGCCGACGGCGTCGTAGTGGCGCAGCATGCGGACCGACACCCGGCCGTGCTTGGCGAAGTCTCCGATGGTGAACATGGTGCGTCCCAGTGGAGGGCCTCACACGGTGTGAGGGTCAAGAAGAGGGGCGGGCGGCCGGTCAGCCGGTGGCGACCAGGACGATCAGGGCGACCAGGCCGACCACGGCGGGGGCGATGACCCACCAGCACCAGGCGGTGGTGACCTCACCGGCGGCCTGCGGGCGGGAGGCGTGCCGTTCGGCGGTCTCCCGCAGGGTGTCCACGACCTGGTCGGACCAGGCGCGGGTGGGGTCGGGGGCTCCGGCGACGGCGCCTCGGCGGGCGGCGGGGCGGCCACCGGGGCGGGTCGGGGTCCGGTCGCCGCGTCCGGCGTACGGGTCCTCGGCGGCGGCGCGGGCGGCCACTCGGCTGGCGCGCTTGCGCTGCCGCAGCGACACGGGGACGGCCCAGACCTGGTACTTCCGCCCGCCGGCGAGCAGTTCGACGGAGTAGCCCGACCGCAGGCTCTCGACGGTGGCCCAGGGGGCGACGATGGTGCGGAGCGGGTTGCGGACCTTGATGCGGTCCTCGTTGGCGTAGACCGCAGGGCGGAGGGTGTACGCGGCGATCAGCGGGACGAAGAGCAGTGCGGCGGCGAGGGCGGCCCAGGGGGTCCTGCCGGTGCCGTACACGGCGGCGTCGACGATCAGCCAGGCGCCCACGGCCAGCAGCAGCACACCGGAGAGCAGGCTGGGCATGGAGCGGAAGACGCGGTCGGCGTACTTCGGCCCGTCGCCGGGGCTGGGCTTCTCCGCGGACTGGGGCTCGTCCGTGGGCTGGACCTCGGCCGTGGGCTGGGCCTCGGCCGTGGGCTGGGCCTCGCCCTTCGGCTGGGCCTCGGTCGTGGGCTGGGGCTTCGCCGGCTGCTGGGGCTCGGCCGGCTGGTGGGACTGGTCGGAGTCCGGGTTGCCGGGGGTGTCCTGGCTGTGCCCGTTCTCGCCTGCGGGGTCGGTCATGATGTCAGATTGTGCCTCAGTGGCTCCCGGGGCGACGGAGGGCAGTGTTGCGGAACGGCATCGGTTGCCCTGCACCCTGTCGGGATGCTACGCGTGTAGATATGCTGGTGTGGTGACTATGTCCACTGTTGCAGCCAACGCCCCCGGCGCCGTGGGCGGCGGTCTCGCAGACGTCGCGGCGTCCGAGGCCTCCCTGCGCCGCTTCCTGCACGGCCTGCCCGGCGTCGACGCGGTCGGCCTGGAGGCCCGCGCCGCCTCCCTGGGCACCCGTTCGATCAAGACGTCGGCCAAGGCGTACGCCATCGACCTCGCGATCTCGATGATCGACCTGACCACCCTGGAGGGAGCGGACACCGCCGGAAAGGTGCGGTCGCTCTGCACCAAGGCCAAGCACCCGGACCCGACCGCCCCCGGCTGCCCGCCGGTCGCGGCGGTCTGCGTCTACCCGGACATGGTCGCCACCGCGCGGGCCGCCCTGGAGGGCACCGGTATCCATGTGGCCTCGGTCGCCACCGCCTTCCCCTCCGGCCGCGCCGCGCTGCCGGTGAAGCTGGCGGACACCGCCCAGGCGGTCGCCGCCGGGGCCGACGAGATCGACATGGTGATCGACCGGGGCGCCTTCCTCTCCGGCCGCTACCTCCAGGTCTTCGAGGAGATCGTGGCCGTCAAGGAGGCGTGCCGCCGCCCGGACGGCCAGGACGCCCATCTGAAGGTGATCTTCGAGACCGGCGAGTTGCAGACGTACGACAATGTGCGCCGCGCCTCCTGGCTGGCGATGCTGGCCGGGGCCGACTTCATCAAGACCTCCACCGGCAAGGTGGCCGTCAACGCCACCCCGCCGGTGACGCTGCTGATGCTGGAGGCGGTGCGCGACTTCCACGCCGCCACCGGCACCCGGATCGGCGTCAAGCCGGCCGGCGGCATCCGCACCACCAAGGACGCCATGAAGTACCTGGTCATGGTGAACGAGACGCTCGGCGACGGCTGGCTCTCCCCGGACTGGTTCCGCTTCGGCGCCTCCAGCCTCCTCAACGACCTGCTGATGCAGCGTCAGAAGCTGACCACCGGCCGGTACTCCGGTCCCGACTACGTGACGGTGGACTGAGCCCGATGGCAACCCCCAAGAACCCCACGAAGACCCCCGCCTCCGCTCCGGCCACTCCGGCCGGTCCGGCCGCTTCCACAGCGCCCGAGGCTCCGGTGGCCGCCAACGGCCTGCCCGGCAAGCTCTTCAGCTACGCCCCCGCCCCCGAGTCGCCCGCCGCAGCCGGTGACATCGCCTCGTCGTACGGCCACTTCATCGGCGGCGCGTTCACCGAGAGCGCCGGCAAGGAGGCGCTGAAGACGGTCAACCCGGCGACCGGCCAGGTGCTCGCCGAGTTCGCCCAGGGCACCGAGGAGGATGTGGACCGCGCGGTCAAGGCCGCCCGCGACGCCTTCCCCGCCTGGTCGGCGCTGCCCGGCTCGGAGCGGGCCAAGTACCTCTTCCGGATCGCCCGGATCGTCCAGGAGCGCAGCCGCGAACTGGCCGTGCTGGAGTCGATCGACAACGGCAAGCCGATCCGCGAGACCCGCGATGTGGACCTGCCGCTGGTCGCCGCGCACTTCTTCTACTACGCGGGCTGGGCCGACAAGCTGGAGTACGCCGGGTTCGGGCCGGCCCCCCGGCCGCTGGGCGTCGCCGCCCAGGTCATCCCGTGGAACTTCCCGCTGCTGATGCTGGCCTGGAAGATCGCCCCGGCGCTGGCCACCGGCAACACCGTGGTCCTCAAGCCCGCCGAGACCACCCCGCTGACCGCGCTGCGGTTCGCCGAGATCGTCCGCCAGGCCGGGCTGCCCAAGGGCGTCGTCAATATCGTCACCGGCGACGGCCGCACCGGCGCCGCCCTGACCACGCACCCGGACGTGGCCAAGGTCGCCTTCACCGGCTCCACCGAGGTCGGCCGCTCCATCGCCCGCTCCCTGGCCGGTACCCGCAAGAAGCTGTCGCTGGAGCTGGGCGGCAAGGCCGCCAACATCGTCTTCGACGACGCCCCGATCGACCAGGCCGTCGAGGGCATCGTCAACGGGATCTTCTTCAACCAGGGCCATGTCTGCTGCGCCGGCTCCCGGCTGCTGGTCCAGGAGTCGGTCCACGACGAGGTGCTGGACGCGCTCAAGCGCCGGATGTCCACCCTGCGGGTGGGCGACCCGCTGGACAAGAACACCGATGTGGGCGCCATCAACTCGGCCGCCCAGCTGGCCCGGATCAAGGAGCTGGCGGCGGCCGGCGAGGCCGAGGGCGCCGAGCGCTGGGCCCCCGCCTGCGAACTGCCCGAGAACGGCTTCTGGTTCGCCCCGACCGTCTTCACCGGCGTCGGCCAGGCGCACCGGATCGCCCGCGAGGAGATCTTCGGCCCGGTGCTGTCGGTGCTGACCTTCCGCACCCCGGCCGAGGCCGTGGAGAAGGCCAACAACACCCCGTACGGGCTGTCGGCCGGCGTCTGGACCGAGAAGGGCTCCCGCATCCTCTGGATGGCGAGCCGGCTGCGGGCCGGCATCGTCTGGTCCAACACCTTCAACAAGTTCGACCCGACCTCGCCGTTCGGCGGCTACAAGGAGTCGGGCTACGGCCGCGAGGGCGGCCGCCACGGTCTGGAGGCGTACCTCGATGTCTGAGCCGGTGACGCGTATCGACGCCCCTCGTCTGACAGTCAGCAAGACCTACAAGCTGTTCGTCGGCGGGAAGTTCCCCCGCTCCGAGAGCGGACGGGTGTACGAGGTGACCGACACCAAGGGCGACTGGCTGGCCAACGCACCGCTGGGCACCCGCAAGGACACCCGGGACGCGGTCGTGGCCGCCCGCAAGGCGTTCGCCGGCTGGTCCGGCGCCACCGCCTACAACCGGGGCCAGATCCTCTACCGGGTCGCCGAGATGCTCCAGGGCCGCCGCGAGCAGTTCGCCGCCGAGGTGGCCACCGCCGAGGGCCTGGGCGGCAAGAAGGCCGCAGCCCTGGTGGACGCGGCCATCGACCGCTGGGTCTGGTACGCGGGCTGGACCGACAAGATCGCCCAGATCGCCGGTGCCGCCAACCCGGTGGCCGGGCCGTACTTCAACCTCTCCACCCCCGAGCCCACCGGTGTGGTCGGCGTGGTCGCCCCGCAGCGCGGCACCGGCCACTCGCTGCTGGGCCTGGTCTCGGTGGTCGCCCCGGCCATCGCGGCCGGCAACACCGTGGTGGTCGCCGCCGCCGAGGGGGCGCCGCTGCCCGCGCTGTCGCTCGGCGAGGTGCTGGCCACCTCCGACCTGCCCGGCGGCGTGGTGAACCTCCTCTCCGGCCGTACCGGGGACATCGCCCCGACCCTCGCCTCGCACCAGGACGTCAACGCCCTGGACCTGGCGGGCGCGGTCGCGGACGACGGCCCGGCCTCGGCCAAGGCGCTGGAGGCCGCCGCTGCGGACACCCTCAAGCGGGTCCTCCGCCCGGCCGTCGACCCCGCCGCCGAGGACTGGACCGCAGCCCCCGGCACCGACCGCCTGCTGGCCTTCCTGGAGACCAAGACGGTCTGGCACCCGATGGGCGTCTGACCCCACCCGGGCAACCGGCAACGGGCGCGCACCGCCACCGGCGGTGCGCGCCCGTCCCATGCGGTACGGCTGCCTTGCGGCCGTCAGTCCTTGAAGACGTCCTTGACCTTCTCCGCCGCCTGCTTGGTGTCGGCCTTGGCCTGGTCGCCGTGCCCCTCCGCTTCCAGCTTCTTGTTGCCGACAGCCTTGCCGGCCGCCTCCTTGGCCTTGCCCTTGATCTTCTGGGCTGCGTTCTCGGCCTTGTCGCCAGTCGCCATGGCGGGACTCCTTCCACGTTCTCCACTGGGCAGTGAGCCGCCTACCCCCGTCTGCGCCGCTGATGCGGTACCGACCGTCGGCGACCCTGGCCGGAGCGCTTGGTGAGGCAGGCCGGAAGGAGCATAGTTGGGGGAGGAATGTCCTAATCGACCCTTTTGGGTGAACGACACATCCGAAGAACTCGCCCTGTCCCTGTGCCCTGGTGGCGGCTCCTCCCAGTGTCCTCGCGTCGGCGCAGGGGAGAGGAGCACCATGAACAACGGCCAGGTGGCTCTTGCGGTAGGGGCCAGTTACCTCCTTGGACGCCTCCACAAGGCCCGCTGGGCACTCGCCCTCGCCGGGGTGGCGGCGGGCAGGCGTCTTCGGTCCGGGAAGGGCGCCGGTGGACTGCTCAAGGCACCGGCCCAACTCGGCGAGTTGGCCGGGACCGTGCGCGGACAGTTGCTCTCCGCCGGGAAGAAGGCCGCCGTTGCTGCGGCGAGCAGCCAGATCGACAAGCTGAGCGACCGGCTGGAGGACCGCGCGGCCTCGCTGCGCTCCGGTCCCGGACGTCCCGAAGCGGACCAGGAGGCCGAGGACGAGGAACCCGAAGAGGCGGAACCCGAAGAGGCGGAACCTGCGGCGGAGGACGAGCAGCGCACCGAAGAGCGGCAGCAGACCCGGCCGCGCGACCGTGGCGGTCCCTCGGAGGGCCGTGGGGGCCGGGCGGCGGCAAGGAGGACGGGGGCGGCGCCGACCAGGAAGACGCCGGAACGAACCGGTGCGGCACAGAAGACCGCAGCCGGACGCACCGCGAAGAAGACCGCTGCGGGCCTGCCCGGGCGGCGGACTCGGGGATGGTGACCCATGGCGGAGCAATCCAAGGGCACACTCACGGACGGCCTCGGCGCTATCGCACACGAACTGCCGACCAGCCGCCTGAAGGAGCAGACCCAGAACGTCCTCGGCGCGCTCGGTGAGCGGGCGATGACCATGGTGACCGGCAAGGTGGGCGACGCCACCGAGCGGCTCACCCACTTCGCGGAGGAGGGCGGCGGCGGCGGGGGACTCGCGGCGGCGCTGACCGGCGCGAAGGGGCTGGCCGAGGGCAAGTCGCCGCTGAGCGCGGCCTTCGGGGCCGGTATGACCGGGGTGAAGGAGAAGGTCAAGGGCATCTTCGGCGGGGGCGGCAAGGACGGCGGTGGCAAGGGCGGCAAGAAGATCAAGGTCACCAACATCGTGGAGTCCATCGACCTGGGGGTCCCGGTCCGCACCGTCTACAACCAGTGGACGCAGTACGCCGACTTCCCCACCTTCATGAAGAAGGTCGAGAACGTCGACCAGGAGTCGGAGACGGAGACCAACTGGAAGGCCCAGGTCTTCTGGTCGCACCGGCAGTGGAAGGCGACCATCGTGGAGCAGGTCCCCGATGAGCGCATCATCTGGCGGGCCAAGGGCGACAAGGGCCATGTGGACGGCGCCATCACCTTCCATGAGCTCACGCCCGACCTGACCCGCATCCTGCTGGTCCTCGAATACCACCCCCAGGGCCTCTTCGAGCACACCGGCAACCTCTGGCGGGCGCAGGGCCGCCGCGTACGGCTGGAGCTCAAGCACTTCCGGCGCCAGGTCATGACGCAGACCCTGCTGCACCCCGAGGAGGTCGAGGGCTGGCGCGGCGAGATCCGCGACGGCGAGGTCGTGACGTCGCATGAGGACGCCCTGAAGGAGGAGGAACCCCCGGAGGACGAGTACGACGACGAGGAGGAGCGCCCCGAAGGGGAGTACGAGGACGCCTACGACGAGACGGACGAGGAGCCCCCGGACGAGGAGCCCCCAGACGAAGAACCTGAGGACGAAGAGCCCGAGGACGAAGAGCCCGAGGAGCCCGTGCGGCGCCGCCGGGCGTCGGCCGCCGCGAGGTGAGTGCCATGACCGTCGCAGGCCAGCGCAGTCAGCACCTGGACCGGCCGTCCTCCAGCGGTCTGGCCGACGTGGTCGACCTGATCCTGGACAAGGGCCTGGTCATCGACGTGTATGTACGGGTCTCCCTGGTCGGCATCGAGCTGCTGACGATCGACGCCCGCATCGTCGTCGCAAGCGTGGACACCTATCTGAGGTTCGCCGAGGCGGTCAACCGCCTGGACCTCACCGGCACCCAGACCCACGGCCTGCCAGAACTGATGCAGGACATGCGCCAGGGGGGCGCCCAGCAGAAGACCAAGGGCGCCCTGGAGGGGGTGAAGGAGCAGGTCGGTGAACTCCTGCACGGTGGCGAGGACGACGAGGAGCCGGAGGAGGAACCCGAGCGGGAGGAGCCGGAGTTCGAGGAGCGGCCCCGCCGCCGGACCAGGCCCGCCCAGCGCAGGGAGCGCGAGCCATGACCTCGACCTCCTCCCCCGCCACGGGCACCGCCACCGCCTGCTATGTCTACGGCATCGTGCTGGAGCGGACGGCCGCCGAGGCCCATCCGGACCGGCTGCGCGGCGTCGCGGACACCGGCGGGCAGGTGACCTCCGTACGGCACCGGGGCATCGCCGCCGTGGTCAGCGACATCCCCACCGACCGGCCGCTGGGCCGCCCCGACGACCTCAGGGCGCACGCCCGGGTGCTGGACACCCTCGCCGCCGGCTTCGACCCGGTGCTGCCCTTCCGCTTCGGCGCCGTGCTGCGCGACTCCCAGGCCGTGGTGGACGAGCTGCTGGAGCCCTACCACGACGACTTCCTGGGGGCGCTGGAGAGCCTGGCCGACCGCGCGCAGTACAGCCTTCGGGCCCGCTATGAACTGGACACGGTGCTGCCCGAGGTGCTGGAGGAGGTGCCCGAGGCCCGCCGGCTGCGCGAGGAGGTGCAGGGCCTCTCCGAGGAGGCCGGGTACGACCGGCGCATCCGCCTCGGCGAGATCGTGTCGGAGGCCGTGGCCCGCAAGCGTGAGCTGGACGCCCGGGAGATCGAGCGGGTTCTGGCACCGCTGGCCACCGCCGCCGCCTTCACGGAGACGACCACCGCCGAGGGCCTGGCGGATGCGGCGTTCCTGGTCGAACGGCGCCGCAGCGAGGCGTTCGAGGCCGCCGCGGAGGAGCTGGCCGGCCGCTGGTACGGGCGGGTGCGGCTGCGGCTGCTCGGACCGCTCGCCGCCTATGACTTCGCCCCCGAGCTGATGGGCGGCTCCGACGGCCCCGACGTCGCCGACGGCCCCGAGGGGGAGGGGTAGCCGTGGGACTGGTCACCGGACTGCTGACGCTGCCCCTGGCACCGGTACGCGGCGTGGTGTGGATCGCGGAGCAGGTGCACCAGGTGGCCTTGCAGGAGGTCGCCGACCCGGCCCGGCTGCGCAGCCGGCTGGACGAGATCGAGCAGGCCAGGGAGGCCGGTGAGATCGATGAGCAGGAGGCCGCGCGGCTGGAGGAGGAGCTGATCGGCCGTCTGCTGGACGTACGGCCCCCGCCGGTGGCCGGGAGGAGCGAAGGTGCGGACGGCGAGGCGTGACAGCGGGGCTGGCGCGGGCGACGGGCGGCACCGGCTGCACCGCGACCGGGAGGCCGTGCAGTCCGGGGCCGAGCCGGACCGGCGGCGGCCCCGCACGACCGTCACCACCCGGGAGGCGGCGGCCCATGCGGCACTCCATGTGCAGACCCTCACCGGCCGGGACCCCGAGGGGGTCACCTCGCTGGAGCGTACGGAGGGCGGCTGGCGGATCGGGATCGAGGTACTGGAAGCGCACCGCATCCCCGACTCGACCGACATCCTCGCCGAGTACCAGGTCGAGGTGGACGGCGACGGGGAGCTGATCACCTACCACCGCACCCGCCGCTACTACCGTGGCCGGGCAGAGGAGGGTTGAGATGGGCCAGCCTCCTGTGTGGAGCGGCCGGAGCCGGTATGCGCCCAGCGGCCGGGAAGGCGGTCGCCCCGAATCGGCGAACCTGGCGGACATCCTGGAGCGGGTGCTGGACAAGGGCATCGTCATCGCCGGGGACATCCGCGTGAACCTGCTGGACATCGAACTGCTCACCATCAAGATCCGGCTGATCGTCGCCTCGGTGGACCGCGCCCGGGAGATGGGCATCGACTGGTGGGAGCACGACCCCATGCTCACCTCCGGACAGCACGACCTCAGCGAGGAGAACCGGCGCCTGCGCCGCCGGATCGGCGACCTGGAGGCGGGCCGCACCGCATCCGTCACCGACCGCCCGGACGGGCTGGAACCAGAACGGGAACTTGAGCGGGAATTCGAGCAGGAGGCCCGACAGGACCGCGAGCAGCAGGCCGAGCAGCGGCGCCACGGCGAGGGGGCGGCACCGTGACCGAGGCGACCGCCACCTGGCTCTACGCCGTGGCCCGGGGCCTGCCGACCAGTGCCCTGGACGACGTGACCGGTGTCGCCGCGGAGCCCGTACGGCTGCTCTCCGGCCATGGGCTGCAGGCCGTCGTCGGCAGCGTCCCGCTGCGGGACTTCGCCGAGGACGCGCTCCATGACCACCTGGAGGACCTCAACTGGCTGGAGACGGCGGTCAGGGCGCACCACCGGGTCATCGACGCCGCAGCGGGCGCCACCCGCGTCCTGCCGCTCCGCTTCGCCACCCTCTACCGCGACGACCAGCGGGTCCACGCCCTGCTGGACCAGCAGCAGGCCGCGTTCGGCAGCGCCCTGGACCGCGTCGCCGGGCACACCGAATGGGGGGTCAAGGTCTATGCGGACCCGCGTGCCTTCGCCCCGGAGGCGCCCGAACCGGCGGGCGCGGCCAACCCCGGCACCGCCTATCTGCTGCGGCGGCGTGCCCAGCGCGACGAGCGGCAGAGCGCCCTGCTGCGCGCCCAGCGGTGCGCGGAGGAGATCGCCGGGGAGCTGGGCCCGCTGGCGGCCGAGACCGCCTCCCACCCGCCCCAGGACCCCCGGCTCGCCGAGTACCAGGGCTGGATGCTGCTCAATGACTCCTATCTCGTCCCCGACGCCCGCGCCCGGGAGTTCGCCGCCCGGGTGCACGCCCTCCAGCAGCGGTTCGAGGGCGTCCGGCTCCAGCTGAGCGGACCGTGGCCCGCCTACTCCTTCACCTCCGTGCCCGCCACCGAGACGGAAGCGGAACGATGACCCGGCTTCCCCAGCCGCTGCCGCCCCCGCAGCCACCGGCCGTCGGCGAGGGGCCGCAGGTCGCTCTGGTCGACCTGCTCGACCGGGTCCTGGCGGGCGGCGTGGTCATCAGCGGCGAGGTCACCCTCTGCATCGACGACATCGCCCTGGTCCGCATCTCGCTGCGCGCCCTGGTGGCCTCCATCCGGGCTGCGGAGGCCGACCCGTACCCCCTGGAGGAGGCGCGGCCATGAGCAGCGGCCCCGAACCCGGCCCGGTGGAGCGGCACCGGCGGCTGGCCGTGGACTCCGAGTCGGTGGAGCGCGGCCTGGCCGGTCTGGTCCTCACCATCGTGGAGCTGCTACGTCAGTTGATGGAGCGTCAGGCACTGCGCCGGATCGACCAGGGCGACCTCTCCGACGAGCAGATCGAACACCTCGGCCTGACCCTGATGGCCCTTGAGGACCGCATGGACGAACTCCGCGAGCACTTCGGGCTCTCCCCGGAGGACCTCAACATCGACCTCGGGCCGCTCGGACCCCTGCTGCCCCGCGAGTGACCGGGCACGGCCCGCCGTGGGGGAACTCACTGGCCAGGGGGTCTGGCCTACCCGGCGGAATGCGTCACACTGGTGTCCCGTGAGCGACTCCCCCGTGAACCCCGTGCCGATACCCCGCGCCCGCGTCGTGCTGCTGTCCGGGCCCTCCGGATCGGGGAAGTCGTCACTGGCCGAGCGGGCCGGACTGCCGGTGCTCCAGCTGGACGACTTCTACAAGGACGGCGACGACCCCACGCTGCCGCTGCTGAGCGCCGCCGGAGCGGTGGACTGGGACTCGCCCCGGTCCTGGCACGCCGACCAGGCGATGGCCGTGATCCGGCTGCTGGCCGAGACCGGGCGGGCCGAGGTGCCGGTGTACTCGATCCCCGACAACGCCCGGATCGCCACCCGCACCCTGGAGCTGGACGGTTCGGCGGCGTTTGTCGCCGAGGGGATCTTCGCGGCGGAGATCGCGGCCCGCTGCGCCGCCGAGGGGCTGCTGGGCGACGCGCTCTGCCTGCGCAACGGGCCGATGACCACCGCCTGGCGCCGCTTCCGCCGCGATGTCCGGGAGGGCCGCAAGTCGGTGCCGTTCCTGGTCCGGCGCGGCTGGCGGCTGATGCGGGCCGAGCGCGGGATCGTGGCGCACCAGGTGGAGCTGGGCGCGTACGCCTGCGCGGGCCCGGAGGCGCTGCGCCGGGTGCGCACGGTCGCCGACACCAGGGAACCCGCCGCCGCCTGACGGCCCGAGCAGAGCACCACGAACGCGCGAAAGGGCCCGGTGCCTCTCCCCGGCACCGGGCCCTTCCTGCGGTACTCCCCCGTGGCCCCGGTTCCCCCGAACCGGCACCGAGTCCCGCTGCTCCCCCTCCTTCACCCCCGGAGGTCCCCCCGGACCCCGGTCTCCCGTCCCACCCGACGGAAGGTCTGCGGGGGCCTCAGGCGACCAGCTCGCCGAAGGCCCGGCCGAGGTCGCCGCCCCGGTTGAGTGTGGCGTCGTCGCGCAGCCGGCGCAGCGCCCGCCAGATGCTGCTCTTCACGGTGCCGACGCTGATGCCCAGCACATCGGCGATCTCCGGGTCGGTACGCCCCTCGTAGTAGCGCAGCACCAGCATGGTGCGCTGCTGCTCGGGGAGCTTGGCGAGCGCCTGCCAGAGCACGGCGCGCAGCTCGGTGCCGCCCATGGCGTCGGTGTCGCCGACGGTCTCGGGCAGCTCCTCGGTCGGGTACTCGTTGACCTTGCGGCGGCGCCACGCGGAGATGTGCAGATTGGTCATGGTGCGGCGGAGGTAGCCGCCGACGGCCGCCTTGTCGGAGATCCGGCCCCAGGCGCGGTAGGTGGAGAAGAGCGCGCTCTGCAGCAGGTCCTCGGCCTCGTGGCGGTCTCCGGTCAGGTGGTACGCCGTGGCGTACAGGGAGGCGCGACGCTCGCGCACATAGGCGGTGAAGTCCTCGGTGTGATCCACCGGGGCCGCCTCTGCGGGCGCGGGCTCCCCCTGCGCGCCTCCCTGTACACCCCGCCCGGCGCGGTCCGGATACCTGACCGCCTTCCCGGCCTCGCGGACCGCCGGCTCCCCCGAACCGGCAGTCCGCAGGCCGTCCCCGTTACCCCCCGGGAGGCTGCGCACCACGGGGATGACCCCCCGCAGTGCCATGGTGCCCGCCCCGGCGCCCGGCTCGGGCGCGGCCTGCCTGCGGCCGATCCCGAACGTCTGGGGCTGGGGCGTACCGATGTGGTGAGCGCACCCCCGCACATTCACCGCACCGGTGGTCTCGTCGGCCCGTGCGGGCCGGCAGTTCGACGGGCGCACGGACCGGACGGGCGAAGCGGTCCTGGTCTGAAGCGTTGCGTTCATGGTGCGCCCCCATGTCGTGACGAGAGGATGTTCCGGTGTCCCGGGCCCGGGCCGTCCGTCCCGTCTCCCCTCGGGGCGTCCGGTGGTCCGTTTCCCTGACATCGAAAAGCTTGCCCGGGGCTCGTCATGGCGCTGTCCGCCGACTGTCACAGGGCTGTCACAGCGCCCGGAGGGCGGCGCGGCGTGCATGGATCACGGCCGTATGTCGGCTGCGCCCGGGGCGAGTTGGGCCCTGTGCCGGGTTCCACGCCGATGGGGTCCCCGGCGGTTCCGCAGGCCGGAACGACAGGTGAAGATATCCGGGCATACCGGGACAGTACGGCGCCGTCGCGGGCGCAACCGGGCAGGGCGGGTGAACCCGCGGCCCGGCGTGGGCCAGAATGAGGCCGTGCCGTTCCTACTGCTCATCGAGGACGACGACGCGATCCGCACCGGCCTCGAACTCGCCCTGACCCGCCAGGGCCATCGCGTGATGGCCGCCGCCTCGGGTGAAGACGGCCTGAAGCTGTTCAAGGAGCAGCGTCCGGACCTGATCGTCCTCGATGTGATGCTGCCCGGGATCGACGGCTTCGAGGTCTGCCGCCGGATCCGCCGCTCCGACCAGTTGCCGATCATCCTGCTCACCGCCCGCAGCGACGACATCGACGTGGTGGTCGGCCTGGAGTCGGGCGCCGACGACTATGTGGTCAAGCCGGTGCAGCCCCGGGTGCTGGACGCCCGCATCCGGGCCGTGCTGCGGCGCGGCGAGCGGGAGAGCTCCGACTCGGCGGCTTACGGGTCGGTGGTGATCGACCGGGCCGCCATGACGGTGACCAAGAACGGCGAGGACCTCCAGCTCACCCCCACCGAGCTGCGGCTGCTGCTGGAGCTCAGCCGCCGACCGGGCCAGGCGCTCTCCCGGCAGCAGTTGCTGCGGCTGGTGTGGGAGCACGACTACCTGGGCGATTCGCGGCTGGTGGACGCCTGTGTGCAGCGGCTGCGGGCCAAGGTGGAGGATGTACCGTCGTCGCCGACGCTGATCCGGACCGTGCGCGGGGTCGGCTACCGGCTCGACCCGCCCTCCTAGTGCCCCACTCCACGGCGGGGCGGACCGCGACAGACACCGACGGAATGCTGATGTGACGGACTACCAGGAGAGTTCCGCGCCGCCCGGCAGGGCGCGCGAAGGGCGGCTCGGCCGGCGGCTGCGGCTGACGTCGCTGCGGATACGCCTGATCGCGGTCTTCGCCGTGGTCGCACTGACCGCAGCGGTGTCGGCGTCCGGCATCGCCTACTGGCTCAACCGCGACGCGGTGCTGAAGCGGGCGCAGGACAGCGCGCTCAACGACTTCCGCGACTCGCTCACCCGCAATGTCACCGACATGCCGCTCAAGCCCAGCTGCGACGACCTGCGGGCGCTGGCCCGGGTGGTGGCCAGCCCGCAGCCGTGGCTCAACTACCAGGTCGTGGTGGTCGACCCGGCGCACCCCGACTGCACGGCCTCCTCCAACCCCGCCCGCTTTAGCGTGGACCGGGTCCCGGAGCGGCTGCGGACCACCGTGTCGACGCCGCGCCCGCTGGTGAACGGCAACGACTTCCGGTACCACCTCTACTGGCAGCGGACCATCCTGGACGGCGAGCCCTTTGTGGTGGGCGGCACCCGGATCGTGCCGACCGGGCCGACGGCGTACATGTTCAAGTCGCTCAGCGACGAGCGCACCGACCTCAACACCCTCGCCTGGTCGCTGGGCATCGCCACCCTGCTCGCCCTGGTCGGCTCGGCGCTGCTGGCCCAGGGCGCCTCCGCCACCGTGCTGCGGCCGGTGAAGCGGCTCGGCGAGGCCGCGCGCAGGCTCGGCCAGGGCCATCTCGACACCCGGCTGGAGGTCGGCGGCGCGGACGAGCTGGCCGACGTGGCACGTACCTTCAACAGCACGGCCGAGGCGCTGGCCGCGCAGGTGGAGGAGCTGTCCGCGCGGGAGTCGGCGAGCCGGCGGTTCGTCGCCGACATGTCGCATGAGCTGCGGACCCCGCTGACCGCGATGACCGCCGTCACGGACATCCTGGAGGACGAGGCGGACTCGCTGGACCCGATGATCGAACCGGCCGTACGGCTGGTCGTCAGCGAGACCCGGCGCCTCTCCGACCTGGTCGAGAACCTCATGGAGGTCACCCGGTTCGACGCCGGGACGGCCAAGCTGGTCGCCGACGACATGGACATCGCCGACCTGATCATGTCCTGCATCGACGGCCGGGCCTGGTACGACGCGGTCGAGCTGGACGCGCCGCGCGGCGTGGTGGCCCGGGTCGACCCGCGCCGACTGGACGTGGTCTTCGCCAACCTCATCGGCAACGCGCTCAAGCACGGCGGCTCGCCGGTCGTGGTGCGGGTGCGCGCCGAGCAGGCACCCGCCGACGCCTGGGCGGGCGGCCCGCACCCGAGCAGGCAGCTGGTGGTGGAGGTCCAGGACAGCGGTCCGGGCATCCGGGAGGATGTGCTGCCGCATGTCTTCGACCGGTTCTACAAGGCGGACAAGGGCCGGGCGCGCTCCGAGGGCAGCGGGCTGGGGCTCTCCATCGCCATGGAGAACGCCCGCATCCACGGCGGCACCATCACCGTCGCCAACGCCCCGGCGAAGCCCGACGGGACCCCCGGCGGAGCGGTCTTCACCCTGACCCTGCCGATGGCGCCCGACGACACCGAGCCACCGGACCCGGACGGCGAGGACCCGCCGGGCGGGCCGGAGGGGCCTTGCGGCCCGGACCGGCAGGACGGAAGCAGCACAGGCGGTGCGGAGCACGGCGGCGGGAACGCCGGCGCACCGGGCACGGAGAGGAGCGGGCCTTGAACGACGCCGTACGGCAGGTGTGCCGGAGGGCGGCGGCGGTGCTGCTGCTGGGCGCCGCCGCAGCCGGGTGCGGCATCCGGCCGACGTCGGTGCCGGTGGACGCGGGTGCCCCCGCGAGCCGTACGGCCTGCCCGCCGCCGACGCCCGTCATGTCCCCCAGCGGCTCCGCCCCGACCAGCCCGCTCAACGCGCCGTTCGCCGCCAAGCAGCCGGAGGCGGGCGTCTCCCCCACGGCCTTCGGCCCCACCGCCCCGCCGACGGCCAACCCCACCGCCACCCCCAGCTGCCTCCAGACCGGCCCCGGCCACTGACCGCCCGGCGCGGCGCCGCCCGTCAACCGGCGCCGCCGCGCCTCCCTCGTACGGTCGGTAGCCCTCGCCGCCCGGATGCGGAATCCTCCGATACAGGTAGGGAACCGACGGGACGAAGGTCTGCGTCCTTCCCGGCGTGCAGCGAGGAGGCACCGGCGTGCGGACCGGGGAAGGCCAGCTCCGGCAGGGGCAGTGGACGGGTGCACCGGCAACTTCGGCGCCCCCGACGGCGGGGGCCTCGCCCCTGCTGCGGACCGCCGGGCTGCTGCTGCTCGCCGCGCATCTGGTGCTGGTGGGCTGGTACGCGCTCCGCCCGGTGCCGGTGGACTGGGTCTACGACGCCAATCTGCGACCGTTCTCCTCGATCCACCGCGATCTCGCCGCCGGCACCGCCGAGGGATACCGGCAGATCGCCGTGCGCCTGCTGATGCTGGCCCCGCTCGGCGTACTGCTGCCGCTGGCCGGCGGCCGGGTCGCCGCCCGCTGGCTGCCGTCGCTGCTGCGCACCGCGGGCACGGCGGCGCTGCTCGGCACCGGGCTGGCGTTCCTCCAGACCGGCATCGCGGGCCATGTCCTGGACGTGGACGACGTACTGCTCAACCTGATCGGCGTGATCCTGGCACATGTCGCCGTGGTGCCGGGCGCCCGGGCCCTGCTGCGCCGCCACGGGTACCGGCCCACCAGCCCAGCCCCGCCGCCGCAACCCCGACCCCCCGCCCCCCGGGCACCCCCTACGACGTAGCCCCCGCCCCCGGCACCCACTGACCCCCAACCCCGGCCCCGGGCACCCCCAACGACGTGGCCTCGGCCCCTGGCACCCCCGGCGCCCGCCCTCCGCTTCCGCCTCGCGGCCCCGCCCTGGCCCCGCCCTCGGTTCTCACCTCCCACCTCCCGGCCCCGGCCCCGGTCTCGCCTCGCGGCCCCACCCTGGCCCCGCCCCCGGTTCTCACCTCCCACCCCCGGCCCCGGCCCCGGTCTCGCCTCGCGGCCCCACCCCTGACCCCGCCCCCGGTTCTCACCTCCCACCTCCCGGCCCCGGCCCCGGTCTCGCCTCGCGGCCCCACCCTGGCCCCGCCCCGGTTCTCACCTCCCACCCCCCGGCCCCGGCCCCGGTCTCGCCTCGCGGCCCCACCCCTGACCCGCCCCCGGTTCTCACCTCCCACCTCCCGGCCCCGCCCCCTTCCCGCCTCTCACATCCCACCCCCGCCTTGGCCTCTCGGTTGCCCGCCCTCCGCTTCCGCCTCCCCTCCCGGCGCCGCCCTTGGCCACCGGCATCCCACCCCCGGCCCGGCCTTGGCCTCCCGGCCCCGCCCTGGCCCCGCTGTCCCGCTTCCCACCCCCCGCCTTGGCCTCCCGCTTCCTCCCTCCCGCCCCCGCTTCCCACCTCCCCCGCCCGGTTCCCGGGGCCGACCCTGAGAGGTCCCTGACGGTCGGCGCGGTGTGGCCCCGGGAGATGCGGGGGTCGCGGATCGGCATCCGGGCCGATGTCCGGCGGGCCGATCGGGCGGAGGATCGAAGCAGCCGATCCGGGCCGGAGGGCCCGGCCGCACCGCCGGAGGAGATCCCGATGACCACACTCGCCCGCCCCCGCCACAACCGCGTCATCGCCGGAGTCTGCGCCGGACTCGCCGAACGCTTCGGCCTCACCCCGTGGACCATGCGGGTCATCTTCCTGCTGTCCTGCCTGCTGCCCGGCCCGCAGTTCCTGATCTACCTGGCGCTCTGGCTGCTGCTCCCCCAGGAGCCGTGACCGCCACCACGCCGAAGAGGACCACCCCCGGCGTACGGGTGCGGCCCTCTTCGCGAGCGCGGACGGACGGCGGTCAGCCGCCGAGCACGCTGCCTCCCCCACCGAGCGCACCGAGGACCTGCCCCAGCGGGCCACCGAAGCTGTTGCCGTGCGAACTGGGCGACACGCTGACGCCGCCGGGCCCACCACCCGCGCGGTTGCGCGGCGCCTGCTGCTGCGGCGCGGGGGCGGCGGGAGCAGGGGCGGCCAGGTGACCGGCCGCGTAGGCGACACCGGTGAGGGTCGGCTGCACCGTACGCACCCCCTCGGAGATGGCGCGAGTCCCGGTGCCGGGGTTCAGGGAGCCGAGTGCCTGGGCGACCGGCTCCGCCAGCGGTACGGTCCGACCGGCGTCGGCGAGGGTGCCACCGGCGGCGAGCGGCGCGAGGCCGCCCAGCGGGGCCGGGGCGGCGGCGGAAGCGGTACCGGCGGCCGCCGCCGCAAAGGCGACTCCGAGCGCTGCGGTGCCTGCGGTCCTGAGGACGGCCTTCTTCATGGGGGTTCCTCGTGTGCTCGTCGCGTGCGACGCATGCGGGCATCCGGCTACGCCGCGTGTGCTGTTGAGCACCCACCGTAGTGACGGGAGGTCCCGGCCCACAAACGGCATCCCCCGCTCGGCCCAATGACGACCGAACGGGGGACACCAACCTCGCACTCTCAGGAGGCGGCGCCACCGAAAAGCCACTCCGCCTTGAGCTCGGCATAGCCCGGCTTGATCACGTCGTTGATCATCGCCAGCCGCTCGTCGAACGGCAGGAACGCCGACTTCATCGCGTTGAGGGTGAACCACTGGAGGTCGTCCAGGGTGTAGCCGAACGCCTCCACCAAGTGCTCGAACTCCCGGCTCATGCTGGTGCCGCTCATCAGCCGGTTGTCGGTGTTGACGGTGACCCGGAAGTGCAGTCGGCGCAGCAGCCCGATGGGGTGCTCGGCATAGGAGTCGGCGGCGGCGGTCTGGAGGTTGGAGGTGGGGCACATCTCCAGCGGGACGCGCTTGTCGCGGACGTACGCGGCCAGCCGCCCGAGCCGCACCGAGCCGTCGGGGCGGGTCTCGATGTCGTCGATGATGCGGACGCCGTGGCCGAGCCGGTCGGCGCCGCACCACTGGAGCGCCTGCCAGATGGAGGGCAGGCCGAACGCCTCACCGGCGTGGATGGTGAAGTGGTTGTTCTCCCGCTTGAGGTACTCGAAGGCGTCGAGGTGGCGGGTGGGCGGGTAACCGGCCTCGGCGCCCGCGATGTCGAAGCCGGAGACGCCCCGGTCGCGGTAGCGGTTGGCCAGTTCGGCGATCTCCAGCGAGCGGGCGGCGTGCCGCATCGCGGTGAGCAGTGCGCCGACCCGGATGCGATTGCCGGCCTCGCGGGCCCGCCGCTCGCCCTCGCGGAACCCCTCGTTGACGGCCTCGACGACCTGTTCCAGGGTCAGCCCGGCCTCCAGGTGCTGCTCGGGGGCGTAGCGGACCTCGGCGTAGACGACCCCGTCGGCGGCCAGGTCCTCGGCGCAGTCGGCGGCGACCCGGATCAGGGCCTCGCGGGTCTGCATCACCGCGCAGGTGTGGGCGAAGGTCTCCAGGTAGCGCTCCAGCGAGCCGGAGTCGGCGGCCTCCCGGAACCACTCGCCCAGCTCGACCGGGTCGGTGGTGGGCAGCCCCTCGTAGCCGCAGGCGGCGGCGAGTTCCACGATCGTCTGCGGGCGCAGACCGCCGTCGAGGTGGTCGTGCAGCAGCACCTTGGGGGCGCGGCGGATCTGGTCCGCGGTGGGGGTGCGCGGGGCCGTGCCCGCGCGAGTGACGGTCTCGTTCTCCATTGGCCAACGATATCTCCTACGCGCGTAGAAACGGTGTTTCGAGTCGATATCACTCCCCCCAACACCCGGCAAACCGGCCGCGCCGCAGCATCGGCGCGCGTCTGTTCAGAAGCTCAGTAAGGAGGCGATCGGTGCCGCGGCGTGGCTGACGGGAACGGTGTGGGTAACCCAGGCAGGGCCGCTGAGCAGGTGGAGCAGGAAGGACGTCGGCTCCGGAACGTAGTTGGACGGGCCGCCGTCCAGGACCAGGCCGCTCTGGAGGTGGGTGCTGGGAGCGGTGGTCAGGGTGGTGCCCGCGAAGGCGGCGGTGACGGGACGGTGCACATGGCCCGCCAGGACGCGCGCGACATTGCCGTGCCGGGTGAGCACGGCGGCCAGGTCGTCGCCGTCGTCCAGGCGCATGCCGTCCAGGTACGGAATGCCGACCGCGTCGGGGGGTGGTGCAGGCAGACGACCACCGGGGTCTGCGGCCTGCGGGCGAGAACCGTGTCGAGCCATTCCAACTGCGAGGCCCCCAGGTGCCCTCCGGGCGAGCGGGGCACCGTCGAGTCCAGGACGACGAGGGTGAACGCGGGGTGGTCCACCGCATAGTGCGTCTGCGCCGCACCGCCCAGGAAGCGCGTGCCGCCGAACTCGTCCAGCAGCACGTCGGGATCGTCGTGGTTTCCGGCCACCAGGTGCAGCGGCAGTGGGAAGCCGTCGATCACCTCGCGCAGTGCCCGGTACTCCTCCGGGCTGCCCCGGTCGACCAGGTCGCCGGTGATCACCGCGCAGTCGGGCTGCGGGTCGAGCGTAAGGACACGGCCGAGCGCCCGGTACAACCCCTGCACAGGAGCAGCGGCAAGCGGGCCGGTCACAAGGTGCGGGTCACTGAGGTGCGCGATGGATACGGTCATGCCCGCACATTCCAACGCCGCTGCGGCCATGGCAATCGATCACGCTCAGGGCGAACCAAAATCACTGCTCGGCAGCGGGTCACCGTCAGTCGTGGTCCAGCAGTCGGCCGCGCCGGGAGAGTACGAAGTCGCGGAACGCCGCTACCGGCGGAGTCACCGGACGCCCCGACACCCAGGCCAGGCCGATGGCCCGGCGGGTGCGCGGCGCGGTCACATCCAGCTCCACCACCCCCGGCCGCGCCACCAGCGACGGCGGCAGCAGTGCCACCCCCAGCCCGGCCGCCACCAGGCCCCGCAGCGTCTCCGCCTCCTCCCCCTCGAACGCGACCTTGGGCGTGAACCCCGCCTCACCGCAGAACCGCTCCAGCAACCCGCGCAGCCCGTAACCCCGCCGCACCGCCACAAACGGCTCCTCCGCCACCTCCGCCAACCGGATCCGGCGACGCCCCGCCAGCCGGTGGTCGGCCGGAACGGCCAGATACAGCCGCTGCTCATCCAGCGGCCGAGCCACCAGATCCGGCGCATCCGGCAGCGGCGACACCAGGCAGAGGTCCAGCTCACCCGCGCGCAGCCGGTCCAGCATCGCGGTCACATAGTCCTGCACCAGCTGGAACCGCACCCGGGGATGCTCGGCCCGGAAGCCGCGCAGCAGCGCCGGCACCGTATCCGTCCCCATGGTGTGCAGAAAGCCGAACGCCACCCGTCCGGCCGCCGGGTCCGCCTCCGCCCTGGCCGCCTCCGCGCCGCGCTCCAACTCGGCCAGCGCCCGCTCCACCGACCCCAGCAGCACCCGCCCGGCCCTGGTCAGCCGCACCGTACGGCCCTGCCGGGCCAGCAGCGCCACCCCCAACTCCTCCTCCAACCGGGCCACCGCGCGGCTGAGCGTCGGCTGCGGCATCGCCAGCAGCTGAGCCGCCCGGGTCACATGCTCCAGCCGCGCCACCGCCGCGAACTGCGCCAGCCGGGGAGCCAGCAGCGCCGCCGCCACCTCCGGACCCAGCTCGGCGAGCAGCGCGGGCACCTCCTCCGGCCTTGACCTGCTCTCATACGCCATGGCATCAATCCTCCCCCATCCAGGCATTGGACGCATGAAGCACGGCGGTTCTACGTTCGGACCATGCCTGCCGCCAGTACCGGGGCGTCCCTGGCCCTGCCCTCGGACGCCCGTACCACCGCCGCCCCCGCAGCCGATCTCCGCCACCGCACCGGCGAGCCCGGCTTCCGCCGCGCCAACCTGGCCCTCTTCGCCGCCGGCGTCGCCACCTTCGTGCTGCTGTACTGCACCCAGGGCCTGCTGCCCGTGCTCTCCGCCGACCTCGGGCTCACCCCCGGCCAGGCCAGTTGGACCGCCTCCGCCGCCACCCTCGGCCTGGCCGCCGCGCTGCTCCCGGCCAGCGCGCTCTCCGACCGCTTCGGCCGCACCGCCGTGATGACCGCCTCCGTCTTCGGCGCCGCGCTGATCGGCCTGGCGCTGCCCTTGGCGCCCAACCTCACCACCCTGGTGATCCTGCGGGTGGTCCAGGGAGCGGCGCTGGCCGGACTGCCCGCCACCGCCATGGCCTACCTCGCGGAGGAGCTGCACCCCTCGGCGCTGGCCGGTGCCATGGGCCTGTATGTGGCCGGCAACAGCATCGGCGGCATGGGCGGCCGGCTCCTCTCCGGCTGGGTCGCCGCCTCCTGGGGCTGGCGCTGGGGCATCGCCTCCACCGCCGTCCTGGCGCTGGCCTGCGCCGTCGCGTTCCGGCTGCTGGTCCCCGCCGCCCGGCAGTTCCGCCGCACCCCGGTCGACGCCCGCGCCCTGGCCCGCACCGTCGGCGGCCATCTGGGCAACCCGCTGCTGGTCCGGCTGTACGCACTGGGTGCGGCCTTCATGGCCGTCTTCGGCGCCGTCTACAACACCGCCGGATACCGCCTGATCGCCGAACCGTTCAACCTGCCCGAGTCGCTGGCCGCCTCCATCTTCGTGGTCTACCTGGTCGGCACCGTCACCTCCGCCACCGCCGGCAGGCTGGCCGGACGGCTCGGCCGACGCGGCGCCCTGTACGCCGCCATCGGCACCACCACCGCCGGCCTGCTGCTCAGCCTCGCCGACAACCTGGTCTGCGCCCTGCTCGGCCTGGTCCTGATCACCGGCGGTTTCTTCGCCGGCCACGCCGTGGCCTCCTCGTCCGTCGGCCGCACCGCCACCACCGGCCGCGCCCAGGCGTCCGCGCTCTATCTGATCGCCTACTACGTCGGCAACAGCCTCGGCGGCACCCTCGGCGCCGACGCCTACCACTCCGCCGCCTGGTCCGGCACCACCGCCGTCGGCCTCGCCGCCATGGCCCTCGCCGCCGGAGTCACCCTCTACGCCACCCGCCGCGCCGTGGTCACCCGCCGCGCCCACGGCCTGTCGCACCCGGCATAACCGCAGGTCCCCCTGCCCGGACCGGCAACCCACCGGGGTGACTCGGCGGGTGCCGGAATCGGGCGGTTCCGGGCGGAGAAGCGGGGTTCCAGCCATCCCACCCGGCATGCCCACGGCAAAAAGTCCTGTCGTCAGCCTTGCCAAACCTGGGCGGTACCTCTGAAGCTTGGGAGCGCTCCCACACCACCCCCACCCTTTGGCACTGCGGAAGGAACCCCGCGTGAGATCTCCGCTTCGCGTCTTCGCCATGGCGGTACTGGCCGTCTTCGGCCTGATGGGCACCATGCTGGCGACAGCACTGCCTGCCCAGGCCGACACGCTCATCTGCGACCAGTACGGAACTGCCACCGTCCAGGGCCGCTATGTAGTCCAGAACAACCGCTGGGGCACCAGCGCCACCCAGTGCATCAATGTGACCAGCAACGGCTTCGACGTCACCCAGGCCGACGGCTCCGTCGCGACCAACGGTGCGCCCAAGTCGTACCCCTCGATCTACAACGGCTGCCACTACGGCAACTGCTCCCCCGGCACCAACCTGCCGGCGCAGGTCAGCTCGATCAGCAGCGCACCCAGCAGCATCTCGTACACCTACGTCAGCGGTGCGACCTATGACGCGGCGTACGACATCTGGCTGGACCCGACGGCCAAGAAGACCGGGGTCAACCAGACCGAGATCATGATCTGGTTCAACCGGGTGGGCTCCATCCAGCCCATCGGCTCCTCGGTCGGCTCGGCGTCGGTCGGCGGCCGGACCTGGGACGTCTGGACCGGCAGCAACGGGTCCAACAACGTGATCTCCTTTGTCGCGCCGTCCGCGATCAACAGCTGGAGCTTCGACGTCAAGGACTTCATCGCCGAGACCGTCAGGCGCGGCATGGCCCAGAACTCCTGGTACCTGACCAGCGTGCAGGCCGGCTTCGAGCCGTGGCAGAACGGCGCCGGGCTGAAGATCACCTCCTTCTCCTCCACCGTGAACACCGGCGGAAGCGGCACCGGCGGCACCACCACCGGGGGCACCACCACCGGCGGCACGACCACCGGGGGCAGCACCACTGGCGGCACCACCACTGGCGGCACGACCACCGGGGGCACGACCGGCGGCGGCACCACCGGCGGCTGCAAGATCGCCTACGTCGCCAACTCCTGGCCGGGCGGCTTCACCGCCGATGTGACCGTCACCAACTCCGGTTCCACCGCGGTCAACGGCTGGAAGGTGGGCTTCACCCTGCCCAGCGGCCAGACCATCACCAACGCCTGGAACGCGTCCATCACGCCGAGCAGCGGAGCCGTGACCGCCACCAACACCTCCTCCAACGGCCAGATCGCGGCCAACGGCGGAACCCAGTCGTTCGGCTTCCAGGGCACCTACACCGGCTCCACCTTCGCCAAGCCGGCCCAGTTCACCCTGAACGGCACAGCCTGCACCACCGCCTGACCCCCAACCCCCCCCACCCCAGGCCCGGACCGCGCCCCCGCGGTCCGGGCCTGCTCCATGTCCTGCTCCGTCCATGGCCACGAAGGTTCCGACCGGGCAGCACCGAAGCCTGCTGGCGGGACCCCTTCCCTGACGATCCCGACACCGGAGCGGCGTCGCACCACTGCACCCTGTGGCGGTGACGATCTGGGCCATTTGAGGACCCCGGCAACCGTCAGACCGCTACGATCCTGCCTTCAGCGAAGTCGCTGCCCCTTGGATGGATACCGCTACGTTCCGTAACCAGCAGCGGCATGGGTGAGCGTCGAGCGAGCCGGAGGGCGGCCTGGATGAGCCATCGGGGTGGACCGTGCGTAGGTATCGATGCATTGAGTACGAAGGGTGAGCTACAGGGGGGGTCACTCATATGGGTGTACCGCACCCAAAGCGACCCATCCGGCCTGCCGAGATGGAACATACTTCCTCGGCGTCACAGAGGGGGCAGTCTCGCAAGTACTGAACGGGGACGGGAACATCCGTGTCTCCACTCTGGGCCGCTACTTGCGCGCAATGGGGTACGAAGCCCGCCTGGAGTTGGTTCCGGTCGAGTCTTCCGCCCCTCCGGTGACATCAGCGCGTCGGCGGCCCCGTCAAGGTGCCGACGAGTCGAATGAACGCCATGCAGCCAACCGGTCGCGGGAGAGCCGTGCAACCGTCTCGGTCTCGCGATGCAACGTGACCGACGGGAACGTGGTGGCACAGGCACTGCTCCTCGTCCTGCCGCACGACCCGTCGGAGGGACAGTCGGAACCGCCCGTCCGCCAGGATGCCAACCGCTCGTGGTACATGCTCGACGCCAGTTTCTCGAGTGGTGCTTGCGGTCAGACGTGGCGCACGTCCTCCACCTCGACCAGTCGAAGTGCCGAGCGTGAAGGTCCCGGTCTCAACCCTCCGTCTCCTGCGATCGAGGTAACCAAGAAGTGAGCGGCGACCAGATGCAGGGCCGGCAACCGTCGATCAGCGACTCGGCGTCACTTCTCGAAGTGTTGCTCGGTGACGCGTCAGTCGTCCGAGGCCCCGCCACCAACTACAAGCCCGGCCCGGCTCGGATCTCCATCGATTCCGAGGGATCGTTCCATCGCTCGCCCGGCGAGCCCGCCACTGCCGGTGTCGTCGTCTGCAAGGACGAGTACGTGGCTCAGCTCCGCAACACCGACGGGGAGACCATCGCTGAAATCAAGGCATCCTTTGTGGCCGCATTCTCGGTGGAATGCGACGAGGAGCCTGACAAGGACGAGCTGGAGGAATTCGCCGGGTCTACGGGGAGGCTTGTGCTCCGCCCCTACGCTCGCGAGTTCATGCACCAGATGTCTACCCGCATGGGCATCCCCGCGTTGACCCTGGAAGTACTCCGCTTCAAAGGAACCGTCATCGACGAAGACGACCCTTCCAAGACGTTCCGGCAGGGCGAAGTCCGGACCTGAAGAACGGCTTCTTCGACCGACGGCGAACAGACGGGCGCCCGGCCAGCCCCGTGCGGGGTCGGCCGGGCGCCCGTCGGGGGTGTCAGGTGTCAGGCGATGCGGTCGAGGATGAGGGGGACGGGGGTGAAGGGGGTGGTGGGCGGGGCGATGGTGAGGGCGTCGGTGAGGGCTTCGAGGGCGTAGTCGAAGCGCTCGGGGGTGTCGGTGTGCAGGGTGAGCAGCGGCTGGCCCTGGGTGACGGTGGCGCCGGGCTTGGCGTGGATCTCCACGCCGGCGCCGGCCTGGACCGGGTCCTCCTTGCGGGCGCGGCCGGCGCCGAGGCGCCAGGCGCAGACGCCGACGGCGTAGGCGTCGAGGCCGGTCAGCACGCCCGAGGACGGGGCGGTGACCACCTGCTGCTCACCGGCGACCGGGAGGGCCGCGTCGGGGTCGCCGCCCTGGGCGGTGATCATGCGGCGCCAGTGGTCCATGGCGGAGCCGTCACGCAGCGCGTCCGCCGGGTCCTTGCCGTGCACCCCGGCGGCGGCGAGCATTTCGCGGGCCAGCGCGAGGGTGAGCTCCACGACGTCGGCGGGGCCGCCGCCGGCCAGCACCTCCACCGACTCGCGGACCTCCAGCGCGTTGCCCGCGGTGAGGCCCAGCGGGACGGACATGTCGGTGAGCAGGGCGCGGGTGTCGACCCCGGCGGCCTTGCCCAGGGCGACCATGGTGCTGGCCAGTTCGCGGGCGTCGGCCAGGTCCTTCATAAAGGCGCCGGAGCCGACCTTGACGTCCAGTACCAGGGCGCCGGTGCCCTCGGCGATCTTCTTGCTCATGATGGAGCTGGCGATCAGCGGGATGGCCTCGACGGTGCCGGTGACGTCCCGCAGCGCGTAGAGCTTCTTGTCGGCGGGGGCGAGCCCGTCGCCCGCCGCGCAGATGACGGCGCCGCAGTCGCGCAGCGTCTGCATCATCTCGTCGGTGGAGAGCAGCGCCCGCCAGCCGGGGATGGACTCCAGCTTGTCCAGGGTGCCGCCGGTGTGGCCGAGGCCGCGGCCGGAGAGCTGCGGGACGGCGGCGCCGCAGGCGGCGACCAGCGGGGCCAGCGGGAGGGTGATCTTGTCCCCGACGCCGCCGGTGGAGTGCTTGTCGGCGGTGGGCAGCGGCAGGGAGGAGAAGTCCATCCGCTCGCCGGAGCGGATCATGGCGTCGGTCCAGCGGCTGATCTCATGCGGGTTCATGCCGTTGAGCAGGATGGCCATGGCGAGCGCGGCCATCTGCTCGTCGGCCACGTCGCCTCGGGTGTAGGCGTCGATCACCCAGTCGATCTGCGCGTCGGTGAGTTCGCCGCGGTCCCGCTTGGTCCGGATGACGGAGATGGCGTCCATGGAGGGGTTCCTTGCTCTGGGGAAGCGCGGAGAGTGCCGCGCCACGGCGGTGCGTCCGGGGGGACGGCCGGGCGCGGCACTCTCCGGGGGTGCGTGCGTTCGGGTGGTTCAGCGGGCGGGTGGTTCAGGGGCCGGGAGGTTCAGGGGCCGGGTGGTTCAGCGGCCGGGAGGTTCAGCGGCCGCTGAGGTGCTCGGGCCCGAAGGCGTCGGGCAGTACCTCGCTCATCGGCCGGATGCCGGACGGCAGGTCGACCAGCAGCTCGGGGCCGCCGTGCTCGTACAGCAGCTGGCGGCAGCGGCCGCACGGCACCAGCCGGTCGCCCTTGCCGTCGCAGCAGCTGAAGGCGACCAGTCGACCGCCGCCGCTGAGCTGGAGGGCGGAGACCAGGCCGCACTCGGCGCAGAGGCCGAGCCCGTACGAGGCGTTCTCCACATTGCAGCCGGTGACCGTGCGGCCGTCGTCGACCAGGGCGGCGGCGCCGACCGGGTAGGAGCTGTAGGGGACGTAGGCATGGCCCATGGCGCCCCGCGCGGCGGCCCGCAGCGCCTCCCAGTCGATGTCCTGACGCGTCGTCACTTGCCCTGTCCTCTGCGGTAGATCGCGCCGTCGGCCTTGGGCATCCGCAGTCGCTGGGAGGCCAGCGAGAGCACCAGCAGGGTGGCGACATACGGGGTGGCGCCCACGAACTCGATCGGCACGGTGTCGGTCATGGCGTACCAGACGAAGAGGGCCACGGCGAAGAACGCGCTGACGGAAGCGGCGATCCACTGCCGCTTGTAGGCCCGCCAGGCGGCCATCAGCACCAGCAGCACGGCCAGCAGGAGCAGCAGGGCGTGCACCGAGGGGCCGCCGTTGCGGAGCTGGAGCGAGTCGGTGTAGCCGAAGAGGCCGGCGCCCATGGCGAGGCCGCCGGGCCGCCAGTTGCCGAAGATCATCGCGGCGAGGCCGATGTAGCCGCGCCCGCCGGTCTGGCCCTCGTTGTAGATGTGCGAGGGGACCATCGAGATGAAGACGCCGCCGAGACCGGCCAGCGCACCGGAGATGATCACCGCGATGTACTTGTAGCGGTAGACATTGACGCCGAGCGACTCGGCGGCCGTCGGGTTCTCGCCGCAGGAGCGCAGCCGCAGGCCGAACGGGGTCTTCCAGAGGATGAAGAAGGTGGCGATCAGCAGCGCCACCGCCAGCAGGGTCAGCAGCGACACATCGGTGGTCAGGCCGCCCAGGATGCCGGCGACGTCGGAGACCAGGAACCAGTGGTGTGCGGCGAGCTTGTCCAGCCAGTCGGAGAGCCCTGGAAGGCTGACGGTGGAGATGTCACCGATCGGCGGGGACTGCTTGGGGCTGCCGGCCGGCTTGTCGGCGAAGAACAGCTTGGCGAGGTACTGGGTGGCACCCAGCGCCAGGATGTTGATGGCGACACCGGAGACGATGTGGTCCACGCCGATGGTGATGGTGACGAAGGCGTGGATCAGGCCGCCCAGCGCACCGCCGGCCATACCGGCCGCGACGCCCACCCAGGGGCTGGTCTGCCAGCCCGCCCAGGCACCGAAGAAGGTGCCGAGGATCATCATGCCTTCGAGGCCGATGTTGACCACGCCGGCCCGCTCGGCCCAGAGGCCGCCGAGTCCGGCCAGGCCGATGGGGACGGCCATGGTCAGCGCACCGGCGACCTGGCCGGCGGAGGTGACGTCCTGGGCGCCGGTGATCGCCCGTACGGCGGAGACCGCGATCAGGGCGCCGGCGACGATCAGCAGGACCATCGGGAGGGAGAGTCGGCGGCGGCCGGCTCGGCGGGCCGTGGGACCGGCGCCGCTGGTGCCGCCGAGGTCCTTGGCGGCCTTTTCGCTCGTGGGGCTCGGGGCGCTCACGCCGCCACCTCCTGGATCTTGGGCTGGGTGGCCTGGGCGGCGAGTTCGGCGCCGACCCTGCTCTGCTGGCGGCGCAGCCCGTAGCGGCGCACCAGTTCATAGGCGACGACCACGGCCAGGACGATGACGCCCTGGATGACGCCGGCGATCTCCTTGTCGAAGCCCTCGAACTCCAGGTGGCCGGTGACGCGCTCGATGTACGCCCAGAGCAGGGCGCCGATGGCCACACCGATCGGGTGGTTGCGGCCGAGCAGGGCGACCGAGATGCCGGTGAAGCCGATACCGGCCGGGAAGCCCAGGCTGTACTGGTACGAGTCGCTGAGCAGCTGCGGCATGCCGACCAGGCCGGCCACGGCGCCGGAGATCAGCATGGCGGTGACGACCATCCGCTTGACGTTGACGCCGCTGGCCACGGCCGCGCTGTCGGAGCCGCCCGCCGTGCGCAGGTCGAAGCCGAAGCGGGTCCGGGAGAGGCCCCACCAGAAGGCGATGCCGGCGATGACAGCCACGATGACGAAGCCGTAGAGGGCGCCGCCCTTGGTGTCGATGGTGAAGAAGTGGCCGGACTCCGGGATCAGCTTGGTGGAGACATTGCCGGAGGCGTCCAGGTTGGCCAGCCTGCTGGGGTTGAGCAGGTAGGAGATCACATAGGTGGCGATGGCGTTGAGCATGATGGTCGCGATGACCTCGCTCACGCCTCGGGTGGTCTTCAGCAGTCCGGCGATGCCCGCCCACATGGCGCCGACCAGCATGGCGACCAGGATGATCACCAGGATGTGCAGCACCGAGGGCAGCTGGAGCTGGGCGCCGACCACGGCGGCGAAGAAGGCGGCCATACGGTACTGGCCGTCCACGCCGATGTTGAAGAGGTTCATCCGGAAGCCGATGGCGACCGCGAGACCGGCGAGGTAGTAGGTGGTCGCCTTGTTGAGGATGGCGACCTGGCTGTCGGCCTTGGAGCCGTAGTCCAGCATCGAGCTGAACGCGGTGAAGGGGTCCTTGCCGGAGGCGAGCAGCACCAGGGAGGTGATGATCAGGGCTGCCACCACGGCGAGCACGGGGGCCGCCAGGCCGAGGAGCAGCCGCTCCCCGTCGATCTTCTTCAGGAGTTTGTTCATCGGGTCACTCCCCCGCCTGCTCGGCGGCGCGCGGCTCGTCCGAGGTGCTCGCGCTGTCGGTGGTGCTCGCGCTATCGGTGGTACCGCTGCCTGCGTCTGCCGGGCTCGCCAGGCTGCCACTGGCCGCGCCGGTCATGGCGGAGCCAAGCTCCTCCGGGGTGACGGTGGCCGGGTCGACGTCGGCGACCAGCCGGCCCCGGTACATCACCCGCAGGGTGTCGGAGAGGCCGATCAGCTCGTCCAGGTCGGCGGAGATCAGCAGCACCGCCAGGCCCTCGCGGCGGGCCTGCCGGATGTGGTCCCAGATCTGGGCCTGGGCGCCGACGTCCACGCCCCGGGTGGGGTGCGCGGCGATCAGCAGCTTGGGGTGGTGGCTCATCTCGCGGCCGACGATCAGCTTCTGCTGGTTGCCGCCGGAGAGCGAGGAGGCGGTGACGTCGATGCCGGGGGTGCGCACGTCGTACTCGGCGACGATCCGCTCGGTGTCCTTGCGGGCGGCGGCCGGGTTGAGGATGCCGCGCCGGCTGTTGGGCTCCTCGGTGACATGGCCGAGGATGCGGTTCTCCCAGAGCGGGGCCTCCAGCAGCAGCGCGTGGCGGTGCCGGTCCTCGGGGATGTAGCCGATGCCGGCCTCGCGGCGGGCGCGGGTGAGCAGGCCGGTGATGTCGCTGCCGTCCAGGGTGACGACCCCGGCGTCGGGCTTGCGCATCCCCATGATGGCCTCGACCAGTTCGGCCTGGCCGTTGCCCTCCACCCCGGCTATGCCGAGGATCTCGCCCTTGTGGATGGTGAAGCCGATGCCGTCCAGCACCGTGCGCTCGACGCCGTCCGGGTCGGTCTCGCAGAGCCGCAGGCCGTCGACGGTGAGCAGCGGCACCTCGGTGACGGTGGACTCGCGGGTCTCCGGGGAGGGCAGTTCGCTGCCGACCATCAGCTCGGCCAGCCGGCGGGCGTTGACCTCGTGCGGGTCGACGCTGGCGACGGTGGTGCCGCGCCGGATGACGGTGATCGCGTCGGCGACGGAGAGCACCTCGTCCAGCTTGTGCGAGATGAAGATGACGGTGAGGCCCTCGGACTTGAGCTCGCGCAGGTTGCCGAAGAGCGCGTCGACCTCCTGCGGCACCAGGACGGCGGTGGGCTCGTCCAGGATGAGGATGCGGGCGCCTCGGTAGAGGACCTTGAGGATCTCGATGCGCTGGCGGTCGGCGACGCCGAGGTGCTCGACCAGGGCGTCGGGGCGGACGTCCAGGCCGTAAGCGTCGGAGATTTCCTTGATCCGGGCGCGCGCCCGGCCGCCGATGCCGTGCAGCTTCTCGGCGCCGAGGACGACGTTCTCCAGCACGGTGAGGTTGTCGGCCAGCATGAAGTGCTGGTGCACCATGCCGATGCCGCGTGCGATGGCGTCGGCCGGGGTGTGCAGCTCGGCGCGCTCGCCGTCGACGGTGATGGTGCCCTCGTCGGGACGCTGCATCCCGTAGAGGATCTTCATCAGGGTGGACTTGCCGGCGCCGTTCTCACCCACCAGGGCGTGCACGGTGCCACGGCGGACGGTGATGTCGATGTCGTGGTTGGCCACGACGCCGGGGAACCTCTTGGTGATGCCGCGCAGTTCGACGGCGGCCGGCTCGGTCCCTGCGCCGGTCGGTGGTTCGCCCGCGTGGGCGCTCGGAGCAGTGATGGCGCACTCCTGATGGGGCTCTGGCATCCGCCCCGAGCGGGTACGAGGCAGGGCTCGGACGGTGCGGGTGGGGGTCATTGCCTGGACGGAAAAGGGCCCGCCGCGCTGAGCGCGTTCGGCGGGCCCCTCTTCCGTCGGGTCGGATCCTGCCCGCGGGGGGCAGGGGCCGGGGTACTACTTGACGGTCGTCGGCGGCGTGACCTTGCCGTCGATGATCGCCTTCTTGGCCTCCTCGACCTTGGCGACCAGCGCCGCGTCGCCGCTGAACGCCGGGTTGGACGTGGAGTAGCCCACACCGTTGTTCTTGAGGTCGAAGGTCACGGTGCCCGTCTTCAGCGAGCCGTCCTTGAACGACTTGATGTAGTCGAGGACCGAGACGTCCACGTTCTTGAGCGCGGAGGTGAGGATCGCGTCCTTGTTCTTCGCCAGCGCGTCCTGCTTGTACTGGTCGGAGTCGACGCCGATGGCCCACGCCTTCTTGGCGGCGGCCGCCTCGATCGCGCCGTTGCCGGAGCTGCCGGCCGCGGCGTAGATCACGTCGATGCCCTTGTCCAGCATGCCCTGTGCGGCGGCCTTGCCCAGGTCGGGCGAGGTGAAGCCCTTGGAGTCCGGCGGCTGGGACAGGTACTGGGCGGTCACCTTGGCGCTGGGGTCGGTCGCCTTGACGCCCGCGGTGAAGCCCGCCTCGAACTTGTTGATCAGAGGCACATTGACGCCGCCGATGAAGCCGACCTTGTGGGTCTTGGACTTCACCGCCGCAGCCACGCCCGCCAGGTAGGAGCTCTGCTCCTCGGTGAAGACGAGGTTGGTGACGTTCGGAGCGTCCACGGTGGAGTCGACGATCGCGAACTTGGTGTTCGGGTACTGCTTGGCGACCTTGTCCAGCGGACCGGCGTAGATGTAGCCGATGGCGATGATCGGGTTGTAGCCCGCCTCCGCCAGGTCCTTCAGCCGCTGGGTCTTGTCGGCGTCGGTCTCGTTGGCGCCGGCGGACAGCTCCTTGACCTGGGCGCCGAGCTCCTGCTTGGCCTGGTCCAGGCCACGCGCAGCGGAGTCGTTGAACGACTGGTCGCCGCGGCCGCCGATGTCGTAGGCCATGCCGACCTTGAGGCCGCTGCTGCCCGAACCAGCGGAGGCAGAGCTGCTGGCGCCGCTCTTGGTACCGCTGTCCGAGGTGCTGCCGCAGGCGGCGAGCGAGGCAATGCCCAGCGAACCGCTGAGCACGACCGCGGCGAGTTTGGTTACTCGGCGCAAGGGAGTTTCTCCTTCCGACACGCACCTGTCTGGCGTGATCGAACGCCACCGTAACGCGCGTAGAACACGGTTGTGTTACGGCTCCGCCAGTGGGAGCGGTTGTTACCAAACCGTGGCGAGTGCAAGAGGACAAACGGGGGCCGAACGGACTTCAGACCGCCCGTTCGGCCCCATATGTCACGGAACATTCCTACTACAGTACGCGCGCATGCTCCAGTGCCAGGGAGCAGAACAGTTCCACCCCGACGCCGATCGCGCGCTCGTCCACATCGAAGGTGCCCTGGTGGAGGTCGCGTGTCCCGGACTCCTCCGGACCGCGCACCCCCAGCCGGGCCAGCGCGCCGGGGATCTTCTCCAGATACCAGGCGAAGTCCTCGCCGCCGAGGCTCTGCTCGGTGTCCTCGACCACGGTGCGACGCGGATGGCCGAAGCGGGCATGCATCGCCGCGTCCAACTGCGCGATCGACTCCGCCTCGTTGACCACCGGCGGCACCCCTCGGTGGTAGGTCAGCTCCCACTTGGCACGGTGGGTCTCCGCGATCCGCGCGATCAGCTCGTGCAGCAGCTCCGGAGCCTCCCGCCAACCGGCCAGCTCCAGGCAGCGGACGGTGCCCTCCAACTCGGCGTGCTGCGGGATGACATTGGCCGCCGAGCCGGAGGCGATCCGGCCCCAGACCAGGCTCACCCCCCAGCGCGGGTCCACCCGACGGCCGAAAGCACCCGGAAGGTCGGCGGCCATCCGGGCGACCGCGGTGACCAGATCGGTGGTCAGATGCGGGCGGGCGGTGTGCCCGCCGGGCCCGTCAAGCGCGAGTACCAGCCGGTCGCAGGCGGAGGTGATCGCCCCCACCCGCAGGCCGATCCGGCCCACCTCGACCTTGGGGTCGCAGTGCACCGCGAACATCCGGCCGACGTTCTCCAGACCGCCCGCCTTGATCACATCCAGTGCGCCGCCCGGCATGACCTCCTCGGCGGGCTGGAAGACCAGCCGCACCGGCTGCCGCAGCCGCCCGGCGTCCGCAGCCTCGGCCAGCACCAGGCCGGTGCCCAGCGCCACGGCGGTGTGCACATCGTGGCCGCAGGCGTGGGCCCGGCCGGGGATGGTGGAGCGGTACGGGACATCGGTCTTGGCGTCGTCGATCGGCAGTGCGTCGATGTCCGCCCGGAAGGCCAGCAGCGGTTCGCCGGCGGGGGCCCCGGCGGGCACGATGTCGCAGATCAGACCGGTACCGGCGGGAAGGACGCGGGGGGCGAGGCCCGCCCGCTCCAGCCGCTCCTTGAGCAGCGCGGTGGTACGGAACTCCTCGCGGCCGAGCTCGGGGTGCATATGCACATCGCGGCGGAAGGCGACCAGCTCAGCCGTGTGCGCGCGGACCCGGGCCCGGAGGAGGTCGGCGCCGGGAAGATCGGCGCCAGGTACAGGATCCGCGGCGGGGTCGTCCGGGTCCTGATCGAGGGGGGAGGCGACACTCCCGGGCGTTGGGTGGTTCACCTCAACTAGGTTACGACCGATCGGCCTGTTCAGCCGGTGATCGCGAGAAGTTCCAGCCACCGGAGCGGAGAAACTCCCCCTCCCGGCGCATGTTGAGCTGGGATGTGGGTATGCCATGTGGTTTGTGCCACCTCGGGCCGGTCGGTCATGGCACGGCAAAGCTTCCCCCTCATCCCTTGAGACTCGCTTGGCGTTGCATATACACATCAATGCGCACCGCCAGTCGCACTCCTGCCCTTTGTGCGACCGCCAGTCCCATCGACCGAACTGGGGGAACCCTCGTGCCACAAGCTGCCCGCAGGCGGCTCTCCCGCATATCCGTGGCGGTATCCGCCTCGGCCCTGCTCGCGGGATCGCTCGCCCTCGCGGTCCCCGCGAGCGCCACCACCCCGGCCGCCGACCCGACCGGCGCGGCCAGGACACTCACCGGCACCCACCCGGCCTGGGCCACCGCCTCGGCCGACCGGGGCGCCGCTCCCGACAGCGCCACCGCCACCACCCGCGTCTACCTGGCCGGCCAGGACGCCGAGGGGCTGGCCGCATACGCCCGCTCCGTCTCGGACCCGGCGTCGTCGCAGTACGGCCGGTACCTCACGCCCGCCCAGGCGCAGGCCCGCTTCGGCTCCTCCGCCGCCCAGGCGTCGGCGGTGCGGAACTGGCTGGCCGGCAGCGGCCTGAGGGTCGGCCGCACCACCGACCACTACATCGAGGCCACCGGCACCACCGCCGCCCTGGAGCGGGCCTTCGGCACCAGCATCCACACCTACCGCACCAGCCAGGGCACCCACCGCGCCCCGGCCGCCGACGCGGTCGTCCCGGCCTCGGTCGCCGACGCGGTGCTCGGCGTCACCGGCCTCAGCGACGTGGTGCGCAAGGCCAGCTCGCGCGCGGTCCCGGTGGACCGCGGCAGGAGGCCGGCCTCCGCCTTCGCCGCCGCCACCGCGCCGGACAAGGCCCCGCCGACCCTGCCGACCGAGCCCATCTGCTCGGAGAGCTACGGCCAGATCACCGCGTACGGCGCACCCAAGGGGTACGAGAAGGACGAGCCGTTCGCGCCCTGCTCGTACGCGCCCAAGCAGCTGCGCGAGGCGTACGGCGTCACCAGCAGCGGGCTGACCGGCAAGGGCGCCCGGGTCGCGGTGATCGACGCCTATGGGCTGTCGACCATGGAGAGGGACGCCAACCGGTTCGCCGTCGCGCACGGCGACAAGGCGTTCCGCAAGGGCCAGTACACCGAGTATGTGACGCCCGGTCAGTGGCGGTACGAGGACGAGTGCGGCGGCGCCGACGGCTGGGCCGGCGAGGAGGCGCTGGACGTGGAGATGGTCCACGGCCTGGCGCCGGACGCCCAGGTGGTCTACGTCGGCGGCAACTCCTGCTCCGACGACGACCTGTACGACGCCATGGCGAAGGTCGTCGACGAGCACCTGGCCGATGTGGTCAGCAACTCGTGGGGCGAGATCATGCACTCCACCGAGGGCGACATCGACCCGGCCGTGGTCAGGGCCGACGAGCACATCCTGATGCTGGGCGCCGTGGAGGGCATCGGCTTCAACTTCTCCAGCGGTGACTGCGGCAACGACGCGCCGGCCGCGGCCGCCACCGGGGCCAACTGCGACCCGACCACCTCCCGGGCGCAGACCGAGTGGCCGGCCTCCTCGGTCTGGGCCACCGCCGTCGGCGGCACCGCGCTGGGCATCTCCTCCAAGAGCGGCCGGTACGGCTTCGAGACCAACATGGGCGACCTGCGCTCGGTCCTCTCCGACGACCAGAAGAGCTGGAACCCCTACCCGGGCCGGTTCTACTTCGGCGGCGGCGGCGGGACCAGCGAGGACTTCGCCCAGCCGTGGTACCAGCGGGGCGTGGTGCCCACGTCGGTCTCCACGACCCTGATGAACGGGTCCAGGGCCGCCAGGCCGATGCGCACCATCCCGGACATCGCGATGAACGGCGACCTGGTGACCTCGGTGCTGGTCGGCTTCACCGACGGAGGGGAGTACAGCGAGGGCGGCTACGGCGGCACCTCGGTCTCCGCGCCGGAGTACGCGGGCCTGCTGGCCGACGCCATCCAGGCGCGGCACGGCCGGGCCATCGGCTTCGCCAACCCGGGCATCTACGACCGGGCCGGGACCTCGGCGTACAACGACGTCAACGACGCCAAGGTGAACGTCAAGCTCGGCAATGTGCTGGACCTCGGCGTGGTCGACGGCTCGCTGCGGGTGCGGCTCTACAAGATCGGCCAGGACTACGGCCTCAAGGCCACCCGGGGCTATGACACCGCCACCGGTGTCGGCTCCCCGGCGCGGGACTACCTGCGGTCCTACCAGAACGGCCGCTGAAGCCGACGCCGACGCGGTACCGAGGGCCCGGGGTCGCCGCGACCCCGGGCCCTCGGGCTGCCCCGGCCGCCGGGCAGGGTCAGAAGCTGTCGGCGGGGACATAGCTGCCCCAGACCTCGCGCAGTGCGTCGCAGACCTCACCGACGGTGGCGCGGGCGGCCAGCGCCTCCTTCATCGGGTGCAGGACATTGCCGCTGCCCTCGGCAGTGCGGCGCAGCGCGCCGAGGGCGCGGTCCACGGCGGCGGAGTCGCGGTCGGCGCGGAGCTTGGCCAGCCGGTCGGCCTGCCGGGCCTCGATGGCCGGGTCCACCCGCAGCGGCTCATAGGGCTCCTCCTCGTCCAGCTGGAAGCGGTTGACGCCCACGACGGTGCGCGTCCCGGCGTCGGTCTCCTGCTGGATCCGGTAGGCGCTGCGCTCGATCTCGGACTTCTGGAAGCCGCGCTCGATGGCGGCGACCGCGCCGCCCATCTCCTCGACCCGGTCCATCAGCTCCACCGCCGCCGCCTCGACCTGGTCGGTCAGGGACTCCACGGCGTAGGAGCCGGCGAAGGGGTCGACGGTGGCGGTGACATCGGTCTCATAGGCGAGGACCTGCTGGGTGCGCAGCGCCAGACGGGCGGACTTCTCGGTGGGGAGCGCCAGGGCCTCGTCGAAGGAGTTGGTGTGCAGCGACTGGGTGCCGCCGAGGATCGCGGCCAGGGCCTGCACGGAGACCCGGACCAGGTTGACCTCGGGCTGCTGGGCGGTGAGCTGCACCCCGGCGGTCTGGGTGTGGAAGCGCAGCATCAGCGACTTCGGGTTCCTGGCGCCGAACTCCTCGCGCATCACCCGCGCCCAGATCCGGCGGGCGGCGCGGAACTTGGCGACCTCCTCCAGCAGCGTGGTGCGGGAGACGAAGAAGAAGGAGAGCCGGGGGCCGAAGTCGTCCACGTCCATCCCGGCGGCGACGGCAGTGCGGACGTACTCGATGCCGTCGGCGAGGGTGAAGGCGATCTCCTGCGCGGGGGTCGCACCGGCCTCGGCCATGTGGTAGCCGGAGATGGAGATGGTGTTCCACCGGGGGATCTCGGCCTTGCAGTACTGGAAGACATCGGCGATCAGGCGCAGCGACGGCTTGGGCGGGAAGATGTACGTCCCGCGCGCGATGTACTCCTTGAGCACGTCGTTCTGGACGGTGCCGGTGAGCCGGTCCGACGGGACGCCCTGGGCCTGGCCGACCAGCTGGTAGAGGAGCAGCAGCAGCGCGGCGGGGGCGTTGATGGTCATGGAGGTGGAGACCTCGCCCAGCGGGATGGAGTCGAAGAGCACGGCCATGTCCTCGACCGAGTCGACGGCGACGCCGACCTTGCCGACCTCGCCGTGGGCGATCGGCGCGTCGGAGTCGTAGCCCATCTGGGTGGGCAGGTCGAAGGCGACCGAGAGGCCCGTGGTGCCGTGGGCGATCAGCTGCCGGTAGCGGGCGTTGGACTCGGCGGCGGTGCCGAACCCGGCGTACTGCCGCATGGTCCACGGCCGGCCGGTGTACATGGAGGGGTAGACGCCCCGGGTGAAGGGGTACTGGCCGGGGCGGCCCAGCCTGGTCTCGGGGTTCCAGCCCTCCAGCGCCTCCGGGCCGTACAGCGGCTCGATGGGCAGTCCGGACTCCGAGAGTGCCATGGGGTTCCTCCGCTCCGCTTCGCGGCGCCGCGCACTCTGCCATGGTGCCCCGCCCGGGTCGCATTCGCAGCAGGGGCTGTCCGCCGGGCTGCGATGATCGTCGGCGGGGTGCACCAGTCGGGGTGCACAAGTGAAGAGGCACAAGTAAAGAGGAAGAGAAAGGGGAGCGGCAGATGACCGAGCAGAAGGTGGCGGTGGTCACCGGCGCCAGCAGCGGGATCGGCGCGGCCACCGCGCGCGGGCTGGCGGCGGCGGGTTTCCGGGTGGTGCTGGCGGCGCGGCGCGGGGACCGGATCGAGGCGCTGGCCAAGGAGGTCGGCGGTGTCGCCCGGGTGCTGGATGTCACCGACCGGGCGGCGGTGGACGCCTTCGCGGCGTCGCTGGACCGGGTGGATGTGCTGGTGAACAACGCCGGCGGCGCCCTCGGCGCGGAGTCGGTGGAGGAATCCGACCCGGCCGACTGGCTGGCGATGTACCAGGTGAACGTCCTGGGCGTGCTGCATGTCACCCAGGCGCTGCTGCCGGCGCTGCGGGCGAGCGGCGACGGCACCATCCTGGTGCTCTCCTCCACGGCGGGCTTCATCGCGTACGAGGGCGGCGGCGGCTATGTGGCGGCCAAGCACGGGACGCATGCGCTGGCGGCGACGCTGCGGCTGGAACTGTGCGGTGAGCCGATCCGGGTGATCGAGATCGCGCCGGGCATGGTGCGCACCGAGGGGTTCGCGGTCACCCGCTTCCGGGGGGACGAGCAGAAGGCGGCGGCGGTGTACGCGGGGGTGGCCGAACCGCTCACCGCCGAGGATGTGGCGGACACCGTGGTCTGGGCGGTGACCCGGCCGTCGCATGTCAATGTCGACCTGCTGGTGGTGCGGCCCCGGGCGCAGGCCGCCCAGCACAAGGTGCACCGCGAGAGCACCCCGAATGAGTGAATACGTCTCGACTTGATACCCGGATCGGGTGAATTCCCGGATCCATGGCGCGGGCGTCCGAGCCGGGCACTACCTTGGTGCCGGGACCTCCCCGCGCTGATGCGGGGGCCGTTTTCCGTCCTCCGTTTGCCGTGCCCTCACAGCTAGCCTCAGCGCAGCCCTCCCCTGCCGTACCGCTCGGGAGGGGCCCTTCCCCCTCCGAGGAGGACCCGCTGCCCAGCGACATTCCGGCGCAACGGCTGTCGGCCCAGGTCCCGGTGGGTCTCCGCCGGTTCAACGAAGCCGACCACGGCGCCGCCGAGGAGGCACTGCTCGCCTGCTGCGGAAGCCGCCGCTGGGCCCTGCGCCTGGCCGCCCACCGCCCGTACCCCGATGTGGAGTCGCTGCTGGCCGCCGCCAGCGAGGCATCGTACGACCTGCGCCCCGCCGATCTGGCGGAGGCGCTGGCCGACGAGAGCTGGATGCCGCAGCCGCTGCTCGGCATGCGCGCCCCGGGCAGCCAGGCGGCGCACACCGCGCTGCGCGCCGCCCATGCCGCGTACGAGGCGCGCTTCGGCCATGTCTTCGTGGTCTGCCTGGAGTCGTGCCCGCCGGAGGAGATGCTGGACACCGTGCTGACCTCCATCCGGGCCCGGCTCGCCCACGACCCGGACGAGGAGCGGCTGATCGCCTCGGAGGAGCTGCGGCGGATCGCGATCAGCCGCCTGGTCCACCTGGTCGCCACCCACTCCGGCGCGGGGGCGCGCGCCTGACCGCCGAGCACCCGATTAGCCCGGCAGTGGCTGATTGATCACACTGCGGGACCCCGACGGGTTCCAGCCATCGCCGCGTCGCTACGATGGCACCGGCCGGTGGACCGTACCCGGCCGGGCTGACCGACACCGAAGCCGGCCGAGCCCCGATCCCGCTTCCGGAGGGTTTTCCGTGCCGGCTGGAACGCTGTACCGCGGCCGGGAAGGCATGTGGTCGTGGGTGGCTCATCGAGTCACCGGCGTACTCATCTTCTTCTTCCTGTTCGCCCACGTTCTCGATACAGCGCTCGTCCGCGTCTCTCCCGAGGCGTACGACCGCGTCATCTCGACCTACAAGACCTGGCCCGTGAACCTGATGGAGTACGGCCTGGTCGCCGCCATCCTGTTCCACGCCCTGAACGGCCTTCGGGTCATCGCCGTGGACTTCTGGTCCAAGGGCACCCGCTACCAGCGGCAGATGCTGTGGAGCGTCGTCGGTATCTGGGTCGTGCTGATGGCCGGGGCCTTCTACCCGGTGCTCCAGCACACCCTGACCACCTGGTTCGGGAAGTGATGCGCGATGTCGACTGCTGAGACCTCCCCGGTGGAGCTCGTCTCCTCCTCCCAGCCGCACACCGGCTCGGGCCTGGGCGCCGAGAACGGCTATGTCATCGAGCCGCCGCGCACCCGCACCGCCAGGACCCCGCGCGCCACCCGTGGCAACTTCGAGATGTGGGCATGGCTCTTCATGCGCCTCTCGGGTGTCGTGCTGGTCGTGCTGGTCCTCGGCCACCTGGTGATCCAGCTGGTCGTGGACGGCGGCGTGTCCAAGATCGGCTTCGCCTTTGTGGCCGGCCGCTGGGCCTCGCCGTTCTGGCAGGTCTGGGACCTGCTGATGCTCTGGCTGGCCATGCTGCACGGCGCCAACGGCCTGCGTACCGTGGTCAATGACTACGCGGAGCGGGACACCACCCGTTTCTGGCTGAAGACGCTGCTGCTGGTGGCGACCGTCTTCACCGTGCTGCTCGGCACGCTGGTGATCTTCACCTTCGACCCGAACATCTAAAGCGGCAGCAGACGAGGCGAACGAGAACCCCCATGCAGATCCACAAGTACGACACCGTCATCGTCGGCGCGGGCGGCGCCGGCATGCGCGCCGCCATCGAGTCGACGCAGCGCAGCCGCACCGCCGTGCTGACCAAGCTCTACCCCACCCGGTCCCACACCGGCGCGGCCCAGGGCGGCATGTGCGCCGCCCTCGCCAACGTCGAGGAGGACAACTGGGAGTGGCACACCTTCGACACGGTCAAGGGCGGTGACTACCTGGTCGACCAGGACGCCGCCGAGATCATGTGCAAGGAGGCCATCGACGCCGTCCTCGACCTGGAGAAGATGGGCCTGCCCTTCTCCCGCACCCCCGAGGGCCGCATCGACCAGCGCCGCTTCGGCGGCCACACCCGAAACCACGGCGAGGCGGCCGTCCGCCGCTCCTGCTACGCCGCGGACCGCACCGGCCACATGATCCTGCAGACGCTGTTCCAGAACTGCGTCAAGCACGGCGTGGAGTTCTTCAACGAGTTCTACGTGCTGGACCTGCTGCTCAACGAGGGCCGCACCGCCGGTGTGGTCGCCTATGAGCTGGCCACCGGCGAGATCCACGTCTTCCAGGCCAAGAGCGTCGTCTTCGCCTCCGGCGGCAACGGCAAGTTCTTCAAGGTCACCTCCAACGCCCACACCCTGACCGGTGACGGCCAGGCCGCCGTCTACCGGCGCGGGCTGCCGCTGGAGGACATGGAGTTCTTCCAGTTCCACCCGACCGGCATCTGGCGGATGGGCATCCTGCTCACCGAGGGCGCCCGCGGTGAGGGCGGCATCCTGCGCAACAAGGACGGCGAGCGCTTCATGGAGCGCTACGCGCCGACCATCAAGGACCTCGCCCCGCGTGACATGGTCTCCCGCGCGATCTACACCGAGATCCGCGAGGGCCGTGGCTGCGGCCCCGACGGCGACCATGTCTACCTGGACCTCACCCACCTGCCGCCGGAGCAGCTGGACGCCAAGCTGCCGGACATCACCGAGTTCGCGCGGACCTACCTCGGCATCGAGCCCTACACGGACCCGATCCCGATCCAGCCCACCGCGCACTACGAGATGGGCGGCATCCCGACCAACGTCGAGGGCGAGGTGCTGCGCAACAACACCGACATCGTCCCCGGCCTCTACGCGGCCGGCGAGGTCGCCTGCGTCTCGGTGCACGGCGCCAACCGGCTCGGTACCAACTCGCTGCTGGACATCAACGTCTTCGGCCGCCGGGCCGGCATCGCCGCCGCCGAGTACGCCCACGCCAACGACTGGACCGAGCTGCCGGAGAACCCGGCCGCCCTGGTCGAGGAGCTGCTGGAGAACCTGCGTACCAGCGACGGGACCGAGTCGATCGCGCAGATCCGCAAGGAGATGCAGGAGACCATGGACGCCAACGCCATGGTCTACCGCACCGAGACCACCCTGAAGCAGGCGGTCGCCGACCTCGCCGCCCTCAAGGAGCGTTACAAGAACGTCTCCGTGCAGGACAAGGGCAAGCGGTACAACACCGACCTGCTGGAGGCCGTGGAGCTGGGCAACCTGCTCGACCTGGCCGAGGTGCTGGCCATCTCCGCGCTGGCCCGCAACGAGTCGCGCGGCGGTCACTACCGCGAGGACTACCCCACCCGCGACGACGTCAACTTCATGCGCCACACCATGGCGTACCGCGAGGTCGACGCGGACGGGAAGGCATCGATCCGCCTGGACTACAAGCCGGTCGTGCAGACCCGCTACCAGCCGATGGAGCGTAAGTACTGATGAGCACCCCCACCGTTCAGGACGCCGCCCCCCACTCGGCCGCCCTCGACGCCGCCGAGACCGGGGCGTCCGCCCTGATCCAGATCACCCTGCGCATCCGCCGGTTCAACCCGGAGGAGCACCCGGAGCCGGTGTGGGTGGACTACGAGCTGATGGCCGACCCCAAGGAGCGCGTCCTGGACGCCCTCCACAAGGTCAAGTGGGAGCAGGACGGCACGCTCACCTTCCGCCGCTCCTGCGCGCACGGCATCTGCGGCTCCGACGCCATGCGCATCAACGGCCGCAACCGGCTGGCCTGCAAGACGCTCATCAAGGACGTCAACCCGGAGAAGCCCATCACGGTCGAGGCCATCAAGGGCCTCACGGTCCTCAAGGACCTGATCGTGGACATGGACCCCTTCTTCCAGGCGTACAAGGACGTCATGCCGTTCCTCATCACCAAGGGGAACGACCCGACCCGTGAGCGCCTCCAGTCCCAGGCGGACCGGGAGCGGTTCGACGACACCACCAAGTGCATCCTCTGCGCCGCGTGCACGTCGTCCTGCCCGGTCTTCTGGAACGACGGCCAGTACTTCGGCCCGGCGGCGATCGTCAACGCCCACCGCTTCATCTTCGACTCGCGCGACGAGGGCGGCGAGCAGCGGCTGGAGGTCCTCAACGACCGCGAGGGCGTGTGGCGCTGCCGCACCACCTTCAACTGCACCGAGGCGTGCCCCCGTGGCATCGAGGTGACCAAGGCGATCCAGGAGGTCAAGCGGGCGCTGGTGACGCGGCGCTTCTGACCCCCCCGCAGCGGTGAAGGGGCGGACCCGGGCTTCCCGGGTCCGCCCCTTCCGCATCCCTGGGATACCCGGGATACCCGGGATACCCGGGCCCGGGCCGGTGTCAGCGGCGGACCCAGAGCTGCACCCGGAAGCCTCGGACGGCGGTCCGCCCGGCCTCCCGGTAGCGGGTGTGCAGCACCCGCAGCACCTCCTGCTCCGGCGCCTGGACGGCGGTGTGCCTGCCCAGGCCGTCGAGCAGCCAGACCCGGGCGTAGCCGAGCAGCAGCCCCTGGATCCGCCGCACCGGGACCTGGCGGCCGGAGAGGGTGCCGGAGGCTGCGGGGGTCTCGGACCGCAGCACATCCACCGTGCCCCGGAAGGCATCCGGGTAGACGTCCTCGACGGGGCGCCGGGCGGCCGGGACGAAGACCACCCCGTCACCGGGGCGGGCGCCCAGGCGCAGCGCGTCCGCAGCGGCGCGGAAGTCGTCGACGCGGGCGCGCGAGGTCCGCTCGATCCGCTGCCGGTGCGCCTCCAGGGTGAGCACCCCGCCGGCCAGCCCCACCCCGAGCAGCGCGACGGCCGCGGTGGCGGCGGCCGGGCCCGGCACCCGTACGGACCGGGAGAGGCCGACCGCCAGGCGGCCGGCGGCGCGGGCGGCCGTGTCCAGCCCGGCGGCGGCGAGCAGCACCAGCCCGGGGAGGCTGTAGAGGACGTACCGGTCGTAGTAGAGCGGGGTGGCCAGCGACGCGGTCATCAGCAGCGCGGGCGGCACCACCAGCCAGGGCAGGGCGAGGGCGCGCAGCGCCACCGGGCCGCCCGGCCGCCGCACCGGCAGCGCCAGGCCGAGGGCGGCGAGCACCAGGACCACGGCGGTCACGGTCCCGGTGGGTCCGGCGAAGTCGGTCAGCAGGGCCAGGGGGGTCTTCCCGGTGACCGGCGGCAGCCAGTCCACCTGCGCGGACTGGGTGGCGGAGAAGAGGGCCAGCGGCGCGGCGCAGAGTGCGGCCGAGGCCGCCGAGGCGACCCAGCCGCGCCGGACCCGCCGGGCGGCGGGCCCGCGCGCGGTCAGCACGGCCGCGCCATGCGCGGCCAGCACCAGCAGGGCGAAGAGGTGCAGCAGTCCGACCAGCAGCACGGCCGCCGCATAGCCGGCCCAGCGCCGGGGGGTAGGGCGCTCCCAGGCCCGCAGCAGCAGCGCCGTCGCGATCACCACCCCGGCGGTGACCAGCGCATAGGACCGTCCCTCCTGGGCGTACTTGGAGGCGAACGGGGTGACCGCGAGCAGCAGTCCGGCGGTGAGTCCCACGGCGGGGCCGGCCAGTCGGCGGCCGATCACCGCCACTCCCCGGCGGCCACCGCCATGGCCGCCACCGACGGCAGCCGGAGCACGGCGAGGCTTGCCCCGAAGAGCAGGAAGACGCCGTGCATCAGCAGGTAGTAGAGGCCGTGCACGGCGTCGACATGGTGCAGCAGCTGCCCGATCCGGCCCCAGCCGCGCAGGGCCACCTGGTAGGTGGCCACCTCGTCCCGCCAGGGGCCCCGGGCGTCCAGCCGCCAGAGGCCGAGGGCCGTCATCGCGGCGGCGGGTAACAGCGGGACGGCGAGGCCGAGCCGGTGGGCCGCCCACCGGGGGCGGGCCGGGCCGTCCCCGGCGGCCGGAGTGCGGGCGGCCGGCGGGGGGCCGGGGGTGCGGGTGCCAGCTGTGGTCACGGGGTCCTCGGTGCACGGCGAGTGGGCGGCAGGTGGGTCTCCACCTCGGCGACATACCCGGCCCGCCGATCGGCTGCCCCCGGAGGGCCACCGCTGACGGCTACCCCTCCGGTGGCGTCGGCCGCTGACCGGTCAACGCGGCAGGCCCGGCAGCTTCTGCCGGCGGGAGCCCCGCAGGCCGCGCAGTCCTACCAGTCCTACCAACGTGCCGAGCACAAAGGAGGTGACGGCCAGTGCGAGGTGGATCCAGAAGAAGGCGGTGGGCTGCCCGTGGTCGCCGCCGGTGAACGCCTGACCTCCGGAGTCCTTCCAGAGGTTCTTCACAAAGGTCGTCCAGATGATCCAGCTCCAGACGCCGAAGGCGGCCAGGAACCAGGAGGTGCGGCGGCTGAGCTTCATCGGTCACGTCCTCGGCGTGCGGCAGATGGCACTGTCCAGTATGGGCGGTTGTGCCCTGCGCCCGACACGCAGGTCCGCTGCGGCGAACGGGGGACGCTCGGGCTCTGGTTGACGACCTCGGTGCGACGGCGGGTACGGTCACCGGGTGACCAGCGCCGACCACCTCGCGGGCTCTCAGGGCCCCCACGGCATATGCACGGGCCCTGCGCCCGCACCCCGCAGCCGGGCCCTCGCCGCCTGCCTGGCCGCTGCCGCCGCCTCCGCCGCCGTGCTCTCCAGTACGGCCCCGGCCGTCGCGCGGCCCGCAGCTCCCGCCGCTCCCGCCGCCAAGCCGAGCGGCAAGCCCAGCGGCAAGGCGAGCAAGCACCCCGCACCGCCGGACCGGATGTCCACGGTGGGCGGCGAACTGCTCGGCCTGCCCGGCGTCCAGGTACGGTCCGGCGGCGACGCGCCCCGGCTGCCCGAGGAGATCACCGGGCAGTCCTGGATGGTCAGCGACGCCACCACGGGCGAGGTGCTGGCCGCCAGGAACGCGCACTGGGAGCTGCCCCCCGCCTCCACCCTGAAGATGCTCTTCGCCGACACCGTGCTGCCGAAGTTCCCCAAGGGCGCGGTGCACCGGGTCTCCCCGGAGGAGCTGGCCGACATCGGCGACGGCAGCAGCATGGTCGGGATCAAGGAGCACCTCGACTACCGGGTCGAGGACCTGTGGCGCGGTGTCTTCCTGCGGTCCGGCAATGACGCGGTCCATGTGCTCTCCCATATGAACGGCGGCATAGCCGCGACCGTCCGGGAGATGCAGGCCAAGGCGGACGACCTCCAGGCCGACGACACCCATGTGGTGAGCCCGGACGGCTACGACCAGCCGGGGCAGGTCTCCTCGGCGTACGACCTGACGCTCTTCGCGCGGGAGGGGCTGCGCAACGCGGACTTCCGGTCGTACTGCGCCACCAAGACCGCGAAGTTCCCGGGGGATGTGGACGCGAAGACCCGCAAGCGGGACGCCTTCGAGATCCAGAACACCGACCGGCTGCTCACCGGAGCCTGGGGGATGACCCCGTATCCCGGGCTGATCGGCGTGAAGAACGGTTTCACCAGCAATGCGGGCAACACCTTCACCGGCGCCGCCGAGAAGAACGGCCACACCCTGATCGTCACCGTGATGCACCCCGAGCCGGTGCACCCCAACCAGGTCTACCTGGAGACCGGGAGGCTGCTGGACTGGGGCTTCGCCGCACTGGGGAAGGTCACCCCGGTGGGCAGCCTGGTCGCCCCGCGCTCCGGCGAGGGCACGGACGCCTCCCCCACGCCGTCGCAGACCGGGCAGCAGGCCCGGCCGGGGACGGGCAAGGACGACGGTCAGGGCAACGGCACGGACGACGGCACGGAGGCCGTACAGGCAGGCAGCACCGACGGCGTCTCCTCGGGCTGGGTCGCGGCCGGGATCGGCGCGGTGCTGGTGGTCGGCGGCTGGGGTCTGGCCCGGGGCCGGGCCCGTTCCCGGCGGCGCTCGGCCTGGGCTGCTGCGGCGGCGTCCGCGGGCACGGTCGGCACGACCGGTTCGACGGCGCTGGGCGCCTCCCGTACCTCCCGCACCACGGGTGGACCGGGCGTCTCGGGTGCACCGGGCGTCTCGGGCGGCGAGCGGGGCGGCTCCACCGCCGTCGGCGGGCGCCGCAGGCGGCGGCTGCCGATCGGCCGCCGGCGCTGACCGGGCGCCGCCGCTGACCGAGTGTCCGGGTCGGCGTCCGTACGGGCCTCCGGGGCGGTCAGCCCGTACGGCGCCGGGCGGCGCCCCGGACCGCCTGCACCAACCCGGTCACCAGCGCACCGGCGGCAAAGGAGGCGGCCAGCGGGAAGGGGGCGGCCGAAGGCGCCCGGGGGGCGGGCGGCAGCTTGGTGAGCGAGACAGCGGAAGCCGGCGCGGGCGCGTACCCCGGCGCGAACTCCTCGCCGCCCGCCTTGCGATAGGCGCTCAGCGCCCGCTTGCGGGCCCGGTCGCGCGCTGCGTCCTCATCGGCGAGCGCCGTCCAGGAGGCGCAGAACATCAGCAGCCTGCTGACGAAGTTGATCCAGAGCAGCAGCGCCACCGGCACCCCGAACGCCCCGTACATCGACTTGGCCGCCACCCCGCTGAGGTACGAGGAGAGCAGCACCTTCAGCGCCTCGAAGCCGACCGCGCCGATCAGTGCGCCCTGCACCACCGGGCGGCGCCGCTGACCGGCGATCCGGGGGAAGGCGGTCAGCAGATAGGCAAAGAGGATCATGTCGGCGCCGACCGCGATGACAAAGGTGGCCAGGCCCAGCAGCCAGGCCCCCGCACCGCTGCGCTCCAGCCCCAGCGCCTCGGCGATCTGCCCGGTGAGCGCGGTGAAGGCGGCGGAGGCACCCAGCGAGACGGCGGTGACCACGCCGAGGCCGACCAGCACCCCGACGTCCAGCAGCTTGCGCAGGATCACATTGCCCGGCTCCTCCTCCACCTGCCAGATGGTGCGGATGGAGGCCCGCATGGTGTCCACCCACCCCAGGCCGGAGATCAGCAGCACCACACCGCTGACCAGTCCGACCGTGCCCGCGTTGCGCACCAGGACGTTCAGGTCGAGAGCGTTGGCGACCCCGGGCACCTGCCGGGAGATCCAGTGCCGGACGTCCCGGACCCGCTCGTCGGAGAGGGTCGAGGCGGCCACCGAGAGGGCCAGCGTGAGCAGCGGGAAGAGCGCCAGAAAGCCGAAGAAGGTCACCGACCCGGCGAGCCGGTTGCCGCCCACCGCGCTCATATGGTCATAGACGCGGTACGCCCGGGAGCGCATCACCCAGGCGATCAGGGGACCTAGCAGCGGCAGCCGGGTCAGGAAGTCCATGATCGCAACCTACCCGCCCGGCTGCCGGGCACACGCCGCCCGCTCCGGCCCCGGCCCCGGCCTTCGCCCCCGCCGCCCGCCCTTCGCCCCGCCGCCCGCCCTTTGCTGCGCCGCCCGCTCAGCTGGGGCTGAACGCCCGCAGCCGGTCGAGGCCGTCCCGGTCGGCACCCTGCGCCGGTGCGGGCACCGTGCCGCGCTGGGTCAGCGCCGTCACCGGGTCCGGCGCCGGCCTGCGCTCGGCCCAGGGGAGGTGCGGCAGCGGCGCGGTCTCGCCGAGGAAGACCCGCCGCACCACCCGCTCGGCGGCCCGGCCGTCGTCGAACTCGCAGAACCGCTCCCGGAAGGCCGCACGCAGCCCCGCCGCCGACTCGTCCCGCCAGGCGCCGGAGGTCAGCACCGAGATCAGCTCCTGCTCGTCCCGGGCCACCGCCCCCGGGGTCTCGCCGGGACGGCCGGAGAGCACATCCAGGTAGACGCCGCGCGCCTCCCGGTAGACCTCCCAGTCGTCGGCGTAGACGACGATCGGCCGGTCCAGGTTGGCATAGTCGAACATCAGTGAGGAGTAGTCGGTGATCAGCCCGTCCGAGGCCAGACAGAGCCGCTCCACCGAGGGGTGGCCGGAGACGTCGATCACCGCCCCGTCGGGGATCTGCGACGGCGTCTGGTCCTGCCGGTCGTGGAAGTAGTGCATGCGGGTGAGCAGCACATGGCCAGGACCTAGGGCCTGCATCAGCCGGGCGAGGTCCAGCCGGGGCCGGTACGAGGAGCGGTAGTCGCGGTGGGTGGGGGCATAGAGCAGCGCCACCGCGCCCTCCGGGATGCCCAGTTCGGCGCGGGCCTCCAGCACATCCTGGGCGGTGGCCGTGTAGAAGACGTCATTGCGCGGATAGCCGTACTCCAGCGTGGTGTAGCCCGCCGGGTACGCGCCCTCCCAGGCCAGGGTGGAGAAGCGGTTGCTGCTGAGGCTGTAGTCCCAGCGGTCCACCCGCTCCAGCAGCCGTTCGAAGTCCATCCGGGCCGCCGGGTGCTCCTGGAGGTCCAGCCCCATGTACTTCACGGGGGTGCCGTGGTGGGTCTGGAGATGCACCGTACCGGGCCGCTTCACCGTGGAGTCCGGGAAGTTGACGTTGTTGACGAAGTACCGCGCCCTGGCCATCGCCGCCCGGTGGCGGCGCGACCCGGGGTGGACGAAGGGGATGCCCGGCGGCACCTCGTCCCGGCGGCGCCGGTCCACCACCCAGACCGTCTCGATGTGCGGGGCCAGCTCACGCAGCTTGGCGTGGATGGCGGCCGGGTTGCAGGACGGCCCACGGTTCCAGTACGCGGCGAAGACCGCCAGGTCGCGGCGGACCGGCAGCCGCTGTGCGATCCGCTGGTACGCGCCGAGCAGCGGGCGCCCGACGGCGTGCCGCATCCGGCGCACCGCCCCGGGTGCCTCACGGCGCAGCCACTCCAGGGCCCGCAGCACCGCGTAGCTGCGCCGCCTGCCCCGGGCCAGCAGCCTCAGCCGGGCCGACTCGGGCCCGACCGCCGGCCGGTACCCGGCGGGGCGGTGGCGGCGGCAGTGCCGGGCGGCCCGCCGGAAGTACTCCCGCCGGGCGTCGGCGGGCACCCGGTCGGGGCGGCTGACCACGGTGTGCAGATGGTGCAGCATCCGGCCGTACACCACCGGCCGCCAGTGACCCAGGTCGGGCCGGGAGTCCAGGAAGGCGAAGACCCGGTCGTACTGGTCGAAGACGTCGAAGTGCTTGCGGCTGCTGGTGGAGAGGATGTTGCCCTGCCGCCGCTGCCGGTAGTGCACGCAGACCCGGTCGAGCAGCGCGATCCGCTCGGCGGCGAGCATCGACGGGTAGGTCCAGGGGGTGTCCTCGTAGTAGCCGGGCGGGAAGCGCAGGCCCTGCTGCTCCACGAAGTCCCGGCGGTACGCCTTGTTCCACACCACCATCAGCAGGCCGAGCAGCTCCGGGCGCTCGCCCACCGAGAAGACCTCCGGCCCGGGGCGGGAGAACAGCTCGGCGTCCCGGCTGCGCCGCACCTTGTGGTTCCAGTAGGAGCGCGCGTAGTCGTAGACCAGGATCTCCGGCTCGGCGCACTCCTCCAGCCGGTCGGCCACGGCGCGCAGGGCGCCCGGGGTGAGGGTGTCGTCGCTGTCCAGGAAGAGCAGGTAGTCGCCGGTGGCGACCTCCAGCCCGGCGTTGCGGGCGCGGCCCAGCCCCACGTTCTCCGGCAGGTGGAGCACTCTGACCCGGTCGTCGCGCGCGGCGGCCTCGTCGAAGATCTGCCCGCAGCCGTCCGGAGAGCGGTCGTCGACACCGATCAGCTCGAAGTCCTCGTACGACTGCGAGAGGACCGAGTCGATGCACTGGCCCAGGTACGCCTGGACCTTGTACGCGGGGACGATGATGCTGAACCGGGGCATGGGCATCCACATCGGGTCGACGGGCACGGTTACGCAGGTGCCCGAGCCGCGGGAGCCTTCCTCCGCCGGCGGGCAGGCGGACCGGCCGACAGCCGGTCCGTCACCTGCCTCAACGACCGAACGGCGCAACGGATACGCCCATCGGAGGGTGAAACGTGACCTTCTGTGCCCCCGGCGGACACCGTACGGACACCCGGTGTGCCCGTACGGCGCGAACCGCCCGCGCCCCTCCGGCGCTGCCCCGCCTAGCCGCTGAACGCGTAGCCGTGCAGGGGGCGCCAGACCTCGTCGGTGCCGAAGCGGTAGAGGCTGAAGCCGGGCACCTCGAAGGCCGCCCGGAAGCCCTTCATCTCCTCGTACGCCCGGTCCAGCACCGGGTCGGCGAGGTTGTGCGCCACCGTGACATGGGGGTGGAACGGGAAGCCCAGCTCACGCGCGAGCGGTCCGGACCGGACCGACGCCTCCACCTCCCGGCACTCCTGCATGCCCTCCTCGATGCGGACGAAGACCACCGGGGAGACCGGCCGGAAGGTCCCGCTCCCCAGCAGCAGCATCCGGAAGGGCCGGTGGACCGCCGCGGCGCGGCGGAGGTGGTCCTGCACGGCGGGCAGGTCGGCGACCGGGACCTCGGTCGGCGGCAGCAGCGTCACATGGGTGGGTATGGAGCGGGCCAGCGGGTCGCCGTAGCCGTCCCGGGCGTCCTGGATCTCCTTGCCGAAGGGGTCCGGGACGGCTATGGACACGCCGATGACCACGCTCGGCGGTGCCGCGTCGTCACCCTCAGCCGGTTCGGGTCCGGTGTCCATGCGGGGTCAGTGCTTCGCCGGGAGGAAGCCGACACGCTCGTAGACGGCGGCCAGCGTCCGGGACGCGGTCGCGCGGGCCTTCTCGGCGCCCTGGGCCAGCACCCGGTCCAGCTCCGCCGGGTCGTCCAGATAGGCCCGGGTCCGCTCCTGGAAGGGGGTCACCCACTCGGTGAAGGCGTCGGCCAGCTCCGTCTTCAGGGCGCCGTACATCTTGCCCTCGAAGTGCTGCTCCAGCTCGTGCACGGAGCGGCCGGTGATCGCCGAGTAGATGGAGAGCAGATTGGAGACGCCGGGCTTCTTCTCCTGGTCGTACCGGATCACCGTGTCGGTGTCGGTCACCGCGCTCTTCAGCTTCTTGGCGCTGGTCCTGGCGTCGTCCAGGAGGTTGATGATGCCCTTCGGCGAGGACGCCGACTTGGACATCTTGACCGACGGCTCCTGGAGGTCGTAGATCTTCGCCGTCTCCTTGACGATGTACGGCTCCGGCACCGTGAAGGTCTGCCCGAAGCGGGTGTTGAACCGCTCCGCCAGGTCCCGGGTGATCTCCAGGTGCTGCCGCTGGTCCTCGCCCACCGGAACCGCGTCCGCCTGGTACAGCAGGATGTCCGCCACCATCAGCACCGGATAGGTGAAGAGACCCACCGTAGTCCGGTCGGCGCCCTGCTTGGCCGACTTGTCCTTGAACTGGGTCATCCGGGACGCCTCACCGAAGCCGGTGAAGCAGTTCATCACCCAGGCCAGCTGCGCGTGCTCGGGCACGTGCGACTGGACGAACAGGGTGCAGCGGTCCGGGTCCAGACCGGCGCCGAGCAACTGCGCGGCCGACACCCGGGTGTTCTCCCGGAGGGCCACCGGGTCCTGCTCCACGGTGATGGCATGCAGGTCGACCACGGCGTAGAAGGCGTCATGGGTCTCCTGAAGCGCCACCCACTGCCGTACCGCACCCAGATAGTTCCCCAGGTGGAACGAGCCGGAGGTGGGCTGGATGCCGGAGAGCACGCGTGGGCGATCAGTGACCATGCCGCCCATTCTCTCAGCAAAGCGGGGCCGCTCTGCGCCAGGTTCCGACTCGTCGTATTTGCGCAGATGGACGCCTGCCTCCGTCAGCGGGCCCGGCGGGTGGTGTACGCCAGCAGGGCCAGGGCCGAGCCGGACAGCTTCAGCTGCCCGTCCCAGAGGGCCGCGAGTGCGTCCTCCGGGGGCCACCACTCCAGGGTCATGCCCTGGGCGATCTCGGTCAGGGGGGCGGTGGGGGCTCGGTCCGGTACTGCATCCTCAGCATGCCGCCCGTGGGTCAGAGGTTCGGTGGGGTGGGGAAGGGGGCGGGCCGGACCTCGATCTCGGCCATCCGCGCGACGTACTCGCGGTAGCGCCGGAGGGCTTCGCCGTGCCGCCCGGCCGCCGAGAGGGCGGCGACCAGCCCGAGGTGCGCCGACTCGTCATAGCCGTCCTGGCCGGTCAGCCGCAGGTACCAGCCTGCGGCGGCGTCCGGGCGGCCCAGCCGCAGGCAGCGCCTGGCGAGGGTGCGGACGAGGTCACGGTGCAGTTCGGCCAGGGCCGCGCGGGGCTGCTCGCTCCACTCCCCGGTGAGCTCGCCGTCGTCGCAGAAGTCGCCGGTGTACATGGCGGCGGCCACCTCCAGCCGGCCCACCGGATCGGCGTCGGCCGCCGCGTCCCGGCTCCGCTGCGCCGCTGCGTCGGCGGCCAGGGCCGCGCGTGCCGCCGCGTGGAACCGTACGGTGTCGAGCGCGACATGGTCGGTGTCGATCCGTACGGTGGCGGGGTCGGTGACCAGGAAGCGGTCGGCCGGATGCCGCCGGGCCGGGTCGAGTACCGCACGCACCGTCGAGATCAGCACCGACAGGCGGCGATGGGCCACCTCCGACGGCACCTGCGGCCAGAGCAGCGCGGCGAGCGCGGTACGGGTGACAGGTCTGCCCAGTCGGCCCGCCAGTACCTTGACCAGCTCACGCGCCTTCCGGGACTGCCAGTCGGCCGGGGGCAGCGGCGTCCCGGCCAGCCGTACCGCGAAGTGCCCCAGCGTCTCCACCGCGACCTCGGGGACCGGCGGCGGGCCGATCGCGGCCAGCGGACCGGCGATATGCCATACGTCGTCCCGTACCCCGAGCCGGTGCAGCCGCTGCCAGGCGACGTCCTCGGCCAGCCGGTCCCCCGCACAGCGCGCCCGCAGCAGCGCATTGGTGGCCAGCGCCACCTCATTGCCGATGTCGCCCCAGATCGCCGCCGCCTCCACCAGCCCGGGGGCCCGGCGGGCGGCGGGCCCTCTCGCCGCCGCCCCTGTCGGAGGGGCCAGGTGCACGGCGAGCGCCGCCAGCTCCATCGCCTCGGCCAGCCCCGCCGGGTCACGGCGGCGCCCGGCCTCCGACCGGACGCGCGCCGCGTACCGCGCGGCTGCGGCGGCGTCGCCGGAGCAGAGCGCGACCCAGCCGGCCGCCAGCTCCCCGGTGACCGGTCCGGCGGCGCTGGGGAGGGCCAGCGCCCGGTCGGCGCAGTGCACCGCCTCGGCCGGGTCGTCGGCGTGGCAGGCCCGCGCCAGCCCCGCCCATGCCTGGGCCACCACCTGGGCGTTGCCGTCCGGTTCGGCCATCGCCAGCGCCTCGCGATAGGCCGACGCCGCCTGCCAGGGGGAGCCACGGGTGAGGTGCACCCGGGCGATCATCAGCAGCCCGAAGGCGGCCAGCGGAGAGCCCTCCTGCTGCCACAGGGTGAGCGCCCGGTCGGCGTCGCCGCGCGCGGCGTCCAACTCGCTCAGCCCCAGCCATGCCTCGGCGCGGTTGTGCAGGGCCAGCGCCAGCAGCGTCCGCTGCGCGGCCGGCTCGCCGAGGCCGATCGCCTCGGTGAGTTCGTCCACGGCCTCACGGCAGCGCCCCTCCTCGACCAGGCGGGACCCGGTGTTGGAGCGGATGCGCAGTTGCAGCTCGATGTCTCCCGCCCGCTCGGCCGCCGCGAACGCCCGGGCGTAGGCGTAGGCATTGGCGGCCCGGTCGCCCTCGCTGAACGCGGCCAGCGCCTGGGCGAGGTAGGCCGCCGCGAGCGCCGCGTCGTCACGGCTGCGCTCTGCGGCCTGTACGGCCTCGTCGGCGAGTCGCCGTGCCTGCGGCCCGTCGCCCCGCGCCCAGCGCGACGCCGACCAGCCGGCCAGCACCTGGGCCCGGTCACCCCAGCACGGCTCGGCGTCTCCGGTGTCTCCGGTGTCTCCGGCGTCTCCGGTGGGCAGGGCCGCGCGCCTGTAGAGCGACTCGGCGGCGTCGAACTCGCCTCGCTGGTGCAGCAGTCGGCCGAGCCGCCAGGCCGATGCTGCGGGGAGCGGCGCATCCGCTGGCAGTGCCGCAAGGTGCCGCCCCTCGCGCAGAGCCGACTCCACCGACAGTTCGTCATCGTCCCACCGGCAGGTCGGGCACGGTGGCGCGGCGGTACCGGGATCAGGCTCCCGGGCGGCGTCCGCAGACCCTCCAGCGCCGGTGGTCACCGCGCCAGAATACTCGCGGCGGCCAAGGCCGGGCCGGGCACCCTTCACTTTCCGGAGCTACGGGGTCGGCCTGCTGCCCGCCGCGATCAGATCCGGTCGGCCACCTTCCGGGCCAGCTCCTCCATGGGTGCGCGGTTCTCCGCCGGATCGTTGAGGCGCACCAGGTGGATCGCGACCCACCGGTCCGACCTGCGCAGGAAGACCGCGTCCTCCTCGGCGTACGCCTCGTCGGCGACACCGGGCAGTGGTCTGAAGGCGTGTTCGAGTGAGCGGTCGATGTCGAGGTACTTCTTTGCTCCGTCCCCGACATAGATCTCCAGCTGGGCGGTCGGCCCGTCGACGGGAGCGGTGTAGGTGCAGGTGTCCGCGACCCGGGTCGCGGGGTTCAGCGGCGTACCGGCCAGCTTCCGGGCCTCCTGCGGGGAGACCAGCGTGCAGGGGTCCACCTCCGCCGGAGCCGCCGACTCGGGGGCCGTTGTCTCCGGGGCTGCCGTCTCGGGGGTCACCGACTCCGGGGCCGCCGTCTTCGGGGCCACCGACTCCGGGGCCGTCGCAGCGGGCTTGCCCCCGGTGGACGGCACCTGGATGGTGCACCCGGCCAGCGCGGCCAGCACCAGTACGGCCAGCGGCAGCAGCGGCGACGGCGGGCGGATGCGGGTACGGCTCATCGGCACGGTCGTCTCCTGTCAGCCTTGCACCGGGCCCCGCACAGCGGGGTACGAGGTGACGTGAGCATCGCGGAGGACGTCGGTCCCCCTGCCCGACCGCCCTCCGCGACACCGTCATGGACCATCATCGGCACGGGTGTTGGCGCCCTGTTCGGGAATCCTTCAGGTGGCCCGCCGCCAGGACCGCCGCAGGTCCTACGGGGGCTACGGATGCGCTCCGCCGGCCGGTCCCGGGCGGCCCGGGTTCGCCGTGGTGTCGGCGGCGGTGGTGACCCGGACGCGGTCCACCCGGCGGCCGTCGAGAGCGGCCACGGAGAGCCGGAAGCCGTCCTCGGTGACCACCTGGTCGCCCACCACCGGGAGTCGGCCCAGGGCGGCGACCAGGTACCCGGCGACGGTCTCGTACGGGCCGTCCGGAAGCTCCACCCCGGTCTCCTCGGCGAAGTCGGCGAGGTTGAGCAGCCCGTCCACCTCCATGCCGCCGCCCACCAGGCGCAGCGTGACGGTGGCGGCCTGGTCGTACTCGTCGCGGATCTCGCCAACGACCTCCTCCACCAGGTCCTCCAGGGTGACGATGCCCGCCGTGCCGCCGTACTCGTCCACCACCATCGCCAGGTGGTGCCCCTCGCGGCGCATCTCCGACATGGACGGCAGCACCCGCTTGGTCGCGGGCAGCAGCTTCACCGGCCGGGCCAGGTCGCGCACCGTACGGGCCCGCTCCCCGTCCCCGTCGTCCGGCCGGTACAGGTCGCGGACATGGACGAACCCCACCACCGCGTCATACGAGCCCTCCACCACCGGGTAGCGGGAGTGCGGATAGCGGCCCACCTCGGCGCGGACCTCGTCCAGCGGCCGGTCAGCGTCCAGGAACGTCACCTCGGTACGCGGCACCATCACCTCGCGCAGCTGCCGCTCCCCCGCCGCGAACACCTCGGCGATCAGCTCCCGCTCGTCCACGCCCAGCTCCGTGCTGGACGCCACCAGGCCGCGCAGCTCCTCCGAGCTGATGGCGTCCCGGCCCGCCTTGGGGTCGCCGCCGAGCACCCGCACCATCAGGTTGGTGGACCGGGAGAGCAGCCAGATCGCCGGGCGGAGCACCACCGAGATGACGTCCACGGCGGGCGCGGCGAGCAGGGCGATCGGCTCGGCCCGCTGGAGGCCGATCCGCTTGGGGGTGAGTTCGCCGAGGACCAGCGAGACATAGGAGATCACCAGGGTGAGCACCACCAGGGCGACGGTGTTGGCGATCCCCGGCGAGAGTCCCGCGTCCTGGAAGAGCGGGGCCACCTTGTGGGACAGCGTCTCCGCCCCGAACGCCGCCGACAGGAACCCCATGCAGGTCACCCCGACCTGCACGGACGCCAGGAACCGGTTGGGGTCCCCGGCCAGGTGCGCGGCCCTCCCGGCCCGCTTGGTGCCCCGCTCCGCGAGCGCCCGGATCTGGCCCTCCCGCAGCGAGATGAGGGCGATCTCGGCCACGTTGAAGAGGCCGCCGATCAGGATGAAGACCAGGACGAGCGCGGCGTCCCCGAGGGTGTCGTTCACGCCATGAGTCTAGAAACCCCCGGGCCCGGCCCGGACACGCTGCGGCTTGCCCGGCTTGCCCGGCTTGCCCGGCTTGCCCGGCCGGCCCGGCCGGCCGGTCAGTGCAGCACGGTGCCGAACGGGTCGTCCGGCAGGTCGGGGGCGCCGGGGCTCGGGACGGGCGGGGCGGCGGGCTGGTCAGGGGCCGGTTGCGGTCCCTCGGGGAAGCGGATCGAGCGGACGACCTGGACCAGGAGCGGGGCGAAAACGTCCTGCCAGTGGTCGAGGTCCGGGGTGCTCAGCTCCACGATCAGGACGCCCTCGTTCCCGGGCGGCATCGGCAGATAGGCCTTGGCGGAGAGGATCGGGACGGTCTCGTCGGCGGAGAGCCGCCAGCCGGGAAGCTGCCCGACCGTGATCACCACCGGCCCGGCGGGTGCGTCGAAGCGGCGGATCACCCCGGTGGGCCGTCCGTCCTCCGCCGGGGCGGGCGCCAGGACCTCCAGCAGACCGGCCGCCGCGGTCTCCTGCGGGGCAGGTCCGGTCTCCAGCTCGGTGACCGTGAGGGTCGCCATCGAGCGCCGGTCGCCGAGGGTGCCCACCCAGCTGCCCGACCAGACCGCGCCTGCCTCGGTCAGCGCTGCGGACGCCTGGGCGTACAGCTCGACCAGGTCGCGCCGCCGGTCGGCCGGGAGCCCGGCTGCGGCGGCCCCTATCCGCTCCAGGACGGCTTCATGGGCGTGCTCCAGGTCGTCGGCGATCTGGAACGGGACGAAGTTCGGCGGTACCTCGAACTCCACGGTGCCGCTGCTCACGGCGGTTCCTCCCGGTCGGGATGGGCGGGTGCGGTCGCGCGCGTCTCTCTCGCCGGCGCGGGCGGCGTCAGCAGGGCATCAGCAGGGCATCAGCCGGACGTCAGCCGGGCTTCCGGCCCACCCGGCGCGCACGGGCGGAGAGCCACGCGCCGGTCAGGCAGGCGGCGACCAGCAGCAGGACGACCAGGTCGGCCGGGGAGAGGCCGCCGCCGGGAGTCGCGCCCTTGCCCACCCCGAGGTGGGCCAGGACCCGGAAGACCACCAGACCGGCCGCGATCACCAGCAGCCCGCGCGGCGGCACCCGTTCGTACCACCTGGACACCGGGAGCTGCGGCATCTGCTCCACCGGTGGGGGCGTCGGCCCCCAGCCGGGCGGCCACCCCGGCGGCGTCCACAGCAGCGGCCACTGCCCCGGCTGGGCCTGCTGCCACGGCACCGGGGCGGGCACCCCCGGTCGCAGGTCGGGGCGGCGCATCCAGGCAGCCCGCGCCTGCGCCTCCGGGGACGGGTCGAGACGCAGGCGGATCCACGAGCCGGAGCGGGAGAAGATGTCATCCGTCCCATAGCTCTCCAGCCGGTAGCCGTAGAGGTACGCGACCCACAGTTCGTACGGCATGTCCCGGCGGAAGGTCAGGCAGGGGTAGGTGTACTCGGGGCGTCCATCGAGGTGGGCCGCCAGCCGCGAGGCATCCATATCCGGTTCAGTTGCCCTTCCCCGCCGCGGCCTTGTCCTTCTCCGAGCCGTCCTGCCAGGCGTTCTCCAGGCCGACCAGCAGCGGCCCGCCGGGCAGCATGACCTCGCCCCACTGGCGGTTGTCGCGCGGGACGAACTGCTTGACGCCGGAGGCGTCGCCGAGCCAGCCGATGACCGAGTAGCCGGTGCCCCACTTCCCGGCGTCGTCGCCGAACTTGGTGGCCTTGGCGACCTTGGCCGCATCCGTGCCGAGCTTGCCCGCCTTGCCGAGCGCCCCGAGCACCGGCAGCGTGCCCATCACATCCACGGCGAAGCTGGACAACGGGACGTCGGCACCGGCGAGCGCCGCGACGCTGTGCACGCCCAGCGCCGCCCCGGAGAGCCCGATGGAGACCCCGTCCAGCACCGCCGCCGCCGGTTCCAACCCGACGGCCGCGCACCCGAGGGCCACCAACCCGACCAGCGTGCTGGCGTTGCTGAGCAGGTCGCCCACGGCGGCAATCGCATTGGCGTGGGCCTTCGCCCAGGCCATGGCGTCCTTGGCCAGCTGGATATGGGCGGCGGCTATCTTCTTGACGCTGTCCAGCAGATTGGCGAACCAGCCCGGCCCGTCCGGAGCCTGGTCCCCCGCCTTGGCGACCGCCTGGGCGGCCTGCTGGGCCAGTTGGTCATGGTCGGCCCGCAGCGCCTCCGCCCGCGCGATGATCGCCTGGAGGTCGGCATCGGCCACATGCAGATCGGCCTGCGCCTTGCGGAACCGGGCCTCGGCATCGGGCAACTGGTCGTCCGGCAGCCAGACCCCGGCCAGCTTCAGGTCGGGGTTGTCGGCGGCCTGGTCGCGACGCGCCTTCGCCGCCTTGGCCTGGGCCTCCTGGTCCGCCGCCTGCTGCTGCATGGTCGCCAACCGGTCGTGCCAGTCGGCCATGGTCCTGCGCGCGGACTCGAACGAGGCGTGGGCGACGTCGAGTTGCCCGGGCAGCTTGGCGATCCGGGCGGAGAACGCGTCCGCCGCCTCGCCCTGCCACGCCTGCCCGTTGTTCGACGCCCGCCGTACGCTGTCGCAGGCGTCCTGCAACTCCTTGGCGGCCTGCTGGAGGTCGCCCACCAGCGCCTGGATACCGGGCAGACTGCCCGGGGAGGGGTCGAACCCGATCGCGTCGAAGCCCTCCCGGTCCAGCGGCGCGGCCCAGTCACCGAAGCCGATGGACATCACGCCACCTGCCCGGTCATCGTCCGGCGGATCGCCTCGTCGCTCTCCCGGTACGCCTTGACGGTGACGTCCAGGCCCTCGTTGATCGCATGCAGCGTCTCATTGAGCTGCTTCAGCCCGTACTTCCAGTTGTCCGCGAAGCCGGCACAGGCCATGTCCAGCATCCGATGCCCCGTCACCTGCGGCGACGTACTGTCCAGCGCATGCATCGCGCCGCCCATGCTGCCGGTCGCCTCGCGCAACTCCTTGGACACCTGCGCCAACTCGTCGGCCTCGACCCGGAATCCGTCTGCCATCGACTCCCCCATCGGTGAACGGTCCGGCCAGCCTAGCCAGCCCCCGGGCCCGCCGCACAGCCGGGGAGATCAAACCGGTCGGAGGTGGTGAACCCCCACTGGAACGGCTGCGCCGTGGTGTCGCAGCGGTCTGCGAAGAGCATCAGACCGCATCCCGCCGTACCGGGTCCGGCAGATCCCCGACTGTCGGGTGATCAGCCCGGAGGGGCAGGCGTGCCCGCTGTACGAGGGGCACCCGGGCCGTTGCCCGTTCGAGAGCGCCAACCCGCACGCGACCCCCGGCACCACTCATTGACTCCGGTCCGGGTCGCGGCTGCCCTGACACGTCGCCACCCGGACCGGCTACACCCCCGAAGGGAAGGGGAGTCCCTTGGAACCGTCCGACAGAGCCCGACTCAACACCTACTGGTCGCGCATCGCTGCCGACTTCGCCCCCGAGCCGGCTGCCCGCCCGTCCTCGCTGCTCATCACGCACCTGTTGCCCGAGCGGCCCGCATTCGTCCGCGCCGTGGGGGCCGTCTCCGACCTGCGCGCCGTACTGCCCAAGCCGAAGTCGATCAACGACAACGCGCGGCGCGAAGTGGAACAGGCGTTCAACGTAGACGAGTTGACGCGTGAGCTGTTCACAGATCCGGATGTGGCGTTGGCCTACATGGAGAGCCGGGCACCCGGCGAACGGATCGTGCTGCTCGACGTGGGCGGGTACTTCGCGCCCGTGCTGGAGGACCTGTGCGTGCGGTACTCCGGCACGATCCTGGGCGTGGTCGAAGACACGGAGAACGGCCACAAGCGCTACGCCGAGCGGGACAAGCTGCCGTGCCCCGTGGTCTCGGTCGCTCGTTCTCCGCTCAAAGACCCGGAAGACTTCCTGGTCGGTCAGAGCGTGGTGTTCTCCGCCGAGGCGCTGTTGCGTGAGCGCGGGGACATCCTGCACGGCCGTTCCGCGCTCGTGATCGGCTTCGGCAAGCTCGGGTCCAGCATCGCCCGTCTGATGCACGCGAAGGGGGTTCACGTCACGGTGTACGACATCGACCCCGTACGGCGTGCACAGGCGCTCTCGCAGGGCTTCGGGGTCGCCCGGGACCGGGATGCGGCCATACACGCCGCCGGGCTCGTCCTGTGCGCCACGGGGGCTCTGTCCCTGCGGGGTGAGGACTTCCCCACGCTGCGAAACGGCGCGTACGTCGCCACGGTCACCAGCTCGGAAGATGAGTTGGAACTGGCCGGCCTCCCGGAGGGGTACCGGCGTTCCAGCTTCGGCGACCACGTGACCCGGTACGAGACGAGCGGTCACTACTTCTACTTGCTCAACGGCGGGGAAGCGGTCAACTTCCTGCACGGGGCAAGCGTCGGACCGTTCATCTTCCTTGTACAGGGCGAGATCATCGCGGCGACGCGAGCGATAGCCCGGGGCGAACTGTCGCCCGGGATGCACGAAGTCCCCGCCGCCGACCGAAGTGCCATCGCGGCGCAGTGGCTCAACTACTGGAACAGGTAAGGCACATGGCAATGTCACCCGAACACATCCGGACCGTCCTGACGGGCTACGCGGACGAGCACCCCGAGGACAAGGACAGCCTTGCCCCGGTGTTCGCCGCGCTGGACCGGGACGACGACCCGACCAGCCGCAGCACGTCCCCGCTGCACGTCACCGCCGGGGCCGTGCTCGTCAACGACGCCGGGAACGTGCTGCTCATCCACCACAACGCAACCGGCAAGTGGCTTACCCCCGGCGGGCACCTGGAGCTTGAAGACGCCGAACTCATGCGCGCCGCGCTGCGGGAACTCGCCGAAGAAACCGGCGTGGACGGCGGGTTCCTCCCCATCCTGGAGATGCCCGTTCACGTGGACGTGCACGACATCCCCGAGAACCCCGCGAAGGGGGAGCCCGCCCACCAGCACGCGGACTTCCGGTTCGTCTTCCGCACGGTCCGTGAGGTGAACCCCCGGATTCAGGAAGAGGAGGTTTCCGCCGCCGAGTGGCGACCGCTGGACGATCTCCCGAAGACGCTGCACAAGCGCGTTGCCGCGCTGGTGTAGCACCCCGAAGCCCCACGCGTCCGGACGGAACTTGCTCCGTTCCGCCCGGGCGGGTGGTCGCCGGACCCGGTTGTGACAGACGGGGACGGCAACCCGGCTCTCGTCTTCCGGGGTGCGGTCCCCCTCCGCACCTTCGTGACCCGCGAGAGCCCCGCTAGGCGGTCCCTCCCCCGAGGCTGCCGCGCGGGGCTCTCATGCGTCCGGGGCGTCGTCCTGGCGCTCGTCCTCGCCCGCCGGCTCGGCGACGTAGGTACCGCGTTGAGGCACCGTGAAGACCAACCCCGCCGCGACCAGCTCGGCCAACGACGAAGTCCAGGACGCAGGGCAACGAGGAAACGTGCTTGCCGCCGTCGCACCAGCCCGAGGTTTTCCAGGGCCGGGGCGACGGCCACGTCAGCAGGTCGCGGTGATCTCCCCCGCCTTCACGGCGGAGACGAACGACTCCCAGGCGGCGGCCGGGAAGATGAGGGCCGGACCGAGCGGGTCCTTACTGTCCCGGACGGGGACGACGCCGGTGAATCCGGGGGCCACCTCGATGCACTCGCCGCCGTTGGTCCCGCTGTGGCTGCTCTTGCGCCACACTGCCACTCGGAGCTCCTGCTGCGTCATGGTCGTAACCTTCCCTTGCGCTGGTGATGAAAGCGACCGTTTCGCGAGGCGAGAGTGCCCCCGCCCGGAGCAGGTCGTAGGTTCGTGCATAGTCGGCGATGACTTCCGGGTTATCGACGAAATGGCCCCTGTCGAGGCTCTCCGAGTAGACCCAGTCATGCCCGTCGGGGAGGGTGAGCAGTGTCATAGAGGCATCTGGGCGCCTCAGATCGTACCGATCGAACGGCGCGACCTGGAGTACGACATTAGGGCGTTGCGCAAGAGTCAGCAGGTGGTCAAGCTGGCCGCGCATCACCTCCGGATTACCGACGTGGCAGCGGATTGCGCTCTCATCGAGCACGACGATCAGAAGCGGTGCCCCGCCAGTGAGGAAGCGCCGCTGTCGACTCATGCGGGCAGCCACCAGCTCATCGATGCGCGCCTCGTCCCACTCCGAGAGTCCTCCGCAGAACATCGCCCGCGCGTAGTCCTCGGTCTGCAACAGCCCCGATATGCGGGCAAGTTGGAACTGCCGGACCGCAACGGCCTGCGCCTCCATGTCCGCGTACCGCTGGAACCAGTCCGGGTGCTCGATCTCGGCGTACCAGTCCACCTGGGACCAGATCCGCTTGATCCGGCCGCTGGTGTTCAGCGCCCTGTCGCAGCCCTCCACGAAGTGCCTCTGCGGGACGCGTTCGCCCGCCTCGATGCGGCAGACCAGCGAACGGTCCACGTGGAGCAGATTGGCCAGATCTCCCTGCGAGTAGGACATGGCCTCGCGGGCATGGCGCAGTTCCGCTCCGAAGAGTATGGCCGGGCTATTGGTCGATCCGGGCGCGCTCCGCTGTTTGGCCATGGCGTATCCCCCCTGGTGACACTGCGTGGTGGCAATGACTGATTGCTCGTCACTCTACTGAGGATCCCCGATGCTTGGTGGCAGAACGAAGCAACTTCATTGCTCAGCGTAGCCAGGGGGTCCGCTCCATGTCCGAGCCGCAAGTCACAATCACGCCGAAGGGCGAGGCCGAGTGGTGGTTCACCCGGCATCCGGCGTCGGTGCGGTCGGCGCGGCGGATGCTGCGGTACTTCCTGGCGGTCTGGGATGCCCCCGAGTACCTGGACTCGGGGCAGCTGGTGCTGAGCGAACTGGTCACCAATGCGGTGCAGCATGCCCGGGTGTCGCCGGGCCGGGAGATCTGCACGCGGTTCGAGATCCGGCCGGAGTTCCTGCGGATCGAGGTGTCGGACGCCGACCTCCACCACCTGCCCCGGCGGCGCGAGGCCGGGGAGGCGGAGGAGTCGGGCCGGGGGCTGGCGGTGCTGGACGCGCTGGCGGACGAGTGGGGCTGTGAGCCGCGCGACTGCGGAGTCGGCAAGACCGTGTGGGCGGTGCTCGGCCGACCCGGTCCCGCAGGGTGACGTGACGTGCCCCCGCCGGGACGGCGGTCTCCGGCGGGGGCACCTGACGGCGGGGCTCAGCCGAGGGGCAGGCCCGGGGCCGGGTAGGCGTCCATGAGGGCCTTCACCTCGGCGCGGACCTTGGTGACGGTCTCCTCGTCGCCGGTACGGGCAGCGGTGACGACGCGGTCGATCCATTCGGCGACGGCGGCCATCTCCGACTCGGGGATGCCCCGGGAGGTGAGGGACGGGGTGCCGATGCGGATGCCGGAGGGGTCGAAGGGCTTGCGGGGGTCGTAGGGCACGGTGTTGTAGTTGACGACGATGCCCGCCCGGTCCAGGGCCTTGGCGGCGACCTTGCCGGGCACGTCGCGGCCGGTGAGGTCGATCAGCAGCAGGTGGTTGTCGGTACCGCCGGACACCAGGTCGAAGCCTCGGGCGGCCAACTGCTCGCCGAGGGCGCGGGCGTTGGCGACGACCTGGTGGGCGTACCCGCCGAACTCCGGGGTGGCGGCCTCACGGAGGGCGACCGCGATGGCGGCGGTGGTCTGGTTGTGGGGACCGCCCTGGAGGCCGGGGAAGACGGCCCGGTCGATGGCCCGGGCGTGCTCCTCGCGGCACATCAGCATGGCGCCGCGCGGGCCGCGCAGGGTCTTGTGGGTGGTGGTGGAGACCACGTCCGCGTGCGGCACCGGGGAGGGGTGGGCGCCGCCCGCGACCAGGCCGGCGATGTGGGCGATGTCGGCCACCAGAACGGCGCCGACCTCGCGGGCGATCTCGGCGAACCCGGCGAAGTCGATCACCCGGGGCACGGCGGTGCCGCCGCAGAAGATCAGCTTGGGCCGCTCGGCCAGGGCCAGGTCGCGGACCTCGTCCAGGTCGACCCGGCCGGTGTCGCGGCGCACGCCGTACCCCACGCCCCGGAACCAGGTGCCGGTGGCGGAGACGCCCCACCCGTGGGTGAGGTGGCCGCCCATGGGCAGCGACATGCCGAGCACGGTGTCGCCGGGCTTGAGGAACGCCAGGTAGACGGCGAGGTTGGCGGGCGAGCCGGAGTAGGGCTGGACATTGGCGTGGTCCACGCCGAAGAGGGCCCTGGCGCGGTCGGCGGCGATGGCCTCGACCTGGTCGATGTTCTGCTGGCCCTCGTAGTAGCGCTTGCCGGGGTAGCCCTCGGAGTACTTGTTCTGGAGGACGGTTCCGGAGGCCTCAAGCACGGCCTGCGAGACGTAGTTCTCGCTGGGGATCAGGCGCAGGGTGTCGGCCTGGAGCTGCTCCTCGGCGGCGACCAGCGAGGCGATCTCGGGGTCGGCGGCGGCAAGGGCGGGGTGGCGGTCGGTACGGTCGGGTGCGCTCATCGCGGTCCTCCCGGGTCGGTCGTTCAAACGACATGTGACCCGGGTGCCCAGGCGGACGGCACTCCGGCGGTGGTGCGTCCCCGGGCATGCCCGGGGTGGTGCCGCTTCCTCGTGGTCGCTTCCACGCAGCTCGCCAGTCGCGGCACGGCTCACTCTACCGTCCGGGGTGGGGAAGCACCGGTCAATAAGGGGCGGGGGGATGCGGCGCGGCGGGGGGGTGGAGTCGGACAAGAGAGGCCGGGGCGCGGGGCGGGATGCGACGGACGGAACGGGGGCCGAAGGGCTGGGATGCGACCGGGGGGCCGGGGGCGAGGGCTGGGATGCGACCGGTGGGGCGGGCTGGGCCGGGTGGGGACGGGAGAACCGGCCTTCGCCGGGGAAGGACGAGGGCAGGCAGACCGGTCAATGGCGACCCCCCGGAGATGAACCCTCATGAGCCAGCAGCGCCCCCTCACCGACACCCTCATCGCGACCGCCGACTCCCACAGCGCCCACAACTACCACCCCCTGCCGGTGGTGATAGCCGAGGCCGAGGGCGCCTGGATGACGGATGTGGAGGGCCGCCGCTATCTGGACCTGCTGGCGGGCTACTCGGCGCTCAACTTCGGCCATCGGCACCCCCGGCTGGTCGCCGCCGCCAAGGCCCAGCTGGACCGGGTCACCCTGACCTCCCGGGCGTTCCACCACGACCGGTTCGCCGCCTTCTGCACAGAGCTGGCCGAGCTGTGCGGGATGGAGGCGGTGCTGCCGATGAACACCGGCGCGGAGGCGGTGGAGACGGCGGTGAAGACGGCCCGGCTGTGGGGCTACCGGGTGAAGGGGGTGCCGGCGGACGAGGCGCGGATCGTGGTGGCGGCGGGCAACTTCCACGGCCGTACGACGACGATCGTGAGCTTCTCGACCGACCCGGAGGCCAGGGAGGGGTTCGGCCCGTACACGCCGGGGTTCGACATCGTGCCGTACGGGGACCGGGCGGCCCTGGAGGCTGCCGTGGACGACCGTACGGTGGCGGTGCTGCTGGAGCCGATCCAGGGCGAGGCCGGGGTGCTGGTGCCGCCGCCCGGCTATCTGGCCGCCGCCCGGGAGATCACCGCGCGGCGCGGGGCGCTGCTGATCGCGGACGAGGTCCAGTCGGGGTTGGGGCGCACCGGCCGGACCTTCGCCTGCGAGCACGAGGGCGTGGTGCCGGACATGTATGTGCTGGGCAAGGCGCTGGGCGGCGGCATCCTGCCGGTGTCGGCGGTGGTCTCCTCGCGGGCGGTGCTGGAGGTCTTCACGCCGGGCAGCCATGGGTCCACGTTCGGCGGCAACCCGCTGGCCTGCGCGGTCGCGCTGGAGGTGGTGGCGATGCTGCGGACCGGCGAGTACCAGCAGCGGTCCGCCGAGCTGGGCGCGTATCTGCACGGCGAGCTGGCGGAGCTGGCCGCGACCGGCGCCGTACGGGAGGTGCGGGGGCGCGGGCTCTGGGCGGGGGTGGATGTGGACCCGGCATTCGGCTCGGGGCGGCGGCTGTCGGCGCTGCTGATGGAGCGGGGGGTGCTGGTGAAGGACACCCATGGGTCGACGATCCGGATCGCCCCGCCGCTGGTGATCGCCAAGGAGGACCTGGCGTGGGCGCTTCAGCAGCTGCGGGAGGTGCTGGCCGCCGGTTAGCGGATGACGTGGGGCAGGAAGCGGGCGTACTCGTCGGTGATGAGGCCGGCCGACTCGCGGATGCCGAGTCCGGCCGCCTCGTCGCCGACCACCCAGGCGCCGAGGACGACGCGGTTGCCGTCGAAGTCGGGCAGCGGGGCGAGCTGCTGCCAGCAGTAGCGTTCCTGCGGATCGGTCTCCGGGGCCGGGCCGGTGCCGTCGTGGACCACGATGCCGGCCCCCTCGCGGCCCAGCAGCGGCTTGGCGACCCACCGGGTGAGGTCGCGGGGGCCGTCGAGGTGGGCGGGGAGCAGGTTGGGGTGGCCGGGGTGGAGCTCCCAGAGGATCGCCAGCAGCGCCTTGTTGGAGAGCAGCATCTTCCACAGCGGCTCGATCCACAGGGTGGAGCCGCTGCCGCCGCCGAGGTCGGCGGTGCGTACGGCCTGCGGGCCGAAGCCGTCGGCGACCAGCCACTCCCAGGGGTAGAGCTTGAAGACGGTGCGCAGGAAGCCGTACCGGTCGTCCACGAAGCGGCCGGAGAGCGGGTCCCAGCCGATGTCCTCCATGGCGATGGAGCGGGTGGCCAGACCGGCCTGCCGGGCGGTCTCCATGAGGTAGACGACGGTCATCTGGTCCTCGCCCAGCTCGTCGTCGTGGGAGTGGGCGAAGTGGACCGGGTGGCCGGGCGGAAGCAGGTCGGCCTGCCGCTGCCAGGCGGCGACCAGGCGGTCGTGCAGGGAGTTCCACTGGTCGGCGCCGGGGAACCGCTCCTCCATCCAGAACCACTGCGGGGAGGCCGCCTCGACCAGGGAGGTGGGGGTGTCGGCGTTGTACTCCAGCAGCTTGGCCGGGCCGGTGCCGTCGTACCGCAGGTCGAAGCGGGCGTAGAGGCTGGGCTGCTCGGCGCGGCGGCGCCAGGACTCGGCGACGGCGGCGGCCACCACCGGGTCGGTGATGCCCAGCTCGGCGAAGCGGTCCTCGGCCACGATGTGGGCCGCCGCCTTCAGGCAGAGGGCGTGCAGCTCCTCGACGGTCTCCTCCAGCGCCTCGACCTCGGGGAGGGTGAAGGAGTAGTACGCCGACTCGTCCCAGTAGGGGCGCAGCGTGTCGTCGGGGTAGCGGGTCAGCGGGTAGATCAGGCCCTGCTCCTCGACGGTCTGCTGCCAGCCGGGGCGCGGTGCGATGCGGTGGCGCTGCATCAGCGGGTCACCCGCCGCTGCTCTTCCCATGGCCGCCGAAGCCGCCCCGGTGGACGCTGTCGCCGGACCCGCCGGACCCCTTGGAGAGGCGCGGGCCGGTGTAACGGTGGCCGTAGTAGCCGGTGCCGGCGGTGGTGCTGTGGCGGGTCTTGTCGTTCTCGTACCACTGGTAGCGGTCGGTGGTGGCGTAGCCGTTGCCGGGCTGGCTGTCGCAGAGCGAGGCGGAGACCGTCTTGAAGTTCTGGCTGTCGACGCACCGCAGGTCGGGCTTGTCGTTGCTGCTGCACGAGGTGAGGGCGAGGGCGACCGCGCTCACGATGCCGAGCGAGACCGTCTGGGATCGCATCCGTCTGGTGTGCGGTACCGCCATGGCTTGTCCACTCCCCCGTTCCACCGGCCCTTGCCGTGTGGCCGTACACATTATCGGGACGGTGGGGACGGGGGTAGGCCGTGGACTCGGATCAGCTGCGGTCGGATCAGCTGTGGTCGGGGTCCGGAGCAGGGGACAACCGGGCGGTGACGCCGAGGCGGTTCCAGGCGTTGATGGTCACGGTCATGGCGATCAGCCGGGCCAGCTCGTCCTCCGGGAACTGCCGGGCGGCCTCGTCGTACACCTCGTCGGGCACCCCGTGGTCGCCGAGCCGGGTCACGGCCTCGGTGAGGGCCAGGGCGGCCCGCTCGCGCGCGGTGAAGAAGGAGGTCTCGCGCCAGACGGGGATGCCGTACATCTTCCGCTCGGTCAGGCCGAGGGCGCGGGCGTCGTGGGAGTGCTGGTCGACGCAGTAGGCGCAGCCGTTGAGCTGGGAGGCGCGCACCTTCACCAGTTCGGCGATCACCGGGTCCAGGCCCTGGGCCGCCGCCTTGGTCAGCGCGTACATCGCCGTGTAGACGTCGGGCGCCGCCTTCCTGAGCTGGATGCGCTGCGCGGGGGCGGGGACCGGTGCGTCGGTGGTGGCGGGGTCTGCTGTCGTGGTCATGGTTCCACGCTAGGCACCGGGCGGCCCGGCCCTGTGGTCCACTTGGGGCATGGGTTCCTGGGCCACTGCCGGAAGCGACCTGCACCTGGATCTCACCCCGGGGCCGGGGGTGCGGGCGGCGCTGGAGCGGGCGCTGCGGGAGGCGGTGCGCAGCGGGCGGCTGGCGCCGGGCAGCCGGCTGCCGTCGTCGCGGGCGCTCTCCCGCGATCTGGGGCTGGCCCGCAACACGGTCGCGGACGCCTACGGTCAGCTGGTCGCCGAGGGGTGGCTGACGGCCCGGCAGGGTTCGGGGACCCGGGTCGCCGAACGGGCCGACCTCGCGTACGGGACGGCCGCCCGGCGGCGGAGCCCCGATCCGGCCGACCCGTTCGAGACGCTGCCGGGCCACCCCGCCCCGCCGTACGACCTGCGGCCGGGCAGCCCTGACCTGTCGCTCTTCCCGCGCGCCGCCTGGCTGGCCGCCGCCCGCCGGGCGCTCAACCGGGCCTCCAACCATCTGCTGGGCTACACCGATCCGCAGGGGCTGCCCGAGCTGCGGCAGGCGCTGGCCGCCTATCTGGCCCGCACCCGGGGCGTGCGGACCGACCCCGGTCTGCTGGTGGTCTGCACCGGCTATGTCCAGGCCGTGGGGGTGCTCGGCCGGGCGCTGCGGGCGCTGGGCGGGCGCCGGATCGCGGTGGAGGCGCTGGGCTTCCCGGACACCCGCCGGGGGCTGCGGGCGACCGGGCTGGCGGTGGACCGGCTGCCGCTGGACGGTCGCGGGGCGCGCACCGAGTTGCTGGGGCCGGGTACGGACGCGGTGCTGCTGACGCCCGCGCACCAGTTCCCGGCGGGGGTGCCGCTGCACCCGGACCGGCGGACCGCCGCCGTCGCCTGGGCGCGGGCCTGCGGCGGGGTGGTGGTGGAGGACGACTACGACGGCGAATTCCGATACGACCGGCAGCCGGTCGGCGCCCTTCAAGGACTCGACCCGGACCACGCGGTGTACGCGGGCACGGCCAGCAAGAGCCTGGCGCCGGGGCTGCGGCTGGCCTGGCTGGCGGTGCCGCCCCGGCTGCTGGACGCGGTGGTGGCCCAGAAGCGCCTGGCCGACCACCACTCCCCCGTACTGGACCAGCTGACGCTGGCCGAGCTGATCGACTCCGGCGGGTACGACCGGCAGGTGCGCCGGGCCCGGCTGCACTACCGGCGCCGCCGCGACCGGCTCACCGCCGTACTGGCCGAGCGCGCCCCGGACGTGGCCGTGACCGGGATCGCCGCCGGACTGCACGCCGTCCTGGAGCTGCCGCCCCGGCTCGCCGACGAAGCCGCACTCGCCGCGCGGGCCGCACAGTCCGGGCTTGTGCTCAACACCCTCGGGCACTTCCGCGACCCGGCAGACCCCGGCCCCTATCCCCCGGCCCTGGTCGTCGGCTACGGCACCCCGCCGGACCACGCCTTCACCGGCGCCCTGGACCGGCTCTGCGGACTGCTGGCCCCGCCCGGGTGAACGACACCGGCGGCCCGCCGCCCCCGGGGTGGGGGTGGCGGGCCGCCGGTGGTGGTGCGGGGCGCTCGGGTTGCTCAGATGAGGCCGAGCGAGCGGACCGCGTCGCGCTCGTCGATCAGCTCCTGGACGGAGGCGTCGATGCGGGTACGGGAGAAGTCGCTGATCTCCAGGCCCTGGACGATCTCGAACCTGCCGTCCTTGGTGGTGACCGGGAAGGACGAGATGATGCCCTCGGGCACGCCGTAGGAGCCGTCGGAGACGACGCCCATGGAGGTCCAGTCGCCCTCCGGGGTGCCGTTGACCCAGGTGTGCACATGGTCGATGGCGGCGTTGGCGGCGGAGGCCGCGGAGGAGGCGCCACGGGCCTCGATGATGGCCGCACCGCGCTTGGCGACGGTCGGGATGAACTCCTCGGCCAGCCACTTCTCGTCGTTGACGGCCTCGGCGGCGTTCTTGCCGGCCACCTCGGCGTGGAAGATGTCCGGGTACTGGGTCGCCGAGTGGTTGCCCCAGATGGTCAGCTTCTTGATGTCGTCGACGGAGGCGCCGAGCTTCTTGGCGAGCTGGGCGACGGCGCGGTTGTGGTCCAGGCGGGTCATCGCGGTGAAGCGCTCGGCCGGGACGTCGGGGGCGTGCTGCTGGGCGATCAGGGCGTTGGTGTTGGCGGGGTTGCCGACGACCAGGACCTTGATGTCGTCCGCGGCGTGGTCGTTGATGGCCTTGCCCTGCGGGCCGAAGATGCCGCCGTTGGCGGAGAGCAGGTCGCCGCGCTCCATGCCGGCGGTGCGGGGGCGGGCGCCGACCAGCAGGGCCACGTTGGCACCGTCGAATGCCTTGTTCGCGTCGTCGGTGATCTCGATGCCCCGCAGCAGCGGGAAGGCGCAGTCGTCCAGCTCCATGGCGGTGCCCTCGGCGGCCTTGAGGCCCTGCGGGATCTCCAGGAGGTTCAGCTTCACCGGGGTGTCGGCACCGAGCAGCTGCCCGGACGCGATGCGGAACAGCAGCGCGTAGCCGATCTGACCGGCCGCACCGGTGACGGTGACGTTGACGGGAGTGCGGGTCATGGTGTGCCTTCTCCAGCTGATGCCTGAGGGGGGTCAGGTGCACCGGCAGAGGGGGGCACCTCCCGCCCGAAGGGTGGGAGCGGCACACCCGCCATGCCGGACCCTGATCGATCTCTCGACTTCGAGAGATCCATGGCCAGGCTATCCCAGGACCCTTGGGGGCGGAGGGGTGGGCCGGGGGTTGCGCGGGCGGTGAGTCGGCGCTGCGGGCAGCACCCGGGCGGGGGTTGGCGGTGACGGGGCGCGGGGGGCGGGGGTGGGAAGGGCGCGGCCTGCGGGGATGGGGGTGGGCCGGGGGTTGCGCGGGCGGTGAGTCGGCGCTGCGGGCGGCACCGGTGCGGGGGGCGGGGAGGGGTCAGCCGGGGGTGGTGGGCCAGAGGAGGGGGAGGGTGGTGGGGTGGTGGGTCGCCAGGATGGGGATGGCCCAGGTGGTGGGGGGTGGGGGTGGCCAGTGGCGGGACACCGGGTCGGAGGAGTGGCCCGGGTGGGGGGCGCCTGTGCAGGTCTGGGGGATCGGGCCGCAGGGGCGGCCGGGTGTCCCCGGGGTGGCCCGGCCGGTGAGCCGTGAGGGTTCGGCGGTCGGCAGCAGCAGCGGGGCGGCGGTGCCGGGGTCGCCCGTACACGCCTGGACCTGGCCGACGGCGGCGCAGGCGCGGGTGCGGTGGGGCGCGACGGTGGCCAGCATGGGGCTGCGGCGCCGACCGGCCCGCGAGGCCACCAGGACGCCGCCGCGATCGGCGACGGCCAGCGTGGCCGTCTCCCCGGACGGGAGGGGTCGGACGGGGAGGGTGATGTCGGCCCAGGCGGCACGGCAGCGGTCGCTGTACCGCAGCCGGAGTTCGACCCCGGCCAGCGGGGCCGAGCTGACGGTGCGGGCGTGCCGGGTGCAGCCTTCGGTGTCGGGGTCGCGGCCCTGGCAGGCGGCGGCGCGGCAGGCGGTGCGGGCGGCGGTCCGGGCGTGCGCGGTCGGGGGCCGGACGGGGGTGCCGGGGGTACCGGGGACGGCGGTGCGGGCCGGGGAGCCCAGCAGTGAGCGGACGGTGTCCCGCACGATGCGGGCGCCATGGGCTCCCGGCCCCAAGGCGTACAGCAGGGCGGCGAGCAGGGCGGCCAGGGCGAGCGCCGGGGCGGCGGGGATCAGGCGGCCACCGGGCGGACGGCGGCGGCGCAGCAGGCCGCGCAGCGGGGTCTCGACGGGCGGGGCGACGGCGACGGCGACTGCGGCGGGGGTGGCGGCAGCGGGGGCGGGGAGGGCGGCGGCGGGGACGGGCACCGGAGGCGGCGGCTCGGGGGCCGGGCTGTGTTCGCAGGGGGCGGGTGGGCCGCCGGTCACCTCGTAGCGGCGGGCGGCGTCCAGTCTGCTGCGTTCGGCCAGGCCCCAGAGCGCCAGTAGTCGCGGGGCGTCCGCTCCGGCCACCATGCCCAGCGCCTCCACGGCCTGGCGCGGCGGGAACTTGGCGCCGTTGAGATAGCGGTGCCAGGCGGACTTGCTGTACGGCGTGCGCTCGGCCAGGGCGACCAGGCTCAGGCCGCTGCGGTCCTTGAGCCGGCGCAGCTGCTCGATCAGGCGGTGCAGATCCGGATCGAGCGTGCCGGGCAGCGGTCGCCAGCGGGCCATATCCCATCCCCGTCCCAGGTTCTCCGTCAGCGGTGGGCGTCCCCGCAGGCCCACGGTCTGGGATTTCCGGTTCGTCCCAGAATCCCCCTCCTGAATACCCGTTCCGTGTTCGCCGGGCAACTCTGGGTCACGGATGCACCGCCACAGGGGTCGTTTCGGCCCCGCCGAACCGGTCGCGTCCCGGGAGGGTGACCTTCCGCAATCAGGAAAGGAACGGTGTACTTCATGTCCACTCGCTCTGCTGGCAAGCGCATCGCGGTCGCCGCCGCCCTGGCTGCCGCGGGCTGGGGCCTCGTCCTCGGTTCCGCAGGCACGGCGGCGGCAGCCGTGACACCCGCGAAGCCCGCGGTGTCGTCGGCCGTCGTCCACTCCGAGCAAGCGCAGCGCTCGGGGCATGGTGAGCGCCTTCGCCACCACGGTCGTCATCACCACCGCCACTTCCGCCACTTCCGCCACTACCGCCACTTCCGTCACTTCGAGGGCCGTTTCGACCGCCGCGACGAGCGTTTCGGCCGCTTCGGGCGTTTCGGGCGTGACGAGGGTCGCTTCGGCCGCTTCGGCCGCGACGAGGGCCGCTTCGGCCGGGACGGCGGCCGCTTCGACCGCCGCGACGACCGGCGTGGCGACGGCGGCTTCGGGTTCGGCGGCGGCGGCGACGGCGGTTTCGCACGCGGGCGGCGCTGACCCTACGGTCCTGCCCGACGGCACGGCGCCCCGTCCCTCCACCAAGGAGGGGCGGGGCGCCGCAGCCGTGCGTACGGGCGGGCCGACGGGCGACCGGGCCCGGTCGGCCGACCAGCTAGGTGTGCCGTCCCAGCAGACCGGTCATCCGGTCCAGGAACGGAAAGTGCAGCCACGGGTGCGGCTGCGCGATCAGGGCCAGCAGCACGATCGCGCCGCCCAGCACGCAGAGCACCGAGACATCGGTGAACCGGCTGCGCACCGCGAGCATCCCCACCTCCGGGAAGAGCATCCGCAGCAGCGCTGCCAGCAGCAGGGCCGCGCCGACGATGACCGCGCCCGCCCTGAACCGGTCCGCAGCCGTGATCAGCAGACCGCCCGCGACCACGGCCGTCACCAGGGTGATCGGCCACTGCCGCACCGGCAGCGGACGAGCCCGGCCGGCGGGTGCGGCCGAACCCTCCGGGGGCAGCGTGCCCGTGGTCTCCCGCGGCGGTCGCCGCCGCGACCGGTTCCGTACGACACCCATCGGCGTCCCTCAGTTCTGCGTGATACCGGCGGCCCGCTCGGCCGCCTCGACGATGTTGGCGAGCAGCATGGCCCGGGTCATCGGGCCGACGCCGCCGGGGTTGGGCGACAGCCAGCCCGCGACCTCGGCAACGCCCGGGTCGACATCGCCGACCAGACCGTGCTCGGTGCGGCTGACGCCGACGTCCAGCACGGCCGCGCCGGGGCGGACGTCGCCGGGCTTGACCAGGTGCGGAACTCCGGCGGCGGCCACGATGATGTCGGCCCGCTGAAGCTCCGCCGTCAGGTCGCGGGTGCCGGTGTGGGTGAGCGTGACGGTGGCGTTCTCGCTGCGGCGGGTGAGCAGCAGGCCGATGGAGCGGCCGACGGTGACACCACGGCCGACGACCACCACATGCGCGCCCCGGGTCTGCACGCCGTGGCGGCGCAGCAGTTCGAGGATGCCGTTGGGGGTGCACGGCAGCGGCGCGGGGATGCCCAGCACCAGACGGCCCAGGTTGACCGGGTGCAGGCCGTCGGCGTCCTTGGCCGGGTCCATCAGCTCCAGCACCGCGTGCGGGTCCAGGCCCTTGGGGAGCGGCAGCTGCACGATGTAGCCGGTGCAGGCCGGGTCGTCGTTGAGCTCGCGGACCACGGCCTCGACATCGGCCTGGGTGGCGTCGGCCGGCAGGTCGTGCCGGATGCTGGCGATGCCCACCTGGGCGCAGTCGCGGTGCTTGCCGCGTACATAGGATTGGCTGCCCGGGTCGTCGCCGACGAGCACGGTGCCGAGACCGGGGGTGATGCCCCGCTCCTTGAGCACTGCGACGCGGGTGGCGAGTTCGGACTTGATCGCTGCTGCGGTGGCCTTGCCATCGAGAATCTGGGCGGTCATGGTTCCATCCTCGCGGATCGGGGCCGCTGTGCGCGCATCCGGCCGCCGCTCCGGCACGGACAGCCTGCGACACCAAACGGAACGTAGTGGTCCGATTGCGATTGCGCCACGGTTGTGTCCGCACCGTGCGCATCGGCTGGACACGCCTCCACCGCCCCGATAACGATGGGCGCGGACATCGTCCGCCGCTTCCCTGGGCATCGCATACCGCCGGGAGGCGCGGCGAGGGGAATTCGGGGGAGAACCGTGAGCAATCCGTACCAGATGCCGCCGCCTGATGCCTATGGCGGCGGGGCCGGGCAGCCCTATGGCGGCGCCCCGGGGTACGGGCAGCAGCAGCCGATGTACGGTCAGCCGCCGCCTGGGTACGGCTACCCGGCCCCGCAGCAGATGTCCCCGCAGATGTCTCCGCAGCTGTCCCCGCAGATCCCGCAGCAGATGTCGCAGCCGGTCCCGTACGGAATGGCCCCCGGCCCCACCGGCGAGCCCAACAGCCTGGCCACCGCCTCGGCCGCACTCGGCTTCGTCAGCGTGATCGTCTGCTTCTACGGCGCTCTGCTCGCCCCGATCAGCCTCGGCTTCGGCATCGCCGGAGTGAACCGCGCCAGGACCACCGGGACCGGGCGCTCCGCCGCCGTCGGCGGCATCGTCCTCTCGGTCCTGGCGATCCTCATCGCCATCGCCGGGCTGGTCCTGGTGGTGCTCCGGGACAAGAAGACCCCGGTATGACCGCCTCGCTCCCGGGACCCGCCGCCGCACCGGCCCGCTGGTGGTCGCGGGCTGCCTCGTCCAGGTACGGCGGACCGCTCCAGGTGCTGATGCGCGCCGCCGGAGCCGCGGCGGCCGCGCTTGCGGTGGCCGGGCTGCACCAGGCCCACGACCCCGGTCCGCTCTGCCCGCTGCGGCGGTTCACCGGCATCCCGTGCCCCGCGTGCGGCTCCACCACGGTCTTCATCGAGGCCGGGCAGGGCCACTGGGCCGCCGCCCTGACGGCCAATCCGTTCACCGTGGCCGCCGGCCTGTTGCTGCTGCTCGCCCCGCTGGGGCCGGGCCGCCTGTGGCGGTCGGCACCGGCCCGGCGGAGGAACGGGGTCCTCGGCGCCGTCGCGGCCGTCGCGTGGTGCTGGCAGCTGCACCGCTACGGACTGCTGTTGTCATGACCGTCCGATAACTTCCGGACAGTCGGCTGTCCCGCCGTCTGCCCGGTCCCATCTGTCCGCCTGTCCCCATCTTCCTGCCAGGAGACGACCGTGAGCTACCCGCCCGACCCGAACAACCCCTACGGCCAGCAGCCGCAGCCCGACCCCAACAACCCGTACGGCCAGCAGCAGCCGGGCTACGGCTACCCGCAGGGCCAGCAGCCCGCCGGCTACGAGGCGTACCCGCAGCAGGGCTTCCCGCCCCAGGGCGTGTACCCCAACGCGCAGCCGGTCCTCGCCCACTGGGGGCTGCGGGTGGCGTCGTACATCATCGACTCGCTCATCATCCTCATCCCCTACTACGTGCTGGTCTTCCTCGGCCGGGCCTCGGGCGCCGGGGCGCTGCTGACCCTGCTCGGGTTCGTGCTGCTGATCGGCGGTGCCCTGTACATCTGCTACCTGGAGGGCACCACCGGGCAGTCCCCCGGCAAGAAGGTCGTCGGCACCCGGGTGCTGCGGGAGCAGGACGGCCAGGTCATCGGCTTCGGGGCCGCCTTCGGCCGCCGTCTGCTGCACATCGTCGACGGACTGCCGTGCTACATCGGCTACCTGTGGCCGATCTGGGACGACAAGAAGCAGACCTTCGCCGACAAGATCATGAAGACGGTGGTCATCAAGTCGCAGTGACGGTCCTCGACCGCCATGCGCAGTCCTCTTCCGCCTGCCCGGAGGAAATGTGAGCTATCCGCCCGGTCCTGACAACCCCTACGGCCAGCAGCCGCCGCAACAGCCCGGCTACGGCTACCCGCAGCAACCGCCCGGGCAGCCGGGCAAGCCCGGCTACGGTGTCCCTCCGCAGCCGTCCTACGACGGGGCCGCATACGGCTACCCGCAGCAGCAGTACCCGCCGTCCGGCTACGGGTACGGGCAGGCGTACGGCTACGACAACCGGCCGCCCTATGCGGGTTGGGGGGCCCGTGTCGGGTCGTTCCTGATCAACGGTCTGATATCCGGCGTGCCGATGATGATCTGCTACTTCATCGGCGGCGCCATGCTGATCACCGATGTCAGCAGGCACTGCACCACCGACAGCAACGGGTCGGTGGACTGCTCGGCCGCCGGGGACAGCTTCAGCGGGGTCGGCCTCGCCGTCGTGATCCTCGGCGGCGTGGTCTCGCTCGCGATCAGCCTCTGGCTGATCTACCAGGACGGCACCACCGGGCAGTCGGTGGGCCGGAAGGTGTGCAACGTCCGGCTGGTGCGGGAGTCCGACGGGCAGCCGGTCGGCTTCGGCATGGCCTTCGCCCGCTACCTCTGCCACTTCGTGGACGGTGTGCCGTGCTACATCGGCTACCTGTGGCCGATCTGGGACGACAAGAAGCAGACCTTCGCCGACAAGATCACGAACACGGTCGTCGTCCGGACCAGGTGACCACCGCCCGCTGACGGTGAAGCGGCCCGTACCCCCTCGCGTGAGGGGGTACGGGCCGCTTCGCTTTCCCGGATACCGGGGGAATCTCAGTGGAAGAAGTGCCGGGTACCGGTGAAGTACATGGTCACGCCGGCCTCGCGGGCGGCGGCGACGACCTCCTCGTCACGCACCGAGCCGCCCGGCTGGACGACCGCCTTCACACCGCCGTCCGCCAGCACCTGGAAACCGTCCGCGAAGGGGAAGAACGCGTCCGAGGCGGCGAAGGAGCCGGCGGCCCGCTCACCGGCCCGCTGCACCGCGAGACGGGCCGAGTCGACCCGGTTCACCTGGCCCATGCCGACACCGACGGTGGCGCCGTCCCGGGCGAGCAGGATGGCATTGGACTTGACGGCCCGGCAGCAGCGCCAGGCGAAGGCCAGGTCGGCCAGGTCGGCATCGGAGAGCGCCTCGCCGCTGGCCAGCGTCCAGGACGCCGGGTCGTCGCCGGGGGCGTCGATCCGGTCGGTCTGCTGGAGCAGCACACCGCCGGAGACGGGCTTCGCCTCCAGCGCGGCGGTGGGGGCCCCGGGGGCGCGCAGCACGCGGATGTTCTTCTTGCGGGCCAGGACCTCCACCGCGCCCTCCTCGAAGTCGGGGGCGACGACGACCTCGGTGAAGATCTCCGCGACCTGCTCGGCCATGGCGACGGACACCGGGCGGTTGACCGCGATCACGCCGCCGTAGGCGGAGAGCGGGTCGCAGGCGTGCGCCTTGCGGTGGGCCTCGGCGACGTCGGCGCCGGTCGCGATGCCGCACGGGTTGGCGTGCTTGATGATCGCCACGGCCGGCTCGGCGTGGTCGTACGCGGCGCGGCGGGCGGCGTCGGTGTCCACGTAGTTGTTGTAGGACATCTCCTTGCCGTGCAGCTGCTCGGCGCCGGCCAGGCCGCCGCTGCCGTCGGTGTAGAGCGCCGCCGCCTGGTGCGGGTTCTCGCCGTAGCGGAGCACGCTGCGCCGCTCCCAGGTGGCGCCGAGGAAGGCCGGGAACGCCTCTTCGTCGGCGGGCGCATAGCCGTCGGCGAACCAGGAGGCCACCGCCACGTCATAGGCGGCGGTGTGCGCGAACGCCTCACCGGCCAGACGCTTGCGGGTGGCCAGGTCGAAGCCGCCGGCGGCGACCGCGCCGAGCACGTCCCCGTAGCGGGCGGGGTCGACCACCACGGCGACCGACGGGTGGTTCTTGGCGGCGGCGCGGACCATGGAGGGGCCGCCGATGTCGATCTGCTCGACGCACTCGTCCGGGGTGGCGCCGGAGGCCACGGTCTGCCGGAACGGGTAGAGGTTGACGACCACCAGGTCGAAGGGGTCCACGCCGAGTTCGACGAGCTGCTCGCGGTGCGAGGCGAGGCGCAGGTCGGCGAGGATGCCCGCGTGCACCCTCGGGTGCAGGGTCTTGACCCGGCCGTCCAGGCACTCCGGGAAGCCGGTCAGCTCGGCGACCTCGGTCACCGGCACACCGGCGGCGGCGATCCGGGCGGCGGTGGACCCGGTGGAGACCAGCTCCACCCCGGCCGCGTGCAGGCCCCGGGCCAGCTCCTCCAAGCCGGTCTTGTCATAGACGCTGACCAGCGCCCGGCGGATGGGGCGTACGTCTTCGGAGGTGGGCGGCGTGGTGCTACCGGCGGCGGTCATGCAGGGATCCGTACCTTTCGTCCCTCGATGCGGTGGCCTTCGCGGGCCAGCCGGCCCACGACGTCGACGAGCAGGTGGCGCTCGACAGTCTTGATGCGCTCATGCAGCGCTTCCCCGCCGTCGGCGTGGTCGTCCTCGGAGACCTCGACGGCGGCCTGCGCGACGATCGGGCCGGTGTCCACGCCGGTGTCGACCAGGTGGACGGTGCAGCCGGTGACCTTCACGCCGTACGCCAGCGCGTCGTGGACGCCGTGCGCCCCCGGGAACGACGGCAGCAGGGCGGGGTGGGTGTTGACGATGCGGCCCTCGAAGCGGGCCATGAACTCCTTGCCGAGGATCTTCATGAAACCGGCCGTCACCACCAGATCGGGCGCGTACGCCTCGGTGGCGGAGGTGAGGGCGGCGTCCCAGGCGGCGCGGTCGGCGAAGTCGCGGACGCGGAGCACAAAGGTGGGGATGGCGGCGCGCTCGGCCCGCTCCAGTCCGGCGATGGAGTCCCGGTCGGCGCCGACGGCGGCGATCACGGCGCCGTAGGCGGGGTCGGCGCAGGCGTCGATCAGCGCCTGGAGATTGGTGCCCGAACCGGAGACCAGGACGACCAGGCGGGCCGGTCCGGGGGACGGCGGCGGGAAGGTCAGGACGGGGGGCATGTCGGCGGCCACTGCTCGGTTCTCCGGAATCCGTTGCTCGGTGCTCGGCGCTCGGTGCGTCCCGGGCGGTGCCGGGCCACGGCCGGGGGCCTGCGGACGGCGGCCCCGGGCGGTCGGGCCCGGGCGGGTCCCGTCCCGGCGGGTCATGCCCGGGTGAGGGGCGGGCTGGCTGGCAGAACAGGACATATGCGGCATCAGGGGAGGTACGGCGAGGTCACCCCGCCGCGCTGCGGGGCCTCGGGGAACCCGTGGGCCGCCCCAGCCGTCACCACGATAACGGCACGTCGGAGGGGGTCCACACCTGGAGACCGGTGCAACGCGCGTAGAGAGGTACGGATCTCGCTCTCCTGGGCAGGTACCCGGGAACAGCACGGGCCCCTCCGGGGCTTAGCGTGTGGGTACGGGCCTGCGGGCAGGCCCGCCTCCGGACCCGGGGGCGGAAGGGCGCACTCCGGCCCGCCGCTGAAGGATCATGGAGGGGTGCCGACCGGGCGCCGACCGGGTGCCGACCCGACCGGGTCGGCTCCAGGCGGTACCCGGCGACGCACACCGAACACCGAACACCGAACACCGGGGAAAGACGGACGGACGACTGATGAGCAGCGGCAACAGCACAGGCGAGCGCGACCCCTTCGCGCCGCCGCCGGCGGATGCCCCCGACCGGCCCTGGCAGCCGCGTGCGCCCCAGCCGCCCGCCGGCGGGCCCCAGGGCACCCAGTCCCCCGGTGACGGCGGCCGACCGGACGACGGCTCCCCGCAGGGCCGCCCGCCGGTACCCCCGCCGCACCCCTGGAGCCCCGGCTGGCAGGGCCGCCCGCCCGGCAGCCCCTACCCTCCGGGCGGGCCCCAGCAGCGCTACGACCCCACCGACCCCGTCCAGCGCCGCGCGCGCTATGCGCTGCTGGCCGGCATGTGGGGCCTCTTCTTCATGATCTTCAGCCTGCCGTATGTGGGGCTGCTGCTGGGCGCGCTCGCCTTGTACTGGGGCATCAGCGCCCTGCGCGGCACCGCCAAGGACCCGGCGGCCGCCGCCGGCCAGTCCGAGCCGCAGCAACAGCAGCAACAACGGATCGGCCAGACCGCGCCTCCGCCCCCCGCCGGACAGCGGCCGGTACCCCTGCCGCCGCCCGGCTGGGCCCACTCCCGCCCGCCCCGCCCACAGGTCCCGGCGGCCCTGGGCGGGCTGGTCACCGGCGGCGTGGCCCTCGCCATGGTCGCGGCGTCGTGGGCGGTGCAGCTGACGCACAAGGACTACTACGACTGCGTGTCCGATGCGCTCACCCAGAAGGCGGAACACAGCTGTAGCACGCTGATCCCCGACTGGCTCCAGAAGTACAACGGCGTGGGCAGCTGACGTCTCCCCCGGGCGCCGCCGGGGTGGGGCGCACCGGGGACACCGTCACCCCTTCAGCCGACCGGCGACCACGCGGCGGCGCCGCCCCGGAACCGCGCCGGCAGGGCGAGGCGACAGGCGGGCGCGGCACCGGGCCTCCGGGGTGAGGCATGGGGCGGTAGGCGGGCGCCGTCATTCCTCCAAGGGGTCGGCGACCGGGTGACGGCGCCAACGGCCCGCCGAGAGATCCCGGAGCCGCGCGAGCAGGCCGAGGCGCGGGGTGACTGTCGGGGCAGAGCGGGAACGGAGCAGGAACCGGACGACCAATGTGCCGGGTACGCCGGTCGCAGCACTCCAGGCCGCTGCCGCCAGGCCCGACTGCCACGGCCGGGGTCCCAGTGAGGCCAGCCGGTCGGTGCCCAGCGCTCCGCCGGAGGCGGCGGCGCAGGCGGCCAGCGCGAAGCCGGTGGCCAGCGCTGCGGCGACCGCCGCGACGGCGGTGGCCGTCGGGTGCCAGCGGTCGCGGGCCGCCGCCCGGCCCAGGACGGCGGCCAGGGCCGCTCCGGCCAGCGGCGGCAGCGCCAGCGCCACGAGGCCGAGCGGGATGGCGCCGCCGGGGGCGTCGGGGTCGGGCAGAGCCGCGAGCAGGGGAAGGACCGGGGTGTCACCGAGTACCGTGCCGTGCGGCGCGACGGTGGAGCCGGTGCCCAGGGTGAAGCCCGGGCCGAGGGCGTACGCGCTGGCCCACACCACGGCGTCCGGGTAGAGGGCGAGGCAGAGCAGCAGCAGGCCGATCTGGCCGGGGACGTCGGGGGCGAGGGCCAGCACGGTGCGTCCGGCGGCGTTGCCGTGCATCAGCAGGGCGATGCCGAACACCACCGCCCCCACCCCCAGCAGGGCAGCCCAGGCGGCTGCCGCCGCGCGCAGCACCGGGGAGAGCGCGTCCGGGGGGAAGGCCCAGGCGGGCAGCCGCCGGGCGGTCCGCTGCCCGGACGGTTCCCCGTACGGGTTCAGCAGGGCCCGTAGGCGCAGCAGCGGCGACGGGTGCGGCGGCCCAGGGCGGGCAGCCGAGCGGAGCCCGGCGGCGGCGCCGATGACCGCCACGACGGTGGCAGCCCCCAGCGCCGGCAGCGGGCGGGCGCGCAGCACACCGTTGCCGGAGGCCAGGGCCACCGCGACAGCCGCCGCCGTGGTGTAGCCGACGCTCACGGCGAGCAGGGCGGCGGCGAGTCCCCGGACCGGGAGCGGCCCGCCGGAGGGGTCGCCTTGGGCGGTACGGAGCGCCCGGCCGGTGTACTTCCCGGCGCGGTGCAGCAGGACGAGTACGGCGGCGGTGAGCAGCAGGGGGGCGATGCCCACGGGGGCGGTCGCGGCGGCGGGACCGGAACCGGTGACGCGGACGAGGTCGGCCCCATGGGCGAGCAGCCAGAGGCAGGCCGCCAGGTGGAGGGAGCCGACGGCGCCGTTCTGGATGTACGGGGAGACGATCCACAGCAGCAGAAGGGGCACGGCGGTCAGCGCCAGGCCGGCCAGTGCGGCGGCGACTCCGGCGGCGAGGCCGATGGTGACGACCGGGGCGACCGGGGCCTCGGGCGGGTCGGCGGCCTCGGACGCCTGATGGAGGGCCGGTGCCCGGGAGCCGATCAGGTGGGTCATGTCCGACCATGCTGGCAGGATCAGGTGTTTTGCGTGGCGAAGCGTGGAATGGTCGACGTGTCGCAGATCATATGCCTATGCGTACTTCTCCGACCCCTCCGCCGACATGGGAGGAACCGCCCGAAGGCACCCCGCCCGGCGGGTGGTCGATGACCGCGTTGCGCGAGGCGGTGCGGAATCACCGGACCGACGAGGACCGGGACGACTTCGACGAGCTGTACGGCACCGCCGCCGAACCACTGGCCCAGCAGGCGTTTCTGCTCACCGGGGATCCCGATCGCGCGGTGGCGTGCGTGCAGCGTGCGTTCGCGGCGGCCTGGGGCAACTGGCCCGAGGTGGCGGCCGACCCGGAACCGGGACGGTGGGTACGGACGGCGGTGTACGCGGACGCCCTCTCCCCCTGGCGTGGACGCCTGCCGCGCCGCCGCCCGCGCGGCGGTGGTGGTGGACCGGCGGAGAGTGGCCGGGCAGGAGCCGAAGCGGCAGGGGGTGGCCGGGCAGGGGACGGCCCGGCCGAGGGTGAGCTGGTAGAGGGCAGCCAGGAGGAAGGCGAGCGGGCGGAGAACGGCCAGGCAGAGGGCGAACCGGCGGAGAGCGGCCAGGCAGAGGGCGCGGCAGCAGACAGCCAGGCGGGGGTTGGCCTGGCGGAGGGTGAGCTGGCACAGGGTGAGCTGACGGAGGGCGAGCCGACCGGGGGCGGCCAGGCGGGGGGTGAGCCGGCCGGTGAGGTCGGTGGGGTGGAGGTCGGCCGGGTGGAGGCGGGGCGGGCGGTGGTGGCGGCGGTGCGGCGGCTGCCGCGTGCGCAGCGGGCCGCGCTGGTGCTGCATGTGGTGGCCGAGCTGGACGCGGCGGCGATTGCCGTGGAGGCGGAGGCCAGCACCCCGGCCACCCAGGGCCGGATCGCGGCGGCGCGGACCGCGCTGGCCCATGCGCTGGGCGAGGGGGACCCGGACGCGGAGGGGTTCGACATCCGGCTGGGCGCGCTGCTGCGCGGCGCCGCGCTGGACGGCTGCCGGTCGGTGTCGTACGCCCCGGCCGAGGAGGTGCGGCGGCAGGGCGCCGTCCGTACCTGGGCCGTCACCGGCACGGCCGGGCTGCTGGTGGTGATGATCGCGGGTGCGGCGGCGGCGACGGCGCTGGGCATCGGGCCGTCCCGCATCCTGGGGGACCACGGCCGCAGGGCCGACCCGTCGCCGACCTGCACCTCCGTGACCGGGGAACCCTGCGGCCAGGGCGCGGGCACCGACGCGGACGCGGACGCGCCGAGGGCGCCCCACCCGGGACCCTGAGGTCCGGGCGGGGCGCCCTCGGTCGGACGTGCTGCCGCCTGCTCAGCCCTGGATGAGCTGGCGGGCGAGGCGGGCGGTCTCGGACGGGGTCTTGCCGACCTTCACGCCCGCGGCCTCCAGCGCCTCCTTCTTGGCCTGCGCGGTGCCGGAGGAGCCGGAGACGATGGCGCCGGCGTGGCCCATGGTCTTGCCCTCGGGCGCGGTGAAGCCCGCCACGTAGCCGACGACCGGCTTGGTGATGTGCTCCTTGATGTACGCCGCCGCGCGCTCCTCCGCGTCGCCGCCGATCTCGCCGATCATCACGATCAGGTCGGTGTCGGGGTCGTCCTGGAACGCCTGGAGGGCGTCGATGTGGGTGGTGCCGATGATCGGGTCGCCGCCGATGCCCACCGCCGAGGAGAAGCCGATGTCGCTCAGCTCGTACATCATCTGGTAGGTCAGGGTGCCCGACTTGGACACCAGACCGATGCGGCCGGCCGAGGTGATGTCGGCCGGGATGATGCCGGCGTTGGACTGTCCGGGGCTGATCAGGCCGGGGCAGTTGGGGCCGATGACGCGGGTCTTGTTGCCCTTGGCGCCGGCGTGGGCCCAGAAGACGGCGGTGTCGTGCACCGGCACGCCCTCGGTGATCACCACGGCGAGCGGGATCTCGGCGTCGATCGCCTCGATGACCGCGTCCTTGGTGAACTTCGCCGGGACGAAGATGACCGTGACGTCCGCGTCGGTGGCCTCCATGGCCTCCTTGACGGTGCCGAAGACCGGTACGTCGGTGCCGTCCACGTCCACGGTGGTACCGGCCTTGCGCGGGTTCACACCGCCGACGACGTTGGTGCCGGAGGCGAGCATGCGGCGGGTGTGCTTCATGCCCTCGGAGCCGGTCATCCCCTGGACGATGACCTTGCTGTCCTTGGTGAGGAAGATAGCCATGAGTCGACCGTGTCCCTTACTTCGCAGCCGCGAGCTCGGCGGCCTTGTCGGCCGCTCCGTCCATGGTGTCCACCTGCTGCACCAGCGGGTGGTTCGCGTCGGTCAGGATCTGCCGACCGAGCTCCGCGTTGTTGCCGTCCAGGCGGACGACCAGCGGCTTGGTGACGTCCTCACCCTTGGACTTCAGCAGCTCCAGGGCCTGCACGATGCCGTTGGCCACGGCGTCGCAGGCGGTGATGCCACCGAAGACGTTGACGAACACGGAGCGGACGTCCGGGTCGCCGAGGATGATCTCCAGGCCATTGGCCATGACCTCGGCAGAGGCGCCGCCGCCGATGTCGAGGAAGTTGGCGGGCTTGACCCCACCGTGCGCCTCACCGGCGTAGGCGACCACGTCCAGGGTGGACATGACCAGACCGGCGCCGTTGCCGATGATGCCGACCTCGCCGTCGAGCTTGACGTAGTTGAGGCCCTTGGCCTTGGCGGCGGCCTCCAGCGGGTTGGCCGCGGCCTTGTCCTCCAGCGCCTCGTGCTCGGGCTGGCGGAAGTCGGCGTTGGCGTCCAGGGACACCTTGCCGTCCAGGGCGATGATCTTGCCGTCGCCGGACTTGATCAGCGGGTTGACCTCGACCAGCAGGGCGTCCTCGGCGATGAAGACCTTCCACAGCTGCTGGAGGACATCGGCGACCTGGTCGGCGATCTCGGCCGGGAACTTGGCGGCGGCCACGATCTCGGCGGCCTTCTCCGGGGTGCAGCCCTCGGTGGCGTCGACCGGGACCTTGGCGAGCGCGGACGGGTTGTTGACCGCGACCTCCTCGATCTCCACGCCGCCTTCGACCGAGGCCATCGCCAGGAAGGTGCGGTTGCTCCGGTCCAGCAGGAAGGAGACGTAGTACTCGTCGGCGATGTCGGCGGTGGCCGCCAGCATCACCTTGTGGACCGTGTGGCCCTTGATGTCCATACCGAGGATCTGGCCGGCCTTGGCCACCGCGTCCTCGGGGTCGGAGGCCAGCTTCACGCCGCCGGCCTTGCCACGGCCGCCGGTCTTGACCTGCGCCTTGACGACGGCGCGGCCGCCGAAGCGCTCGGCAACGGCGCGCGCGGCCTCCGGGGTGTCGATGACTTCACCGTCCAGCACCGGTACACCGTGCTTGGCGAAGAGGTCCCTCGCCTGGTACTCGAACAGGTCCACGCGCGTCCGTCCTTGTTCGTGATCGCGGTTGTGTGTCTGTGAGCGTGCCGCCGCGAGGTCGTCGCTGTGGTCCTGGTGACGGGAGGGGTACGCAGGGAAAGCCTTGCGTCCACCCCGCCTCTCCTGCGCACACGTCGGCCGAGCACGCGGCATGTCCGTCTTGCAGGCTATCCCCGTGCGACAGGGACGTCTCAACCGGAGGGGCCTCTACCTTGGTGAGAACCATCACAACGGCGCGCACGGCAGGTCATGCGCCCTGGGGCGCACCCGGAAACCCCCACAGGGCCGACAAGTCCTTCATGCAGCTTGCTTTTGGCAGCCTGCTCCGGAACTGTGGATCGGGTAATCAATTCGTTACTCAGCGTAGTGGACGCCCGATGCACAGCGCACGCCACCGCGCCCGGAGCCGGGCTGCGGTCAAGGACCCCGACCCCGACCCCGACCGTGATCCCGACGCCGTGCCCCCGGGCAGGCGGGACCGGGTCGCCGCGCTGCGTGCGGCGCGCTCGGTCTGGCCGATGGACCGCCAGGCGGCGGCCACCCTGCCCGGCGGACCGGAGTCCGTCTCCACCGCCCGGCGCTTCCTCCGGATCACCGCGGCCATGTGGCGGTTGGGCGGCGAACTGGTCGACGACGCCGAGCTGTGCATCTCGGAACTGGTCGGCAACGCCGTCACCCACACCGACAGCCGCCGGGTGCACTGCCGCATCTGGAGCGCCCGGCAGATGCTCTTCCTGGAGGTGGACGACGAGGGCCGGGGGCGGCTGCCCGACGTCGCGCCCGCCAAGGAGGAGGACGAGCACGGCCGGGGGATGATGCTGGTCGAGAGCTTCGCCGAGGCATGGGGCACCGCGCCCCGCCCCGGGCTCTCCGGGAAGACGGTCTGGGCCGCGCTCCCGATGCCTGCGGCGCTGGGCATCTCCTGATCACCCCGGGTCGGGTACGGGCAGCGGCCGTCGCTCCAGGGCCGCCGCCATGATCTCGGGGAAGAGGTCGGGGGTGCAGGCGAACGCGGGCGCACCCAGGGCGGCCAGCGCTGCGGCATGGTCGCGGTCATAGGCGGGGGCACCCTCGTCGGAGAGCGCCAGCAGTGCCACGAACTGCACCCCCGCCGACTTCATGGCGGCGACCCGGCGCAGCATCCCGTCCCGGACGCCGCCCTCGTAGAGGTCGCTGATCAGGACGACCACGGTGTCGGCGGGGCGGGTGATCCGCGACTGGCAGTAGCCGAGCGCCCGGTTGATGTCGGTGCCGCCGCCCAGCCGGGTGGCGAACAGCACGTCCACCGGATCGGTGAGCTGCTCGGTGAGGTCCACCACCGAGGTGTCGAAGACCACCAGCCGGGTGCTGAGCGACGGCATCGAGGACAGGACCGCGCCGAAGACGGCGGAGTGGACCACCGAGGGGGCCATCGAGCCGGACTGGTCGATGCAGAGGATCACGTCCTTTCTCACAGCGCGCCGGGCGCGGGCGTAGCCGATCAGCCGCTCGGGGACGACGGTGCCGCCGCCGGGCCGGTCGTCGGAGGGCGGCAGGTAGTGCTTGAGGTTGGCGCGGACGGTGCGGTCCCAGTCGATGTCGCGGTGGCGCGGGCGGGCGGTACGGACGCTGCGGTCGAGTGCACCGCCGACGGCGGCCCGGGTGCGGTCGGCGAGACGGCGCTCCAGGTCCGCCACGACCTTGCCGACCACGGCCCGAGCGGTCTCCCGGGTGGTCTCGGGGAGGGCATGGCGCAGCGACAGCAGGGTGCCCACCAGGTGCACGTCCGGCTCGACGGCGGCCAGCATCTCGGGCTCCAGCAGCAGCCGGGAGAGGCCGAGCCGCTCGATGGCGTCCTGCTGCATCAGCTGCACCACGGAGGTGGGGAAGTACTCCCGGATGTCGCCCAGCCAGCGGGCCACCTGCGGGGCGGAGCCACCGAGACCGGCGCTGCGGGCGCCCCCCCGATCGGCGGCGGGGGCCTGGCCGTCGCCGCCGCTGCGGTAGAGGGCGGCCAGCGCCCGGTCCATGGCGGCGTCCCGGCCGCCGAGTCGGCAGCCGGTGCCGTCCTGCTCACCGCCGAGGACCAGTCGCCAGCGCCGCAGGCGGTCGTCCTCGGAGGCGGTCGGGGGTGCGGTGGGCGAGGTCATCGGAAAGGTGTCCTCTCGGCAGTAGGGACGGTGGAGGCCGGGATACCGCTGCTCATCGGGCGAGGCGAAGGAAACGGGTGGTGGGTCGGTGGGCGCGGGCGGCGGCGAGACTCGGCCGGGGCGGGCGGGGACGGGCCGAAGGCCGGTGAGGGACGCGGGAGGACGTGGGGGACGGGCCGGACGCCGGTGGAGGCGGGCGGCGGCGAGTCACAGGGTGGGGCAGGCGGGGACGGAGGCGGCCGGTCGCGTCACGGGGGTGGGTCGGTGGGCGCGGGCGGCGAGACTCGGCCGGGGCGGGCGGGGACGGGCCGGAGGCCGGTGGGGGACGTGGGAGGACGTGGGGGACGGGCCGGACGCCGGTGGAGGCGGACGACGGCGAGTCACAGGGTGGGGCAGGCAGGGACGGGGGCGGCCGGTCGCATCACGGGGGTGGGTCGGTGGAGGCGGGCGGCGGCGAGACTCGGCCGGGGCGAGCTGAGGGTGGGGTGGCCAGGTCGCGGTGCCGCTGGTCGAGACACGGGGCCGATGGGCGCGGGCGGCGGCGAGTTCATCGGGTGGGGGGTGGGGCGGGGAGGCCGAGGAGGAGGGTGAGGGTGGGGAGGGTGGCGTCGGCGCGGGTGAGGTCGGGGTGGGTGGCGAAGCCGGGCGTGGTGGGTGCGGCGGAGGGTATCGGGGTGCCGCCGGGGCGGGCCGCTGCACGGACCCGTTCCCCGACCGTGCGGCGCACCCCCGCCTCGAAGCCGGAGAAGGTGCGGCGGAGCAGCGGCAGCACCTCGGTGAAGGCATCGGCGGGTACGGCGGTGAGCCAGCCGTCCAGAAGGTCGAGCAGCCGGTCGTCGTGGACCAGCAGCATCCCGCCGCCGGACAGGAACCCCTCGGCCCAGCCGGCGGCGTCGGCGGGCCCGGCCGTGGTGGAGAGGGCGAGCCGCATCCGCCGGGCGGCCTCCTCGGTGGAGAGCCGGCCGTCGTCCAGCAGCAGCCGCACCGCGCGACCGCGCAGCAGGCCGGGGACGCCAGTGGCGAGGCTGCCGGCGGGCTCCCGCCGGGCCAGTGCGTGCAGGGTGGCCGCCCAGCGGTCGCGGACGGTGTCCGGGCCGGTCTCGGCGGCGCCCCCGAGCAGGGCGACCGCTCCGTGTACGGCATCGAGGTGGACGCGCATGGCGGCGGCCCCCTCGGCGTCCAGCCCGGTGCAGGCCGGTGGCAGCCCGACGCAGACCCGGACCGCCAGCCCCTCGGCGACGCCGCGCAGCGCCCCGGCGTCGGTGCCCCGGACGTCGCCGTAGCGCAGCGACCGCACCAGCGCGGGCAGGGCCTCCGCCAGGTGGGATACGTCGGTGTCCAGGGCGGCCCGGTCGGCGAGCACCCGCATCACGGTGGGCAGGGCGTCCGGCAGGTCGGCGAGCAGGCAGGTCTCGGCGAGCGCGGTGAGGTCGGCGAGGGCGGTCGCATGTACGGCGCCGTCCCGGGCCCGGGCGGTGGCGGCGGCCTCCACGGTGGTGCCCCAGGCGGCGGCCTCGACGATGCGTACGGCCAGTTCGGGGTCCCACCGCAGGCGCCAGGTCTCGCGGAAGGTGCCGGTCCCGGCGGTGGTGGACCGGGCCGGGGCGCCCCAGGGGATGCCGAGCAGCCGCAGCCGGTGCAGCAGGCGGCTGCGGGCCGCGTCGGTCTCCTTCCGCAGGTCCAGGTCGAGGTCGCGCTCGGCGGGGTCGGGTCGGAGGCGGAGGGAGCGCTGCCACCGGGCGAGGTCGCGTTGCAGCGGTACGGCGGGGGCGGTGTCGGGCACCTCGCCGAGGGCGTCGCCGACCACCAGGCGGTCGTGGACCAGCGCCAGGGCCGTCTCCGAGCCGTCGCCAAGCACGGCGCGGACGGCGTCGAGCGTCTCGGTGAGGCCGGCCAGCGGTCGGCCGCGCATCGCGGCCAGCGCCTCGGCGAGCCGCACGGCCTCGATGACATGGGCGGAGGAGACCGGGTGGTCCGCCTCGCGGAGCAGGCCGGCGGCGCGGGTCAGCCAGCGGGCGACGGGCCGGTCGGGGGCGGTGAAGAGGTGGTGGTACCAGCCGGGTGAGTCGACACCGGCGCCGTAGCCGGTCTGCTGGGCGAGGCGGCGGTGCGTCCAGGGCACCCAGGTGATCTCGGTCCTGGGCTTGCGAGGGAGGGTTTTGAGCAGTTCGCGGTCCTGGGCGGCGGACGGCATCCGTTCCAGGGCGGGGACGTGCCAGGCGCCGCAGACGACGGCGATCCGGGTGTGGCCGGACCGGTGGGCCGCCCGGATCTGCTGCCGCATATACGCCTCACGCAGTGCGTCGTCGCGGAGGCCATCGGGGCCGGGGGCGCCGTCCGCCGGGGCCCGGTCGCGTAGGGCGGCCATGGCGTCGGCGACGGCCCGGAAGGGGGCCAGCGGGTCGCCCTCCGCGCCGCGCTCCCGGGGTAGGCGGTGTTCCACGACGTCCTCCCACCACCGCTCGGGGTCGTCGTGCCCGGCCGCATGGGCCAGCGCGGCGATGGGGTCGAGGACCGCGGGGTCGCCCGGGTCCGCGGGGTCGGCGGAGGAACCGGGCGGGGTGCTCCCCTGTGACCCCCCGGCCGGTTCCTCCGCCGCCTCCCGCTCCCCCTGCTCCCGTGCGGCGGCCAGGGCGAAGCCCTGGGCCGCCGGGAGGTCGATGAAGCGGACCGGCGTGGCCCGCTCCACCGCGTACCGGATGGCCACCCACTCCGGGGAGAACGACGCGAACGGCCAGAAGGCGGCCCGCGCCGGGTCGTCCACCACATGGGCCAGCAGCGCGACCGGCGGCACCATCTCCTTCTCCCCGGCCAGCGCCACGATCGCGTCGGCCTCCGGCGGCCCCTCGATCAGCACCGCATCGGGCTCCAGCCAGGCCAGTGTGGCGGCCACGGCGCGGGCCGAGCCCGGCCCGTGGTGCCGTACGCCGAGCACGGTGGCCCGGGGGGTGGTGGCGGGCATTCAGCTCACCTCCCGGCAGGCGCGGTAGAAGTCCTTCCAGCCGTCGCGCTCGCGCACCACGCTCTCCAGGTACTCCTGCCACACCACCCGGTCGCCTGCCGGGTCGCGGACCACCGCGCCGAGGATGCCGGCGGCAACGTCCCCGGAGCGCAGTACGCCGTCGCCGAAGTGGGCGGCGAGTGCGATACCGCTGGTCACCACGGAGATCGCCTCGGCCGTGGAGAGGGTGCCGGTGGGCGACTTGACCTTGGTGCGGCCGTCGGCGGTGACGCCGTCCCGCAGCTCCCGGAAGACGGTGACCACCCGTCGGATCTCCTCGGCGCCGTCCGGCAGGTCGGGCAGGTCGAGGGAGCGGCCGAGCTGGCGGACCCGCCGGGTGACGATGTCCACCTCGTCCTCCATCGAGGCGGGCAACGGCAGTACCACCGTGTTGAACCGGCGGCGAAGTGCGCTGGAGAGCTCGTTGACCCCCCGGTCGCGGTCGTTGGCGGTGGCTATCAGGTTGAAGCCGCGCACCGCCTGGGTCTCCCCGCCCAACTCCGGGACCGGCAGGGTCTTCTCGGAGAGGATGGTGATCAGGCTGTCCTGCACATCCGCCGGGATGCGGGTGAGCTCCTCGACCCGCGCGACCTTGCCGTCCGCCATGGCGCGCATCACCGGGGACGGCACCAGGGCGTCCCGGCTGGGGCCGTGGGCCAGCAGCTGGGCGTAGTTCCACCCGTAGCGGACGGCCTCCTCCGGGGTGCCCGCCGTGCCCTGCACCAGCAGGGTGGAGTCGCCACTGACGGCGGCGGCCAGATGCTCCGACACCCAGGTTTTGGCGGTGCCGGGCACTCCGAGCAGCAGCAGCGCCCGGTCGGTGGCCAGGGTGGTCACCGCGACCTCGACGATGCGGCGCGGGCCGACGTACTTGGGGCTGATCACGGTGCCGTCCGGCAGCGCGCCGCCCAGCAGATAGGTGGCCACGGCCCACGGCGACAGCCGCCAGCGCTCGGGGCGCGGCCGGTCGTCCTGTGCGGCCAGAGCGGCCAACTCGCCGGCGAAGGCGTCCTCGGCATGGGGGCGCAGCACCTCGGCGGTACCGGCGGCGGTCGTCGGCCCGGCGTGCGTGGTCGAGGTCAACGGGGCTCCTTCCAGCGGGCCGCCGGGCACACCTGTGGCAGGGCACCCGCAGCGGCGGTTGAGTCGGGGAGCATCGGCAGAGCAGATGGGAGGCAGAAGGCAGACAGAGGGCAGGCAGAAGGCAGGCAGAGGGCAGTCCACGGTCAGGCCCGGCAGCTCCGGCCTGCGAGATCCACCATGCACCACACCACTGACAACGCCCCCGGACAGGCGTCGGCCGGGGGCGTTGTCAGTGGTGGCCCCTACGGTCGAGGGCATGTCGGTGACTTCGAACGACGTGCGGTGGACGGCGGACCAGGTGCTGGCACTGGCCCCTGACGCCGCATCGCGCAAGGCTGCGGCCAAGCTGGCCTCCCCCGCGCCCTGGAGCGGGGCGGGCACCGGGGACGGCGCGGTGTGGGGGGAGTGCAGGGGCAGCGGGAGCGCCGTGTACCGGACGGCGGTGGAGCTCGCGGCGCCCGCGTACTCCTGCACCTGCCCCAGCCGGAAGTTCCCCTGCAAGCACGCCCTGGGCCTGCTGCTGCGGTGGGCGGCCGGCCCAGAGTCGGTGCCCGCCGCGGCCGAGCCCGCAGGCTGGGCCGCGTCCTGGCTGACCGCCCGCCGGGAGCGCGCCGAGCAGCGCGACGCCACCCGCGCCGCAGCCCCGGCCGCCGACCCCGAGGCGGCGCGGCGCCGCGCCGAGCGGCGGGCGGCCCGGGTCGCCGAGGGGGCGGCGGAGCTGCGCCTGCGGCTCGCCGACCGGCTGCGCGGCGGCCTGGCCGGGGAGGAGCGGGCGGGCTACGGCGCCTGGGACGACGTGGCCGCCCGGATGGTCGACGCGCAGGCGCCCGGGCTGGCCTCGCTGGCCCGGGAGCTCGCCACGGTGCCCGGCTCCGGCCCCGGCTGGCCGGCCCGGCTGCTGGAGCAGTACGCCCTGCTGGACCTGCTCGCCGCCGCCTATGGACGGGTGGACCGGCTGCCGGAGCCGCTCGCGGCGACCGTCCGCGCCCGGGTCGGCTTCACCATGGAGGGCTCGGAGGTGCTGCGCGCCGGTCCGGCGGTCCGCGACCGCTGGCTGGTACTGGGCGTCCGCGACACGGCCGACGACCGGCTGACCACCCGTCGGCTCTGGCTGCGCGGCGCCGGTACGGGCCGCACGGCCCTGCTGCTCTCCTTCGGGCGGCCCGGTCGGGCGCCCGACCTCGCCCTGCCGACCGGCCTGGCGGTGGAGGCCGACCTGGCGTACCACCCCGGCGTACGGCCGCTGCGCGCGGTGCTCGGCCCGGACCGGCTGCCCGCTGCTCCCGCACCGCCCGAGGAGGCCGTGCCGCCGGGCGTCACCGTGGACCGGGCGCTGGCCGAGTACGGTGCCGCGCTGGCCGAGGAACCATGGCTGGACTCCTGGCCCGTGGTGCTCGCCGGGGTGGTGCCGGTCCCCGCCCCGGACGGCTGGCGGCTGGTGGACGGCGACGGCGGCGAGCAGGTGCCGGTGCACCGGCAGGGCTCGGCGGCGGGGGCCGGGCTGTGGCGGCTGGCCGCCGTCTCCGGCGGGCGGCCGGTGACGGTCTTCGGCGAGTGCGGACACCGGGGCTTCAGCCCGGTCACGGTCTGGGACGCCGACGGGACCGCGATCGGGCTCTGCCCATGACCACCGCACCTGCCCACCCGCCCAACCGCCCGCCCGTCGAAGGGAGACCCCGCCGATGACCCCGCCGATGACCCCGCCGATGACCGCACCGCAGACCCAGCAGACTGGGCAGACCCAGCAGGCCGACGCATGGGAGGCGCTGGTGGCCACCGCGCTGCTGGGGACGGACCGGCGGCCGGTGCCCGGCCTCACCGGCACCCCCGCCCTGGCCGGGGCCGCCGCAGCCGTCGACCGCTCCGACCCGGCCGCCGCGCTGCTCGCGGTGGCCGCGCTCAGCACGGTGCACCGCCGGGCGGGACTGCGGCCCGCCACCGCGCCCGCGCCCGCGTCCGCGCCGCCGAATCCGACACCCGAGCCGGCCTCGGACGACCCCCGTCCGCCGCTGCCCGAGCCGGCCCGGCGGCGGCTCGGGATGCTGCTCGCCGACCGCAGCGCCTCGGCGGCTGCGGCGGCCACAGCAGGCACGGCGGCCAACCTCGCCGAGCTGCTGCCGCAGTGGCTCGGCGCGGCCCGCGCCCGGGGCTTCCGAGCGCCCGCGCCACTGCTGCCCGCACTGCTGGACGCCGCCCGGGCCCGCAGCGAGCTGCGGCCGGACGCGGTGGCGCTGGCCGGTCCGCTGGGCCGCTGGCTGGCGGAGCGGAACCCCGACTGGCGGTTTGTGCTCCGGACGGTTCCGGAGGCCACGGCAGCGGACGGCGGGCAGCCGCCGGACGGCGACGCCATCTGGCACGAGGGGCTGTTCGCCGAGCGGGTCACCCATCTCACCCGGCTGCGCCGCCGCGATCCGGCGGCCGCCCTGGATCTGCTGCGCTCCACCTGGTCCACCGAGCGAGCCGAGGACCGGCTGCTCTTCCTGGACGCCCTCCAGGAGCGGCTGACCGCAGCCGACGAGCCGTTTCTGGAGGCGGCACTCGGCGACCGCAGCAAGAACGTCCGGCTGACCGCCGCCGAGCTGCTGTCCACGCTGCCCGGTTCGGCGCTGGCCGCCCGCATGGCCGACCGGGCCAGGGCCGCCGTCCGACTGCGGCGCGGCCCCACCGGGGAGGTCTTCGCGGTCGAGCCGCCCGCCGTCTGCGACGAGGCGATGCAGCGGGACGGCATCGCCCTCACCTCACCCACCGGGCGGGGTGAGCGGGCCTGGTGGCTGGGCGAGATCCTGGCCGCCGCACCGCTCTCCCTCTGGACCCGCGAGACCGGCCGCAGCCCGGAGCTGCTGCTGACGCTGCCGGTCGCCGACGGCTGGGGCGACGACCTGCGGGAGGCATGGGCCCGGGCTGCGGTGCGGCAGCACGACGCGGGCTGGGCGCGGGCGCTGCTGGGGCCGCCGCCCCGGCCGGGCGGCCGGGGCGGGGGTCGTGCCTCGGGTGCTCCGGCGAAGCTGCTGGCGGTGCTGGAGCCGGAGGAGCGGGCCGCCTGGACGGCGGCGTTCGTGGAGGTCCACGGGTTGGGCGAGGCGTTCCAGATGCTGGGTGCCTGCGCGGTGCCATGGTCGCCCCGGCTGGGCGCGGCAGTGGTCGGCGCGCTGGAGCGGGCGGCCGGTTCCGGGGCCTATCCGTGGAGCCACAGCGGGGTGCTGGGCATGGCCGAGCGCGCCCTGGCCCCGGAGGACGCGGACCGGGTGGCGGCGCTGGCCTCGGCGGCGGAGGGCGGCGCGGCATGGACCGAGACCTTCACCCGGCTGGCCGGGACCCTGCGCTTCCGCGCGGCGATGCTCGCCGAACTCGGCTGACCGGCGCCCGCCGGGCACCGGCAGCCGATCCGACAGCTGGTCCGACAGCTGGTCCGGCAGGCGGTCCGTCAGGCGGCGGAGGAGGTACGCAGATTGGCCTCGACCCAGGCGACGACATCCCGGGTGGGGGTGCCGGGGGTGAAGATGTCGGCGACCCCCATGGCCTTCAGCTCGGGGACGTCGCCGTCGGGGATGATGCCGCCGACGAAGACCTTGATGTCGGCGGCGTCCTGCTCCTTGAGCAGCGCCATCACCTTGGCGCAGAGCGTCATATGGGCACCGGAGAGGATCGACAGGCCGATGCCGTCGGCGTCCTCCTGGATGGCGGTGTCCACGATCTGCTCCGGAGTCTGGTGCAGACCGGTGTAGATGACCTCCATACCGGCGTCCCGCAGCGCACGCGCAATGACCTTGGCCCCGCGGTCGTGGCCGTCGAGACCCGGCTTGGCGACGACCACGCGGATCGGTCCGGACACTCCCATTCCTGCCTCCAGATCTGTACGGGACTTGCGTTAACACTCAATAACATCCCTGGAGGGAGGGTAGCGCCACCCGTGCCGGAGCGCCGTTTCGCGGACCGGGGGGAGGGCAAAGTCACAACCGAACGCATGCACTGCGTGTTCACGCCTCCGCAAGCCGATCCGGCCGACCCGGTTCGCCCGGTTGCCCCGCAGCCCTCCCACCCGACTCCCGCCGGACACCCGGTCTGGCTGGAAAGATTGTCGCCGGTCCGTCTTCGGGGATACAGTCGCCGCTGTTCTCCTGCTGTCGAGGCGAAAGTTGAGCCGGTGGCGTACGAAGGCCAGGGTGCCGGGGCTGTCTTTCCGCCTCCTGCCGCACCTGACCAGTCGTACGCCGAGTACACCGACTACGCCGAGCCCACCGAGTACGCCCGGCCCACCGAGTACACCGGGTACACCGGCACCACCTACGACACCACCGGCGCCTGGTACGGCTACGGCGGGGTGACCGCCGAGCAGACCGGCACCTGGACCACCGCCGCCACCACCACGGCCGAGGGCTGGCAGCAGGACCCGTATGCGACCGCCTACGGCTATGGCACCGCCGAGACGTCCTGGTCCGCCGACCCCTCGGCGGACGTCTCCTGGGGCACCGCCACCCTCACCTCCCCGGACGCCACCGGCGCGTACACCACACCGGACCTGTACGGCGCCGTGGGCTACGACGGCTACCCGCAGGACACCGCCGTGCAGGGATACGGGACATACACCGAGTACGGCACCACCCAGGACTCCGCCGCCCAGGACTTCGCAGGGCAGGACTCCGCTGCCCAGGACTTCGCAGGCCAGGACGGGCAGGACGGTTTCGCCTACGACGAGTACCCGTACGAGGACGAGTACGACGAGGCGCCCCACGACGGGACCGCCGCCCCCGAGCCCGCAGCGGCAGCGGCAGCGGTACAGGCCACGCAGACGACACAGACCACACAGGCCATGCAGGCCGCAGCGCCGCCGGTGGGCGGCCGGGCCGCCGCCCGGGCGGCCCGCAGCAAGCCCCGCACCGCCCGGCGCTCGGCCCTGCTGACCATCGCCGTCCCGTCGGTCGCCGTGATGGGCGTGGCCGCAGCCGCCGCCGTCACGGTGAGCATCCCCGACCAGGGCTCCTCGCATGACTCCGCCGCCGGCACCCCGGAGGCCACCCCCTCGCCCAAGGCCGCGGTGGCGCTCTCCTCCAAGCTGGACACCCAGCTGGCCGGGCTGCGCAAGAACGCCGACGACTTCGCCGGCCGGGTGAGCCGCAACCAGGCCCGCATCGACCTGAAGAAGCGGCAGGAGGACGAGAAGAAGCGCAAGGAGGCCCTGCGCCCCAAGTTTGTGCTGCCGGTCGCCGAGCACGGCCTCTCCGCCACCTTCGGCATGGCCGGCACCCACTGGGCGGCGCTGCACACCGGCATCGACTTCCCGGTGAGCTGGGGCACCGACGTCCGCGCCGCCACCGACGGCACCGTGCGCACCCAGTGGAACTCGGCGTACGGCTATATGGCGATCGTCACCGCGTCCGACGGCACCGAGACCTGGTACTGCCACCTCAGCTCGTACCGGATCCGCTCGGGCAAGGTGAAGGCCGGCGACACCATCGCCTACTCCGGCAGCAGCGGCAACAGCACCGGCCCGCATATGCACTTCGAGGTGCACCCCGGTGACGGCGCCCCCGCCGTGGACCCGATCCCCTGGCTGCTCAGCCACGGGCTCAACCCGCGCTGAGCAGCCACCCGCCCTCCGCAGCGGGCCCCCCGGCCCCCGGCCCCCGCTACAGCTTCTCCACCGGTGCGTAGCGCAGCAGCAGCCGCTTCTTCCCGGACCCGCCGAAGTCGATCGTCGCCTGCGCCTTGTCACCGGCCCCGGTGGCCTCGACCACGGTGCCCAGCCCGAAGGTGTCATGGCTGACCCGGTCGCCCACGGCCAGCGCCACCACCTCCCGCTCCTGCACCTTGCGGGCGGACTTGCCCCATCCCGCCCTCGGCGAGGCCGACGCCGAGGAGGAGCCCCTGGCCCCGGTCACCCCGCCCAGCACCCCGGTGGACGGCGGCGCCGCCGCAGCGCCGGACCGCTTCCAGTCGATCAGCGCCTCCGGGATCTCCTCCAGGAACCGCGACGCGGGGTTGTACGAGGGCTGGCCCCAGGCGCTGCGCATCACCGACCGGGTGAGGTACAGCCGCTCCCGGGCCCGGGTCACCCCGACATAGGCGAGGCGCCGCTCCTCCTCCAGCTCCTTGGCCTGGCCGAGGGCGCGCATATGCGGGAAGACGCCGTCCTCCATGCCGGTGAGGAAGACCACCGGGAACTCCAGGCCCTTGGCGGTGTGCAGGGTCATCAGGGTGATGACGCCCTGTGCCTCGCCCTCCTCGTCCTGGTCCGGGATCTGGTCGGAGTCGGCGACCAGGGCGACCTGCTCCAGGAAGTCCGACAGGGTGCCTTCGGTGTTCTCCTGCTCGAACTCCAGGGCGACGGCGGCCAGTTCCTGGAGGTTCTCGATCCGGGTCTCGTCCTGCGGGTCGGTGGACGCCTGGAGTTCCGCGAGGTAGCCGGTCTCCTCCAGCACCGCCTCCAGCACGGTGGCCGGACCGGCGCCGCCCTCGGCGATGGAGCGCAGCTTCTCCATCAGGTCGTTGAACTTCTTCACCGCGTTGGCGGACCGCGCGGCCATGCCGTACGCCTCGTCCACCCGGCGCAGCGCCTGGGCGAAGGAGATCCGCTCGCGCAGCGCCAGCGCGTCGATCATCGCCTCGGCGCGGTCGCCGATGCCGCGCTTGGGCACATTGAGGATGCGGCGCAGCGGGACGGTGTCCTCGGGGTTGGCGAGCAGCCTCAGATAGGCGAGGACGTCCCGGACCTCCCTGCGCTCGTAGAAGCGCACCCCGCCGACCACCTTGTACGGCAGGCCGACCCGGATGAACACCTCCTCGAAGACGCGGGACTGCGCATTGGTGCGGTAGAAGACGGCGACGTCGCCGGGCCGGGCATCGCCGGCGTCGGTCAGCCGGTCGATCTCCTCGGCGGCGAACTGGGCCTCGCTGTGCTCGTCGTCGGCGACATAGCCGACGATCTTCGCCCCGTCCGCCCCGGCCGTCCAGAGGTTCTTGGCACGCCGGTTGGTGTTCCGCTCGATCACCGCGTTGGCGGCGGTGAGGATGGTCTGGGTGGAGCGGTAGTTCTGCTCCAGCAGGATGGTGGTGGCGTCCGGGTAGTCCTCCTCGAACTGGAGGATGTTGCGGATGGTCGCACCCCGGAAGGCGTAGATCGACTGGTCTGCGTCGCCCACCACGCACAGCTCGGCGGGCGGCAGCTCGGCCAGGCCCTCCTCCTCCGGCCGGACCAGATCGCCGTCCACGGTCCGCTTCGGTGCCTGGCCGACGGCACCGCCGGTCAGCTCACGCACCAGCATGTACTGGGCGTGGTTGGTGTCCTGGTACTCGTCGACCAGGATGTGCCGGAACCGCCGCCGGTAGTGCTCCGCCACCTCGGGGAATGCCTGGAGCAGGTGGACGGTGGTCATGATGATGTCGTCGAAGTCCAGGGCGTTGGCCTCGCGGAGCCGTCGCTGGTAGAGGGCGTACGCCTCGGCCAGCTTCCGCTCCATCGGGTTGGCCGCCCGGTCGGCGTAGGTCTCCTCGTCGACCAGCTCGTTCTTGAGGTTGGAGACCTTGGCGGTGAAGGACTTCGGCGGGTACTGCTTGGGGTCCAGGTCCAGGTCGCGGCAGACCAGCGACATCAGCCGCTGCGCGTCGGCGGCGTCGTAGATGGAGAAGCTGGAGGTGAAGCCCAGCCGCTTGCTCTCCCGCCGCAGGATGCGCACACAGGCGCTGTGAAAGGTGGAGACCCACATCGCCTTGGCCCGCGGGCCCACCAGGTGCTCGACGCGCTCCCGCATCTCGCCGGCGGCCTTGTTGGTGAAGGTGATGGCCAGGATCTCGCCGGGCCGGGCCCCGCGCGCCGCCAGCAGATAGGCGATGCGGTGGGTGAGCACCCGGGTCTTGCCGGAGCCCGCTCCGGCCACGATGAGCAGCGGCGAGCCGGAGTGCACCACGGCCTCGCGCTGCGGCGGGTTCATCCCGTCCAGCAGCTGCGCCGGGTCCACCACCGTGCGCGGCGCCCCGTTGGCGTGGTACGCGTCCCGGTCCACCGGGCCGGTGAAGTCGCCCTGGAAGAGGTCGGCGGGGATGGCCTCCTCATAAGGGGCCTCATAGGGGGCCTCGTCCTCGGAGGCCTCCCCGTAGGGGCCCGGCTCATCCGGCCCGGCCCCGTAGGGCGCGAAGCCGTCCTCCTCCGGGTGCGGCGGCGGCTCCTCGGCCGTGAAGGCGGCGGGCCGCGCGGGGACGCCCCCGGGCCCGGTGGCGAGGCCGTCGAGGCCGGGGAGGGGGATGTCGTCAAAGAGGCTACTCATCGCCCCCCGAGTCTATGACCTGCCTCCGACACCGGTCCGCCGCTCCTCCGATCCCAGCCGCGCCCGCACCACCAGCTCATGCAGCTCCCGGTGGCCGCCCTGCCGATCGGGCAGGCCGCTCTCCCGCTCGGCCTCGTCCAGCTCCGCCTGAAGCGCCTCCACGGCGGCCCGCAGCCGCTCCCGGTCGGGCGCCCCCGGCAGCTCGGTGCGGAGCGCGTTCTCGGCGGACGCCTTGGCCGCGACCAGGTCCCGCAGATACGGGGGCGCCGACGGGATCTCGCCGGCCAGGGTCGACAGATGGGCCTGCACCTCGCCGCTGCGCATCAGGTGGATGCCGGTGAGCAGCGCCCGGAAGGTGTACAGCAGCGGCTTCAGCTCGTCGGTGCGCTCGAAGATCCGCCACTGGGTGCGGGCGAAGCCCCGGTAGTGGTGGGCGTGGTGCCGGGTGAGCACGGTGGGGGCGAGCGCGGCCAGCTCCCGGTGGACCGGTGTGGTGCGGACGACCAGCGGGGAGAGCAGCTGCTCCAGCACATAGCCGTTGCGCCGCAGCATCAGCCGGGCGAACTTGGCCAGGTCATGGGTGACCAGGTCCAGTTCGACGCCCTGCCGCAGCCACATCCGGCTCTGGGTGTCCCGGGGCGTCTCCAGCCCCACCAGCTCCTCGACCGGCAGCAGATGGGCGCCGCGCAGATCCACATCGGAGTCGGCGGACGGGAAGCCGTACAGATGGGCGCCGGAGACCGTGGCGAAGACCAGCGGCTGCTCCACCTCCTCCGCCAGCACCTCACCCAGCTCCGGCACCCCCGCCGCCGTGAGTACGTCCTTTGCCACTGTCGTCCCGCTGGTCATCATGGGCTCACCCTCTCGGCGTCCAGTGTCCGGCGCCGCACCGAGACCAGCCACTCCTCGACCCGCGCGGTGTCGGGCTCGGCGGGCAGCGGGCTGTCCGCCAGGGCGGCGTCGGCCCGGCGGGTGAGCCGGTCGCGGCGGACGCCGATCTCGTCCCAGTCGATCTCTCCCCTGCCCACGGCGAGCAGCGCCGCACGCTCCTCGCCGACGTCCAGCCGCAGCCGCCCGGTCTCCAGCAGCCCGGCGCAGCAGGCCAGCAGCCGCAGCAGATGCAGCAGGTGCTTGCCCTTGGGCTGCTCGCCCCTGGCCCGCCGGGCCTCGGCCCTGGCGAACTGGCTGTCGGCGTGGCGGACGAAGGTGCGGTGGATGCGCCGGGAGAGGAAGGCTGGAGCGAGGGCGCGCAGCTCGTCCCCCACCGGGGTGGTGTGCTCGACCAGCGGGGAGTGCAGCACTTCGAGCGCGCTGGGGTTACCGGCCAGCGCCAGTTCGCAGATCCGCTCGACCTCCCAGCTGAACTGCTCGGGGAGCGGTCCGGCCAGGTGGCGCGGGGGCTTCTCCAGCCGCCAGAACGCGCTGGTGGGCGTCACGAAGATGCCGCGCCGGTCGGTGTCGGACGCCTCGGTGGCCAGGCCGAACGCACGCGAGCCGACGATCACCGAGAGGACGGTGTGCTCGGTGACCAGGTGCTCCCAGCTCTCCATGCGCGCCATCCTGGCGTGGGCCGTCCGGCCACCGCGAACGGTTTTCGGGGTGGCCGCCGGCGGGCGGCTCAGGACAGCGGGCGGCTCAGGTCAGCGGGCGGCTCAGGTCCAGAGAGTGGCGATGAAGATATTGAGGGCGGTCAGCCCGCCGATGGCGCCGACCACGCCGCCGGATGCCTTCTCCTCGTCCCGGTTGACCCAGACCAGCAGCAGCACCGCCACCAGCACGGCGAGCTTGACACCGATCTTGATCATATTGGGGTGGTGGTGGTTCGCCTCGTTGAGCCCCACCAGCACCATGCCGGTCACCAGCATGGTCAGCGCGCCGTGCACCATGGCAGGCACCACCCGGCCCTGTCCGGCCTTCAGGCTCTTCAGCTGGGTGAGGAACCCGCCGAGCAGAGCGGCTATGCCGATGATGTGCAGGGCGACAAAGAACTTGATGAGCACGTCCACCCGGCCGATGGTACTCAGCCGCCCCAGACGGCCCGCCCGCGCCCCCAGGGGTCAGGCCGCGCCGCCCGGGGCAGCCCGCTCGGCCTGCTCGGCGCGCTCGGCCCGTTCGAAGGAGTCGGCACGCCGCAGGGCGTGGAAGGAGGAGTCCAGCCAGCGCCGCAGCAGCCGGGCGGCGGGCCGCTCCACCCAGCGGTGGACCAGCCAGGCGAGGGCGAGCAGCGCGGCGGTCAGTCCGGCCAGCAGCAGATACGGGTTGACCAGGCCGTGCAGCTTCATCAGCACGATCCAGCCGATCTCCTGGTGCAGCAGGTAGAGCGGATAGGTGAGCGCCCCGGCGGTCGTCAGCCACGGGTACCGAAGCCGGCGGAAGGCGCCGAGGGCCGTGCCGAGCACCGCCAGGAAGGCCACGGTGACCACCGTCAGCACGACCGGGAAGGAGAGCGGATGCCCGGAGCCGCTGATGTACGGCCTGACCAGGGTGTGCATCTCATGCTGCGCGACCAGCCAGGAGAAGCCGACGATGCCCCAGAGCAGGGGGTTGGGCCCCACCCGGTACATCAGGTACATCGCCACCCCGGCGATGAAGAACGGCGCGTACTGCGGCATCACCACCAGGTCCAGCAGCGGCAGCCCGGAGCGCGGGGTGAGCAGCACGGCGAACATCCAGATGCCGCAGAAGAGCACCACCCGCCGGTAGGTCACCCCCAACGCGGCCACGATCGCAAAGAGCACATAGAAGCGGAGCTCGACCCAGAGCGTCCAGTACACCGGGTCGATGTCATCGACGGCCAGGCCAGCCTGACCCATCGTCAGATTGGAGAGCACCCGGCTGAACGTCAGCTCCCGCTGGTCCACCCACGGCGGCCGGACCAGGAAGAGCACCACCGAGGTGGTCAGCACGGCCACCCAGTAGGCGGGCAGCAGCCGCACCACCCGGGACCGGAAGAGGTCCCTGGCGGGCCGCCCCCAGCAGGACATGCAGATCACAAAGCCGCTGATCAGAAAGAAGAGCTCGACCCCGAGCCAGCCGTACTGGCCGACCGCGTGCGCCGCCGGGACCACGTCCCTGGTCCGGCCGCCCCAGATGGCCAGGGCCTGCTGGATGCCCGTGTAGTGCCAGGAGAGCACCCCCAGGGCGGCCAGCAGCCGCAGCCCGTCCAGCACCTGGAGGCGGGGTCGGCCGGACTGTCCGCGCCGCGCCCCCGCAGGCTGCCGGTCAGGGTCGGCTCCGGGGCCCGGGTCGCGGCGAGAGGGGCGCTCCAGCGTGACAGTGGGTGGCATAGGGCCGGTCCCTCCGGAGTCGGGGGCTTCCGCCTGCCGCCGCTCTCGGCAGCGACCCGACCGACCCTACCCAGCGGAGCACCGGCCGCCGGGTGCGCACCGCCGGTACCGGTCAGACCAGTCGGCGGGCGGTCGCCCACCGGGTCAGCTCATGCCGGTTGGACAGCTGGAGCTTGCGCAGGACCGCCGACACATGGCTCTCCACGGTCTTCACCGAGATGAACAGCTGCTTGGCGATCTCCTTGTACGCGTATCCCCGGGCGATCAGCCGGAGCACCTCGCGCTCCCGCTGGGTGAGCCGGTCCAGGTCCTCGTCGACCGGCGGGGTGTCGGTGGCCGCGAAGGCGTCCAGCACGAACCCGGCCAGCCGGGGCGAGAAGACCGCGTCGCCGTCGGAGACCCGGAAGACCGCCGCCACCAGGTCGGCACCGGTGATGGTCTTGGTCACATAGCCGCGCGCACCGCCCCGGATCACCCCGATGACGTCCTCCGCCGCGTCCGACACCGAGAGCGCCAGAAAGCGCACCGCGCCCGCGCCGTCCGCCCCCTCGGTCATCAGCGGCGCACAGCGGCGCAGCACCTCCACCCCGCCGCCGCCCGGCAGGTGCACATCGAGCAGCACCACGTCCGGCCGGGTGGCGGTGACCACCTGGACCGCCTGCTCCACGTCGTCCGCCTCGCCGACCACGTCGATCCCGGTACGCGCGGTCTCGCCGATCTCGGCGCGCACCCCGGTACGGAACATCCGGTGGTCGTCGACGAGCACCACCCGGGCCGTCCGGCCCTGCCCCGCCCCGACCGCTTCCTCGGTCCCGGTCATGTGTCCGCCCTCTCCATCTCCAACTCGACCTCGGTGCCGCCGGCCGGCGCGGGCCGCACCCGCGCATGGCCGCCGTTGCGGCGCATCCGGCCGATGATCGACTCCCGTACGCCCATCCGGTCCTCGGGCACCGCGTCGAGGTCGAAGCCGGGGCCTCGGTCACGCACGAACACCCACACCGTCCTCCCCTCGACCTCGGTGTAGACCTGGACCGGTCCCCCGCCACCGTACTTGGCCGCGTTCACGGTGGCCTCACGCGCTGCCTGAACCTGCGCCGACAGCCGCTCGTCCATCGGGCAGTCGCCGACGCAGACCACCTCCACCGGCACCCCGTGCAGGTCCTCCACCTCGGCCGCCACCTTGCGCACCCGCTCGGCCAGGGTGTCCGGGGTCTCCGCCGCCGCCTCCGGCCGGTAGAGCCACACCCGCAGCTCGCGCTCCTGCGCGCGGGCGAGCCGGGCGACCTCCTTGGCGTCCTCGGCGTGCCGCTGGATCAGGGTGAGGGTGTGCAGTACCGAGTCATGGACATGCGCCGCGATCTCGGCCCGCTCCTGCGCCCGGATCCGCTCCCGGCGCTCGGCGCCCAGGTCCTGCCACATCCGCAGCGCGTACGGGCCCACCAGCACCAGCACTCCGGCCAGCACCGCCAGCGACGCCTCCAGCACCGCGCCGAGCTGCGTCTCCGAGCCCTGGATCACCAGCAGGCCGATGATGCCTGCGGCGACCAGCACCACCCCGGCCACGATCCGGATCACGGCGGTGCGGCGCTTGCTGCCGTCCAGGCCGAACCAGCGCTGCCAGCGGGAGTCGTCGGCCTGCCGCCACACCAGGGCGACACCCACCCCGATGGTCAGCAGCGGCCAGACATACGGCTTGGCCGCCTGGATGTGCAGCGCGTTGAGCAGCGCCAGGATGCCCACCACCACGGCGAGCAGCGCCACCAGCTGGCCGAGGTTCTCCCGGGTGGCGCGGCGCGGCGGGGCGGCGGCAGCCGCGTCCGGCGGCAGGCCGAAGGACTCGCCCTGGAAGGTGCGCTGCAATGCCTCGCGCAGCCTGCCGATCCGGCCCCGGCCGCCCTTGTGCAGCGGCTCGCCGCGCGCGCCCGGTACAAAGGCGCCGCCCACATACGCCCACTCGCCGGGCCCGGCGCCCCGGGCCGGTTCGCCGATGCCGAGCGGCACCACGAACCAGAAGGCGGCGTAGAGCAGCACCCCTATGCCGTCGGCGAAGAAGAGCAGCACAAAGGCGATCCGCACCCAGGCCACCGGCAGGCCGAGGTGGACCGCGAGGCCGCCCGCCACCCCGCCGACCACCCGCTGCTGCGGGCTGCGGTAGAGCTTGCGATACGGGGGCCGCTCCTCCCCGGCCGCCGGCGCGGACACACCGGAGGGCCCGGTGGCGCCCAGCGGCGCGGCGGGCTCGGCGGCGGCGGAAGGCGCGGAAGGCGCGGCGGGGGCCGAGGGGGCTGAGGGGGCGGTGCTGGCTGAGGGGGGTGCGGAGAAGGGTTCGGCGGAGGGGCCGGTGCTGGCGGAGGGGTCGGTGCCGGGTGCTGCCACGCCACCGATCGTCACACGGGCGCGGGGGCGCGCGCATCAGGGTCACGCCCCTCAACTCTCTCAGGGAGAGATCAGGGTCGGAGCAGGGGTGCAACCGGTTGGTCCCGGCCGCCCGCACCCGCAGGATGGAACCATGACGGACGACCGCACGCCACCCTCGCCGGCCGAAGGGCCCGCCGCCCCCGGCGAAGCCGCAGCGAGTCGCAGTGGACGCGAGCAGCGACAGGCGACCGGGGACCGAGGGGGCGACGGCACCGGGTCGGGCGCGTCCGGCGGCGCCACCGCCGCCGAGGACGGCCCCGACGCACCCCGCCCACCGCTGGTACGCAGCGACCGCCACCGGGTGGTGGCCGGGGTCTGCGGCGGTCTCGGCCGCCATCTCGACATCGACCCGGTGGTCTTCCGGGTGGTGGTCGCGGTGCTCTGCCTCTCCGGCGGCCTCGGGCTGTTCCTGTACGGCCTGGCCTGGCTGATCGTCCCCGCCGAGGGGTCCCGCAAGACCGAGATCCAGCGGGTGCTCACCGGCCAGGTGGACGCCCAGTCGATCGGCGCGGTCCTGCTCACCGTGATCGGCACCGGTGTCTTCTTCTCCTGGATGGACCGTGGCGACCACCTCTTCCCGCTGCTGCTGCTCGGCGTGCTGATCTTCTTCGCGGTGCGGTACGACCCCGAGCGGCGCGGCCACCGCGAGGGCGATCGCCAGTCGCGCCGCTCGCAGGGCCCGTACGACCGGCACCTCGACCGCGAGGAGATGCGCGCCTGGCGGCAGGAGTGGCACGCGCAGTGGCGGCAGCAGCGTCAGCAGTTCCGCGACGAGTGGGCGGTACGGCGGGAGGAGGTGCGGCGGGCCGCCCAGTCGCCGACCGGCTACCGCTGGGACCCGAGGCACCCCGAGCGCAACCCGTACGCCCCCCATGACGCGCCGCCGCCGACCGCCGCCGCGCCCGCCTGGTGGCAGCGCGAGGACCTGCCAGCCGGCGACCCGCTGCGCAAGCCCGGCGCCGGGCCGTCCACCGCACCGCCAGCCGGGCCATCCGCCGGGCCGGAGCCGGATGCGCCCTGCCTGATGCGCCCGTCCCGGCACCACCCCTGGCAGCACCCGCCGTACCAGCGTGAACGGAGCTTCCTCGGCCCGGTCGCCCTGCTGCTGTCGCTGGGGGCGGGCGCGGCGGTGTGGGCCGCCTCGGGCGGGCAGAACGGCGAGGTCCGGCTGACCACGGTGCTGGCTGCGGTCCTGCTGGTGCAGGGCCTTGCGCTGCTGATCGCCACCCGGTGGGGACGGGTGCGGGGGCTGGTGCTGCCCGCCCTGCTCACCACCCTGGCGCTGGCCGCCGCAGGCACCGTCGACCTGCCGATCAGGGCGTCCGTGGGCGAGCGCATCTGGGTACCGGCCGATGTCTCCCAGGTGGAGCGGACCTACAGCCTGGGGGCGGGCAACGCCCGCCTGGACCTCAGCCGGATCGACCCGGCCGGCGCCACCGTCGCCACCAGCGTGCGGCTCGGCGCCGGCGACCTCACCGTCACCGTGCCGAACAACGTCACGCTGCGGGTGGTCGTGCACAGCGCGGCGGGCGAGGTCCAGCTGCCGGGGGGCGACCGCATCGGAGGGGTGGGCACTGAGCACCGGGCCAACCTGCCGCCGCTCGGCGGCGCAGAATCGAAGGGCACCATCACCCTCGACCTCAAGGTCGGGCTGGGAGACGTAAGGGTGGTCCGCCAGTGAAGCGCCACGAGGTCGACATCTTCTCGCTCATCGCCGGTCTCACCTTCACCGCCATCGCGGTGGTGTACCTGATCGCATCGCTCAACGACCGGTCGGTGAACGGGCACATCGTGATCCCGGTCGCCCTGATCGCGCTGGGCACCGCCGGGCTGGCCGGGGCGGTGGCCCGGATGGCGCGGCGGAACCGCCAGGCGGCCGCAGCGGAGGCGGCAGCGGAGGCCGAGTTCGGGGAGGTCCCGCCGCCGCAGTTCATGGCGTCCGGCGACGACGACCGCTGAACGGTCTCACCCGTCCGGCCCAACCGCCGGGCACCGACTGCGGCTGCGGCTGCGGCCGGGCCCGGTCAGCTCTGGCGCTTGCCCAGTTGCAGCCGGTCGCCGCTGCGGGTGATGCCATAGGTCGCCAGTCCGGTGGCGGCCGGGCCCTCCAGCCGCGCCCCGGTGGCCGCGTCGAAGACCGAGTTGTGGCAGGGGCAGACCAGCTTGCCGTCCTTGGGCGCGTTCACCACGCACTGGGCGTGCGGGCAGACCGCCGAGAGCGCCGTGTAGCGGCCCTGCTGCGGCTGGAGCACATAGACGGCGTCACCGGTCGCCGGATCGGTGGTCCGGACCGCACCGCCGACCTTGACCTCGGCCGCCGCCACCGAGGGCGCGGCACCACCGGCGGGCGGCTCGGGCGCGGTGGCGCCGGCGCCCCCGCCCGCATCGGCGCCCCCGCCCGCACCCGAGGCCGTGCCCGCGCCCGCACCCGAGCCGGTACCGGGCGACACCGCGCCGTCGGCCACCGCCGGGCCGCTGCCGCGACCGAGCCGGGCCGCCAGCGACCCCGCGACCAGCCCGGTGCCCGCCACCGCGACGGCGGCCACCCCGCCGTCGATCAGCGCCCGCCGCCGGATCGTGCCCGCCCCGGTACCGGCCGCCCGCTCCCGGGCGGAGCGCCTCGCCAGCAGCGCGTCCACGGACAGATTGGGCGCTCCGGCCAGCACCAGCGGCACCCAGGCCATCAGAAACGGCAGGTCATTGCCCAGGTAGTAGGGGTGCACCTGCCAGCTGACGGTCAGCCAGAGCGAGAGGTTGATCAGTACGCCGCCGACCGCCGCCAGCCGGGTCCAGAAGCCCAGCAGCGCCCCCAGCCCCACCGCCAGCTCTCCGAACGCCATGGCCATCGCAAACGGCGTGGGCGACCGCAGCGCCAGGTCCAGCAGCGGCCCGATCGGACTGGCCCCCTTGACCGCCTCCGTCTGCGCCACAAACGACGCCGTATCGGCCGCCCCACCCAGATAGTGCGGGTCGGCCAGCTTGTCCAGACCGGCGTAGAGAAAGGTCACACCCAGGAAGAGCCGCAGCGGCAGCATCGCGTACCGGGCGCCCCGCCCCCGCCACCCGCCGTCCTCGGGGGACTGCGCCGACCGGCCCCTGCGCCGCCGCGCGCCGTGGGCCGCCACCGTGTCCACGCCCGATATGTCCGCCATACCCGCACCTCTCCCGCCGTCCGCTGCCGATCCTGCCCGGACGCGCACACTTTTGGCCACAGATAGCACGCAGCGGAGTGGTCAGAGGTTCAGTGCAGCGGGTGGCGGATCGAGCGGGCGCCCGGAAAAACGGCCGCGCCGCCACCCGAGGAAGCTCGGGGGCGGCGCGGCCGTCGGCAGGGGGAGGGGATCACTCCCACTCGATGGTGCCCGGGGGCTTGCTGGTGACGTCCAGCACCACCCGGTTGACGTCGGCGACCTCATTGGTGATGCGGGTGGAGATCTTCGCCAGCACGTCGTACGGCACCCGCGACCAGTCGGCCGTCATGGCGTCCTCGGACGAGACCGGGCGGAGCACCACCGGGTGGCCGTAGGTCCGGCCGTCGCCCTGGACGCCGACCGAGCGGACATCGGCGAGCAGCACCACCGGGCACTGCCAGATGTCGCGGTCCAGACCGGCCGCGCTCAGCTCGGCGCGGGCGATGGCGTCGGCCTCGCGGAGCAGCTCCAGCCGCTCCCGGGTGACCTCGCCGACGATCCGGATGCCCAGGCCGGGGCCCGGGAAGGGCTGGCGCCAGACGATCTCCGGCGGCAGGCCCAGCTCCAGGCCGACCATCCGGACCTCGTCCTTGAAGAGCCGGCGCAGCGGCTCCACCAGCTGGAACTGCATGTCCTCGGGGAGGCCGCCGACATTGTGGTGGGACTTGATGTTGGCGGTGCCGGTTCCGCCGCCGGACTCCACCACATCGGGGTAGAGGGTGCCCTGGACCAGGAACTCCACCGGCTCGCCGGTGGCACCCGCCTCCTCGACCACCTCGCGGGACGCCTGCTCGAAGACCCGGATGAACTCCCGGCCGATGATCTTGCGCTTCTGCTCGGGGTCGGCGACCCCGGCCAGCGCGGTCAGGAAGCGCTCCTGCGCGTCCACCACCTTCAGCTGCACGCCGGTGGCGGCCACGAAGTCCTTCTCGACCTGCTCGGCCTCGCCCTTGCGGAGCAGGCCATGGTCGACGAAGACGCAGGTCAGCTGGGAGCCGACGGCCTTCTGGACCAGGGCGGCGGCAACCGCGGAGTCCACGCCGCCGGAGAGGGCGCAGATGACCTTCTTGGAGCCGACCCGGGCGCGGACCGCCTCGACCGACTCCTCCACCACATTGCTGGTGGTCCAGGACGGGGCCAGGCCCGCGCCACGGTAGAGGAAGTGCTCCAGCACCTGCTGGCCGTGCTCGGAGTGCAGCACCTCGGGGTGGTACTGGACGCCGTACAGCCTGCGCTCGTCGCACTCGAAGGCGGCGACCGGGGCGCCGTCGGTGTCGGCGGTGACCGTGAACCCCTCGGGGGCCTCGGAGACCGAGTCGCCGTGCGACATCCAGACCGAGGGGCCGCCGGGGACGCCCTCGAAGAGGGTGGAGCCGGGCTGCGAGACCCGCATCGGGGTGCGGCCGTACTCGCGGAGCCCGGTGTGGGCGACGGTGCCGCCCATGGCCAGGGCCATCGCCTGGAAGCCGTAGCAGATGCCGAAGACCGGCACCCCGGCCTCGAACAGCTCCCGCTCCACCGCGGGGGCGCCGTCCGCGTAGACGGACGAGGGGCCGCCGGAGAGGATGATCGCCTTGGGGTTCTTGGCCAGCATCTCCGCCACCGGCATGCTGTGCGGGACGATCTCGCTGTAGACACGGGCCTCGCGGACCCGCCGAGCGATGAGCTGGGCGTACTGTGCGCCGAAGTCCACGACCAGGACGGTGTCGGTCGGCGGCTCGGTCTGTACGGGGGTCGCTGATGCCACGTGCGGCCTTCCGGCGGGTCTGCGGGGTTGGACCTCCAGTCTACCGGCCGGGCGCCCGCAGCCTGCCGGGGCAGGCTGCGGGTGGCATCCGCCCTGGTCAGACGCGGCCTCGGCAGAGTTCCAGCAGCAGCTTGGCGACCTCGGTGCCGGGTCGGCCCAGCTCCGCGCGGAAGCGTTCCAGGATCTCCATCTCGCGGGCCAGTGCCAGCCGGGGGCCGCCGGTGGCGGTCCGGGCCGCCTGCACCTCGGCGGAGGCGGCCATGCGCTGCTTGACCAGTTCGATGATCCGGGCGTCGAGGTCGTCGATCCGGGCCCGGGCGCTCGCGATGGCGGCGGCTGCCTCGGCGGGGTCCATGGCAGGGGCATGGGCGGGTGCGGGGGCAGGGACGGAAGCGGGGGCGGTGGTGGTGGAGCTCATGGTGTCGTCCTCATTCCTCGGGGCGGGGTGCCCCTCGGCCGACCTCGGCCCCGACGGACGACAGGCGCCCCGGGCCTTGTCGGCCCGGGGCGCCTGTGCGGAGTCTGCGTCAGTCGTTCACGCGGCAGCGCCATGGCATCCGGACCCGCCGGTGCCATAGGTAAACGAGAAGTGCTGCGCTGCGCTGGACATGTGCACCAGTATGGCGCGGCCCCGGCCACCGGGCCACCGCTTCCCGGATGGTGAGACCCGGTCGGCGGCGCCCTCGCGGGCCCTTTCACCCGTTCGGCACGGGCGGTGGGCGTGACCGGCCCCCGCCCGGACTCGTTGACCCCTGCGACCGTACGAGCGCTTCCGCACCAGCCAGGGCGGACCGCCGGCCCCTCGCACGGGGCCGTCCAGTACGGCACGTAGGACCACGCGTGGAACTTCCAGTCCACCGGCGCGTTGAGGCGCGTGGCCCGCTCCCGCAACCGGCTCGCGCCGGTCGGGCCCGGGCCGTGCGCCGTGGGACACCGCGCAGGTGCTGTGACCGGAAAGCAGGGGACAGCGGCCCGGTCACGACTGAAAAGGAAGGGCGGCCGGTCCCGGGGACGCCCGGGCCGGCCGCCCCGCCGACAGTGCCGCTCCGACCGTATGCGGGGCGCACAACCGCTCCCGACCAGCGCACACTTCCATTTTGCGCGCCCCCCTTGTGCGCCCTTTGCGGAGCGTGACAATCGCCAGGCCGCGCCACCCCGTGGGTCCGCGCTCACCCGCAGCGGTGAAACGGCCGCAGCGGAGTCTGCCGAACCGGTTGCACAGACCCCTCCTGGTCCCTCACGATGCTGGTGAGGGGTTCACCGCAACCGCGTCGGCGGGGGCGGTGACCGCCGGGTCCGACGAGGCTGGGCCCGTGCGATGACAACGGTTATCACCTCACGCTCCGTGATCGTCACGCCCAGAACCAACCCCCCAGAACCAACCCCCGGAACCAACCCCCCCCCAGGGCGGCGCTCCTCCCCCGGCGCCGCCCCCCAGCACCGGCGCTGCCCTGACGCCGAGTGCTGAACGACAAAGGGCCCCGCTACCGGCGGGGCCCTTTGCCTGTGTCCTGCCTGCTGTCCCGCCTGTGTCGTCCCTCGAAGTGCAGCGGCTACGTGCAGCGGCTACTTGAGGCGGAGGGCCTTGAGGGCCCTGAGGCTCCGGGTGAAGAAGGCGGCGAACCGCTCGTCGTCCATGCCCAGCGAGGGGGCGATGGGCAGCAGCCGCTGGGTGGCGATGGTCTGGGCCTCGGTGAACCTGAGGATGCCCTCGGCGCCATGGCGGCGGCCGAGACCGGAGTCGCCCATGCCGCCCATGGGGGAGGCGCTGGAGCCATAGGCGGCGGCGTATGCCTCATTGACGTTGACGGTGCCGGTGCGCAGCCGGGCGGCGATGGCGCGGCCACGGCGGGTGTCGCGGGTCCAGACACTGGAGTTGAGGCCGTAGCGGGTGGCGTTGGCGCGCTCGACGGCCTCCTCCTCGGTGTCGCAGCGGTAGACCGAGACGACCGGGCCGAAGGTCTCCTCGGTGCAGACGGCCATGGTGTCGTCCACGCCGTCGAGCACGGTGGGCTCGTAGAAGAGCGGACCGAGGTCGGGCCGGGCGCGTCCGCCGGTGAGCACGGTGGCGCCGTTCCGCACGGCCTCGTCCACATGCCGGGTGACGGTCTCCAGCTGGCGCCGGGAGACCAGCGACCCCATGTCGGCGCCATAGGCGAGGCGGGTGCCCAGGCGCATCGCGCCGACCCGGGCGGTGAAGCGGTCCAGGAAGGCGTCGGCGACGGCGCGGTGCACATAGAGGCGCTCGATGGAGATGCAGAGCTGCCCGGCAGAGGAGAAGCAGGCCCGTACGGCGCCCTCGGCGGCCCGGTCGAGGTCGGCGTCGGCCAGCACCAGCAGGGCGTTCTTGCCGCCGAGTTCCAGGGAGGCGCCGACCAGGCGGGCGGCGGCGCGCTGGGCGACCTCGCGGCCGGTGCGGGTGGAGCCGGTGAAGGAGACATAGTCGGCGCCGTCGACCACGGCGGGCCCGACCACCGGTCCGTCGCCGATCACGATCTGCCACACCTCGGGGGGCAGCCCGGCCTCGACCAGGAGTTCGCGGACCCGGAGGGCGGTGAGCGCGGTCTGCGTGTCGGGCTTGTTGACCACGGCGTTGCCGGCCGCGAAGGCGGGCAGCGCATCACCGGCGCAGAGCTCCAGCGGGTAGTTCCAGGGGGATATCTGGCCTATGACGCCCTTGGGGCGGCGGGCCTCCACGGTGTGGGTGAGGACCGGTACGGCGCCGCCGCGCCGGCGGTCGCGGAGGTAGCCGTCGGCGGCGCGGCCGTAGTGGCGGGCGGCGCCGGCCACCGCCAGTACCTCCTCGAAGGCGTGCACCCGGGCCTTGCCGGTCTCGGCCTGGATGACGTCCAGGACCTCGTCCTGACGACGGAGCAGCAGGTCGTGGAAGCGGAGCAGTACGGCGGCGCGGCGGCGGACCGGCAGGGCGGCCCAGTCGCGCTGGGCGGCGCGGGCCCGTCGGTATGCCTCGGCGACATCGGCGGGGGTGGACTGCGGCAGCTCGGCCAGCACCTCGCCGGTGAAGGGCGCCCGGGTGGCGGCGCGGGCGGCTCCGGGTCCGGCGGTGACGGCGCGGGTGAGGCGTGCGACCAGGTCGGGGGTGACCGCGTCGGCGACCGTCCGGCCGCCGGCGGGCGCGGTGGGGTTGCCGCCCCGGGGTGCCTTCGGCGTCTCGGTTCCGCTCTGGCTGCCCTGTTCGATTCCGGTCATACCGCGAAGCGTAGGCGCTGCCGAGCGGCTTGGATACCCGCCGGTAACCGGCGCGGTCGCCGGATCAGGTCAGCTCGCGCAGTGCGTCGCCGATCGCCCGGTGGAAGGTGGGGTAGGCCCAGATCGTCTGCGCCAGCTCCGCGACCGGCAGCCGGGCCCGCACCGCGACCGAGAGCACCCCCAGCACCTCGCCGCCGTACGGCCCCGCGACCGTGCCGCCCACCAGCACCCCGGCGTCCGCGTCGGCGACCAGCTTGACGAAGCCGTCACCGCCCGGCCCGTGGATGAAGCCACGGGCGGTCGCCGCCAGGTCGGCCCGGCCGATCCGCACCGCGATCCCGCGCTGCCGCGCCTCAGCCTCGGTCAGCCCGACCGCGCCGATCTCCGGGTCGGTGAAGGTGACCCGGGGCACCGCGTGGTACTCGGCCTGCGGGCCGCCCCGGCCGAGGATCGCCCGTACCGCCACATCGGCCTGGTACATCGCCATATGGGTGAACGCCCCATGGCCCGTCACATCGCCGACCGCCCAGACCCCCGGGCCGCCCGGGTCCTGACCGGGCACCCGCATCCGGGCGTCGACCGGCAGCGCGGGCGCGGTGTCGTCCACCTCCAGCACCCCAGCGCCCAACCGCGTCAGGTCCACCCGCCGCCCGGCGGCCACCAGCAGCCGCTCCGCCGTCAGCCGCTCCCCGCGTGCGCACTCCACGGTGAACCGCCCGCCGTCGTAGGACACCGACGCCGGCTCGGCACCGGTGTACACCTCCACGCCGTCGCTGGTCAGGGCGCGCATCAGCACCTCGTCGACCTCCGGCTCCTCATGTCCGAGCAGCCGGGGCGCCACCTCCAGCACCGTCACCGCCGTGCCGAACCGCTGCACGACCTGCCCGAACTCCAGCCCCACCGCGCCGCCGCCCAGCACCAGCAGCGACTCTGGCAGCTCCGCCGCCTCGACCATCTCCCGATTGGTCCAGTACGGGGTGCAGGCCAGCCCCGGCACCGGTGGCACGGAAGGCTCCGAACCGACCGCGAGCACCACGGCCCGGCGTGGCCGCAGCACGGTCTCCCCGCCGTCCATGCCCCCCACGGTGACCTCTCCGGGCGCGGTCAGCCTGCCCCGGCCGCGCAGGAACCGGCCGCCCCGGGAGGTGAAGCGGTCGACGGCAGCCTTGTCGTTCCAGTCGTCGGTGGCCTCCCGCACCCGGCGGGCGACCGGCCGCCAGTCCGGGTGCACCATGGCGGTTCCGGCCGTGCCCGGGATGCGGTGGGCCTCGGCTACCAGCCCGGCCGCCCGCACCATGATCTTGGAGGGGATGCAGCCCCAGTACGGGCACTCGCCGCCCAGCAGCCGCTCATCCACGCCGACCACGTCCAGCCCGGCGTCGGCCAGCCGCCCGGCGACCTCCTCACCGCCCGGCCCCATCCCGACGACCACGGCGTCCACCTGCTGGGGCTGCTGCGGCAGCCGGTCCGTGACGGCCATGACGGCCTCCTCCCGGAGCACGTGGGCGGCGCGGCACCGGAGCGGGCGGGCCGCATCCGGCCTCACTTCCACCGTACGCGCGTGGCGGCGATCGGTCCCGGGGTCCGCCGGACGGGCGGCGACCACCGCGCGGCGGGGGCCGGTCACGCGGTGGCGGGGGCCGGTCGCGCGGTGGCGGGGTCAGTCGCCGGTCGGGGCGAAGCTGTTGCGCACGGTGTAGAAGCGCTGCTCGCCGGTCCGCCAGTCGGGCTCCGGGTAGTCGAGGTAGATGGCGTACTCGGTGCCGTCGGCCCGGTACAGCTGCTCGATCACATGGCGGGGACCGGTGCTGGCGTCATAGGTGAACTCCCAGACGGCGCCCGGGTGGCCCTTGTACTTGTTGGAGACCATCTGCAACCGCGCATAGCTCGGCGACTGCTCGACGGCCTGCTCCATGGCCTGCGCATGCGCCAGCGGGGTGCTGGTCTGGCCGGTGATCACCGAGAAGCGCAGATAGTGCTTCTTGCCGTCCGGGCTGTAGTCGATCTGGCCCTGGTCGGTGGTGCGTACCCAGGTGTCACCACCGCTGGGCAGCAGAAAGCGGAAGCCGCCCGGGTCGTCCGTCCAGCTGTAGCCGTCGGGGGCGGTACCGTCCTGGCCGCCCGGCGAGTCGCCGGGGCTCCGCGACGGCGCGGACGGGGACAGGGACGGCGAGGAGGACCGGTGGCCCTGGCCGCTCGCGCCCTCGGCGGCGTCGGCCTTCCCGTGGTTCAGGGCCACATATGCGGCGCCGCCGCCGAGCAGCGCGGCCACCAGAGCGGCCGCGACCAGCAGCGGGACCCTCGGACGCCCGGCCCGGCGGACCGTAACGGCGGAGTGGGCACCGGCGGAGTGCGTCCCGGCGGAGTGCGTCCCGGCGGTCGGCGGCACTGCTTCGAGGGCGGTGGGCTGGGGCGGCGGGACGGCGCCCGGCGCGGAGACGGCGCTGTCGATGCGGTCCACCACCGGCACCACCTGCGTCGGGGTGCGCTGCGCCGACGGTGGCGCCGCCGTGATGTCCATGGTGTGGCCGGCCGCGACGCCCTCCAGCATCCGCATCGCCTCGTCGGCGCTCGGCCGGGCGTGCGGGTCCTTCTCCAGCAGCGCCCGCAGCACCGGCGTGAGCGCCCCGGCGCAGCGCGGCTCGGGCAGCGGATCGCCCACCACAGCGGCCAGCGTGGAGAGCGGCGAACCCCGGCGGAACGGCGAGTCGCCCTCCACCGCCGTGTACAGGGTGGCGCCGAGCGCCCACAGGTCGGACTCCGGGCCGGGCCGGTGGCCCTGCGCCCGCTCGGGGGCGAGGTAGTCGGGCGAGCCGACCAGGTCGCCGGGGCGGGTGAGCGCCGAGGAGCCCTCGAAGGTGGCGATGCCGAAGTCGGTGAGGACCACCCGGCCGGTGCCGCGCTCCAGCAGCACATTGGCGGGCTTGACGTCGCGGTGCAGCACGCCGACCTGGTGTCCCCGGTGCAGCGCTGCCAGCACCTGGGCGCCGACCCTGGCCGCGTCGCGGGGCAGCAGGGTGCCCTCCTGGGAGATCACATCGGCCAGCGAGCGGCCGTCGATCAGCTCCATGACGATCCAGGGGCGGCCGTCCTGCTCCAGGACGTCATGGATGGTGATCACACCGGAGTGCTTGATCCGGGCGGCGGCGCGGGCCTCCTGCTTCATCCGCGACTGGAGGATCGCCAGATCCTCCTCGGGGAGGTGGCGGACGCTGAGTTCCTTGACCGCGACCTCGCGGTCCAGCATCCGGTCCTCGGCCCGCCACACCGTGCCCATGCCGCCACGGCCCAGCCGCTCGCCGAGCAGATACCGCCCGGCCAGCAGCCGACCGTCGCGCGGGCCCTGGGGCGGCGCCCCGCCGCCGGTGCCCCCTTCGGCGGCTCTCCCGCCACGTCCCTCGCCGGGCCCCTCGCGGTGTCCCTCGTTCTGTCCGCCGGTGCCGCCCGCAGTCGCGGCAGCGCCCGGTACGGAACCGTCCTGCGCGCCCATATCCGTGCTCCCCCTCGTCTGCGTCCCGCCGCACCGGCAGCTGGTGCGGCGCCGCACAACGACCCCCGTCGCCCAACGCCCGGGTCCGGTCCCGGCGCGCGCCACTGCTCACCACTCGAACATGCAGCACTCGACCACGCACTGGTGGAACATGCACTGGTCGAACATGTACTGGAGACAGGTTAGGCGCCCATCCGGGCCCCGCACATCCCGCCCCCGCCCGTGTGACCCGGTCGTGACTCGGCAGGAAAACCCCCGAATTCCCATCCGGACGGAACGTCACCCCGCCAGCAGGACCGTCATCAGCAGCACCAGCAGCACCACCAGCATCAGACCGCCCACCAACAGCGGCCCCAACAGCCCAGGACGCAGCAGCCCAGGACGCAGCAGCCCGGGACGCAGCAGCCCCGGGCGCGCATGCCGGGGCGGCCCATGCGGATGGTCGGGGTGCGGGACCGGAGCGCCACCCCGGCGGCGCCGCTCCACCGCCCCGGCCGGACGGACGGCGGGCAGCAGCGCGGCGACACCCGACGCATCCGGGTCGTACGGCTCCGGCGCGCGGGCCAGCAGCTCCGCCAGCCGCCGCCGCACCAGTGCGGGGTCGGGCCGGGCCGCCGGGTCCGGGTGCAGCAGCTCCTCCACCAGCGGGCGCAGCGGACCGCATGCCTTGGCGGACGCCTGCCGCCTGGCCCGTACGGCGTCGAAGAGGACCCCGACATCCTCCTCCGGAAAGGGCGCCCGGCCGGTGAGCATCCGGAAGAGCAGTACCCCGACCGCCCAGCAGTCGGCAGCCGGGCCGACCGGCTCCCCCGGCAGCGGCTGCCGGGGAAGCGGCACCCGGTCACCGCCCGCCGGGCCGACCTGCTCCGGCGCCCACCGCTCGGCGCACGGCCCGGCCAGCGCGGCCCGGACGTCCCGGGCCCGCAGCCGGGCCAGGGTCCAGCCGGGGCCCGGCGGCCCGCCGTCCGGGCCGTCGCAGAGCGCCTGCTGCGCGGCACCCGTACCCAGCCCGCCCAGCATGGCGGTGCCGTCCTCGCAGATCAGCACGGTCTCGGGGGTGATGTTGCCGTGTACCAGCCCGGCGGAGTGCACCGCGCGCAGCGCGCCCAGCAGATCCCCGGCGATCTCGGCGGCCCGGTAGAGCGGCAGCGGGCCGCGCTCCAGCAGCCGGGCGAGCGGCACCCCGGGCAGCCGCTCCCCGGCCACCCACAGCCGGCCGTCCTGCTCGAACGCCTCGTAGTCCTGGACCAGCCGGGGGTGCGCCGGCGCCGCCTCGGCCGCCCGGGTCGCCCGCCGCACCGCATGGGCGGCGGCTGCGGACTCGGGCTGCTCCGCGCCCTCCTCGGGCGGCAGTCCGTAGACCGTGTCCAGGCCGTCGTCCAGCAGCTCGGCGCCGACCACCTCGGGCAGCGGGGTCGCCTCCAGCAGCACCGGCAGCCCGGTGACCGAGTCGACCGCCTCGCCGCGCCACGACACGCCGGACTCCGCCGGGCGGCCGGTCAGCCGGTAGCGCCCGGCCAACAGCCGTCCCGACACCGGTGGCAATGGCCCTCCTCCGGGGCCCAGCGTACGTCCCGGCCGTGACGTCACCGGCCTCACCCGCCCCGGCGGCGCGGCGCCGGGGCAGCGGGTGACGCCGGGTCAGTCCTGGGCCTGGAAGGTGGCGAAGGCCACGTCACGTGCCTGCTTGGCCTCGGCGCTGTTCCACTGGTCCTCGGGGGTGGTCCACCGGATGGAGTACGCGTGCTTCTTGTCCACCACGAAGGCCCTGCTGAGGCTGTGCTTGAGCGCCGGGTCCCGGTTGTAGGTCCACTCCCAGTCGGCGGCCTGCCAGCCCCGGAAGTCCGCCCTGTGGATGTCGCCGATCCGGTGGTAGAACGGCCAGCCGGAGTGCGCCTGCTGCTCCATCGTCCGCCAGTCGGCGACCACGTCGTCGGAGGCGTCGTCGCGCTGATGCACGATCAGCACCCAGTCCTTGTACTCCAGTTGCACGCCGCCGTCCTTGCCCTGCCCCGTGTACCTCATGCCCTTGGGCACCTGGATGGAGAAGCCCTCGGCGCTGCTGGTGTAGGTGGTGAAGCCGTCGGGGACGCCGCCGGTGCCCGTGCCCTTGCCGCTGCCGTCGGGGACGCCGCCGTGGTCGTCGCCCTGGTCGTCGCCCTGGTCGTCGGAGCCGCCGTGGTGGTCGGGGTCCTCGCCGGTCCCCGACGTGGGCGAGGTGACGGGGCCGGGGCCGACCGGGGCGGCGGGCGGGGCGGATGCCTGGCCGGAGGAGCCGGTCGGTGCCGAGGGGGTCGGAGCCGAGTCGGACGGGGTGGTCGTGGTGGAGGACTCGGACGACTTCGGGGCGAGGTTGCCGGGACGGCCGCCCGAGGCCCGGGTGTCCGACCCGTCGGAGCCCGACATGGCCCGTACGCCGAGCACCACGGCTGCCACCAGCACCACCAGGGCGGCGGCGTAGACCAGCAGGGCGCGCGGGGAGGGGTTGCGCTCGGCGGGCGGCTGGGAGCGCCACTCCTGTAGGCGCCGGCCCGGACCGCCCCCGTACACGGTGCCGCCGCCGGGCCAGGCCGGAGCGGCCCCGGGCGCGCTCGCAGGGGCGGCGGCGGGGGCGGCGGTCTCGGCGGCCGGGAGCACGGCGGTGGCCGGTGCATCGGCGCTCTCGGACGGCGAGGTCGCGGCGGCGGCGGTCTTGGCTGCCTTGGGCGTCTTGGCCGTCTTGGCTGTCTTGGCTGTCTTGGGCGTTGCCGGTTTCGGCGCCGGGGATGGCTTGGTCTCGGGTGCCTCGGCCTTGGACTCCACCGGCTCGGTCCCGGCCGACGTACGGGCCGCAGGCACCGCGCCCTGCGCTCCGTCCGCGTCGGCCTCGGCCGCCTCCGCCGACTCCGCCGACTCCGGCTGCGCCGTACGGCTGCCGACCCGGACCGTGCCCAGCAGGCCGCCCAGCACCCCGGCACCGCGCCGCGCGGAGCCTGCCGAACCCTCCGCCGGGGACTCCGCCTCAGCGTCCGCCGACAGCTCGGCCTTCTCGGCCTTCTCCGGCGTCTCGGCCTTCTCCGGCTTCTGCCGCTTGCCCGGCGCCGCCCCCTGCGGTGGCACGGAGCCAGCCTTGTCCTCGGCAGGCTTGGGGTCGTCGGCCCCGGTCACCGGGAGCACCTTGGTCTCCCCGACCTCGGCGACCTGCCGGGTGGTGGCCTCGGCCCGCTTCCCCGCCTCGGCGACGATCCGGCGCAGCATCGTCCGGGTGGTGGACTCGTCCAGCCGCTCGTCGGGGTCCTTGAGCAGCAGCCCCTCGATCACCGGGGCCAGCGGCCCGGCGTTGTGCGGGGTCTTCAGGTCCTCGGTCATCACGGCGGTCAGGGTGGAGATGGCCGAGCCCCGGTCGTACGGCGGTCGGCCCTCGACCATGGCGTAGAGCGTCGCGCCGAAGGACCACAGGTCGGCGGGCGGGCCGGGCTTCTGGCCGCGCGCCCGCTCGGGCGAGATGTAGGAGGGGGCTCCGACCAGCATGCCGGTGGAGGTGACCGACGGGTCGCCCTCCACGCTGGCGATGCCGAAGTCGGTGAGCACCACCCGGCCGTCGTCGCCGATCAGCACATTGGACGGCTTGACGTCGCGGTGCAGGATGCCGTGGCTGTGCGCGGCGCGCAGCACTCCCAGCAGGTCGAGGCCGATCTCGGCGGCGCGCTCGGGCTTCAGCGGGCCGTCCTGCTTGATGACGTCCGACAGGGAGCGCGACTCGACCAGCTCCATCACGATCCACGGCCGGTCGTCCTCGTCGACCACGTCGAAGACGGTGACGGCGGCTGCGTGGCGGATCCGGGCGGTGGCCTTGGCCTCGCGCAGGGTGCGGGTGATCAGGCGGCGCTTCTCCTCCTCGTCCACGCCGCCGTGGAAGCGCAGCTCCTTGACCGCGACGACGCGTCCGAGCATCTCGTCCTCGGCACGCCACACGGTGCCCATGCCGCCGCGCCCGAGCACCGAGTCCAACCGGTAGCGGCCGGCGAGGAGTCGGCCGGTGGAGCCCTGCGCCTGGGTCATGGATGCGATCCCCTAGTGGTGCCAGTCGACATGATGGTGCGTCGGCCCAGGCCGCACGGACCGCGCGGCTCAGGACCGGAGGCCGGGTGGACCGGTGTCCGCGTGTTCCCCCGCGCCCCCGGCCGCCCGAGCGTCCATCATCCCCTGAACACCCGTCGGTCCCACAGTCGGCCCCTCGCTCCGTTCGGAGGCAGGCGGACAGACGTGCCCCGTGCGCGCACACGTGCAAGGACGTGCGCCTCGGCTCATTGGTTCCCGCCGTCCGACTGCCGTCGGCGGCCCAACCGTTCGGTACCGGGCGATTCCCGGCAGGGAGCGCCACGTCGTTGCCAGTCCGTCACCGAAACACGGTGTCGCACCCGGGTCCGGCGCTGCTAGCGTTCCGGCCCGTTCCCACAGGGCACTCCCGCCTTCCGGCCGGTCCGGAGGCGGCTCCGCCGTGCTCTTCGTTCCACTCTCACCTCGGGGGATCTCCATGGCCACGCCCACGCCCGACGCCGTCGGCGAGCCCGACACCGCGGCAGCCGCACCCGCCGCACCCACCACGCCCACGGCCGACCTCGCCGACGTGCCGGGGCCGCCGCCCGGCACGGTCGGCGCCCCGCTGCCTCCGCCGTCGCCGTACCTCCAGGCGCCCGCACCGACGTCGCCCACCGCGTCCCGGGCCGGTCTGGGCATCCTGGCCGCTCTCGCCGCCGCCCTGGTCGGCGCCGCCGTCTACGGCGGGATCATCCGCTTCACCGAGCGTGAGATCGGCTATGCCGCGCTCGCGGTGGGCGCGCTGGTCGGCGCCGCGCTCGGCAAGGTCGGCGGGCGCAGCCAGACGCTGCCGATCCTCGGGGTGCCGATCGCCCTGCTCGGCGTCTTCCTCGGGCAGCTCTTCGGCCTTGCGCTGCTGGTCGAGCATGAGCTCGGGGTGTCGCTGTCGACCATCGTGCTGGACCACCCGGGTGCGCTGTACGACACCTGGAAGGACGAGCTCAGCTTGATGGACCTCTTGTTCTTCGGCATCGCCGGGCTTGAGGGCTATATCTTCGCCAGGCGGCTCGGCGAGCGCGGCTGACACCGCCGCAGACGGCCGGCGGACAGCCGAAGGGGCCCGGGACCTGCCGCTGCGGCGGGTCCCGGGCCCCTCGGTCGGGCCGTGGGTCAGCGGCGGCCGGTCTGCGGGGAGACGGTGACCTCCACCCGCTGGAACTCCTTGAGCTCCGAGTAGCCGGTGGTGGCCATCGCCCGGCGCAGCGCGCCGAAGAGGTTCATGGTGCCGTCGGGGGTGTGGGAGGGGCCGAGCAGGATCTCCTCGGTGGTGCCCACGGTGCCCAGGTGGACCCGCTTGCCGCGCGGCAGCTCCTCGTGGACGGCCTCCATGCCCCAGTGGTTGCCCCGGCCGGGTGCGTCGGTGGCGCGGGCCAGTGCGGCGCCGATCATCACCGCGTCCGCGCCGCAGGCCACGGCCTTGGCCAGGTCGCCGCTGTAGCCGACGCCGCCATCCGCGATGACGTGGACATAACGGCCACCGGACTCGTCCATGTAGTCGCGGCGGGCCGCGGCGACATCGGCGACGGCGGTGGCCATCGGGACCTGGATGCCCAGCACATTGCGGGTGGTGTGGGCGGCGCCGCCGCCGAAGCCGACCAGCACACCGGCGGCGCCGGTGCGCATCAGGTGCAGGGCGGCGGTGTAGGTGGCGCAGCCGCCGACGATCACCGGTACGTCGAGTTCATAGATGAACTGCTTGAGGTTGAGCGGCTCGGCCGCGCCGGAGACATGCTCGGCGGAGACCGTGGTGCCCCGGATCACAAAGACGTCGACGCCCGCGTCCACGACCGCCTTGGAGAACTCGGCGGTGCGCTGCGGGGAGAGCGCGGCGGCGGTGACCACTCCGGAGTCGCGCACCTCCTTGATCCGCCGGCCGATCAGCTCCGGCTTGATCGGCTCGGTGTAGATCTCCTGGAGGCGCCGGGTGGCGGCCCGCTCGTCGGTCAGCTCGGCGACCTCGGCCAGCAGCGGCTCGGGGTCCTCGTACCGGGTCCAGAGGCCTTCGAGGTTGAGCACCCCCAGGCCGCCGAGGCGGCCGATGGCGATGGCCTGCGCGGGCGAGACCACGCTGTCCATCGGGGCGGCGAGGAAGGGCAGCTCAAAGCGGTAGGCGTCGATCTGCCAGGCGATCGAGACCTCCTTGGGGTCCCGGGTGCGCCGGCTCGGTACGACGGCGATGTCGTCGAAGGCGTACGCCCGCCGCCCCCGCTTGCCCCGCCCGATCTCGATCTCGGTCACGTCCAGCCCTTCCGCCGCCTGGTGATCATCGTGGCCTCGGGCGTACCGCAGCGCGGCAGCGACCTCGGCCTAGTCCAGTATCCCGGAGAACCCGGGACCGGCAGCACCCGGCTGCCGCCGAGGTCAGCACGGCTGCCGCCAGGCGCCCAGTTCAAGGCGTTTGGCCATGGCGCTGATGCCCAGCCGCCGGCTGTCCGCGCAGAAGCGCTCCGGCGGCACGTTGTACTCGGCGTTGAAGACCGCCTTGCCCGCGCTGACGAAGGGGACCAGCCGGTCGCACTCGTCGTACTCGGCGCACTGCTCGTTCACCGCGAAGTCGAAGACGCCGACCAGCTGCGGGATCTGGTCGAGGTCGTTCTTCAGGCCGACGGCCAGGCCCCGCTGGTGGGCCAGCGCGGCAATCGCCCGGTTGTAGGCGAGCTGCTGGGCGGCGGTGAGCGGGAAGCCGCTCTTCTCGTGGTGGTTCTCCACCAGGTCCGGCTCCACGGCGTCGAAGCCCTTCGCCCGGCACATGTCGAAGCGCTTGGCCATGATCGGCAGCAGCACGTCGGTGCGGCGGATGTCCAGGGTCCGCTCGCCCTCCCAGCCGTTGCCGTTGCCCCGGACGGACGCGGGGAAGGCGTCCGCGTCCGGCCGGTAGTCCTCCCAGGCTCCGACGTTGATGTAGCAGATCACCTTGCGGCCCCGGGCGTGCAGCGCCGCGACGGTGGCGGCGTCGTTCTCGAAGCCGTCGATGTCGTAGACCTGCGCGTCCACGTCGAGGTCGATCCGGCCGCCCAGCTGCCACTGCCAGGAGGTGCCCGGACGCGGCTGCCAGCGTCCGGCCGGGCGGGACGGCCCGGCGGCGCCGGCGGCGGTACCGGCGGTGGCAGCGGTGCCGGACGGGACGGGCGCCGGGGCGCGGGTCCGGCCGGGACCGGCCGAGGGGTGCCCCGGCGTGGCCGGGCCATGGCTGGGGCTATCGGCGGTGGGGGCGGCGCTGGTGGCCTCGTCGCTGGGGCCGCCGCTCGGGCGGGCGGCCGCGCCGCCGGTGGGCCCGCCGGACGGGGCCCGCCCCGCGTCCGTGGCCCGTCCCCCGTCGGCGCTGCCGCAGCCCGCCACGGCGACCAGGGCCAGCACGGCGGCGGCGGCCAGCACGCGGCTCACCGGAGTCTCCCCAGGGCCGCGCCGACCGGTTCCCGCAGCGCCTCCGGCAGCTCCTGCCAGGGGTTGGACCCGCTGCCCGGCACGGCGCAGTGGACGCCCGCCCCCCGCAGCCGGGCGGTACGGGCGGCCAGCCCGCCCCGGCCGGTCGGCACCCCGTGCACCAGATGGCAGAAGAGGTCCGCCGGATGGTCGGCGGTCCACCGCTCCACCCCGGTCTCCAGATATGTCTCCCAGCTCCCCTCGAAGGTGACCAGCAGCTCGGCCAGGTCCGGATCGGCATAGCCGGGGTCCGGATGGGTGCCATGCCCGAGCACGGTGGTACCGCACCCCAGCGCCCGGGCCGCCACGGTGAGCCGCCGCTGGTACGGCAGCAGCTCGGGCTCGGCGCCCACCTGGTCGAAGTAGACCCCGGCGGTCCCGTACCAGTCCCGGTACCGGAGCAGATCCTCCACCACGGCGGCATGCGGGCGGAGCCCATAGCCGGTGTCCACATAGCCGAGCAGCCGCACCCCGGCCTCCCGCAGCTCCCCGGCGACCTCGGCGAAGGCCGGGTCGGGGGCCGTGCCGGGGCCGTCCGCGACATTGAGCACCACCCCGTACAGCCGGTCGGCGGACCTGGCCAGCACGCGCCAGCCCTCGCGGTCCACCGCCGGATGGACATACATCGGCACCAGCAGGCCCGCCGTCCGCTCCGTCACGCCGCCGACTCCGCGACGGGACGGCCGGACCAGAGGTCGGCCAGCGAGTCGGCCAGCGGGATGCCCGGCCGCCAGCCCAGCGCCCGTGCGGCGGCGCCGATGTCGGCCTGCTGCCAGGAGACGGCGGCCGAGCGCTCGGAACCGGCCCCGCCCTCGTCGATCCGGCCGCGGAAGCCGGCCACCGCCGCCAGCCCGGTGGCGACCTCCCGGACCGGCCGCGCGGCGCCGCCGGCGATGTTCAGCACCCGGGGCAGCGCGGTGGGGTGCACGGCGGCGAGCGCCACCGCGCGGGCGATGTCGCGGACGTCCACGAAGTCCCGGTGCGCGGAGAGGTCCCCCACCCGGACCACGCCATGGGACCCGACGCGGCGCAGCTCGTCCACCAGCCGCCCGGGCAGCGAGTCGGCGGGGGCACCCGGGCCGACCGGGTTGAAGACCCGCAGCACCACGGCGTCCAGCGGGGAGTCGGCGACGGCCAGGGTGCCGGCCAGCTTGGTGGCGCCGTAGAGGCCGACCGGCCGGACGGCGGCGGACTCGTCCAGCGAGGTGCCGCGCGGGCAGGCGCCGTACTCGGCCGCCGAGCCCAGGTGCACCAGCCGGGCGTGCGGCGCCGCCTCCCGCAGGGCGGCGCAGAGCACGGCGGGGCCACGGGCGTTGAGCCCGGTCAGCCGTACGGCGCCGCCGCCCACCGCCCCGGCGCAGTTGACCACGGTGTCGGGGCGCAGCCGCCGCAGGGCGGCGCCGAGGTCGGCGGGGTCGGCCGTCGCCAGGTCGATCCGCAGCCCGGCCCCGGCCGCGCGACCGCCGGTGACCAGCTGCGCGCCGGGCAGGGCGCGCAGCCGGCGGGCGGTGTGGGCGCCCAGGTAGCCGGTGGCCCCCAGCAGCAGGATGCGCATCCGGTCACGCCCCCCGGAGCAGCAGATCGCGGTTGCCGGAGAACTCGGCGTTGGCCCGGTCGTAGTCGTCCGGGCGGCCGATGTCCAGCCAGTAGCCGTCGAACTCGTAGGCGGAGGGCGGGTTTCCGGCGTCCAGCAGGTCCAGCACCAGGTTGTCGAAGCCCAGCGGCAGGCCGGGGGTGTAGCGGGCGAGGGTCTCCCGGGAGAGGCCGTAGACGCCCATCGAGACCCGGTAGTCCATGCTGGGCTTCTCGGCGAAGCCGGTGACCCGGCCCTCGGTGGTGGTGAGCACGCCGAAGTCGATGGCGACCTTGCGGGCGTAGGTGGCGATGGTCAGCGGGGCGCCGGACTCGCTGTGGTGGCGCAGCACCGCGCCGTAGTCCAGGTCGGTGAGGATGTCGCCGTTCATCACCAGGAAGTGCTCGGGCAGCCGGTCCAGCATGGTGAGCAGCGGTCCCATGGTGCCCAGCGGGCTGTCCTCGACGGAGTAGCCGACCCGCAGCCCCCACTGCGAGCCATTGCCGACGTAGGCGCGGATGATGTGCCCCAGATGGCCGATGGCCAGGGTGCAGGTGGTGAATCCGGCTGCGGCGAGCTGCCGCATCACGATCTCCAGGATCGCGTGCTGGTCGCCGATCGGGACCAGCGGCTTGGGCAGCGCGGTGGTGTACGGGCGCAGCCGCACTCCCTTGCCCCCGGCGAGAATCACTGCGTGCATCTGGAGTCCCCCTCCTGATCGTTCGTCAGACGTTGTACAGGTCGGTCTTGTAGCGGGCCAGGTTCGCCGGGTCGCGGAAGAACGCGATGGTCCGCAGCAGCCCCTCCTCCAGGGAGTGGGCGGGTGCCCAGCCGGTGGCGGCGCGCAGCCGGGAGGCGTCGCAGACCAGGCGCATCACCTCGGAGGCGGCCGGGCGGATGCGGTCGGTGTCCTCGCGGACCTCCACCTCGGTCTCCATCAGCTTGCCGACCAGCGCGACCAGGTCGCCCACCGAGATCTCGCCGCCGGTACCGGCGTTGAAGGTGCGGCCGACGACCTGCTCGGCGGGCGCGGTACCGACGGTGGCGAAGGCTTCGGCGGTGTCCTTGACGAACATGAAGTCGCGGGTGGGCCGCAGGTCCCCGAGGGTGATGGTGCGCTGCCCGGCGGCCAGTTGGCCGATCACGGTGGGGATCACCGCCCGCATCGACTGCCGGGGCCCGAAGGTGTTGAACGGGCGGAGCGTGACCACCGGGGTCCGGAAGCTGGCGTGGTAGCTGTCCGCCAGCCGGTCGCCGCCCGCCTTGGAGGCGGCGTACGGGGACTGGGTGCAGATCGGGTGGTCCTCGGTGATCGGCACGGTTTGCGCGGTCCCGTAGGTCTCACTGGTGGAGGTGTGCACCAGCCGGGGGATCTCCAGGTGCCGCACCGCCTCCAGGACGTTCAGGGTGCCGGTGACATTGGTCTCCACATAGGAGTGCGGCGCCTGGTAGGAGTACGGGATCGCGATCAGCGCGGCGAGGTGGTAGACCGCCTCGGTGCCCTTGACCAGGCCGGTCACCGAGCCCGGGTCGCGGACGTCGCCGAGCACGATCTCGACGCTCTCCAGCACGTCGGCGGGCAGGGTCTCCAGCCAGCCGAAGGAGGAGAAGGAGTTGTACTGGACCATGGCGCGCACCCGGTGCCCGCGGGCGACCAGCGCCTCCACGAGGTGCGAGCCGATGAAACCCTCCGCGCCGGTGACGGCGACGGTCTGCGGGGTTCCGGTGGTGGCGGTCGTCATGAACGGCCTTTCTCGGCAGGTCGGCAAGTCAGCAGGTCGGTGGGTCGGCAAGTCAGCAGGTCGGCAAGTCAGCAGGTCGGCAGGTCGGCGGGTCAGCGGTGTGCGGTGACCCGGCTCAGCTGGGCCTGGGCGGTCGCCACCAGGAGCAGCGCGGCGCCGCCGCAGACGGCGAGTTGCAGCACGGCGGGGTCGGCCAGGTGCCCGACCATGGCCGCCGTCTCGGCGACGGCGGCGGCGGCGCAGACGGCGGCGGGGGGCCAGGCGGCGCCGAACGCCTGGAGCAGCAGGGCGGTCCAGAGCACCGCTCCCAGCAGCAGCAGGGCGGGCAGCCGCAGCCCGTCGAGCAGCGGCGCGTTCGGCCAGAGCAGCGCGGCGGCATAGCCCACCAGGGCCAGCGCGGCCAGGTAGCCGCCCAGGGTGACGATCAGCGTTCGGCCGGTGCGGGCCAGGAACTCCGAGGTGGTGCGGCTGACCCGGAGGCCCGCCAGGGAGCGGCTGCGGAAACGGTACAGCAGCCACTCGGCCGCGCCCATGCTGAGCGTCAGTGCCACCGCCGACGGGCCGTTGACGGCGCCTCCGGCACCGAAGTGCCACACATCGCCCAGCGAGGCGAGCAGCACCAGCACGCCGACGGCCAGCCCGAACAGCCCATGCGGCAGCGAGGCCGACCGGGCGGCCGGTACGGCGGCCGGCGAGCGCCCGGTACGGCGGCTGCGGAGCACCCGGCCGGCGGCCAGCGCCACCGCCACCGCCAGTGAGCAGGCCAGGGTCCAGCCGCGCTGCGCCGGGGAGAGGTCGACCAGCAGCGTCACGCCCGCCCCGGCGGCGGTGGGCGCGATGGCGACCAGCAGATACCGCTGCCGCCCGAGCACCATCAGCACCGTCGCGGCGGACAGGTACGCCGACTGGCCGGCGGCGAAGGCGACCACCGCGCCCGGCGCCCCCCAGGGCGCGGCGGCGGCGGCGCCCAGCAGGGCGCCGAGCAGCGCGCCGACCCCCAGGCAGCCGGCCGCCTCGGCCCGCGCGCCGAGGCCCAGCCAGCTGTAGGCGCGGTGCGACAGGGCCTGGTTCCAGGACCAGCCGACCAGGACCGAGGAGGCCAGCGCCAGGGTGCCGGGGTCGGCGCCGCCCGAGTAGGAGCGGGAGCCCAGCAGCGGCGCGGCGAGCAGATAGGCCAGCCCCGGCAGCGCGAAGACCAGCCCGCGCAGCAGGCAGTGCCAGAGGCTGCCCCGCCAGGGGTCGACGGCCGGCGCCTTGGGCTCGGGGTAGCTGCGCTGCACCCGCTGGAAGAGGTCCTCGGCGAGCGCGAAGGAGTCCGGGCGCCCATAGCGCAGGGCGGCCTGCTCATCGGTCAGCCCGGCGGCCTCCAGCACCGCCGCGATCTCATACGGGTGCACGGCGGCGGCGCACACCTCGGCCAGCCGCTCGGCCAGCTCGTCCAGCGGGTCCTCGGGGGCCCACTGGGGACGGCCGGGCGCCCGGATGACGCGCAGCGCCAGCGTCTCCTCATGGCGCGGGTGCGCACGGACCACACGCAGCGCCAGGGTGTCCTCGTGCCGGGGGTGCTGGTGTCCGGGCCGGCCCGGCCCGCCGGGCTGCTGGTCACCTGGCTGCTGGTCAGCGGGCTGGGCGGGGATCCCCGGCGGCGGCGCCTCGCGGTGCCGGAGCAGGTTCCTCGGTATCCGCAGCGCCAGCGTCTCGTCGGGCGACGGCTCCGGGTCGTCCGGTACCAGCCGCAGTGAGCCGCTCACCGGTCACCGCCCGCCGCCAGCGCCCCCGGGTCGGGCCGCCCCCACCAGCCGGACGCAGCCGCCGCGCCGTCCTCGGCCACCGGCTGCCGGTCCCGGGGGGACAGCAGCTCGTGGTAGATCTCGCGGAAGCCGTCGATGGTCTGACGGAGGGTGAACTGCTCGATGATCCGCAGCCGCGCCCGCTCCCCCAGCCAGGCGCGGCGGGCCGGGTCGCGCAGCAGCTCCAGCGCCGCGCGTCCCATCGCCTCCGGCTCCCGGGGCGGCACCACCAGTCCGGCGTCGCCGACCGCCTCCCGTACCCCGCCGACATCGGTGGAGACGGTGGCCCGGCCGCAGGACATGGCCTCGATCAGGGTGAACGGGAACCCCTCGCTGATGCTGGAGAGCATGACCACGTTCCCGGCGGCGTAGGCGTCCCGGATGTCCTCCACCCGGCCCTCGAAGACCACGCCGTCCGCGACCCCCAGCCGCGCCGCCAGCGCCTCGCAGCTCTCCCGGTACGCCTCGCCGCCGCGCGGCACTCCGCCGAAGATCCGCAGCCTGGCCTCGGGGATCTCGGTGCGGACCACGGCGAAGGCGCGGATCAGCGTCTCCAGGTCCTTGATCGGGTCCACCCGGCCGGCCCAGCTGAGGGTCGGCACCTCGGGCTCCGGCCCGGCGGGCGGGAAGGCCATCGGGTCGACGCCGTTGTAGACGGTGCGGATGCGGTCCGCCGGGGTGCCGCCGCGCTCCTCCCAGCGCCGGTTGTACCGGTTGCCCGGGGTGACCAGCGCGGCCCGCCGGTAGCTCTCCGCCGCCAGCATCCGGTAGAAGCCGAGCAGCAGCGCCTTGACCGGCCAGCGGCTGTCGCCGCCGCCATAGCCCAGATAGCGTTCCCGCAGGTAGATGCCGTGCTCGGTGAGCAGGAAGGGCGTGCCGTGCAGCTGGTTGGCGACCAGTCCGGGCAGCGCCGCCAGGCCGCCGCTGACGGCATGGGTGACCCCTTCCGCCGGGGGTTCGGCCACCAGCGGGCGCAGCGCGTGCTCCAGCAGGTCGGTGGCGGTCAGCGCGTCGTGCAGGGTCGGCCGGGAGGCGGCGGTCGCGGTGCCGGGCCGGATCCAGGTGGCGGTCAGGGTGCGCAGCGCGTCCTCGGAGCGCAGCGCGGGGCCGAGCACGCCCGCGCGGGCGTGGGCCGCCAGTTCGTACAGCTCGGTGCCGAAGTGCGACTCATGGGCCGGGTCGAGCAGGGAGAGCAGGAACCGCTCATAGCTGGAGAGCAGGCGGCGCAGCAGCCTCCCCCGGGGAGCCCGGTCGGCCGGGGGCGGTCCCCAGAGCGGGACGGCGGTCACCCGGGTGACGTTGTCCGGGAGGTCCCAGGCGAGCGCCTCCCGGCCGGTGCCGGTCACCGCGATCACCCGGAAGTCGATCTCGGGCATGCCCTGGACGAGTTGGTCGCACCAGACGCTGACGCCGCCGTGGCTGTGCGGATAGGTGCCCTCGCTGAGCATGGTGACGGGTCCGGTCCCGGCGACGACTGCCGGAGGCGTGGCGCTGCCGAGGCCATGCAGAGGTCTGTTCATGGCGTTCTGTGACTCCCCCGTGGGGTGGTGCGGGCCGTGGGTGCAGCGGGGCCGTGGGGTCGCGCTTGCGGTGCCGTGAGGAGGTGTGTGCACGTGGCAGGGCGGGCCGGGGGCCGGGGCGGACGGGCAGTGCACCCGTCCGTCCCGGCTCCGGCCGCCCCTCGGCCTGCGGAGAGGCCGGGTACGGAGCTGCGGCTGCTACCGCTTGGCCGCGTGGTGCGCGGCGGCGTGCGGCGCGGCGGTGCCGACCCGGGCGGCGCCGCGCTTGGCGAGCCTGGCCTTGCCGGCCCGGTCGTGGTCGCCCGGGCCCGCCGGGACCGGGGTGCGGACGCCGCTGGGCACCGGCTGGCTGCGCGGCGCCGGGGTCGACGTGGTGGCGGCCACGGCGCTGCTCTGCTGCGCCGCCGGGGTGCCTGCCGTGTCGAGCACCAGGGTCACGCTGGTCTGCAGGGAGCCCGGCAGGGTCCAGCCGGACCGCAGCCCGGCGTAGCCGCTGCCGAAGGCGGTGGTACCGACCACCAGCCGCTGCACGGTGCCGGTCGGCACGGTGGCGGGCACATAGACGCCGGAGGGGGCGCTGATGGTGACGGTGTTGCCGACCCGGTACGCGGTGACCCGGCCGGAGGTGACCGCCGAGGACCAGGCGGCACGCCGCTGGAGCTCGACCCCGGCCTCCTTCTGACTGGGGTTCACCACCGGTGCGCCGGTGGTGAACAGGTTGTTGTAGTCACCGAGGACCCGCTCCAGCAGCGGGTAGGCGATCCGGTCCTCGGCCAGGTTGGACTGGTGGATGAAGTGCGGCCGGGGGTCGTTGGCCAGCACATGCCCGAGGTCGATCCGGGCCTCCAGCGGCACGATGTAGTCCTGGTAGCCGGTGGTGGTGTCGAGCGGCGCCGGCAGGCAGGTGGAGACGGCGGAACCCTCGCAGGACCCGCTGCCGCCCTGGGCCTGGCTGGTGTAGATCCAGTTGTACTCGTCCACCTCCTCCTCGACCCGGCCGGCGTTGTAGAAGATGTTGATCGGGTGGCGCGGCACGGTCCGGGTCGAACCCAGGGTGCGCTGCTGCGGCTCGCGGGAGGCGTCGCTGGCCGTCCAGGCGACCCCGGTGGCCGCCAGCGCGGGCGCCAGGTAGGGGTTGTCGGTCGGCTGCTGGGGGTTGCTCACCAGGCCGGAGTGCTCGCCGGTGACCAGCACCGACCTGTCCACGGTCAGCCCGTTGGTGGCCGCCCAGGTCAGGTTGTCGTTGATCTGCGAGGTGATGTCCGCCTGGCTGGTCCAGACGGTCTTGTTGGCGGAGTCCTTGGAGCATCGCCACGGCACCACCGTGACGTCCTGGACGCAGCCCAGGAACTGGTGGGTGTAGGTGTGGTTGAGCCAGCGGAAGGACGCCTGGTCGGTGATGAACTGGTGGGCCAGCGGGTCGCTGCCGCCGTTCTCCGCCTTGAAGTCCTCGCTGCCGCCGCCGTTGTAGGCGAAGTCCAGCGTGAAGCCGTGCTGGCCGGACCACTGCTTGGCGTACTGCTCGTCGGCGGTGGTCATCCGGATCGGGTCGGTCGCCGGGTTGCTGCCGGGCGGGCAGGTGACATCGCCGGGCGTGCACTTGAGCGTGGTGCTCCAGCGGTCGTCCGCCAGGAAGAGGTCGTCGATGTGCACGGCGAAGTAGTTGCGGTCCGCCCCCAGGTGGATGCCCTGGGTCGCCCACTCCACGATGCCCCGCGCCAGCAGCCGGAACTGCTGCTGGTAGCTGTTGTAGACAAAGCTGACGACCAGTTCGCGGCGCCCGTCGTGGGCGTACTCGCCCACCAGCGAGCCACGCGCCGAGGTGCCGGGGATGGGCGCGTCCACATAGGTGGTGAAGGTCGCGCCGGACGGCTGCGGGGCCAGCGGGGTCGCCAGGTAGCCGTAACTCTCGCTCACCGTCGGGTCGTTGTCCTCGAACGGCACGGCGCCCTTGAGGTATCCGAACGGACCGCTCGTCCCGGCGGCGGTGACCTGCGCGGCCACCCCGTCCAGGGAGCCGATGTACCCCGGGTCCTGCGCCCAGTTGAGGCCGACGTCGGGCCGCGAGTAGGTGTAGGCGTCGACCTGCCGGATGCCGAAGGTGCTCTCGAAGGCGGCCAGCGCGGCCATCTCCGCCGAGCCGGCGCCGAACGGGTTGTCATTGGGCAGCACCACGGCCTGGTACTTGGCCCTGGGCTGTCCGCTGACCGTGTCGCTGAGGAAGGCCGCGTTGATCGTCGGCCGGTTCCCGGCGTTCAGGTCCACCCGGGTGTAGGGCGTACCCGCACTGTCCAACTCGTCGGCGATGGCGGCGGTGGCCGGTCCGCCGTCGTCGACCACCAGCAGCCGCAGATCGATTCTCTGCTGTACCGCGCCGGCCTGAGCGACCGCCGCCGGTGCCAGCGCGACCACCAGGCCGACTGCTGCACAGGCTGCGGCAAAACGGGTCGTTCGACCCATGGATGCCCCCCTAGGCATATACGCGTACGCCGGCGCACACCGTGCCTACGCGTCTGGAATGCGGAACGCCCCCATGACAGCGCCCGCGATGAATCCCCCGTACTCCAACTCCCCCGTACGCAGAGCCGCCTCCCCTATCCATGGCGGATCCCTGCGTCGCCGCCGACGGCCGGTCGGCCGTGGCGACTGCGGTCGGATCATACAACAACACCATCAGGCGAACGCATTTCCCCCATATCGTGGTCACCACCCGCACCGGCAGGCGATTCCGGTGGCCTAGGTGAAGATCCATGCGCCCGCAGGCACCTTAGCGCGCCGATCATGCGGACCGATGGCGAATGACGCAAAAGGGCGGGGCACCGACCGGAATCCGGTCGGTGCCCCGCGCCACGTTTCGCCGCGCCCCCGCCGCGCTCAGCGACCCTGGTAGTTGGGCGCCTCGACGGTCATCTGGATGTCGTGCGGGTGGCTCTCCTTGAGGCCCGCCGCAGTGATCCGGACGAACCGGCCCTTCTCCTTGAGCCCCGCGATGTCCGCAGCGCCGGCATAGCCCATGGAGGAGCGCAGCCCGCCGATCAGCTGGTGGACCACGGAGGCCAGCGGGCCGCGGTAGGGGACCTGGCCCTCGATGCCCTCGGGGACCAGCTTGTCCTCGGAGAGCACATTGTCCTGGAAGTAGCGGTCCTTGGAGTAGGACCTGCCCTGGCCGCGCCCCTGCATCGCGCCCAGCGAGCCCATCCCCCGGTACGACTTGAACTGCTTGCCGTTGATGAAGAGCAGCTCGCCGGGCGACTCCTCGCAGCCCGCCAGCAGGCTCCCCAGCATCACCGTGTCGGCACCGGCCGCGATGGCCTTGGCGATGTCCCCGGAGTACTGGAGGCCGCCGTCGCCGATCACCGGGACACCGGCCGCGCCCGCCGCCTGCGCGGCCTCGTAGATCGCGGTGACCTGCGGCACGCCGACACCGGCGACCACCCGGGTGGTGCAGATGGAGCCCGGGCCCACGCCGACCTTGATGCCGTCCGCGCCCGCGTCGATCAGCGCCTGGGCGCCGTCGCGGGTGGCGACGTTGCCGGCCACCACATCGACCCGGATGTTGGCCTTGACCTTGGCGACCATGTCGAGGATGCCCCGGCTGTGGCCGTGCGCGCTGTCGATGACCAGGAAGTCCACCCCGGCGTCGACCAGCGCCAGCGCCCGCTCGTAGGCGGCGTCGCCGACGCCCACCGCGGCACCGACGATCAGACGGCCCTCGGCGTCCTTGGCGGCGTTGGGGTACTGCTCGGCCTTGACGAAGTCCTTGACGGTGATCAGGCCCTTGAGCCGGCCGTCGTCGTCCACCAGCGGCAGCTTCTCGATCTTGTGGCGGCGCAGCAGCCCGATGGCGTCCTCACCGGAGATGCCCACCTTTCCGGTGATCAGCGGCATCGGGGTCATGACCTCGCGGACCTGGCGGCTGCGGTCCGACTCAAAGGCCATGTCACGGTTGGTGACGATGCCCAGCAGCTTCCCCGCCGTGTCGGTCACCGGCACACCGCTGATCCGGAACTTGGCGCAGAGCGCGTCGGCGTCGGCCAGGGTGGCGTCCGGCAGCACGGTGATCGGGTCGGTCACCATGCCCGACTCGGAGCGCTTCACCAGGTCGACCTGGTTGACCTGGTCCTCGACCGAGAGATTGCGGTGCAGCACGCCGACGCCGCCCTGGCGGGCCATGGCGATGGCCATCCGGGACTCGGTGACCTTGTCCATGGCGGCGGAGAGCAGCGGGACGTTGACGTGGACGTTCCGGCTGATCCGGGACGAGGTGTCGACCTGGTTCGGCAGCACCTCGGAGGCGCCCGGGAGCAGCAGGACGTCGTCGTAGGTGAGCCCGAGCATGGCGAACTTCTCGGGTACGCCGGCGGCGTTGGAGGACATGAATACCTTCCCGTGGTGGGCCGGACCGATCCGATGTGCGGAGGTGGACGCGATCTCTTCGGATGTGGCGGAAGGAAGGGAGGTCATCCGGCTCCTGCCCGCCCGCCCGCTCGCACCGGCACCTGCACGGGGCTGCTCGGGGGCGCAAGAGACACCGAACCACTGCGGGACGCCGAGGGCTCCGCCCGGGCACCGATACTCCATGCTACTGGGACGCGGAATGTTTCCCCGCGCCCCCTTGACAGCGGAGCACCCCGACAGGGACAGGACGCAACGCGGAGTGGACACCACGAGGCGGGGCGCAAGGGGGGCCGGACGCGACGGGAGCCGGGGGCCGGCCGGCGGCGGCCGGGGCTCAGGCGGTGAGGCCGGTGGCGCCCTCGGTCTCCTCGGCCAGCGCCCGCAGCCGGTTGAGCGCCCGGTGCTGGGCGACCCGTACGGCGCCCGGGGACATCCCCAGCACCTCGCCGGTCTCCTCGGCGGTCAGTCCGGCGGCCACCCGCAGCAGCACCAGTTCGCGCTGGCGCGGCGGCAGGCAGGCGAGCAGTTCGCGGGCCCAGGCGGCATCGCTGGAGAGCAGCGCCCGCTCCTCCGGGCCGAGCGACTGGTCGGCCGTCTCCGGCAGCACGTCGGCCGGCACGGCGTTGGAGGCGGGGCCGCGCATGGCGGCCCGCTGCAAGTCCGCGATCTTGTGCGCGGCGATGCCGTACACAAACGCCTCGAAGGGGCGGCCCTCGTCCCGGTAGCGCGGCAGCGCACAGAGCACCGCCAGGCAGACGTCCTGCGCCACGTCGTCCACATGGTGGCGGGCCCCGCCGGGCAGCCGGGCCAGCCGGGCCCGGCAGTAGCGCAGCACCAGCGGGTGGACATGGGCCAGCAGCGCATCGGTGGCACGGCCGTCACCCTGGACGGCGCGGCCGACCAGCTCGCCCACCGCCGTCGAGGGCGCCGCCGAAGGCGGTGCCGTCGAGGACGGGACGGGCTGCCGGGCCGGCTCGGGCACTCTCTCCGCCACCCTCCGCACCGCGAAGCCCCCCTGACGACGACCGGCACCACTGGCTGAACGCGACTGGGCGGTACCCGCGCTCTCAAGCACGGCTCCGCCGAAGTCTGCCTCGCCGTGAACGGCCACCTCGTCGTCACGCATCGGTCCATGGTGCCTGGTCGAACCGGAAAACGCGGCACCGGCTCCGGACTTGTGCACCGGAACGTTATGTGCTGCCCCGCCCTCCACGGTCGCGGCCTGCGGTACCGTGTCCGGCTGCTGGTCCCCGAGGTGCTCCATACCTCTATGGTGCGTCCTCGGCCTGCCGCTGACACCATACGGCTGCACACGGCACACCGGCGGGGGCCGATCGGCGACCCCCGCCCTGCGGTTACTCAGCGGACCAGGCCCCAGCGGAAGCCCAGGGCGACCGCATGCGCCCGGTCGGAGGCGCCGAGCTTCTTGAAGAGCCGACGGGCGTGGGTCTTCACGGTGTCCTCGGAGAGGAAGAGCTCCCGGCCGATCTCCGCGTTGCTGCGGCCGTGGCTCATGCCCTCCAGCACCTGGATCTCACGGGCGGTGAGGGTGGGGGCGGCGCCCATGTCCGGGGAGCGCAGCCGGCGCGGGGCGAGCCGCCAGGTGGGGTCGGCCAGCGCCTGGGTGACGGTGGCCCGCAGTTCGGCGCGGGAGGCGTCCTTGTGCAGATAGCCCCGGGCGCCGGCGGCCACCGCGAGGGCCACCCCGTCGAGGTCCTCGGCCACCGTCAGCATGATGATGCGGGCGCCCGGATCGGCGGACAGCAGCCGCCGCACCGTCTCGACCCCGCCGAGTCCGGGCATCCGGACGTCCATCAGGACGAGGTCGGAGCGGTCCGCCACCCAGCGGCGCAGGACCTCCTCGCCATTGGTGGCAGTGGTCACCCGGTCGACACCGGGCACGGTCGCCACCGCGCGGCGGAGCGCCTCCCGGGCAAGCGGGGAATCGTCGCATACGAGAACGGATGTCATGACCGTCCTCCGCAGCTGATCCGCGTCACGTTGAGCCTCCTGGCTGGTACGAATCGTCACCGACACGGCCAATGACGACAGGCTCCGATCCGATCGCCTCGTCTCCGACGTGATCGCTCCGATGCCCGGCGCCCGCTAACCGCCTCCGCACTCCCAACGACCGTCACTCGAATGAGTTACGGGGTAGGCGGCCACCTCCACCACTCTACGTGGTCGACCCGTCACCGATCGCCGCCCGCCGACGGCCCGCGCGCCGCGCCCGGCGGCACCGGAGGGCCCGGCGTAGTCCCAACGAGTGCACCGGGCTCCAGGACACGCCGCCGCCTGCCGCATCACATTGGTCCGTTTTCATGTCATTTGTCAGGGGGAAGTCTGTTGTGCGGCTCTGTGGGCATCTTGTCCTATAGATCTCTCTCGTTCATATTTCCAGGTGTTCGCACTGACGCCCCGGAGCCTCGCCACGACGGCCGACGACGCACCGGCACCGGAGCCCCAAAATCCTTGAGGGGATGAGCCATGGCCGACTTCTCTCGCCTTCCCGGCCCCAACGCCGACCTGTGGGACTGGCAGCTCTCGGCCGCCTGCCGCGGTGTGGACAGCTCTCTGTTCTTCCACCCCGAGGGCGAGCGGGGCGCCGCCCGCTCCTCCCGGGAGCAGGCGGCGAAGGAGGTGTGCATGCGCTGTCCGGTCCGGGCGCAGTGCGCCGCACACGCGCTGACGGTCCGCGAACCGTACGGGGTGTGGGGCGGCCTCACCGAGGACGAACGCGAGGAGCTCCAGGGGCGGGCCCGGCACCGTCTGGTGGAGGTCCCGCTGATCGCTCCGTCGGCGGGCACGCACTGAGCGGCGGCGCGACAGCCGCGACAGCCGGTGCAGGATCGTTTCTGCACCGGTTCGTCCGGGTCGGCCGGATCGGCTGGATCGGCCGGGGTCACCCGGCCGCGTGGGCCGTACGCTCGGCGGCCACCCGGCCCAGTCGGTCCAGCATCAGCTCCACCGCCGGCACCGCCGCCAGGTCCGGCAGGGTCAGCGCCACCACCTGCCGGGCGGCCCTCGGGGCCAGCCGGACCATGGTGACCCCGGAGTGCCGTACCGACTCCAGCGCCAGACCCGGCAGCACCGCCACCCCCAGCCCCGCCGCGACCAGGCCCACCACGGCCGGGTAGTCGTCGGTGGCGAAGTCGATCCGGGGCTCGAACCCGGCCCGGCCGCACAGCTCGACAAGATGGCCCCGGCACTGCGGACACCCGGCGATCCACTGCTCCCGGGCCAGCTCCGGCAGGTCCACCGGGTGGTCGGCGCCGCGCGCCGCCAGCGGATGGCCGGTCGGTACCAGGCCCACCAGCGGGTCGTCCAGCAGCGGTCGCACCACCAGGTCGGACCAGTCCCCGGCGGCGGCCGAGGCGGCGGCCTCCAGCGCGGCCTCGGCCCGCGCCTCACGCCGGGTGCCGTGCGCGGCGACGGCCGGCGGCGGTGGCCCGGCCGGTGCGCCGGCCGATGTGCCGACCGGTGCGGGCGTGCCCGGGTAGCGGAAGGCGAGCGCCACCTCGCACTCGCCGCCGCGCAGCATCGCCAGCGACTCCGGCGGCTCCGCCTCGACCAGCGAGACCCGCACCCCGGGGTGGCCGGCGCGGACCTCCGCGACCGCCCTCGGCACCAGGGTGGAGCTGGCGGTGGGGAAGGAGACCAGCCGCACCCGCCCGGCGCGCAGCCCGGCGATGGCGGCGACCTCCTCCTCGGCGGCGGTGAGCCCGGCGAGGATGCCATTGGCGTGCCTGAGCAGCGCCTGCCCGGCGTCGGTGAGCTGCATCCCCCGGCCGCAGCGCACCACCAGCGGCGTCTCCACGGACTTCTCCAGCGCCCTCATCTGCTGGCTGATCGCGGGCTGGGTGCAGCCCAGCTCACGGGCGGCGGCGGAGAAGGAACCGGTCCGGGAGACGGCCCGCAGGACTCGGAGATGACGCGCCTCGATCACCGTTCCATCATAAGCAGCGCTTTGAGGGCCCTCCCCGGACCGTGCCCAAGGGCGCGGTATGACGGACGGGTATGACGACCGGGTACGGCGGCCCGGCTGTGGTGGACGCGGTGCGTCAGTGGGAGTGGCCGTGGCCGCCGTGCGAGTGGCCCGCGGCGGGCTCCTCCTCCTTCTTCTCCACCACCAGGGTCTCGGTGGTGAGCAGCAGGGAGGCGATGGAGGCGGCGTTCTCCAGGGCGGAGCGGGTGACCTTCACCGGGTCGATGACGCCGGCCTTGACCAGGTCGCCGTACTCGCCGGTGGCGGCGTTGTAGCCCTGCCCGGCGTCGAGCTCGGCCACCTTGGAGGTGATCACATAGCCCTCAAGCCCGGCGTTCTGGGCGATCCAGCGCAGCGGCTCGACCAGGGCGCGGCGGACGACCGCCACACCGGTGGCCTCGTCGCCGGTCAGGCCCAGGTTGCCGTCGAGCACCTTGGCGGAGTGGACCAGGGAGGCGCCGCCGCCGGCGACGATGCCCTCCTCGACCGCCGCGCGGGTCGCCGAGATGGCGTCCTCCAGGCGGTGCTTCTTCTCCTTGAGCTCCACCTCGGTGGCGGCGCCGACCCGGATGACGCAGACGCCGCCGGCCAGCTTGGCCAGCCGCTCCTGGAGCTTCTCGCGGTCCCAGTCGGAGTCGGTGGTGGCGATCTCGGCCTTGATCTGCGCGACCCGGCCGGCGACCTCCTCCGAGGAGCCCGCACCGTCGACCACGGTGGTGTCGTCCTTGGTGACCGTGACGCGGCGGGCGCTGCCCAGCACGTCCAGGCCCGCCTGGTCGAGCTTGAGGCCGACCTCCTCGGCGATCACGGTGGCGCCGGTGAGGGTGGCCAGGTCGCCCAGCATGGCCTTGCGGCGGTCGCCGAAGCCGGGGGCCTTCACCGCGACGGCGTTGAAGGTGCCACGGATCTTGTTGACCACCAGGGTGGAGAGGGCCTCGCCCTCGACATCCTCGGCGATGATCAGCAGCGGCTTGCTGGCGCCACCCTGGAGGATCTTCTCCAGCAGCGGCAGCAGGTCCTGGATGGAGGAGATCTTGCCCTGGTGGATCAGGATGTACGGGTCGTCGAGGACGGCCTCCATACGCTCCTGGTCGGTCACCATGTACGGGGACAGGTAGCCCTTGTCGAACTGCATGCCCTCGGTGAAGTCCAGCTCCAGGCCGAAGGTGTTCGACTCCTCGACGGTGATCACACCGTCCTTGCCGACCTTGTCCATCGCCTCGGCGATCAGCTCGCCGACCTGCGGGTCCTGGGCGGACAGCGCGGCCACGGCGGCGATGTCGTCCTTGCCCTCGATCTCGCGGGCGATGGTGAGCAGGTGCTCGGAGACGGCCGCGACGGCGGCGTCGATGCCCTTCTTCAGACCGGCCGGGCCGGCGCCCGCCACGACGTTCCGCAGGCCCTCGTTGACCAGGGCCTGGGCCAGCACGGTGGCGGTGGTGGTGCCGTCGCCCGCGACGTCGTTGGTCTTGGTGGCGACCTCCTTGACGAGCTGCGCGCCAAGGTTCTCGTACGGGTCGTCCAGCTCCACCTCACGGGCGATGGTCACGCCGTCGTTGGTGATGGTGGGGGCGCCGAACTTCTTGTCGATGACGACATTGCGGCCCTTGGGGCCGATCGTCACCTTCACGGTGTCGGCAAGCTTGTTGACGCCGCGCTCCAGCGAGCGGCGCGCGTCCTCGTCGAACTGCAGGATCTTCGCCATCGTTGCGTCTTTCCCTCTCAACAACCGCGCCCCGGGCCCCGGTCACTGGTGGACAGGGATCCCGGGGCGGGTCACGACTCTGCGGTCAGCGTCGGAATTACTTCTCGATGATCGCGAGGACGTCGCGAGCCGAGAGGACGAGGTACTCCTCGCCGTTGTACTTGACCTCGGTGCCGCCGTACTTGCTGTACAGCACGACATCACCGACGGCGACGTCCAGCGGGAGACGCTGGCCGTCCTCAAAGCGGCCCGGGCCCACAGCCAGGACGACGCCCTCCTGGGGCTTCTCCTTGGCGGTGTCCGGGATGACCAGGCCGGAGGCCGTGGTGGTCTCGGCGTCGAGCGGCTGGACCACAATGCGGTCCTCAAGCGGCTTGATGGCAACCTTGGTGCTGGCGGTCGTCACGTCCGACCTCCCCCTTCGGAGATCTCACGGGGTTGTCTAAAGGTTTGGTGGCGACTGGCGGGCCCGTCGTCGCGGGTGCCGGACCTGCCGTGTCGCGTTAGCACCCTCCTGGGGAGAGTGCCAAGGACGACCTTAGGGCGCGGCTAGCACTCAGTCAACCAGAGTGCTAACCAGTGGCTGCTGTAGGTGGGTGGCTGAGGGGTGTGGCGGAGGTGGGTGGGGGGTGCTCTCGCCTCTCTGGGCGGGGGGTTGAGGACGCGCGGCGGGGCCTCCGGACTTGGTGACGGCCGGCGAAAAGAGTGCTGGGTCCGGGCGTGTCGCGGGGGGCGGGAGAATGGGCGGGTGGAGATCGAATCGTTTCGGGGGCTGCTGACCGACGAGGGGCAGGGGCTGCTGGCCCGGCTGCGGGAGTACAACCCCGGGGAGGAGCTGGCGCTGGCCACCCGGCTGCGCCGGGACCATCCGGCGGAGCTGGTGTCGGCCGCCCTCGGCCAGGCCCGGCTGCGGCAGCGGGCGCGGGCCAAGTTCGGCGGTGAGGCGGACCGGATGTACTTCACCCCGGACGGGGTGGAGCAGGCCACCCGGACGGCGGTCGCCGAGTGGCGGGCCCGCCGCTTCGCGGAGCTGGGCGTGGCCCGGCTGGCCGACCTCTGCTGCGGGGTCGGCGGCGACGCGGTGGCGCTGGCCCGCGCCGGGATCTCGGTGCTGGCGGTGGACCGGTCGCCGCTGGCCTGCGCCGTGGCCGAGGCCAATGCGCGGGCGCTGGGGCTGGCCGAACTGATCGAGGTCCGCTGCGCGGATGTGGCCGAGGTCGACCTGGCGGGCTTCGACGCGGTCTTCACCGACCCGGCACGCCGGGGGGCGCGTGGGCGGATCTTCGACCCGGAGGCGTACTCACCGCCGCTCTCCTGGGCCGTCGCCGCAGGTCGGCGCAGCCGCTACGCCGCGTTGAAGATCGCGCCAGGGGTGCCGCACGAGGCGGTGCCGGAGGACGCCGAGGCCGAGTGGGTCTCCGACGGCGGGGACGTCAAGGAGGCGGTGCTCTGGTTCGGTACGGAGGCCGCTCAGCCGCACCGGGCCACCCTGCTGCCCGGCGGGCACACCCTCACCGGGGGCCGACTGGCCGATCCCCCCGCCGGGCCGGTCCGCCGCCACCTCTATGAGCCGGACGGCGCGGTGATCCGGGCCCATCTGGTGGCCGAGGTCGCCGAACTGGTCGGCGGCACCCTGATCGACCCGACCATCGCCTATCTGACCTCCGACGCCCTGGTCCGCACCCCGTATGCCACCGCCTACGAGATCACGGACACGCTGCCGTTCAACGTCAAGCGGCTGCGGGCGCTGCTGCGCCAGCGCGGGGTCGGGACCGTGGTGGTCAAGAAGCGCGGCTCCGCCGTGGAGCCGGAGGAACTGCGCCGCAAGCTCAAGCCCGAGGGCCCCCACTCCTGCACCGTCTTCCTCACCCGGGTGGCGGGGGCACCGACGATGCTGCTGGGGCACCCGGTCTGAGCACGGCGGCGGCCCGGCACGACGGAACCACCGCCGTGCCGGGCCGCCGCCGTACCGGGCCGCAGTGTCAGCCCACGGTCAGCCGCTGCGCCTTGGAGAGGTCCGGTGCCACCGGGCCCCGGGCCGGGGCGGGGGACGGGGCGGGGGCGCTCCCGGTGCCCGCGGTGGCCGAGCGGGCGACCGCGCCGGTGGTGGCGCTCTTGGGGATGGCGCCGCCGGCGTAGTTCACCGTGCGGAACCAGTTGGCGTCGGCGCTGATGGCGGTGCCGATGGCGGTCACCACGTCCTTGGGCACCTTGCTGTACGGGCTGATCACCGCCACGCTGTTGATCCCTGCGGCATGGTTGATCAGGTAGTTCCGGGTCATGCCGGGCAGCGTCTTGGTACCGCTCCACAGCAGCGGACCGAAGCGGGACATCGCCGAACCGGCGTTCAGCCCGGACTGCCAGTCGTTGCCGGGGGCCAGCCCCACGGTGCTGGTGTACGACCACCAGAAGTTGGCCAGGTTGACGGCGACCGCCTCATGGCTGCTGCCGCCGACGTACCAGTAGTCCCAGCTGTTCGGCCAGCGCGGGAGCTTGCCGTGGTCGTAAGCGCCGAGCAGCGCCTTCCGCGCGTCGGCGCCGACCGGGAGCATCCGGGTGCTCTTGGGGCTCAGCTTGTTGAGGTAGGCCGTCACCGACCCGCTGAGGCTGCGCCCGTCGGTGAGCACCACCACGGCCCGGCTGCCCGAGGAGGAACCGGCCGCAGCGGCGGCGGCCAGCGCGTCGTGGTAGTCCTTGCCGGTGGCCAGGAAGACCCACTGCGGCTTGCTGGTGGACGCCTTGGCCACGGCCACCGAGGCGGCGTAGCGGTCGCCGCCGGACAGCCGGACCGGCTTGTAGCCGAGCTTCTTCACCTGGTCGGACAGCTTGCTGCTCAGCACCTTGGTGTTGCCGACCAGGTAGACCGTCGCGCCCTTGCGGAGCACCCGCTTCAGCTCGCCGGAGGCGGCGCTGCTCAGCGAGCCGGCGCCGGTGGTGAGCACCGGGCCCTGCTTGGTACCGGCCAGCGCGGAGGCGGTCAGGGCGTAGGAGGGCGAGCCGCCGTTGACCAGGACGGCCGACTTGGCGGCGAGCAGGCCGGGGACGTGCTTGCGGCCGTAGCTGTCCCAGGTCCAGCGGGAGGCGGCGACATTGGTGCTGACGCTGCCGGAGCCGTACACCCGGGCGACGTAGTTGTAGCGCAGCGGCTGCCAGGCGACGTCGGTCCACCCGTCGCTGTTCGGGACGGCGGTGGCGGCGCCGGTGGCGACGTCGAGCAGCTCCAGGTGCCGCTGGTCGGTGCCGGTGGCGACATAGGCGATCCGGTCGCCCTTGGGCGACCAGGACGGGCGCTGGTGCTGGGTGGTGTCCGTGGTCAGCTGCTTGAGCCCGGTGCCGTCGACCCGGACCGAGAACAGCTGGCGGACACCGTCGACGGTCCGCACGAAGACGACCCGGGTGGCGTCGGCGGAGAGCGCCGGCTGGGTCGCGTCGGCGGCCAGCTTGCGGAAGGAGCCGTTGGCGTCGTTGTACAGCCAGACCGCCGCCGCTCCGGTGTGGCTGCAGTCCGGGCCGGTGCGGACGAAGACCAGCAGCGGGCCGTCGCTGCCGCTGGGCTGCGAGTCGCAGCCGGCCTTCTTGGCGGCGAAGAGCGGCTGCGGCCAGGTGGAGCCGTCGGAGGCGGCGGTGCGCAGCCGGCCGCCGGTCCGGAAGACGACGCTGTCGCCGCCGTACCAGAAGGTCGGGTCGGAGACCGCGCCGCCGCCGTTCTTCTGGGTGATGCGCTGCTCGAACGCGCCGTCCTGACGGATCGTCACCAGTTCGTTGCTCTGGTACGGGTCGACGAGGGCCGCGCGGCTGCCGTCCGGCGACCATGCCGGGGCGGTGCCCTGGCGCAGGTAGCGGGAGCCGGAGCCGTCGGGTGAGATGCGGTAGAGGTTGCTGCCGTCGGTACCGAGCAGCCGGCCGTCCGAGGCGGCCCATGAGCCGGCCGCTGCCGCCTCACCGGCGGTGAGGGAGAGCGTGCCCGCGGAGACCGCGAGCACGGAGGCGAGCGCCACGGAGGCGCGACGCAGACGGTGATTCACGTAGGAGCCCCCCAGGCGAAAGCGCGTGCGCCGGCACGCGGAAGATGCCACCGGTACGCCCGCATCCCCGCGGGCCCGCTCGGAGTCCGCTCCGGGGCGGTGGCGACAGGAGCCTAGCGGGACACCCTCCCGCAGGGGAACTGACATTCGAGAAGTGTGATCATCCGCAAGAGATGTGACGGCTGATCAGTGCGGAGGCCCCAGATAGTCGTCCAGCCGGCCGACGCTGAAGCCCTGCTGCTGGATGCGGTGGAGCAGACTGCCGAACATCTCGGTCATGGTGTGGTTCTTGAGCTCGGCCGGGCCTCGGAAGTGGGCCAGCACGATGTCGCCGGGGCGCAGCTTCCGGTCGGCGGTCTGGTACTGCATGTCGGTGATCTGCATGGACTCCTTCCAGAGCACCACCGCCCGGATCCCGCACGACTTGGCGGCCTCCAGCGTCGCCGCGTTGTAGTTCCCGTACGGCGGCCGGAAGAGCGTCGGCGCCGTGCCGTACTCCTTGGCGAGCTTCTGCTGCTGACCGCAGATCTCGGCCCGCTGCGCCTCGGCGCCGAGGGTGGGCAGGTCGGGGTGGGTGAGGGTGTGGTTCTGGATGGTGTTGCCGAGCCGCTGGAGCGGGGTGAAGTAGCCGTAGTCGGGGCGGATGGCGGCGTCGGTGAGGAACATGGTGACCGGCACCTTCAGCTCGCGCATCATGCGGACGAACCGGGGGTCCTTCTCGGCGCCGTCGTCGATGGTGAGGAAGACCACCCGGTCCCGGGTGGGTATTCGGCTGACGACCGGGATCGGGCCGGGGCCGCCCAGCTTCACCGGGGGCACGGCGGGCGGCTTCGGGGCGGGCTTCAGCGGGGTGAGGTGCCAGGCCCGCCAGTACGCCGCCTGCCGTTGGGCGTCCGCGTCGGGCCGGGCGGGCGTACCCGCCGTGGTGGGCGAGGCCGAGGGTGCCGGGCCGCCGCCGGTGGGCGCTGCGCGGCCCGGGGCTCCGGTGGCGCAGGCGGTCAGCGCCGCCGCCAGCACTGCGGCGCCCGCCATCCGCCCGGTGGCCGTTCTGCTGCTGCCGTGCATGATCACCGCCCTGGTTCGTCCGATCGCCCCTGTGAGGACGCCACAGGAGGGCGAACGGTTGTCCAGAGATACGGATCAAGGGTAGGTGTCGACCCGTTGGAACCGCCAGCGGTGCGCGTCCCTGCGGAGTAGTCCGGCCGGGGGGTCCGGCAGCTCCGGCAGGGTCCGGCTCTCGGGCTCCTGCGCCGCCCCGGGGGCGACCGACCACCAGGTGATCACCAGCACCCGGTCCTGGTCGGCGGTGAACACCTCGGCCCGCTCCAGACCGGCCGCCGAGGCGGTGAGCTCGGGCAGGGCGTACCGCAGCACCCAGTCCAGCAGCACCCCGCCACGGCCCTCGGCCGCCCGCGCCTCCCACATCAGGGTGGTGGTCATGCCCGGCCCCCCAGGGCGCGGTGGGCGTGGGCGTGGACGGCGCCATGGGCGTCGGGCGACAAGCCGCCCGGGAGCGATGTGTCGGGTACCGAGACATCGGTGACCGGGAGGGAGGAGTCGGCGGAGAGGTCGATGGCCGACGCCGGGCGCCCCCGCCACACCATCTCGGCGCCGAGCGCGGCCACCATGGCCCCGTTGTCGGTGCAGAGCCCCGGCCGGGGCACCCGCAGCCGGATACCGGCCCGCTCGCAGCGCTCCTCCGCCATCGCCCGCAGCCGCGAGTTGGCCGCCACCCCGCCGCCGATCATCAGATGGTCGACGCCATTGGCCCGGCACGCCTTGACTGCCTTGCGGGTCAGCACATCGGTGACGGCCTCCTGGAAGGACGCGGCGACATCCGCCACCGGCACCTGCTCGCCCGCCCGCCGCTTCTGCTCCACCCAGCGGGCCACGGCCGTCTTCAGGCCGGAGAAGGAGAAGTCGTACTCCGCGTCCCGGGGGCCGGTGAGGCCGCGCGGGAAGCGGATCGCCTCCGGATCGCCCTCCCGCGCCATCCGGTCCACCACCGGGCCGCCGGGGAAGCCCAGACCGAGCACCCGGGCCACCTTGTCGAACGCCTCGCCCGCCGCATCGTCGATGGTGGCGCCCAGCGGCCGGACGTCGCTGGTGATGTCCTCGGTGAGCAGCAGCGAGGAGTGCCCGCCGGAGACCAGCAGCGCCATGGTGGGCTCGGGCAGTCTGCCGTGCTCCAGCTGGTCGACGCAGATGTGCGAGGCCAGGTGGTTGACGCCGTACAGCGGCTTGCCGAGCGCATAGGCGTACGCCTTGGCCGCCGACACCCCGACCAGCAGCGCTCCGGCCAGGCCCGGCCCGGCGGTCACCGCGATGCCGTCCAGGTCGCTCGCCTTCAGCCCCGCCTGGTCCAGCGCCCGCTGCACGGTGGGGACCATGGCCTCCAGATGCGCCCGGCTGGCGACCTCGGGGACGACGCCGCCGAACCGGGCGTGCTCGTCGACGCTGGAGGCCACCGCGTCGGCCAGCAGGGTGGTGCCACGGACGATGCCGACGCCGGTCTCGTCGCAGGAGGTCTCGATGCCCAGCACCAGGGGCTCGTCACCCCTGCCGGTGCCGCTCGCCGGGCGCCCTTCTCCGCTGCCGGTACCGCTCACTGCTGCGCTCCCTCGGTCCTCGTTCGCATGTCGTCGGTCGCTTCCGGCAGCGGGGCGCGGGCCGGGTCCGCCAGGCGCATCACCAGGGCGTCCACGCCGGCGGGCTGGTAGTAGTTGCGGCGCACCCCGACCGGCTCGAAGCCGAACCGCTCGTACAGCCGCTGGGCGCGCGGATTGTCGACCCGCACCTCCAGCAGCAGGTCGGCGCAGCCCCGCCTCCCCGCCTCCCGGACCAGCTCGGTGAGCAGCCGGGAGCCGAGCCCCGTACCCCAGTGCTCGCGGGCCACCGCGATGGTCTGCACATCGCCCTCGCCGCCGACCGCCATCAGCCCGGCGTAGCCGGCGATGCGGCCGGTGCCGTCCTCGGCCACCGTGTAGTGGCGGGTGGCGCCCGGGTGGCGGGTCTCGGCGAGTTCGGACCAGAACATGCCCGCCGACCAGGCGTCCTCGGGGAAGAGCACCCGCTCCAGCTCCAGCACCGGCTCGATGTCCCACCAGCGCATGGGCCGCAGTACGGCGCCGTCCGCACCGCTCACGCCGGGAGCACCGCCTTGTAGCCGGCGGGCACCTGGGCGTCCGGGCGGCGCAGGTAGAGCGGGACGGGCGGCAGCAGCTCGGCACCGGCCGCCAGCCGCTCGGCGGCCACGGCCGCCAGATGTCCGGCGGAGACGTGCTCGGGGCCCTGGGCGAGGGGGAAGGCATCCGGGTAGAGCAGCGCCCCGGCGCCCACGGCGGGCAGCCCGGCCACCTGCTCGGCGAGGTCGGCGGGCCGGTCGACGTCCGGGCCGGAGATCCGCGCCCCGTCCCCGTCGTAGCGGGCCCAGTAGACCTCCTTGCGGCGGGCGTCGGTGGCGGCGGTGAACGGCCCGGCCAGGCCGTCCGCGCGGGCGGCGTGCGCCAGCCCGTCCAGGGTGCAGACGCCGTGTACGGGGAGGTCCAGGGCGTGGCCGAGGGCCGCTGCGGTGACCAGGCCGACCCGCAGCCCGGTGTACGGGCCGGGGCCGACGCCCACCACGACGGCGGTCAGGTCGCCCTTGGCCGCACCGGCTTCCCGCAGCACCTGGTCGATCACCGGCAGCAGCAGCTCACCGTGGCGCCGGGCGTCGATCCGGGTGGACTCGGCGACCACGGCCGTCCCGTCGTGCACGGCGGCGGTGACGGCGGGGGTCGCGGTGTCGAAGGCGAGGAGGAGCACGGGAACCTACAACCGTGGTGGGGTCTGCTGTCTCGTGCACCATGCTACGTTCCGCGCGCCCGCCCTAGGGCCCGGCAGCCGCCCCGGCCCGCGCGGCCACCGGGCCGGCCCGGTGGCCACCCGTTCCGCCCACCACCCGGACCGGGGGAAGGCGGAACCAGTGGCTGCTGGCACGATGGGAGGCGACAGAGAGCGGAAGGCAGGAGTGCTCGTGGCGAAGATCGGTTCGGGGATGGTCGTCACCGGCCTCACCCTGGGGGCGCTGGCGGTGGTCGCCGCGCTCGCCGTGCAGGCGAACGGCACCGAGCGCAAGGCCGCCCCGGCCTCACCCCCGCCACCGACGGCGACGACCACCGCGTCGCCCGGGGCCTCGGCGGTGAAGCGGCCGGGGACGCCCGCACTGCCCGCCGACTCGGGCAGCGGGCAGCGGGTGGTCTACTCGCTGGACGCCGACCGGGTGTGGCTGGTGGACCCGGCGCACAAGCCGCAGGTGGTGCGCACCTTCACGGTCCAGCCCAGCACGCTCGACCCGGAGCCGGGCAGCTACCAGGTCTTCGCCCGCGACACCGCGCTCACCGGCTCCGACGGGCGGCCGATCGAGCATGTGGTGCTCTTCGCCCGGGTCTCCGGCACGGTGGTCGGGTTCAGCGCTGCGGTGGACGGGACGACACCCAAGCCGGACCCCAAGCAGCGGACCGGCGGGATCCGGGAGACCCGCGCGGACGCCAAGGCGCTCTGGGACTTCGCCGGGCTCCAGAGCACGGTCGTGGTGGTGCGCTGACCGCCTAGGCGGCCCGGTGCAGGCGCGGCCGGCCGGTCGGCGCGGCGGGCGCGGCCGGTTCCTCGGCTGCGGCCGGTGCTGCGCTCGGTTCGCCGGCCGGGGGCGGGGTGGAGACTGCGGCGGCGGCCGCGCAGGCGGCCAGGACGGCCCGGAAACCGACGGCCGGTGGCTGGGACGGGTCGGCCGGGGACCGGCCCTGCTGAGTGCTGCTCGGCATGGCGCCTCCTGGAGTTAGGTACACCTCACCGCAGACTCCATGTGACCATGCCCGGTCCCGGCAGCGCAACAACATGCCGACAACGTGTCGGCAACGCGTCGGCGGCAACGCGTCGGCAGCAGCCGCTACCGGTCCAGCATCGACAGGTCGGCACCGTCCCAGCGCCGCCCCACGCCGCAGAGCACCACCCGGCGCGGGTCGGAGTCGTCGTCGGCGGCCGGGGCGTCGCCGCCCAGGGTGCGCTCGATGCGGACCTCCAGCCGGTCCTCGGACAGCTCCTCCACCTTGCCCTCGCCCCACTCCACGACCACCACCGACTCGGGCAGCGAGACATCCAGGTCGAGGTCGTCCATCTCCTCCAGGCCGCCGCCCAGCCGGTAGGCGTCCACATGCACCAGCGGCGGGCCGCCGACCTGCGAGGGGTGCACCCGGGCGATCACAAAGGTGGGCGAGGTGACCGCGCCGCGCACCCCCAGCCCCTCCCCCAGCCCCCGGGTGAGCGTGGTCTTCCCGGCGCCCAGCTCCCCGGAGAGCAGCACCAGGTCGCCGGGGCGCAGCAGCGCGGCCAGGTCGCGGCCCAGCCGCCGCATCAGCTCGGGGGTGGGCACGGTGAGGGTGGCGTACGAGCCCATGGGTCTGTCTCGGTCCTTCCGGGGTGGGCGTGGCGGAGTGCGGGTCGTGGCGGAGTGCGGGTGTCCGGCTCTCAGGGTCGCATGCCGAGGTCGCCGGCGGACCCCTCCTCGCCGCAGTCGGGCAGGTCGGAGGGCAGGGCTCCGCAGCGGCGGGCGGCGCGCTCCAGCAGCGCCGCCAGGTGGTCGCCGACCAGTTCCGGGTGCTCCAGCATCACCAGGTGGCCCGCGTCGGGGACGAGTACCAGCTCGGCGCCGGGCAGCGCCTCGGCTATCGCCTCGCTGTGGCCGGGCGGGGTGAGCAGGTCCCGGGTACCGGCCAGCACCAGGGTGGGGATGCCGTCCATGGCGGCCAGCGCGGATGTCTTGTCGTGCAGGCCGAAGGCCGGGTAGAACTCGGCGACCACATCGATGGGGGTGGCCTCCAGCATCTGCTCGGCGAAGCGGGCGACCGCCGGATCGACCTCCCCGCTGCCGAAGGAGAACTTGCGGTACAGCACCGCCGTCAGCTCGCTGCCCGCCCGCCGGGTGGCCTCCACCAGCTCCACCTGGCGGCCCAGCACCCTGAGCACCCCCGGCGCGAACCGGTGCAGCACCTTGGCGCCGTAGGCGGGCAGCCCGAGGGTGACCTCACGCCAGTTGCCGGCGGTGGTGCCGATCAGGGCCACCCCCGCGACCCGGTCGCTGAAGTAGTCCGGGTCCTGGTCGGCCAGCGCCATGATCGTCATACCGCCCATGGAGTGGCCCACCAGCACCAGGGGCCCTTCGGGGGCCACGGCGTCCAGGACGGCCCGTAGGTCGCCGCCGAGCTGGTCGATGGTGGCGGCCTCGCCGGACTGGTACGAGTGGCCGCGCTCGGAGCGGCCGTGGCTGCGCTGGTCCCAGAAGACCAGGCGGGTGTCGTCCCGGAGCCGGGCGCGCTGGAAGTGCCAGCTGTCCTGGTTGAGGCAGTAGCCGTGGCAGAAGACCACGGTGAGCGGTGCGGTCCCGCCCAGGGCGGCGCCGGGCGTGCCGTCGGCGCCGGTGGGGGCGGTGGCCGGACAGGCCGGCATCCGCTGCTGCGGGCGGCGGCGGCCGAACCAGCCGCGCCGTATCAGGGCGTCGTCCGGGTCCTCGCCGGGCGGCTCGGCGAAGGCGGCGGCTGAGGCGGGGTCTGAGGCGGAGGCGACGGGGTTTGAAGCGGGGTCGCAGTCCGGTGCCGGGTCCATCGCTGCGGTATCCCGGCCGGGCCGGGCGAGGCCGTCGAGTTCCACATAGAGCCGGGTGCCGTCCTCGGCGGCGATCTGGCGGGAGACCCCGCGCAGCGAGCCGAACGGCGCGGCGGCGTCCAGTTCGGCGCGGGCGCGCAGCCGCATCGTCCGGCCGACGGTGAGCCGTTCCAGGGCGACCCCGGCGGCGGCGCCCGCCGCGACCACGCCCACCGAGAGGCCGAAGACGCCCGCCCGGCGACCGGCCCTGAGCAGCCGGCCGTCCACGGTCGCCCCGGCGACCTCGCCGACCGCCTGGACCGCCCGGGCCGCGGACTCGGCCGCCCCGGCCGCCGCGCGGCCCGCCTCGCCGCTCATCCCTGGGCCTCGGTTGCCTCGGTAGTCATAGCAGAGGGTGACCTCCTACCCGCGGGCCTCGGCACCGGCCCACCCGTGCAGATGCCTACGCGGAACTCTTACCCCGATCCTGGTGACGATCTCGTAGGAGATCGTCCCGCAGGCCCGCGCCCAGTCCTCGGCGGTGGGCTCACCACGGTCCCCGGGGCCGAAGAGCACTGCCTCGTCACCGACCTCGGCGCGGTCTCCGCCCAGGTCCACCACGAACTGGTCCATCGCGACCCGTCCGGCCACCGTACGCCACTTTCCGGCCACCTGGACCGGGCCGCCGTTGCTCGCATGGCGCGGGATGCCGTCGGCGTAGCCGAGCGGCACCAGGGCCAGGGTGGTCTCGCCGGGGGTGGTGTAGTGGTGCCCGTAGCTGACGCCATGGCCGCCGGGCACCCGCTTGACCGAGGCCAGCCGCGCTTCCAGGGTCATCACCGGGCGGAGCCCGAAGTCGGCCGGGGAGCCCACCTCGGGGACCGGCGACAGCCCGTACATCGCCAGCCCCGGCCGGACCAGGTCGTAGTGCGACTCGGGCAGCAGCAGGGTGGCGGGCGAGTTCGCCAGATGGCGCACCTCGGGGGCGGCGCCCTGGGACTCGGCGTGGGCCAGGGCGTCCCGGAAGGCGGTCAACTGGGCCTGGATCGAGGGGTGGCCGGGCTCGTCGGCGGCGGCGAAGTGGGACCAGATCCCGGCGATCCGCAGCTGCCCGGCGGCCTCGGCGCGGCGGGCGGCGGCGACCAGGTCGGGCCAGTCGTGCGGCTGGCAGCCGTTGCGTCCCAGGCCGGTGTCGGCCTTGAGGTGGACCCGCGCCGGTACGCCGGTCGCGTCGACGGCGGCCAGCAGCTCCTCCAGCGCCCAGCGGGCGCTGAGGGAGATGTCCACGTCGGCGTGGAGCGCCTCGGCCCAGGGGCCGCCGGGCGTCCACAGCCAGCAGAGCACCCGGGCCTGGTCGGGGCCGATCCCGGCGGCCCGCAGCGCCAACGCCTCCTCGGGGGTGGCGGTGCCGAGCCAGGTCGCGCCCGCCAGCAGGGCCTCGCGGGCGCAGGGCACCATGCCGTGGCCGTAGGCGTCCGCCTTGACCACGGCCATCACCGCGGATCGGCCCGTGCGGGCCCGCAGGGATTCGACATTGGCCCGCAGCGCCGCCAGGTCCACGGTCGCTTCGGCACGCATCGCTGTTCTCATCGCCTGCAAGTCTCCCAGAACCCTCGGATACGGCCTGCCCGGAGTGGGTGCGGCAACGCAGAGCGCCCGCCCTGGATCCGGCCCGGGCGGGCGCTGCGCGGCCTCTCCGCGACGGCCTGGTGCGGCCTGCGGCCTGGCGGCGGTCAGGTGCCGGGGCGCTTGCCCCAGACGTAGACGTAGTCGTGCAGCTTGAGGACGCCCCACAGGCGCTTGGCGTCGCTGTTGGTCATATTGACGCAGCCGTGCGAGCCGGGCGGCGTGGAGATCGGGATGGAGACCCCGTGGAAAGCCTGCCCGCCGTCGAAGAACTGGCTGTACGGCATGGCGACGTTGTACAGCGTCGACCAGTGGTCCTTGTTCCGCCAGTAGACCCGCTTGAGGCCGGGGCGGGTCTCATAGCCGTCGCGCCCGGAGCGGATCTTCACCGGGCTGTAGACCACCTTCTTGCCGTTCTGCACCCAGAGCAGTTGGCGCTTGAGGTCCACGCAGGCGATCCGGCCCCTGTTGGTGGGGCATGTGCCGGCCGCGTTGGGGTTCGCACTGGCCTTCAGCTGCTGGATCTTGCTCCAGGTGACCGGGCCCGCGTAGCCGATGTGCGGGGTGATCCCATATCTGACCTGGAACTTCTGGATCGCCCGGCAGTCCTTCGCGGACTGCCTGCCGTCCGCCTTGAGCTTGAGGTAGGACTCCACCTGGCGCTGGTACGGACCGGTCTTGCCGGTACAGGACGAGGCCGCCTGGGCCTCACCCCCGACCACGAAGAGCGACACCGGGGCCACCAGGCCCACGGTGGCGAGCGCCACCCCGGTCCGCCGCCCGAGGGCCGCCGCGCGTGGACGCCACCCTGGTATCCGCTGGTGCTGCATGCTCCGCCTCCCCTGCGCGCCCGTCGACGACGCGACGCGCCTCACCCCCTGAGGGCCTGCGGGTACCCACCCGCACATCAGGTACGACCATCGGATCGGCCGCTGCGGTTGCATGTGTTACGGAGACGTGATCCAGCCGATGGGCCGGAACCAGCCACCACGGGAGACTGCCTGCGGGTCAGCCCGGGGGTCAGCCGGCGGCGCGCACGCTCCGCCAGGCGGCCCGGACCGCCGCCGCGACCTCCAGGGCGGTGACCGGCGCACCCTGCGGCTCCGCACCGGCCACCGGGACGGTGCCGGAGCGGCCGGCGGCGGCCGTACGGGCGGCCAGGCCGTGCAGATAGGCGGCGGCGGAGGCGGCGTCCACCGGGGCCAGCCCGGCGGCGAGCAGCGACCCGGTGATACCCGAGAGCACATCGCCGCTCCCGGCCGTGGCCAGCCAGGGAGTCCCGGTCGGATTCACCCGCACGGGGGTACCGCCGGCCACCGGGAAGGACGGCCACTCCCGGTACCGGGCGGAGTGCACCCGCGCCGACTCGGCCGGGGCGGGCACCACCACCGTGGTCGACCCCTTGAGCAGCACCACCGCCCCGTACGCCTCGGCGAGCCGCACGGCGTGCCGCAGCCGGGCATGCGCCACCTCCTCGGCGGGCTCACCCCGGTGCACGGCGGCCAGCAGCCGCGTCGCCTCGCCCGCGTGCGGGGTCAGCAGCACGGGCGCCCGGCGGCCCTCCAGGGCGACCGGGCCGCGCTGCGCCAGCAGGGTCAGCCCGTCCGCGTCCACCAGCACCGGGACGTCGTCGGCCAGCGCCTCGTCCAGCGCCCGGTGCGCCTCCGGCCCGTCCCCCAGCCCCGGGCCCACCACCCAGGCCTGCACCCGCCCGGTCTGCGCCGGGCCGCCGGAGGTCACCAGCGTCTCCGGGAAGCGCCGCACCACCTCCTCGGCCGCACTGCCCGCGTACCGCACCGCGCCCGCGCCGCCGTGCAGCGCCCCCGCCACCGCCAGCACGGCCGCCCCCGGATAGCGCGCGGAACCCGCCGCCACCCCCAGCACGCCCCGCCGGTACTTGTCGCTCTCCGCCGTGGGCACCGGCAGCAGCGCCGCCAGATCGGCATGCTGCAACGCCTCGACGGCCGCCCGGCCCCCCGGCCGCCCCTCGCCCAGCTCGGGCCCCAGCCCGATGTCCACCAGCCGCACCACGCCCGCGTACTCCGCGCCCGGGTCCACCAGCAGCCCCGGCTTGTGGGTGCCGAAGGTGACCGTCACATCGGCCCGTACGGCGGCCCCGTGCACCTCCCCCGTGTCCGCGTCGACCCCGCTCGGCAGGTCGACGGCCACCACCAGCGCCCCGCCCCGCTCCCGCGCCCGCTGCGCCGCCGCCGCGAACGGCACCGCCTCCGGACGCAGCCCGCCCTGGCCGCCGATGCCGACGATCCCGTCCAGCACCAGATCGGCCCGCTCGATCCGCTGCTCCCCCTCCCCCCTGCCGTGCACCACCGTGCCACCGGCCGCCCGCAGCGCCGCCAGCCCGCCCCGGTGCGCCTTCTCCGGCGTCAGCAGCACCGCCGCCACCCCGGCGCCGCGCCGGGCCAGCCGGGCGCCGGCATACAGCGCGTCACCCCCGTTGTCCCCGCTGCCGGCCAGCACCACCACCCTGCTGCCGTACACACTGCCCCGCAGGTCCGACAACGCCCTCGCACAGGTCGCCGCCAGCCCCGCCGCCGCCCGCTGCATCAGCGCGCCCTGCGGCAGCCGCGCCATCAGCGCCGCCTCCGCCGCCCGCACCCGCTCGACCGTGTGCGCGTACCGCATCCGAGCCTCCCTCAGCGACTCTCCGCCGGACGCCGAGCAGAGTCACCCCTCGGCGATCACCACCGCCGACGCTACGCCCGCGTCATGGCTGAGCGACACATGCCAGGCCGTCACCCCGAGCTCCGCAGCGCGGGCGGCCACCGTGCCCGCCACCTTGAGCACCGGTCGCCCGGACGGCTCGCTGTGCACCTCGGCGTCCAGCCAGTTGAGTCCGGACGGCGCCCCCAGCGCCTTGGCCAGCGCCTCCTTGGCGGCGAACCGCACCGCCAGCGAGGCCGTGGAGCGCCGCTCCCCCGACGGCAGCCAGAGCTCGGCCCCGGTGAAGAGCCGCTCGGCCATCCTCGGGGTGCGCTCCAGCGACTCTCCGAAGCGGTCGATCGCCGCGACGTCGATGCCCACGCCTATGATCATCCGCCCGCTCCTTCCCGCGGCGGCATCCGCCGTCCGCGCCCTTCTGGACCACAGCATTCCGCACCGGGCGACCGTGCGCGCGCACCGAAGGGGTCCGAACCGGAGGCGCGCACGCCGAAAGGCCGGGCCGCCCAGCGGGGCGGCCCGGCCTACGCCGTGCCATCGAACGGGTGAACGAAGCGGGTGGCTACTCCACCGTGACCGACTTGGCGAGGTTGCGCGGCTGGTCCACCTCATGGCCCTTGGCGGTCGCCAGCTCGCAGGCGAAGACCTGGAGCGGCACCGTGGAGACCAGCGGCTGGAGCAGCGTCGGGGCGACCGGGATGCGGATCAGGTGGTCGGCGTACGGGGCCACCGCCTCGTCGCCCTCCTCCGCGATCACGATGGTGCGGGCGCCACGGGCGCGGATCTCCTGGATATTGGAGACGATCTTGTCGTGCAGCACCGAGCGGCCGCGCGGCGAGGGCACCACCACGACCACCGGCAGGCCCGGCTCGATCAGCGCGATCGGGCCGTGCTTCAGCTCGCCGGCCGCGAACCCCTCGGCGTGCATGTACGCCAGCTCCTTGAGCTTGAGTGCGCCCTCCAGCGCCACCGGGTAGCCCACGTGGCGGCCGAGGAAGAGCACCGAGGAGGCGCCCGCCAGCGAGCGGGCCAGCTCCCGCACCGGCTCCATGGTGCCCAGCACCTGCTGCACCTGCCGGGGGGCGTCGGCCAGCTGCCGGATCACCTCGTTGATCTCGTCGCCCCACTTGGTGCCGCGCACCTGGCCCAGGTAGAGGGCGACCAGGTAGCAGGCGACCAGCTGGGTCAGGAACGCCTTGGTGGAGGCCACCGCGACCTCGGGCCCGGCGTGCGTGTAGAGCACCGCGTCGGACTCACGGGGGATGGTCGACCCGTTGGTGTTGCAGATGGCCAGCACCTTGGCGCCCTGCTCGCGGGCGTGCCGCAGCGCCATCAGGGTGTCCATGGTCTCGCCGGACTGCGAGATGGCGATGACCAGGGTCTGCTGGTCCAGGATCGGGTCGCGGTAGCGGAACTCGCTGGCCAGCTCCACCTCGCAGGGCACCCGGGTCCAGTGCTCGATGGCGTACTTGGCGATCATGCCCGCGTGGAAGGCGGTGCCGCAGGCCACGATCACGACCTTGTCGACCGCGCGCAGCACCCGGTCCTCGATGCGCACCTCGTCCAGGGTGAGGCGCCCGTCGGTGCCGATCCGGCCGAGCAGGGTGTCGGCGACCGCCTTGGGCTGCTCGGCGATCTCCTTGAGCATGAAGTAGTCGTAGCCGCCCTTCTCGGCGGCGGAGGCGTCCCAGTCCACGTGGTACTCGCGGATCTCGGCCGGGGCGCCGTCGAAGTCGGTCACGGTGACCGAGTCGGCGCGCAGCTCCACGACCTGGTCCTGGCCGAGCTCGACCGCCTCCCGGGTGTGGGCGATGAAGGCGGCGACATCGGAGGCGAGGAAGTTCTCGCCCTCGCCGCGGCCGACCACCAGCGGGGAGTTGCGGCGGGCGCCGACCACCACGCCGGGCGCGTCCGCGTGCACGGCCACCAGCGTGAAGGCGCCGTCCAGACGGCGGCAGACCCGGCGCATCGCCTCGGCCAGGTCGCCCTCGTACTCCTCGGCGAGCAGGTGCGCCACGACCTCGGTGTCGGTCTCCGAGCGCAACTGGTGGCCGCGCTCGGCGATTTCGGCGCGCAGCGCGGCGAAGTTCTCGATGATGCCGTTGTGGACCACCGCGACCCGGCCCGCATCGTCCAGGTGGGGGTGGGCGTTGGCGTCCGTGGGACCGCCATGGGTGGCCCAGCGGGTGTGGCCGATGCCGGTGGCGCCGCCGGGCAGCGGGCTGTCCGCGAGGGACTTCTCCAGGTTGGCGAGCTTGCCCGCCCGCTTGTCGACGGCCAGTGAGCCGTCGCTCTCGGTCTGCACGGCGACACCCGCCGAGTCGTACCCGCGATACTCCAGTCTCTTCAGACCCGCGATCACTACGTCAAGCGCGGGCTGCCCGCCCACGTAACCAACAATTCCGCACATGAGCGCCAGCATAAGGTGCGCCCGGCATACCGGTACGACTGATCACACCGGACTGTCGGCCACCCGGGCGCCCCCAGAGTGACGGAACCCACACGGACCGCAGGCAACCGCACGGCCCACAATGGACCACGTGCTGATGACCGATGCCCGCGTGCAGAGCGCGCCGGCGCCCTCCCCGACCCCGTACGTGGACCTCGACCGCGCGCAGTGGAGCGCGCTGCGGGACCGCACCCCGCTGCCGCTCACCGCGGCGGAGGTGGAACGGCTGCGCGGCCTCGGCGACGCCATGGACCTCGACGAGGTGGTCGACGTCTACCTGCCGCTCTCCCGGCTGCTCAACCTCTACATCCACGCCACCCGGGAGCTGCGCGGCGCCGTCGGCACCTTCCTGGACACGCCCAAGTTCATGGGCGGGCCGGACACCGAGGCCGCCCGCACCCCGTTTGTGATCGGCGTGGCGGGCTCGGTCGCGGTCGGCAAGTCCACCACGGCGCGGCTGCTCCAGGCGCTGCTGGCGCGCTGGCCCGAGCACCCCAGCGTGGAACTGGTCACCACCGACGGCTTTCTGCTGCCCAACGCGGAGCTGCGGCGGCGCGGTCTGATGGCCCGCAAGGGCTTCCCCGAGTCCTACGACCGCCGGGCGCTCACCCGCTTCGTCGCCGACGTCAAGGCGGGCAAGGACGAGGTGACGGCACCGGTCTACTCGCACCTGGTGTACGACATCGTGCCGGGCGAGCGGCTGACGGTGCGCCGCCCCGACATCCTGATCGTGGAAGGGCTGAATGTGCTCCAGCCCGCCCTGCCCGGCAAGGACGGCCGCACCCGGCTCGCGGTCTCCGACTACTTCGACTTCTCCATCTATGTGGACGCCCGCACCGACGACATCGAGAACTGGTACCTCTCCCGCTTCCGCAAGCTGCGGCAGACGGCATTCCAGGACCCATCGTCCTACTTCCGGCGTTTCACCGATGTGCCGGAGGAGGAGGCCCTGGAGTACGGGCGCACGGTCTGGCGCACCATCAACCGGCCCAACCTGCTGGAGAACGTGCTGCCCACCCGGGGCCGGGCCACCCTGGTCCTCCAGAAGGGCCCGGACCACAAGGTGCGCCGGGCCCGGCTGCGCAAGCTCTGAGCCACCTTCGGCCGCCTATTTCCCCGGATATCCGGGAGTGCAGGCGCCGACAACCGCTCCGGGGTCGGAGGGGCCGTGCGGATGACCTCACTGCGGGTCGCCCCGGCGCTGCCGGCGCCGGCCCTCCGGGCCGCCCGTACCGCACCGCTGCTGGCCGGCGGCTTGGCGCCGCTGCCCGACCGCTGGTCGCCGTTCCCGGCTTCGGGCGCCGCCGACTGGCCGCCGGTCCACCGGTGGTGGGCGAGGGCCGGTCTGGCGGCGGGGGCGGTGTGCCTGGCGGCGCTCGGCGAGTCGACGGGCCGTCTGCGGCGGCCTCGCGCCAGGCTTCGCGGGCGCTGACCCGGCTGAACCGGGCGTACCGCGTGGGAGGGCCGGTCGCGCGGGCCCTCCCACGACGGCGTCCGGTCGGGGTCAGCCCAGGTGGGTGCGGACCGCGTCGGCCAGCCGCTCGGCGACGGCCTGCGCCTGTCCGGCCTCGGCGGCCTCGACCATGACCCGCACCAGCGGCTCGGTGCCCGACGGGCGCAGCAGCACCCGCCCGGTGGAGCCCAGCTCGGCCTCGGCGGCGGCGACGGCGGCGGCCAGCTCCTCGCTGGAGCGCACCCGGCTGCGGTCCACGCCCTTGACGTTGATCAGCACCTGCGGCAGCCGGGTCATCACCGAGGCCAGGTCGGCGAGCGGCTGCTTGGTGGCGGCGACCCGGGCGGCCAGCATCAAGCCGGTGAGGGTGCCGTCGCCGGTGGTGGCGTGGTCCAGCAGGATGACATGGCCGGACTGCTCGCCGCCGAGCGAGTAGCCGTTCTCCTTCATCGACTCCAGCACATAGCGGTCGCCGACGGCGGTCTGCACGAGGTCGATGGACTCGCGCTCCATCGCCAGCTTGAAGCCCAGGTTGGACATCACGGTGCCGACCACGGTGTTCTTCCGCAGCGTGCCGGCCTCGCGCATGCCGATGGCCAGGATGGCGAGGATCTGGTCACCGTCGACCTCATTGCCCCCCGCGTCCACCGCCAGGCAGCGGTCGGCGTCGCCGTCGTGGGCCAGGCCCAGGTCGGCGCGGTGGTCCAGCACGGCGGTGCGCAGCTTCTCGATGTGGGTGGAGCCGACGCCGTCGTTGATGTTGAGGCCGTCGGGCTCGGCGCCCAGGGTGTGGACGACCTCGGCACCGGCCCGCGCGAACGCCTCGGGCGAGATCCTGGCGGCGGCGCCGTGGGCGCCGTCGATGACGACCCTCAGCCCGTCCAGCCGGTTGGGGAGCACGGCCACCAGGTGGGCGATGTACTGGTCGAAGCCCTCGTCGTAGGAGCGGACCCGGCCGACCGCCGCGCCGGTGGGCCGCTGCCAGGAGCCGTCGGCGGCGTGGCTCCGGTACTGCTCCTCGATGGCGTCCTCGATCTCGTCGGCGAGCTTGTGCCCGCCACGGGCGAGGAACTTGATGCCGTTGTCCGGCATCGGGTTGTGGCTGGCGGACAGCATCACGCCGAGGTCCGCACCGAGGGCGCCGGTGAGGTACGCCACCGCAGGGGTCGGCAGCACGCCGACTCGCAGCACGTCCACCCCGGAGCTGGCCAGGCCCGCGATGACGGCCGCCTCCAGGAACTCGCCCGAGGCCCGGGGGTCGCGGCCGACCACCGCGACCGGCCGGTGGCCCTCGAAGGCCCCGGCGTCACCGAGCACATGCGCGGCGGCCACCGACAGTCCCAGGGCCAGTTCGGCCGTGAGGTCCGCATTGGCGACGCCACGTACGCCGTCCGTGCCGAAGAGTCGTCCCACTGATCCATCCTCCGTGGCTTGTCGCCGTGCGGAAGCGCCCTCCGGACCGGCGGCGCACGCTGCTGGTCAGCGTGCCCGCACCCGGGTTCCGCATACCGTACGACTACTCCATTGGGCGTCGTGCCGCGCCCGACGCTGCTGCTCAGGTGCTCAGGATGCACGACGCCCCGGGGGCGGGAGCCCCCGGGGCATCGGCGCCGAAGCGGAAGCCGAAGCTTCTGCTCAGAGCTTTCTGTACTGCTGTTACCGCTTGCTGTACTGGGGCGCCTTGCGGGCCTTCTTCAGACCGGCCTTCTTACGCTCGACGGCGCGGTCGTCGCGGGTCAGGAAGCCGGCCTTCTTCAGCGGGCCGCGGTTGTTGTCCACGTCCGCCTCGTTCAGCGCGCGGGCCACGCCGAGGCGCAGCGCGCCGGCCTGGCCGGAGACGCCGCCGCCGCTGATGCGGGCGACCACGTCGTAGCGGCCGTCGATCTCAAGAACCTTGAAGGGCTCGTTGACGATCTGCTGGTGCACCTTGTTGGGGAAGTACTCCTCAAGGGTGCGACCGTTGATCTTCCACACACCGGTGCCGGGGACGATGCGCACGCGGGCGATCGCCTCCTTGCGGCGGCCGAGGCCGACGCCCGGAAGGGCCTCGCCGAAGCGGGAGGCCAGCGACTCGGTGGTGTAGTTCTCCTCGACGGTCTCGTCGACCTCAAGGGGGGTCTCGATGGCAGTCTCGGCCACGGTGATCCTCAGCTCCTGCTACTCAGTTGGGGGTTGGTGGCCGGAATTACTGCGCGACCTGGGTGATCTCGAACGGCACCGGCTGCTGGGCAGCGTGCGGGTGCTGGTCGCCCGAGTACACCTTGAGCTTGGAGAGCATCTGACGGCCGAGGGAGTTCTTCGGCAGCATGCCCTTGATGGCCTTCTCGACGGCCTTCTCCGGAGTCTTGTCCAGGAGGTCGCCATAGCGCACCGAGCGGAGACCGCCCGGGTAGCCGGAGTGGCGGTAGGCCAGCTTCTGCTCCCGCTTGTTGCCGGAGAGGTGCACCTTGTCGGCGTTGATGATGATGACGAAGTCACCAGTGTCAACGTGCGGCGCGTACACCGGCTTGTGCTTACCCCGGAGGAGAGTTGCAGCCTGGGTTGCCAGGCGGCCCAGCACGACGTCGGTCGCGTCGATGACGTGCCACTGACGCTGGACGTCGCCGGGCTTAGGGCTGTACGTACGCACGGTCGTAGCCTTCGCTTTTCAGTGAGTGTGTCCTGACAGGGCCACCCGGACGATCACGATCAGCCTGGACGCACCACCCTGGACGCAACAGGGTGGGCCCGCTGGTCATCGGCCCGGTGAACCGGCGTACCGACCTCTCACCGTGAGATAGAGCGAGCCAATACGCACAACAAGGACGCAGAATACCGGTCGGGACCCGGACGGGTCAAAACGACCCGTCCGGTGGAGGGTCAGCGTTCCCGGGAGACCCGTTGCTCGTCCCAGACCGGCTCCGGCACCTCCCGTACCCGCCCGTCCTGCCCGAAGACCAGGAACCGGTCGAAGGAGCGGGCGAACCAGCGGTCATGGGTGACGCAGAGCACCGTCCCGTCGAACGCCTCCAGCCCCTCCTGCAACGCCTCCGCGCTCTCCAGGTCCAGGTTGTCGGTGGGCTCGTCCAGCAGCAGCGCGGTCACCCCGGACAGCTCCAGCCGCAGGATCATCAGCCGGGCCTGCTGCCCGCCCGACAGCGACTCGAACCGCTGGTCGGCCTGGCCGTGCAGCTCATAGCGGCGCAGCGCGGACATCGCCCGGCCCCGGTCCCTGGCGTGCTCGGTCTCCAGGATCTCGCACGGGGTGCGGCCCAGCAGCTCCGGATGGGCGTGCGTCTGCCGGAAGTGCCCGGGGACCACCCGGGCGCCCAGCTTCCACTCACCGCCGTGCCGGACCGTGCCGTCACCGGCCAGCAGCCGCAGGAAGTGCGACTTGCCGGAGCCGTTGGAGCCCAGCACCGCGACCCGCTCGCCGTAGAAGACCTCCAGGTCGAAGGGTTTCATCAGCCCGGTCAGCTCCAGCCCCGCGCAGGTGACCGCGCGGACCCCGGTACGGCCGCCCTTCAGCCGCATGGAGATCTGCTGCTCGCGCGGCGGCACCTCCGGCGGACCGGCCTCCTCGAACTTCCGCAGCCGGGTCTGCGCCGCCTGGTAGCGGGAGGCCAGGCCGTCGTTGAAGGCCGCCTTGGTCTTGAGCGTGTTCACCAGCTGCTTGAGCTTGGCGTGCTCCTCGTCCCAGCGGCGCCGCAGCTCCTCCAGCCGGGCGAAGCGCTCCTTGCGGGCCTGGTGGTAGGAGGCGAAGCCCTCGCCGTGCACCCAGACCCGGCTGCCCGCCGGGCCCGGCTCGACGCTGATGATCTTGCTTGCGGTACGGGCCAGCAGCTCCCGGTCGTGCGAGACATAGAGGACCGTCTTGCCGGTGGCCCGCAGCTGCTCCTCCAGCCACCGCTTGCCGGGGACGTCCAGATAGTTGTCCGGCTCGTCCAGCAGCAGCACCTCGTCCGGGCCGCGCAGCAGGGCCTCCAGCACCAGCCGCTTCTGCTCGCCGCCGGAGAGGGTGCCCAGCCCCCGCCACTGGGCCCGCTCGAAGGGGACGCCCAGGGCGGCGGTGGTGCAGACGTCCCAGTCGGTCTCGTACTCATAGCCCCCGGCGTCCGCCCAGTCGGCCAGCGCCTGGGCGTAGCCGAGCTGGGCCGGCTCGTCGTCCTGCGCCATCATCGCCAGCTCGGCCGCGTCCACCGCCCGGGCGGCGGTCCTGATCCTCGGCGGGGCGACGGAGACCAGCAGGTCCCGTACGGAGGCGTCGGCGGGCAGCGCATGCCCGTCGGTGCCCCGGCCGGTGGTGCCCACGAACTGCCGCATCACCCCCAGGCCGCCGCCGACCGTGACGGTGCCGCCGTGCGGCTGCGCATCGCCCGCCAGCAGCCGCAGCAGGGTGGTCTTGCCCGCTCCGTTGGCGCCGACCAGCGCCACCGCGGCACCCTCCCCCACCCGGAAGGAGACATCGTTGAACAGCACCCGCCCATCCGGCAGGTAGTACTCCAGGTGCGAGATCTCGACGTGTCCCATGGCATCGGATTGTCCGCTGCCGACGCCGCTCCGCCCAACCGCTTTTCCGCCGGTCGTCGGCCGTTTGTCGAGGACCTGCCCATGGGAGGGCCAAAGCGCATGCCCTAGGATTCAGGCCCATGAGCGATGGGTGGGGAGCTGCCCCGGGACCGGGCGGGCAGCAGCCGCAGGACGGGCAGCCGGCGGGTCAGCAGGGACAGCCGCAGGGCGGCGGGCGGCGGCGCAAGCCGCAGCAGGGCGGCGGCCCGCAGGCGTCCACCCCTGCCGGGACGACCCCTCAGGGCCTGCCGCAGCGCGCGGTCCCCGGCCAGCAGCCGTACGGTCAGGCCCAGCCGCCGTTCCCACCCCAGTCCGCCGGCCAGCCCGGCGGCTACGGCTATCCGCAGCAGCAGGGCTATCCCCAGCAGCCCAACCCGTACGCCGCGTCCCCGCAGTACAACGCGCCCGGTTCGCTGCCCCGCAACCCCCAGGAGCCCGACTGGGCCGCGCTGGCCGAGCGGAACGACGCCGCCGCCCGCCGGAAGAAGCGGCTGCTGATGGTCGGCGGCGGCGTGCTGGCCGCCGTCGTGGCCGGCGGGGTCACGGCGACCGCGCTGGGCGTCTTCGGCTCCCAGGACAAGGACGGGGTGGCGGCCCCCTCCCCCGTCCCGTCCGCCGTCTCCACCTCCGCCGCGCCGAGCCCCTCCCCCACGCCGCCGCCCCCGCCGCCGGTGGACCCGCTGGAGATCATCGGCAGCAAGGAGAAGGACACCGCCCCGCTCAACGTCAACACCCTCTTCCCCGACGCCAGGCTCTCCATCGACGGCCACACCTACGACCGGGACGGCCGCCCGCACGCCACCGCCAACTGCGCCAAGGCCGGATCGGGCGGCCTGGGCGAGGTACTGGCCCGCAACAAGTGCCGGGCCGTCTACCGCGCCACCTATGTCTCCCAGGGCATCGCGGTGACCGTCGGCATCGTGGAGTTCGACACCCCCGAGCAGTCGCAGGCCACGGTCAAGCAGGCCACCGGCAACATCTACTCGCTGTACCGGACCATCAGGCCGTTCTGCCGAGGCGTCTACTGCCGCTCGACCGCCAACTCGGCCGGCCGCTACGCGTACTTCACCATCGGCGGCTTCACCGACGGCAAGCCGGTGGCCAAGAACGACAAGGCCGTGAAGCAGGCCACCCGGGACATCGACAGGCTGGCCCGCAACACCCTGCTCCAGCGCGGCCGGGTGACAGCCGCCCAGCCTGTGGTCACCGTCCCGGCGGACTGACCGGCACCCCCGGGAGGGTGCGCATCCGGCGGGCGGTGCGGTTCCGCTCCAGCAGCAGCTCATCGGCCGGGTAGCCGACCTCCTCCAGGGTCAGGCCGTGCGGGCGCACCACATTCACCGCGGAGTTGCGCACCCGTCCGGCCAGCACCTCCCCGGGGAAGCCCACCGGCCTCCGCCCGTCGCCCACCAGCAGCATCGCCCCGACCAGGGCGCGCACCATGTTGTGGCAGAAGGCATCGGCCCGCACCGTCGCCACCACCAGCCCGGTGCCGTCCCCATGGGCCATGGCGTCGGCGGTGGTGCGCTCCCACTCCAGCTCCAGCAGGGTGCGTACGGTGGTGGCGCCCTCCCGCTTCTTGCAGTACGCGGCGAAGTCGTGCTCGCCCAGCAGCAGCCTGGCCGCCTCGTTCATGGCGGCGACGTCCAGCGGCCGGTCGTGCCAGAGCACATGCCCGCGCCGCAGCGGGTCCACCCCGCCCGGGTGGTCGCTGACCCGGTAGGCGTACCGGCGCCAGATCGCCGCGAAGCGCGCGTCGAAGCCGTGCGGCGCCTCGCCCAGCGACCAGACCCGGACATCCGCCGGCAGCCGCCCGGCCAGTCGGCGGCCCAGCTTCTCCCGGTGCGCGGCCCACAGCTCGGCGGGCAGGTCCACATGGGCGACCTGACCGCGTGCGTGCACCCCGGCGTCGGTGCGGCCGGCCACCGTCAGCTCCACCGGCAGGCCGGTGCGGAGCACGGTGCGCAGGGCCTCCTCCAGCTCACCCTGCACGGTCCGCCGGCCGGGCTGCCGCGCCCAGCCGGAGAACTCCGCCCCGTCGTACGCCAGGTCCAGCCGGACCCGTACCGACCCCTCGGCGGGACCGTCCAGCACCGGCCTCTCGGCGCACTCGTCAACCACAGCTCGAACCTCCCCTGACACGGCCCTGATACGGCCCTGATACGGCCCTGATACGGCGGAGAGGCCCGCTCCCCCCTGACGGGGAGAACGGGCCTCGGGAACCCTGGAAGCGGGCTCAGGCGTCCTTGGACTCCTCGGCCGGGGCCTCGGCGGCCTCGGTCTCGGCAGCGTCGGCCGCGGGGGCCTCGGTGGCCTTGGCCTCGTCGGCCTCCTTGACGGCCCGCTTGGTGGCGGCCTCGGCCTCGCCGACGGCGTTCTGCGCGACGGTGAGGGCCTCCACCAGCTCGATCACGGCCATCGGGGCGTTGTCGCCGCGACGGGGACCGATCTTGGTGATGCGGGTGTAACCGCCGGGGCGGTTCTCGTAGCGCGGCGCGATCTCGGTGAAGAGGGTGTGCAGCACCGACACGTCGGTGATGGTCTGACGCACCAGGCGACGGTTGTGCAGGTCGCCCTTCTTCGCCTTGGTGATCAGCTTCTCCGCCACCGGGCGCAGGCGGCGGGCCTTGGCCTCGGTGGTGGTGATGCGGCCGTACTGGAACAGCTCGCGGGCCAGACCGGCCAGCAGCAGGCGCTCGTGCGACGGACCGCCGCCGAGGCGGGCTCCCTTGGTGGGACGCGGCATGGGGATTCTCTCCTCATATCTCCTGCTCCGGCCGTGTCAGGTACCGGAGAGGGCCTGCGGGCACGGTGCCCGCAGGACTTGGCTCTACAGGGGTACTACTCAGTACTGCCCGGGACTGCTCAGTACTGCTCGGTCTCCGCGTAGCCGGAGTCGTCCAGGTCGTCGGCGCCGAACGCGTCGGCAGCGGCGGTCGGGTCGAATCCGGGCGGGCTGTCCTTGAGGGCCAGGCCCATGCCGGCCAGCTTCGCCTTGACCTCGTCGATCGACTTCGCACCGAAGTTGCGGATGTCGAGCAGGTCGGCCTCCGAGCGGGCGACGAGCTCACCCACGGTGTGGATGCCCTCGCGCTTGAGGCAGTTGTAGGAGCGGACGGTCAGCTCCAGCTCCTCGATCGGCAGTGCCAGATCGGCGGCCAGGGCGGCGTCCGTGGGGGACGGGCCCATGTCGATGCCCTCGGCGTCGACATTCAGCTCGCGGGCGAGACCGAACAGCTCGACCAGGGTCTTGCCGGCCGAGGCCATGGCGTCACGGGGGCGCATGGCGGGCTTGGTCTCGACGTCGACGATCAGCTTGTCGAAGTCGGTGCGCTGCTCGACACGGGTCGCCTCGACCTTGTAGGTGACCTTGAGCACCGGCGAGTAGATCGAGTCGACCGGGATACGGCCGATCTCCTGGCCGGACTGCTTGTTCTGCACGGCGGAGACATAGCCGCGACCGCGCTCGACGGTCAGCTCCATCTCCAGCTTGCCCTTGCCGTTGAGCGTGGCCAGGACCAGGTCGGGGTTGTGCACCTCGACACCGGCCGGCGGCGCGATGTCGGCGGCGGTGACCACACCCGGGCCCTGCTTGCGCAGGTACATCACGACCGGCTCGTCGTGCTCCGAGGAGACGACCAGCTGCTTGATGTTGAGGATGAGGTCGGTGACGTCCTCCTTGACCCCCGGCACGGTGGTGAACTCGTGCAGGACGCCGTCGATCCGGATGGAGGTGACAGCGGCACCCGGGATCGAGGAGAGGAGCGTGCGGCGGAGCGAGTTGCCGAGGGTGTAGCCGAAGCCCGGCTCCAGCGGCTCGATCACAAACCGGGAGCGGAATTCGTCGACGACCTCTTCGGTCAACGAGGGGCGCTGAGCGATCAGCATGAGAGGTGTTCCTCCAGTTGTCTTCGGCACCCGCTATTTGATGCCGATGGACTCAAGCGTACGGGCTCCCGGGTGAACGGGAGCCCGCACGAGGTCAAGCAGGTCCGCGAGCCCGCCGGACGCGTCGGCGTCGGGCCAGGAGCGCCCGGCGGGCTCGCGGGGGAAAAGCGTCAGACGCGGCGGCGCTTGGGGGGGCGGCAGCCGTTGTGCGGGGTGGGGGTGACGTCCTGGATCGAGCCCACCTCCAGGCCGGTGGCCTGGAGCGAGCGGATCGCGGTCTCACGGCCGGAGCCGGGGCCCTTGACGAAGACGTCGACCTTGCGCATGCCGTGCTCCTGGGCGCGGCGGGCAGCGGCCTCGGCAGCCATCTGGGCGGCGAACGGGGTGGACTTGCGGGACCCCTTGAAGCCGACGTGGCCGGCGGACGCCCACGAGATCACGTTGCCGGTCGGGTCGGTGATCGAGACGATCGTGTTGTTGAACGTGCTCTTGATGTGGGCGTGCCCGTGAGCGACGTTCTTCTTCTCCTTGCGGCGCACCTTCTTGGCGCCCGCAGCCTGACGGCCCTTCGGAGGCATAAGTCTGAATCTCCTGATGAGGTGGTCGGTCCGCTACCCGCGGGCCGGAGGGAAGTCCGGTTCTGGGAGCGGACTACTTCTTGCCCGGCTTCTTCTTGCCGGCGATGGCGCGACGCGGACCCTTGCGGGTACGGGCGTTGGTGTGGGTGCGCTGGCCGTGGACCGGGAGGCCGCGGCGGTGACGCAGACCCTCGTAGCAGCCGATCTCGACCTTGCGGCGGATGTCGGCCTGGACCTCGCGGCGGAGGTCGCCCTCGATCTTGTAGTTGGCCTCGATCCAGTCGCGGAGCTTGACCAGGTCGTCCTCGGCGATGTCGCGGACGCGGACGTCCGGGTTCACACCGGTCTCGGCCAGGGTCTGCTGGGCGCGGGTACGGCCGATGCCGTAGATGTAGGTGAGGGCGATCTCGATCCGCTTCTCGCGGGGGAGGTCGACGCCGACAAGGCGTGCCATGAATTGGCTCCTGTGCTTTTTCGGAGGTTTGGCGCGATGCCGTGTTCCACCGCTCACGCGGGGGACCCCGGCCTCCGCCGGGGGTGGCGCCCCCTTGCGGGGGCGGGCATCACGTGGGAAAAATTCGCGTCGCGCGAAGAGTTACGACTTGTGCCGCAGGGGGATGATCAGCCCTGACGCTGCTTGTGGCGCAGGTTCTCGCAGATCACCATGACCCGGCCGTGGCGGCGGATCACCTTGCACTTGTCGCAGATCTTCTTGACGCTCGGCTTGACCTTCATGGGATTCAGGTTCTCCGGGTCGTGCGCCACGAGAGGGCCGCACTGCTTGCAGTACGGCCATCACAGCGCGAGATCTGTCGGGTGTTACTTGTAGCGGTAGACGATGCGACCGCGGGTGAGGTCGTACGGGCTGAGCTCGACGACAACACGGTCGTCCGGGAGGATACGGATGTAGTGCATCCGCATCTTGCCGCTGATGTGCGCGAGGACCTTGTGCCCGTTCTGGAGCTCCACCTTGAACATCGCGTTCGGCAGAGACTCGATGACGGTGCCCTCGATCTCGATGGCCCCTTGCTTCTTGGGCATAAGGTTCGCTGATCGCCTTCCGGGCTCGACTACCGTAATGCTCGACTACCGTGATACTTCACTACCATGATCGGCTGATCCGGACCCGGGCACGCCGAAGCCAGAATGAGCCGACGCGTCAGTCTACTTCAGCGGGCAATCAAACGCGAAACCGACCCCACCTCCGCCCGGCTCAGCCCAGCGGGTCTGGAGCGGCGGTGATCCCCAGCTCGGCCAGCTTCGCCCGGCCGCCGTCGAAGGCGGTGAGCACCAGCGGGCCCTGCTCGGTCAGCGCCACCGAGTGCTCCCAGTGGGCGGCCCAGGTAGAGTCATTGGTCTTCACCGTCCACTCGTCCTCCAGGACGTGGGTGTGCGGCGTGCCGAGGCTGACCATGGGCTCGATGGCGATGCAGAAGCCGGGCACCAGCTTGGGCCCGCGACCTCGGCCGCGGTCCACGTAGTTCAGCAGGTGCGGGTCCATGTGCATGGCCGTGCCGATGCCATGGCCGCCGTAGTCCTCGATGATCCCGTACTTGCCCTTGGGCGGCAGCGGCTGGCGGCGGATGGTGGACTCGATGGCGCGGCTGACGTCCTGCAACCGGTTGCCCTTCTTCACCGCCGCGATACCGGCCCACATCGACGCCTCGGTGACCCGGCTGAGCTCGTGCAGCTCCGGGCCGTGGCCCTCGCCGACCAGCACGGTGATCGCGGCATCGCCGTGCCAGCCGTCGACGATCGCCCCGCAGTCGATGGAGATCAGGTCGCCCGACTTCAGCTCCAGGTCGCCGGGGATGCCATGCACCACCACATCGTTCACCGAGGCACAGATGGTGCCGGTGAAGCCGTGGTAGCCGAGGAAGTTCGAGGTGGCGCCGTGGTCGGCGATCACCTTGGCGGCGATCGCGTCCAGCTCCCCGGTGGTGGCCCCCGGAACGGCCCCCTCCCGGCACGCCTTGAGCGCCTCGGCGACGACCAGCCCGGCCTCACGCATCTTGGCGATCTGCTCGGGGGTCTTGATCTCTACCATGCGCTCTCGCCTTCCCAGCACCACTGCGCGTTCTCCATATAAGCCGTCCCGCCGTTTCCCCTCCACGGTACGGCCTCGGCGGGCCGGTACACACGGGGGCCGTGGCTGCCCCTTGCGGCGCTGCCACGGCCCGGCGTGTGCGACTGCCTCTGCTATCCGCGGAGCGCCTCGATGGCGCGCTCCGTCACCTCGGACACCTTGCCCAGCGCCGGGATGGTCACCAGCAGGCCCTGGTCGGCGTAGTAGCCGATGATGGGCTCGGTCTTGGTGTGGTACTCCTCCAGGCGGACCCGGACGGCCTCTTCGGTGTCGTCCGTGCGCTGGTACAGCTCGCCGCCGCACTCGTCGCAGACGCCCGGGGTGGCCGGCTGGTTGTAGTCCACGTGGAAGACATGGCTGCCGTTGTTGCGGCAGAGCCGGCGTCCGGCGATCCGCCGGACGACCTCGTCCTCGGAGACCTCCAGGTCGAGCACGCCGTCCAGCGCTATGCCGTTCTCGGCAAGGATCTCGTCCAGCGCCTTGGCCTGGCCGAGGTTGCGCGGGAAGCCGTCCAGCAGGAACCCTTTGGCGGCGTCCGGCTGCATCATCCGGTCCTTGGCCATCCCGATGGTGATCTCGTCCGGTACCAGCTTGCCTGCGTCCATGTACGCCTTGGCCTCAAGCCCCAGCGGGGTGCTCTGGCTGATGTTGGCGCGGAACAGGTCTCCGGTAGAGATGTGCGGGATCGAGAGGGTCTTGGCCAGGAGGTGGGCCTGAGTCCCCTTCCCAGCGCCTGGCGGTCCGACGAGGACGATTCGCATCAGCGGAGGAACCCTTCGTAGTTACGCTGCTGGAGCTGGCTCTCGATCTGCTTGACAGTTTCGAGGCCGACACCGACGACGATGAGGATGCTGGTGCCGCCGAACGGGAAGTTCTGGTTGGCCTTGAACGCCACCAGAGCGATCATCGGGATCAGCGCGATGACGCCCAGATAGAGGGAACCCGGCCAGGTGATCCTGGTGAGGACATAGTTCAGGTACTCCGCCGTGGGGCGGCCGGCCCGGATACCCGGGATGAAACCACCATACTTCTTCATGTTGTCGGCGACTTCCTCGGGGTTGAAGGAGATCGCGACGTAGAAGAAGGCGAAGAAGACGATCAGGATGAAGTAGATCGCCATGTAAATCGGGTGGTCACCGCGGACGAAGTTCTCCCGGACCCAGACCGCCCAGCCGGCGTTGCTTCCGGTCAGCTGGACCACCAGCGACGGGATGTAGAGCAGCGACGAGGCGAAGATGACGGGGATCACACCCGCCTGGTTCACCTTGAGCGGGATGTAGGTGGACGTACCGCCGAAGGCGCGGCGTCCGATCATGCGCTTGGCGTACTGCACCGGAATCCGGCGCTGGGCCTGCTCGACGAAGATGACCAGCGCGACCACGACCAGGCCGATGGCGATGACGCTGAGGAACTCCACCCAGCCGCCGCCGATCTTGCCCTGAAGCTTGATCGCCCAGAGCGAGGTCGGGAAGCCGGCCGCGATCGAGGTGAAGATCAGGATGGACATGCCGTTGCCGATGCCCCGGTCGGTGATGAGCTCGCCCAGCCACATGATCACGGTGGTGCCGGCGGTCATCGTGATGACCATGACCGCGACCCGGAAGACCGAGGTGTCCGGGACGATCAGGTGGCCGACCGAGCAGCCGCTGAAGAGGGCGCCGCTGGAGGCCGTCGCGACGATGCCGGTGCCCTGGAGCACGGCGAGCGCGATGGTCAGGTACCGGGTGTACTGGGTGATCTTCGCGGTACCGGCCTGACCCTCCTTCTTCAGCGCCTCAAGCCGTGGGATCACCACGGTGAGCAGCTGAAGGATGATCGAGGCGGTGATGTACGGCATGATGCCGAGGGCGAAGATGGTCAGCTGGAGCAGCGCGCCACCGCTGAACAGGTTCACCAGGCCGAAGAGGCCCTGGGTGCCCTTGCTCTCGTCGATGCAGGTCTGGACGTTCTGGAAGCTGACTCCGGGGATCGGGACATGTGCCCCGAGCCGGAACAGCACCATGATGCCCAGCGTGAACAGCAGCTTCTTGCGCAGGTCGGGCGTCTTGAACGCCCGCGCGAACGCACTGAGCACGGTGCCTCCTGCGCCTCCCGCGCGTCGTCGGCGGAAGGGTCGGTCCTGATGGGGTTGACGCGGGCCGGTGGGACCCTGTGTGGAGCGCGGCCCCTGCGATGCTGCCCGGGCGAACCTGAGGCAGTGCACAAGGTGACCTCAGGGACTCTAACAGTGCTCGGCCACCTGGCTGAAGCCATTGCAGGCGCCAATGGCTCGTTCGCCTCGGATTGGAGCAAGGAATGCCCCCGGTTGCGCGGCGATCGGCCTGCGCCGAGGGCGTCGACATGCAGCGGGCCCCGTCGTCCCCCAGAGGGGGACGACGGGGCCCGCCGTCGTCGGAGCCGGGCTCAGATGAGCTCGGTGACGGTGCCGCCGGCAGCGGCGATCTTCTCCTTGGCGGCGCCGGAGACGGCGTCCACCGTCACCTGGAGCGCCACCGAGATCTCGCCGGTGCCGAGCACCTTGACGAGCTGGTTCTTGCGAACCGCGCCCTTGGCCACCAGGTCGGCCACGGTGACCTCGCCACCCTGCGGGTAGAGAGCCGCGAGCTTGTCCAGGTTGACCACCTGGAACTCGACCTTGAACGGGTTCTTGAAGCCCTTCAGCTTCGGCAGGCGCATGTGGAGGGGCATCTGGCCACCCTCGAAGCGCTGCGGAACCTGGTAGCGGGCCTTGGTGCCCTTGGTGCCACGACCAGCGGTCTTACCCTTGGACGCCTCACCACGACCCACGCGGGTCTTGGCGGTCTTGGCGCCCGGGGCGGGCCGCAGGTTGTGGATCTTGATCGGGTTGTCGCCCATGTCAGTCCACCTCCTCGACCGTGACGAGGTGACGCACGGTCTGGGCCATCCCGCGGATCTCGGGACGGTCCTCCTTCACGACCACATCGTGCATGCGCTTGAGACCCAGCGAGCGCAGCGTCTCGCGGTGGTTCTGCTTGCTGCCGATGTAGGACTTGGTCTGCGTGATCTTCAGGCGAGCCATCAGGCACTCGCCCCCGCAGCGCGCGCCCGCAGCAGTGCGGCGGGAGCCACGTCCTCAAGCGGCAGCCCACGGCGGGCGGCGATCTCCTCGGGGCGGACGAGCCCCTTCAGAGCCGCCACCGTGGCGTGCACGATGTTGATCGCGTTGTCGGAGCCGAGCGACTTCGACAGGATGTCGTGGACGCCGGCGCACTCCAGAACGGCGCGCACCGGGCCACCGGCGATAACGCCGGTACCGGGGGAAGCCGGCTTCAGCAGCACGACGCCCGCGGCCTTCTCACCCTGGATCGGGTGCGGGATGGTGCCCTGGATACGGGGGACCTTGAAGAAGTGCTTCTTGGCCTCCTCAACACCCTTGGCGATGGCGGCCGGCACCTCCTTGGCCTTGCCGTAGCCGACACCCACGGTGCCGTCACCGTCGCCCACCACGACCAGCGCGGTGAAGCTGAAGCGACGACCACCCTTGACTACCTTGGCGACGCGGTTGATCGCGACGACACGCTCCACGTAGGCGGTCTTCTCGGCGGCCTGGCCACCGTCCCGACCGTCCCGCTTACGGTCACGCCGCTCGCCGCCACCGGCGCCGCCACCGCGGCGCTGGGGTCCAGCCATTGGAATTACCTCTCTCGTTTACGTCCGCTGCTTGCGACGAACGGCTCAGAAGTCGAGCCCGGCCTCACGGGCCGCGTCCGCCAGGGCCGCGATGCGGCCGGCGTAGCGGTTGCCCGCGCGGTCGAAGACGACCTGCTCGATACCGGCGGCCTTGGCACGCTCGGCGACCAGTGCGCCGACCTGCTTGGCCTGGTCGGTCTTGTCGCCCTCGTTGCCGCGGATCGACACGTCGAGGGTGGACGCCGAGGCCAGCGTGTGGCCCTTGGCGTCGTCGATGACCTGCGCGACCATGTGCCGGTTCGAGCGGGTCACGACGAGGCGCGGACGCACCTCGCTGCCGACGACGCGCTTGCGAACGCGGATGGCACGGCGCTTGCGGGCGGCACCCTTGTAGGCGTTGCCCTTGCCGATCTTCACACCGACTGCCATGGCTTACTTACCAGCCTTTCCGACCTTGCGGCGGATGACCTCGCCTGCGTACTTGACGCCCTTGGCCTTGTACGGGTCGGGCTTACGCAGCTTGCGGATCTTCGCGGCGACCTCGCCGACCTTCTGCTTGTCGATGCCGTCCACGTGGAACTTGGTGGGCGACTCGACCTGGAAGGAGATGCCGTCGGGGGCATCGACCAGGATCGGGTGGCTGTAGCCCAGGGAGAACTCCATCGAGGAGCCCTTCGCGGCCACGCGGTAACCGACACCGCTGATTTCGAGCGACTTGCGGTAGCCCGCGGTCACGCCGGTGATCATGTTCGCCACCAGCGTGCGAGTCAGGCCGTGCAGGGCCTTCGACTGACGCTCGTCGTTCGGACGCGAGACGACCAGGCTGCCGTCCTCGCCCTTGCCGATCTCGATCGGCGCAGCGACGGTGTGGGAGAGGGAACCCTTGGGGCCCTTCACCGAGACCGTCCGGCCATCGATGGTGACGTCCACGCCGGCGGGAACCGAGATGGGCAGCCGTCCAATACGCGACATGGCTATACCTCCGTTTCCCGAGTTACCAGACGTAGGCGAGGACTTCCCCGCCCACACCCTTCTTGGCGGCCTGCTGGCCGGTCAGGAGGCCCTGGGACGTCGAGATGATCGCGACACCCAGGCCGCCGAGGACCTTCGGCAGGTTGGTGGACTTTGCGTAGACCCGCAGGCCCGGCTTGCTGATGCGCTTGATACCGGCGATCGAGCGCTCACGGTTGGGGCCGAACTTGAGCTCGATGGTCAGCTTCTTGCCGACCTCGTTCTCCTGCGGCTCCTCGACCTTCCAGCCGGAGATGTAACCCTCCTGCTGGAGGATCTCGGCGATGTGGGCCTTGATCTTGCTCGCCGGCATCGCCACGCTGTCGTGGTAAGCCGAGTTCGCGTTCCGCAGACGCGTCAGCATGTCTGCGATCGGGTCGGTCATGGTCATGATGGCCTTAGGCCTCTCTCACCGCGGTTTCCGACAGCGCGCTACGGCCCCGAAAGGGCACACCAGGCGCGGCAGGGACCTGCGGTGTAGTAAGACAATTCCGGGCAGCAGGGGCCCGGCCCCACCACCTTACGGGACTGTGCAACACAGCCCCAAAACGAGGTGGGACCGGACCCTGGGTGCTACCAGGAACTCTTGGTCACGCCCGGCAGCTCGCCGCGGTGCGCCATCTCACGAAGGCACACACGGCAGAGGCCGAACTTGCGGTACACGGAGTGCGGGCGGCCACAGCGCTGGCAGCGGGTGTAGCCACGGACGCCGAACTTCGGCTTGCGCTCCGACTTCGCGATGAGGGACTTCTTCGCCACGGTCAGTTCTCCTTGAACGGGAAGCCCAGGGCGCGCAGCAGCGCCCGGCCCTCGTCGTCGGTCTGGGCAGTGGTAACCACGGTGATGTCCATGCCCCGCTGGCGGTCGACCTTGTCCTGGTCGATCTCGTGGAACATGACCTGCTCGGTCAGACCGAACGTGTAGTTGCCACGGCCGTCGAACTGCTTCGGCGACAGACCGCGGAAGTCGCGGATGCGCGGGAGCGCCAGCGACACCAGACGGTCCACGAACTCCCACATGCGGTCGCCCCGGAGGGTGACGTGGGTGCCGATCGGCTGTCCCTCGCGCAGCTTGAACTGCGCGATGGACTTGCGGGCCTTGGTCACGGCCGGCTTCTGGCCGGTGATCGCGGTGAGGTCGCGGATCGCGCCCTCGATCAGCTTGCTGTCACGGGCGGCCTCGCCGACACCCATGTTGACCACGACCTTGACCAGGCCGGGGATCAGCATCGGGTTGTCGTAGGAGAACTGCTCCTGCAGCTGACCCTTGATCTCAGCGCGGTACCGCTCCTTGAGGCGCGGCTGCACCTTCTCGACAGTGGTCTCGCTCATCAGATGTCCTCACCGGTCCGCTTGGCAACGCGGATCTTGTTGCCCTCGTCGTCGAAGCGGTAACCGACGCGGGTGACGACCTTCTTGCCGTCCTTCTCCACGACCAGCTGAACGTTGCTGACGTGGATGGGGGCCTCGGTGGTCACGATGCCGCCGGTCTGGGCACCACGGGCGGTCTGGCCGACCTTGGTGTGCTTCTTGACCCGGTTGACACCCTCGACGAGGACGCGCTGCTCGGTCGGGTAGGCCTGGATGACCTTGCCCTGCTTGCCCTTGTCCTTGCCGGTGATGACCTGGACCAGGTCACCCTTCTTGATCTTCATGCCTGCCATCGGTTAGAGCACCTCCGGCGCGAGCGAGATGATCTTCATGAACTTCTTCTCGCGCAGCTCACGGCCCACCGGGCCGAAGATGCGGGTGCCACGGGGGTCACCGTCGTTCTTGAGGATGACGGCAGCGTTCTCGTCGAAGCGGATGTAGGAACCGTCGGGACGACGGCGCTCCTTCACGGTCCGCACGACGACCGCCTTGATGACGTCGCCCTTCTTCACGTTGCCACCGGGGATCGCGTCCTTGACGGTGGCCACGATGACGTCCCCGATGCCCGCGTAGCGCCGGCCGGAGCCACCGAGAACGCGGATGCAGAGAATCTCCTTGGCACCCGTGTTGTCGGCGACTCGCAGTCGCGACTCCTGCTGGATCACGTCTTTCTCCTGATCGTCAACGTCGCGCTGACCGGGCCGGCCTGCTGCTCACACGGACTCTCTCCGTGCACATACAGGCCGCGGCCCAATCAACGGTCGTTACTTGGCCTTCTCGAGGATCTCGACGACGCGCCAGCGCTTCGTCGCGGACAGCGGCCGGGTCTCCATGAGGAGGACACGGTCGCCGACGCCGCAAGCGTTCTGCTCGTCGTGCGCCTTCAGCTTGTTCGTACGGCGGATGACCTTGCCGTAGAGCGCGTGCTTGACGCGGTCCTCGACAGCGACCACGACGGTCTTGTCCATCTTGTCGCTGACGACCAGACCCTCACGGGTCTTGCGGAAGCCGCGCGCCTCAGTTTCGTTCACATTCTCAGTCATCAGGCGTTCTCCACCGTCTCGATGCCCAGCTCGCGCTCGCGCATCAGGGTGTAGATCCGCGCGATGTCCTTCCGGACGGCCTTGAGCCGGCCGTGGTTCTCGAGCTGCCCGGTCGCCGCCTGGAAGCGGAGGTTGAACAGCTCCTCCTTGGCCTCGCGCAGCTTGCCGACGAGCTCGTCGTCGGCCAGACCGCGAAGCTCAGCAGCCTTGGTGCCGGCCGACATCAGCTCTCACCTGCCTCGCGCCGGACAATCCGGCACTTCATCGGAAGCTTGTGGGCGGCGCGGGTCAGCGCCTCCTTGGCAACCTTCTCGTTCGGGTAGGACAGCTCGAACATCACCCGTCCCGGGTGAACGTTCGCAACCCACCACTCCGGCGAACCCTTACCGGAACCCATGCGGGTCTCGGCAGGCTTCTTGGTCAGCGGGCGGTCCGGGTAGATGTTGATCCAGACCTTGCCGCCACGGCGGATGTGACGGGTGATGGCGATACGAGCGGACTCGATCTGCCGGTTCGTCACATAGGCCGGGGTGACGGCCTGGATGCCGTACTCGCCGAACGCGAGCTCAGTGCCGCCCTTGGCAGCGCCACGCCGCTTGGGGTGGTGCTGCTTGCGGTGCTTGACCCTGCGAGGGATCAGCATTGGGTCAGGCCTCCGTTCCAGCGTTGTTGGATGTGGTGGCCTCGGCAGCCGGCGCCTCAGCGGAGACCGGGGCCTGGCCCTCGGCACCCTGCTGCGGACGACGGCCGCGACCGCCACGCTCGCCACCGCGACCGCCGCGCGCCGGGCGGTCGCTGCCGCCACGGGCCGGACGGTTGCCGGCGCGGGCAGCGGCGTTCTCGGCACGGACCTCGGCGATGTTCTTGACGTCGCCCTTGTAGATCCAGACCTTCACGCCGATGCGGCCGAAGGTGGTCTTGGCCTCGAAGAAGCCGTACTCGACGTTCGCGCGAAGGGTGTGCAGCGGCACCCGGCCCTCGCGGTAGAACTCCGAGCGGGACATCTCGGCACCGCCGAGACGGCCGGAGCACTGGATCTTGATGCCCTTGGCACCCGACTTCATGGTGCCCTGCATCGCCTTGCGCATGGCACGGCGGAAGGACACCCGGGAGGAGAGCTGCTCGGCGACGCCCTGGGCGACCAGCTGCGCGTCGATCTCGGGGTTCTTGACCTCGAGGATGTTCAGCTGCACCTGCTTGCCGGTGAGCTTCTCCAGGTCGCCGCGGATGCGGTCGGCCTCCGCGCCGCGACGGCCGATGACGATGCCCGGCCGGGCGGTGTGGATGTCGACGCGGACGCGGTCGCGGGTGCGCTCGATCTCCACCTTGGAGATGCCGGCCCGCTCCATGCCCTGCGTCATCATCCGGCGGATGGCGACGTCTTCCTTGACGTAGTCCTTGTACAGCTTGTCGGCGTACCACCGGGACTTGAAGTCCGTGGTGATGCCGAGCCGGAACCCGTGCGGGTTAACCTTCTGGCCCATTACCGGGTCCCTTCCTTGCTGCTGACGACCACGGTGATGTGGCTGGTCCGCTTGCGGATCCGGTAGGCGCGGCCCTGGGCGCGCGGCCGGAACCGCTTCAGGGTCGGGCCCTCGTCAACGTAGGCCTCGGAGATGAAGAGGTCGTCCACGTTGTTGTGGTTGTAGTTGTGCACGGCGTTGGCAATGGCGCTGTCCAGCACCTTGCCGACCGGCACGGTCGCGGCCTGCGGAGCGAAACGCAGGACCGCCTGGGCCTCCGTGGCACTCATGCCACGGATGAGGTCCACCACGCGGCGGGCCTTCATGGGCGTGACGCGGATGTACCGCGCCTGGGCCCTGGCTTCCATGGTTGTCCCCTTGTTGATGGTGTCAGTCATCGAGTCTTCGCTTGTTCCGCAGATCAGCGACGACGCGACTTGCGGTCGTCCTTCTCATGGCCGCGGAAGGTGCGGGTCGGCGCGAACTCGCCGAGCTTGTGGCCGACCATCGACTCGGTGACGAACACCGGGACGTGCTTGCGGCCGTCGTGCACCGCGATCGTGTGGCCGAGCATGGCCGGCACGATCATCGAGCGACGGGACCAGGTCTTGATGACGTTCTGGGTACCGGCTTCGTTCTGGGCGTCCACCTTCTTGCTCAGGTGGTCGTCGACGAAGGGCCCCTTCTTGAGACTGCGCGGCATCTAACCTGCTCCTAGCGCTTCTTGTTGGTCTTGCGGCGGCGCACGATGAGCTTGTCCGAGGCCTTGTTCGGGCGACGGGTACGGCCCTCGGGCTTGCCCCACGGCGAGACCGGGTGGCGACCACCGGAGGTCTTGCCCTCACCACCACCGTGCGGGTGGTCGATCGGGTTCATGGCCACACCACGCACGGTCGGGCGGACGCCCTTCCAGCGCATACGACCGGCCTTGCCCCAGTTGATGTTCGACTGCTCGGCGTTGCCGACCTCGCCGACGGTGGCGCGGCAGCGCACGTCGACCAGGCGGATCTCGCCGGAGGGCATACGGAGGTGCGCCATGCGCCCCTCCTTGGCCAGCAGCTGGATCGACGCACCGGCGGAGCGGGCCATCTTGGCGCCGCCGCCGGGACGCAGCTCCACTGCGTGGATGACGGTACCCACCGGGATGTTGCGGAGCGGCAGGTTGTTGCCCGGCTTGATGTCGGCGCCGGGGCCGTTCTCGACCCGGTCGCCCTGCTGGAGCTTGGCCGGGGCCAGGATGTAGCGCTTCTCGCCGTCCACGTAGTGGAGCAGCGCGATGCGCGCGGTGCGGTTGGGGTCGTACTCGATGTGCGCGACCTTGGCCGGCACGCCGTCCTTGTCGTGCCGACGGAAGTCGATCACGCGGTAGGCGCGCTTGTGGCCGCCACCCTGGTGGCGAGCGGTGACACGACCGGCGTTGTTACGGCCGCCCTTGCTGTGCAGGGGGCGAACCAGCGACTTCTCCGGCGTGGACCGCGTGATCTCGACAAAGTCGGCGACGCTGGCGCCACGACGGCCCGGGGTCGTCGGCTTGTACTTGCGGATGCCCATGGCTTCTTTCGTCCTCGTCCGTATCGACGATCCGATGCTCCGTTAGGAGACCGGACCACCGAAGATGTCGATGCGGCTGCCCTCGGCCAGGGTCACGACGGCGCGCTTGGTGTCCTTGCGCTTGCCGAAACCGGTGCGGGTGCGCTTCCGCTTGCCCTGCCGGTTGATCGTGTTGACCGCGGTGACCTTGACCGAGAAGACGGACTCGACCGCCTGCTTGATCTGGGTCTTGTTGGAGCCCGGCGCCACGATGAACGTGTACTTGTTCTCGTCGAGAAGGCTGTAGCTCTTCTCCGAGATGACCGGCTTCAGCAGCACGTCACGGGGGTCCGTGAACGTCTTCGACGTAATCTGCTCGCTCATCAGGCGGCGCTCCCTTCGAGCTCGCCCTCGGACGCGACGGCCTTGGCGGACGCGGCCGGACCGGCCACGAAGCGCTCGAAGGCGGCCTGGGTGAAGACCACATCGTCGGAGACGAGCACGTCGTACGTGTTCAGCTGGCCCGCGTCCAGGATGTGCACCGTCGGAAGGTTGCGAGCCGACTTGATCGCCAGCTCGTCGTCGCGCTCGACGACCAGCAGGACGTTCTTGCGCTCGCTGATCTTGCCGAACAGCTCACGGACAGCCTTGGTGGACGGCTGCTCGGTCGCGACCACACCGGTGACCACGTGGATGCGGTTGTGGCGGGCCCGGTCGGTGAGGGCACCGCGGAGCGCGGCGGCCTTCATCTTCTTCGGGGTCCGCTGCGAGTAGTCGCGCGGCACGGGACCGTGCACGACGCCACCACCGGCGAACTGCGGCGCACGGGTCGAGCCCTGACGGGCGCGGCCGGTGCCCTTCTGGCGGTACGGCTTCTTGCCGCCGCCGCGGACCTCGCCACGGGTCTTCACCTTGTGGGTGCCCTGGCGGGCAGCGGCCAGCTGGGCGACGACGACCTGGTGGATCAGCGGGATGCTGACCTTGGCGTCAAAGATCTCGGCAGGCAGCTCGACGGAGCCGGCCTTCTCGCCCGCGGGCGAGAGGATGTCAATGGTGCTCATTGCTTCAGGCCCCCTTGGCCGCGGTGCGGACCAGGACGAGGCCGCCGTTCGGACCAGGGATTGCGCCCTTGATGAGCAGCAGGCCCTTCTCCGCGTCAACGGCGTGAACGGTCAGGTTCTGGGTGGTCACGCGCTCGTTGCCCATGCGGCCCGCCATGCGGAGGCCCTTGAACACGCGGCCCGGGGTGGCGCAGCCACCGATCGAGCCGGGCGAGCGGTGCTTGCGCTGCGTGCCGTGCCCGGCGCCCAGGCCCTTGAAGCCGTGGCGCTTCATGACACCGGCGGTGCCCTTGCCCTTGCTGGTGCCGGTCACGTCGACCTTGACACCGGCCTCGAACACCTCAGCGGTGATCTCCTGGCCCAGGGTGTACTCGGACGCGTCCGCGGTACGCAGCTCGACCAGGTGGCGGCGGGGGGTGACGCCGGCCTTGGTGAAGTGGCCCGCGAGGGGCTTGTTCACCTTGCGCGGGTCGATCTCGCCGAAGCCGATCTGCACCGAGTCGTAGCCGGTGGTGTCAGCGGTGTGGACCTGGGTCACGACATTGGGCCCGGCCTTGACGACGGTCACCGGAACGATCCGGTTGTTCTCGTCCCAGACCTGGGTCATGCCGAGCTTCTCGCCCAGGATGCCCTTAATCTGCTTAGCCATCTTCGGTGCGCCTCTCAGAGCTTGATCTCGATGTCGACACCGGCCGGCAGGTCGAGACGCATCAGCGAGTCAACCGTCTTCGGGGTGGGGTCGAGGATGTCGATCAGGCGCTTGTGCGTACGCATCTCGAAGTGCTCGCGCGAGTCCTTGTACTTGTGCGGCGAGCGGATGACGCAGTACACGTTCTTCTCAGTGGGCAGCGGCACCGGGCCCGCGACCTGCGCACCAGTACGGGTGACGGTCTCGACGATCTTCTTCGCCGAGGAGTCGATCACCTCGTGGTCGTAGGCCTTGAGCCGGATGCGGATCTTCTGTCCCGCCATGGCTACTTCGTAGTCCTTGTCTGTCGTCTTGCCACTACGGCGCTCGATTGGCCTCTCGCCCGACCCACGCGGTCGGGCGTGTCGCACTCCCGCTCGCAGTGAACCCTTGGACAACTCTCCAGGAGGCTCCTGCTCCGGGGCCGCGTACGGCCGTCAAGCGCCGGGCCGAGGCCCCGCCCACGCTTCCCGGAAGATTCCCGTACGTCCGCCCTCGCAGCTACCGCATCAGCGGGCATCGCAGGGGCGACGAGTACTGTGGGACTCGCTTCCGGTCCTCCCGGCGGGAGGCGCGCAGCATCGGCACTCAACCGAGCAACTTGGACAGTGTGCCATACCGGGCACGCTGCAAGCCAATCGGAACGCATGACCCTACCCACTGGGTGCCGCCTGTCAAACCCGGCGCCCGACGTGCGTGGCTAGCCGCCGGTCCTGACGGGCGTCTTGGCGAGGGTCTTCTCGAAGCGGCTGGCGAACGGGAAGCGCCGCTCCAGGAAGGTGTGCGCGGTGCCGCGTATGGCGTCCCGCCGGGCGTCGTCCGTGGAGACGTCGTTGAGGCAGAAGAAGTCCACGTCGGCGGCGTTCGCCAGCCGGGCCAGCCGTTCCCGCAGGTCCGGCTTGCCGAGTTCGACATAGCGGAACGAGTACTCGCCGGGGACCGCGCGGCCCGTCACCATGGCCCAGTGGTGGTGCAGCGTGGCGGCGGGCGCGACATCCCGAATGGACCGGAAACGCGACCGCGTGGTGCTCTCCAGCTCGGGGATACCGAGGTCGTGCAGTTCCTTCATCACCGACAGCAGCTGCGGGTGGGGGGTGTGCAGGAACTTGTTGGTGATGTAACGGCCGTGCGCCCGGAGGATCACCTCCCGGACGTTCTTCCCCGCCGAGTTGGGCGCGGGCTCCTCGGACTGCGGCGCTCCGACCCCCAGCTTGAAAGGGGAGAAGGGCAGCAGCGCGATTCCGTTCCCATGGAAGAACCGGCCTGCTTCCACCGGGCGGTTCACAAAGACGTCGTCGTTGAAGTAGAGGTAGTGCTCGCTGAGCCCGGGTATTCGGTGCAGGCGGCTTTCGATCGCATGGGAATTGAATACCGGGAGGGCTTCCGCCGGAAGTATGTCGCGGTGGTCGACGACCGTGATACCTTCGGCGTCCTCGTTCAGCCAGTGCGGCTTCTGGCCGTCGGTCACGATGTAGATGTGCCGGATGAAGTCCGCGTACATCTCCAGGGACCGCAGCGAGTACTTGAGCTCGTCGTGGCTGGTGTAGCGGGACGACCCCACCTCACGGGCGGCGATCAGGCCGGTGGTGCCGTCGCGGTGCGCCTCGCGCTTCGCCGCCAGCACCGGATCGCTGCCGTCGACCCAGGTGTAGACCACGTCTATGGGGAAGAGCACCTCGTCCACGCCCGGCTCGGCGAACGGTTCGAAGGTGGGGAACCCATGGCCGCCCAGCGTGATCGACGCCGGCTTGCGCGCGTCGGCGGGCAGCACCTCGGTCACCCGGTTGACGCGCGGCGCGACCAGGGCGCCGCTGAACACCTCGCCGAGCTGACGGGTCGGCACGGTCAGCCAGCCGGCGTCCGCCGCGGCGCCGTCCAGCTCGTGCCCCTGCCGCCAGAACTCGACCTCGCATCCGGTGTCGAGGCCACCCAGGATCTGACCGACGGGCCCCAACCTGACCACGCCCAGGCGCAGGGCCCGGGCGCTGCGGATCGAGCGGGGCAGCCTGCCGTCGGCCCACAGCACCACCCGGGACGGCACCCCCGACTGCCCGAGCGCGGCGACATAGCCCGCCGTCCTGCGCAGCTGCTCCCCGGCCAGCCGCAGGAACTCCCGCCGGTACTGCTCCTCGACCCCCACGACCTTGCGCAGCGGGTCGTGTCCGGGCACCAGGAAGTACGGGATGCCCTCCGACTCCAGCAGGTCGGTGACGGTACGCAGGTCGGCCGTGGCCGCCGCCGCGGCCGAGTAGTGGTCCACGGTGCGGCCCCGCAGCGGAAAGCCCTCGGCCGAGAGCCGCCGGACGGCCGGGTCGGCTGCGTCGAGGCGGCGTCGGCCGGCTGCCGCGCGGGCCGACCAGCACTGGCGCAGGAACGGTACGACCCGCGCGCGCTCTCGGATTCTCATGGGGCCGCCGCTCAGTGGGACTTCTCGAAAGAACTCGGGAACGGGAAGTACTGCTCCAGGAAGTCGTGCATACGCCTGCTGACCTCTTCGCGCTGCTCCGGCGGCACATCGACGTCATTGAGGCAGAAGAAGTCGAAGCGGCGGCTCCGCTGGAGATCGGCGAGCCGCTTGTCGGCGTCCTCCCGGCCGATGTTCACATAGCGGAACCGGTACTTGCTCTGCACTCCCTTGCCGGTCGCCAGCGCGTACTGGTAAAGCAACGGTGCGGTCATCGCAATGTCCTGCGGCGAGCGGAACCGGCTGGCGGTGGTCTGCGCGACCTCCTCGGGGAACATCTCGGCGAGTTCCTGGAGGGTCAGCCGCTGCTGCGGCAGCGGCGTGTGCATGAAGTTGTTGGTGGTCATGCGACCGAACTTCTTGAACAGCAGCTCGCGCACATTCTTGTTGGCCGAGTTGGTGGCGGTCTCCTCGGCGTGCGGCTTTCCGACGCCGATCTTCAGCGGGGAGACCGGGACCCGCATCGTCCCGCTGCCCAGGAAGAAATGCTCCGCGGTGACCCGGCGGCCGACGAAGACATCGTCGTTGAAGTAGAGATAGTGGTCCGAGAGACCGGGGATGTGATGCAGGCGGGTCTCGATCGCATGCGAGTTGAAGACCGGGAGCACATCTGCCGGAAAGATGTCGCGGTGGTCGACGACCGTGACGCCCTCGGCGTCGTCCTTCAGCCAGTGCGGCCGCTGGCCGTCGGTCACGATGTAGATGTGCCGGATGAAGTCGGCGTACATCTCCAGGGACCGCAGCGAGTACTTGAGCTCGTCGTGGTTGGTGTACCGCGACTCGTTGATCTCCTTGTCCAGGATCTCGGCGGTGCCCTCGCCCTTGTAGCGGGCCCGCTTCGCCCGCATCGCGGGCTCCTCGCCGTCGACCCAGGTGTAGACGACGTCCACGGGGAACGTCACATCGGCGAGGGTCGGGCGGGAGAACACCTCGAAGGTCGGCACCTCCCGATCGCCGATCTTCACCGTCGCCGGCTGCTGCTCGCTCGCCGCGACGACATCGGCGATCCGGTTCTGCCGGGGCGCGACGATGGCCTCCCGGAAGACCGCCTCCGATGCCTGGGGCTGGATACCGGCGAGCTTCCTGGCGCCTTCGGGGCGGTCCAGGAGCGTGTCGCCGTCCTGCCAGAACTCGATGTCGCAGCCGAGTTCGGGACCCGCGAGCAGCTGGCCCTGGGGGCCGAGGTGGTTCTCGCCGAGGCGGAGGACCGGTGCCGACATCAGGGCGCGCGGGAGCTTCCCGTCCAGGAAGAGCGCGGGCTTCAGCAGCCTGTCGCCGCCCAGCGGCTGCCCGATGTACACGGCCTTGCCGGCGTTCAGCTCGGTCAGCGCGCGTATCAGCCGTGCACGGTCTGCCGCGCGGACGCCGAGGACGTGCCGGGTCCGGGAGATGGCCGGGACCCGGAAGTACTCGACACCTGCCCGCTCACATGCCGCGATGGCGAGGTCGAGGTTGCCCGCAGCCGCCTCGGCAGCCCTGAAGTGGTCCACCACACGGCCGTAGAGCTTCTGGCTCTGCCTGGTGACGACCGGTTGCAGACCGCCGTGGGCCGCAGCGGCCTTCCGACGGCTACGCGCGGCACGCAGGGTCCACAGTTGCTCGGATGCCTTCTGCTTCACGCGTGGACTCAGACGCCGCACAATCGAGGCTACGGTCACTCTCGTACCTTTCCTTACGTGCCGACGGGGTGGCGAAGACGTCCACGAGCCCGGCTGCGCCGCTGCGGCGGCCCGTTTACCCGACATACATCAAGAGCACATAGTCATATCAGATTCTGTTGGTTTACGACCACGTGCGGACCGGTAGCGACCCCCCGCCCCGATCCCTCACATCCCGTTCCACATGCGGTGATACCGGCGCGGGCGGCGATCCGGCGGGCGAGGTGCCGACGCTCCGTCAGCCCGCTCCGCGGCCCCGGGTGTGGTGACCTTGTGATGATCGCGTCGCCACTCGCGCACAGGGCCGGACGCCGGGGACCGGACCCCGGGCCATAGCACACTAGGCCCCGTGCTCCGTCCGCGAGGACGGGAGCACGGGGCCTAGTGTGGGTGGGCAGATCCCCTAGATCGTCACTTGACGATCTTGGTGACCTGGCCGGCGCCGACGGTACGGCCACCCTCACGGATGGCGAACTTCAGGCCCTCCTCCATGGCGACCGGCTGGATCAGCGCGACCGTCATGGCGGTGTTGTCGCCCGGCATGACCATCTCGGTGCCCTCGGGGAGGGTCACCACGCCGGTCACGTCCGTGGTACGGAAGTAGAACTGCGGGCGGTAGTTGTTGAAGAACGGGGTGTGCCGGCCACCCTCGTCCTTCGACAGGATGTAGGCCTGGGCCTCGAAGTCGGTGTGCGGCGTGACCGAACCCGGCTTGATGACGACCTGGCCGCGCTCGACGTCCTCGCGCTTGATGCCGCGGAGCAGCAGACCGACGTTCTCACCGGCCTGGCCCTCGTCGAGCAGCTTGCGGAACATCTCGATGCCGGTGACCGTGGTGGTGGTCTTGGTCTCCTTGATGCCGACGATGTCGACAGTCTCGTTGACCTTGAGCACACCGCGCTCGATACGACCGGTGACGACGGTGCCACGACCGGTGATCGTGAAGACGTCCTCGATCGGCATCAGGAACGGCTTGTCGACGTCACGCTCGGGGGTGGGGATGTTGTCGTCCACGGCCTGCATGAGACCGAGGAGCTTCTCGCCCCACTCCTTGTCGCCCTCAAGGGCCTTGAGCGCCGAGACACGGACGACCGGAACGTCGTCGCCCGGGAACTCGTACTCGGAGAGCAGCTCGCGGACCTCGAGCTCGACGAGCTCCAGGATCTCCTCGTCGTCCACCATGTCGGCCTTGTTCAGGGCGACAACGATGTACGGAACGCCGACCTGGCGGGCCAGGAGCACGTGCTCCTTGGTCTGCGGCATCGGGCCGTCGGTGGCGGCGACCACGAGGATGGCGCCGTCCATCTGGGCAGCACCGGTGATCATGTTCTTGATGTAGTCCGCGTGACCCGGGCAGTCGACGTGGGCGTAGTGACGCGCCTCGGTCTGGTACTCGACGTGCGCGATCGAGATGGTGATACCGCGCTGCCGCTCCTCCGGTGCCTTGTCGATCTGGTCGAACGGCGTGAAGGGGTTCAGGTCCGGGTACGCGTCGTGCAGCACCTTGGTGATCGCCGCGGTAAGAGTGGTCTTACCGTGGTCGATGTGACCGATGGTGCCGATGTTGACGTGCGGCTTAGTCCGCTCGAACTTCGCCTTCGCCACTGGGGTCCTCCTGTGGACTGGTTCTGTACGCCGTACGACGTCAGTTGGTCTTGATCGGGACGGTTCCGGACGCTGGTGTGCGCTCGGTCCCGGCCCGCGGGTGGGGGCCGGAGGCCCCGGCAGCCCGTCAGGGGGATGCCGGGAATGCCTCCTTACAGCCTAAGGCTTCGCAATGGTCCGGAAAATCCGGAGCTTACTCGCCCTTGGCCTTGGCGATGATGTCGTCCGCCACGTTCCGCGGAACCTCGGCGTACGAGTCGAACTGCATCGAGTAGCTCGCGCGACCAGAGGTCTTGCTGCGCAGGTCACCGACGTAGCCGAACATCTCGGAGAGCGGGACGAGGGCCTTGACGACCCGGGCACCGCTGCGCTCCTCCATGGCCTGGATCTGGCCACGGCGGGAGTTGAGGTCGCCGATCACATCGCCCATGTAGTCATCGGGCGTGGTGACCTCGACGGCCATCATGGGCTCCAGCAGAGCCGGGCTGGCCTTCCGCGCACCCTCCTTGAACGCCATGGAACCGGCGATCTTGAAGGCGAGCTCGGAGGAGTCGACCTCGTGGTAGGCACCGTCGAGCAGGGTGACCCGCACGCCCACCATGGGGTAGCCGGCGAGAACGCCGAACTCCATGGCCTCCTGGGCACCGGCGTCGACCGAGGGGATGTACTCCTTCGGCACGCGGCCACCCGTGACCTTGTTCACGAACTCGTAGCCCTCGCCGCCCTCAAGGGGCTCAATGGCGATCTGGACCTTCGCGAACTGGCCGGAGCCACCGGTCTGCTTCTTGTGGGTGTAGTCGATCCGCTCGACCGCCTTGCGGATGGTCTCGCGGTACGCCACCTGCGGCTTGCCGACGTTGGCCTCGACCCGGAACTCACGGCGCATACGGTCGACCAGCACCTCAAGGTGCAGCTCGCCCATACCCGCGATGATGGTCTGGCCGGTCTCCTCGTCCGTGTGGACCTGGAAGGACGGGTCCTCCTCGGCCAGACGCTGGATCGCGACGCCCAGCTTCTCCTGGTCGCCCTTGGACTTCGGCTCGATGGCGACCTGGATCACCGGAGCCGGGAAGTTCATGGACTCGAGGATCACCGGGTTCGCCGGGTCGCTGAGGGTCTCACCGGTGGTGGTGTCCTTCAGGCCCATGACGGCGATGATGTCGCCGGCACCGACGCTGGAGATCTCCTCACGCTTGTTGGCGTGCATCCGGTAGATCTTGCCGATCCGCTCCTTGCGGCCCTTCACCGAGTTCAGCACCTGGGTGCCGGACTCCAGACGGCCGGAGTAGACCCGGACGAAGGTGAGCTTGCCGAGGTGCGGGTCGCTCATGATCTTGAAGGCCAGAGCCGAGAGGGGCTCCTCTTCGGAGGCCTTGCGGAAGATCTCGGTCTCCTCGTCGCCGACCTTGTGGCCGGTGACGCCCTCGACGTCGGCGGGGGACGGCAGGTACTCCACGATCGCGTCGAGCAGGGGCTGCACGCCCTTGTTCTTGAACGCGGTACCGCAGAAGACCGGGGTGAGGTTGCCGGCGATGGTGGCGCGGCGGATGCCGGCCTTCAGCTGCTCCTGGGTGGGCTCGACGCCCTCCAGGTACAGCTCCATCAGCTCCTCGTCGGCCTCGGCGGCCGTCTCCAGCAGCTTGTCCCGCCACTCCTGGGCAGCGTCCAGGTGGGTGTCGGGGATGTCGATGGTCTCGTACATCTCGCCCTTGGGCGCGTCCTCGGACCAGACCAGGGCCTTCTGGCGGACCAGGTCGATGACGCCGCGGAAGTCCGCCTCGGCACCGATCGGGAGCTGCATGACCAGCGGGGTCGCACCGAGGCGGTCGACGATCATGTCGACGCAGCGGTGGAACTCCGCACCCACGCGGTCCAGCTTGTTGACGAAGCAGATACGCGGGACGTTGTAGCGGTCGGCCTGGCGCCACACGGTCTCGGACTGCGGCTCCACACCGGCCACACCGTCGAACACGGTCACGGCACCGTCGAGCACGCGCAGACAGCGCTCCACCTCGACGGTGAAGTCGACGTGGCCCGGGGTGTCGATGATGTTGATGGTGTGGTCGCTGCCGTCCACGGTCCAGTGGCAGGTCGTCGCGGCGGACGTGATGGTGATGCCGCGCTCCTGCTCCTGCTCCATCCAGTCCATGGTGGCGGCGCCATCGTGGACCTCACCGAGCTTGTAGCTCACACCGGTGTAGAACAGGATCCGCTCAGTGGTGGTGGTCTTGCCCGCGTCGATGTGCGCCATGATCCCGATGTTGCGGACCTTGGCCAGGTCAAGGGAGGTAGTAGCCATGGTGGCTCGTCTTCTCTCTCGTTTGCGTCGTAGGCGGGTCGACTACCAGCGGTAGTGCGCGAAGGCCTTGTTGGACTCGGCCATCTTGTGGGTGTCCTCGCGGCGCTTCACGGAGGCGCCGAGGCCGTTGGAGGCGTCGAGGATCTCGTTGAGCAGACGCTCGGTCATGGTCTTCTCGCGACGGGCGCGCGAGTAGCCGACCAGCCAGCGCAGCGCCAGGGTGGTGGAACGGCCCGGGCGGACCTCCACCGGCACCTGGTAGGTGGCGCCACCGACACGGCGGGAGCGGACCTCAAGGGTCGGCTTGACGTTCTCCAGGGCGCGCTTGAGGGTGACGACCGGGTCGTTGCCGCTCTTCTCGCGGATGCCCTCAAGGGCGCCGTACACGATGCGCTCGGCGGTGGAGCGCTTGCCGTGCAGCAGGACCTTGTTGACGAGCGAGGTCACCAGGGGGGAGTTGTAGACCGGGTCGATGATGACCGGGCGCTTCGGGGCGGGGCCCTTGCGAGGCATTCTTACTTCTCCTTCTTGGCGCCGTAGCGGCTGCGGGCCTGCTTGCGGTTCTTGACACCCTGGGTGTCAAGCGAGCCGCGGATGATCTTGTAGCGCACACCCGGCAGGTCCTTCACACGACCGCCGCGAACCAGCACGATGGAGTGCTCCTGCAGGTTGTGGCCCTCGCCCGGGATGTAAGCGGTGACCTCGATCCCGCTGGTGAGGCGCACACGGGCGACCTTGCGGAGAGCCGAGTTCGGCTTCTTCGGGGTGGTCGTGTACACACGCGTGCAGACGCCGCGGCGCTGGGGCGAACCCTTCAGTGCGGGCGTCTTGTTCTTCTCGACCTTGTCCTGCCGGCCCTTTCGGACCAGCTGCTGGATCGTAGGCACCGTTTCTCCGTTTTCTCTGTGCCAAGTCTGGGTGGAACTAACCTGGTGCGATGCCGCCCTCGTCCGACCCACGCGGTCGGGCGTGTCGGGCCTCTTCCCATCCGGTCGCTCACTGCTGCGAACTCACGGACGAGGAATCGCGGAATCCCAAGGTGCGATGTGCTGCCGCCGCGCTCGCTCAAGCGGTCCGCAGGGCGGTCCCGATCGGCGCTGCGACCGGTGTGCACGCACGCACAAGAGACCCGGGGACACCCCAGGCACAAGGTCAGAGGGTACCTACCGCATCGGCGCGGGTCAAAACAAATGCGCAGCCGCAGGTCGCGGGCCGGCTGTCGTCGGACCCCACCCTTAGCACAAGGTCCGGAACCCTGCCCACCGTAACCCGGGGCGGCGCGACGCGAAACCCCCACCCGGACGAGCCCGGCGGGCCCGAGCGGGTGACCGGACCGGTCGCGTCCCGGCCGGTCACGTTCCGGCCGGTCACGTCCCGGCCGCGATGACGAGGATCATCAGCCAGAAGGCGATCCCCAGCCAGCCCAGTACCACACCGGTGGTCGCCATCCCGTCGCCCTGCTCCCCCGAGCTCCGGATCTGCGTCTTGGCGATATGGCCGAGGATCGCGGCCGGCACCGAGGCGATACCGAACGGCATGAAGCCCAGAAGGCTCAGCACCAGCGAGGCCACCGCCATGGAGTTGGTCGGCGGCACCGCTCGGGGCGGCGGGGGCATGAAGGCCACCGGGGGCCCAAAGGTCTGCGGGGGCATGAAGGACGGCGGCACCTGCTGCACCGTCGGCTGCACCATCGGACCGCTGGGCAGATCCCGCACCAGCCCCGCGAGCTCGCCATAGGTCAGCGCCCGGTACGCCGCCTCGACCCGCTGGCCGTACTCGTCCGGCGTCAGCCGGCCCTCCGCGTACGCCGCCTTGAGCACATCCACCGTGCGATCCCGGTCCGTGTGCGCAGCGCGCATCGCCGCCTGCGACGTCTGCGCGGGCTGCCAGGGCTCCCACGGCTGGGGCGCCCCCCGCCACGGCTGTACGGCCATCCGCCACCTCCCGAGCTGTGCACCGCGTCCCTCTCCATAGTGGAGGACGAACCACGGCCGCGAGTAGTTGCCCGGGAGTTCCGTGGACGACCTGTGACACGCGGCGTGCCGATCGGCGAGGATGAGCCGGATGTTCCGCATACCGGTCGGGCACTGTGTCCGGGCCGGACGCGTATTCGGGGAGGACGCACGACGTGACCACGCCACCGCCGGCAGCCGTGGAGATACAGGACCTCTGGAAGCGCTTCGGCCAGCAGATCGCCGTCGCCGGACTCACCCTGAGGCTGCCGTCCGGCAGCTTCATCGGCCTGGTCGGGCCGAACGGCGCCGGCAAGACCACCACGCTCTCCATGGTCACCGGGCTGCTCCGGCCCGACCACGGCCGCATCCTGGTGCACGGCACGGACGTCTGGCAGGACCCGGTCGAGGTGAAGGCCAGGATCGGGGTGCTGCCCGAGGGGCTGCGGATGTTCGAGCGGCTGAGCGGGCGGGAGCTGCTCCAGTACAACGGCCGGCTGCGGGGCATGCCCGGCGCCGAGGTGGACCGGCGGGCCGACGAGCTGCTGCGGGTCCTCGACCTGGCCGGCGCCGGGGCCAAGCTGGTCGCCGACTACTCCACCGGTATGCGCAAGAAGATCGGGCTGGCCGCGGCGCTGCTGCACAACCCCGATGTGCTCTTCCTCGACGAGCCCTTCGAGGGCGTGGACCCGGTCTCCGCGCAGACCATCCGGGGCGTACTGAAGCGGTATGCCGAGACCGGCAGCACCGTGGTCTTCTCCAGCCATGTGATGGAGCTGGTGGAGCAGCTCTGCGACTGGGTGGCGGTGATGAACGCCGGGCAGGTCGTCGCCCAGGGGCCGCTGGACACCGTGCGCGGCGACCGCAGTCTGCACCAGGCGTTCCTGGAGCTGGTCGGGGTGCGGGACGATGCCGCCGCCAGCCTGGACTGGCTCGGCGCCCACCCCGGGGGTGCCCAGTGACCAGCCCGACCGCCACCGCCGACCGGGACGTGGTGCGGGCCCTGGTCTCCCTCAAGCTGCGGCTGCTGCGCAATGGACTGCGGCGCAGCGGCGGGCGGGCCGCGGTCTATGCCATCGGCTCCCTGGTGGGCCTGGCGATGGCCGCCGGGCTGGCGGTGGCCCTGGGGGCGCTGCACGGCCACCGGGGGGCGGCCGACGCGGCGGTGGTGCTCGCCGCCGGGCTGACCGTGGCCTGGGCCGCGCTGCCGCTCTTCCTCTTCTCCTCGGACGAGAGCGCCGACCCGACCCGGCTCACCATGCTGCCGCTGCGGCCCGCGCCGCTGCTGCGCGGCATGCTGCTGGCGGCGCTGGTGGGCCCCGGCCCGCTGGTCAGCCTGGTGCTGCTGTCCGGGGCGGGGGTGGCCGCGACGTCCGGTGCGGGGGCCTCCGGTGCCTCCGGTGCGTCTGGCAGTGCGGCGGCGGCCGTGGTGGCGGTGGTGGCGGTGCCGCTGGCGGCGCTGACCCTGGTGGTGCTCTGCCGGGCGGTTGCGGCGGGCAACGCCCGGCTGCTCTCCAGTCGGCGCGGCCGGGACTTCGCGATCCTCGGCGGGCTGCTCTTCGCCTTTCTGATCCAGGGTGCCAATCTGCTGGTGCAGAGCACCTTCGGCTCCGTCGGGCCCGACGGCGGCATCGACCTGTCGGGGCTGGCCCCGGCGGCGGCCGTGCTCCGCTGGATCCCGCCGGTGAGCGCGGTGGGGGCGGTGCACTCCACGGCCGACGGGGCGTACGCGGTGGCGGCGGTGCAGCTGCTGGCTGCGGCCGGGCTGCTGGCGGTGCTGCTGCGGTGGTGGCTGACGTCCCTGGTCCGGCTGATGGTGACCGCCGACTCCTCCACCCTCGCCGCCGCGCCCAGCGCGGAGCGGCGCTCCGGGAAGGGCCCGGGGCGGCTGGCCCGGCTGCTGCCGGAGGGCCGGGTCGGGGCCGTGGTGCAGCGGCAGCTGCGGTACGTCTGGCGGGAGCCCCGGGCCAAGGTGGCGGTCTTCTCCGGGGTCGGCATGACCCTGGTGGTCTGTGTGCTCTCCGCCGTGCAGGGGTGGGCCAGCGTCTATGTGGTGCTGGTCGGCGGCCTGCTGCTGGGGTGGCAGACGCTCAATCTGTTCGGTATGGACGGCTCGGCGTTCTGGATGGTCGCGACCACCGTCGGTACGCGGTCCGATGCGCGGGCCGAGCTGCGCGGCCGGAGCCTGGCGGTGGCCGGGTACGCGGTGCCGTTCACGGCGCTGCTGGGGCTGGCGGCGGCTGCGGCCGGCGGAGGCTGGGCCGACCTGCCGGAGGCCGTGGGGCTGTCCTGGGGTGTGCTGGGCACCGGGATCGGTGTCGGGCTGGTGCTGAGTGTGCTGGTGCCGTATGCGATGCCGGCGGACGGCAGCCCGATGCAGAATGCGGCGCCCGGCCAGTCGGCGCTGGTGATGGGGAACATGCTGGGGTCGATGGTGGGCGTGCTGGCGCTCTGCGTCCCGCTCGGCGTGCTGGCGCTGGTGCTGCATCTGGCGGACGGGCCGACCTGGGTGATGCTCGCCGTGGGGCCGCTCTACGGCCTCGGCATGGCCGTGCTCGGTATCCGTTTCGCCGCGCGGCGCATGGTGGACCGGCTGCCGGAGATCCTGGTCTCGGTGATCGAGCGCTGAGCGCCCGGCGCGCCACGCAGGTCAGCGCACGCCGTTGAGATGGGCCAGCACGGCCTGGACGCGGCGGTTGGCGTCATCGGTGGGGGCCAGCTCCAGCTTGGCGAAGATATTGGCGATGTGCTTGGCCACGGCGCCGTCGCTGACCGTCAGCCGGGCGGCGATGGCCGAGTTGGAGCACCCCTCCGCCATCAGCTCCAGCACCTCACGCTCACGGGGGGTGAGGCGGCCCAGCGGCTCGGAGCGCACCCCGCGCTGGAGCAGCTTGGCGATGACGTCCGGGTCCATGGCGGTGCCGCCCGCCGCCACCCGGCGGACCGCGTCGATGAACTGCTCGGCGTTGAAGACCCGGTCCTTGAGCAGGTAGCCCACCCCGCCCGAGCCGTCCGCCAGCAGCTCCCGCGCATAGAGCTGCTGGACGTGCTGGGAGAGCACCAGCACCGGCAGCCCGGGGATCTCCCGGCGGGCCGCCAGCGCCGCCTGGAGGCCCTCGTCGGTGAGGGTGGGGGGCAGCCGGACGTCCACCACGGCGACGTCCGGCCGCTGCTCCAGCAGCGCCTTCAGCAGGTCGGGGCCGCTCTCCACGGCGGCGGCGATGGTGAAGCCATGGGCTTCCAGCAGCCGGATCAGACCTTCCCGAAGGAGATAGAGGTCCTCGGCGAGGACGACACGCACGGCAGCTCCATGGTCACGGTGGTCGGTCCGCCCGGAACACTGCTGAGGGCGAGGACACCGTCGAAGGTACCCAGTCGGCGCTCGATGCCGCGCAGCCCGCTGCCGCGCGCGGGGTCGGCGCCGCCGCAGCCGTCGTCGGTGACGGTGATCCGCAGCATTCCGGCCCGGTGCAGGATGTCCACCCAGACCTGCTCGGCGGCGGAGTGCTTGGCGGCGTTGGCCAGCAGTTCGCAGACGGAGAAGTAGGCGGCGGCCTCCACCGGCGCCGGCGGCCGGTCGGGCAGGTCCACGCAGACCTCCACGGGCAGCGGGCTGTCCAGCGCCAGCGCCCGTACGGCGTCGCCGAGACCGCGCTCGGCCAGCACCGGCGGGTGGATGCCGCGCACCAGGTCGCGCAGTTCCTGGAGCGCCTTGTGGGATGACTGCCGGGCCTCGGCCAGCAGGGCGCGGGCGGCGGGCGCGTCGGTCTCCATCAGGTGCTCGATGGTGCCCAGGGTCATCCCGATGGCCACCAGCCGGGCCTGCGCGCCGTCGTGCAGGTCCCGCTCGATCCGGCGCAGCTCGGCCGCCTGGTTGCCGACGGCGTCGGCGCGGGTGGTGGTGAGGTGCTGCACCCGCTCGGCGAGCCGCGCCCTGGAGGCGCCGTTCCCGGGGTCCAGGACCCGCCGCATGCACCGGGTGTGGGAGCGCAGCGCGTACGGGGCCAGCACCAGGCCGGCGGCGGCTGCGCTCAGGCTCAGTACGAGGGCCTGCATGTCCCCGGGGACGCCGAACGGATAGCCGACGACCAGCTTTTGGGCGGAGAGTACGGCGTTTCCCGCCCCGACGACGAAGAGGGCGACGACGGGCCCGACCGTCACGGCGGCGGCAGCCGGGTTGACCAGCAGCCACAGCTGGTCGCGCCAGGTCTCCGGGTCGCGGACGGCCCAGTTGGCATAGCGGGAGACCTCGGCCGTGGAGCGGCGGCGGCGGTAGTCGTAGCCGGTCCACCAGTGGCCCCGGTCGCTCTGCTCCAGGGCGGGGAGCGGGCGGTAGCGCTTGGCGATGCGGACGCCGGACCACTCTGCGGCCTGCCGCCGGGACCAGGCGGCGTTCAGCCGTCCCAGGCCGAAGGCGGCCACCGCCAGGGCGCAGCAGCCCGCCGCCAGGAAGGGCAGCGTGACCGGCTGCTTGACATAGCCCGTGGCCACCAGTCCCAGCACCGCGAAGGAGCCGAAGAGCAGCGCCGCCGGCGCCACCCAGGCCCGTACGCCGAGCAGAGTGCCGCGCCACAGGGCGGTCAGCCGCTCCAGCAGCCAGCCCCGGATCCGTTCCAACTCGGCCCACGACCGTCCCGTGGTCATCGGCTCTCCGACGCTCATGCACCGCTCCTCGACCGCACCATCCCGACCGTGCCAGTCTTTCCCACCCGTGCCGTCCGGGTCACTGGCCCTGAGGCCCGTCTCCGGGGGTGGTGCTAGGTCCACCTTCGGGGGCGCGGGCTTCCCCTAGGCTTCTCCCATGCACAGCTCCACCGCGCTCAGGGACTGGCTCGCCACCCGGACCCCCGACCAGTTGGCGGAGCTGCTCCGGCAGCGCGACCTGCCCGCCGCCGCGTCCGGCGCCCGGGAGGTCGGCTCGCTCGGCGGGCTCGCCGAGCATCTGCTGGGCGACCGGTCCGCCGCCCGGGCGCTGGGCCTGCTCGACCTGGCCGAGTTGCAGGTGGTCACCTCGGTGGCGCAGCTGGCGGACCAGCGGTACGGGCCGCTGCCCGAGCCCGCGCCGGGGGTCGATCCGGCGGACCGCGCGGTCGGCCGTGCGGAGCTGCTGGACGCGCTGGCCGGTCAGGACGCCGACCGTCGGCGGGCCGCGGAGGGCTGCCTGGAACGGCTGGCCGAGCGGGCGCTGATCCTGCCCCCGCACGGGTCGCGGCTGGCGGTGCCGCTGGTGCTGCACCGCCGCTCCGCCCGGCTGCGGGGGCTGGGACGGCCCGTCGACCAGCTGCTCACCGATGCCTTCAACGCCGCCGAGATCCACCGCATCGCGGCCGGGCTTGAGCTGCCGGCCGCCCGTTCCCGGGATGCGGCGCAGCGCGCGGTCGTGGAGCTGCTGGCCGATCCCGCCCGGGTGCGGGCCCTGGTGGCGGACGCGCCGCAGGACGCCCGGGACCTGCTGGCGGCGCTGGTGCCGGGGCCGCCGCTGCTGGCCACGCACTGCTTCACCGCGCAGTACGGCTACTACACGGCGGGGCGCACCAAGTACCTGTTCCGGGCGGCCGGTTCCGGGGACCCGGGGACGGACTGGCTGGCGGAGCGCGGAATGCTGGTGCCGGTCGGCACCGAGGTCGCGGAGCTGCCCCGGGAGGTGGGCACGGCGCTGCGCCCGGAGGGCGACCGGCCGGTGTTCACCCCCGCTCCGCCGCCCCTGGAAGGGTCGGTGGAGCTGCCTCGCGGCGCGGTGGGCGAGGCCGAGGCGGCGGCTGCTGCTGCGGTCTCGCGGGCCGAGCTGCTGCTGCGGGCGGTGGCCGCCCGGCCGCCGGCGCTGCGCAAGGCCGGGGGCGTCGCGGTCCGGGACATCGGGCGGCTGGTCAAGGCCACCGGGCTGCCGGAGGTGCACGTCCGGTTCTGGCTCGACCTGGCGGCCAACGCTGACCTGGTCGCACCGCTGCCCGACGAGGTGCCCGCGCCGCGCGGGCGGAGCCGCCGACCGGCGCCGCAGCCGGCGGCCCGGCTGGTGCCCACCGAGCGGTACGACGGCTGGCTGGCCGGTACGCCCGCCGACCGGCTGCTCCCGCTGCTGGCCACCTGGGCGGTGACGCCGGAGGTGTTCACCTACTGGCCGGACGAGGACGAGACGCCGGTCGCGCTGGTCGCCGCGCAGGACCCGGGCGCGGTCCCCCTGCGGGGAGCGCTGCTGGAGGCCCTGGCCGACCTGCCGCCGGGCCGGGGCATCGGGCCCGGCCCGGTCTCGTCGGCGTCGCTGCTGGAGGCCGCCTCCTGGCACCGTCCGCTGGAGGTCGTCCCCGGCGAGGAGGCCGCCTCGCGGGCGCTGGCCACGCTCGCCGAGGCCGAGCTGCTGGGTGTGGTCGCCCATGGGGCGCTCACTCCGGTCGGGCACGCCCTGCGTGCGCTGCTGCGCTCCGGCGCCTGGCGCTACTTCCCGGCCGTTCCCGGCGCCGGACCCCGGCTGCACTCCCATCCGGCGGTCGCCGCCGCGGTGCGGCAGCTGTCGGACGCCCTCGCCGAGCTGCTGCCGCCGCCCAGGACCACGGCCCGCTTCCAGGCCGACCTGACGGCGGTGGTCACCGGCGCTCCCGCGCCCGAGCTGACCGAACTGCTCTCCTGCTGCGCGGTCCGCGAGTCCGAGGGCCATGCCGTGGTCTGGCGGATCACCGCCTCCTCGGTACGCCGGGCGCTGGACAGCGGCCTGGACGCGGCCGACCTGCTTCAGCGGCTCAGCGAGGCGTCCGCCGACGGGCTGCCGCTGCCGCAGCCGCTGGAGTACCTGGTCAAGGACACGGCCAGGACCCACGGCCGGATGCGGGTGGTCCGCTCGGCCTGCTGCATCCGCTCGGACGACGAGGCCCTGGTCCTGGAACTCTCCAGGGCCCGCGCGCTGGCCAGGCTGGACCTGCGCCGGATCGCCCCGACCGTCCTGGTCAGCACCGCCGACCCGGACACCGCCCTGGCCGCCCTGCGCGCCGCCGGGTACGCGCCGGTCCTGGAAGCCGCCTCCGGCACCACCGTCGTGGAACGCGCCGCCGCCGAGCGCGCCCCGTCCGCCATGCCCCCGCTCAGCCACGCCGAACACCCCGCCGGACCCGGCCCCCGCACGGCCGCCGCCCTGGCCGCCAGGCTGCTGGGCTCCGCCCAGGGGCGGTGACTCAGCGGTCCCAGCGGGCGAACGCCCCGTTCAGGGCGTGGAGCATGCGGGTGGCGACCCGGGCGGTGCACGTGCTGCCGTCCACCAGCGCGTGGTCCGGTCCAGCAGTCCCTTGTCTTCAGCCATGATCGACGGCGCTGCTGAACAGCTCGGTCCGCCGGGTCGGACAGAGGCGGACGGCCTCGGCTGCGATCTCCGGCTTGGAGCGCTTCCCCGGCCTCGCCCGCTCGCTGGGCGGCTTGTCGACGGTACGGCGTGACACCACGCGATACCAGGCGTCTCCCGTGCCCGTCGGGTCAGTCCGACGCGCGTGAAGCCTTTCCCGCCGCGTCCGCGTCGGCGTCCGCCTCCGCGCCCAGGGCCACCTCCTCGTCGCGGGGCAGGAACTGCCCCACCACCCTGACGAACATGTCGCGCCGCTCGGCGGGCACCGCGAGCACCTCCGCCAGCTCCTCCAGCGTCGGGGGCCGGTCCACGTCGACCTCCGGGGCCGGTCCGGCTTCGGGCAGCCCGATCGGAAGCGGAAGCTCCTCGGCGGTGAGCCGGCCCGAGCGGATGAGCATGTCGCGGACCGGCACCCCAAGAACCCGTGCGAGGCGTCGGGTGGTCTCCAGGTCGGGCATGCTCTGCCGCTGCAACAGGCGGGTGACGGCGGCGCGGTGCACACCGGCCTCGTCCGCGATCCGGGACTTGCCTCCCCCGCGCGGGTTGTCGATGTCATATCCGCGCCGACGCATCAGGTCTTCGACCCAGGCCGCGAAGGCGTCCAGTTCATGAGCGGTCATGGCTGCCGGCTCCCTCCATAGGAGGGCAAGGATAGCGCGCTTGCGCGCACAGAATTATGTGCTAACGAGCACGCAACGGGAAGATGGCGCAAAGGTGCGACAAAGAAGCAGGATCTACCTTCACTGGTTGCGCACGCGCACGCACCATGGGAACGTGTGTGCCCGCACGATCTGCACCCGCCGCCCCCGGAGATCCCCATGCCCGCCTCCGCCGCACCCCTGCCGGACGACGCCGGCTTCTTCAGCTGGCAGGCCACCGCCGCCTGCGCAGGGCTCCCGCCGCACGTCGTGTTCGCCAGACGCCCCCAGGACGCCGCCCCCGCGCTGCGCGCCTGCGCCGCCTGCCTCGTCCAGCGCGAGTGCGAAGAGGTCGTCGCTCCGGCCGACACCTGGTTCGACGGCGTCAGCTCCGGTCGGCTGTGGCGCAACGGCCGACCTGTCGCCACCCTCTCCGACCTGCACAGGAGCCCACGTGACTGACCGGCCCACCATGGACGCCGCGCTGTGGATCGACATACTGATCCGCCAGTTCCCGGAGCTCACCGAAGAGCTGGCACCCGGCTCCAGGACGGCCGGCGACGCCCCGGCCGCTGCCCCCGGAGTCAGCCGCCACCAGGGCGAACGCCTCCGGCAGGAGCGCCGCGACGCCCTGCTACTCGAACAGCACCACGGCCTCACCGCCCCCGGCCACAGCGCCGCTCCGCTGCGGCTGCACATCTCCGACACCATCCGCGACATCACCGACGGCGTACTGGAACTGGAGGAAGCGGTGCGCTCCCGGCTCGGCCTGCCCCAGCCGGGCCGCGCCCGGGTCCCGCAGCGGCTGCGGCGCATCGCCGCCCTGCTGGACGACATCGCCGCGCACCCCGTGCTCGCCGCGCACGTCCGCGACGAGACCCGCCGGATGGCCCGCCGCTGCGCACGGGCGCTCGGCGACACCGAGTCGGTGGTACGGATCTCCGGCCGCTGCCCGTGGTGCGACTCGGTGTCGCTGCGGGCCTTCCCCGCCCGCCGCGCGATCCTCTGCGTCAACCCGGCCTGCCGGTGCGCGGACCCGGACTGCGGCTGCCGGGACGACCCCGCGTACCGCCACCTCTGGCCGGAGGACGGGTGGGCGCGGCTGGCCGACGCCACCGGCCACTCGATGGACGAGATCAGCGCCGCCGTACAGAGCGACCTCCCCCCGTCCGCACCGAACGCCACCCGGAGGGCGTCCTCGTGAAGCTGCCGACCCTGATCCCCGGAGCGCTGGCCGCCCGGGAGGTCGACGTGGCACCGGCCACCATCCGCAAGTGGGTCCAGCTGGGCCACCTCTCCCCGGCCGGGAAGGCGGGCCGCGCCCAGCTCTTCCGCCTGGAGGACGTCTTCGCCGCCGAACGCGCCACCCGCCGCAGGCCCTCCCCTGAGCCGCCTCCCCCGCTCCCCCGCCACCGCCCCGTCGCGCCGCCCAGCGCGATGGGGCGGTCCGCGTTTTCCCTGCAAGTTGCGCGCGCGCACGATCTCAATCACACTAGGTGCAGCGGCGGAGCTGTGCCCGGGTGACCGGTCACAGCCCCGCCGTTCGCCGTCGGGCGGCACCGCCGCTGCCTCCGCTCCCTTCCCGGCGCTGCCGCCCGACTTCCCAGCCCCCGCCCGTCAGCCATGAGGTGGAACCGTCATGACCACTCCCCCGAGTGCCTTCCCCGACGTCGAGGCGCTGGTCGTCGACGTCCTCCGAGCCGATCCCGGCCTGGCCACGGCCACCGTCTCCGTCGACCCGCCCAGCGGCTTCGACGGCACTCAGCGGGCCGTCCTCGTCTCCCGCCGAGGCGGCGCCTGGACCGGCGACCGCCATGTCGACCAGCCGCTGATCGAGCTGGAGGTCTACGGGCCGGACAAGGCCACCGCCCACATCCTGGCCAACGCGGCGCGGCGCGCACTGCTCGCCGCGATGGACCACAGCTACGGCGGCACGACCGTCACCGATGTGACGGAGCAGGACGGCCCGCGCTGGATGCCCGACTACCTCTACCGAGCGGCCAACCGCTATGTGTGCGTCCTCGCGGTCTCCCTGAGCGTCTTCTGACCGCACCGCCGACGCACCGCACCCCCACAGACCAGGCCCTGCCACCGGCGGGGCCTTTGCCGTATCCGCACCGAGCGGACCACGGCAGCCGTGTCACCCCAACCCAAGGAGAATCCATGGCAGGCAACAACTCGTCCGAGATCCGCGTCGCCGGCTCCGGCCGCATCCTGGTGGCCGCGGCCGGTGCGGAGGCGCCGACCGACTTCACCACCGACTGGGACCCCGCCGTCTGGACGGACCTCGGCTACACCTCCACCGACGGTGTCACCTTCGGCAAGAAGGACAAGCTCGACCCGATCGAGACCTGGCAGTCCATCAGCCCGGCCCGCTACGTCTACGAGAGCCGGGACCTGACACTGAAGTTCTCGCTGCTCCAGTTCAACGAGGACACGCTGCCGTTCTTCATGGGCGGCAGCACCGTCGCCACGGTGGACGCCGCGAACAGCGTCTACTCCTACGACGTGCTGGACGACCCGCAGGTCGACGAGCGGGCGCTCGGCCTGGAGTTCACCGACAGCGCCAGCGTCAGCTACCGCTTCGTCATCCCGCGCGGCCTGGTCACCGCCTCCGACGACATCAAGCTGGTCCGCAAGTCCGCCGCGATGCTCGGCGTCACCTTCACGGCGGTGTCGTCCGGCGACAGCACCCCGCTGGCCACCTTCGTGATGAAGGACCCGGCCTACGCCTCCTGACCCACCGGCGAACCGCGGGGCGGCGGCCACACCCGCCGCCCCGCACCACCCACCCACCCGTCCCCCTCCCCGGAAGGAACCCCATGCCCCGGTTCGACATCAACGCCGCCCGCGCCCAGCGCCTGGAGGCCCTCGGCCGCACCTGGTCCTTCGACCTGGACGGCGACACCTTCGAGCTCCCCACCGAGCTCTCCCGCACCACGGCCAAGGCGCTGCGCAGGCTGGACGACAACGACATCGACGGCCTGCTCCGGCTGCTCCTCGGCGAGCAGCAGTTCGAGCGCTTCAACCGCCACGAGGTCACCATGCAGGACGTGGCCGCGGTACTGGAGGCGTACGGCAAGGAGACCGGGCTCGGCCTGGGGGAAGGCTGAGCCTCGACGCGTTCGCCGAAGAACACGCCGAGGCTCTCGAAGCCGACCTGATCCGCTTCTACGGCGTGGACCTGCTCGACTGGCACCGTGGCCGGCTCTCCAGCCGCCGGCTCGCGGTGCTGGTCAAGCATCTGCCACGGGAGAGCGCGATCACCCGCGAACTCCAGGGCGAGGGCGCCGACTGGACGGTCGGCGACTACCTGCTGGCCGCTGCGGTGGACCACCTGGCGGCGGCCAACTGGATGTTCGCCTGCGTCAACACCGCCGAGGACTCCGAACCGCCCGAGCCTCCCGCTCCGGTCCCCCGCCCCGGCGACCCGCCGGAGCAGGAAGCGGACGAGGCGAACGAGGGGGAGCAGGCGGGCGACCTCGCGACCGCGTCTGCGGACCGCCCCTCGGCCGCCGAACTGGTCCGCTTCTTCACCTGACGGACCACCACCACCCTCCCGGTGGGGCGCGGCCGTTCAGTCGGCCGCGTCCCCCGGGGTCTCACCGGCGGGCCGGGGCTTGCGGGTGGGCGGGGCCAGTCGGGGGATCGTCGGGGACTTCGACCGGCGGCTCTTCGGTGACAGCGACGGCTTCACCGACGGCGTACGGGGCGGGGCGCCGCGCTGCGGTGCCCGCTGCTCCTCCGCCGCCTCCCCGGCGTCGGCACCGCCGGTGGGGACCCCGTTCGGCTCCTCCAGCCGGCGTCCCGCCGGAAAAGGGATGACATCGCCAGGACCGCCGACCACCCGCAGTGGCCGCCACCGGCCGAGCCACCCCTCCCACCGCGCGGCGGCTATGTGCTGCCGGTGCTCCTCCGCCGCGTCCTGCCACCCGCCGGCGTAGGCCGCAGCCTCCCTGCGGTCGTACTCCTCACGCGACATGACGACCACATCGCCGGGGTCGTACTGCTCCAGCAGCCGGCCGAACCGGGCCATCAGCCGCGGCAGTTCCTCCCCCGGAGGAAGCGGATCGAGGTCGAGGTGCTGCTCACCGTCCGTCTCGTGGTCCGGCGATACCTCCCGCTCGCCTTCCCGCTCCCGGCTTCTGCCCCCGCTCAGCTCAATCACCCTTGCCTGGATCGTCCCGTGGCCACATGCATCCCGTTCATCCAGGACCTCACGCATGCCTGCCCCCGCTGCGGCGGGCCATCCGGCACGGACCCGTCCGCCCCCGGATCACTGTCGGCCTATCGGCCTGACCTGCGATTTTGCGGGTGAGAACAGGACTCTGCAGTTTACCCCACCCAGCTGATCCCTCCTCAGCCGCCCGACCCCACAACCCCTCGCCGATCCAGCACAGCCACACCGAGAGAGCGGTGAACCGCACGATGACCGAGCAGACCCAGCAGACGACCGGCCCGGCACCGGACTCCCTGCTGCGCACCCGCCGCACCGAACTCGACGCCCGCGAGGCCCGCGCCTACGCCAGCGGCTGGCAGGACGCGATGGAGGCCCTCCAGCAGCATCCCCGGAGCGGTCGGCCAAGGGCTTGGAGAGTCGCAGACGGCATGAACCGATCCCGACCCGCCCGGCAAGCAGAAGCAAGGTGATGAACGCAGATGACGGACAAGGAAAAAGACCTCGCCAATGAGATCGATACCCTCAGGAAAGACCTGTCGACATCACGCCTGAAAATCAACGGGCTGATCGCACAGCAGGCGAGCCACAACACCAGTATAAGCAATATCAGCGAAAGAATACCGCTGGAACCCGGAAAGCTGGCGACCCAGGAATTCGTCGAGAAGAAGACCGCACCACCGGGCGAACCGGTGGGCACCTGGAAGCCCTTGGGCGGCTCGACGCTCACCGGAGTCTCCGGCGGGTCACACTTCCTTGCCGGAATCCCCGAATGGGGACTGTTCAAGCTGGGGCTCCCCTCTCTCTTCAATCTTGAGAAACCCATTGAAGGGTTTCTCGAGAAGCGCGGGATAGGACTCAAGTCAAACGGGTTCGTCTGGAAGCTCAACGAGGAGGAGAAAAAGGCGAGGGAGGAGCAGAGCAGTATCCCGAGGCGAGTCGGGGGCCTGGAGAACGACCTCAGGACGATCAGAGAGAAGCTCGGCAGGACCGGAGATGCCCTGGATCGGGCGAGGAGAGATCCCGACAACCGATTCATCGGGAGCCCGGCGCAGGCAAGGAGAGCCTCCGGGGGCGTCGACAGTGTGTCGCCGACAGTCAGGGGAATAGCCCCGGAAATCAAGGCTCTTCGGTCCGCCGTCAATGAGCTCGCCCAGGTCCTGGGCGGTCTGTGACAGGGCGCCGCCGAGCGGCCATCCGAAAGAACAGGAAGTGGCGCATATGTCTCTTGTTGCAGCGCTAGGCAGGTCTTCAACGGCTCTGGAGCGGTTCAAGTCCCAGGCGGAAGCCGCCGGGAAGGCCGCGAAGGGGGTAGGTGACAAGGCCAAGAACGGCGATGGCGACCTCAAGAAGTTCAAGGGCTCGGCGAAGGACTCCGCGAAGGAGCTGAAGGGGCTCCAGACCGCCGCCGATCAGGCGGAGAAGTCGGTCGGGAAGGCCGGGAAGACCGGCCAGGGCAGTGGCGGGCTGCTGGGGAAGTTCAAGTCGGGGGCGGACGGCGCCGGGAAGGGGATGAGCGGCCTGAACAAGTCGATGAAGGGCAACCTCATCGGCGTGCTGCTCGGCCTGCTGGCTCCATTGATCGCCATGGTCGTCGACATGGCGATGCAGTCCAAGACCATGCAGAAGATCATGAAGATCGCGTTCGACGCCATCCAGACCGCGATCAGCACGACCATGAAGGTCGTCGGCCCGATCATGAAGAAGGCCGGCGATCTGATCAAGGGGATCTTCAAGGGCATCATGACCGCCATCTCGCCGGTCATCGACTGGATCAGGACGAAGATTCCCGCCGCCTTCCAGAAGGTCAGGGACAAGCTGTCCAGCGCCTGGGGCGGACTCCAGGCCATCGCCAAGGAGAAGTTCGATGCGCTCATCGGTCCGGTCAAGGGGCCGCTGAACACCATCATCGATGTCATCAACTCAGCCATCGGCAAGCTCAACGGCATCAAGGTGACGATCCCCGGCTGGGTGCCGTTCGTCGGCGGAAAGACGTTCGGGGTCAGCCTGCCGACCATCCCCAGGCTGGCCGAGGGCGGCCTGGTCATGCCCCGGTCGGGCGGCGTGCCCGCGATCCTGGCCGAAGCCGGTGAGGCCGAGGCGGTGCTGCCGCTGAGCAAGCTCGACCAGCTGCTGACGCGTACCGCCGTCCAGGCACGGCTGGCCGGCGCGGGCGCCGCCGGGGTCGGGACCGGTTTCCACATCGAGAACTACTACGCCGCCTCCGACAGCAGTGCCCAGCAGACCGCCGACGCGCTGACGTTCCTGTCGAAGGCGCGCGGATGAGTACCCCGGCGGATCCGCTCGCCGGGGCGTCAGAACCCCTGAGACGCCTCAGCAGCCGGAGCGGGCAGGCCACCCGGACACTGCGGAACGCGCTTTCCGGGATCAGGGACGCGGCAGCCGCCGCCGACCGCATCAAGGACGCCGCCGACCAGAGCGGCATCCCCCTGCGCGACGCCCAGTCGAAGGCGGAGGCCGCCGACCGCTCGCTGACCCGGGCCGGACGCAGCGCTTCGGGTGCCGCCACCGGCATCCGGTCCGCAGCCGGCGGCGCCAAGGGCGCCAAGGGGGCCCTGGGCAAGCTGAAATCCGGGGTCGGCGGCGTCACCTCGATGCTCGGCGCACTCGGCACCGGAACCGGCCCCCTCGCGAAGCTGATGGGCGTCTTCGGCGTGGCGCTGACCGCCGGCTCCCTGGCGATGACCGCGGTGAACGTGGCCATGCGGGCCAACCCGCTGGGCTTCGCCCTCGGGCTGCTGGTGCCGATCCTCGCCTATCTGATCGACCTCGCGCTGAGCTCCGAGACCGGCCAGCGGATCATCCAGCAGGTCTTCGGCCAGACGGCGAAGTACCTCAGTGCCGCCTTCACGGCCATCGGTCCGTTGATCGAGCCCCTGGGAGGGATGGTCTCCAGCGCGTGGAACCGCCTCATGGACGCGGTGGGGCCCGTGAAGAGGTGGATCACCGAAGACATCCCGGGGGCCTTCAAGCGGGTCAAGGACGCCATGACCCGCGCCCTCGGCGGCATGGGGGGCTTCATCACCAGCGGGCTACAGGCATTCCTCGGCGTGCTCAAGGGCCCGCTCAGCGGCCTGATCGGCTTCACCAACTGGGTGATCGACGGTCTCAACTCCCTCAGCTTCTCCGCCCTCGGCAAGAAGTTCGGCGTCCATCTGACGAAGATCCCGATGCTCGCCGAGGGCGGTATCGCCCTGCCCGGCACCGCACGGCAGCCCGGCCGAGTCCTGCCGCTGGACCGCCTCGGCGGACGGCCGGCGGTCCGCCGCGCCCACCGGACGGCCGCCCCCACCCGCATCCGGGACTACCACGAGAGCCCCGCCACGGGCGCCCGGGGCACCGCCGAGGACCTGCTCTTCCTGGCAACCGCTCACATATGAGACGAGGTGACGGCCCCATGGCCGAGAGCATCAGCACCTTCACCCGAGACGACCCACCCGGCTCACTCATCACCCGCGACGGGCAGATGCAGTGGGCCGGACTGCTGATCGGCCCCGGTACCCCGTACCGGATCGACCGGCAGGGCATCACCGGCTGGGAGGACCTCCCCGACATCGACCTGAGCGACGCCGAACGGCCCACCGGCCATGGCGCCTGGCCCGGCGCCGGCTATGCCAAGTCGCGCAAGGTCGGCGGGCAGATCTGGCTGCTGCCCCAGCCCGACCCCGACAACCCCGACACCGCCGAGGCGGCTCTGGCCACCGTACGGATGCTGCGTCAGGCCCTGGCGCAGCAGGACGAGGAGCGCTGGCTCGCCATCCGGCTGCACGGCGAGACCCTGGCCGTACGGGCCCGGGTCAACCAGCGTGTCCTCACCAGTGACCGGCAGTTCGCCACCCAGGGTGTGGCCAAGGCGACCGTGCAGTGGCTGGCCTCCGACCCTCGCCGCTATCTGACCACCCCGCAGTCCACCTCGACCGGCGCCCCGGTGTGGGAGAGCGGCCTGACCTGGCCGCTGACCTGGCCGCTGTACTGGGGCGAGGCGGCGAGCACCGGCGACGTGGCGGTGGACAACCGCGGGTCGGCCCCCACCCATCCGGTGATCACCTTCCGGGGGCCGTGCAGCAATCCCTCGTTGACCGAGCGGACCAGCGGTCAGCGGCTGCGGTACGAGATCGACCTGGGCGCCGACGAGGAGCTGGTCGTCGACACGGCGGCCGGCACCGTCACCCTCAACGGCACCGCCGCACGGCGTCACACCGCGGCGTCGGACAGCAGCCCGGAGGAGCTGTTCACCTTCGCTCCCGGACGGTCGGAGCTGTCCTTCCGACCCGGGCAGGCGGACGCCGGGGCCGAGGTGTCCGTCAGTTGGCGCTCTGCGGAGTGGTGACCGCCGCGCACCGGGCCCGCATCCGCTGATCCCACCCGGACGACCATCCGTATCCCCCGCTCCCCCTCATCCGAAGGAGAACCACCATGACCGTACGCAGCGCATGGCTGACCGCGACCGGCCAGACCCGCGAGGACACCCGCCTCACCCCGCTCGGGGCGGTGACCCCGGTGAACACCGTCCAGGGCCAGTCCGGCATCCTGCCCGGATCGTCGGAGGGCCGCAGCCGGGTCTCCGGCTTCCAGCTGAGCGGTACTTCGGCGCTGAGCGCCACCATGTCCCCGGGTCGGGCCGTGATCCAGGGCCTGGGCACCCAGGGCGCGTACCCGGTGACCCTCGCCGAGAACGAGACGCTCACCTTCAGCGCCGGCCACCCGCAGTTCGCCCGGATCGACCTGGTCTGCCTGCGGGTCTACGACGATCTGTACGACAGCTCCAACTCCGGTCGCACCGAGGCTGTGATCGAGGTCGTCGAGGGCAAGGCGGAGACCGCTCCCACCGCGCCCGCCACCCCGGACCTGGCGCTGCCGCTGTACCGGGTGACCGTCCCGGCCGGGGCTTCGGCCGGCAGCGGCGGCATCCCCTGGACCACCGCACTCACCGACCTGCGCACCGCCACCGTCGCGGTCGGCGGCATCCTGCCGGTCTACAACAACACCGCCAATGGCGCCTATGTGGGCCAGTACCGGGACTCCGCCAACGGGTTGCAGCGCTGGGACGGCTCGGCCTGGACCGCGTACCCGGCGGTGCCCGGCTGGCAGAACTGGACGCCGACCTGGACCACCGTCACCGGCAACGCCAAGCCGTCGTTCGGCAACGCCACCCTGAACTGCCGCTATATCCAGATGGGCCCGACGGTCCATCTCATCTTCAACATCGCCTTCGGCACCACCACCAATTTCGGCGCCGGTGCGACGGGTGCCGACAACTGGGCGTTCGCCCTGCCCGTCGCCGCCACGTCGGCGCTCCAGTGCATCGGCTTCGCCGAACTCACCTACTCCGGGGGCGGACGTGTCGTGGGGCGCCTCCACTGCTCCAGCAAGGACGCCTTCGGGATCGAGGTCAGCACGGGCAGGCCCGACGCGGTCGCCGTGACCAACAACGGCCTCATCGACGCCATCACCCCCTGGACCTGGGCGAACACCCACGCCATCCGTGGCACGGCCACCTATGAGGTCGCCGGATGACGACACCGGCCGGCACCCCCTACCGCGCGATCTTCTGCGATCTGCGCACCGACCAGACCATCGACGTCCTGCCGCTCCAGGACGTCGGCTTCGACGACTACCTCGGCAAGCCCGGCTCGCTGTCCGGCACCATCCCGGTCCCCAACGCCGCACTCGCCGAGCGGGTCCGCCGGATCGAGGAGGGCCGTACCTCCGTCTACCTGGAGCGGGGCGGCGACCTGTGGTGGGGCGGCATCATCTGGACGAGCACCCTGCAGAGCAGCGACCGGGGCGTGCTGACGCTGGGCATCCAGGCAGCCACCTTCGACTCCTACGCGAACCGCCGCCTGATCCGCAGGTACCTCCCGTACAAGCACATCGAACAACTGGAGCTGGTGCGGACGCTGTGGCGGGAGTTGCAGTCCGACAAGGGCGGCGACATCGGCGTCAGCTACGGCGACGAGACCTCCGACGTGTTCCGGGACGCCTCCTGGCTGGACGGCGACGAGACCTCCTACTACGACGCGATCACCCAGCTCGCAGCCATGGAGGACGGCTTTGAGCACTGGATCGCCGTCTACCGCGATCCGGCCACCGGTCGGCGGGTCCGCCGGCTGAGGCTCGGCAGCACGCGGATCCAGAACGGGGCGACCGACCTGGTGCTGGACCGGCCCGGTGCGGTGCTGTCGTACTCCTTCCCGCGCGATGCGACCCGTGGCGGCACCACGGCGCGGGCGCGCGGCGACGCCGTCGACGACGGGCAGAGCGAGTCCCGGCCGGTGTTCTCGGAGGAGAAGGTCGCCACCGACCTGATCGACGGCGGCTACCCCCGGGTCGACCTGTCCGCCGACTACACCGGGGTCACCGATGCCCGCACGCTCGCCTCGCTGGCCGCCGCAACGCTGGCGGCGGCCCGGGGCGCGGTGGTGATCCCCGCCGTCACCATCCGGCTGGACGACATGGTGCCCCCCACGCTGCTGGGTCAGACCGTGCGCATCCGGATCACCGACGAGTGGTTCCAGGGCCTGGACGCCCGCTACCGGATCGTCGGCCTCAAAGTCAGCCCGTCGCAGCGGGGCCGCGCGGACACCGCCGAGCTCTATCTGGAGGATGCCTGATGGCCGCCCTGCCCGAGGACATCATCGACCGGCTGGACGCCATGGAACGCCGGCTCCAGCGGCTGTCCACCGCGGTGGTCACCCGGCCTGCGGGCGGCCGGACCGGTACCACGGTGCAGCGGCTGTACGACGCCAAGGGCCATGAGGTGGTCTCCGGCGACCCCGTCATCGGGGGCCTGGGCCGCCCCTGGCTGGCGATGCTGCCGCCGCAGGACAGCGCCTCGGCCCGCTGGCCGCAGACCACCGCCACGGTCTGGACGACCATCGCGCGCTCCTTCAACCCGGTCTGGCAGCCGGGGCTGCGGCTGTACATGGCGACCTCGGTCAGCTCCGGCTGCACCGGTGCGGTCCGGGTCCTGCTCAACGGCACCCCGTGGGGCGACCCCGTCGCGGCCGGCAGCACCTTCGACCGCACCGGCCCGGTCGCCGCCGACTTCAACGCCGTCTTCGGCACCCTGCTGCGGGTCGAGGTGCAGGCGCAGGTCACCGACGGCACCGGGACGGTCCACGCCCAGCCGCAGCTGATGTACGGCACCCAGATCTGAGCAGAGAGGCACCGTATGGAGATCGACACCGCCCAGCCCTGGGGCATCGCCCTCGACTACGCCGGCCGGGCCACCGTGGTGGAGCGCGGCCACAGCATCGACGTCCGGGTCTATGACACGACCTTCGGAGCGCCGCTGGAGCCGGACCCCGCCACCGGCGACTACCCGGTGGTGTACGTGACCGCCCAGTTCAACGAGGCCGGAGCGCTCGGCTCGGTACCGCGCGGCTTCGGCCAGGTGATCCTCACCCCGGCCGGAGGCCGCCCGGTGGGCCCCGACCGGGAGGCCGTGCGGTCGGCGGTGGCGGCTGCCCTCGTCGACTTCGACGACCGGGTGGCGGCCTACCTGGCGCTCTGCACCTGCTGGACGGCGGGCGGTCCGGCGCCCGGCGACGACCACGCGGAGGAGGGTGGCTGACCCCGCGCCCCCGCCGCACCGCAACCGCTCGCCCCGTGCCCCCAGGGCCGGGGCGTCCGCATGTCAGGAGAGACCGGAGAGACTGGAGCATCCCACCCATGGCGAACCCGCTGTCCGCCGACGCCCTCGTCACCGCGCTCCGGGACGAGGGCGTCACAGTCGTCGAACACGACGGCTGGCGCACCCACAACCGCAACCACAAGGGCCCCTGGGGCCCGGTCAACGGCGTGGTGATCCATCACACCGTCAGCGAGGGCACCGCCCACTCCGTGGCCATGTGCCACGACGGCTACGCCGACCTGCCCGGCCCGCTCTGCCATGGGGTCGTCGCCAAGGACGGCACCGTGCACCTGGTCGGCAACGGTCGGGCCAACCACGCCGGGAGCGGCGACCCGGACGTCCTCCAGGCCGTCATCGCCGAGCGCGACCCGCTGCCCGCACCCGTCCGGAACACCGTGGACGGCAATCCGCACTTCTACGGGTTCGAGTGCGTGAACCTCGGCGACGGCAAGGACCCCTGGCCCGAGGCCCAGCTCGAAGCCATCGCGCGGGTCTCCGCCGCGATCTGCCGCGCGCACGGCTGGCACGCCGCCAGCGTCATCGGACACAAGGAGTGGACCAACACCAAGATCGACCCGCGTGGCTTCGGCATGGCCGAGATGCGCGCTCGGATCGCCGCGCGCCTCGCGGCCCCGGCGGCTCCGGCAGCCCCGGCAGCCGGTGCCCCGGCCGCACCCCGCTACCAGCCGTACCCGGGGGCGGCGTGGTTCGCCGGGCAGCCCCGGTCGGAGATCGTCACCGCCGTGGGCCGCCGGCTGGTGGCCGAGGGCTGCTCCGCATACACCGCGGGGCCGGGCCCGCAGTGGACCGAGGCCGACCGCCGCAGCTATGCCAACTGGCAGCGCAAGCTCGGGTATCGCGGTGCGGACGCCGACGGCGTGCCCGGCCGCGCCTCCTGGGAGGCGCTGAAGGTGCCGTACACCCCGTGACCCGCTCCTCGCCCCCGCCGACGAAAGACCTTCCATGTCACCAGCCACCAAGCATTCCCTGCGCACCGTCATCCAGACCGCCGTCTCGCTCTGCCTGCTGCTGCCGGCGGTCATCGATACGGCGGACCTCCCGGGCTCCCTGCCCTGGGCCACCGGGGCCCTGGCCGTGGCCGGCTGCCTCGCCCGGGTGATGGCGCTGCCCGGCGTCCAGGCCCTGCTGCCGTCCTGGTTGAGCACCGAGGCATCCCCCAACGGCGACGACGCGCTGCGGGCGCTCGCCGACGCCCCGGAAGGAGGCGGTGCATGAGCGAACCGCCCCTCTCCGACCCGGCCGCCGTCGCGCTGGAACTGGAGCGGCTACGCGGCACCGTCGAGGCCGGTTTCGCCCGGATCGACGGCGCCCTGGCCCTGCTGGTCCAGCGCAGTGACCAGACCGACAGACGGCTCGCCGACCATGAGAGCCGACTGGGCACCCTGGAGCGGGCCCGCTGGCCGCTGGCCAGCGTGGGCGCCCTGGCCGCCGTCGCCACGGTCACGGCGGCGGTCTGGGAACTGACCGCCCGGTGAGAACGCCGCAGGGCGGCCGCCCCGTCCGGGGTGGCCGCCCTGCGGCGTCACAGCATCGACGTCAGCCGGTGTACGGGCCGTAGTCGTAGTCCTCCAGCGGGACCGCCTGGCCGGAGCCGGCGCCGAAGGGCGAGATGTCGTAGTCGTCGTAGCCGACGGCCGAGTACATCGCGGCCTTGGCCTCCTCGGTGGGCTCGACCCGGATGTTCCGGTAGCGGGGCAGACCCGTACCGGCCGGGATGAGCTTGCCGATGATGACGTTCTCCTTGAGGCCCAGCAGCGGGTCCGACTTGGCGTGGATCGCCGCGTCGGTGAGCACCCGGGTCGTCTCCTGGAAGGAGGCGGCCGACAGCCAGGACTCGGTGGCCAGCGAGGCCTTGGTGATACCCATCAGCTGCGGACGGCCGGAGGCGGGGTGACCGCCCTCGGAGACCACGCGACGGTTCTCGGTCTCGAAGCGGCCACGCTCGACCAGCTCGCCCGGCAGCAGCTCCGCGTCGCCGGACTCGATGATCGTCACCCGGCGGAGCATCTGCCGGATGATGATCTCAATGTGCTTGTCGTGGATCGACACGCCCTGCGAGTTGTAGACCTTCTGCACTTCCTGCACCAGGTGGACCTGGACGGCCCGCTGGCCCAGGATGCGCAGCACATCGTGCGGGTTGGTGGCGCCCATGGTCAGCTTCTGGCCGACCTCGACCGCGTCGCCCTCGCCGACCAGCAGCTTCACCCGCTTGGAGACCGGGTAGGCGATCTCCTCGGTGCCGTCGTCGGGGGTGACCACGAGCTTGCGGGTCTTCTCGGTGTCCTCCACGCGGACCCGGCCGGCCGCCTCGCTGATCGGGGCCACACCCTTGGGGGTACGGGCCTCGAAGAGCTCGACGACACGCGGCAGACCCTGGGTGATGTCGTCACCGGCCACACCACCGGTGTGGAAGGTACGCATCGTCAGCTGGGTGCCGGGCTCACCGATGGACTGGGCGGCGATGATGCCGACGGCCTCGCCGATGTCCACCAGCTTGCCGGTGGCCAGCGAGCGGCCGTAGCACATGGCGCAGGTGCCCACCGCGGACTCGCAGGTGAGGATCGAGCGGGTCTTGACGGTGGAGACACCGTGCCGGACCAGCTCGTCGATCAGCACGTCACCCAGGTCGGTACCGGCCTGGGCCAGCACCTTGCCGTCGACGGTGATGTCCTCGGCGAGGCAGCGCGCGTACACGCTGGTCTCGACGTCCTCCGCCTTGCGCAGCACGCCGTCGGCGCCCACGGAGGCGATCTCCAGCTTGAGGCCGCGCTCGGTGCCGCAGTCCTCCTCGCGGATGATCACGTCCTGCGAGACGTCGACCAGACGACGGGTGAGGTAGCCCGAGTCGGCGGTACGCAGGGCGGTGTCCGCCAGACCCTTACGGGCACCGTGGGTGGAGATGAAGTACTCCAGCACGGTGAGGCCCTCACGGAACGACGCCTTGATCGGCCGCGGGATGGTCTCGTTCTTGGCGTTGGACACCAGACCGCGCATACCGGCGATCTGCCGCATCTGCATCATGTTTCCACGAGCACCCGAGTCCACCATCATGAAGATGGGGTTGGTCTTCGGGAAGTTCGCGTTCATCGCCTCGGCGACCTCGTTGGTCGCCTTGGTCCAGATCGCGACGAGTTCCTGCTTGCGCTCGTCGTTGGTGATCAGACCGCGCTCGTACTGCTTCTGGATCTTCTCGGCCTGCGCCTCGTAGCCCTCCAGGATCTGGGGCTTGCTCGGCGGCACCACGACGTCGGAGATCGACACGGTGACACCGGAGCGGGTGGCCCAGTGGAAGCCGGCCGCCTTGAGGTTGTCCAGGGTGGCCGCGACGACGACCTTCGGGTAGCGCTCGGCGAGGTCGTTGACGATCGCCGAGAGCTGCTTCTTGCCGACCTCGTAGTCGACGAAGGGGTAGTCCTCGGGCAGCAGCTCGTTGAAGAGCGCGCGGCCCAGGGTGGTGGTGAGCCGGAAGGGCTCGCCGTCGACCCAGCCGGGGGTCCCCTCGGCCGGGCCGCTGAACTCGCCGGACTCGTCGACCGGCGGGATCCAGCTGCGCGGCGGCACGGTGCCGGCGGGCAGTCGGACGTCGATCGGGGCCTGGAGGTCCAGCTCGCGGGCGTCGAAGGCCATCAGGGCCTCGGCGGTCGAGGTGAACGACCGGCCGCCGCCCTTGACGTCGTCACGGTCGGAGGTGAGGAAGAAGAGGCCGAGCACCATGTCCTGGGTGGGCATGGTCACCGGGCGGCCGTCGGCCGGCTTGAGGATGTTGTTCGAGGACAGCATCAGGATGCGGGCCTCGGCCTGGGCCTCCGCCGACAGCGGCAGGTGGACGGCCATCTGGTCGCCGTCGAAGTCCGCGTTGAACGCGGTGCAGACGAGCGGGTGGATCTGGATGGCCTTGCCCTCGACCAGCTGCGGCTCGAAGGCCTGGATGCCCAGGCGGTGCAGGGTGGGCGCACGGTTGAGCAGCACCGGGTGCTCGGCGATGACCTCTTCGAGGACGTCCCACACCACGGGGCGGGCGCGCTCGACCATGCGCTTGGCCGACTTGATGTTCTGCGCGTGGTTGAGGTCCACCAGGCGCTTCATCACAAACGGCTTGAAGAGCTCCAGCGCCATGGCCTTGGGCAGGCCGCACTGGTGCAGCTTGAGCTGCGGGCCGACGACGATGACCGAACGGGCCGAGTAGTCGACGCGCTTGCCGAGCAGGTTCTGCCGGAAGCGGCCCTGCTTGCCCTTGAGCATGTCGGAGAGCGACTTCAGCGGGCGGTTGCCCGGACCGGTCACCGGCCGGCCGCGGCGGCCGTTGTCGAACAGCGCGTCGACGGCCTCCTGAAGCATCCGCTTCTCGTTGTTGACGATGATCTCGGGCGCACCGAGGTCCAGCAGCCGCTTGAGGCGGTTGTTGCGGTTGATCACGCGGCGGTACAGGTCGTTGAGGTCGGAGGTCGCGAAGCGGCCACCGTCCAGCTGCACCATCGGACGCAGGTCCGGCGGGATCACCGGGACGCAGTCCAGCACCATGCCGTTGGGCTTGTTGCGGGTCTGCAGGAAGGCGGAGACGACCTTGAGGCGCTTGAGCGCCCGGGTCTTCTTCTGGCCCTTGCCGGTCTTGATGATCTCGCGGAGGCGCTCGGCCTCCTCCTCCAGGTCGAAGGACTCCAGCCGCTTCTGGAGCGCGGCGGCGCCCATCGCACCGGAGAAGTAGGTGCCGAAGCGGTCGCGCAGCTCGCGGTAGAGCAGCTCGTCGCCCTCCAGGTCCTGGACCTTGAGGTTCTTGAAGCGGCTCCACACCTCGTCGAGGCGGTCCAGCTCGCGCTGGGCGCGGTCGCGCAGCTGCTTCATCTCGCGCTCGGCGCCCTCGCGCACCTTGCGGCGCACATCGGCCTTGGCGCCCTCGGCCTCCAGCTCGCCGAGGTCGGCCTCCAGCTTCTTGGCGCGGGCCTCCAGGTCGGAGTCGCGGCGCTGCTCGACCTGCTGGCGCTCGACGGAGACATGGGCCTCCAGCGACGGCAGGTCGCGGGTGCGGCGCTCGTCGTCCACCCAGGTGATCATGTAGGCGGCGAAGTAGATGACCTTCTCCAGGTCCTTCGGCGCCAGGTCGAGCAGGTAGCCGAGGCGGCTCGGCACACCCTTGAAGTACCAGATGTGGGTGACGGGCGCGGCCAGCTCGATGTGGCCCATCCGCTCACGGCGCACCTTGGCGCGGGTCACCTCGACGCCGCAGCGCTCGCAGATGATGCCCTTGAAGCGGACGCGCTTGTACTTACCGCAGTAGCACTCCCAGTCCCGGGTGGGGCCGAAGATCTTCTCGCAGAAGAGTCCGTCCTTTTCGGGCTTCAGAGTGCGGTAGTTGATGGTCTCGGGCTTCTTGACCTCGCCGTGGGACCACTGGCGAATGTCGTCGGCGGTGGCCAGGCCGATGCGCAGCTCATCGAAGAAGTTGACGTCGAGCACTTTTCGTCAAGCCCTCTTTCAGGGGTCGAGTCTTTCGTCTGGTCTGAGGGGGCCTGGGGGTGGTGGGCCTCACCGGGGGTGAGGCCCACCGACCTCCGTCAGACCTCTTCGACGCTGCTCGGCTCTCGCCGGGACAGGTCGATACCGAGCTCCTCCGCGGCGCGGAACACGTCCTCGTCGGAGTCACGCATCTCGATGGACATACCGTCGGACGACAGCACCTCCACGTTCAGGCAGAGCGACTGCATCTCCTTGATGAGCACCTTGAAGGACTCGGGGATGCCGGGCTCAGGGATGTTCTCGCCCTTGACGATGGCCTCGTAGACCTTCACTCGGCCGAGGACGTCGTCGGACTTGATGGTGAGCAGCTCCTGCAGGGCGTAGGCCGCGCCGTACGCCTCCAGGGCCCACACCTCCATCTCACCGAAGCGCTGACCACCGAACTGCGCCTTACCACCGAGCGGCTGCTGGGTGATCATCGAGTACGGGCCGGTCGACCGGGCGTGCAGCTTGTCGTCGACCAGGTGGTGCAGCTTGAGGATGTACATGTAGCCGATCGAGATCGGGTGCGGGAACGGCTCCCCGGAGCGGCCGTCGAACAGCCGCGCCTTGCCGGAGGCACCGACCATGCGGTTGCCGTCGCGGTTGGGGATGGTGTTCTCCAGCAGGCCGGTGATCTCGTCCTCGCGGGCGCCGTCGAAGACCGGGGTGGCCAGGTTGGTACCCGGCTCGACCTGGTCCGCGTCGATCGCCTGGAGGCGGCGGGCCCACTCGTCGGCGATGCCGGAGACGTTCCAGCCCTGCTTGGCCAGCCAGCCGAGGTGGGTCTCCAGGACCTGTCCCGGGTTCATCCGGGACGGGACACCGAGCGGGTTGAGGACGATGTCCACGGGGGTGCCGTCCTCAAGGAACGGCATGTCCTCGACCGGGAGGATCTTGGAGATGACGCCCTTGTTGCCGTGGCGGCCGGCGAGCTTGTCACCGTCGGTGATCTTCCGCTTCTGGGCCACATAGACGCGGACCAGCTGGTTGACGCCCGGGGGAAGCTCGTCGCCCTCCTCGCGGTCGAAGACGCGGACACCGATGATCTTGCCGGACTCGCCGTGCGGCACCTTCAGGGAGGTGTCGCGGACCTCGCGGGCCTTCTCACCGAAGATCGCGCGGAGCAGGCGCTCCTCCGGGGTCAGCTCGGTCTCGCCCTTGGGGGTGACCTTGCCGACCAGGATGTCGCCGGTGGTGACGTCCGCGCCGATCCGGATGATGCCGCGCTCGTCGAGGTCGGCGAGGACCTCCTCGGAGACATTGGGGATGTCCCGGGTGATCTCCTCCGGGCCCAGCTTGGTGTCGCGGGCGTCGACCTCGTGCTCCTCGATGTGGATCGAGGAGAGGACGTCGTCCTGCACGAGGCGCTGCGACAGGATGATCGCGTCCTCGTAGTTGTGGCCCTCCCACGGCATGAACGCCACGAGCAGGTTCTTGCCGAGGGCCATCTCGCCCTCGTCGGTGCAGGGGCCGTCGGCCAGCACCTGGCCGACCTCGATCCGGGCGCCCTCGTCCACGATCACCTTCTGGTTGAAGGCGGTGCCCTGGTTGGAGCGGGTGAACTTGGCGACCCGGTAGGTGGTGTAGGTGCCGTCGTCGTTGGCGACGGTGATGTAGTCCGCGGAGACCTCCTGGACCACACCCGCCTTCTCGGCGGAGATCACGTCGGCGGCGTCGACCGCGGCGCGGTACTCCATGCCGGTGCCGACCAGCGGCGCCTCGCTCTTCAGCAGCGGGACGGCCTGGCGCATCATGTTGGATCCCATGAGCGCGCGGTTGGCGTCGTCGTGCTCCAGGAAGGGGATCATGGCCGTCGCGACCGACACCATCTGGCGCGGCGAGACGTCCATGTAGTCGACCTCGGTGCCCGGGATGTAGTCGATCTCGCCGCCACGGCGGCGGACCAGCACCCGGGGCTCCGCGAAGGTGAGCTCGTCCGTCAGCGGCGCGTTGGCCTGCGCGATGACGAAGCGGTCCTCCTCGTCGGCGGTGAGGTAGTCCACCTGCTCGGTGACCACACCGTCGACGACCTTGCGGTACGGGGTCTCCACAAAGCCGAAGGCGTTGACCCGGCCATAGGAGGCCAGCGAGCCGATCAGGCCGATGTTCGGGCCTTCAGGGGTCTCGATCGGGCACATCCGGCCGTAGTGGGACGGGTGCACGTCACGGACCTCGAAGCCGGCCCGCTCACGGGAGAGACCACCGGGGCCCAGCGCCGACAGGCGGCGCTTGTGGGTCAGGCCCGACAGCGGGTTGGTCTGGTCCATGAACTGGGACAGCTGGCTGGTGCCGAAGAACTCCTTGATGGAGGCGACGACCGGCCGGATGTTGATCAGGGTCTGCGGCGTGATCGCCTCGACGTCCTGGGTGGTCATCCGCTCGCGGACGACGCGCTCCATCCGGGCCAGACCCGTGCGGACCTGGTTCTGGATGAGCTCGCCGACATTGCGCAGGCGCCGGTTGCCGAAGTGGTCGATGTCGTCGACCTCGACGACGATGTCGCGACCCTCCTCGGCGTCCACCCACTCGGTCTCGCCGGCGTGCAGCTTGACCAGGTACTTGATGGTGGCGATGACGTCCTGCTCGGTGAGCACGCCGGAGTCCAGCGACTCGTCGATGCCGAGCTTGCGGTTGACCTTGTAGCGGCCGACCTTGGCGAGGTCGTAGCGCTTGGGGTTGAAGTAGAGGTTCTCCAGCAGGGTCTGGGCGGCCTCACGCGTCGGCGGCTCGCCCGGACGCAGCTTGCGGTAGATGTCCAGCAGCGCGTCGTCCTGCCCCTGGGTGTGGTCCTTCTCCAGGGTGGCGCGCATGGACTCGTACTCGCCGAACTCCTCAAGGATCATCTCGTTGGTCCAGCCGAGAGCCTTGAGCAGCACGGTGACGGACTGCTTGCGCTTGCGGTCGATGCGGACACCGACCATGTCGCGCTTGTCGATCTCCATCTCCAGCCAGGCACCGCGCGACGGGATGACCTTGGCGGAGAAGACGTCCTTGTCGGAGGTCTTGTCGAGCGTGGAGTCGAAGTAGACGCCCGGCGAGCGGACCAGCTGGGACACCACGACACGCTCGGTGCCGTTGATGACGAAGGTGCCCTTGTTGGTCATGAGCGGGAAGTCGCCCATGAAGACCGTCTGCGACTTGATCTCGCCGGTCTCGTTGTTGGTGAACTCGGCGGTGACGAAGAGCGGCGCGGCAAAGGTGAAGTCGCGCTCCTTGCACTCGTCGATGGAGTTCTTCGGCGGCTCGAAACGGTGGTCGCGGAAGGTCAGCGACATGGAGCCGGAGAAGTCCTCGATCGGCGAGATCTCCTCGAAGATCTCCTCGAGGCCGGACTTGGTGGGGACGTCGTGTCCGTTCGCGAGAGCAGCCTCGACCCGTGCCTTCCACGCGGCGTTGCCGAGCAGCCAGTCGAAGCTCTCGGTCTGCAGGGCGAGGAGGTTCGGTACCTCGAGAGGCTCGCGGATCTTCGCGAAGGAGACACGCAGGGGTGCGGTGGAGGCGGAGTTGTTCGAGGCGTTGCGCGAGGCGGCCAAGAGGGGGTCCTTCCGAGGGCTCGGACTCACTACGCGCGTACCGGGCCCGACCTTCGCAGGACCGGCGCCCCCGCCGTTGCGAGACCTCTTCCGGCAGGAGGTTTCTCCTGGTCGGAACGGGTGCTCGGACGGGGTGCCGCCCCTGTTCAGGGCAGTGCGAACTCCGGGCGACGAGTCACGGAGCAGCTAACAGGCAGCGCAAAGGGACAGTGTAGCCATTCGGCACACTGCTGTCCAGCTCTGATTCGGAGACCGAATCGGAGACTCCCCTCCCTCATGCCGACCGCCCCCGTCGGGGCGGTCCGCAGGGCGGTTCCTGCCTGTCGTACGGCCCCTCACGAAGCCATACATCTCACGCCGTGTTCACTTCCCGTCACGAGCCCGGTTCATGCATCGCGGGCCGTACGGAGTGAACGCGCGACCTGAGAATCGCGCGATGCGTGCGGTTCGTCAAGGGCCGGATGCCGCGGAGACCTCCGCGAACGCCGCCCGACGGCGCTGCTGTGCCGGCAGAGAACCCGTGGTGAGGGCGGTGCGGCGACAACAGCGCTCACCCTACCGGGCCCCGCCGACAGAGCCGAGCATCCGACCCCGTTCGCCGGAACACACTGCGCCATCGAAGCGAAAAGGCCGGGGCGGCCACCCGTTCGGGTGGCCGCCCCGGCCCACCGCCCGCGAGGGGCGGCGCAGCAGACTGCGGTCAGGAGACCAGGGTCACTTGACGGTGACCTTGGCGCCGGCGGCCTCAAGGGCAGCCTTGGCCTTCTCCGCGTCCTCCTTCTTGACCTTCTCCAGGACCGGCTTCGGGGTGCCGTCCACCAAGTCCTTGGCCTCCTTCAGGCCGAGCGAGGTCAGGCTGCGGACCTCCTTGATGACCTGGATCTTCTTGTCACCGGCGGACTCGAGGATGACGTCGAACTCGTCCTGCTCCTCGGCGGCCTCGGCCGGGGCGGCAGCGGCGGCGATGCCGGCCACGGCGACCGGGGCGGCGGCCTCGACGTCGAACTTCTCCTCGAAGGCCTTCACGAACTCGGAGAGCTCGATCAGGGTCATCTCACCGAAGACCTCGAGCAGCTCGTCCTGCGACAGCTTCGCCATGATGGCGTCCTTCCACTAATTCGGCGGGTGCCGGATGTACATAACGGCGGGCGTACGGGCCCGCTGCGAGGCGTGAGCCTGCCGACTACTCGGCGGCCGCGTCCTCGGCGGCGGGAGCCGGCGTACCGGCACCGCCCTGCTCGACCTTGCTGCGAAGCGCGTCCGCGGTGCGGGCGAACTTCGTGAGCGGGGCCTGGAAGGTCGCCGCGGCCTTGGCCATGGACGCCTTCAGGCCACCCGCCAGCTTGGCGAGCAGCACCTCGCGGGACTCGAGGTCCGCGAGCTTCTTGATCTCATCGGCGGACAGCGCCTTGCCGTCAAGGACACCGCCCTTGATGATGAGAGCCGGGTTCTCCTTGGCGAAGTCACGCAGACCCTTGGCCGACTCCACCGGGTCACCGGTGACGAAGGCCACAGCCGTCGGACCCGCGAACAGGTCGTCCAGCTCGGTGATCCCGGCCTCATTGGCAGCGATCTTGGTCAGCGTGTTCTTCACCACGGCGTACTGGGCGTTCTCACCCAGCGAACGGCGCAGCGTCTTGAGCTGCGCCACGGTCAGACCGCGGTACTCGGTCAGCACGGCCGCGTTGGAGCTGCGGAACTTGTCCGTGAGCTCCGCGACAGCGGCAGACTTGTCGGGCCTCGCCATAGGCTTACGCCTCCTTCCGTGATGTCGATGCTCGGCCGACCGTTCGAGAGTCGACCTGGTGCGCCGGTCCCGCAGGAAGGGGGCTGGGAGAACGAGAAGAGCCCCGGCGCGCAGGCGCACGGGGCTCGCGGCGATCTCGACGGCTTCACGGGGAAGCCGGAGATCAAGCTCCAGTCACACCTGCGCAGGCCGTCTGCACTTCGTTCGCAGATCCTTCGGCCGCCATGGCACCCTCGCGGGCACACGGCGACAACCAGCGGTCTTTGGCAAGCCACAGCGTAGGTGACGGGGGCGGCCCCGGGCAAATCGCCCCTCAGGGGCCGCGCGCCGAGCCGGCCGGTCAGCCCTGCGCCTTCAGCTTCTTCATCAGATCGACCAGGTCCGCCGTGTCGGAGGCCGGTGGGACGGTGACCTTGAGCGGCGTCCCGTAGTCGGCGAAGTCGGTCGTCACGGTCATGGTGCCCTGCTCGGTGGGCGTCGTCCGGACCACCCGGACCGGCAGCTGCTCGGCGTCCACCCAGAGGTCGACGGCGGTGTCGCCGATGCCCGCCGCCTGCAACGCCCTGAGCAGGCGCTTCCGCTGCTGCGCGGTGAGTCCGGAGCCGGCGGCGACCAGCTTCGCCACCGGCACCGAGCCGGAGTAGCGGGTGGTCTCGGCGGCGGCGACGGTCTCCTTGCCGACCTCCCTGAGGTCGCCGGAGGCCGTAAGGGCCTTGGCGACGGCCGACGGGTCCTGGTAGAGCTGCGCCTCCGTGGCGCCGCCGCCCTGGGCGCCCGTCCCGGCGGACAGGTCCATCCTCATCCAGTGCTTGCCGCCGAACCGGCTGATCGCCGGGCCGTGCAGCTCGTAGTAGATGGTCGCCCCCTTGGCCACCGCGTGCACCGAGCCGTCCGGGTCCAGCCCCTTCATGGCCTCGTTGCCGCCGTACTGGATGTCCATGCCGATCTGGTCGCCCCACCCCATCACGCCGTCGACGGTGAAGGCCCCGCTGATGCCCGGGATGCGCATCGTCATGGAGACCCGGGCGGTACCGGCCGCGGCGGCGTTCCGGCCGACCAGGTCGAGCACCGCAGCCGGGGCGGGCTCGGCGGTCTTCGGCGAGCCCGCCCCGGCTGCGGGGGAGCAGGCGGCGGCGGCCAGCACCGCGACGGTGCCGGCGGCTCTCAGGCGGCGCTGCTGCACAGGGCTCCCCCTCGGTTTGCGGACCGCGCTCTCCCTTCGGACCGCGCCTTCCGGTAGTGCCGGGCCCCGGCTCAGCCGGTTGCGTTCCCGGGGTCGGCGTCCGCGAGGTCGAAGGTGTCGTCCGGCAGCGGAGCCTGGATGTTCACCTCGGTGCCGATCTCGGAGTAGCGGGTCGAGGTGATCGCCTCCCCCTTGGCGACCTTGCAGGTCTTCCGCTCCTGCACGACCTCGTCCTTGTCGTTGATCCAGATGTCGGCGGTGACACTGGTGGCGCCCTGCCGCAGATAGGCCCCGAGCACCGAGACCCGCTGTGCGGCCGTGAGGTCGCCGGTCGCCCCCACCAGGGCGCGGATCGTCGCGGTGCCCCGGTAGTGGACGGTGTGGACGTCGCCCAGCCTCTCCTCACCCAGCCGCTGGAGCGTGCCCACCTCCGCCAGGGCGGCCAGGTCGGACACCGGGTCGAGCTGCTCGCTCCAGGTCGAGTACCCGGCCGCCTCCGAGTTGCCGCCCGAGGACTTCTCGGGGTCGAACTTCATCCACCGCCGGCCGCCCATCCGCACCGTCTGCGCGGCGTCGGCCCCCAGGTAGACCACTCCGTCCAGGGTCCGCACGGCGACCTCGCCGGACCCCCGGTCCAGTACCAGGTCCAGGGCGGGCTTGCTCCCCCAGGAGAGCACCCCGCTGCCGCTGCTCGGGCCGTCCGCCGGGTCCTGCCGCACCAGGGCGACCTTGGCAGCTCCGGCCGCCGCCATGACCTTCGCCGAGGCTTGGAACGCCTCCTGCGGCGTCCGCTCCCGGCCCCCGTCCCCGCCGCAGGCCGTGGCACCGCCGAGGAGCGCCGCAGCGGCGGCTACGGCGACAGCGGTGCGTATACGGCGCATGGATGTCCTCGGTCGGTCCCGGAGCGGCGTCAGTCCCGGACTCTACCGAGCCCGGAACGACAGCGGGCCCGCACCCCTGATGACCAGGAGTGCGGGCCCGCCGACAGGTTTCCCCGGGGGGTCGGACCGCAGGCGTCAGACCGCCGCGGGGTCCTCCTCCACGAGAAGGTTCCGGGTGCGGTTCGGGTCGACCGGGACGCCGGGGCCCATGGTGGTCGACACGGTGGCCTTCTTGATGTAGCGGCCCTTGGCGGCGGACGGCTTGGCCCGCAGCACCTCCTCAAGGGCGGCGGCGTAGTTCTCGACGAGCTGCTCGTCGGAGAAGGACGACTTGCCGATGATGAAGTGCAGGTTCGAGTGCTTGTCGACGCGGAACTCGATCTTGCCGCCCTTGATCTCGGTCACGGCCTTGGCCACGTCCGGGGTCACGGTGCCGGTCTTCGGGTTCGGCATCAGGCCACGGGGACCGAGCACCCGGCCCAGGCGGCCGACCTTGCCCATGAGGTCCGGGGTGGCGACGACGGCGTCGAAGTCCAGACGGCCCTTCGACACCTCGTCGATCAGCTCGTCGGCGCCCACGATGTCGGCGCCCGCAGCCTCCGCGGCCGCCGCACGCTCACCGGTCGCGAAGACCAGGACCCGAGCGGTCTTGCCGGTGCCGTGCGGCAGGTTCACGGTGCTGCGGACCATCTGGTCGGCCTTGCGCGGGTCGACACCCAGGCGCATGGCGATCTCGACGGTCGAGTCGAACTTGGTGGTGGAGGTCGCCTTGGCGAGGCGGATGGCCTCCAGGGGGGCGTAGAGACGCTCGCGGTCGATCTTGGCGGCCGCGGCAGTCAGAGCCTTGCTGCGCTTCACTGCTGCTCCTGAGTCTTGTACGGAGTCGTGGTGGCTGCGGGCCAGCGCGGGCCCTACCACAGGGAACGAACCTCGGGGGAGGTTCAGCCCTCGACGGTGACGCCCATCGACCGGGCGGTGCCGGCGATGATCTTCTCGGCCTGGTCCAGGTCGTTGGCGTTCAGGTCGGGCATCTTGGTGGTGGCGATCTCACGGACCTGGTCGCGGGTGATCTTGGCGACCTTGGTCTTGTGCGGCTCGCCGGAGCCCTTGTCCACGCCCGCGGCCTTCAGGATCAGCTTGGCGGCCGGCGGAGTCTTGGTGACGAACGTGAAGGTACGGTCCTCGTAGACCGTGATCTCCACCGGCACCACCATGCCGCGCTGCGACTCGGTGGCGGCGTTGTACGCCTTGCAGAACTCCATGATGTTGACGCCGTGCTGGCCCAGCGCGGGGCCGACCGGCGGCGCCGGGTTGGCGGCGCCGGCGTTGATCTGGAGCTTGATGAGCCCCGTGACCTTCTTCTTCTTGGGAGGCATGTCTCTCCGGGTCCTTCTGAGAGGTGTTTCCCGACACGCCGCGCCGGATGCTGCCAGGCGTCAGGAGCGGCCGTCAGGGCCTTGGGTGGCAGTGTGTGCGGGGTACGGGACACTGCCCGGGTCACGCACACACATCGCACCAGACTAACGTGAACCGGCGCCTGGCCCAAAACGCCGGTGGCGGAGCAGGTCGCGGTAGAGGGCGTACAGCGCCCACAGCACCAGCAGGGCACCCACCACCGGCCACAGCAGCGAGGCGCCGTTCCGGTGGTTCGCCATGCCGCTGACCAGGAGCGCAATGGCGAGCAGCAAGGACATCACCGGCCTCGCCCTGTCGAGCGGCCCACCATCCCTGAACGGATTCTGCATGTGCCTGTCCCCTCCCCGACGGAAAGGGAAAGCGTAGCGCTCCCCCCGAAGGCATGAAGGAGCCCCCGGCCGACGGGAAACCGTCGGCCGGGGGCTCCTTCGGGGCCTTGGTACGGCTAGTTCTTCTGGATCTGGTCGAAGGAGAGCTCGACCGGGGTCTCCCGACCGAAGATCTCGACCAGGCCCTTGACCTTCTTGGAGTCGGGGTTGATCTCGTTGATGGTCGCCTGGAGGGTGGCGAAGGGGCCGTCGGTGACGGTGACCGAGTCGCCCACCTCGAAGTCCAGCACCTGGACCTCGACCGGGCGGGACGGGGAGGGCTTGCCGGCCTCCTTGGCCGCAGCGCGCTCCACGTCGGGGGCGAGCATCTTGACGACCTCGTCCAGGGTCAGCGGGTACGGGTCGTAGGCGTTGCCCACGAAGCCGGTGACACCGGGAGTGTTGCGGACCACGCCCCAGGACTCGTTGGTGAGGTCCATCCGCACCAGGACATAGCCGGGGAGCTTGTTCTGGCGGATGGTCTTGCGGTCGCCGTTCTTGATCTGGACGACCTCTTCCTGGGGCACCTCGGCCTGGTAGATGTACTCCTCGACGTTCAGCGAGACGGCGCGCTGCTCCAGGTTGGCCTTCACGCGGTTCTCATAGCCCGCGTAGGTGTGGATGACGTACCACTCGCCGGGAGCGAGCCGCAGCTCCTCGCGGAACTTGGCGACGGGGTCCACGTCCTCGGCTTCTTCAGCCTCCTCGGCGCCGCCCTCGAAGGCCTCCTGGGCCTCGGACTCGGCGTCGTCGGTGACGTGCAGCGCGGCCTCCTCGGCCGGGGCGCCCGCCTCGGCCTCGGCAGCCTCGACCTCGTCCACGTCCGCATCGGCCGCGTCGACGATCTGCTCCGCGGTGTCGCCCTCGGCCTCGGCCGAGGAGGCCGCGTCGCGCTCCACGGCGTCGTCCGCCGCGCGGACGGTCTCGTCGGCGTCGTACAGGGGGGACTCAGACACGGTGGCTGCTTCTTCCTGGAGATGAGAGATGGAACGGTTCCGCGCCGTTTCCTTCTCCTGTCCAGTCCTCGAATCAGATCGATGCGAACAGCGTCCGTGTACGGCTCGGACCTCAACAGTACCGAGTCAACGGTAGCGGGATTGTCCGATCGGTGCCGATGACGCGGTCGCGGCGACTCAGCCGAAGACCAAGAAGCTGAGCTTGGCGAAGCTCCAGTCGAGGCCCGAAACGATCGCCATGATGACCACCACGAAGACGATCACCACGGTGGTGTAGGTCACCAGGTCGTTGCGGGTAGGCCAGACGACCTTGCGCAGCTCCGCGATGATCTGGCGGTAGAAGAGGGCGAGGCGGGCGAAGACGCCCTTCCTGTCCTTCTTCGCGGCGCGCTTGCGGTCGCGGCGAGAGGGCAGCTCGCTCGGCTCTTCCTCGGGACGGCCACGCTCAGGCGTCGCGGTGGAGCCCGTGGTCTCCGTCACTCGTCCTCACCTGAAATCCGGTCGCAGTGCTGTCGGAGCCCTCTCCGCATCAAGCCCGCACGCTCGGGTGGAGCGCGCGGGCTCGGCGCGGATCAAGCAGCAGGGCCAGAGGGACTCGAACCCCCAACCGCTGGTTTTGGAGACCAGTGCTCTACCAATTGAGCTATAGCCCTTCGGAACCTTGCGGCGCCGAGATGACCACCAACCTACCGCATCCGAGCCGCTGCGTGGGGTACGCGAGCCATCTGCGGTGACGGGTTGCCATCGAGCGACGAGTGTACGGGCTCTGGGCCGCCACGTCGAACTTTTTGCCGATCAACCGCCGCCCGGACCAGCGGCGCTGCCCCTCGCGAGCCGCCTTCACCCGCGCGTGCACGCATGCTGAAACCGCCGTGCCGGGGCGGGGGCGATTCTGCGACCATGCAGACATGAGCGCTGCTTCCCCCCACCCTGCTCCCCAGTCCGACCCCGCCGCGCGGCCCGCCGACCGCCGGGTCTCGGCCCGCATCGGTGCCATCGCGGAGTCCGCGACCCTGGCGGTGGACGCCAAGGCCAAGGCCCTCAAGGCGGCCGGCCGCCCGGTGATCGGCTTCGGGGCCGGCGAGCCGGACTTCCCGACCCCGGACTACATCGTCGAGGCCGCGGTGCTGGCCTGCCGCGACCCCAGGTTCCACCGCTACACCCCGGCCGGCGGCCTGCCCGAGCTCAAGAAGGCCATCGCGGAGAAGACCCTCCGCGACTCGGGGTGGCAGGTGGACCCGGCGCAGGTGCTGGTCACCAATGGCGGCAAGCAGGCCATCTACGAGGCGTTCGCCGCGATCCTGGACCCGGGCGACGAGGTCATCGTCCCCGCGCCGTACTGGACCACCTACCCGGAGTCCATCCGGCTGGCCGGCGGCGTCCCGGTGGATGTCGTCGCCGACGAGACCACCGGCTACAAGGTCTCCGTGGAGCAGCTGGAGGCGGCCCGCACCGAGCACACCAAGGTGCTGCTCTTCGTCTCCCCGTCCAACCCCACCGGCGCCGTCTACTCCCGCGCCGAGGCGGAGGCGATCGGCCGCTGGGCCGTGGAGCACGGCCTCTGGGTGCTCACCGACGAGATCTACGAGCACCTGGTCTACGGCGAGGCCGAGTTCCACTCGCTGCCGGTGCTGGTGCCCGAGCTGGCCGACCGGTGCATCGTGGTCAACGGCGTCGCCAAGACGTACGCCATGACCGGCTGGCGGGTGGGGTGGCTGATCGGGCCCAAGGACGTCGTCAAGGCCGCGACCAACCTCCAGTCGCACGCCACCTCCAACGTCAGCAATGTCGCCCAGGCGGCGGCGCTGGCGGCGGTGAGCGGCGACCTGTCGGCGGTGGACGCGATGAAGACCGCCTTCGACCGCCGCCGCCGCACCATCGTGCGGATGCTCAACGAGATCGACGGCGTCACCTGCCCCGAGCCGGAGGGCGCCTTCTACGCCTACCCGTCGGTGAAGGCGCTGCTGGGCAAGGAGATCCGCGGCAAGCGGCCGCAGAGCTCCATCGAGCTGGCCGCGCTGATCCTGGACGAGGCCGAGGTCGCGGTGGTGCCCGGCGAGGCGTTCGGCACGCCCGGCTATCTGCGGCTGTCGTATGCGCTGGGCGACGACGACCTGGTGGAGGGCGTCTCCCGGGTGCAGAAGCTGCTGGGCGAGGCGCGCGACTGACACCGTGCTTCCGTTCGGGGCCCGTCGCCGTGGCGACGGGCCCCGACGCTTTGCCGTACGGGTTGTTGCGCTGGTGTTGTGCGGCTCGTTGCGCGGGATCGGTGTCCGCTGCGGGCGCGCACGCGGCAGAATCTCCCAATGGACCACCTGCACTCCTCCGCCTCCGCACGCGACGTACGGCTGCTCCCCAAGGCCCACCTCCATCTGCACTTCACCGGTTCCATGCGCCCCTCGACGCTGCGGGAACTGGCCGCCAAGCACGGAGTGCACCTCCCCGAAGCGCTGAGTTCCGGCGAGCCGCCGAGGCTGCGGGCGACCGATGAGCGCGGCTGGTTCCGCTTCCAGCGGCTGTACGACATGGCCCGGTCGGTGCTGCGCGACGAGGACGACATCCGGCGGCTGGTCCGGGAGACGGCGGAGGACGAGCGGGCGGAGGGCTCCCGCTGGCTGGAGATCCAGGTGGACCCCACGTCGTACGCTCCCCGGCTGGGCGGTCTGATCCCGGCGCTGGAGCTCATCCTGGACGCGGTGCGGGACGCCTCCGAGGCCACCGGGGTGGGGATCAGGGTGCTGGTCGCGGCCAACCGGATGCGCAGCCCCATGGACGCCCGAACGCTGGCCCGGCTGGCGGTCCGCTACGCCGACCAGGGCGTGATCGGGTTCGGCCTCTCCAACGACGAGCGGCGCGGACTGGCCCGCGACTTCGACCGGGCCTTCGACATCGCCCGGCGGGGCGGGCTGCTGGCCGCGCCGCACGGCGGGGAGCTGTCCGGGCCGGAGAGCGTCCGCGACTGCCTGGACGACCTCGGCGCTGGCCGCATCGGGCACGGGGTGCGGGCGGCGGAAGACGAGCGGCTGATGCGGCGGCTGGCCGACCGGCAGATCACCTGCGAGGTCTGCCCGGCGTCCAATGTGGCGCTCGGCGTCTATGAGAAGCCCGAGGACGTGCCGCTGCGCCGGCTCTTCGACGCGGGGGTGCCGATGGCGCTGGGCGCGGACGACCCGCTGCTCTTCGGGGCCCGGCTGGTCGCCCAGTACGACCTGGCCCGGGACGCCCATGGCTTCACCGACGCCGAGCTGGCCGAACTGGCCCGCCAGTCGGTCCGGTCCTCCCGCGCCCCGGACGACGTACGGGCCCGGCTGCTGGCCGAGATCGACGCCTGGCTGGTCTCCTGAAGGCGGGGGCCGGCGCCGGCAGGCCCCCGCCCTCACGGGCCAGCGCCAGCAGATCCTCGGTAGTGGCCCGGCCTCACAACTCCACGCCCACCATCACCGGCTCACACACCAGCTCCACCCCGAACACCCCCCACACCCCGTCCCGCACCTCACGGGCCAGCGCCAGCAGATCCTCGGTGGTGGCCCGGCCCCGGTTGGTCAGGGCCAGGGTGTGCTTGGTGGAGATGCGGGCCGGGCCGGAGCCCCAGCCCTTGGTGAAGCCGGCCCGGTCGATGAGCCAGGCCGCCGACGTCTTCGTCAGCCCGTCGCCGGCCGGGTAGGCGGGCGGGGCGGTGTCGGGGCCGAGCCGGTCGCGGGCCCGGTCGAGGAAGGCGGCGTACGCGGCCCCGTCCAGGATCGGGTTGGTGAAGAAGGACCCCGCCGACCAGGTGTCATGGTCGTCCGGGTCGAGCACCATGCCCTTCCCGGCCCGCAGCGCCAGCACGGTCTCGCGGGCGGTGCCGAGCGGCACCCGCGCGCCCTGCTCCACGCCGAGCGTGCGGGCGACCTCCGCGTACTTCACCGGCGCGGAGAGCCCACCCGCGTCCTCCAGGCCGAACCGCACCCGGAGCACCACATACCGGCCGGGGTCGGCCTTGAAGCGGCTGTTCCGGTAGGAGAAGCCGCACTCGGCGCCCGGGAGGGTGACGGTCTGCTCGGCCCGCCGGTCATAGGCGACGACCTCGGTGACGGTGGCGGAGACCTCCTGGCCGTATGCGCCGACGTTCTGGACCGGGGTGGCACCGGCTGAGCCGGGGATACCGGCCAGGAACTCGATCCCGGCCAGGCCCAGCTCGACGGTGCGGGCGACGGCGTCGGTCCAGACCTCGCCGGCCGCCAGCTCCAGCACGGTGCCGTCGACGGTGAAGCCGGTGGTGGCGATGCGCAGTGCGGTGCCGTCGAACCCCTTGTCGCCGATGACCAGGTTGGAGCCGCCGCCCAGCAGCAGCAGCGGTTCCCCGGCGCGGTCGGCGGCCCGTACGGTCTCGACGACCTCGGCGTCGGTGGTGGCGGTGACCAGCCGACGGGCCGGGCCGCCGAGGCGGAAGGTGGTCAGCGGGGCGAGCGGGGCGTCCTGGAGTACCTGCACGGGAACAGCGTACGGGCACGCCGCCGCCCCGCTCAGGACGGAGCGGGGCGGCGGCAGGGTGGACGGCAGAGTGGTCGGCAGAGTGGTCGGCGGGGGCTCAGGCGACCGGTTCCAGGACGGGCTCCCGGCCCGCCTCGGCCGGGGCGGCGGGCCGCCTGCGCGGCACCAGCAGCGCGGCGACGGCGGCCAGGGCGATGGCGCCGGCACCGGTCCACAGGGCGGGGACCAGGCCGTCGGTGAAGGACTGGGCGGAGGTGTAGCCGCCACGGGCGGCGAAGACGGAGGAGAGCACGGCCACACCGAGGGCCCCGCCGAGTTCGCGCAGGGCGTTGTTGGCGCCGGAGGCGATGCCCTGCTCCTCGGGGCGGACGCTGGTCATCACCAGGTTGGCGGTGGGGGCGAAGAAGAGCGCCATGCCGACCCCGCAGACGATCAGCGCGGGCACCTGCGCGGCGTAGGAGACGCCGGGCGCGACCACCAGGGCGAACATGGCCAGGCCCAGGGCCTGGAGGGCGAGTCCGGTGGCGACCACGGGCCGACCGCCGATGCGGTCGCTGAGGATGCCGGCGATGGGCGCGACCAGCATCGGCATGGCGGTCCAGGGCAGCATCCGGATTCCGGCCTGCATCGGGGTGTAGCCGCCGACGCCCTGGAGGAACTGGCTGAGCAGGAAGATCGAGCCGAACATGCCGAGGAACATCAGCAGGCTGGCGGCGTTGACGGCGCTGAAGGCGCGGCTGCGGAAGAGCCGCATGGGGAGCATGGGGACAGCGCTGCGCAGTTCCCAGCCGACGAAGGCGGCCAGCAGCGCGCCGCCGGCGATCAGGCCGGAGAGGACGGGGGCGCTGGTCCAGCCGTCGGAGTTGCCCCGGACCAGGGCGTAGACGATGCCGAAGAGACCGGCGCTGGCCAGCAGGGTGCCGGGGATGTCCAGTCGGCCGGCCGGGCCGTGGCTCTCGGCGAGGCGGAGCCGGGCGAGCGGCAGCAGGACGAGGCCGACCGGGACGTTCAGCCAGAAGATCCACTGCCAGGAGATGTGCTCGACCACGGTGCCGCCGATCAGCGGGCCGGTGGCGACGGCCAGACCGTTGACGGCGCCCCAGATGCCGTACGCCAGGCCACGGCGCTCGGCGGGGACGGCGGCGGTGAGCAGGGTGAGGGTGAGCGGCATCAGGAGCGCCGCGCCGACGCCCTGGAGGGCGCGGGCGGCGATGAGTTCGCCCATGCCGGGGGCGAGGGCGGCGGCTGCGGATCCGGCGGTGAAGACGGCCACGCCGATGAGGAGCATACGGCGGCGGCCGAAGCGGTCGCCGAGGGCGGCGCCGGTCATCAGCAGCACCGCGAAGGTCAGGGTGTAGGCGCTGACGGTCCACTCCAGCTCCTCCAGGCCGCCGCCGAGGTCCTTGCGGATGGCGGGGAGGGCGGTGGTGACGACGAGGTTGTCGAGGGCGGCCATGAAGCCGGCGACGCTGGTGATGACCAGCGCCCAGATCGCGGTGCGCGTGGTGCGCATGGGTGGTTTCCCCCTGGATTAGTTATTGATCAATAACTTCTGCGGACAGACGGAGGCCCGCCGGGCCCCTGTCGGCTGGATCGGACGGAACGGATGGAACGGATGGATCAGAGACAGTCGGGATCGAGCCCGGCCCAGACGCGGTGGTCGGCCGGGAACCCCATCGAGACCAGGACGTTGACCAGCATTCCGTGCGCCATGAAGTCGGTGGTCACCCTCGGATCGGCGCCCAGCCGAAGCTGGAGCCAGTCCCACAGCTCCGCCCAACCGGCCCGGACGGCATCGCCGACCTCAGACTCACCCGAGGCGTCGGCGGTGGCGACCGCGACATACATCTGCATCTGCATCAGCAGCACGTCGCGGTCGTCGATGAGCCTGCCGTACGCGGTGCCCATGGCCTCGGCGACCTGGTCGTCCGGGACGCCCTCGACGGCCTCCTCGAACGCGCGGCGGGTCCGCTCCAGGCAGCGGGTGGCCGCCGCCAGGAAGATCGCCTGCTTGTTGGGGAAGAGCCGGAAGAGGTACGGCTGGGAGACGCCGACCCGGCGCGCGATGGCCTCCGTGGAGGTACCGATGTAGCCACCGCGGGCGAACTCGGTCATCGCCGCGCGGATGACGCTCTCGCGCCGCTCCTCGGCCGACATCCGGGCACTGGTCTTCGCCATGGAAATAAGTTATTGAGCAATTACTAACTATGTCAAGCCCCTGCGGGGAGGGACCGCTTCCGGCCCCTCCCCCCGTTCGGCCCCTCCCCCGTCCGGCTGGGCCGTCAGGCCAGCTGGACCACGGCCCGGGACATCCCCAGCACCTTCTGCCCGGCGCTGGTGGCCACCAGGTCCACCCGCACCCGGCGGCCCTCCAGCTTGGCGGCGACCTTGCCGGCCACCTCGACCAGGGCGCCGGTGCCGTCGTCGGGCACCACCACCGGCTTGGTGAAGCGCACGCCGTACTCGACCAGCGCACCCGGGTCGCCCAGCCAGTCGGTGACCACCCGGGCCGCCTCGGCCATGGTGAACATGCCGTGGGCGATCACGTCCGGCAGACCGACCTCGCGGGCGAACCGCTCGTTCCAGTGGATCGGGTTGAAGTCACCGGAGGCGCCCGCGTACTGGACCAGGGTGGCCCGGGTCACCGGGAAGGACTGGGCCGGCAGCGCGGTACCGACCTCGACCTCGTCGTAGTTGATGCTTGTCGCCATCGCTCCCCTCACTCCCCCGCCGTGCCGCGCGCGACCAGCGTCATCAGCGCCGTCACCACATGCTCACCGGATGCCTCGTGGACCTCGCCGCGCACCGTCAGGATGTCGTTGCCGACCATCGACTTGATGGCGTCGATCGTCACGGTGACGGCCAGCCGGTCGCCGGCCCGCACCGGGCGGGTGTAGGTGAACTTCTGGTCGCCGTGCACCACCCGGGTGAAGTCCAGCCCCAGCTCGGGGTCCTCCACCACCTGGCCGGCGGCCCGGTAGGTGATCAGGAACGGGAAGGTCGGCGGCGCGACCACGTCGGGGTGGCCGAGCGCCTTGGCTGCCTCCGGGTCGCGGAAGGCGGGGTTGGCGTCACCGATGGCGTCGGCGAACTCGCGGATCTTCTCCCGGCCGACCTCGTACGGGGCGGTGGGCGGATAGGACCGCCCGATGAAGGAGGGGTCCAGCGGCATGGGCAGCTCCTTTGCGGTACGGGAAGGCGTCAAACAGCTCCAGGCCGTCCCCGCTGGGGGGACGGCCTGGAGCCGAAGAGCCTGACGACGAGCGTCAGCGGGTCTCGCGGTGCGCGGTGTGCGCGTTGCAGCGGGGGCAGTGCTTCTTCATCTCAAGACGGTCCGGGTCATTACGCCGGTTCTTCTTGGTGATGTAGTTCCGCTCCTTGCACTCCACGCAGGCCAGCGTGATCTTCGGGCGGACGTCAGTGGCAGCCACAGGAGTGCCTTCCTCGGACAGACGAATGAACGCAACAAGAGTAGCCGATCGGGAGTGCGTCCCCCCGACCGGCTACGCGGGGTAGCGGTGACCGGACTTGAACCGGTGACACAGCGATTATGAGCCGCTTGCTCTACCGACTGAGCTACACCGCTTGGATGACCAGGACGGGCCTGACCACCAGAGCCCCAATACGGAATCGAACCGTAGACCTTCTCCTTACCATGGAGACGCTCTGCCGACTGAGCTATTGGGGCGGGCCGAAGAAGAGATTACACGGTTCCGGGCCGAAGGTGAAATCCGTATCCCGCGTGGAAGATCGCAGGCCAGAGAGGTGCCGCGCGCCCCCTGCGGCCCGCGCCGGTACGACTAATCCCCGCCTCCCGCCCCTGGCGCCCATGGACGCCTAGGCTCCACCCATCGATCTGGCGGCGGACGGCGGGAAGGAGCCGCAGATGCCATCGGACGGCGCACCGCCCGTCCTGCTGCTGACCGGCGCCCGGCTGCTGGACGGCCGCGTGGTGGACGTCAGCATCAGCGGGGACCGCATCCAGGCGGTGGGCACCGCCGGCAGCCTCCGCTGCCCGCCGCCCGCCGCCGGTGACCAGCCCGGACTCCGTATCGACCTGGGCGGCTATCTGCTGCTGCCCGCCCCGGCCGAGCCGCACGCCCATCTGGACGCCGCCTTCTCCGCCGCGCTGCCCGGCCCGCCGCCGGAGGACGGCCGGGACCTGCTGCGCCGGGTCTCCGAGGCCGCGCTGACCGGCCTCGGCTACGGCGCCACCGCCCAGCGCACCCACGTCCGGATCGGCGATGTGCACGGCCTGGCGCGGCTGGAGACGGTGCTCCAGGCCCGCCGGGCGCTGCGCGGCCTGGTGGACCTCCAGGCGGTGGCGATGCCCCGGCTGCTGACCGGCGCGGCGGGCGCGGCGGCGCGGGAGCTGCTGCGGGAGGCGCTCAAGATGGGCGCGTACGCCGTGGGCGGCTGCCCCGACCTGGACCCCGACCCCGCCGGGTATGCGGAGGAGCTGGTCGGGATCGCCGGCGAGTTCGGCTGCCCGGTGGATCTGCACACCGACGGCGCCGACCCGGCGCGGCTGGCCCGGCTGACCGGCGTGCTGGGCACGGTGCGGCCCCGCGCCGCCATCGGGCCGTGCACCCGGCTCGGCCTGCTGCCGGACGAGACGGCGGCCCGCTGCGCGGACCGGCTGGCCGCCGCCGGGGTGGCGGTGGTCTGCCTGCCGCAGAGCGGCACCTGCACCGGCTCCGCCGAGCCGCCCGGCGCGGGCGGGGCGCAGCCGCCCGCGCTGCGGCCCTCGCCGGCGCGGCTGCTGCGCCGGGCCGGGGTGGCGGTGGCGGCGGGCAGCGGGGCGCTGCGCGACCTCAGCAACCCGGTCGGCCGGGCCGACCCGCTGGAGGCCGCCTTTCTGCTCTCGGCGACGGGCACGCTGGAGGCGGAGGCGGCGTACGAGGCGGTGAGCTCGGGCGCCCGGGCGGTGCTGGGGCTGCCCGAGGTGCGGGTGGAGGCGGGGTTCCCGGCGGAGCTGCTGGCGGTGCGCGGGGACAGCCTGGCGGGCGTCTTGGCGGGCGGCCAGAGCCGCCTGGTGGTGCACGCCGGGCGGGTGGCGAGCCGGACCAGCGCGGTCCGCGAGTTCGCCGACACCACCACCCTTCCGCTGCCCCGGCAGGCCCGCTCGGCGCCCCCGGAGTGACCCACGCGCCGCGCCCCTGAGCGGCCTGCGGCCCGCTCGGCCCGCGTCGGCCGCACCACCCGCATGGCCCGCACCACCCACACCGCCAGCGCCGCCCGGACGCTCTGCGCCGGGCGGGAATGGCCGACCGCCGCTTAGGCTCGGCCCATGCGTATCGTCATCGCCGGTGGACACGGCAAGATCGCCCTGCGGCTGGAACGGCTGCTCTCCGCGCGCGGCGACTCGGCGGCCGGGATCATCCGCAATCCGGCGCAGGCCGACGATCTGCGCGCGGTGGGCGCCGACCCGCTGGTGCTGGACCTGGAGAAGGCATCGGTCGAGGAGGTGGCCGCGCTGCTGGGCGGCGCGGACGCGGTGGTCTTCGCGGCCGGCGCCGGGCCGGGCAGCGGGGCGGCCCGCAAGAAGACGGTGGACCGGGACGCGGCGGTGCTGCTGGCGGACGGAGCCGAGCGGGCCGGGGTGCGGCGGTATCTGACGGTCTCCTCGATGGGCGCGGACGCGGCGGCGGCCGATGGCGCCGACCCGGTCTTCGGCGCCTATCTGCGGGCCAAGGGCGCCGCCGACGACGTGGTCCGGAGCCGGGCGGCGCTGGACTGGACGGTGCTGCGGCCGGGGCGGCTCACCGACGGCCCCGGTACCGGGCGGGTGCGGCTGGCCGGTTCCACCGGGCGCGGGGAGGTGCCGCGTGACGATGTCGCGGCGGTGCTGGCGGCGCTGCTGGACACGCCGGGTACGGCGGGGCTGACGCTGGAGCTGGTGGGCGGCGCGACCCCGGTGGCGGAGGCGGTGGCCTCGGTCGCCGGTCGGTGACCGGGCCGGGGCCGGTGGCGCATCACCCGGACGGGTGATCCTGGACGCTTCGCTGGTAGTGCACGACGAATTCACCCCATTGGTCGATATGGGCACGGCCGGTGCGGCGGAAGCCGGTGGCCCGGTAGAGGCGGTTGGCGCGGGTGTTGTCGGCGTGCGCCCACAGCTGCGCGTGCCGGTAGCCGAGGGCGGGGGCCCGGTCGAGCAGCGCCTCCAGCAGCAGACGTCCCACATGCTGCCCCCAGCGGTCGGGGTGCACCGAGACCAGCGCGATATGCAGCAGTCCGGGCACCGGAGGCCCGGCGCCGTCGTCCTCCCGACCGGGCTCGCCGAGGACGGAGCCGACCACGGGCGGCGGTACGGCGTGCCCAGGCCCAGGCCCAGCGGCGTGGGACCCAGCAGCGTGGGGCCCCCCGGCTTGGGAGCCGCCGGGCTCCGGGCCGTCCGGGGTCCCGAACTCCTCGGCGATCAGCAGGAGTCCGTCCGGCGCGGCCATCCGCTCATGGGCCAGGTCATGCCGCTCCTTGGGTAACGCCCGGCCTCCCCGGCGGGCCAGGTGGGAGGCGTACCAGATCTCGGCGGCGGCCGCGATGTCCTCGGGCCCCGCCTGCCGCACCACAACGGTCTCCCCCACCCCGGACTCCCCTCCGAGCGTGCGCTGCCCTCGCGTGCCGTGCTTTCTACCATGCCGCGCCGTCATCTGCGGCGGGAACGTTCGGCGAAGGGCCGGTCGGCCCTGCCGTACGCGGCGGGGCCCGGCCACCGTACCGGCCGGGGTCCCCGGACGCCCGTCGGCACGACCGCCGTTCAGCCCCGCTGCGGTACGCGGTTGACGCCCCGCCATCGGACCGGTGCGTACCCAGGCGGCCAAGCTCAGCGGTACCCGGCCGAGTGGTGCCGGGACTGGTCCGGCGAGGGCTCGCCGCGCCGCACCGCGCCCGGCGCGCGGGGCACCGGGTGGTCGGCCAGCGCGGAGGAGGTGAGCTGCCACGGCACGCTGGTCACCATCACGCCGGGGGTGAAGAGCAGCCGGCTCTTCAGCCAGAGCGCGGTCTGGTTGTGGAGCAGGTTCTCCCACCAGTGGCCGACCACATACTCGGGGATGAAGACCGCGACCACGTCGCGCGGGCTGCTGCGCCGGAGCGTGCGCACATACTCCACCACCGGCTTGGTGATCTCCCGGAAGGGCGAGTCCAGCACCTTGAGCGGCACCGGGATCTCGAACTGCCGCCACTGCTCCTCCAGCGTGGCGACCTCGTCGCGGTCCACGGCGACGGTGACCGCCTCCAGGCTGTCCGGCCGGAAGGCGCGGGCGTAGGCCAGGGCGCGCAGCGTCGGCTTGTGCAGCTTGGAGACCAGCACCACCGCCTGTACCCGGGAGGGCGGCTGATAGGTGTCGCGCGGTTCGATGACGGCCAGTTCGGCCGCGAAGGTGTCGTAGTGGCGGCGGATGCCGCGCATCGTGGTCCAGAGCACCACGGCGGCGAGCACCGCCAGCCAGGCGCCCTGGAGGAACTTGGTGAGCAGCACGATCACCAGCACCAGTCCGGTGACCACGGCACCGGCCCCGTTGACCACCCGGGCGACCTGGTGGCGGCGGCGCAGCGGGGGGTCGGTGACGGTGGCCAGTTCGCGGTTCCAGTGCCGCACCATGCCGGTTTGGGAGAGGGTGAAGGAGGTGAAGACGCCCAGGATGTAGAGGTGGATCAGGTTGGTGACGTTGGCTCGGAAGACCGCCAGCAGGACGCCCGCCACCACGGCCAGCGCCAGGATGCCGTTGGAGAAGGCCAGCCGGTCGCCGCGGGTGTGCAGTTGGCGGGGCAGATAGCGGTGCTGGGCGAGGATCGACGCCAGCAGCGGAAAGCCGTTGAAGGCGGTGTTCGCGGCGAGGATCAGCACCAGCGCGGTGGCCGTCTGGATGAGGTAGAAGGGGAAGGTGTCCGTGCCGCCGAAGACGGCGGCGGCGATCTGCGCGATCACGGTGCGCTGGGTGAAGTGCGCGCAGTTGCCGGGGAGGCCGGTGAGCTGGCAGGCGTCATTGGTGATGTGCACCTTGGCGACCAGCGCGAGGGTGGTGACGCCCGCGAACATGACCACTGCGATCAGGCCCATCGCCGCCAGGGTGGCCGCCGCGTTCTTCGGCTTGGGCCTGCGGAAGGCGGGCACTCCGTTGGAGATCGCCTCCACGCCGGTCAGCGCGGTACAGCCGCTGGAGAAGGCCCGCAGGCAGAGCATCAGCAGCGCCAGACCGGCCAGCGCCTGGCTGCCGGGTTCCGGTCGGATTCCGTACGCGGCGCTCTCGGCCACCGGGGCGGTACCCAGCAGATAGCGGACCAGCCCGGTGCCGACCATGATCAACATGCAGCCGATGAAGAGGTACGTCGGCGTGGCGAACGCCGCTCCGGCCTCGCGCACGCCCCGCAGGTTGATCGCGGCGAGCACGGCGACGAAGGCCACGGCCATCAGCACCCGGTGCTCGGCCAGCGCGGGGACCGCCGAGATGACGTTGTCCACCCCGGACGCCACCGACACCGCCACGGTCATCACATAGTCGACCAGCAGCGCCGCCGCCACCACCAGCCCGGCGGAGGCCCCCAGGTTGGTGGAGACCACCTCGTATGACCCGCCGCCGCTGGGGTAGGCCCGCACCACCTGGCGGTAGGAGAGCACCACCACCGCCATCAGGCAGACCACCGCCGCCCCGATCCACGGCGTGAAGTGCAGATAGGCGAGCCCGCCGACGGTCAGCACCAGCAGGATCTCCTGGGTGGCGTAGGCCACCGAGGAGAGCGGGTCGGAGGCGAAGATCGGCAGCGCCAGGCGTTTGGGAAGCAGCGTCTCGTGCAGCTCCTCGCTGCGCATGGCCCGGCCGATCACCAGGCGCTTGAGCGCTGCGGTCAGATTGAACACAGCGCGAGCGTATGCCGCCGGGGGCCGCCGCCCGGGGGCTTCACCCAGCCGCGCGCGGTGGGCCCCCGAGTCCCTGCCGATGGGCTGTTTCCGCAGGTGGGGACGGGTGCGGGGGTACGGCGCCATGCCGTGGGCGGCTCGGTTGCGGCAGCCTGGCGGCCTGGCGGCCTCTCCGGTGAATCACCCGGACAGGCCAGTGCGGGCTCACCACCGTCACCTCGGCCGCGTGCCGCCCGCGCTTCCTGCGCCCCGCGCTCCGCCGCTGCGCGGGGGGCTTCCCGCAGCGGGCCCGGCGCCGACCGGGGCGTCCGGTACGGGCGCCCGCTCCCGGGCCTCCTGCTGCGGCGGCGTGGCGGCCGACGGGTCCAGGGCGGGCAGCACCGCCACCACCTCGGCCACCCGGGTCAGCGTCAGCAGCCTCAGCAGCCGGGGTTCGGTGACCATGGCCGTCACCGTGCCGCCCCGCTCACGCGCCCGGCGGGCCGCCCGCACCAGCGGCCCCAGCCCCGCGCAGTCCGCGAAGGTCACCTCCCGCAGGTCGACCAGCAGATCGCACCCGGGATGGCTGTCGGCCGCCTCCGCCAGCAGCCGGTCGGCGCCCGGCGCGGTCAGCAGATCCAGCTCACCCCGCAGGACCACCACCGACCCGAAGCAGAGGGGGCGGGCGGAGGAAGGAGTGTGGTGCATGGTCGACTCCTCTCACGGGAGCGACCCCGGCCGAGTACCACCCGGGGTTCCGATCGTGTGCTCAACGGGACCGCCCCGTCAAGGCACCCGCCGCCCCGGGCCCTCCCGGGCCGCCCGGGGCCGCACCGGCGCCTCCAGGTCGGGCACGAGCGCGGCCACCTCCTCCGGACGCCAGCGGCCGGCCGCCCCCGGACGGCTGCTGAGGTAGCGGGCGACCCTCCCCACCTCCCAGCCGTGCGCCTCCACCAGCCCCGACGCCAGATACCGCAGATACGCGGCGGCCGGCCGCCGCCACTCCACCTCGGAGCTGCGCCACGGCGCCGTGAAGGTCAGCACCGGGTACCCGTCGAGCACCCCGCAGCAGACCAGCGTCTCGTACCGCCCGGGCCCCAGCTCCGCACGGCCGTCCGCCAGCACCCCGGCCAGCTCCAGATCCGCCCCCGGCTCCCGGTACATCTCCTGCGCCGCGATGTCCGAGAACTGCGCGGCGGTCACCAGGTAGGCCCGCGCCGGCATCTCCCCGGGATCGCCCGGGTCGTGGAACGCCATGCCGCCGGTCCACGCCCCGGACTCCATCGCGAAGTACAGCCGCCCCGGCAGCATCACCGGCACCATCCGCCCCGGCCGCCGCGTGTCCCGGCACCCTGGATACCGCCGCGCCCCATCCGGCGGCCTGCCCCCGGCCAGGTAGTACAGCAGCCGGTGGAGATGCATGTTCGATCCGTAGGCGGCGTACCACACATGGTGCGCGGTGGCCGCCCGCGCGCCACGGCGCTCGGGTCTGCGCGGGGTGGTCATGGTCCCCATCCATACCCACCCGAGACCGCCCACCCGGGAAGCCGGACGCAAAAGAGGCCCGCCACCTGCGTTTCCGCAGGTGGCGGGCCTCTTGGCGATGCTGTGGCGGGTGTAGGGTTCGAACCTACGTAGGCATAGCCGGCAGATTTACAGTCTGCTCCCTTTGGCCGCTCGGGCAACCCGCCGGGTCATCTCACCGGGCCGGGGCCCCGCTCGACGTCGTAAACAATACCCGATCCCCGGGGGTGGTCCGCCACCCGGTTGATCACAGTTGGATCATCCGGGAGGCAGGCTTGCGCGGCGACCGCCGCCGGGCCGGGTGGATAGGGTGGGCGGCAGCCAGTGCCGTACCAGCGTCAAGGAGAACCGACAGCATGGCCGACTCCAGTTTCGACATCGTTTCGAAGGTCGAGCGGCAGGAGGTCGACAACGCCCTCAACCAGGCTGCCCGCGAGATCGCCACCCGCTTCGACTTCAAGAACGTGGGCGCGTCCATCGCCTGGTCGGGCGAGAAGATCGAGATGAAGGCCAACTCCGAGGAGCGCGTCAAGGCGATCCTCGACGTCTTCGAGACCAAGCTGGTGAAGCGGAGCATCTCGCTGAAGGCGCTGGACGCCGGCGAGCCGCAGCTCTCCGGCAAGGAGTACCGGATCTCCGCCTCCATCAAGGAGGGCATCTCCCAGGAGGACGCCAAGAAGGTCTCGAAGATCATCCGGGACGAGGGCCCCAAGGGCGTCAAGGCGCAGATCCAGGGCGACGAACTCCGGGTCTCCTCCAAGAGCCGCGACGACCTCCAGGCCGTCCAGGCCCTGCTCAAGGGCAAGGACCTGGACTTCGCCCTCCAGTTTGTGAACTACCGCTAGGGCGATAGTCCGCCGCAGGGCACACGAGGGCACCGCGCCGAGAACCGACTCGATCGCGGCCCTCGTCGTGCCCGTCTCGCCCGCCTCGCCTGTCTCGTCATGGCCTGAGGCGAGTGCAGAGTTCAGGTGATCGTCGCGGCGCGCTGGTCGAGCTGCCGGGCCGCGGGGACGTCGCGCAGCCGGCCGAGGCGGGCCCGCATCTCCGCCACGGCCTCGGTGACCCTGACGGAGCGGACGCCCTCGGCGGTGTCGAGGAAGTCGCTCCAGGTGGCGAGCGCGGCGTCGGTGTCCTCACGGCGGAGGTGGACCTGGCCGAGGTCGGCCAGGACGATGGCGCGGGTGCGGCGGCGGTCCAGGCCGTGGATGTCGAGGGCGTGGCGGAGGTGGTCCCGGGCCGCGTCCAGATCGCCCAGCCGGACCAGGATCATCCCGGACTCATGGGCCCACCGTCCGGCGTCGTAGTGGGCGGCCCAGGACTCCCCCGGGGTCTTCGGGGCGTTCTCGATCGCGCTCTGGGAGGCCGAGAGCGCGATGGCGGCGGCACGGTGGTCGCCGTCCAGCGCGGCGGCGTTGGCACGTGTGGCCTGGTAGTACGCAACCGCCCGGGGGTCCTCGACACCGCGTGCGTAGTGGACGCACTCCTCCGCCAGGCGGACGGCGGCGGCGCGGTGGCCCAGTTCGATGGCCTGCACCGCCATGCCGCGCAGGGCAGTGGCGGCCAGTTCGGGGTCGTCGGCTTCGGCAGCCAGGCGGAAGGAGTGGGCGTAGTACTGCTGAGCCAGTCCCTGGTCGCCCTCGTCGCCCGCCATCCACCCGGCCAGGTGGACCAGCTGCGAGGTCGCCGCGAACAGCTCCCGCCCGGTCTCCTCCGAGTAGGTGCCGTGCAGCCAGGGGGCGACGTCCTGGGTCAGGTAGCGCACGGCCAGGTGACGGGCGTGGCCGCCGCCGATCTCGGAAGCGGCGTCGCCGAGCACCGAGGTCATCTGCCGGATCGCCATCACCTCCCCCCAGCCGACGTCGACCGGCCTTCCCGAGGCGACGGCGCGGGTTCGGCGGGTGACCGCGTCCAGGTCGGGGAGGGACAGGGCGGCGAGCGCATAGGCGCCGGTGGCGGCGGCGAGGAACTGTCGACGTTCCAAGTCCAACCCTCCCAAGCGGATGACTGAGGCGACGCTATCGCCGCACAGGCCCGGTACGGCACCGCAAGCAGGCCATGCCGTCGCCGCGTCATCCGGCCACTCCTGGCTCCGGTGGCGGCGGCGAGGTCGGCCAGTCGTTGCGAACGGCCGGGCCGAGCCACTGCCGCTGGTCGGGGCGTGAAGAGTGGCGAGGCAAGTCGTCGCGGCGGGTGGGCTGGACGTCGTGGAGGGCGATCCGGTAGTCCGCCGCGTGCGGCTGAGGGTAGTGGCTCAGATCGCCAGGAGGCGGTTGGTGAAGCCGTCGCGAACCAGGGCTTGGTAGGCGTCATGGACGTCCCCCGGAACGTCCTGCTCGATGGCGAAGCCGAGCTTCGGGTACTCGATCACCCGCTGGAGGTCGCCGACGAGCATCTCGGCGACCCGGCACTCGTCGCCCATGGCCTTGAGGTAGTCGTCGAAGTCCGTGGGCTGAGAGGCGCAGATGATCCGGGCCTCGGGCCAGACCTTGCGGGCGGTGGCGTAGGAGCGGCGTTCCATGTACGGCATGGCGATCAGCATCACCGTGCTGGGCTCGATCCCGGCCTCGGCCATGACCTGCCGCGACAGGGTGATGTTCTGGCCGGTGTTGGTGGCGTTGGGCTCCACCAGGATCGCCGCCTCAGGCACGCCGAGGGCGGTGGCGTGCTCGCGGAAGTGGACCGCCTCGCCGCGTGGGAACCGCTCGGGAGCGGTGGGATTGGGTCCGCCTGAGAAGACGAGCACGGGGAAGAGGCCGGCGCGGTACAGCTCGGCGCAGTAGGCGGGCACACCGAAGTCGTGGCTGCCCAAGCCGATCGCGGCGTCGGCGGGGCGCAGGTCGTGGTGCATCTGGTGGTAGTCCCAGAGCAGCTTGGCCTGCTGCCGCTGCTCCTCGTCCAGGCCCGGTCTGTTGTCCGCCACGCGCGTCTCCCTGGTCACCGTCGCCCGGAGCAGGGCAGCCCCCGGCTGGAGGTCCGGATGCCCTCGATGGAACGAAGCTGGTGGCACAGGCCGTACCGCGCGGCCGCCTTCGCCGCCTGGTCGAGGACGCGGAGTCCATCATCCACGGTCGCAGGGTCCGACAGCAGGATGTGCCCGTGAGCGGTGTCCAGGCGGACGCGCTGCATGGGCGTGTCGGTGGTGCCGGTCGCGCGCGCGGTGTCGATGAAGTGCAGAGCACGGGTCAGGTCACCAGCACCGCGATAGGCCAGGGCGAGTTTCTGCTGGGCGACCGACCAGTCGTCGGGCTCGGTCAGGTCTTCGAAGTCTCGGCTGGCGGCGAGCATGACGCGGGCCGCGTACTCCTGGTTGCCCTCCTTGCTGAGCGCGGTGCCGACCCACAGCCGGGCGCGGGCACGGTCGCGGTGCGAGAGCCGCTCGTCCATGGCCAGAAGTTCGTAGCGGCGCGCGGCGGCGTCGAGCTTGCCGCTCATCTCGGCGACCACGGCTTGGGACAGTTCGACCTGCGCGATCCGGCGGGGCACGTCGAGCCGGGTGAAGATCTGCTGAGCCCTGGCGTAGGAGTGCTGGGCGGACAGCGGACCCAGCAGTAGGCCTTGGTCACGTTGCAGGTCGGCTTCGAGGAGAGTGGAGCGGCCGAGCAGGTACAGGCCGCGCTCGTCCAGTTCGCCAGGTGTCCACCGGCTGGTCCAGCGGCCGAGCAGGCTGTGGGCGAAGGGAAAGTTCTGGCGGCTGAGTGCGATGACTGTGCGGTCCAGGTCCTCGGTCCAGGTCTCGTACTCCCACAGCCGGGGGCCGGCCGTCGTGACACGTGGGGCAGCGCTCACGCCGGCTTCAGAGAGCGCCACCTCGAAGCGCAGGTGCACGGCCACGTCGCCGCGTGCGAGAGCGGTGTCCAGGATGGCCTGGGTGTCAGGCTGTGGCCGGGTACTGGTGCCGAGCTTCTCCCACTTGGCCACCGTACGGGGCGCGACGCCCAAGTGCTCGGCGAAGGCCCGGATGCTCATGCGCAGGGCAGCGCGCAGGGCCTTGGCCTCAAGGCCGGTCCATTGGTGCACGGTCGCCACGAGTCGCCTCCCTTCGCAGCCATGGAAGCACCCGGCACTGACAGAGGGAGGCGAAAGTGCATCAAAAGTGCAACAGGAGACCATTCCCGCCACATCGGCCCGCCCGGCACGCTCGAAGCAACCGATTCCCCGGACTACCAGCTGTAGCTGACGTCTCATCAGTCAGGCTGGCCAAAGGATGGTCGAGCACCCATGGAACCGCTGACCGAGCACCGCCCGCTCCACAGTCCCGTCGTCTACGGATTCCTCCACCTGGTCAGGGCGCCGGTATCCCGGCACGCCGCCCTGGCCCAGGCGTTGGCCGAGTACTGCCGACGGCACGAGCTGCTGCTCGCCGGGGTCTTCACGGAACGCCATCGTCCCGAGGACGCATCCTCTCCGGCGTTCACCGGACTGCTGGACGTACTGGCCATGTCCGGGACCTACGGGGTCGTGCTGCCCACGGCTTCCCACCTCGGCCCGAGGCCCGTCGTACGCGCCAGAAGCGACCGGATCGCCGCCGCCGGAACCCGGCTCCTGCTGGTGCGCCGCTGCGGGCCCGGCCACCGCATCGGACCGAGCTACACGGACCCGGGGCAGTCCGCACCGCGCGGGAGCTCGATGTGACCGTGCTCAAGCCCTCCGCATCGACCTTGCGGTTGACGCTTCCGGCGGTCTCGGCATCGGTACCGCAGCTTCGGCGGGAGGCAATCGGCGCGCTCGCCGCCCATGGCCTGAGCCGCGAACACCCCATCGTGGACACGGCGTTGATCACGCTGAACGAGCTGGCCACCAACTGCGTTCGGCACGCGGCCGTCGCCTCCCCCACCTTCGATGTCCGGCTCACGGTCGAGCCGGGCCAACTGGTCCTGGCCGTCCACGACCGGCATCCCTACCGGCCCCGCGCGCTGCCGGTGCCGCACGCAGACGACAGCGGCGGCTGGGGCCTCTACCTGGTCTGCCGGCTTGTCGAGGAAGCCGGGGGCGGCGTGGAGGTTCCGTCGGACCGGGACGGCCGGGGCAAGACCGTGATCGTCCGGCTGCCCCTGTGCTGAGGGGCGTGGTGCCCGGCCGGAGCGGTCCGGGTGGCGGTGGTCAGCGGGTGGCGAAGGGTTGGTCGGTGGGGACGATCTCGCGGCCGAGGGGGAGGAGGGAGATGGGGATCAGCTTGAAGTTGGCGATGCCCAGGGGGATGCCGATGATCGTGAGGCAGAGGGCGATGCCGGTGGTGATGTGGGCGAGGGCCAGCCACCAGCCGGCGACGATGATCCAGATGACATTGCCGATCAGGGACCCCGCGCCCGCGTCGCGCCGCTCGACGGTGGTGCGGCCGAACGGCCAGAGGGCGTAGGAGGCGATCCGGAAGGAGGCGATGCCGAAGGGGATGGTGATGATCAGGATGCAGCAGATGAGGCCCGCGATGACATAGCCGATCGCCATCCAGAAGCCGCAGAGCACCAGCCAGATCAGGTTCAGAACGGTTCTCATGATCGGTACCCTGCCATGCGTTCGAGCCGGGCGATACGTTCCGCCATCGGCGGGTGGGTGGAGAAGAGCCTGGCGCCGACCTCTCCAGGGCGGAAGGGGCTGGCGATCATCATGTGGCTGGCGGTCTGGAGCTGCGGCTCGGGCGGCAGCGGGAGCTGCCTGGTACCGGCGTCCAGTTTGCGCAGGGCGCTGGCGAGGGCGAGGGGGTCACCGGTGATGCGGGCGCCGTCGGCGTCGGCCTGGTACTCGCGGGAGCGGCTGACGGCGAGCTGGATCAGGGAGGCCGCCACCGGGCCGAGGATCATGATCAGCAGCAGCCCGGCAATGCCGGGACCGTCGTCGTCCTCGCTGCGGCCGAAGGGGATCAGCCAGGCGAAGTTGACCAGGAACATCACCACGGAGGCGAGTGCGCCGGCCACCGACGAGATCAGGATGTCGCGGTTGTAGACGTGGCTGAGCTCATGGCCGAGTACGCCGCGCAGTTCGCGCTCGTCCAGGATGCCGAGGATGCCCTCGGTGCAGCAGACCGCCGCGTTGCGCGGGTTGCGGCCGGTGGCGAAGGCGTTGGGGGCGGCGGTGGGCGAGATGTAGAGGCTGGGCATCGGCTGGCGGGCGGCGGTGGAGAGCTCGCGGACGATGCGGTAGAGCCCGGGGGCCTCGATCTCGCTGACCGGGCGGGCGCGCATCGCCCGCAGGGCCATCTTGTCGCTGTTCCAGTAGGCGTAGGCGTTGGTGCCCAGGGCCACGACGACGGCGACCAGCAGGCCGGTGCGGCCGAAGAAGCTGCCGATCAGGACGATCAGCGCGGACAGGACGCCGATCAGTACGGCGGTCCTCAGCCCGTTGTGCTGGCGGTGCACGGCCGGCCCTCCAAGACGTGCGACGGGAAGCCTTCTCGTCCGGTCAACGCGGGGACGAACGGCGCTGGTTCCCTTCTCCCCCGCCCGCCGGGTGCGCGCAACCCGTACGCGGTCAGAAGAGGGTGGTGGAGACCACCTGGAGGACCAGTTGCGGGGCCAGCGAGAGGACGACCGCGCCGACGGCGGTGAGGGCGACGGCGGCGCTGAGCGGGGCGGGCATCCGGTGCGCCTGCGGCTGGGGCTCGGGCTGCGCCTGGGCCTGCGCCTGGGGCTGCGGCGTGGCCTGGGGCGTGAACAGCTTGGCCGTCCACACCAGGTAGTAGTACAGCGCGACCACGACATTGGCGGCCATCACCACGGCCAGCCAGCCCAGCCCGGCGTCGACGGCGGCGCGGAAGACCACGACCTTGGCGAAGACGCCGACCACGCCCGGCGGCAGGCCGGCCAGGCAGAGCAGGGCGAAGCCGAGCGCCAGGGCCGAGGCGGGGCGGCGGGAGAAGAGGGCGCGGTAGTCGTCCAGCCGGTTCTCGGCGGCGGTGCGGCCGACGGCGGCGACCACCGCGAAGGCGCCCAGGTTCACCACGGCGTAGATCAGGGCGTAGGCGGCGGTGGCGCCCAGCGGATTGCCGTCGTGCCCGTACCCGGCGGCGGCCAGCGGCACCAGCAGATAGCCGGCCTGGGCGATGGAGGACCAGGCGAGCAGCCGTACCGCGCTGCGCGGGGTGTCGGGGCGCTGGCGCAGCGCCGCGACATTGCCGACCGTCATGGTGGCGGCGGCCAGGATGGCGAGCAGCAGGCCCCAGGTGTGGGCGTAGGGGCGGAAGGCGAGGGTGGTGACCAGGGCGATACCGGCCAGTCCGGCGGCCTTGGAGACCACCGAGAGGTACGCGGCGACGGGGACGGGGGCGCCGGTGTAGGTGTCGGGCAGCCAGAAGTGGAAGGGGACGGCGGCGACCTTGAAGGCGAAGCCGACCAGGGTGAGCGCCGCGCCGGCCTGGGCCAGGTGCCGGAGCTGGGCGGGGGCGTGGTCCAGGCCGTCGGCGAGGGCGGCGAGGTGGAGGGAGCCGCCGGCGGCGTAGACGAAGCTGACGCCGAGCAGCATCACGGCGGTGGCGGTGACCGAGGAGAGGAAGAACTTCAGGGCGGCCTCGCCGCCGAGCCGGTCGCGGCGGAGTCCGACCAGCGCGAAGGCGGGGAGGGAGACCACCTCCAGGGCGATGATCAGCGTGGCCAGGTCGCGGGAGGCGGGCAGCAGGGCGGCGCCGGTGGCGCTGCCGAGCAGCAGGAACCAGTACTCGCCGGCGGGCATCCGCTGCTCGTCCACGGTGTGCACCGAGAGCAGGGCGGTGAGCAGGGCGCCGCCGAGGGCGATCAGCTGGAAGACCAGGGTGAAGTGGTCGGCGACATAGGAGCAGCCCCCGTTGTCAGTGGTGGCCGCTACGGTTTTCAGGCAGAAGGTAGCGCGGTCGCCGTGGCGCAGGGGGATGAGGGCGAGCAGGGCGAGGGCGAGGGCGGCGACGGCGGCCCAGCCGAGCAGTGGCTTGCGACGGGCGGGCAGCAGCAGGTCGGCGACGAGGATGCCGAGGGCGGCGACGGCGGCGATGAGCGGTGGGGCGATGGCGACCCAGTCGACCGACTGGATGAGTGCGCCCGGGTTGGCCACGGCGAGGTCGGCCAGCTGGTGGGGGGTGGTCGTCGCGGTCATGGCGGTCATGGCGGGCTGCCCGGGGGTGGGAGAGGTGAGGAGGCTGGTGAGCGGCATGGGTCAGCCGCCTCCCAGGAGGCTCTTGACCGCAGGGTCGGAGAGGCCGAGGAGGACGGCGGGCCACAGCCCGGCGAGGACGGTGAGGGCGGCGAGCGGGGTCCAGGCGGCCGCCTCGTAGGGCTTGATGTCGGCGATGGCCGGCTGCTGCGTCGTACCGGCGGGCTCTGCGGCGAGGCGGGGGGCGTCGGCGGGGTCGCCCATGCAGACGCGGCGTACGACGGTCAGCAGATAGCCGGCGGTGAGGAGGGTGCCGAGGCCCGCCAGGGCCATGAAGACCAGGTAGGCGGGGCGGGAGAGCCCTGCGGCGGGATGGAAGGAGCCGAACATGGCGAGCAGTTCGCCCCAGAACCCGGCCAGTCCGGGCAGTCCGAGGCTGGCGACGGCGGCGAAGGCGAGGAGTCCGCCGAGGCGGGGGGCGCGTCCGTAGAGGGCTGCGCCGGTGGCGGTGGTGGCTCCGGCCAGGTGGTCGAGGTCGGCGGTGCCGTAGCGGTCCTTGATGGCGCCGACGAGGAAGAACAGCAGGCCGGTGATCAGGCCGTGGCCGATGTTGGCGAAGAGTGCGCCGTTGATGCCGGTGGGGGTGAGGGTGGCGATGCCGAGCAGCACAAAGCCCATGTGGCCGACGGAGGAGTAGGCGATCAGCCGCTTGAGGTCGCCCTTGGCGCCGGGGCGGGCCAGGGCGAGGCAGGCGAGGGAGCCGTAGACGATGCCGACGGCGGCCAGCGCCCCGAGGTAGGGGGCGAGGGTGGCGGCGCCGTCGGGGGTGGCGGGCAGCACGACGCGGACGAAGCCGTAGGTGCCCATCTTGAGCAGCACTCCGGCCAGCAGGACGGAGCCGACGGTGGGCGCGGCGGTGTGGGCGTCGGGCAGCCAGCTGTGCAGCGGCCACATGGGGGCCTTGACCGCCAGGCCGAGGCCGATGGCGAGGACGGCGATGACCTGGGTGGTGTGGGAGAGGCCGGCGCCGTGGCGGGTGGCGAGGGCGGTCATGTCGAAGGTGCCGGCCTTGCTGCCGAGCAGCAGCAGGCCGAGCAGCATCACGGCGGAGCCGAGCAGCGTGTAGAGGATGAAGCGGTTGGCGGCGGGGCCGCGTCCCTCGCCGCCCCAGCGGGCGATGAGGAAGTACATCGGGATCAGCACGACCTCGAAGGCGAGGAAGAAGAGCAGCAGGTCAAGTACGGCGAAGGTGCCGAGCATGCCGACTTCTAGGAGCAGCAGCAGGCCGGTGAAGGCCAGCGGGGAGGGGGTGCCGGGGCCGTCGGGGAGGCGGCGGGTGGAGTAGAGCGCGCAGAGGAAGGTGAGCAGTGCGGTGAGTACCAGCAGCGGGAGGGAGATGCCGTCGACGCCGAGGTGGAGCCGTACGTCCAGGGCGGGGATCCAGCGGACGTCGGTGACGGCCTGCATCCGGCCGGGGTTGCCGTGGTCGAAGCCGGCGGCGAGGGCGACGGCGAGCAGCAGGACCAGGCCGGTGACGGCGGTGGCGAAGCGCAGGGCGCGGCGGTCCCGGACCGCCGGGTCGGCGCCGAAGGCGCGCGGGACCAGGGTGGCGGCGGCGCCGAGCAGCGGCAGCAGGAGGAGGGCGATGAGGACTGCGTTCATCGGGCGGTCTCCGGGAGGGGGGCTGGTGCTGCCGCAGGGGTGCCGGTGGCGAGGGGGGTGACGGGGGTCATGCGCCCACCGCCACGGCGACGGCGATGATCACGGCACCGGCGAGCAGCGCGCTGAGGTAGGTCTGGGCGTTGCCGGTCTGGGCGCGGCGGACGGCGGCGCCCAGCCAGCGGGCGCCGAGGCCGGTCCCGTTGACATAGCCCTCGACGACCTCCCGGTCCAGGAAGTGGACCAGGCGGGCGGCGGCGGTGAAGGGGAGGACGAAGAGCGCGCCGTAGGCCCGGTCGACGCCGAAGCCGCGGGTGGCCGGGGTGAGCAGCGGGCCGAGCAGGGTGCGGGCCGGGTCGGGGGTGAGCGGGACGGCCTCGGCGGCGGCCGCCGCTGCGGCGATGGCCTCATGGGTGGGCGGTACGCCGACGGGGTGCGGGTGCAGGTCGGCGGCGAGGTCGGCCGGGGTCTCCTCGGGCGTGGACTCGGTGCCGGCGGGCCGCACGGCGTGCCCGGCGGCGCGTTCCAGGACGGCGTTGGCGGCGTGCGCCTGGGCCTGGGCGACCCGCTGGGAGGCGGTGCGCCAGGCGGTGTACGCGACCAGGATGCCGACCACGGCCAGGCCGGTGCCGAGGATGGTGGTGGTGAGGGCGGGGCGGAGCGAGCCGCCGTCCAGCAGGGAGGGGAGCCAGTCCTGGCGGAGCCCGGCGACGCCGAAGGCGATGGTGGGCACGGCGAGCACCCAGAGCGGCCAGCGCATGGCGTGCGGCTCGGCGGGGTGGGATGCGGGGTCCTCGCGGGTGACGGCGGCGACGACGGGGCGTGCGGTGGGGGCGTGGAAGGCGAGCAGCCAGAGCCGGGTGGCGTAGGCGGCGGTGAGCAGGGCGGTGACGGCGGCGGCGACCAGCACGATCCAGCCTGCGGAGGCGGGTACCTGGCCGGCCGGGGCGAGGCCGCGGGTGAGGGCGTCGCCGGTGGCGGCGTGCTCGGCGGCGGTGAGCACCGACTCCTTGCTGAAGAACCCGGCGAAGGGCGGCAGGCCGACCAGGGCGACCAGGGCGATGCCCATGGTCCAGTAGGCGTCGGGGACGCGGCGGCGCAGCCCCGGCATGCGGGACATGGCGGTGAGCGAGTTGGTGTGGGCGGCGTGGATGACGACACCGGCGGCGAGGAAGAGCAGCGCCTTGAAGAAGCCGTGGCTGAGGAGGTGGAAGACGGCGGCGTCGCGGTCGCCGGAGGCGAGGGCTCCGGCCATGTAGCCGAGCTGGCCGACCGTGGAGTAGGCGAGGACCCGTTTGATGTCGTCCTGGGCGAGCGCGCAGAGTCCGGAGCCGATCATGGTGACGGCGGCCATCACGGCGAGCACGACCAGGGCGGCGCCGGAGAGCAGGAAGACCGGGAGGAGGCGGGCGACCAGGTAGATGCCGGCCGCGACCATGGTGGCGGCGTGGATCAGCGCGGAGACCGGGGTGGGGCCGGCCATGGCGTCCGGGAGCCAGGTGTGCAGCGGGAACTGGGCGGACTTGCCGGCGACCCCGGCGAGCAGCAGCAGGGCCACCAGCGTGGGGTGGCCCAGGTGTCCGTGGGCGGCGGCGTCCAGCACGCCGCTGATGCGGAAGGTGCCGGCGTCGGCGCCGAGGGCGAAGATGCCGAAGAGGAACGGCACATCGCCGAGCTTGGTGACCAGGAACGCCTTGAGGGAGGCGGAGCGGGCGTCGGCGGTCTCCCAGTGGTGGCCGATCAGGAAGTACGAGCAGATGCCCATGATCTCCCAGCCGACCAGCAGCACGATCAGGTCGCCGGAGTAGACGACCAGCAGCATGGCGGAGGTGAAGAGGGAGACCAGGGCGGCGTAGGAGGGGTAGCGCGGGTCGTCGCGCAGATAGGCGGTGGAGTAGACCTGCACACAGGTGGCGACGATGCCGACCAGGACGGCGATGGCGATGGCGAAGCCGTCCAGGTGGAGGGCGAGGTCGATGGCCGGTCCGCCGGTGGGGGTGAGCCGGGTGGCGGCGTCCAGGGCCTTGCCGGTGCCCAGGTCCAGCGCGACCAGCAGGGCGAGGACGGCGGAGGCGGCGACGGGGAGGACGGCGAGCGGCCGTACGAAGCCGGGGGCGCGGCGGCCGGCGGCGAGCCCGGCGGCGGCGCCGAGCGCGGGCAGCACGGGGACGAGCACGGCGAGGGTGACGGTCATGCGGCGGCCTTGCCCTTCACCGGGTCGGCGTCCTGGGAGGGGGGACTGTCGGGGGCGGAGTCGGGGGTGTTGTCAGTGGGGGGTGCGATGCTGTCGGCAAGGTCGCGGAGCCGGTCGACGTCGGCGGTGCCACGGCTGCGGAAGACCATGAGGACGATGGCGAGACCGAGGCCGATCTCCGCTGCGGCGACGGTGATGGTGAAGAGGGTGAGCGCCTGGCCGGCGTGGAGGGTGTCACGCAGCCAGACGTCGAAGGCCACCAGGTTGAGGTTGACCGCGTTGAGCATCAGCTCGACGGACATCAGCATGAGGACGGCGTTGCGCCGCGCGAGCACACCGTAGAGGCCGATGCAGAAGAGCAGGGCGGCGAGGACGGCGGGATAGGCGAGGTGCATCGGCGGTCAGCGCTCCTGCGGGGGGTTCGCGGGGGCCGCGGCGGGGGTGGGGTGGCCGTGGAGTCGGGGGCTGCGGGGCGGGGGGCGGCTGCTCGGGGTGCCGGGGGTCGGGGTGCCGGGGGTCGAGGTGCCGGGGGTCGAGGTGCCGGGGGTCGGGGTGCCGAGGTCGCCTTGCCGGGGCGGGGCCGGGACGGGCGGAGCGCGCTTCGGGCCGTCTCGCTCCGGGAGAGCACGATGGCGCCGACCAGGGCGGCGAGGAGGAGTACGGAGAGCGCCTCGAAGGGCAGCACCCAGTGGCGGAAGAGGCTCGCGCCGGTGACCTCGGCACTGCCGCCGCCCGCGCCGAGGTCGACCCAGGTGGAGCGGAAGGCGTCGACGACCAGGGTGACCAGGGTGGCCGCAGCGGCCACGGCCACCCCGAGGGCGACCGGGCGGTTGCGCGAGTCGGCGTCGGGCGAGCTGCCGATGGGTGCCTTGGTGAGCATCAGACCGAAGAGGACCAGGACGACGATCGACCCGATGTAGATGAGGACCTGGACCCAGGCGATGAACTCGGCGGTGAGCAGCAGGAACTCGACGGCGAGCCCGCCGAGCGCCACCACCAGCCACAGCGCGGCATGGACCAGCTGCCGGGTGGTGACGGCGAGCACGGCGGAGCCGAGCACGGCAAGGCCGACCAGGACGAAGACGATCTCGACCCCGGTGGGCGAGAGGAAGGAGTGCCCTTGGGAGGAGAGCGGGCCGGCGGCGAGGTGGAGGGCGGCGGTCACGTGTCCTGCTGCTCCTCTGCGTTCTCCGCGGCGGCGGCTGCCGCTGCGGCGGCCGCGAGCTTGTCGGCGGACTTGCGGGCGGCGGCGATCTCCTTGGGCTCCTCGGCGGCGGGGTCGAGGGCGGGCGGTGCGGGCACCGTCCACATCCACTCGCGCAGCCGGTCCCGCTCATGGGTGAGTTCGAGGATGTCGGTCTCGGCGTACTCGAACTCGGGCGACCAGAAGAGCGCGTCGAAGGGGCAGACCTCGATGCAGATCCCGCAGTACATGCAGAGCGAGAAGTCGATGGCGAAGCGGTCCAGCACATTGCGGGTGCGCGCCCGGGCGTTGGGGTCGACGGCGGGCAGCGTCTCCTTGTGGGAGTCGATGTAGATGCACCAGTCCGGGCACTCGCGGGCGCAGAGCATGCAGACCGTGCAGTTCTCCTCCAGCAGGCCGATCACGCCACGGGTGCGCGGCGGCAGCTCGGGCTGTACCTCGGGGTACTGCGCGGTGACGGACCTGCGGGTCATCGTCCGCAGGGTGACGGCGAGGCCCTTGGCCAGGCCACGACCGGGGAGGGGAGCCATCAGGAGATCACCACCTTGACGATGCCGGTGAGGGCCAGCTGGGCGAGGGAGAGCGGGATGAGGACGGTCCAGGCGAAGCGCATCAGCTGGTCCTGGCGGAGCCGGGGGTAGGTCACGCGCAGCCAGATCACCACAAAGGCCAGGACGAAGATCTTGAGCAGCGTCCACAGCCACCCCAGCCCGTCGGAGAACGGGCCGTGCCAGCCGCCCAGGAAGAGGACGGTGGTCAGCGCGCAGAGGACGAGGATGCCCGCGTACTCGGAGAGCAGGAAGAGGGCGAACCGCAGCCCGGTGTACTCGGTGTAGGCGCCGAAGATGATCTCGGAGTCGGCGACCGGCATGTCGAACGGCGGGCGTTGCAGCTCGGCGAGGCCCGCGGTGAAGAAGACGAACCCGCCGATGATCTGCCACGGCACCCACCACCAGTGGAAGGCGTCGACGATCCCGGGGAGGGAGAGGGTACCGGCCGCCATGGCCACCGAGGCGGCGGCGAGCAGCATCGGCAGCTCATACGACATCAGCTGGGCGGCGGTGCGGATGCCGCCGAGGAGGGAGAACTTGTTGGCGGACGCCCAACCGGCCATCAGCGAGCCGAGTACGCCGATGCCCATCACCGCGAGCACAAAGAAGAGTCCGGCGTCGACGACCTGGCCGACCAGGCCGTTCGGGCCGAGCGGGATGGCGATCAGCACGACCAGGTAGGGCAGCAGGGCGACGGCCGGGGCGAGTTGGAAGATGCGGCGGTCAGCGCCGGAGGGGACCACGTCCTCCTTCTGCGCGAACTTCACGCCGTCGGCGACCAGTTGCGCCCAGCCGTGGAAGCCGCCCGCGTACATCGGGCCGAGGCGGCCCTGCATATGGGCCATCACCTTGTGCTCGGTCTGGCCGATGACCAGGGGGATGACGAGGAACGCGGCCAGGGCGGCGACGCAGCGGAGCAGCGCGTCCAGCAGGTTCATGCGCCGTCTCCGTCCGGGCGGGGGTCGGTCTCGGGGGTGCTGCCGGGCTCGGTGTCGCGCTCGGGCCGGGGCTCGGGTGCGGGCTCGGGCTTGGCACCAGGCTCGGGTGCGGCCCCGGGTGCGGGCTCGGGCTTGGTGTCGCGGCCGGGCTCGGGCTTGGTGTCGGGCTCGGGGGCGGCGGGCGCCGGGGTGGTCTGCCAGGGGGCGTCCGGGGTGCGGCGGCGCTCCCGCTGGGGGATGGGCGCCTGCTCGGCGGCAGCCTCCGGGGTGGCGGCAGCCTGGATGGCGGAGCCCTCGCTGACGCTGCGGGTACGGCGGGGCCGGTCGGCCCGCACCGGGCGCTCCCCTGCGGCGGCAGGAGCAGCGGCTCCGGCTCCGGCTGCACGCCCGGCGGCACCGGCCGCGCGGGCGCCGCGCGCGGGGCGTTCGGCGACCGGCGGCAGGGTGCCCTTCAGCGGGCCCCACTCATTGGGGTCGGGCACGCCGGGCGGCAGCATCCGGCGGCGTCCGGCCGCCTGGCCCTCGCCATGGTCGCTCTCGCCGGGCTCCTTGGCGCCCGGCCATGCCTTGGCGACCCGCGCGGCCAGCACGAACTCCTTGCGCAGCGGGTGTCCCTCGAAGCCGTCCGGCAGCAGCAGGGTGGTCAGCCCCGGGTGGCCGGGGAAGTCGATGCCGAACATCTCGTGGGTCTCCCGCTCGTGCCAGCCGGCCCCGGCGTAGACGCCGGTGGCGGTGGGCAGCGAGGCGCGGTCCCGGGGGACGCGGGTGCGCAGCAGCAGGTGCCGGACGGGGGCGGCGTCGCCGACCGCCGCGAGATGGGCGACGACGGAGAAGCCCTCCGCCAGTTCGTCCACCGCGCTCAGCCAGTCGAAGTAGGCCAGCGAGAGGGTGTCCCGGGCGGCGGTGAGGGCCTCGGTCCAGTGCTCGGCGGGTACGTCCACCGTGAGCAGCTGGTGGCTCTCCTCTGCGGTGGCCCACGGGCCGACGGCCGTGGCCACCTCCTCCGGGGTGCGGTCGAAGGTCACTGCGCTGCTCCGTGCTGCTGCTCCGGGGCCGGTCCGGCGACCAGCGGGCGGCGGAGCGCGGCGTCCGGGACGCGGGCGGCGGTGGCCGGGGCGTCGTCGGCGTAGCGCTCGGCCAGCGACTCGTGGGCGATCTTCTCCTGAAGCTTGAGGATGCCCTGGAGCAGTGCCTCGGGGCGCGGCGGGCAGCCGGGCACATAGACGTCGACCGGGATGATCTGGTCGACGCCCTTGGTGACGGAGTACGAGTCCCAGTAGGGGCCGCCGGAGTTGGAGCAGGCGCCGAAGGAGATGACGTACTTGGGCTCGGGCATCTGCTCGTAGAGCCGCTTGACCGCAGGCGCCATCTTGTCCGTCACCGTGCCGGAGACGATCATCAGGTCGGCCTGCCGGGGTCCGGGGGCGAACGGGATGACTCCCATCCGGATGAAGTCGTGCCTGGCCATCGACGCCGCGATGAACTCGATGGCGCAGCAGGCCAGGCCGAAGTTGAAGCACCAGAGGCTGTAGCGGCGGCCCCAGTTGAGGACGACCTTGACCGGGTCCGGGGCGAGCCGGGCCAGCGGGCCGAGGCGGCGCTGCTCGACGGCGGCGCCGGGCCGCGACGGGTCGGGCATGCCGAGCGGCACGGCGCCGCCGACCGGGGAGCCATGGCCGTGATCATGGCCGTGGCTGTGGCCGTGGGGGCTGAGAGCGGGGGTCACGTCCATTCCAGGACGCCCTTCTTCCAGGCGTAGAGCAGGCCGACGGCGAGGAACCCGATGAAGATGAACATCTCCACCAGCGTCCCGGCGCCGTAGCCGGGGGCTGCGAACACGGTGGCCCACGGGAACAGGTAGATGGCGTCCACCGCGAAGATCACATACAGGAAGGCGTACACGTAGTAGCGGATCTGGGTCTGGGCCCAGCCCTCCCCCACCGGGTCGACGCCGCATTCGTAGCTGAGCAGCTTCTCCGGCGTGGGTGCCACCGGCCGCATCAGGCGGTTGGCGGTGAAGGCCACCGCGACAAAGAGCACCCCGACGACGGCGAGCAGCCCGACCGTCGAGTACGCGTCGAAGTAGCCGCCGCCCGTCGCCGGGTCGTCCGCAGCCGCGGCGGCCCACTGGGTGAGCTGTCCCACCGCGTGGGGCGCCTGCGTTGCCTCCATGATCGGTGTCCTTTACGCAGCCATGACGTTTCGTACGCCTGGGAGTCTAGGTCCACCTGCCCCCAGGCTGTGCACCGCGCCCGGCGTGCAAGACGGCGGGACCTCCCCGCAGGGCGCCGGCCGCCCGCCGGAGGTGGGGTTATCCCCCGGGCGCCGAGGGCGACCACCCCCATGGCCTCCCGTCCTTGCGGGAGGGCAGGCTGGGCTCACCACACCGGGACCAGCCGGCCGAGGAGCCCAAGGAACCCCCGAGCGACCCCGAGGAACCCCGAGGAACCCGGGAAACCCGAGAAAGAGGGACGGTACGCGACATGGAGGGCCAGCAGCGCCTTGCGGACAAGCCCGGGTCGCCGGGTGGCGGCGGGACCGCCCAGCACCGCCCCCTCTACGGGGCGCAGACCTGGGGGGCGGTGGCCTATCTGCTGCTGAGCTTCCCGGTGGGTCTGGTCGGTTTTGTGTTCACGGTCGTCGTCCTGTCGGTGGGCCTCGGTCTCGCCGTGACCGTGGTCGGCCTTCCGCTGATGGCCCTGGGCCTGCTGGGCTGCCGCGCCCTGGCCACCATGGAGCGGGCCCGGACCGGAAAGCTGCTGGGTGAGCGCATCCCCGACCCCGAGCCGCTGTCACCGCGCCGCCCCGGCCCCGCCGGCCGGGTCCTGGCCCTGCTGGCCGATGGCCAGGGCTGGCGGGCAGCGCTGTACTTCACCGTACTGCTGCCGTGGGGGGTCTTCACCTTCGCGGTGACCCTGGCCGTGCTGATCGTCGGCTGGCCGGTGCTGCCCTGGGTGGTACACAGCCTGGCGGCCGTGAACCGGATGCTGGCGACCTCGCTGCTGTCGCCGTCGTCGTTGTCGGAGCGGGTACGGGAGCTGGAGGACGACCGGGGCACCGTGGTCGACACCGCCGCCGCCGACCTGCGCCGCATCGAACGCGACCTCCACGACGGCGCCCAAGCCCGCCTCGTCGCCCTCGCCATGGACCTCGGCCTCGCCAAAGAGAAACTCACCGAAGACCCCGAAGCCGCAGCCGCCATGGTCGACGCCGCCCACGGCGAGGTCAAACTCGCCCTCCAAGAACTCCGCGACCTCGCCCGAGGCATCCACCCCGCCATCCTCACCGACCGAGGACTCGACGCCGCCCTCTCCTCCGTCGCCACCCGCTGCACCATCCCCGGCGGCGTCCGCGTCACCGTCAGCCTCCCCACCCGACCCGCCTCCGCCATCGAAGGCATCGCCTACTTCACCGCCACCGAACTCCTCACCAACATCTCCAAGCACTCCCACGCCCACACCGCCACCCTCGACCTCTGGCGCACCGACGACCGCCTCATGCTCCAAGTCCACGACGACGGCAACGGCGGCGCCCAGGAACACCCCGGCAGCGGACTCGCCGGACTCGCCGACCGCATCCGCGCCGTCGACGGCGTCTTCCTCATCCACAGCCCCCACGGCGGCCCCACCACCATCACCGTCGAACTCCCCTGGCACACCCGGTCCGCCGGCCGCAGCTGACCGCCCGCAGCTGCCCGCTTCCGCCGCGCCGGGGTGGGGTGGGGTGGGGAGAACCCCACCCCCAAGACGCCGAGGCTCCCCATACCGGCGGGCCCCTGCGGCCAGCAGGCTTGCCGTGTCAGCAGCACCCCGACTCAGAGGGCTCAGCCCGACCCAGAAGGCTCAGGAGGCCGGACACCGTGATCGAGCACAAGGCAGCCACCGGACGCGCCCGGCCGGGTGCGGACCCCGACCGGAGCATGCGCCCCGGCCCGGGTCTCCTGGGCGCCCCGTTCGCGGCCCGCACCTGGAAGGAGTTCCTGCACCTGCTGCTGGACCTTCCGATCGCGGTCGCCGCCTTCGTCTACGTGGTGGTGATGATCAGCCTCGGCATGGGCCTGGCCGTCACCTTCCTGGGCCTGCCGGTGCTGGCCGCCGGCGTCGCCGGAGCGCGCGGCTGGGCGGCGATGGAGCGGGCCCGCGCCGCCGCCCTGCTGGGGGTCCGGGTCGGCCGCCCCTCCCCGCTGCGCCCGACCCGCCCCGGCCTGATGGGCTGGCTCGGCGCGGTGCTCAAGGACGGCGTGAGCTGGCGCAATGTCCTCTACTGCGTGCTGATGCTGCCCTGGAGCATCTTCTCCTTCACCGTCTCCGTGGTCTTCTGGCTCTACGGCTGGGCGATGCTGACCTACCCCGCCTGGCAGTGGGTCTTCCCGACCTACACCGACCAGCCGGGCCTCCAGCTGTACGGGGACGGCCCCGGCGGACGGCCGGACGTGTACCTGGACAGCGTCCCCGAGGTGGCGGCGGCCTGCGCGCTCGGGGTGCTGCTGGTCTTCACCACGCCCTGGCTGATCCACGGCATGGCCAACGTCAACCGGGCGATGGTGCGCGGGCTGCTGTCGCCGTCGTCGCTGTCGGAGCGGGTACGGGAGCTGGAGGACGACCGGGGCACCGTGGTCGACACCGCCGCCGCCGACCTGCGCCGCATCGAACGCGACCTCCACGACGGCGCCCAAGCCCGCCTCGTCGCCCTCGCCATGGACCTCGGCCTCGCCAAAGAGAAACTCACCGAAGACCCCGAAGCCGCAGCCGCCATGGTCGACGCCGCCCACGGCGAGGTCAAACTCGCCCTCCAAGAACTCCGCGACCTCGCCCGAGGCATCCACCCCGCCATCCTCACCGACCGAGGACTCGACGCCGCCCTCTCCTCCGTCGCCACCCGCTGCACCATCCCCGGCGGCGTCCGCGTCACCGTCAGCCTCCCCACCCGACCCGCCTCCGCCATCGAAGGCATCGCCTACTTCACCGCCACCGAACTCCTCACCAACATCTCCAAGCACTCCCACGCCCACACCGCCACCCTCGACCTCTGGCGCACCGACGACCGCCTCATGCTCCAAGTCCACGACGACGGCAACGGCGGCGCCCAGGAACACCCCGGCAGCGGACTCGCCGGACTCGCCGACCGCATCCGCGCCGTCGACGGCGTCTTCCTCATCCACAGCCCCCACGGCGGCCCCACCACCATCACCGTCGAACTCCCCTGGCGCGACTGACGGCGGCGGCCGGGGCGCGCACAGGCAGCGGGCGCGCCCCGGCCGACGGGTCCTCCGGGCCGAAGCCGGTCCGGGGACCCTGGGCGCGGCGGCGGCGGTGCGGTCCCTTGCGCGGGTGTGCACGGCGGCCGTCGGCCCGGGTCATGGCGGGTCGAGTGGAATGGCGAGGGGCATGGAGGGAGTCGGGAAAGGGGGTCGGGAAAGGGGGCCGGGGAGGAGGGGGCCGGGGAGGAGGGGGCCGGGTGCGGAGTGGTCAGGAACTCCCCAGGGTTCCGAGGGTGACCTCGGCGGTATAGGCCCCGCCGTCGCGGGTGTAGCCGACCTTCACCCGGTCACCGGGCGACTTCGCGGCGAGCACCTGGGTGAGGGTGTCCGCGCTGTCGATGGTGGTGCCGCCGAGGCTGGTGATGATGTCCCCGGCCCGGATGCCCGCCTTGGCCGCAGGCCCGCCGTGGGAGACCGCGACGACGGCCGCACCGACCGGCTGGAAGCCGGAGGGGCCGCCCAGCACGGTCCGTACGGTGACGCCGAGCGCGGCCCGCCCGCTGTTGGTGACCCGGCCGCTCTTGATCAGCTGGTCGGCGATCAGGGTGACGGCGGAGCTGGGGATGGCGAAGCCGATGCCGGGGGCGGCCCCGCCGCCCAGGTCCTGGTCGACGGCGGCCAGGGTGTTGATGCCGATCACCCGGCCGGCCAGGTCCGCCAGGGCGCCGCCGCTGTTGCCGGGGTTGATGGCGGCCGAGGTCTGCACCATGTTGGGGATGGTGGCGCCCGGCCCGCTGCCGCTGCTCGGCTCCGAGACGGTACGGCCGACCGCCGAGACGATGCCCTGGGTGACGCTGCTGGAGAGGCCCAGCGGGTTGCCCATGGCCAGCACGATCTCGCCCACCTGGACCTTGGTGCTGTCGCCGAAGGTGGCCGGACGCAGCCCGGCGGGCGGGGTGCGCAGCCGGATCACGGCCAGGTCGCTCTGCGGGTAGCTGCCGACCAGGGTGGCGGCGAGCGCCTTCTCGCTGTTGGCCAGGGTGACCTTGAAGGTGGTGGCGCTGCCGACGACATGGGCGTTGGTGACGATGTCGCCCTGGTCGTCGTAGACGATGCCGCTGCCGAGCCCGCTCGGGGTCTCGATCTCCACCACGGACGGCAGGACCGCCTTGACCACCCGCTGGTAGTCGTTCTGCAACTGGTCGCCGCCGTCGCTCGGCGGCGCCGACGCGGAGGCGGAGGGCAGGGCGCCCGGTACGCCGGAGGCCGCCCGGGTGCTGGTGGCGGCGGAGGTGCCGGGAGAGCTGCTGGTACACGCCGAGGCCGCCAGGGCGACAACGGCGGCGACGGCGGCGGCCACGGCGGGGGGCAGCAGCCGTGCGGAACGGGTGCGGCGCGGCGAGGTGTCCACGGGTGCGGCCTTCGGCTCGGGGAAGCGATGTCCGTTTTGAGTAGTTTGTCGGAAGCATCGCCCCGGCGGCACCTCGGCACGCCGCCGGGCACCACCGGACACCGCCGTCAGCCGCGCCCGGGTGAGCGCAGCAGCGCCCGTTTCAGCGGCGGCCCCCAGCGCCGCTCCACCAAACGGTGCACCAGCCAGGCAAGCAGCAGCATCCCGGCAGCCGTCGCGGCAAGGGTGGCGTGGGCGGAGAGCCCCAGCCGCCGGTGCAGCACCTCGATGACCACCCAGCCGAGGTGCTCATGCACCAGGTAGAAGGGGTAGGTGAGGGCACCGGCGACGGTGAGCCAGCGCCAGTCCGCCCGGTCCAGCCACCCCAGCGCCACCACGGCCACCGCCAGGTACCCGGCGGTGATCACGGCGGTCACCACCCAGGCGGAGCGGTGGTGGAAGACCTCGGTGCCCGGCGGGCTGACCAGCCCCTGCACCGCCTGGTACTGGCCGAGGCCCCAGCTCATGGCGACGATCGCCCAGAGGGTGGGATTGCCGCCGAACCGGTGCACCAGGTAGAGCGCCAGCCCGCCGATGAAGAACGGCGCGTACTGGGGCATCACCACCAGGTCCACGGCGGGCAGCCGCATCCCGGCCGCCAGCACCGAGGCGACCAGCCAGACGGCGCAGAAGGCCACCGAGCGGCGGTAGGTCACGCCCTTCCACACCACCAGGGCGAAGAGCAGGTAGAAGCGGGCCTCCACCCAGAGCGTCCAGCACACCCCGAGCACCCGGCCGGACCCCATCGGCTGCTGCATCATCGTCAGATTGACCAGCACCTCCGGCAGCGGCAGCGGCTGGGCGACCACCGGCCGCAGTGCGAGCACGGCGGTGATCAGCAGGACGGCGAACCAGTACGCCGGGTAGAGCCGGGAGACCCGGGAGGCGAAGAACTCCTTGACGGTCCGGCCCCAGGAGGACATGCAGATCACAAAGCCGCTGATCACAAAGAAGACCTGCACCCCCAGGCAGCCGTAGGAGAAGGCGCCGTGCAGCGTGGGGAAGAGCGTTGCGGGCGACTGCCCCCATGCCTGCTGGACGGGGCCGCCGCGCCCGCCGTAGTGGTACGCGCAGACCATCAGCGCGGCCACCAGCCGCAGCCCGTCCAGCGCCCGCAGCCGCCCGCCCCGACGGGCGGGGCGGGCCGGGCGGGCCGGGCGGGCCGGGTCGGCCGGGCGGCCGATCGGGGTCGTCTGCGCCGGCAGGTCGCTGACCGTCGGTATCACGAGCGGTGACTCCTGACTGCTGCTGCTCATATGGAGCGCCGGTACGGGTGCGGGTAAGGAGCGGCCGGGCCGCCCTGGTCAGCGGCCCGGGTCCAGCCGGGTACGGGCGCCGCGCACCACCCGGCGCACCAGGGGGGACTTCCGCAGCAGCCGGGCACCGGCCGGCACCCCTCCGGCGAGGCCGCCGGGCAGCCCGCCGGGCAGGCCCAGCGCGGTCAGCCGGCGGCGCTTGAAGTAGCGGGCGGTGTCGGGGCCGTAGTGGCTGTGCAGCCACCCGGCGGCCTCGTCGGCGAGGTGCGGGTAGGCCTTGCCCTGCATGCAGTAGCCGACTGCGGTGACCAGCGGGGCCAGCCGGTCGTCGATGTCGGCCGGGTCCAGGGCGGGCGGTGCCACCGTGAAGCCCGGCGCCTCCAGGTCCGGCAGCAGCGCGTCCACCACGGTCACCGGGATGCGGTTGCTGTTCTCGTACGGGGCCAGGCGCTCCAGCAGCAGTCCGGTGCCGACCCGGGCCGCCGGGATGCCGTACAGGGCGGAGGCGGTGAGCAGCGCGGTGGAGAAGCAGCCGACCACCAGCGCCGGGCGCAGCCGCTCGAAGAGGGTCTCGGCGAGCACCGGGGCGTCCAGCACGCGCAGATCGACCCCGGCGTCGGCGGCGGCCTTCTCCATGGCGGAGGAGAGCGCGCTGGGGGCGCTGGGGTGGGGTTTGAAGACGATGTCGGTGATCCCGGCGGCGACCGCGCCGCGCACCATCCGGGCGTGCAGCTCCTCCTCCTCGGCGGCGCTGATCAGCCCCAGCGCGGAGAGGTACTGGCCGAGCAGCAGGGCGCAGCCGGGCTCCGCCGAGCCGTTGCCGTGGCCGTCGCCGTCGCCGTCGGGGTGCGATACGGCCCCGACGGCGGCCAGCACCCCGAGGAAGGCCCCGGTGTCCACCGGCTGCGGCGGCACGCCGTACTCGGAGAGCAGCAGCGGACGCAGCCCGGGCACCAGGTCCAGGTGGAGCAGCCGCCGGATGCGGCCGTGCAGCAGGTACGGCAGGGCGTTGCGGGTGGGGCCGTAGCTCATCAGGCCGTCGGCGTAGACATGCACCGGGCCCTCGTCGAAGATCGCGGTGATCGCGCGGGCCGGGTTGACCTGGATGGACTCCACGGCGAGTTCGATCCTGGCGTCGCCCAGCCCCCAGCTCTGCCGCAGCAGCCGTTGCAGGATGGGGACGTCCTCGGGCCGGGGCCGCCAGCCGCTGGGGTGGTACGGCTCGATCTCCTCGTTCCAGGAGCGGACCTCGTCGAAGCGGTCGCGCAGCGCGGCGAAGGAGTCGGTGCGGTCCAGCGGTACCGCGTGCTCCGGGACGGCGGCGTTGTTGCAGACCAGCAGGATGCGGCGGTGGTCGGACCGGGGGCCGAAGAGCCCGGTGTCCAGCGCCGCGCAGACGGTGGCCGCGCCGTACAGGGTGGAGGCGGCGAAGATCTGCACGGTGGCGGCGCCGGGACGGCCGGCGGGCTTGCTGCTCACGGCGGGGTGGTTCTCCTTCGGGAGGCCGGTGGCCGGAAAGACGGCGGCGGTCATCGGGCGACCACTGCGGTCAGGCCGCCGCGCAGCCGGCGGATCGTCGCGGCCCGGTCGGAGTCCATGGCGGCGACCGCCTCGTCCAGGTGGTCCTGCGGCAGCCGGCGCAGCGCGTCGGCGCAGAGCGTCCGCATGGTGCGGGCCACTCCCCGCTGGAGCCGGTCGGCGTTGCGCCGGTGGTGGACCATCACCGCCAGATAGGTGCGGACGGCCTTGGGCAGCAGCAGTTCCGCCTCCGGGTCCTCGGCCAGCTCCTTCAGCAGCCGGTCGAACGCCGGGACGAAGTCCAGTTGCCGGACGTCGCCGATCTGGGTGAGCGAGGTGGCCACCGCACGCCGGTAGAAGACGCCGCGCAGTCCGGTGACCGCATAGGTGCCGGCGTGCCGGTGCAGTCGCCATATCCACGGCCGGTCCTCGGCGGTGTGCAGGTCCTCGTCGAAGTGCAGCAGTCCGCCGTCCAGCAGCCGCCGGTGGTAGATCCCGGCCCAGGAGTAGGGGTAGTCGACCATGGTGCTGCGGTCTGCGGGCAGGATGCTCTCCCGGGGGCTCAGCACCTCGTCCCGGCGGGCCTCGGGCGCCCGGTGGATCTCCCGGCTGCTGCCGGTGCAGCGGACGTGGTCGGTGCGGACGAAGTCGCAGCCGAACCCCTCGATCGCGTCAAGCAGCCTCGGCAGATAGCCGGGGGCGAACCAGTCGTCGCCGTCCAGGAAGGTGAGGTAGCGTCCGCCGACCTCGGCCATGCCGGTGTTGCGAGTCGCGGAGATGCCCCGGTTGCGCTCGTGCCGGATCAGCCGCACACGCGGCCGGTCCCGGCCCCAGGACTCCAGCAGCTCAGAGGTGCCGTCCGTCGAGCCGTCGTCGACCAGGATGAACTCGAAATCGGACCGGGCATTGGCGGCCAGGCTGCGCAGTGCGTCGGGCGCATAGGCCCGCACATTGTAGAAGGGGACGACAACCGACAGCTTCACGTGTATTCGCTCCAGCAGGCCCGCGGACGCCTGCGCGTCGCGATCGGGTACGGATGATTCCGGGGATTCCCGAGGCGGTCGCGCGGCTGTGGCGGAATTCCCGCCCGCTCCCCTGCGGACCCGGTCCTTCGCGGACTCTACCTGCCGTCGCACACCAGGCGGAAGCCCCGTCCGGGGCGGGCTCCGACGCCACCTCCCGTTGGTCCGGAGTTCACCGGGGGACAGGTTTCCCCTCCCCTGCGATTCATCTTTTCCAGGTAATCGCACGGGCTTGTTCACCGATCGGTCACCCCGCATTTCATGGATCGTCTCCGCAATGCCCTTCGACTGCCATGGCGGGGTCCCTATGCTCACCGGGTCGAACAGAATCCGGAGCACTCAATGCGTATCGATGTCCTGGCCGATTCGGACACCCGCTGGAAATGGGGCGCCCTGCTGGCCGGACAGCTCTGCCCCGAGGGCGGCGCCGAGGTGCACGCACATCTGCTGCGCGGCCGGGCGACCCCGACCGGGCGTCAGCTGGCCGAGGTGGGCGTGGTGCCCGCCTCGCTGCGGGAGACCACCGTCGCCGACTTCCTCGCCGGGGCCGGGACCGGGACCGGGACCGAAGCCGCAGCGGGGGCCGGGGCCGAGACCGGGCCCGGTGAGGCCGATGTGGTGGTCCTCGCCCTGGTCGGCGGGGGTGTGCAGGCGCTGCTGCACGGACTGGCCCGCGCCTGGCACGGCCGCCCGCGCCGTCCGGTGCTGGTCACCGGGTATGTCGGCGTCGTCTACGAGAAGGTGGCGGACGGCCTGCTGCTGCGGGCCGGTGCCGATGTGGTGCTGGCCAACAGCGCCTTCGACGCGCGGCGGTTCCGCGACCTGTACGGGCCGCTGGGCATCGACACCGGCAGTGTGGTCCGCGCCGCGCTGCCGTTCCTCGCCGGGGACGTGGACCGCTACCGGCCGTCCGAGAACCGGCCGTTCACCGTCTGCTTCGCCGCCCAGCCCTCCGTACCGGAGCCGCGCGACGCCCGGCTGCACCTGCTGGAGCGCTGCGCCCGCCATGCCGAGCTGCACCCCGAGCGCCGGGTGCTGGTGAAGCTGCGCAGCCGCCCGGGTGAGCACACCACCCACCTGGAGGAGCACCCCTACCAGCGGCTGGTGGCCCGGCTGGGGCGTCCGCTGCCGGTCAACTGCGAGCTGGTGTACGGGAACATGGGCGACATCCTGGACCGCACCGACCTGCTGGTCACGGTGAGCTCCACGGCCGCGCTGGAGTCGCTGCGCCGGGGCATCCCCACGGCGGTGCTCCGCGACGCCGGGGTGCGCGAGTCGCTCGGCAACCACTACTTCACCGGCTCCGGCTGCATCGCCTCCTGGGACCAGCTGGACGCAGGCCATCTGCCCGCCGCCGACCCGGAGTGGCTGCGCGACCAGGGCGTGGACGACCCGGCGCCGTACGAGGGCCTGCGCAAGCGGGTCGCCGAGCTGCGCGGGCTGCCCGCACTGCCGCCGCCGACCCCCTACTACACGCCCGGGAACGCCCCCGCCTACCTGCCCGGCATCCTCGCCCGCTACGGCCTGGCATCCGACGGCACCCCGCTGCCCACCGCCGCCAGCACCGCCGGAGGCGCGGCGGGGCCGCGCCGGGCGGTCCGCCGGGTGCTGGCGCAGGGCGCGCGCGGCGCCTACCGGATGGGCGTGCAGCATGTCGCCCCGGCGATCCGCCGCTGGGGGCAGCTGTGACCATCCGCCACGCCGGACCCCCGCACTCCGGACCCCCGCACTCCGAGCCCATCCGCCCCCGACCCGCTGCGGAGCCCCCGACCATGACCCGACCCGTCCCCCGCGTCGTCGCCGTCGTCCCGGCCCGGGGCGGCTCCAAAGGCGTCCCCGGCAAGAACCTCGCCCCGGTGGGCGGCGTCCCGCTGGTCGTCCGCGCCATCCGGGCCTGCCTGGCCGCGCCCGGCGTCGACCTGGTGGCCGTCTCCACCGACGACGACGCCATCGCGGCGGCAGCGGTGGCGGCCGGCGCCGCCGTGGTCCGCCGCCCGGCGGCGCTCTCCGGCGACACCGCGTCCAGCGAGTCCGCGCTGCTGCACGCGCTGGACGAGCTGGCCGAGCGGCACGGCGGCCCGGCCGAGGTGGCGCTGATGGTGCAGTGCACCTCCCCGTTCCTCACCCCCGGCGAGATCGGCGCGCTGGTCGCCGCCGTGGTCGAACAGGGCGCCGACACCGCCTTCACCGCAGCGCCGTTCCACGGCTTCCTGTGGCGGGCCGAGCAGCCGTCCGAGCAGCCGTCCGGGCAGCCGTCCGAGCCGGGGCCCGGCCACCGCCCGTACGGCGCCGTCGGTGTCAACCACGACAGCCGGACCCGCCCGCGCCGCCAGGACCGGCCCGAGGACCTGCTGGAGACCGGAGCCGCGTACGCCATGCGCATCGACGGCTTCCGCGCGGCCGGGCACCGCTTCTTCGGGCGGGTCACCCCGGTCCGCACCGACCCGGCACGGGTGCTGGAGATCGACGAACCCGCCGACCTGGCGCGGGCCCGCGCCCTGGCCCCCGTGGTCGAACGCCCCGCGCCGCCCCCGCCCCCCATCCCGCCGTCCCCCATCCCGCCGTCCCCCATCCCGCCGTCCCCCACCCCGCCGCCCTCGCGGCACCGCACAGCCCCGTCGAAAGGAAACACCTCCCCATGGCCAGCAACCGCACCCGCACCCTCGGCGACCGCCAGGTGGGCCCGGGCCGACCCGTCTATGTGGTGGGCGAGATCGGGATCAACCACAACGGCGAGCTGGAGAACGCGCTGGCGCTGATCGACGCCGCCGCCGAGGCCGGCTGCGACGCCGTCAAGTTCCAGAAGCGCACCCCGGAGATCTGCACCCCCCGCGACCAGTGGGCGGTCGAGCGGGACACCCCCTGGGGCCGGATGACCTACATCGACTACCGGCACCGGGTGGAGTTCGGCGAGGCCGAGTACGCCGCCATCGACACCCACTGCCGCAAGCGCGGCATCGACTGGTTCGCCTCCCCCTGGGACGTGCCCTCCGTGGAGTTCCTGGAGAAGTTCGACCTGCCCGCCCACAAGGTCGCCTCGGCCTGTCTCACCGACGACGACCTGCTGCGGGCACTGCGGGCCACCGGCCGCACCGTGATCATGTCGACCGGGATGTCGACGCCCCGTCAGATACGCCACGCGGTGGAGGTGCTGGGCAGCGAGAACACCCTGCTCTGCCACACCACCAGCACCTACCCGGCGCCCGCCGAGGAGCTCAACCTGCGGATGCTGGACACCCTGGGCCGCGAGTACCCGAACATCCCGATCGGCTACTCCGGCCACGAGATCGGCCTTCAGACCACCCTCGCCGCAGTGGCGCTGGGCGCCGTCTTCGTGGAGCGCCACATCACCCTGGACCGCGCCATGTGGGGCTCGGACCAGGCCGCCTCGGTCGAGCCGCAGGGCCTCCAGCGGCTGGTCCGCGACATCCGGGTGATCGAGCAGGCGCTCGGCGACGGCGTGAAGAAGGTCTACGAGGGCGAGCTGGCCGCCATGAAGAAGCTGCGCCGCGTCCGGGGCGCCGCCGAGGAGGTCGTCCCCGCGTGACCCGCACCCTCGCCCTGGTCGAGAGCCCCGTCCAGCTGCTGAACGCGCTGGAGTGGGCGCACCGGTACGCACAGGGTCCCGGCCGGGGCGAGGGCGGCGGGCCGCCCGCCGCCGGGCTCCACGGGTTCTCGATCGCGGTCCTCCAGCCGCTGGACCCGGTGACCCGGGCCCAGTTGGCCGCCCTGGCGGCGCTGGCCGCCGCCGAGGGCGTCCGGGTGACCGCCTATGACCCGCGCGGCGGCGCGGGCGGCACCAGGACCCGCGCGCTGACAGGGCTGGCGGGGTTGACCGGGCTGGCGGGCCTGGCCGGGCTGGCGACCCGGGTGGCCCGCGCCCCCCGGCTGCTGCTGGGCGACGCCTTCTCCGGGCTGATCCAGGCCCTGCTGCCGCTCTCCCGCGCCGCCGAGCTGGTGGTGGTGGACGACGGCACGGCCACCCTGGAGCTGGCCGCGCTGCTGCGCGAGGGCCGACCACTGGTCCGCTGGCACCGGCAGGGCAGGCCGTCCGCCGCCGCGACCCGGGCCGCCCGGCGGCTGGGCCCCGACCCGCACCGCCGGCTGGAGCTGTTCAGCTCGCTCGCGGCCGACCCGCCGCCCGGCGCCCTGAGCACCGCCAACCAGTACGCGTGGACCCGGGAGCGCTTCGGGCCGCCCGAGGTGCTGCCCGGCGCCGACCTGCTGGGCAGCTCGCTGGTGGAGACCGGGGTCGTCACCCTGGACCGCTATCTGGACACGGTGACCGGGCTGGCCGCCGCCCACCAGGTCGGCCGCTACTTCGCGCACCGTCGCGAGCACCCCGACAAGCTGCGGCGAATAGCGGCCGCCACCGGCGCCGAGATCGTCCGCCCGCAGCTGCCGCTGGAGATCGAGGCCCGCCGGGGCCCGGTCGCCGGGACCCTGCTGAGCTTCCCCTCCACCGTGGTGCACACCCTGCCGCTGGTCCTCGAAGGCACCGGGGTGCGGATGAAGCTCTGCGCGGTGGACGCCGACTGGCTCACCCCGACCGCCTCCGCCCGCTCGCTGAGCTTCCTCACCGATGTCTCCACCTCCGCCCTCAGCCGCCACGGCCTTGAGCTGATCTCCCCGGTGACCGCCTGATGATCCCTGCCCCCACCGCCACCCGGCCCCCGACCACCCGGCAGCCCGGCGACCGGCAGCCCAGCGACCGGCAGCCGACCGCCCGGCAACTGGCCGACCGGTACGGGCTGGTCCGGCCCGGCGCCCGGCCCCCGCTCGGCGCCTATACGCGGCTGCTGTGGGGGCGGCGGCACTTTGTGCTGGCGTACACCCAGGCGCGGCTCTCCACCATGTACGCCGGCGCCCGGCTCGGCCAGCTGTGGAAGCTGCTCACCCCGATCCTCAACATCGCGGTCTACTACCTGGTCTTCGGCATCATGCTGAAGCAGCGGCAGCACACCGGCACCGGCAACTACATCTCGTTCCTCTGCGTCGGCATCTTCGTCTTCACCTACACCCGGGAGTCGGTCACCACCGGCGGGAAGTCGGTGTCCGACCGGCTGGAGCTGATCCGCGCCGTGCAGTTCCCGCGCGCCTGCCTGCCGCTGGCCGCGGTGCTGGTGCAGCTGGAGCAGCTGCTGATGTCGCTGCTGGTGGTCGGGGTGATCGTGCTGGCCACCGGCGAACCGCTCACCGTGCACTGGCTGCTGATCGCCCCCGCGCTGGCGCTCCAGACGCTCTTCAACACCGGGCTGGCGATGATCCTGGCCCGGGTGGTGGCGACCGTACGCGACCTGGGGGAGGTCGTCCCCTTTGTGATGCGCACCTGGATGTACACCTGCGGCGTGATGTACAGCATCGACGCCGTCACCCGGAATGCGCCCACGGCCGTCGCGGCGGCGCTGAAGCTCAACCCGGGCGCGGTCTACATCGAGCTGGTGCGCGGCGCGCTGCTGGCGAGCTACCCTCCGCTGCCCGTCTGGACCTGGGCGGTGGCGGGCGGCTGGGCGGTGGCCTCGGCGCTGGTGGGCTATGTCTGGTTCTGGCGGGCCGAGGACCGGTACGGGCGCGGCTGAAGCAGGGGTGTGACGCTCCGTCAGGAGCCTTCCGGCTTACGCTCGTACAGCCGGACCTCCAGCCCGTGCACGCGCACGGTCCCGGCCGCCCGGAAGAACTCCCGCAGCACCTGCTCCTTGTTGAGCGCGCCCCCCTCGCCGCTGCGGACCCGCAGATCGGTACGGCCGATGACCCAGAGGCGGTCGGCGGCGAGCATGGCGTTCCGGGTGCCCCGCTTGCTGCGCTCGGCACCGCGCAGATTGGCGGCCCGGACCGGCGTGCGCTCCAGGGCGACATCGTCGAGCCCCCGGAACGCCTCGGGGTAGCCGAGGGCGACCGCACGGTACTTCGACGGCAGGAAGAGCACCCCGTCACCGGGCCGGGCACGGTCCCGCACCAGCCTGGCGACGGCGGCCAGGTCGTCGGGGCGGGCCTGGACGGTCCGCAGCTCCCGCTGCTGCGGCAGCTGCGGCAGGACGGCGCCCAGCAGGACGGCCGCGCCCAGAACCCAGGGGCCCAGAACCCAGGGACCCAGAGCCCAGGGACCCAGAGCCCAGGAGGCGGGGCGCAGCCACCGCACCCGGGCCGCCGCCGCCCCGATCGCCGCCCCGATCCGGTCCAGGCCCGCCGCCGCCAGCAGCGGCACGCCCGGCAGCGCAAAGAGCACATAGCGCTCGTGGTACATCGGCTGCTGCTGGGACGCCAGCAGCAGCACCGCGGGCGGCAGCACGGCCAGCGGCGCCGCCACCGCCGCCAGGTGCAGCCGGCCCCGAGCGCGCCAGGGCGCCGCCGCCAGCCCCAGCGCCACCAGCACCCCGAAGATCCCCATCACCACGGCGGAGGGACCGGCGAAGAGCCTGACCAGTTCCCCGACCGTGCCCCAGTCGGGCCGCTCCAGCCAGCCGATCTGCTCCGACTGCCGCTGCGAGACCACCGCCAGCGGCGCCAGCACCACCCCGCAGACCGCCGCGCCGACCAGCCAGCGGCGCCACACCCGCCACTCGACCCGGCTCAGCAGCAGGGTGCCCGCATGCGCGACCAGGGCGAGCACCGCGAACTCATGCAGCAGCGCGGCGAAGGCCACCGACGCCGTGTACCCCCACCACCACCACCGCCCGCCGGTCTCCACCGCCCGCACCAGGCAGTAGCTGGCTAGCAGCACCACCGCGCAGACCAGGGCATAGGAGCGGCCCTCCTGCGCGTAGTACGTCACCAGCGGGACCGCCGCGAACATCAGCCCCGCGAAGAGCCCCACCCTCGGCCGCGCCAGCCGGGCGCCCAGCAGTGCGACCAGCCCCGCCGCCGCGCCCATCCCCAGCACCGAGGGCACCCGCATCCACACCTCGCCGCCGCCGAGGCGCATCCAGCCGTGCATCACCAGGTAGTAGACGGCATGCACGGCGTCCAGATGGCGCACCATGGCCAGGATCTGCGGCACCGTACGCTGCGAGACCTCGAAGGTGGCCTCCTCGTCCCGCCACATCGATCCCCGGTCCAGCCCCCAGAAGCCGACGGCCAGCATCACCACCGCCGGTACCAGTGCCACCCCCCGCCCCCGGCTCCGCGCCCCTGCCGGGCCGGATGCCTCGTGGGCGGTCCTGTCGAGAACAGCGGGTGACGTCATGGGCTTCCTGCGGTCTCAGGGGTCGGGCGGATCGCCCCCGATCCTAGGGAGGACCGAGCGCCGTCGCGGCCGGTCAGGGAGAACGCGTCCAGATCAGGGCCAGGTGGCCGCCGTAGACGGCCGAGAGCACGGCGCCGGTGCCGAGCAGCACGGCGGCGCGGCTCACGCGGGCGCGGGCGATGGCGCGGGCCACGGGCAGCAGCAGCGGGAAGACGGGGATCAGGAACCGGGCCTTCGCATGGAAGAAGCCGGCCCCGCCCAGCGTGATGACCAGCGCCGCGGCCGTGTAGGCGAGCAGCGGCAGCGGGACCCGGTCGAGGATGCAGAGCAGGAAGAGCACCACGGAGGAGATCAGGGTGCCCACGATCACCGCGATCACCAGCGCGGTGTTCGGGGACTTCGAGAAGAACTGGATCACATTGTCGACGGTGTAGACGCCGCCGTCGAAGGTGGACCCCCACTCCGACTGCACCAGGAAGTAGCCGTCCACCCGGTGCAGGCGCAGGCCGACCCAGACCACATAGGCGAGCCAGCCCAAGGGTGCGAGCACGACGGCCACCAGCGGCCGCCAGGGCGCCGGGGCGGGCTCCGCGTCGACCTCGCGACGTGTCCGCCAGTGCTGCCACAGGGCCACCAAGGCCGCCAGGGAGATCGCACCGGCCAGGGCTATGCCGGTCGGCCTGGTCAGTCCGGCGAGCACGCTCAGCAGGGCCGCCGCTATCCAGCGGCGGCGCAGCGCCATGGAGAGCGACCACGCGGCAAAGGCGGTGAAGACCGGCTCGGTGTACGCCATCGACTCGGTCAGCGCATGCGGCAGGACGCCCCACAGCACCGCCAGCACCACGCCGGTGCGCCGGTCGTGCAGCTGCCGGCCCACCTCGAAGATGCCCCACGCCGCCGCGAGCGAGAACGCCCAGGAGATCAGCAGGCCGGCGGTGGAGGCCGCGAGCGGGAGGAGGTGCGACGCCACCCAGACCATGGCCGGGTAGAGCGGGAAGAAGGCCAGGTTGCTCCGGGACACGCCCTGGGCACCGGGTGGCGGGATCGCGGCGTCGTACCCGTGCTGGACGATGCCGAGGTACCAGACCGAGTCCCAGCGGCGGCCCAGCAGCTCGCCCAGGTCCGCACCCCGGTTCTGGGCCCACCAGGCGAGTACCGCGATACCGATGATCCGTACCGACGCATAGCCGAGCAGTGCCGGGGCGGCGGCCCGCAGTGCCGTCTTCAGCCTGGACCCCTTGGCGTGGGGGCTCGGGGCCCGCCGCAGCCGGGAGGCGCCTCCCGGCTCGGCCTGGGGAAGGGCGGCAGCGGGAGGCGGGGAGGTTGCTTTCATTGGCTCACCCAAGGGCCTTGGAGACGGGCAGGACGCTGGGCGGTCCTGTCGAGAACGGCGGGCGACGTCATGGGGTTCCTGCGGTGTCAGGGTCGAGCGGATCGCCCTGATCCTAGGGGCAGCGCCCGGCAGCCCCGCACCCGGATTCATATGATGGCCAGTCAGATGAGATGACCGGTCGTCGGAGACCTTGCCCACCGCAGCCGGGGAACCCCGGGCCCCTCAGTCGAAATCGACGACATTCAGCGAGATGTCGTTGGTCCGCGCGCAGTAGGGGCGGACCCTGGTCCGGCCGGGCGGGCTGTCGTGGGCCGGCTCCGACGCGGTCTCGTCCGTCCACACCAGCTCCGGGTAGACCTGGATGCCCTTGAGGTCCGCCAGGTCGGTGAAGACGCGGGCCAGGCGGGCTTCACCGGCTTCACCGGCCCGGCCGACCCAGAGGTCCCAGTCCTCGTGCGCCCTGACCCGGCCGGCCACCAGGTCGTCCACGGTCAGCAGGAAATGGAAGTCCTCGCCGCCGGAGCTGTCCCCCTCGACCTGGTACTCCAGCAGCGGTGGCTGCCGGCGGCGCAGGGTGAGCAGGGGGCGTACGGTGCCGAACGGCTCCGCCACCAGCCGCCCTGCCACCTGGAACCCGTCGTCGGTGACGCGGATGTCGGCGACCTCGGCATGCCGGTCCCGCACCCAGGAGCGCAGCGCCAGGAAGCCGTCCAGCGTCGCATACGGGACGTGGCTGCGCACGGGGAGCAGCACGGTGCGCTCGCCGATCCCCAGCAGGTCGCGCAGGTCGCGGACGCCCGCGCGGAGGCGGTGGAGCCTGTCGGCGGACTCCACGAAGAGGTCCCAGCGCCCCTCGCCGAGCTTCTCCGAAGCGGTCGGCAGGGTCGCCTGGAAGCCGCCGCTTCCGTCGGCCCGGAGGGCGGCGCGCACCTTGGTCCTGCGATCGGCCCTGGCGCGGCAGACCAGCTTGGCCCTGCCGTCCTCGAAGCCCGGCCAGTCCACGGTGACGGTGATGGCACCCGACCGGTCGGCCCGGCAGCCGCCCACCGGCTCGCCCCGGCCGGGGGTCGCCGGGGCAGTCGGGGACGACGGGGCAGCGGCCTTGAGGCCGACCCTGCTCCCGGCGGCGCGGACCGCCCGGCCCAGCAGTCGCCGTACTCCGCCGGGGGCGACCGGTCCGGCGGGGTTCGCCACCGCGCGGGCGGCGGCCACGACGGCGCCGGTCGGGCGGTGCGCCGCCGTCGTGCGGGGCCTGCCGGGCGCCGGCAGCCCCCGCTCATGGCAGATCTCCGCGATCAGGTCCTCGTACCGGCGGGCGATGACCTCGGGATCGTAGCGGCGGGAGTTGACCAGCGCCGCATGGCCCATACGGCTGCGCTTCTCCTCGTCCCGGATGAGCTCCAGCAGTCCGGCGGCGAAGGCGTCGATGTCGCCCACCGGCACCAGCAGGCCGTCTTCACCGTGGCTGAGGATCTCGGGCGGCCCGTCCGGGCAGGCGGTACTGACCACCGGTATGCCGCAGCGCATGGCTTCGACCAGGGTCATGCCGAAGGGCTCCAGGTCGGAACCGACCGCGGCGATGGACCCCTTGACCCACTCGGCGTCCATCGGGGAGACGCTCCCCATCAGCGTGACGCTGTTGTGGACGCCGAGTTCCCGGATGAGCCGGGTGAGCGGGCCGTGCTCGCTGCCGCTGCCGTAGATGCGCAGCGTCCACCCGGGGGCCTCGGGGAGCACCCTGGCAAAGGCGTGGATCAGCAGGTCGTAGCGCTTCCAGTCGATCAGCCGGCCGGCCGCGACCACGATCCTGCCGGAGCAGTCCGCCGGGGCGACGGCCGGTACCGGCACCCCGTTGGGGATGCAGAGCACCCTCAGGCCGGAGACCGGCGTCGTCGTCCGGAAGGACTCGGCGTCGGCCTCGGTGACCGTGACGGCCGCATCGATCCGCTGGTACAGCCGCGCGATGGCGGCCCGGGTGCCGGCAGGCACCGCCGTGTGCGTCATGTGCTCCTGAGCCAGCCGGACGGCCGCCTCGGGCGCGTACTCGGCGACCAGCAGGGCGAGGCTCGGCCGGGTGCCGATGACCACATCGGCGTCGGTACCGCGCAGGTAGTCCACGATGCGCTGGTCCGAGAGGGCGCTGTACTGGAGGTAGAGCTCCTCCGACGGCGGCACCAGCCGGCTGCGCTGGGCGTACAGCGGATCGTCCGCGTCGGCCCGGTCCGGCTCGGGACGCAGGTCGATCAGCGGCGTCAGCCGCACCGCCGGAGCGATGTCGAACGTCGGCTTGTCGAGCCGCCGGTAGACCGAGGCGATCTCCACCTCATGGCGGGCCGAGAGCGCCTGCGCGAGGTTGATCACGGTACGGACGGTGCCGCCGATGCCGTAGATGTTGTGGACCAGGAAGACGATCTTCACGCGCCACCCACCGGGGCCTTCTCATACGGTCCGGCGACGGGGAAGTACGCCTCCAGGAACGAGGCCAGCAGCTCGTTCTGCCCCTCGGGGTCGTCGTCCTCGACAAAGGTGTCATTGATGCAGAAGGTGTCCCGGTCCCGGCGTTCCAGCAGCCGCGCCAGGCGGCCCGGGAGGTCCTTCGCCGCCAGGGCCACATAGGCGAAGCGGTTGCTGCTCGGGATCGCCCGACCGGTGAGGTACCCGTAGTAGTGCACCAGGTTGGACGGGATGTTGTGGTCGCTGAGGCTGCGGAAGCGGTTGGCGGCGGTCGTCCGGAAGACCTCCGGGTACTCCCGTTCGAGGTCGTCCAGCACACTGCGCCGCATCGCATACGGCGCGTGCTCCATGACCTGGGTGATGGAGCGGCCGAACCGCTCCTGGAACACCCGTCGGTTGTTCTTGGTCGCGACGTCGACCGGTGTGTCCAGCGGGCTGACCTCCCCCTGAGGCACCCGCCCTCGCGCGGGGAAGTAGCGCGCGGTCCCATTGGTCAGGAAGAAGAGCTGCGGCCCGACGGGCCGGCCGATGAACATGTCGTCGTTGAAGTAGAGGAAGTGCTCGGCCAGGCCCTCGATGTGGTGCAGCTGGCTCTCGATGGCATGCGAGTTGAAGGTCGGCAGCACACTGGGGTCGCTGAAGATCTCCTTGTGGCTGACCACCTTCAGCCCCGGCACGGAGGTGTCCAGCCAGTCGGGCACCTGGTCGTCGGTCACCAGGTGGATGGTGCGCACCCATGGCGCGTTCAGGTGCAGCGAGCGCAGCGAGTAGCGGAGCTCGTCCCGGTTGGTGAACCGGGAGTGCGATGCCGACTCCGCGTGGTACACCTCGCCCGAGGCGTCGGCGCGGCGGCGCTGCCACGCCGGATCGTTGCCGTCCACCCAGGTGTAGACGACATCGACGGGGAAGTCGAAGTCGTCGAAGAGCGGCACGGTGAACTCCGGCCGGGTCCGCACCGGGCGAAGGGCGGTGGCGGTCTGCGGCGCGATCCTGGTGAAGAGGTTCCCCGGCGCTTCGACGGTCTCGCTCTCGGCCGGGATCAGACGGGCGACACGGTTGGCCCTGGGGGCCGCCAGCCGCTCGGGGGCCTCTGCCAGGGCCTCCACCAGGGCCTGGTCGGCGCCCCCGTCCCCGTCCCCGTCGGCGTCCGCGTCCGGCCGTTCCTCCGGCCACCAGAACTCGATGTCGCAGCCGTACCGGGGACCGCAGATGAGCGAGCGGGTCGGCTCGGTGCGGTACCAGACGGCTCGGACGACCTGCGCCTCGGCCAGCTTCTCCCACGTCTTGGGGTCGTCTCCACGGGCCGGGCCGCGCGGCGTCCTGGGGGCGGGCACCACACCCTGGATGTACCCGGGCCTCCGTGCGCAGAGGTCCGCCAGCGCGGCGAAGACCCGCTCACGATCGTCCCCATGGACACCGACGGCCGTGGCGAGGTCCTCGAAGCCGCGCACGGCGAACCAGTCGACACCCGCGTCGTCCAGCGCTCCGGTGACGGCCGCGAAGTTCTCCTCCCGCGCTTGCAGCGGCGTGAGGCCGGAATGCACATAACCGGTCACCGGGTGCAGATCAAAGGTCAGCTCGCAGCGCTCCGGTATCACCAGGTCCGGCAGCGCGCCATGGGCGTCAGTCACATTCTCTTCCATGCTTCTCGAAGCGGCTCGGAAGCGGGAAGTACGCTTCCAGAAACGGTCCCACCAGGGCCAGTTGGCCTTCCAGGTCCAGTTCGGTGGAGACGGTGTCATTGATGCAGAAGGCGTGCCGGTCCCGCCCTGCCAGGAGTCGGACCAGGCGCTCCGGGGTGTCCGGCAGCGCGAGGTCCACATAGGTGTAGCGGAGGTTGCCGGGGACGGCGCGGCGGGTGTGGAAGGCGTAGTAGTGGTGCAGCGAGGAGGCGATGGAGAGGTCGTCCAGGCTGCGGAACCGGTTGCGCATGGTGGTGCGGTGCCGGTCGGCGAACTCCTCCTCTATCTCGTAGAGCACGCTGCGCCGCAGCGGGTAGGCGACATGCTTCATCTTCTGGGTGATGACCGTGCCGAAGCGGCTCTCGATCAGCTCCCGGTTGTTCTTGCCGGCGACGGAGACCGGCACATCGTCCTCGGAGGGTTCGCCCTGCGGCACATTGGCCGGGCTGGGGAAGAACTTGGTGAGCCCATTGGCGTGGAAGAAGTCCTGCGGGGTCACCTCCCGGCCGAGGAACATGTCGTCGTTGAAGTAGAGGAAGTGCTCGGCCAGGCCCTCGATGTGGTGCAGCTGGCTCTCGATGGCATGCGAGTTGAAGGTCGGCAGCACACTGGGGTCGCTGAAGATCTCCTTGTGGCTGACCACCTTCAGCCCCGGCACGGAGGTGTCCAGCCACTCGGGCACCTGGTCGTCGGTGACCAGGTAGACGTTCCTGACCCAGGGGGCGTTCATCCGCAGTGAGCGCAGCGAGTACTTGAGCTCGTCGCGGCTGAGGTAGCGGGCGGCATTGGCGGCCTCGGCGTGGTACGCCCTGCCGGCCGCCTGGGCGCGGCGGCGCAGCCACTCGGGGTCGGAGCCGTCGACCCAGGTGTAGACCACGTCGATGGGGAAGTCGATGTCGTCGGGGCGCGAGGCGGTGAACTCCACCCGGGTGCGCACCGGCGGCAGCGGGTCGCGGTCGGCCGGGGCGAGGCGGGTGAAGAGGGTGTCGGACGCCTCGACGGGGTCGCCGTCGGCGGAGATGACGTCGCTGACCCGGTTGCGGCGGGGGCCGGTGAGCAGGCCCGGGGTCTCCTCGGTCCAGAACTCGACATCGCAGCCGTACGCCACGCCGAGCACCAGGCGCCCCTCGGGGTCGGCGTGGTACCAGGTGAACCGGACCACGGGGGCGGTGGCGGCCCGCCGCCAGACGAAGGGTTCGAACCCGGGGTCGCTGAAGCGGGGTTCGCGGGTCTCGCCCTCCGGAATGGGCGTCACATAGCCGGGGGTCTGCCGGCAGAGCCGGAAGAGCGCGCGCAGCGCCCGGGACCGGTCGCGCTCGGCGACGCCCACGGTGGAGGCGCGGTCGAAGGTGCCGCGTACGCAGAAGTAGTCGACGCCCGCCTGCTCCAGCGCGTGCACCACCGCCCCGAGGTTCTCGCGGCGGGCGAGGAGCGGGGTGAGGTCCCGGTGGACGAAGGCGGCACGCGGCTGGTGGTCCACGGTGGCTGCGATGCGGTCCGGGCCGGTGAAGAGGTCGGGGTGGCGGCGGACGGCGCGCTGCACCCGGATCCGGTCGATCTGCCGGGGGACGACCAGGACCTCGGAGATCCGCTTCTTGACCCGGCTGCGGACCTCCGGCGTGATCCGCTGCGCTATGCGGTAGCGGGTGCGCTCGGGAAGCACCTTCCGATAGGTGGCGACGATCCGCGACGCTTCTGGATTGCCGCTCATGCCTGCTCCCCCCGCACGGCTCACCTGTCCTGACGACCTTTCGACAACCGGCGCAGGGAGAACGTCGCCCCAGCGGTTCTCCTCCGCCGACAGGCCCGGACGGCCCGGTAGCATCTCGCCGGTGGAGACCAGCCTAACCGCCCCGGCCCGGCCCGCGACCGCCTCCTCCGACCCCGCACGGGCCGGCCGCGACCCGTACTTCGACAATGCGAAGTTTCTGCTGCTCACCCTGGTCGTGCTCGGCCACACCTGGTCGGCCTCCCGCCTGGGGCAGGACAGCACGGCCGTGAAGGCCGCCTACGCCTGGGTCTACCTCTTCCATATGCCGGCCTTCATCCTGCTCTCCGGCTACTTCTCCCGGGGGTTCACCGCCCGGCCGGACCAGCTGGCCCGGCTGATCAGCGGCGTGCTGGTGCCGTACCTCGCCTTCGAATGCCTCTACAGCCTCTTCCGCAGCCAGGTGCTGGGCCAGCGGCATGTGGACATCAGCCTGCTGGACCCCTGGTACGCGGCCTGGTTCCTGGTGGCGCTCTTCCTCTGGCGGCTGAGCGCGCCGCTCTGGCGGGCCGTCCGGTATCCGTTCGCCGTCGCCGTACTGATCTCCGTCCTCTCCGGGACCACCGACAACGGCAACATCCTCTCCTTCGGCCGGGTGCTCCAGTTCCTGCCGTTCTTCGTGCTCGGCCTCCAACTGCGGCCCGAGCACTTCGAGCGGCTGCGCACCCGCCGGGTACGGATCGGCGCGGCCGTGCTGCTGGCGGCGCTCGTGGCCGGCTCGTACGCCGTGGTGCCGCACGCCCGCACGCTCGACTGGCTCAGTCGGGAGCGCAGCTACCAGGAGTTGCACTCCAGCCTGCCGCACTACCTGCTGCTGGACGCCGCCCTGCTGGTCGGCTCGCTGCTGGCCTGCGCCGCCTTCCTGGCGCTGGTCCCGACCCGCACCACCTGGTTCACCGCACTGGGCACCCGCACCATGTACGCCTATCTGCTCCACCCCATGCTGGTGAAACTCGCCCAGTACCAGGGCTGGTACGACGGCCTGCACAGCCCGGTCGGCGAACTGGCCGTGACCGCTGCGGCGCTGGTCGCGGCCACCCTGCTGATGACCGCGCCGGTGCGGTGGGCGCTGCGGTGGCTGGTGGAGCCGAGGCTGCGGTGGCTGGTGCGCGCCTGACCGCCGGGTAGCCTGCTGGGGACAATCGGACCAGTCCTGACCGATGGGACAGATGGTGCAGAACTCCCCGGCTGCCACCAGCACCGCCCCCACCCGCGTGCGCGCCCTGCGGCTGCCGCTGCCCTACACGGTCTTCGCCGTCCTCGCCCTGCTGGTGATACTGCCGCTCTGCATCAAACTGCCCTGGTCGGGAGACCAGGGGCTGCATGCGGCGGTGATCGAGCGGTTGCGTACCGACCTCTCCGACCCGACCAATCCGCTGATCGCCGAGGAGACCCCCAGCCCGTACTTCTCGCCGTGGATGCTCCTCCTCGGCGCGCTGGCGAGGGCCACCGGCTGGGACACCTTCACCGTCCTCTCGCTGGCCGCAGTCGCCGCCTGCGTGCTGCTGGTCACCGGCGTGTACCGATTCGTCCGCACCCTCACCGACCACCGGTGGGCGCCGGTGCTGGCGCTGCCGCTGCTGGTGCTGCTCTGGGGCTGGCACCTCTTCGCCTGGAGCGGCTGGATCCCCTTCACCTCGCTCACCCTCACCATCTCCTACCCCAGCACCTTCGCGCTCGGCCTCACCCTCAACCTGTGGGCCTGGCTCCAGCAGGAGGCCCGCGCCGGATGGCGGCTGCTGCCCTGCCTGGCCCTGGGCCTGCTGACCGCCACGGTCCTGCTGGTGCACCAGTTCACCGGCGCCATCGCCCTGCTGGGGGCGCTCGCCGTGGTGGCCGCCGCGCCTGCCGGCCGGTCGCTGCGGGCGCTGCGCAACCTGGCCGCCGGCGGCCTGGTGCTGGCGGTGGTGCTCACCCTCTGGCCCTACTACGACTTCTGGGAGCTGGCGTCCGCCGGCGGCGATCTGGCCTCCGTCCACCAGGCCCTCTACCGGGACCTGCTGCCCCGCTACGGCCTCGCCCTGCTCGCGCTGCCCGCACTGGCCGTACGGGCCCGCCGGACCCGGGGCCTGGACCCGCTGGTGCTGCTCTTCCTGGCCTGCGGCGCGGTCTTCACCGCCGGCGGGCTGCTCGGGCACTGGTCCTGGGGGCGCGTCTGGCCCGGGGTGATGCTCGCCGCCCAGCTGGCCCTCGCCGTCGAGCTCGCCGCGCTGGCCCCGGGGCGGCTGCGCCGCGCGGCCGGGGCGGTGGTCGCCGCCGCGCTGGCGGTGGGGGTGTGGACGCAGGTGGGGGTGGTCACCTATGCCCTCCCCCGGTACAAGGCGGTGGCCGACCGATGGGGCGTCCAGCAGATCGCCACCTTCGGGGACTACTCCTGGATCACGCCGTTCGTCCGGTACGGGGATGTGATCCTCACCCACAACTACTACGCGCTGCGGATGGCCCCGGCCTATGGCGCCACCACGGTCGCACCGGCCTACCCGGACTTCTTCCTCCCGGACGAGCGGCAGCGCTGGAAGGACACCGCGACCTTCTTCGACCGCCGTACCACCGCCGCCCAGGGCCGGGCGATCCTGCTCCGGTACCACGTGGCGTGGCTGATCAAGTCCGCCGGTGAGCGGCCCGTCCCCAGAGGCTCCCTCTTCACACCGATGGCCACCGGCCCGCACGGCGAGCGGCTGATCCGGGTCGACCTCGCGGCGCTGAGCGCCCAGGGACGGTAGCCGGGGTGCCACCCCGGGGGCCTGCCCCGGGGGATACCGGCTCAGGGGGATACCGGCTCAGGGGCATACCGGCCCAGGGGATACTGGGGCCACCATGCGCAGAAGATCAGCCCTCCTCGCCGCCGCCGGAGTCGTCGCGACGGCGGCCGTCGCCCTGCCGTCGATCGCCGCCGGCCCCTCGCACGGCGACATCAGGATCACCTCGGTCGTGGTGAACGACGGCCGGAGCCTGGTGCTGGGCGTGAACCAGGCCATGACCTTCCCGATCTCCATCACCGCCAGCGACGACTCCGGGATCAGCTCCGTCGGCCCGGTGGGCGTGTGGGGTCCCAAGTACGGCGTCCTCAGGGTCTCCCCGATGCGCTGCGAGCAGGTCTCCGCCACCACCTCCACCTGCACCGGCAGCGCCTCCGTGGACACCTCCCGGCACCAGGTGTGGAACGACGAGGCCGGTACCTGGTTCGTGGACGCGCAGGCCCACGCCGTGGACGGCGACGACATCAGGGGCGGCAACCTCGGCGGCTTCTCGCTGAAGCGCTCCGGCAAGCTCACCTCGCCGCCCCCGGCCGCCACCGCCGCCAAGGGCCGACCGGTCACCCTCACCGGCTGGTTCGCCCGCGCCTCCTGGAACGACGGCCGCTACTTCGGCTACGGCGACGCGCTGATCCGGTTGCAGTTCCGCCCGGACGGCTCGGACACCTGGACCACCGTGAAGTCCGTGGAGCCCGACATCTCCGGGGTGCTGACCACCACCGTCACCCCGGACCGCTCCGGCACCTACGCCTGGTACTTCCCCGGCGACAAGTGGACCGGCCCGGCCACCTCGCCCCGCCACCACATCACCGTCACCGGCTGAGCGGGCCCGGCACCGCAGCGGTGCCGGGCCGGAGGCTCAGCCGGGCCCGGGGCTCAGCGGTCGATCTCGCGGAAGAGCGCCTCCCAGCGGTCCAGCACCGCCGGCAGCGTCAGCCCCGAGACATGGAGACGCCCGGCGGCCCCGTACTGCCGCCGCAGCTCCTGATCGTCCATCAGCGTGCCCAGCGCGGTGGCGAACGCCGGGACGTCATAGGCGGGCACCAGGGTGCCGGTGCGGCCGTCCTCGACCAACTCCCGTACGCCGCCGGAGACATCGAAGGCGACACAGGGGACGCCGCAGGCCGCCCCCTCGGCGAGGGCCATCGGACGGCCCTCGCGCTCGCTGGTGAGCGCCACCACCGAGAGCTCCCGGTAGGCCGACTCCATGTCGGCGGCGGCACCCCGGAAGACCACCCGGTCTGCGACGCCCAACCGGGCCGCCCCGGCCCGCAGTTCGGCCTCCAGCGGACCCTCGCCGAAGAGGTGCAGCTCCCAACCGGGGCGCCCCGAGGCGGCCGAAGCGAACGCCTCGATCAGCCGGTCCAGCCGCTTCACCGGGTCCAGCCGGCCGACCGCGCCGATCCGCAGGGTGTCCAGCGGAGCCGGCCGGTCGGGGTGGAAGGGCAGCGGGTTGGGCATCACCGAGACATTGGGCAGCCGCTGGTTGCGGAACTCCACCGCGTCGCCCTCGCTCAGCACCAGGGTCTTGTCCAGCCTCGGGTAGTGGCGGCGGATCAGCCCCAGGTTGGCCGAGCCGCTCGCCTGGAGGAACGACTCGTGGTACTGGCCGATCCCCTTGAGGTGCTGCCAGTCCAGGCTGAGGATCCAGTCGGCGGCCCACGGTGACCCTATGACCAGATAGCCGTCGCGCACCCGGCTCAGCCGCTCGGTCAGCCGCTCCCGCGCCACCTCGCGGTCGGACCGCGCCCGGCGGGCCTCGATCTGCCGGGACGGGTTGACCCGCTCACCCAGGGTCCGGGGATGCCAGGCCGGCTGCGGCGGCGCCGAGTAGAGCGTGCAGTGCCGGTACGACGGCTCCGCGTGGTACCGGAAGGGCTCCGGGCTGGGCCGGATGCCGATCAGCTCCACCCGGTGGCCGCGCTCCCCCATACCCTGCGCCAGGGTGTGCAGCACCCGCTGGGAGCCGCCCATGGAGTCCACGTCGATGCCGATGAAGAAGACATTGCGCCGGGGGCCGGGGGCGCCGGCCACCTCCGCCGTGCTGGCGCTACTCATCACTGCCGCCCTCGAAGAACGCGTCGACTACCAGCTTGCTTGCCTGGCCGGTCTCATACGAGCAGAACATGTCCCGGAAGCGGGCGTAGTGCCCGGTGTACCGGTCCGCCGTCCCCGGCAGGTCGCGCATCGCGTCCACCAGCTCCCCGGTGGAGAAGAGCATCGGGCCGGGGGCGATCTCCGCCAGGTCGTAGTAGGTGCCGCGCTCGCTGGTCCGGTACGCCTCGTAGTCGTCCGTGTAGAGCAGGATCGGACGGCCGGTGTTCGCATAGTCGAACATCAGCGAGGAGTAGTCGGTCAGCAGCGCGTCCGACGCCAGCATCAGATCGTTGACATCGGCGAAGCCGGACCCGTCCCGCACCGCGTGGCCGAGCTCCAGCGGCACCGTGAACCGGTCGTAGTAGTGGGCGCGGACCACCACCACCCACTCGTCGCCCAGCCCGGCGACCAGCTCGGGCAGGTCCACCCTGATCGACCGGCCGGAGTTGCGCGCCGCGTCGCGGAAGGTCGGCGCGTAGAGCAGCACCTTGCGCCCCTCCGGGATCTCCAGCCGCTTGCGCACCCGGGCCGCCAGCTCCAACTGCTCCGGCTCCTGCCACCGCACCAGCACGTCATTGCGCGGGTAGCCGGAGCGGACCAGCGCGCCGGTGTAGTCGTTGGCGGGCACAAAGGTCCGCTCGAACTCGGCGCTGGGGCAGACCAGCAGGTCCCAGCGGTTCACCGAGTCGCGGTGCCGCTGCTGCACCTCCGGCGGGGCCATCCGCAGCCCCGGCACGTCGAACCCCATGCTCTTGAGCGTCTGGCCGTGCCAGGTCTGGAGGTAGCGGGTGCCCTCGGGCTTGCGGTAGAGCGAGGGCAGGTTGTGCGAGTCCACCCAGTACCGGGCCCGCGCCAGCGCCCTGACGTACTCCCAGCTGCCGCGCCGCACCAGGGTGACGTCGTCCGGGAAGGAGGAGGTGTCGCCGGTGTGGGACCAGACCACGTCCAGCGGCAGGTCGCGGCGGCGCAGCTCCTCGTGGACATAGCGGGGGTTGTCCGCGTAGCCCCGGCCCTCCATGGCCTCGAAGACCACCAGGTCCCGCCTGCCGGGCAGCTTGGCGAAGGCGTCGTAGACGGTGGCCTTGCCCTCGTGGCCGGTGACGATCCGCTTGACCCGGCCGGCCTTGCGCTTGGCGTTGCGCAGGTACGGGCCCAGCGGCTCGGCGACGCGCAGCGCGCCCGAGCGCTCCCACTCGACCTCAAGGCGCCCGGCGCCGCGCCCCTCGGGGCGCACGGTGACGGTGTGGGTGCCCACCTCGTGGTACGACACCTCGGCGTGCCGCACCGGCAGGTCCTGCGGCGCCAGCAGCAGGTCGCTCCGCTTCTCCCGGCCGCGCGACAGGGTCACCTGGGGGTGGCGCCGACCGGCGAAGCCGACCACCCCTATCGGGACCTGGCGGATGTCCAGCGCCGCCTCGCTGACGTACTCCCGCTCGCCGACGGGCTCCAGCTTCAGCGGCAGATCCAGCGCCGACCCGCCTGCGGCCAGCTTCAGCACCGCCTCCACGCCGCCGCCGATCAGCCCTGCCGGGTCGTAGCTGCGGATGCGCAGCCGCAGCGCGCCGCCGTCCGGCCGGACCGACTCCAGCTCATGGCGCACCCGGCCGGTGGCGAAGACCTGCTGCTCCATCCGCCACTCGGTGATGTCCAGCTCGCGCCGACCCGCCTCGTCCTGCGGGACGTCGCCGCCCCACCAGGTGCGGCCGTCCTCGGAGGCGATCCGGCGGGGGGCGAGCTGCGGGCGGCCCAGCACCCGGGCCGCCGCTGCGGCCTCCTCGGGCCGACCGGCCCGCAGCAGGTGGAGGCAGATCCGCTCCTCGCGGCTGAGCCGGGCGTAGACCGCGTCGTCGATGCGGTCCAGATAGGGGTTGACCACCTCGGCGAACTCGGCCAGCCAGGCCGGGGTGCGGAACGGCAGGTCGCCCAGGTAGAGGCGCATGTCGTGCTTGAGGAACTTGTAGTCCTTCGCCGCCTGGAGCTCGGCGTGGCCGGCGTCGGCGAGGTAGCCGTCGATCATGCGGGCGACGGCGATCCGGTCCACCACGTTCTGGATCTTGTGCCGGCTGGAGGAGATGGAGTCGCTCTCCGCCGCCAGCCGCCAGGTGTAGATCTCCCAGGGCACCACCGCGAAGGACTCGGCGGAGGTGTAGGCGTGCGCGGAGAAGAGCTGGTCCTCGTAGTGGACGCCCTCGGGGAAGCGCAGGCCGTGCCGGGCGATGAAGTCGGCGCGGTAGAGCTTGTTGGTGGAGAGGTGGTCGAAGAAGTACTCCGGGTCCTCCCGCACGCCCCGCAGCACCCGCTGCTCGGTGAAGAGGTCGGGGTACCAGAGGCCGGTGCGGCCGCTCTCCTCGAAGAGCCGGGTGACCTCACCGGTGACGAAGTCGACGCCGGTCTCCTCGGCGACCAGCAGCATGCTCTTGCAGGCGTGCCGGGGCAGCTCGTCGTCGCTGTCCAGGAACATCAGGTACGGCGCGCGGGCGACCTCGATGCCCCGGTTGCGCGGGGCGCTGCACCCGCCGCTGTTGCGCTCCAGCCGCTCGTAGCGCACCCGGGGGTCGGACGCGGCCAGCCGCCGGGCGATCTGCTCGGTGGTGTCGGTGGAGGCGTCGTCCGCGATGATCACTTCGAGGTTGCGGAGCGTCTGGTCGAGGACGGACCGTACGGCCCGCGGCAGCCGCTCCGCGTCGTTGTAGACGATGATCGTGACGCTGACGTCGGGCGTGCGCGCCTCGGTCATGCCACCTTCCTTCCTCGTCGCTCCGGAGCTGGTGCTCCCCATGCATCATCCTCACGTATCGGGGTGCGGCCTCCGACCGCACCAGAGGGCAGGCGGTCGGCGCTCACGCTCAGCGCTGCCGCAGCTTGGCGCGGAGTCTGGAGACCCGGCCGGCGGCCACCTCGCGGACGCCGGCCAGACCGCCGGCGATCCGCAGCGCCAGCCCGCCGGAGCCCGTGGTGTAGGCCTGGACCAGGGCAAACGCGGTGGGGGGGCGGTAGGCGAAGGAGCGGCGGGCGCCGCCGCCGGGGGCGCGGACGGCGGTGGAGACGGTGCGGCCGTTGGCGAAGCGGATGTTGGCCCAGACGGTCCAGGCGGTCATCGGAGCCGCCGCCCGACCGGCCCTGACCAGTTCGAAGACATCCACCCTGAGGGCGGCGGTCCAGGTGTCGCCGGAGTTGACGAGCGGCGCCGGATGGCGCAGCGCGACCGGCGCCGCCCCGGAGCGGGAGCGCAGTTCCAGCGAGACCGACTCGGGGCGGGCGGCCGCCAGTCGGCCGTACAGCTCGTGCAGCCGGAGCCGGATCTCGCAGCGGCGGCCGATCCGGACCGCGCCGTCGACCGCGATCGGCAGCCGGCCCAGCGGCAGCTTGGGCAGGCCCTTCAGCGGGATGGCGGCGAGCCCTCTGCCGAAGACCGGCTTCCCGGACCGGTCGGTGAGGTACGGCGGCACCAGCCGGGCGGGCCCGGCGGCCAGCTCGACCAGGCGGGCCACCTCGACCGGCTCCTCGGAGGCCAGCAGCACCGCGGCGATCCAGCGGGCGGCGGGGTGCGCGGCGGCGACCGCGGCGCGGTCGAAGCCGCCCAGGTGGTCGCGGGCGATGCGCCACCACTCGGCCTGGTAGGCGGCGGGGCGGGTGCCCAGCTCGCGCACGTACATCCGCAGGTCGTAGTCGAGGAACTTGGTGCCGGCGGCGGTGGCGAGGGCCTTCTCCCCGGCCTTCTCCAGCACCCGGACGGTCTCGGCATGGGCGTCGACCCGGTCCCGCCAGTTGCGGATCTCGTCGCGGCGCAGCGAGATGGACTGCCGCCCGGCGGCCCGGCGGACATGCCAGTGGTAGACCCGGTCCGGGATGGCGACCAGCCGGGGCCGGGCCCCGTACACCATGGCGGTGAAGACGAAGTCCTCGTAGTGCACATCGCCCTCGGCGAACCGCACGCCGTGCCGCTCCAGGAAGGAGCGGTTGTAGAGCTTGCCGGCCGACAGGGTGTCCCGCAGGAAGAGCGGGCGGCTGCCGATGCCGTCGGGGTAGAGCACCGGGTCGGCCCCGTCGGGCGGGTAGAGCTCGCGCTGCCAGGCGGCGTCCGGGCCGCCCGGGAGCTCGCGGCGGACGGCCACACCGGCGACCACGTCGGCGCGGTGCGCGACGGCGGCCTTCAGCAGGGTGCGGGCGGCGCCGGGCGGCAGGACGTCATCGCTGTCCAGCAGCATCACATAGGGCTCGCCGGCGGCGGCGATGCCCTCGTTGCGGGGGGTGCCGCAGCCGCCGCTGTTGCCGGTACGGGTGATCACCCGCAGCCGGGGGTGGTCGGCGGCGATCCGGGAAAGGACGGCCGGGGTGGCGTCGGTGGAGGCGTCGTCGACGACCAGCACCTCGCCCACCGCATCGCCCTGGTCGAGTGCGGAGTGCACCGCCTCGGCGACACGGGCCGCGTCATTGAACACGATCACGACGACGCTGACCCGCGGCTCGCCACCCGACATGCGCGCCTGCTCCCTCGTCCACGGCTCGGCAGGGCGGGCGTCCGAGCCGCCGCAGTCCCCCCGCGGCCGCCGTGCGCCCTGCCCGGATCCCGGACCGGCCGGGTCTGACGACCGGGGCCGGGCATGTTCCTTCTGACCGGATTAATCCTCCGGCCACAATACCGGACCGGACCGGTGCGGCCCCGGGGGACCGCGTAGGAACGCCGAACTCCGCCACCTATGATCCACGTATGACCTGGTTGATCACCGGCGGCGCCGGATACATCGGCGGACATGTGGTACGCGCGATGCGCGAGGCGGGCCTGCGGGTGGCCGTGCTGGACGACCTCAGCACCGGCGACGCCGAGCGGCTGCCCGCCGATGTCCCGCTGGTCGAGGGCTCCACGCTGGACCGGGCCGCGGTGGACCGGGCGCTGCGCGAGCACGCGGTGACCGGCGTGCTGCACGTCGCGGCGAAGAAGCAGGTCGGCGAGTCGGTCGAGCAGCCCTTCCGCTACTACCGGGAGAACCTCCAGGGGCTCCAGACCGTGCTGGAGGCCGCCGCCGACGCTGGCGTGCGCCGCTTCCTCTTCTCCTCCTCGGCGGCCGTCTACGGCATGCCCGATGTGGACCTGGTGACCGAGGCCACGCCGTGCGCGCCGATGAGCCCCTATGGCGAGACCAAGCTCGCGGGCGAGTGGCTGGTGAAGGCGGCGGGGGCGGCGTACGGCATCTCCACCGTGGCGCTGCGGTACTTCAATGTGGCCGGAGCGGCCTCCCCGGAGCTCTCCGACGGCGGCGCTTTCAATCTGGTGCCGATGGCCTTCGAGCGGCTGACGGCCGGGGCGGCGCCCCGGGTCTTCGGCGATGACTACCCCACCCCCGACGGCACCTGCATCCGCGACTACATCCATGTCTCGGACGTCGCCTCGGCGCATGTCGCCGCCGCCGAGCGGCTGGCGGCGGACCCGGCCGGCGAGACCTCGCTGGTCCTCAACATCGGCCGGGGCGAAGGGGTGTCGGTCCGCGAGGTGCTGGCTGTGGTGGGCCGGGTGACCGGGTACGACCTCGCCCCCGAGGTCACCGCGCGGCGGCCCGGCGACCCCGCCCGGGTGGTGGCCTCCGCCGACCTGATCCGCAAGGAGCTGGGCTGGACGGCCCGCCATGGGGTGGCGGAGATGGTGGCCTCCGCGTGGGAGGGCTGGTGCCTGCGCCACCCCGAGGCCCGTCGGCGGGGCTGACAGGCCGGTCTGGGCCGGTCTGGGCTGGTCTGGGGCCGGGGCCGGGGCCGGGGCCGGGGCCGGGCTACTGCGGGTCGTCGGGGATGGCGGTGCCGTACACCGAGTCGAGGGCGTAGACGCAGCGGTCCTTGCTGCCGACGAAGACCCGGCCGTCGACCGCCACCGGGGAGCCGGTGAGCTCGCCCTTGGTGCCCAGCTCCCAGCGGAGCCGACCGGTGGCCAGGTCGACCGTGTGCAGCGAGCGGTCGCGGCTGCCGATGTGCACCAGGCCGCCGGCCACCGCCGGGGAGCCGACCACCTCGCCGCGCGCTCCGTACCGCCACAGCTCCCGGCCGTCGGCGGCGTCGAAGGCGAAGACCGTCTCGCCGCTGGCCAGCAGCACCGAGCCGTCCGCCACGACCACCGGTTCGGCGCCCTGCCGGCTGGCGGTGCGGCCGCGCCAGCGCGGGCGGCCGGTGGTGGCGTCCAAGGCGTAGAGGGTGCCCAGGTAGTCGGCGACATAGACGCCGGGGGCGGTCCGGGTGAGGCCGGGGGCATGTCCGGCGGTGTCCGGGTCCAGGGCGGGCGGGGTGAAGAGGACCACCGGCGCCTCGAAGCGCCAGCGCTCCGCGCCGGTCGCGGCGTCCAAGGCCATGACCCGGGTGCCGGCGGTGACATAGAGGGTGCCGTCCCGCTCCACCGGGCGGGCCGGGACGTCCTCGCCGACCGCGACGGTCCAGCGGACCCGGCCGGTGCGCAGGTCGGCGGCGCGCAGCAGGCCGCCGCCGTAGTAGTAGACGGAGTCGCCGACCAGCGCCGGGCCGGACTGCGGGGTCTCGTAGTCCTGCTGGGCCCCGGCGGCCCGCCACAGCTCGGTGCCGTCCGCCGCCGAGCGCACCTGCACCCCGCCGCCCCGGACGCCGACGCAGACCGCGCCGGCGGCTCCGTCCAGGGAGTAGATCCAGCCGTCGAGGGTGCGGCGCCACCGCTCGGTGCCGTCGGCCGCGTCCAGGGTGTAGAGGTGCGGGCCGTCGGCGGCGTGCACCCGGCCGTCGCAGACCGCCGTCGCCCAGGCCACGTCGCGGGTCTTGAAGCGGCGCTGACCGGTGGCGATGTCCAGGGCGTGCACCTCGAAGCTGGAGACGAAGAGGGTGCCGTCGGCGACCACCGGGGTGCCCCACACGTCGTTGGACATCCGGAACCGCCACGGCCGCCACGGTCCGGCGGCCGGGGGGCGGGGGTGGCGGGCCGCGCCGGTTGCGGGGCGGGCGCCGGGGGCGTGGGGGCGGGCACGGGGCGCGCGGGGGCGCGGCGGGCGCCGGGGCCGCCGGGGCGCGTACCCAGTCGGTGGCGGGCGAGGTGGCGAGGGCCGGCAGTGCGCCGACCTCGGCCCGGGGGCCGGGCCCTATCCGCACCGAGGCTCCGGCCAGGCGCACCCCGCCGCCGTCGTCCTCGCGGGCGGGGCCGCCCCGGTGCCTCGGGCCGGGGGTCAGCTCGGGGGCCGACCGCTCACGTGCCGACCGTTCAGGGGCCGACCGTTCAAGGGCCGACCGCTCCGGGGCCAGCCGCTCGGTGACCGGGGTCTCGTCGCTCCGGGGCGGGCGGGGGCCGACGCCGCGCGGGTCGACCGCCCGGGGGCGGGCGGCTGGGGCGCGGGGGAGCCGGGACGGGCCAGGGAGATCGGGGCGGTCTGCGGGAGCCCCTGGGCCACCGGCAGCCGGGCGGGCGGCCGGGGCGAGGGCGGCTGAGGGGCGGGCGGCTGGGGGAAAGGCGACCGGGGGAGGGCGGCGGCGGGGGCGCGGCCACGGCCGTACGCCGCCCGCGCTTGCGCTCGATCAGGTCGAGGGCGGGCGGCGGCAGCCACTCCTCCGCGTCGCCGTCGCCGCCGGAGTCGCCCCGGGCGAAGAGGTGCGGCGCCAGTTCGGCCTGGATCTCCGCCGGGGTGGGCCGCCGCTCCAGGGCCGGGCGCATACAGGACCGCACCAGCGGCGCCAGCTCCTCCGGCAGGCCGGAGAGGTCGGGCTGCTCGCGCAGCAGCATGAAGACGGTCTCCACCGGGTTGGCTCCCCGGTAGGGCGGGTGGCCGGTGGCCGCGTACACCAGCAGCGAGCCCAGCGAGAAGACATCGCTCGCCCCGGTCACACTGCGGCTGTCGCGGGCCTGCTCCGGCGACATGTAGGCGGGGGTGCCGACGGCCACATTGGTCATGGTGAGCCGGGTGTGCGAGACCCCGGCGGCGATGCCGAAGTCGATGACCCGAGGGCCGTCCTCCACCACCAGGACATTGGACGGCTTGAGGTCACGGTGCACCAGACCGGCCGCGTGGATGGACTGCAACGCCTCGGCGATCCCGGCGGCCAGCCAGCGGACGGCCTCCACCGGCAGCGGGCCGCACTCGTCCACCAGGTCCTCCAGCGACGGCGCCGGGACATAGGCGGTGGCCAGCCAGGGCACCGGCGCATCGGCGTCGGCGTCGACCACGGCGGCGGTGTAGAACCCGCTGATCGTCTTGGCGGCGGAGATCTCCCGGCTGAAGCGGACCCGGAAGAGCTCGTCCTCGGCGAGCTCGGCGCGCACGGTCTTGATGGCCACCCGCCGCCCCGACGCCGACCGCGCCAGGTAGACGAGCCCCATCCCACCCGCGCCGAGGCGTCCCAGCACCTCGAAGGGCCCGATCCGTCTCGGATCGTGCGCCGTCAGCTGGTCCACTCCTCCGCCACCTCCCCACTCTGCCGCCCCCGGCAGCGTGCCGCCGCAAGGGGGTCGTCCGATTGTCCAATGCCGACCCGCCGAACGGCCAACCAGCAGTGCGGGGCCGCACCGCCTCCGACATGCCCGGAGACCGTGCGGCCCGCTGCCATCCAAGATGACGTCCGGGGTGCCGCCGTGGTTCGCCGTCCTGCCCGCAGCCTCCGGGGGCAGCGCCGCCCGACGGGCCGACGGGCATCCCGGAACCGGTTCCGACGGCTCGAAAGGCCGATTGCCCCTAACGGAGCAGTCACAACTGCATTACGGCAAGGAGTCCGGATTCGAAGCCCCTGGCGAATGCATACCGGACCGTAGGATCCGGCTGCCGCCGAATTGCCCGTCAGCACCCGGCCTGGGAAGTCCTGACCTGGCCGTAAAGCGGGTGGTAACGGAACTTCCGGCTCCCCGAGCGGGTGGACCGGGTGTTTCTCCGCGCCGCCGTGGTGCTGCCGCACCACCCCCGGTCGGAGTATTCGTCACATTGCCGAATCGCGCCCTGATCTTGCGCAGGTAAACTGACGGCATGACAGGACAAGTTCGCACCGTCGACGGTCGCGTCGCCGGGCGACGCGGACAGGCGACGCGGCAGAAGCTGCTCGACTGCCTCCGCGAGATGCTCAGCACGTCGCCGTACCGGGACGTCAAGGTCATCGACGTCGCCCGGATGGCGGGTACCTCCCCCGCAACGTTCTACCAGTACTTCCCGGATGTCGAGGGCGCTGTCCTTGAGATCGCGGAGGAAATGGCCAAGGACAGCCTCGTGCTCAAGGAGCTCGTGGCCAACAAATCCTGGGCGGGAAAGACCGGCTGGACCACAGCCGAGGAGCTGGTTGACGGCTTCCTCGGGTTCTGGCGTGACAACGACGCCATCCTGCGTGTGGTCACCCTGGGTGCGGCGGAAGGGGACAAGCGGTTCTTCAAGATCCGCATGAAGGTCCTCAACGCCGTGGCCGGCCCGCTCACCGACACCCTCAAGGACATGCAGGCGAAGAACCGGTTCGACAAGTCGGCGAATGCCGGCGCCGTCGCCGGTTCGCTGATCACCCTGCTGGCCGCCGCGGCCGAGCACCAGAAGGCATTCGACTCCTGGGGCGCCAAGGCCAAGGACCTCAAGCCCAACCTGACGTCGCTGGTCTACCTCGGGGTGACCGGCAAGAAACCGCCGAAGTAGGGCTGCACCGCTCCACCGCACCACGGCATCACCCGCACCATCAGCACCATCAGCACCACCCGCACCGCATCCACCGTGCGCGCACCCTCTCGGTCTCCTGTCCGGACCGAGGGCGGACGGAGGACGCCGGACGTGCCTCGGGGGAGGTACACCGGAGGTCCGAAGCGCGCCCGCACCGGGGCGGCCCCAGCACCGCCGGGGCCGCCCCGCAGCGCGTCAGGGGCACGTCAGGGGCACGTCAGGGGCAGCGGACGACCTGTCCCGCGTACGCCAGGCCGCCGCCGAAGCCGAAGAGCAGCACCGGTGCGCCCGAGGCGATCTCGCCCCGCTCCACCAGCTTGCTCAGCGCCAGCGGGATGGAGGCGGCGGAGGTGTTCCCCGAGTCGACGACATCCCGGGCCACCACCGCCTGCTCCACGCCCAGCCGGGCGGCAATCGCATCGATGATCCGCAGATTGGCCTGGTGCGCGACAAAGCCCGCCAGCTCCGACGGCGTCACCCCGGCCCGCTCGCATGCCTGCCGGGCGATCGGGGCCAGCTTGGTGGTCGCCCAGCGGAAGACCGCCTGGCCCTGCTGGCTGATCCGGGGGTTCCAGCCGGTGATCACCACCGCGTCGCCCTTGTCCGGCTCGGACCCCCAGACCACCGGCCCGATGCCGGGCTCCACGCCCTCGGGGGTGGCCTCCAGGACGGCGGCGCCCGCCCCGTCGCCGAAGATCACACAGGTGGAGCGGTCGGTCCAGTCCACGGTGTCCGACATCCGCTCGGCGCCGATCACCAGCGCCCGTTGCGCCGCCCCGGCCCGCAGCGCGTGGTCCGCGGTGGCCAGCGCGTAGGAGAAGCCGGAGCATGCGGTGTTGATGTCATAGGCCGCCGGGGTGGGGATGCCCAGCCGGGCCGCCACGGCGGCGGCGGTGCTGGGGCTGCGCTCCACGGCGGTGCAGGTGGCGACCGCGACCAGGTCGATGTCGGAGGGCAGCAGCCCGCTGGTGGCCAGGGCCTTCTGCGCGGCCTGCTCGGCGAGGTCGACCAGGGTCTCGTCCTCGGCGATGTGCCGGGTGCGGATGCCCACCCGGCTGCGGATCCACTCGTCGTCGGTCTCGACCAGGCGCGCCAGGTCGTCGTTGGTGAGTACCTTGGGCGGCTGGTAGTGGCCGAGCGCCACGATGCGGGATCCCGTCATGCCACCACTCAACCCGATACCGGCCGGTCAGCCTGTCGCGCCCCTGTACAGGATCGGGCCGCCGATGCTGTAGCTCCCGGACAAGAAGCGGCGGGTCAGGCGGCCAGCGACGCCTCGTCGCCCATCACGATCACCGGGTGGGCGGCCGGGTCCAGCGCGCGCACCAGCGCGACCATGTCCTGCTCGGCGAGCGACACACAGGCGTGGGTCGGGCCGCCGTGGTCGACGTGCACCCAGATGCCGCCGCCCTTGGCCGGGCCGAGCGGCTTGGTGCCGTCCAGCGGCGAGGTGCCCGCGACCCGGTTGTAGTCGATGGCCACCACATAGTCGAAGGAGCCTTCGAGGTCCTCGCCCTCGAAGCCCTTGCCGCCGATGGTGAAGTTGGCGTCGCGGTAGTACGGGAGCTTCGTCCCCGGGTTCGGCCGGAGGCCGCCGGCGTCACTCAGCGGGTAGACGCCGACCGGGCTGCGCAGATCGTCCAGGTGGTGGTCGGGGGTCCACCCCTTGAGGGCGTTGTGGGCGGGCCAGGCGGTGCCGGGCTGCCAGCGGCCGTCGGCGGTGCGGGTCCACAGGGTGGCGGTGGAGTGGGCGGAGTTCCTGCCCTCGCCGGAGACCAGCAGCACCTGGTCGGCCGAGGCGGGGATCTTCGCCCGGAAGGCCGGGCCGACGCCGGGCAGTTCGGCGACCGTGCCGTCATTGCGGTCGGAGCGGTTGGCGGCGGGCGAGGAGACATGGCCGACGTCCAGCGAACCGCTCTGCACACGGGCGGCGGTGGTGCCGTCCTCGGCGCGGACCGGGGCGACCGAGGCCGCCGTGGTGAGGAGCGCACCCTGCGGACCGAACGCCAGCCAGCCGCCCGCAGCGGCGACCAGCACCGCCGCCGTACCGACCGTCGCGGCGCCCGCGCGGCTCCGGCTCGGCTTGCGGCGACGCCCCCGGCGGCGACCCTGGCGCGGGTCGGGCTCGGGCTGCGACGGAGGCAGGTCAGCGGTGCGCTCGGTGCGGGACATGGGTGCGATCCTCCCAAAGGACCGGGGCGCTCCCGGTACCGGGGTGCGTGTTGCAGTGTGTGAGCCTACGCACAGCTGGTACGGGTGGTTCAGTTCCCCAGGAGCTCCACGGAGTTGGCACGAACCCCGCCGAACACCGCCTCCCGCTCGCCGTCCCCGTCCGGACCAGCGCCGACGGCGGGCCCCCGGCGGGTCAGCCGGTGGAGGTCGTTCACTCCTTCCGGGGGCGCGGCGGCCGGCTGCCGCGCCGGTCCATAGCCGCCGGACTCCGCCGGCCCGGCCGGTCCCGTCTCGATGGCGGCCGTCAGGCGTGGGCCGGGGCGGCGGTGGCGGGCCGGGGGCGGAGGGCGAGGCAGAGCAGCACGGCCACGGCGCAGAGGGCTCCGGCGGCGTACCAGGCGGCGTCGTAGTCGCCGAAGCGGTCGCGGGCGATGCCGGCGGCGGAGGCGACCAGGGCGGCGCCCAGTTGGTGGCAGGCGAGCACCCAGCCGAAGACGATCGGGGCGTCCTCCCCGAACCACTGGCGGCAGAGGGCGATGGTGGGCGGCACGGTGGCGACCCAGTCGAGGCCGTAGAAGATGACGAAGGCCAGCATCCCGGGGTGCAGGTCGGCCGCGAAGAGGTGCGGGAGGACCAGCAGCGAGGCGCCGCGCAGCCCGTAGTAGGCGATCAGCAGCAGGCGCGAGTCGAAGCGGTCGGTAAACCAGCCGGAGGCGATGGTGCCGACCACGTCGAAGAGGCCGACCAGGGAGAGCAGCCCGGCCGCTGTGGTGGCGGGCATGCCGTGGTCGTGGGCGGCGGGGACGAAGTGGGTGCCGACCAGCCCCGCGGTGGTGGCGCCGCAGATCGCGAAGGAGGCGGCGAGCAGCCAGAACGGCCGGGTGCGGGCGGCGGCGGCCAGCACCGTGAGCGCCCGCGCCATCGCACCGCCGTCGGCGGCCGGCGGCGGGGGCGCGGTCTGCGCGCCGTACGGGAGCAGCCCGAGGTCGGCGGGGCGCTCGCGCATCAGCAGCAGGACCGGGACGGCCACGGCGGTGGCGCAGAGCGAGACGACGAAGGCGGCGGTCCGCCAGCCGTGCTGGTCGACCAGCCAGGCGAGCAGCGGCAGGAAGACCAGGTTGCCGGCGGCGCCGCCGGCCGTGAGCACGCCGGTGACCAACCCGCGCCGGGCGGTGAACCAGCGTCCGCTGATGGTGGTGG